>CAWAIM010000001.1:0-34742 GCA_963781895.1 uncultured Alphaproteobacteria bacterium
TGGCGTAGGTCAGGCTGGACGCCGAGCATGCGCGTGAGCGGCGTTGGTTCGCGGGCGGCTACGCGCCGTCGCTTACGCCGGGCTACACAATTGAGCGGACGTCGCCCGACGGGGATTCGCAGGACCAGACCTACCTGATCTTGCGCTGCAGCCACTGGTACGGCGACCAGTCATACGCCTCGGCGGGCTCGGGCGGCGGCGCTTCCAACTCGGACGGATCCTATTCCGGGACCTACGAGCTCTCCCAGAGCTGGATCCCTTATCGCATGCCCCTGCGCACGCGCCGTCCAGTGATCGTCGGTTCGCAGCCGGCGAAAGTCATCAGCAAGGAAGATCAGGAAATCGACGTCGACAAGCTCGGCCGCATGCTGGTCCAGTTCTACTGGGACCCCGTATTTCCGGGAAGCAGCAGAACGCCGTCGCGCCGCGTGCGCGTCGGACAGTTCTGGGCGGGATCGAATCGCGGCGCGCTGTTCGTTCCGCGCGTCGGCGACGAAGTGATGGTCGCAATACGAGGAGGGCGACCCCGATCGGCCGATCGTCGTCGGTTCGGTCTATAACGGAACCAACACTGTCCCGATGGATCTGCCGGACCAGAAGACCGATTCGGGAATTCTGACCAAATCGACGACCGAATAGCGACGGCTACAATATTCTGCTGTTCAACGACACGGCGGGACAGGAAGTGGTCAAGCTGCGCTGCGCAGCGCGATTTGATGTTCAAGGCGCTCGCCAACGAGCAGCGCGACATCGGCGGCAGCCAGACCGAGAATGTCGGCGGCGACGAGACGATCAACGTCGGCGGGCCGACCGGGGGCGGAAACTTCACCCTCAACGCGTTCCAGACCGTGACGATCAATGTCGGCCCGGCCGGCGTGGGGACCCAGATCAAGATGGACGCGTCGAGCATCACGCTCAGCGTCGGACCCGGCGGGTTGGCGGCCCAGATCCGGATGGACGCCAGCGGCGTCACCATCAGCGGGACGCCGGTCTCGCAACTGATGGTCCAGCCGTCGGGCATTACAACGCTGACCCCATTGTTGAACTTCGGGATCGGGCCGGCGACTTTCGCTCGGGCCGGTCACGATTCCGATCGCCAACATCGGCGCCGGCACGGTCGGCGGCGTTCTCCCGCTGGTATAGGGAACCGCAGATGTCCTCGCGCATCCGCTTCGCCGCCGCGCGCAATGTGTTCGAGGCGTTCGCGGATTTGAGCTACGCCGTCGCGCCGCCGGCCGACGACTCGGCGCCCCTCGACTATGCGCGCGCCCTGCTCGCCTCGCCGCGCCCGACCGATTCGATCGTCTTCATCGCCCATCTGCTGCCGCGCCGGGAGGCGGTGTGGTGGGCGATCCAGTGCGTTCGCGCCATGCTTGGGACAAACGCCGACGACGAGGCCCTTCGCGCCGCCGAGGCATGGGTGCGCGCGCCCGAGGAAGACAATCGCAACGCCGCGCTGGCGATCGCCAGCGCCGCGCGATCAGCGCGCGCCGACGACCTGGCTCGCCTTCGCCGCCGCCTGGTCGGGCGGCAGCATGACGCCCGCGGATCAAAAGCCGATGCCGGCGCCGCTTTCGGCTTGCGCGAAGGCGGCGCACACCGCGGTCATCATGGCTTGCAGCGCCGGCGATCCGCTCGGCGTCGTGCAGAGAATCGCGGCTTGCGCGGAAGCCGGGATTCGCTTCGCCGACGGCGGCGAGGCGAGCGTGACGGCGCCGAAAGCGTCGCCGGCGAAGCCGCGCGTGACGACCTCGGGCTGAGGCGCGCGCCGGGGAGCGCGCCACGTCCGCGCGCGGGCCGAGAATTGACGTCAGGGCAGCGAATGGACGATCACCGGCCCCGCGGTCGCGGTCGCCGATCCGACGACGAGCGGTCCGAGATTGTCCTCGATCCACGCCAGCGCCAGCCGGTTGGATTCCTGAGCCTCCGCGACGGTGTTGAAGATGCTGATCGCGGTCACCGTGTCGTCGGGCGCGTAGATCACGTAGTAGCCCATGAACCCCGGCACTCCGCTGATGATGGGAACCGCGCCCTTGATCCGTTCGGCGAGCTGGTCCGCCGTGCCCGGCTTTGCCTTCACCTGACGAATGGCTGCGTACATCGGATCCTCCGCCATGCTGGCCGGGCGCGATCGGCCGCGGAGGTGGAATTCTACTCTCCTTTTGTCACGATCGCCACCGACCGCGCGCCGGCGGCTTCAGTCGATCAATCAAGGCGCGACCGCGGCGGCCCGGAATTTGGGGAAAGCGGCGCCCAGTCGCGCGTCAGTCATATTTTCAACAAAGAAATCATGATTCTGGCTTGCGCGGCGGGTCGTTGTCTTAGCCTACGGAGAAGCAGCAATGACGCCGACGTTCGCATCGATGGCCGCGGTGGCCATGGCGGCCCCGCGCGATACCGACGCCCCCGCCGACACTTCCAACTCAATCGACGAGTTTCTGGGACTTCGATTGCGTGACCAACGCACATTGCGCGGGTTGTCACAGGAACAACTCGCGAAGAAATTGCAAATTCGTCCCGATGAAATCGACGCATATGAAAGCGGGACCAAGCGCATCAGCGCCGATCGCCTGCTCCGGATCGCCAGCGCCCTGAACGTGCGGCCCGAGAGTTTCTTCCGCTTCGCCGATGGGCGCCGGGGGGAGGCGGCCGAGGACGGCCAGCGGCGCTCGGGTCAAAGCGTCGTCTATCCGACCCCGCTGGACCAAGGATTGCGTCTCCAGCGGGCGTTCGTCAGCATCGGCGATGCGAGCCTTCGCGAATCCATTGTCGGTCTCGTCGTCGAGCTGGCGAAAAGCGAGAATTCGGAGCAGCAGTCCGCGGAATAATGTCGTCCGCGATCCTCCTTCGAGACGCGATCCTCACGCATCGCTCTCGGAAGGAAGGGTCGCCGCCGCGTTGTTCAAAAGCCCGATCGACCGCTGATCGATTCCCGCTGTCCGCGCCGGCGCCGCTCCCGGCGTCATTCGCTCGCCGCGTGCGCCGCCGGCGCCGGAGGACGCGCCCGCGCGGGCGGCAGCATCTTTTTCACCGCGCTCGAGGCGGCGACGACGCCCTGATTGGCGAAGGCCTCGTGATTGCGCTCGATCTCGTTGAGGTCATAGAGATAGTTGACCATCACGCCGCAGGATTCGGCGAGCCCCTTGGGCGAAAGGTCGCCCATCCAGTTGATGCGCTCCAGCCGCGCGCCGTTGCCGAGATGAAAACGGGCGACCGGATCGGCGACGCGCCCGTCCGGACGCCGGGCCTTCAGCAGATAATACGCCGCGAGCGGCTCCAGAGCCTTGCGCAGCCGCTGGGCGCTCTCCGGCGCCGCCCGCCATCCCTCGTCCGCCGCCATTTCGCGCGCCGCCTTCGCCATCGGTTCGACGTTCGGATCCTCGCAAGCGTCCACCCAGGCCCTCAAGCCCGGGACCGGCGACAGCGTGACGAAGGTCTCGATCTTGGGCAGGTCCCGTCTGATCTCCTCGACCACCTGTTTGATGAGAAAATTGCCGAAATTCACGCCGGTGAGGCCGAGCTGGCAATTGGAGATCGAATAGAACGTCGCCACGCGGGCTTTTTCCTTGGCGAGGTGAGGACGCTTTTCGGCAAGGAGCGGGGCGATCGCCTCGGGCGCCGCTTGAGTCAGCGCGACTTCGACGAAGATCAGCGGCTCATCGACCAGAGCGGGGTGAAAGAACGCGTAGCAGCGGCGATCGTCGGGATCGATGCGCCGGCGAAGATCGTCCCAGTCGCGGATTTGGTGGACGGCCTCATAACGGATGATCTTTTCCAGCACGGCGGCCGGCGAGGACCAGTCGATCCGGCGCAGAACGAGAAAGCCGCGATTGAACCACGACCCGAACAGATGCGCGAAATCCCGATCGACAACGGACAGATCGCCGTCCTCGCGGACGAATCCGAGCAGTTCGGCGCGCATGGCGACCAGGGCCGCCGTGCCGCCCGGCGACCGATTGAGCCGCCGGAACAGTTCCTGCCGGCGCGGTTCGGAAGCGTAGTGAATTTCGCTCGCGGCCGCTTGGTCGCCGTTCAAATCCCACCGCGCCACGGCGTCCTTCACCCGCTCGCGATCGGGGCCGAATTCGTCGGCGAGCGCGCGAAACACCGCCGCCTTGTCCGCAGGGTCGAGGGCGTGATAGCGGCGCAGAAATTCGCCCGCGAGCGCGACCCCGGAGGCTTCGCCGCGTCCCGTCAGCAGGGCGCCGCACAAATCGACGAGCGAGCCGGCGCTCCTGTCCGCGTCCTTGGGCCAAGGCGTCAGCTTGAGGACCGAGCGCCCGTGATCGGCGATCGAGGCCAGAAGATCGGAAAAGAAGGCGTTGGTCATGCGTTCTGTCCGCGTCGACCCCCAAGCCCGCCGGCGGCGGAGCGCAGCATCGACCGTTCGCGGCGGATTGTCACCCGCGACAAAGGGCGAATCAAGCGCGCATCAGAGCGGCGGCGCGGCGAACCAATGGGCCCAGAGCTCCCGCAGCCTGAGCGTCCAGGCCAGATAGAACCCGAGGCCGAGCAGAAATATCAGCGTGACCGAGCCGAGCGTCATCAAGACGAAGCTCAACGCGTCGGCGAGCCTTGCCGCCAGTCGTCGCTTCGGCCGGATCGTCGGCGCCGTGGCCGCGGCGGTCACGGCCGGCTCGGCCTCGAGGCGCATCGGCGCGCGCTCGGAGACGTTCGCGATCGGCCACGCGCGCGGCCCCTTGGGGAGGCCCGTGCGCGCCTCACCCTCGCCGCGACCCGAGGCGAGCGCCCGCTCGCGCTCGACCAGGCGGCGCGCGACATAATTGGTGACCGCGGCCGCGACCTTGTCGATCGACGGAGTTTCCGCGATCAGCACCCGGCCGTGGCGCGTGTCCTGATAAAAGCGATAGGTGCGCCGGTCGCGCCCCATGTCGACGAAGGCGATCATGTCGATGAACAGGCGCGGATGCTCGCCCGGCGCCAACGCCAGATCGAACAGATCGACGCCCGGCGGCGCCTGTCCGACCACCGGCTTCAGCGCGCTTTCGAGCAGCGCCAGACGGGCGGCCTCGATCTCGCGCAGATCGGTGATCGCCTCGGCGCGTTCGGCGTTCTCGATCCGCGCGCGCCTCACCGCGGCCGTGAGATCGGACGGCGTCGCGGGAGGAGCCGCCGGCTTCTCGTCCTTCGGGTGGGATCCCAAGATTTCTGACCCTCTGGCGCACGCCCTGAAGACTCGCGGGAATGTCGGCCGTTACTTTCAGTCAAGTTAACCCAATCGCCGCTGACTTCAAATCCACGGCGCCATTGATCCCCAGCCGCTGATTGCCGATAATCCGGCTTCCTGCCGATCGCGGCCGTTCGCGAAGGGAGTTCAGCAATGAGCGCCGCCGATCTGATGAAATTCTCGCCCGAGGTCGCACGAGCCCGCGCGGGCGCCAGGCCGTTGGTCGCGCTCGAATCGACCATCATCACTCACGGCATGCCCTACCCGCTGAATGTCGAAACGGCGCGCGCGGTCGAGGAGGCGGTGCGCTCGATGGGCGCGGTTCCGGCGACGATCGCCGTGATCGACGGCGCGCTCAAGGTCGGCCTCGACCAGAGCGAGATCGAGCGTCTCGGCCAGCTCTCCGGCGGCGTCGTCAAGGCCTCGCGCCGCGATCTGGCCGCGGTCGCGGCGCGCAAGGGCTCCGCCGGCACGACCGTCGCGGCGACGATGTTCGTGGCCGGGCTGGCGGGCATCGAAATCTTCGCCACCGGCGGCATCGGCGGCGTGCACCGCGGGGCGGAAGAGACGTTCGACATTTCCGCCGATCTGGTGGAGCTCGCGCGCACCCGCGTCGCCGTCGTCTCGGCCGGCGCCAAGTCGATTCTCGACATCGAGAAGACTCTCGAATTCCTGGAGACGCAAGGGGTCGCGATCGTCGGCTATCGTTGCGACGAATTCCCCGCCTTTTACGCGCGCTCGTCAGGCTTCAAGCTCGACCACCGTTGCGACGGCCTGCATGATCTCGCCCGCATGGTCCGGCTGCAGCGCGACATCGGCCCCGGCGGCCTCTTGATCGCCAATCCGATCCCCGACACGTTCGCGATGGAGGAGCGCGCGATCGAGGAGCGCATCGCCGAAGCGGTGGCGGAGGCGAAGGAGCAGGGCGTGGTCAAGAAGGAGGCGACGCCGTTCCTCTTGAAACGCGTCGTCGAGCTGACCGGCGGACGCAGCCTCGAAGCCAACATCGCGCTGATCAAGAACAACGCGATGCTCGCCGCGCAGACGGCGGTCGAGCTGGCGCGGCTTTGAGGGCTTTAGCCCCGCTCTCCGGCTGCGTCCGGACGAACGCCAAGGCCGCATGATGCATGCTCACTTTGTTCTCGCGCACCCCGAACCTCAGTCCTTCAACGCCCACCTCGTCCGTTCGGGATCGACGGCGCTCGAGGCCGAAGGCTGGACCGTTTCCGTGTCCGATCTCTATGCGATGGGCTTCGACCCTTGCGAACGTCCGGAACATTATGTCGGCCGGGCCGCTCCCGCGCGCTTCGACGCGCAGGTCGAGCAGCGGCATGGGTCGGAAACCGGCGGCCTGCCGAAGCCGGTGACGGACGAGTTGGCGCTGATGGACCGCGCGGACCTGCTGATCCTGCAATATCCGATGTGGTGGCATCTGCCGCCGGCGATGCTGAAAGGGTGGTTCGATCGGGTGCTCGCTTACGGCGCCGCCTACACCAGCAAAAAGCGGTTCGAGAACGGCCGCTTCGTCGGCAAGCGCGCCATGCTGTCGGTGACGGTCGGCACCAGCCGCGCAACTTACGAACACGACGGCCGCAGCGGCGACATCGACCTGATGCTGTGGCCGGTGCACTTCACGCTGGCCTATGTGGGCTTCGAGGTGCTCGCCCCCTATGTGGCCTATGGCGTCGAGGCCGGGCTCCGCTACTCCGACCCGGCTGTGATCGAGGATCGGTTGAGGGCGACCGCCGCCGACTTCCGCGCCGCTCTCCCCGCGCATCGGAGCGTGAGACGATCCCGTTCAACCGCATGGAGGAATGGGGCCGGATGGCCGCATCCGGCCGGGCGCCCTGTCCACTCGCGTTCATCCGCCGAAAGCAGCGCCTCGACCTGGAGTGACCGCGCCGAGCGACGGCCATGAGAGGCGAACGGCGACGAGTCTGACCCTTGACCGCTCTACGGCTGAGCGTATATCGATGAATGACGGACAATTCCAATGGGATGACGCGAAAGCCGCCTCGAACTTCGCCAATCACGGCGTCGCGTTCGAGGCCGCGCGCGAGGCGTTCAAGGACCCCTTCGCGCTCGACTGGCTGGACGCGAGCCAGGACTACGGCGAAGAGCGATATGCGCTCATCGGCATGAGCGAACGGCGGTTGCTGTTTGTCGCGTACACGATGAGGCGCGACTCGATTCGAATCATCTCGGCCCGGCTGGCGGAGCCATTCGAGCGAAGGAGATATCATGACGAAAACCAGCCGTGACTGGCGCCGCGCCGACGCGATGACGGATGAGGAAATCCATGCCGCGGCGCTCGCCGATCCGGACGCGCAGCCGCTGACGCCGCAACGGCTGGCGCAAATGAATCGGACGCCGCAGGTGAAGGTCATTCGCCGCGCGCTCGGATTGTCGCAGGAACAATTCGCGGCGCGGTTTCGGATCCGCTCGGCACGTTGCGGGACTGGGAACAGGGGCGCAAAGAGCCCGACGCCGCCGCCCGCGCTTACCTGGTGGTGATCGGGCGCAACCCGTCGGCGGTGAGCGAAGCCCTGCAGCCGATGACCTGACGCCGGCCCGCCATGCGCCGGCAACCGACAAACATCCGAGCCCTGTCTCGAACGCGGGAGAGGCCTTGATATGCCGACGCCTGTGGGCTTAGCGCCGATCGGCCCCGCCGCCCCCGCATCCTCGTCATCGGCGACGTGATGACCGACGTCATCGTCCGGCCCGAGGGGCCGCTGGCGAAGGGCTCGGACCGGCGGGCGTCGATCGCGGTCGAGCCGGGCGGGTCGGCCGCCAATCAGGCGGCGTGGCTCGCGTCTTTCGGCGTCAACGTCGATTTCGTCGCCCGCGTCGGCGCGGCCGATGTCGGGCGCGAGACGGCGCGCCTGATCGACATCGGCGTCATTCCGCGGCTCGCCGGCGACGCGCATCGCCCGACCGGGCGGCTCGTCGCGCTGGTCGACCCGAGCGGCGAGCGCAGCTTTTATCACCGATCGCGGCGCCAACGAGGCGCTGGATGCGAGCGACATTCCGGACGCGCTGATCGCCCGCGCCTCGATGATCCATCTCTCCGGCTATTCCTTCTTCGCCCCCGCGCCCCGCGCGGCGGCGCTCGACGTCATGCGCCGCGCCGGTTCACGACCCATCAGCGTCGACCCGGCCTCGGCGGAATTCCTGCGCGAGGTCGGGCCGGAAAATTTTCTCGAATGGACGCGGGGCGCGGCGATCCTGTTCCCCAACGAAGAAGAAGCGGCGACTCTCGCCGGCTCGGACGACCCGGAGACCCAATGCGCGCGGCTTGCCGCGCGCTATCGGCTCGTCGTCGTCAAGCGCGGCGCTTCCGGCTGCGAGGCGGCGGAAGGCTCGCGGCGCTGGCGAACGAAAGCGCCGAGCGTCGCGGCGATCGACACCGACCGGCGCCGGCGACGCCTTTGTCGCCGCGTTTCTGGCCGCGCGACTGCAGGGCGCGGAGATTCAGGCGGCGCTGGAGCGCGCGGTCGCCGCCGGCGCCGCCGCTTCCACAGTCGTCGGCGGAAGGCCGAAGCGGGCTGACGATCGGCCCGGCTGATAGGAATGTTCAGCGCGGCTGATATACTTGCGGCGACCGCTGTCTATTCCTATCTTCGTGACCAACAGGGCTTCCGAGCCAAAGAACTTGTTGCGGCTTCGTCATTCCTAGGCAGCGAGCGACGGCAGTATTTCGGAAGCCGAGCCACAGTTTCTTCGATCTGGAGGTTTCATGTCCATTCGTCCCGTCAAAAGCGTCTCCCAATCCCGCCCGACCATGGAGGGCGCCGGCGTTCGCCTGCGCCGCGCCTTCGGCTTCGGCGACACGTCCGACTTCGATCCGTTCCTGATGATGGACGATTTCCGCGGCGACCGGCCCGAGGACTATCAGGCGGGATTCCCCTGGCATCCGCATCGCGGCATCGAAACGATCACCTACGTGCTGGCGGGCAGCGTCGACCACGGCGACAGTCTGGGCAACCGCGGCAAGCTCGGCGCGGGCGACGTGCAATGGATGACCGCCGGCAGCGGCATCATGCATCAGGAGATGCCGACGGGCGACGCCAAAGGCCGGATGCACGGCTTCCAGCTATGGGCCAATCTGCCGGCGAATCTGAAGATGACGCGGCCGCGCTACCAGGACGTGCCGGCGACGGCGATCCCCGAGGTGGTCGACGACGACGGGACGCGGGTGCGGGTGATCTGCGGCGAGTTCTGGGGCAAGAGCGGGCCGGTCGACGGCGTCGCCGCCGAGCCGCGTTATCTCGACGTGTTCGTGCCGCCGGGCAAGCGCAAGCGCCTCGAGGTCGAGGATTTCCGCCAGGCCTTCGCCTACATCTTCGAGGGCTCGGGCAGTTTCGCCGACGCCTCGGAGCCGTTTGGCGTGCTGCGGGAAGCGCAGGTCGGCGGCGAGGAGATTCTGGTCCGCGACGCGGTCGGCAACCGCTCGCTGGTGGTGTTCGGTTCGGGCGACGAGATCAGCGTCCAGGCGGGCGATGAGGGCGTGCGCTTCCTGCTCGTCTCCGGCAGGCCTTTGCGCGAACCGATCGCCTGGCACGGGCCGATCGTGATGAACACCCAGGCGGAAATCCGCCAGGCGCTGACGGACCTGCGCACCGGCGCGTTCATCAAGGCCGCGTAAGCGGGATTTCGAAAAAGCGGCCGCGGGGTTTGCGAACAAATCCCGCTTCGCGCAATCGTCGATTGCCGTCCCTGGGCGGCGCTTCAGCGTCGAGGGAGGCGGGCGCGGGGGCGAAGCTTGTGGAAAGGCTCATGGTCGAGAGTCGCGGGCGGTTGGTCCAGCGGCTGCCCGTGCGTTAGGCTTGATCGTCTGATTCGCCTGAATGCAGGAAGCGCCATGAAGAAGCCTGTCAGCAGACCGCGAAAGGCGCCGCCCCGGAAACGCCGCCCTAGCGCGCGCGAGACGCTGTTCGGCGGCGTTGACATCGGCGCCCTGCGGCGGCTGCTCGCCAACGAGTTCCCGCTCGACGAGGACAGTCTCGAGGGCATGCTCGAGGAACTGCTGTCCGCGCAGCCCGACGATCCCGACGACTTGCCGAGCACGGAGAGATTGTCCGATCTCGGCGAGGCGCTGAATCAGACGCGGCTCGACGCCGCGGGCGGCGACGCGCGGGCGCGCGAAACGATGAAGAACGTCCACGCGATGATCGACGAAGCCGCGGGGCGCGACGCCATCCATCTCGGCGTGCTGTTCATGCTCGGACGGCTGTTTGCCGGCGCCGAAATCGACATCGGCGACGCGGCGCGCGCGGCGATGGGACGGACGCTCGATGCGGAGGCTTTCGACGATACCGGAGAGGACGCTTATCGGGCGTTTGTGCAACCGATGGTCTTCGGCGGGTAAGGGCGACGAATTTGATCTCCGCGAGGCGATCGGCGCCCTGATCGCGATCTTCCCCCTCCATTACAAGGTCGCGTTCGTCGAGCGCCTTGCGCGCGAAACGAACGCGCTCGCGCGCCAGGCGGCCGTCGGCTTCCTCCTCGATCGCGACGAGCCCCTGGCGCAGGCGGCGATCCGCGGGCTCGCGGCCGCCGCCGCGCGCGGCGACCTGGACCACAAGTGTCGCCGTTGGATCGAGATCATCCGCCCTTGGGTGACGCCCGCCCGCCGACGCTCGATCGAGTCGGCGCTCCCGCCTGCCGGCCGCGCGGCCCCGCGCGCCGTCGCGAACGTCGTCAAGACGATGGCCTCGGTCTGCGACGGATCGGGCGCGAGCGCCGTATGGACGACGTTCAGGAGCGGGTCCCGCTACACGGTCGCCTCGGTCATGATCAAGCCCACGGGCGTGGCCGCTTCCATGATGCTCGAGAATCTGTCCAAGAGCGAAGCGACGCGAATTGAACGACGCGGCCGGGTCATCCGCGCCGACCTCCGAGGTCTCGCTCGCGACCGCGACGCGACTGCTTCGGCTCGCGCTCGGCTGCAATCTGACCTTCGACGCGCCGCCGCCCTTTGCGCTCGTTCGGATCGTCGAGGCGATCGGCCTCGACACGCTTGTTCCCGATCCCGCGGCGGCGGCGGAGATCATCGAGTCGACGCTCGCCGAGGTCCCGGACCGCGATCACGCCGAGACAATTCGACAAGCGCATGAGAGCGTCGCGGGCGGCAGCTTCGCCGACAATTGGTTCGAGGCCGGCGAAGATAGTCGATATGATCCTGACGAAAACGGACTCGATCGGTCATGGCGCTCGCGCGCTGCTCGGAAGCTATCTTCCCGGCCGGCGCGCTTTCTGGGCGACCCAGTGCGCGCGGTCGGCGCTCGCGCTGAAGGACGGCGCCGCGGCGGGCGACGATACGTGGCGGAATCTCGCGTTGGTCGGGCGCGACATCGTGCGCGACGTACCGGTCGGCGAGATCTCGCTGATGCAGCAGATCGCTGAGAAAAGCGCTGCTTTCCACTTCGTTCAGCGGTGACCGTTCAGGGCGGGAGCGCGTCCCGTATTCGCTCGCCGCGAAACTCTGTGCGTCACCGGCCCAACGCCTCGGCGTACACGCCGAGCGTGTCGCGGGCCATGCGTTCGATCGAATAGTGTTGGGCGATGTGGGCGCGCGATCGGCGCCGGGCCGCTTCGCGCGCCGATGCGCCCAGGGTGAACGCCGCTTCGATCGCCTCGGCGAGCGCCGTCGCGTCGCGGGGCGGAACCAGCCAACCGGTGCGCGCTTCGGCGGCGGCGTGCGGCGGAGCGGCGACGAATTCGCGCGCCGGCCCGACGTCGGAGACGATGGTCAGGGCGCCCAGCGCGGCGGCCTCGATGATCGTGCGCGTCACGCCCTCGCTGTCGTTCGCGGGAAAAACGACCACGGTCGCGCCGATGAAGGCCGCCGGCCGGTCGGTCGGCGCCCCGGTCCGTGCGACAAGGGAATCGACTCCGCGCTGCGCGGCGAGCGTCTCCAGCTCGCGGGCGAAGGCGGGTTTCGCCGCGTCGCCCGCGAGCACGAAACGGACGTCGTCGAGGCCCCGGCCCTTGATGAGCGCGGCCGCTTCGATCAGCGTTCTTTGGCCCCGGCCGACCTCGAGGCGCGCGGGCGCCAGCGCGACGCGCACATGCGCCGCCGCGCCCCAGGCCTCGCGAACCTTGGCCACGCGCTCGCGCCCGACGCTTTCGGCGACAAGTCGAGAGAGGTCGATTCCCGGCCGCACCACCCTGAGCCGCGTCTGCGCGGCGGGGAAGATCTCGGCCGCGCGGTCAGCCGCGTATTGCGAGGATACGATCACGAGATCGCCCGCGGCGAGGGCCAATTCGAAGCTCGTGCGGGTTGACGAGCCCGCGCCATCGCCCTGAAAAGACGTCACCAACGCCCGCTTCGATTTGCGGCAGGCCCCGAGCGCCGTCCACGCCGCCGCGCGCGAGCGCGCATGCACGAGTTCGACCCGCTCGGATTCGAGGATTCGCGCCAGACGCCGCACGTTGAGCGACAAGGCGAGCGGATTCTTCGTCGCCGCCGGAAACGGAACGTGCAGGCCGCCGACCGCGTGCAGCTCGCTCGCCAGTTCACTCGGATCGGAGGCCACCAGCGCGCGCGCGCCAGCTTCGACGAGGGCGGCGGCGACCGCCAGCGTCGAGCGCTCGTCGCCGCCGGCGGCGACGGGGGGTACGATCTGGAGAACCGTGCGGCCCGCGAGCGGGGCGTTTGTTCCGCGTCCAAAAGGGGAAAGCGGATCGATCTTCACGCGCGAATTCGCCGCGCCGAGGCAAATGTCGCAACGAAGGCGCGATTGACACCAGCCGCCGGCTCGGCCAAGCCGCCGAGGTCGTTTGCGTCGAGGCCGCCGCGGGTCAAGGCGCGATTGGTGGGGCGCATCATGGGGGCGAACTGAGTTTGTCGAACGAGCAGCCGCAAGATTTCATGGTGGGGAATCCCCCAAATCAACGACGTATCGCCTTTCGCCGCCGCGCGCCAGTGCGAACCGGGGCGCCAGGGCTCATTTGGCTGTGCGGATTTCGCTCCGACATGGATTCGACCAAGGCGAGCGCGCTCGACCAGGAGGCCGAGCGGAGGGGCCTTGGCCTTTTGCGCTTCGACTATTCGGGCCACGGCCGCTCCGACGGGCGAATCGAGGACGGCACGATCTCGCGTTGGCTGGAGGAGACGCTGGCGATTTTGCGGGCCGAGAGCGAAGGCCCGCAAGTGATTCTCGGCTCGTCGATGGGAGGGTATCTGGCGCTGCTCGCCGCGCGCGCGCTCCACCAGGCCGGCGAGACGGAACGCCTCGCGGGCCTGATCCTGATCGCGCCGGCGGTCGACTTCACCGAGGCGCTGATCTGGGAGCGGGCGTCTCGATGACGCGCGGCGCGCGATCATCGAGGATGGCGCATGGCGCCGGCCCTCGGCCTATTCCCAAGAGCCGGATTGCTTCACCCGCGCGCTGATCGAGGACGGACGCCGGCATCTGCTGTTCGGCAACATGATCCGCACCCATTGCCCGGTCGTCGTGATGCAGGGCATGCGCGACGAGGACGTGCCCGCCGCCCACGCGCTCAAGCTGATGGAGCGGCTCGGCGGCGATCCGGCGACGCTGACGCTGATCAAGGACGGCGACCACAGACTGTCGCGCCCGCAGGATCTGCAATTGTTGTTCGACGCGCTGCGACGGATGACCTGAGGGCGCCCAAACGCGCCACGCGGACAACCCCGTCGAGATAGGGGCGTCTTTCGGCCCCTGAAGCGCGGGAGCGCAGACTACTCCGACGCCGCCCCGAAGCGGTGCAGGTTCGCGCCATGGATCTTGAGCCACGTCTCGGCGCGGTCCGTTTCGGGGAACGCCCGGCGCACGAGTTTCCAGTACAGGGGCGAATGATTCATGTACTTGATATGCGCGACCTCGTGCGCGGCGAGATAGTCGAGCACGAACGGCGGCGCGAGAATCAGACGCCATGAGAAATTGAGCCCGCCCGTCGACGAGCATGAGCCCCAGCGGCTGACCGTATCGCGCAGGACGATGCGCTTCGGCGTCACCCCGAGCTGCCTGGCGTGGCGCGCGACCGCGGCCTCGATATCCTTGCGCGCCTCGCGCTTCAGGAAGTCGGCGACGCGGCGCGGCACATGCGGCCGCTCGCCCGAGACGCAGATCAGCGGCCCGTGTTCGCCCTTCTCCACCCAGACGACGCCGCGCTGGCCCGGTCTATGAACGATGCGATGATCGACGCCGCGCAGCGGAGTGGTCGCGCGCGGCTCGAAGGCGACGGGAGGCGGAAGCCGCGCCAGCCGCACTCCGATCCAGGCGGCGTGCCGCTCTGCGAATTCGCGCGCCGCCTTGAGCGAGGAGCGCGCCGGCATGGTCAACAGCACGTCGCGAGTTGCGGCTCGCACCCTGAGGGTGAAGCGTAGCGACGTCGGCGACGCGTCGCAACGCGACGCGATAGACCTCGCCGCCATGGACGACGTCGAAATGCGGCGAAGGTTCCGCCGTCTGGCGCTCGAAAAGACGAAGCATTCCGGCCAAGTCTCGTCACGAATCGGTTAACGTTGCCTGAGCCCTGGGGCCGACCCCCGGCCCGGACGAATGCTAATCCACCACCGGCCTGAGTCGCCAGCGATTTTCGTGAAAAAAGGCAGCCTCGTTCAGCGCAATTGGACCGCCGGCCGCGGCGTCGGCTTCAGAAGGACCGGAAGCCCCGCGGCGACCAAGACGACCACATCGCAGACCCGGGCGATCTCCCGGTTGGCATGGCCCTGCGCGTCACGGAAATCACGACCGAGCCTGTGCTCCGGCACAATGCCCATTCCTACTTCGTTGGATACGAGGATCGCCGGGCCGGCGAGCGCTCCGATCACCCCGGCCAATCGAGCGATCTCGGGCCCCGGATCGCGCCCGGCGAGCATCAGGTTGCTGAGCCACAAGGTCAGGCAGTCGACGAGGATGATGCAACCGGGGCGTGCACGCCGGGCCAGCGCCTGGCCAAGCTCGAGCGGCTCCTCGAGCGTCGACCACCCCGCGCCTCGGCTCGCCCGATGGCGCGCGATGCGGGCCGCCATTTCGGCGTCGCCCGCCGAGCCGGTCGCGAGATAGAGCCGCTCGGACGCGGCCGCCTCGGCCAGGCCCTGCGCATAAGCGCTTTTGCCGGACCGCGCCCCGCCGAAAACCAGTGCGGCGCGAGCCGTTGCGATCCCCTCGCCCTCTTCGTTCATTCCCGGCTCACTCCTTGCTTCCGGCCAGCTTCGGCGCCGGCCGGCCCGGCGCGCCCGTCGCTATCCGGCGAAATTTTCGGGGCGCACGCCCGGTCCGCAGACCAGAAAGCGCTCCGTCGGCGCCCACCAGACCTCGCTCGGGCGATATTTGTCGATCGCCTTCCAGTCGAAACCGCAGTGCCGCAGGTCCAACCATACGACGCGCCCGGCGTGCTGGAGGAGCATTTGAGCAAAGTAACCCCCGGTGAACGAGTCCCCGATGACCATGATCGTGGGGCCGGGCCTGTCCGAGGTCTCCACGTAATCGCCGAAAGTGTCCGAAGACAGGAGTTCCTTCGTTCCGGACGGCAGGGTCAGGTCTTCGCTTTGCTCGGTCACATTGTCTTCGACGCCAAGCAGCCGCGCCAGATCGCCGCCTTTGCGCGCCGTCAGCGGCCCGAGCGCGGACTTGGCGTCAAGCCGCCAGTCGGGATGGGAGTCCGCCGCCACGATGGCGTTGAACCCCGCCAGCGCGCCGCGCGCGCTCCAGTGCGAATCGTGCATGAAATACGCGGGCCCTTGCGCTCGCGCCGCTCTCATGGCCGGCCTTAAGTCGACCGCCGGAACGCCCAGCGCGGCGAGTTGATGCAGAAACACGTCGTATTCGGTCGGCTTTCCGCGGTTCTGCGCCCAGTCCGGGAGATCGCGCTGATAGATCGTCGCCGAATTCGGAGGCAAAGCGACCAGAAAGCGTATCCCGCGGTTCGCCAGGGCGACATTGATCCGGGCGAGCAGTTGGGTCGTGTCGGACACGGCCTGGTCGCGCAGAACCAGTCCGGCGCTTTGGCGCACCGTCTCCTCGCCGAGATAGAACATGCGTCCGTCGCGGCCGATCAGGACCGAGTCGTTCCCCAGACCGAGCAATGGTTTGGTCAGATCCTTGTGCACGCGGATCAGGACCTGCCGCAGGCCGAAATGATCCTTCAGGAAGTCGTCGACCCGCCCGGGCAGCGCGAGCCAGTCGGCGCCGCTCGTGGGGGCCTGCGGCGCCGGCGCGAGCCTGCGTCCTTCTTTGAGGATCGCGGCCGGACCGTCGGGCCGCACGATTCCGACGGCGAGCGGAATGGCGAGAAGCAGGAACGCCAGAACGGCGAAATACCGACGATATCGGGGCAACATGTCCGATCAGGACCGAGAGTGCGCGATCGGGCGATTTGGGCCCGCCGCGACGGCGATCGTCGAAAGGATCATCTCCAAATCTCCGCCCGCCTCGCCGCCGACCCGCTCAAAAAGCGAACCGGAGATCAGACGCCCCGACGCGTTCGGAACCGATTCGGCTCGCCTCATCCGTCGAAACCGATCGGACGAGCGCCCGGGTCGCAAATCAAGAAACGCTCCGTCGGCGTCCACCAGACTTCGTCGGGATGAAATTTGTCAATCCACTTCCAATCGAAGCCGCATTGATGGTGATGCAGCCATATGGCGCGTCCGACATGCTGCGACAGCATCAGCGGAAAATAGTCGGCGGTGAACGAGTCGCCGATCACCATGATCGTCGGGCCGCGCTTATCGGTCGTAATGACATGATCGGGCATCGCCCCTTCGGACAAATCCTCGATTTTGCCGCGCGACAGGCAGGGCGAGAGGTTTGCTCTGTTCGGAAACGTCGTCCTGGACGCCGAGGATTCGCGCGACATCGCCGCCCTTGCGCTCGGCCGGCGGCCCCAGAGAGGTCGCGGGATCGAGCCGCCAGTCGGGGTGGGAATCGGCCTCCACGATTGCGTTGAACCCCGCCAGCGCCGCGCGCGCGGTCCAGTGCGCGTCGTGCATGAGATAGGCCCGTCCTTCCGACCGGACCGACTTCATGACCGGCCGCAAGTCGATCGCCTTGACGCCTCGCGCGGCGAGGTCGTCGAGAAACAGGTCATATTCGGTTTTCTTTCCCCCGCTTTGCGCCCAGATCGGAAGATCGTCCTGGTAGATCGTCGAGGCGTTCGGCGGCACGGCGACGAGAAAGCGTATGCCGCGCCGCGCGAGCGCGTCGCGCATCGCGGCGAGCAGGTCGGCGGCTTGCGCCACTTTCCGGTCGCGCAGGACGAGCCCTGCGCTTTGGCGCACCATCTCGTTGCCCTGATAGAACATGCGCCCGTCGCGGCCGATGAGAACGGCGGTGTTGCCCTTGACGAACAAGGGTTTGGTCAAATCCTTGTGCAGCCGGATCATCTTTTCCCGCAGGCCGAAGCGATCATCGAGGTAAGCGTCGACCTGACCGGGAAGCGTGACCAATCCTTGCCAGTTCTCGGGCCGCGCCGGCGCCGGCGCGGGCAAACGCCCTTCTTTGAGAATCGAAGCCGGGCCGTCGGGCGCGACGATGCCGGCGACCAGCGGCGTCGCCAGCAGCAGGAAACTCAGCACGGCGAAATATCGTCGATAGCGGAACAGCATGTCTGATCAAAGCCGACATGACGGAAAGGGAGGAAAAAAGGCGGACGCGACGGCGATCGTCCGCCGAATCATCGCCTGTGCGCTCGCCGCCGCGCCGCCGATCGACCCGATGTGCGAGGCGGAAATTCGGCGCCTCAGCGCGTTGAGCCGGCCCTCTGATCGTCTCATCCGGCAAAATCGATCGGGTGCGCGCCCGGGTCACAAGTCAGGAAACGCTCGACCGGCGTCCACCAGACTTCGTCCGGCTTGAATTTGGCGATCCACTTCCAGTCGAAGCCGCAATGCTGATGGTGGATCCAGATGGCGCGTCCCACATGCGGCAAGAGCATGAGGGGAAAATACGCGGTCGTGAACGAGTCGCCGATCACCATGATCGTCGGGCCCGGCTTTCCCGACGTGATGACGTGATCGGGCATATCCCCTTCCGACAAATTCTGCGTCTTGCCTCCAGGAGGCAGGTTCAGGGTTTCGGTGCGTTCGCTCACGTCGTCCTGGACGCCGAGCAGCAGGGCGATGTCGCCGCCTTTGCGATTCGTCATCGGACCGAGCGCCGACCCCGGATCAATTCGCCAGTCGGGATGCCCGTCCGCCTCCACGATCGCGTTGAACCCGGCCACCGCGCCGCGCGCGTTCCAGTGCAGATCGTCTAGGAGATAAGTCGGCCCGTCGGCTCGAGCCGCAGTCAGCGCCGGCCGCAGGTCGATCGCCTTGACTCCTCGCGCGGCGAGGTCCTCGAGCATAAGGTCATATTCGGTCTTCTTTCCCGGGTTTCGCGCCCAGAGCGGAAGATCGTCCTGGTAAATCGTGGATGAGTTGGGCGGCGGGGCGACAAGCAGTCGTGCGCCGCATCGCGCCAGCGCGTCGCGCATTTCCGACAGCATATCGGCCGCCTCGGAGATTTTTTTCGTGCGGAGAACCCGGCCCGCGCTCTGGAGCACCATATCGCCGGCCAGAGCGTACATGCGCCCGCTGCGGCCGTACACGACCACGTTGTTCTCCTTGAAGAGCAGGGGTTTCGCCAAATCCTTGTGAAGGCGGATCATCTTTTGCCGCAAGCCGAAACGATCCTTCAGAAAAGCGTCGACCTGGCCAGGAAACGCGATCAATCCGCCCCAGCTTTCGGGCGCCGTCGGCGCCGGGGCGGGCCGGCGTTTTTCCTCGAGAATCAATTCGGGGGCGTCAGGCCAGACGATTCCAGCGACCAGCGGCGTGGCCAGCAGCATGAAACACAGCACGGCGAGATATCGTCGATAGCGATACAGCATGTCGGAATCAGAATTTAAAATAGAGAAACGGGCTGTAGGCCCCGGCCGCGACGGTGACCATCGAAAAGATCAGCAGTGCGAAGGTCCAAGTGAAGTCGCCGACGGCCCGCACGGACAGCGGCGCGGGCCAGCGAGGAATCCAGCGTGGGGCCACCGCCAGAACGCAGCCGACGCCGAGCGTCAAAATCGCCCGCTCGCTGAGCACGTCATGCATGTCGAAGCTGATCTCGCTGACGCCGTTTCGGCCCATCAGGCTCGCATAATATCCAAGCGCGCTGGTCAGATCGGCGGCGCGGAACAGCACCCAACCGCCCATGACGGCGATGAGCGCATAGGCCCAACGCGCCCAGGCGGGGATGCGGGCGAGGATCGACCGCAGGCCCAGACGTTCGACGACCAGGAAGGCGCCGTGCCACACGCCCCACAACACGAAGGTCCAGTTCGCGCCGTGCCACAGCCCGCACAGCAGGAACACCATGACGAGATTGCGGTAGGTCTGAATGTCGCGTCCGCGGCTTCCGCCGAGCGGAATGTAGAGATAGTCGCGCAGCCACGACGACAGCGACATGTGCCAGCGGCGCCAGAATTCCGTGATCGAGTACGACGTATACGGCATGCGGAAATTGCGGGGAAACGTAAAGCCGAGCACGACGCCGAGGCCAATCGCCATGTTCGAATAGCCGGCGAAATCGAAGTAAATCTGGATCGTGTAGGCCGTGAGGCCGATCCAGGCCTCGATCATCGAACGATCGGGGATGTGATCGAACGCGGTTTGCGCCAGCGGCGCGACGATGTCGGCGACCAGCACCTTTTGCGCCAGGCCGACGATGAAAATGCGCGCGCCGACGGAGGCGCGGCCCAGGGTGGCCCTTCGCAGGTCGAGTTGGCGCGCGACCGTCTTGTAACGGACGATCGGTCCGGCGACGAGCTGGGGAAACAGCGAAATATACAGCGCGACATCGATCGGATTGCGATTGGCCATGAAACGCCGTCTATACACGTCGATGATGTATGATAGACAGTGGAAGGTGAAGAACGAGATCCCGAGCGGAAGTTCGATCTTCGTCTCCCAGACGCTGTGGCCGAAAGGGGCAAGCAGCGAGTTGAAATTGGCGGTGAGGAAATTGGCGTATTTGAACACGCCCAGCACCAACAGATTGCCGGTCACCGCGACGGCGAGCGCAAATTTACGCGCCGTTCCGGCGTTGCCGTCGATCAGAATTGCAGCGACGTAATTGAAGGCAATGGAAAAAAGAAGAATCAGCAGATATCTCGGCTCGCCCCAGGCGTAGAAGACAAGAGAGAACGCCAGAGTGATAATATTCTTGCCAAGGATTGTCGGAGTTAAAAAATAACTCGCGATGAAAATGGGCAGAAAATAGAACAGGAACGTGATCGAAGAAAACACCATTACCGGTTCGCGCCGCTCCTGTTTTCGATCGCCGACCTCTTGCCAAGCGCCTCCGGGTCGGGGCGACGCCTGCGCCCGCAGCGCGGGTCTCGCGTTCATGCCTATAGCCTCCCCGGCCCGCGCCGCAAACCTCCCGTCGGCAAAAACGAACGGGATCGCGCCGAGGCGCGGTCAAAGCCCTGACGCGGCCGGCGGCCTATCGGGTCCATTCGACCGTCAGCGCCTCCAGGCCATGAAAGTGATAGGCGTCGCGGCGTCGCGGCGGCTCGGCGAGCCGCAGGCCGGGCAGCCGGGCGAACAGGATCGGCAGCGCGGTCGCCATCTCCAGCCTCGCCAGCGGCGCCCCGACGCAGAAGTGAATTCCCGCGCCGAAGCTGACATGCGGATTGGGGGTCCGCGCGCCGTCGAACGCGTCGGGCAGGGGAAAGCGCGCGGGATCGCGATTGGCGGCGCCGAGCAGCAGGCCGACCTTCTCGCCCTTCTTCAGGCTGAGGCCGGCGAATTCGACGTCCTCGAGCGCGTAGCGGGTGAACAGATGCAGCGGCGGGTCGAGCCGCAGCAATTCCTCGATCGTCGCGGCCGTGCTGTCCCTGGCCGCGAAGGCGCGGCCGCAATCGACGCCGCGCTCCAGCAGCGCCTTGACGCCATTGCCGATCGCGTTGACGGTCGCCTCGTGACCGGCGTTGAGCAGCAGGATCGAGGTCGAGACCAGTTCGTCCTCGCTCAATCGGCCGCCGTCGCTTTCGGCGATCAGGAGCTGGCTGATGAGATCGTCGCCAAGATCGTGGCGCCGCGCGCGAGCGTAGCCGCCAATGAACTCGGCGAACGCGCGCGAAGCCTCGGCCGCGCGCGACTCGACCGCGGGCGTGACGCCGAACTGATACATCGCCACCATGCGATGCGACCAGTCGAGGAGTTGCGGTCCCATCGCCCGCGGCACGCCGAGAAGATCGGCGATGACGGCGACCGGAATGGGCGTTGCGAACGCGGCGATGAGGTCGACCGAGCCTTGCCGCGCGAAGGCGTCGATCCTCTCGTGCGCCAGCGCCGCGACGCGGGGCGCGAGCCTCTCGATCTGTCGCGACACGAAAGCGCGATTGACGAGATTGCGCAGCCTGGTGTGTTCGGGCGGCTCCAGCTCCAGAAGCGACGAGCGTTCGATGGCGTCGAACGGGGCGAGGCGAGGCGAAGGCTCCGGCCAGCCCAGCTCCTTGCGGCTCATCACGTGCAGGATCTGCCGGCCGAAGCGCCGGTCGCGCAGCAGCGCCGACACATCCGCGTGGCGGGCGAAGCACCAGAAGCCGTAATCCTCCCAGAAGAACACGGGAGCCTCGGCGCGAATGGCGTGATAGGCGCGATAAGGATCATCGAAGAAGTCCGGATCGCGCGGGTTCAAGGAGACACGGCGGCGCGCGGCGTCGATGATCGGGGTCAAGCGCAACGAGTCCTGTGGTCAGACGATTCGCTCATTGCCCGTTCCGAGCAGTCGCTCGGCTTGGGAAACCATCGTCTCCAAAATCATGCGCGCAGGCTGCGCGTCATGGATCAGGCCCACCGCTTCGCCGATCATCACCCCGGCGTTGTCGGCGTCTCCTGAGTGAAACGCGCGCCAATAGCTCTCTTTCTCCGCGGCGTTGGTCGCGCTTTCCGCTAGGGCTGGCTCCCTCCCGTGCCAGGAACTCACAAAGCGGTTTTTGAGCGCCCGGGCGCTGAACTCGTCTCCGGGCCACTGATAGTTGCGGACGATATCGATCACGGTCGTCTTGATGGTCGCGTCGCCATCGGCCGCGGCGATCGCAGGCAGAAAGCCTTCCGGAGTCGCCGCCTCGAGACTGGCGATGAACCGCGAGCCGACTAGAACGCCATCCGCTCCGAGCATCAATGCCGCCGCGAGCGCTCTGCCGTCGGCGATGCCGCCTGCTGCGACAAGAAGCGTATCCGGCGCGCTTTCAGCAAGAAGGTCGGCGACCTCCGGCACCAGGGTAAGGGTCGACCGATTGCCGCTGTGACCGCCAGCTTCGCTGCCCTGGGCGACGATGACGTCCGCGCCCGCGCGCACGGCTTCCATGGCGTGCGCCTTCGATTGGACCTGACAGATCAACAGGACCCCGGAGCGCTTGATGCGCGCGGCGAATTGAGCCGGCGATCCGAACGATAGCATCACGGCCGCCGGCGATCTCGCCATCGCTTCGTCGAGCAGTTCCGGCCTCTTCGCCAGCGACCAAGTTATGAAGCCGCACCCGACCCGCTCGTTGCCCGCCTCGGAGAACTCCCGACGCAGCCAGTCGCCGTCGCCGTAGCCGCCTCCGATCAATCCGAGTCCTCCGGCGCGGGTTACCGCCGCGGCGAGCCTGCCGCCCGAGAAAAGCCCCATCGGGGCGGAGATGATCGGATGCTTGACGCCGAGACGCTCCGTCAGGCGGGTTCGTAGGGTCATTCTGATCTCTCTCGGCAACCCCCAGAAACAAAGTATCCAAAAGGCGGCGAGGCTCATAGCTCGATCGCAGCGGCGCGTCGCCGCCCGAACCAGAACCGCTTTGCGGCCAACGGCGACTAGGCCCAACCCGCGTCGCGTCAAGCGACGGCGCTATATTAGCGGATAGGCGGCCTCAACGATATAAGGTCCGCCGCCGGATCCGTCGCGGGCCGAATAGAGCACGAAACGCTCGGCGGTGAAGGCTTCGACGGCGAGCGCGCCGCGCGAGGCGAGATAGTCCGCCATCGCCACGACGCCGACGCCGCGCAGTCGCGCCAGCGTGACGTGCGGCGTGAATTTGCGCGTCTCGGGCGCGACGCCGACCCGCCGCAGCCGTCGCTCCTGCTCGGCTTGCAGGTCGATCAGCGCCGGGTCCGGCTTGACCTTGGCCACGATCGCGCGCGGCCGGCCGGCGCCGAACCAGCTCAAGCTCTCGAAGCGGACCGGCGTCGTCGGCCGGCGGATTTCGCCCAGCGTCTCGGCGACGTCGCGCGCCAGGCGCCCGTCCACGTCGCCGAGGAAGCGCAGCGTGATATGGTAGTCCTCGGGATCGAGCCAGCGCGCGCCGACGACGCCGCCGCGCGCCAGCGCCATTTGGCCGGCGACGCTCGCCGGCAATTCCAGTCCCGTGAACAGGCGAGGCATGTCGGCGCGTGGCTCCGTTTGCGATGGCCTCGACGCCGGCGCGATGACGCCGCGCCAGCGAGCGCGGCGCCGGCGAAACCGGCGTCCGCCCAACCGAGAGCGCCTAGCCGCGATCCTTCGATATGAACTGGCGAAAGCGCTCGGATTTGGAGGCGCCGAAAAGCTCGTCCGGCGGACCTTCGGCCTCGACCAGCCCCTGATGGAGGAACATCACCCGCGTCGAGACGTCGCGCGCAAACCCCATTTCGTGGGTGACGACCAGCATGGTGCGGCCTTCCTCGGCGAGCGCGCGCATCACGCGCAGCACTTCGCCGACCAGCTCCGGATCGAGCGCCGAGGTCGGCTCGTCGAACAGCATCACTTTCGGCCGCATCGCCAGCGCCCGCGCGATCGCGGCGCGCTGCTGCTGGCCGCCGGAGAGATGGGCCGGATAATGGCTCCATTTGTCGGCGATGCCGACCTTGGCCAGCAGCGCGCGCGCCTCCTCGACGCATTCCGCGCGCGGACGCTTCTGCACGTGCACCGGGGCCTCGATCAGATTTTCCAGCACCGTCATGTGCGACCAGAGATTGAAGTTCTGAAACACCATCGCCAGTTCGGAGCGGATGCGGTCGACCTGCCGCCGGTCGGCCGGCTCGGACTGGCCATCGCGGCGCCGGCGCATCTTGATGGTCTCGCCGGCGACCGAGACAACGCCGTCATCGGGGGTCTCCAAGAGATTGATGCAGCGCAGAAACGTGCTCTTGCCGGACCCGGAGGAGCCGAGGATCGAGATCACGTCGCCGTCATTCGCGGTCAGCGACACGCCCTTGAGAACTTCAAGCGTCCCGAACCGCTTGCGCAGATCGACGACGGACAAGGCGGAGACGGCTGCCGGCATGGTTGTCGACCTTCAATTCGGGCGTCGGCGCAGATGCGGCGAGAGCCGGCGCTCCAACGCCAGGAACGCGGCGCCGAGGGCGAAGTTCACGGTGAAATAGATGGCGCCGGCGACGACCAGCGGCAGATAGGTCACGAGCGTGTCGTTCCGGATCTTGAGGGCGACGCTCAGCACGTCCCAGAGCGTGACCAGCGACACCAGCGCCGTCGCCTTGACCATGGAGATCATCTCGGTCGAATAGGCTGGCAGCGCATGACGCAGCGCGATCGGAAAGACGATGCGCCGGAACAGCAGCAGGCTCGACATGCCGCACGCGCGCGCGGATTCGATCTGTCCGTGCGGAACCGCCAGCAGCGCGCCGCGAAAGATCTCGCTCTGATAGGCCGCGGTGCAGAGCGCGAACGACAGCACGGCGCAGCCGAAGGCGTCGCGCAGGAACGGCCAGAAGATGCTGGCGCGCACCGCCGGAAACGACGACAGCCCGTAGTAGACGATGAACAGCTGGATCAGCAGCGGCGTGCCGCGAAATACCGAGACGTAGGCGCGCGCGAGCAGCTCCAAGGGCCTCGAGCCGCTGACGCGCATCCATGTCACGCCGGCGGCGATCGCGGCGCCGAGGACGACCGACGCCGCCCACACTTCGAGGGTCAGCGGCAGCGCGCCCATGAGCCGGACGAAGATGCTGGAAACGAGCCCCCAGTCCATCACGCCCGCCCAGGCGCGCGACGCAAGCCGCGGGTCGCGCGCGCTTCGGCCAGATCGAACAGCCGGTTCGATATCATTGTCATCACCAGGTAGAGAACCGCGCCGCCGAGATAGAAGGCGAAGGGCCTGTGCGTCGATCCCGCGCCGACCTGACTGACGCGCATCAGCTCCGACAGGCCGGTGACCGAGATGAGGGACGAGTCCTTCAGCGCCACCTGCCAAAGGTTGCCGAGTCCGGGCAGCGCGAAACGCAGAACCTGCGGCGCGATGATGCGCCGGAACATCAGGACGCGGGTCATGCCGACGCTGACCGCGGCCTCCAGTTCGCCGCGGGCGATGGCGATATATCCGGCCCGGAACACCTCGGCCTGATAGGCGCCCGAAATCACCCCGACAGCGAGAGCGCCGGCCGCGAACGAGGGAACGCCGAGGAACCCTTCGTAGCCGACGGCGTGCGCGGCGTTCGTCAGCAAGGTCGAACTGCCGAAATAGACGAAATAGACCACCAGAAGCTCAGGCAGGCCTCGGAACAGCGCCGCATAGGCCTCGCCGATCCACCCCGCGATCCGCACGCCCGAGAGCCGCGCCCATGCGACCAGCGCGCCGAGCGCGGCCCCGATCGCCAGTCCGCACGCGGAGACGAGCAATGTCATCGCCGCGCCCTGGAGCAGCGCCAACCCCCAGCCGCCGGGGCCAAAACCGAAAATGCTCAAGCCGCCCACGCGATCGCCGCTCCTCGCAAATGCGCCGCTCCGCCAGGGACGATGTCAAGAGATCCGGCGGAGCGGCTCAGCCTCAAGGCCTCACGGGGTGGTGTCGATCTTGAACCACTTCATGCTGTACTTCTTGACCGAGCCGTCGGCAAAAGCCGCTGCAAGGGCGGTATTGAACTTCGCGGTCAGGTCGGCGTCCGACTTGCGAATGCCCATCCCCTCGCCGACGCCGAATGGACCGCCGGTGAATTCGGGGCCGACGATGGCGAAGTCCTTGGCGTCGGGCTTCTCGACCGCCGCCGCGACGGTCGGATAGTCGTCGAGGACCGCGTCGATGCGCCCCGACTTCAGATCGAGGTCGCGCTCGTCGGTGGTCTTGTATTCCTTGACGGTGGCGACGTCCTTCAAATACTGGCCGGCGAAATTGGCGTGGGTGGTCGAGCTCTGAACCCCGACGGTCTTGCCTTTCAACGCCGCCTGAACCTCTTTGATGGCCGCTTCGCCGCCGGCCTTGTCTTTGGTGATGTTGAAGACCTTGCCGGAATCGGAGAGCTTGGCGAGCGGGCTATCCTTCGGCGCCATGAAGGCGGCGGGCGAAGCGGCGTAAGGGTTGGAAAAATCGATGGTCTTCAGCCGCTCCGGCGTGATCGACATGCCGTCCATGATGACGTCGAACTTGCCGGCCTGCAGCCCTGGGATCATGCCGTCCCAGTCCTGGGCGATGATCTTGCATTCGAGGCCGGCGCGCTTGCACAGGTCATCGGCGAGATCGACCTCGAAGCCGACGATTTTGCCGCTCGAATCGGTCAGGTTCCACGGATCGTAGGCCCCTTCCATTCCGATGGTGACGGTCTTCCAGTCCTTGGCCAGCGCGGCGGGCGAAACGGCCAGCGCGGCGGCGAGCGAGACGCCGAGACAGCATAACTTCACGATCGTCGATCTCATCAGCCCTCTCCCTTTCACTATGCCCATTATCAATCCCGCGGCGGATGGCGGGCTTCGTCGAGTCATACAGGCCGGTCAACCAAATGTGAACTTCGTCGGGCGCTATTGTTTGACTTGCGCTGGACTCGGCTTTGGTGCGGCAGCCCGACCCAGCTCGGCTGGGAAGTCGCGGAGCGTTCGTCTCGGCATGTGACGCGCTCATGGATTTTTGGCGATGAGCTCCAGATATTCCTTCTCGAGCGGGAACACGAACGGCTGGTTAGGCTTGTCGGGCGTCCATAACCCGGCATTTGGAAGCGCCGTGGCGCGGAATGATGTGTCGGCTTTGAAGGCGAGGACGCAGAACTGCTTGATGAGGTCAGGGTCGGGCGCCGGGGCGCTGGCGGAACCGGCGGCCCACGCGGCGGAATGATAGTGGAAGGCGCGTATCTCCTCGATGCGGATCACGAAGCGAAAGCCGTGGAATGGCTCGATGGTGTGCGGAATCAGCGACGAGCGCGGCAAGATCCTCTCGCCGCCGAGAGTGACGCGGGCGCCGGCGAAGGGCAGGAAGCCCCGAGTGGTCTCGGCGCGCAGCGTCAAAGCGGTCGAGGCGACGGAGTCGCGGAAACCGTCGTGTCCGACGGGCCCCGCAGGGAGCGTTGGAGCGTGCGAGCCACGCAGGCGTCGCACCACCACCAGCGGCGAGACGGGCGAGACGCCGAAGAAAGTGCCGACGGTCGGCGCCGTGAGCTTGCTGCAGCCGAAGAACTTCCGCACCCGATCCATCGTGGTGGAGTTGCTGCCGATGTTGCACGCGCGCAGCTCGATCCGATCGAGCTTGGTCGTTCTCAAAGCCTTCACCCGCTTGAGAAGTTCGCGCAGATCGGCGGCGCTGCGAAACTCCAGTATTGCGCCCTGCTGGGCGAACCATTGCTGATAGAGCTTCTCGGCCTCCGCGTCGGTGAACTGCCCGTCGACGTGGCCGCCGGGCAAGCTGTTGATGAAAGTCCTCCAACGATCGAGGACCGCTTTGCGCTCGGCGTCGGTGGTCTGCGGCATCGCCCGAATTTGATCGTGCGCGGTCTCGGCGTCGATCAGTTTGTCGATCGAGTCCATCGAGGTCGTATCCGCGAAGACCGTCGTGCCCCCTGATGCGACCGGCAACAGCAGCCCGCCCCGATAGGCGTGGCAGACGAGCACCGCGGCCCCGCCGGCTCCGGCCTTCGCGAGCTCCGTCAGCGCTACGAACAACGAGTAGTTTGCGAGCATCACCGTCGTCTTCGCTTGCGTGAAAGTCAGCATGCCGAACGGCGACGGTTCCTGTGGGAATGCGGCGTAATACCCAGGCGCGTGGGGAAGGCCCGCGTCATCGTAGTCCTTAGCCTTCGTGCCCGGGCGACCGTCAATGACGAGAAAAGCCTCCGTCACGCCTCGCGCCTCCTCGATATGCGCCGAGCCAGCCTCCAAGGGACGGCACATCCGCGTCCGAAAGCGACCGACGCGCTTGGCGCATACAGCCCGCCAATCAGGCTCGCGATCGGCCGGGCGTTGCGCTCGGCGGCCGCAAGCAGAGGCTCACGTCATGCCTCGCCAGCCCGCCCCTACGCCGCCGCTTTGATCGACGCCGCCACCTTGTCCATGACCTCGCCGATCTGGCTCTCGCTGATGATGAGCGGCGGGGTCAGTTCGATCGTGTCGCCGGAAATGCGCACCATGATTCCCGCTTCGTGGAACGAGTGCTCGAGCACGTGGTAGCCGCGCAGGGTCGGGCTGCCGGCGATCGGGGCCAGATCGATCGCGCCGGTCAGGCCGACGCAGCGGATGTCGAGCACATTGGGCAGGCCCTTCAGGCTCATGATCGCGTCGGCCCATTTCGGCTCGATCGCCTTGGAGCGCTCGAACAGCCGCTCGTCGCGATAGACGTCGAGCGCCGCCAGAGCGGCCGCGCAGGCGAGCGGATGACCGGAATAAGTGTAGCCGTGGAACAGCTCGATCGCGTGCTCCGGCCCCTGCATGAAGGCGTCGTGGACGCCCTTGCGCACGATCACGCCGCCCATCGGCACCGTGCCGGAGGTGACCCCCTTGGCGAAAGTGATCATGTCCGGAATGACTCCGTAGCGCTCGGCCGCGAACGGGGCGCCGAGACGGCCGAAGCCGGTGATCACTTCGTCGAAGATCAGCAGGATGCCGTATTTGTCGCAGATTTCGCGCAGCCGCCGCAGATAGCCCTTGGGCGGCGGCAGCACGCCGGTCGAGCCCGCCATCGGCTCGACGATCACCGCCGCGATGGTCGAGGCGTCGTGCAGGCCGACGATGCCCTCCAGCGCATCGGCGAGATGGCCGCCCCATTCCGGTTCGCCCTTGGTGAAAGCCTGCTGCTCGCGATTGTAGGTCGCCGGCAGGTGGTCGACGCCGGCCAGCAGCGAGCCGAAGAATTTTCGGTTGTTGACCATGCCCCCGACCGAGATGCCGCCGAAGCCGACGCCGCGCAGGCGGGCGAGCGTCACGTGGGGCATGAACTTGCGCGTCTCGGGCGGTAGGCCGACCCGCCTCAGGCGCCGCTCTTGCTCGGCCTGCAGCTCCATCAGCGCCGGCTCCGGCTTGATCCGCGCGACAAGCGCGCGCGGCTTGTCGCCGCCGAACCAGGAAAGCCCGTCGAAGCGGACCGGCGCGGCCGGTCGGCGGATTTCTTCGAGCGTCTCGGCGATGTCATGCGCCGCACGCGCGTCGACATCGCCGACGAAACGCAGCGTGACGTGATAGTCTTCGGGCTCGAGCCAGCGCGCGCCGAACACGCCGCCGCGCGCGAGCGCGATCTGGTCGACGACACTCTCGGGCAGCTCCAGTCCGGTGAAGCAGGCGAGGCATGGCGGCGTGGCTCCGTTTGCGATGGCCTCGACGCCGGCGCGATGACGCCCCGCCAGCGAGCGCGGCGCCGGTGAAACCGGCGTCCGCCCAAATGAGAGCGCCTAGCCGCGATCCTTCGAAATGAACTGGCGAAAGCGCTCGGATTTGGTGGAAGGCGCCGAACAGTTCGTCCGGCGGACCTTCGGCTTCGACCTGACCCTGATGCAGGAACATCACGCGCTTCGAGACGTTGCGCGCAAACCCCATTTCGTGCGTGACGACCAGCATGGTGCGGCCTTCCTCGGCGAGCGCGCGCATCACGCGCAGCACTTCGCCGACCAGTTCGGGATCGAGCGCCGAGGTCGGCTCGTCGAACAGCATCACTTTCGGGTTCATCGCCAGCGCGCGCGCAATCGCCACACGCTGCTGCTGACCGCCGGACAGATGCGCCGGATAATGGCTCCGCTTTTCCGCGAGGCCGACTTTCGCCAGCAACGCTCGGCTTCTTCGACGGATTCGGCGCGCTGCGCTTCTGCACGCGCATCGGCCCTTCGATCAGATTTTCCAGCACCGTCATATGCGACCAGAGGTTGAAGTTCTGGAACACCATGCCGAGTTGCGAGCGGATGCGGTCGACCTGCCGGCGGTCGGCCGGTTCAGCTTGCCGTCGCCGCGACGCTTCATTTTCAGCTCTTCGCCGGCGAGCGAGACTCCGCCGTCGTCGGGCGTTTCGAGCAGATTCAGGCAGCGCAGGAACGTGCTCTTGCCGGACCCGCTCGCGCCGAGAATCGAGATCACGTCGCCTTGTTCGCGTCGAGCGAAATGCCCTTGAGCACGTCGAGCGTCCCGAACGACTTGTGAATGTTCTTGACCGACAGGGCGGATACGGGTGCCGGCATGGGTTCGAGCTTCTCGGGCGTCGGCGCAGATGCGGCGAGAGCCGGCGCTCCAACGCCAGGAACGCGGCGCCGATGGCGAAGTTCAGGGAAATAGATGGCGCCGGCGACGACCAGTGGCGATAGGTATTGCGTTTCGTCGGATCTGCTGCGCGACGCCGGTGACTTCCCACACGGTGACCAGACTCGCCAGCGCGGTCGATTTGACGAGCAGCACCGCTTCCGTCGAATACGCCGGCAGCACTGGCGCAACGCGATCGGCCGATGATGCGACGGCAGCAGCGGAAGCCCGACAGGCCGATCGAATAGCCCGCGGCTTCGATCTGTCCGACCGGGACGGCCATCAGGCCGCCGCGAATGATTTCAGCGGTATAGCCGGCTGTGCACAAAGCGAGCGACAGCACCGCGCACATACGGCTCGCGCAGCACCGGCCACAAGAAGCTCTCGCGGATCACGCCGAACTGGACCATACCGTAGTAGACGAGGAACATCTGGATCAGCAGCGGCGAGCCGCGAAACACGAGGATATAAGCGCGTGCGAAGCGGTTCGGCAGCCATTGGGCGGCGACGCGCATCGTCACGATGACGGCAAAAGCAGCACCAGAATCGAAGAACAGAAGCCAACGTAACCGAGGGTCGGCGGCAGCGTGGCTGAGCGGGACGAAATATCGAAACGAGCGCTCCGTCGTCAGTCGCGCGAAGTTGCGCGGAAGGATCGGCCCACGCGTGCTTCCGCGCGGTTGAAGACCCGGTTCGAGATGCTCGTCATCACCAGATAAAGGCCCCCGCCGACAACGAAGAACGGGAAGTACTGATGCGTCGAACTCGCCGCCACCTGGCTCGCGCGCAGCAGTTCGGCGAGCCCCGTCACCGAGATCAGCGCCGAGTCTTTCAGGCCAACTGCCACACGTTGCCGATGCCCGGCAACGCGAAACGCAGCACTTGTGGAACAGGATGCGGCGCGCCATCGGTCAGGGTCGGCATGCCGATCGAACGGGCCGCTTCGAGTTCGCCTTTCGACACCGCCAGCACCGCCGAGCGATACACCTCGGCCTGATACGCGCCGGAATCATGCCGACCGCGAGCGCGCCGATCACGAACGGCGGCACGCCGACAAACCCTTCAGCGCCGAACCATTGACCGACCGTGGTCACGAGCGTCGAGCCGCCGAAGTAAAACAGATAGATGACGAGCAGTTCAGGCACGCCGCGAAACACCGTCGTGTAGACGTCGCCGATGACGCGCAGCGTGCGAAAGCGCGACAGCTTGGCTGCCGCGACGAGCGCACCGAACACCGCGCCGACAGCAAGCGCCGCCAGCGTGAGCGCGACCGTCATCAACGCCGCGAGCAGCAGCACGCCGCCCCAGCCTTCCGGCCCGAAGCCGAGCATCTCTATCAGACGCCATTCCCTACTCCTCATCCATGACAGCGGATCGAACCAGCCGGCACGCGCGGTATCGCGCCACGCGTGCCGCTACATCTGAACGCTCAACCATCAAGGCGTGACGTCGGTCTTGAACCACTTGGTGGAGAGCTTCTTGACGGTACCGTCGGCGAGCGCGGCGCTGATCGCCGTGTCGAACTTCGCTTTCAGGTCGGCGTCCTGCTTGCGGAACGCGAGGCCTTCGCCCGGGCCCCAGATCGGGCCGCCGATCTTCGGACCGGCCATCGCGATCGACGCCGTTTCCTTCTTGTCGATGTTCGCGGCGTAATACGTCACGTCGTCGAACGAGGCGTCGATCCGGCCGTTGGCCAGATCGAGATCGCGCTCCGAGGAAGTCTTGTAGACGCGGATCGTGGTGACGTCCTTGAAGGCCGTCGTTAATGAACTTGGTGTAGACCGTGCCCGACTGGATGCCGATGGTCTTGCCCTTCAGTTGCTTGCGCAATGCATCGACGGTGGGCTGATCGGTTTTCGGATCGCCCGACAGCTTGACGACGCCCGCGCCCGGCGAGGCTTTCGGCAGCACCTTCGGGTCAGTCACGGCGAAGGTGGCCGGCGTGGCGGCGTAAGGCTTCGAGAAGGCAATGATCTTCTCGCGCTCCGGCGTGATCGAGATTGCGTCCATCAGCACATCGAATTTGCCTGCCTGCAGGCCCGGATCATGCCGTCCCAGTCCTGGGCCACGAGGTTGCACTGCAGCTTGATGCGTTCGCACAGATTGGCGACCAGTTCAGGTTCGAAGCCGCCCAGCTTGCCGCCCGGGCAAGGTCAGGTTCCACGGGCGTGTAGCCCGCCTTCCAACGCGATCGTCGACGGTGACCCGGGCGTCGGCGAAGGGCAGGAAGCCCCGAGTGGTCTCGGTGCGCAGGGTCAAAGCGGTCGAGGCGACGGAGTCGCGGAAACCGTCGTGTCCGACGGGGCCCGCAGGGAGCGTTGGAGCGTGTGAGCCACGCAGGCGTCTTATCACCACCAGCGGCGAGACGGGCGAGACGTCGAAGAAAGTGCCGACGGTCGGCTCCAGCTTGCTGCAGCCGAAGAACTTCCGCACCCGATCCATCGTGGTGGAGTTGCTGCCGATGTTGCACGCGCGCAGCTCGATCCGATCGAGCTTGGTCGTTCTCAGAGCCTTCACCCGCTTGAGAAGTTCGCGCAGATTGGCGGCGCTGCGAAACTCCAGTATTGCGCCCTGCTGGGCGAACCATTGCTGATAGAGCTTCTCGGCCTCCGCGTCGGTGAACTGCCCGTCGACGTGGCCGCCGGGCAAGCTGTTGATGAAAGTCCTCCAACGATCGAGGACCGCTTTGCGCTCGGCGTCGGTGGTCTGCGGCATCGCCCGAATTTGATCGTGCGCGGTCTCGGCGTCGATCAGTTTGTCGATCGAGTTCATCGAGGGTCGTATCCGCGAAGACCGTCGTGCCTCTGGCGCGACCGGCAACAGCAGCCCGCCCCGATAGGCGTGGCAGACGAGCACCGTGGCCCCGCCGGCTCCGGCCTTCGCGAGCTCCGTCAGCGCTACGAACAACGAGTAGTTTGCGAGCATCACCGTCGTCTTCGCCTGCGTGAATGTCAGCACGCCGAACGGCGACGGCTCCTGTGGGAACGTGACGTAATACCGGGCGCGTGGGGAAGGCCCGCGTCATCGTAGTCCTTAGCCTTCGTGCCCGGGCGACCGTCAATGACGAGAAAAGCCTCCGTCACGTCTCGCGCCTCCTCGATGGGCGCCGGCCAGCCTCCAAGGGACGGTGCATCCGCGTCCGGCAGCGACCGACGCGCTTGGCGCATGCACCCCGCCAATCCGGCTCGCGATCGGCCGGGCGTTGCGCTCAGCGGCCGCAAGCCGAGGCTCACGTCGTGCCTCGCCAGCCCGCGCCTACGCCGCCGCTTTGATCGACGCCGCCACCTTGTCCATGACCTCGCCGATCTGGCTCTCACTGATGATCAGCGGCGGGGTCAGTTCGATGGCGTCGCCGGAAATGCGCACCATGATTCCCGCTTCGTGGAACGAGTGTTCGAGCACGTGGTAGCCGCGCAAGGTCGGGCTGCCGGCGATCGGGGCCAGATCGATCGCGCCGGTCAGGCCGACGCAGCGGATGTCGACGACGTTGGGCAGGCCCTTCAGGCTCTTATCGCGTCGGCCCATTGCGGCTCGATCGCCTTGGAGCGCTCGAACAGCCGCTCGTCGCGATAGACGTCGAGCGCCGCGAGAGCGGCCGCGCAGGCGAGCGGATGACCGGAATAAGTGTAGCCGTGGAACAGCTCGATCGCGTGCTCCGGCCCGTGCATGAAGGCGTCGTGGACGCCCTTGCGCACGATCACGCCGCCCATCGGCACCGTGCCGGAGGCGACCCCCTTGGCGAAGGTGATCAGGTCCGGAATGACGCCGTAGCGCTCGGCGGCGAACGGCGTGCGCCGAGATCGGCCGAAGCCGGTGATCACCTCGTCGAAGATCAGCAGAATGCCATGTTTGTCGCAGATCTCGCGCAGGCGTTTGCAGATAGCCCCTGGGCGGCGGCACGCACGCCGGTCGATCCCGCCATCGGCTCGACGATCACCGCCGCGATGGTCGACGGCATCGTGCAGCGCGCACAAGCCGCTCCAGATCGTCGGCGAGCTCGGCGCCCCATGCGCCGGCGCGCCGCGCGATGAACGCGTTGCGCGCGATCGCCATGCGTGTGCCGGCATATGGTCGACGCCGGCCACCAGCGTGCCGAACATCTTGCGGTTGGCGACCATGCCGCCCACGCTCATGCCGCCGAAGCC
>CAWAIM010000002.1:0-70425 GCA_963781895.1 uncultured Alphaproteobacteria bacterium
GCCCAGAGAAAAACAATACACCATCGTGATACCTGCGGCAGGCGTCGTCGCCCTCGTCCTCGAGCGCACGCGCGGTCGATCGCCTCAGTCACGACAGGAGCCATCCTACCATGATTTCCGATTTTGGGAAAGCCAATGTCTGGGAAAAATGGCGGCCGGCAAAATCGGATTCGGCGCCGGCGCGAAGCTTCGCGGCGCCAGAGGACTCCTCGCTCGGCCGACCCCCTGACGCATGGCGCTCCCTGGACTCCGGCCAGGACCGAGGACTCCATCAGCCGGGCGCGTCGTCGTTGATCGGATCCGATGGCGGACCATCGGGCGGCGACGCCAGCCTCGCGGAGAAGGTCCGTGTCACCGCCATGGCGGTCAGCGCTATGTCGCGGGTTTGGCCGCTTTCGCCGCCATCTGATCGACCGCCTCCAGCGCCTGCGCGGCGTACATCACCGACGGCCCAGCGCCCAAATACACCGCCATCGCCAGGGTCTCGGCCACCGCCGCGCGCGAGGCGCCGGCCTTGACCGCGCCCTCGGCGTGATAGGCGATGCAGGGCGCGCAGCGAATCGCGACGCTGATCGCCAGCGCCACCAGCTCTTTCGTCTTGCCGTCCAGTGCGTCGCCGCCATGCGCCGCGCGGGCCATGTCGGAGAAGGTCTTCATCACCTCCGGGGCGGCGTGGCGCAGGTCGCGCACCGCGCCGTTCATGTTGCCGATCAGGGCCATCCAGTCTTCGACCATCGCGTTTCTCCTTCCGAGCGTGTTAAAATAATCGCGCCAATGTGACTCACGCCACCCGTTTGCGGAACAGCCATCCGGCGGCGGCGAGACTCGCCACGCCGATGACCGCCATGGGCCAGTACTGCGAGGCGAGCGACGACAGGCTCGCCCCTTCCAGGAAAACGCCGCGCACGATCACCAGGAAGTAGCGCATGGGATTGATCAGGGTCAGGTCTTGCACCCAATCCGGCATGTTGGCGATCGGGGTTGCGAAGCCCGACAGGATGATCGACGGCACGATGAACAGGAACGCTCCCAGAAGCGCCTGTTGCTGCGTGACCGCCAGCGAGGAGATCATCAGCCCAACCCCGGTCACCGCGATCACGAACAGGAACAGCCCGAGATAGAGCGCCGGCAATCCGCCGCGCAGCGGCACGTCGAACCACCACACCGCGGCGACGATGATCACCGACGCCTCGATCATCCCGATCAAAACGCCCGGCAGCCCCTTGCCGAGCAGGATGTCGATCGGACGCATCGGCGTGACCAGCAACTGGTCGAAGGTTCCGGTCTCCCGTTCCCGCGCGACCGACAGCCCGACCACGAGCAGCGTCACCACCTGCGTCAGCAGCGCGACGATTCCCGGCACGACGAACCAGCGCGAACTCAAGGTCGGATTGTAGCGCGCCCGCATGTCCAGCACCGCCGGCGGCGCCGGAGCGCCTCGCGCCGCGCCCCAGGCGAGGGCGAAATCGCTGAGGATGGTGTTGGCGTAACCCTCGATCAGCAGCGCGGTGTTGGAGTTGCGGCCATCGACGATCACCTGCACCGGCGCGGGTTGGCCGGTCAGCAGATCGCGGGTGAAGCGCCGGTCGATCACCAGAACCATCGCTACTTGGCGGGAGTCGATCAGATCGTTGATCGACTCTTCGCTGCGCAACATCGCCACCAGCCGGAAGGTGGGCGCGCCGACGAAGCGCGCCACCAGGTCGCGGGAAGCCTCGCTGTGGTCCTTGTCGTAAATCGCCATCGCAACGTGGTTGAGATCGAATGTGGCCGCATAGCCGAACACCATGAGCTGGATCAGCGGCGGGCCGATCAGAACCATGCGGCTCTTCGCGTCGCGCAGCACCGCGAGCAGTTCCTTGACGATCAGAGCGAGGACCTGCCGCCACATACGACTCAGTCCAGCCGCTTGTGCGCGATCGCCCGCGCAAGCCCGAGAAAGATGATCGCCATCACGATCAGCGCGGCGGCGTTGGGCAGGATCACCGACCAGACGTCGCCGGCCAGGAACACCGATTGCAGAATGGCGACGAAGTAGCGCGCGGAAACGATGTGCGTGACGACCTGCACCGCGGACGGCATGCTGTTGATGTCGAATACGAAGCCGGAGAGAATGAAGGCGGGCAGGAAGGTCGTGATGATCGCGATCTGCCCGGCGACGAACTGGTTGCGCGCGAAGGTGGAGATCAGCAACCCCATTCCGAGCGCCGTCAGCATGAACAGGGCCGACGCCGCCGTGAGCACCCAGAGCGAACCATGCAGCGGCACGCCGAACAGCCATACCGCGATCGCCACCGAGGCCGCCATGCCGCCCATGCCGAGAATGAAATAGGGAATGAGCTTGGCGAGCAGGATCTCACGAACACGCACGCGGGTGACCATCAGCGCTTCCATGGTGCCGCGCTCCCACTCGCGCGCGATCACCAGCGCGGTCAGCAGCGCGCCGGTCAGGGTCATGATCATCGCGATCAGGCCGGGCACCAGATAGTCGCGGCTGCTGACCGCCGGATTGAAGCGCACCTGCGGCTCCACGGCGATCGGCAGCGACGCCGCATGCCCGGCTTCCCGAGCCTGCGCGGTCAGCCAAGCGGCCCAGACCTGTTGCACATAGCCTTCGATGATGCGCGCGTCGTTGGCGTCGACGCCGTTCACGATGACGCCGATCGGCGAATTTCCGCCCGCGGCGGCGCGGCGGGCAAAGTCGCTCGGCAGCCAGACGATGCCCTTCACCTCGCGCGCCGCCATCGCCCGTTCGGCGTCCTGGATCGTCTGGTACTGGCGCGGCAGGAAGAACGGCGAGTGGGCGAACTGGCTGGTGAAGCTCGCCGCCAGCGCCGCCCGGGCGTTGCACCACCAGCGCCAGCTTCACGTTGCGCGCATCCAGCGAGACGCCGTAGCCGAAGATCAGCAGCAGCGCCGCGGGCAACAGAAAGGCGATGGCGAGCGCCGACGGGTCGCGCCAGATCTGGAGGAACTCCTTGCGCAGCAGACCCTGCAGGCGGCGAATGGCGGCGTTCATGCGGCCTGCGCCGACGCCGCGGCGGCTTCGATCACCGCGATGAAGGCGTCTTCCATCGTCGGGTCCGGTCGCGCCGCGGTGCGCGCCGCGGCCTTGATCGCTTCCGGCTCGCCGGCGGTCAGCACGCTGCCCTGCGCCATGATCACCAGCCGGTCGCAGTACTCCGCTTCCTCCATGAAATGCGTGGTGACCAGAATGGTGACTCCCGCTTCGGCCAGCAGGTTGATGCGCCGCCAGAAGTCCCGCCGCGCCAGCGGATCGACGCCGGAGGTGGGCTCGTCGAGGAACAGAATGTCGGGTTCGTGCATCAGCGCGCAGGCGAGCGCCAGCCGCTGCTTGAAGCCGAGCGGCAGATCGCGGGAGGTGTCGTCCAGCAACGGAGCGAGGTCGAACTCGCGCACCGCCCAGTCGATGCGCGTCTGCTGCCGCGTCCCGGCAAGGCGATAGGCGCTGCTGAAGAAGCGCAGGTTCTGCCGCACCGACAGGTCGCCGTAGAGCGAGAACTTCTGCGCCATATAGCCGATCCGGCCGCGGGCCGGGGCGGCGGCGGTGCGCAGGTCGAAGCCGGCGACGCGCAAGGCGCCCTCCGTGGCCGGCAGCAGGCCGCAGAGCATGCGGAAAGTCGTCGACTTACCTGCCCCGTTGGCGCCCAGCAGGCCGAAAATCTCGCCGCGGGCGACGCGGAAGCTCACGTCGTTCACGGCGATGAAGGAGCCGAAGCGGCGGGTGAGGTGCTGCACCACGATCGCATCCCCGGCCTCCGGCGCGACGACGGACGCGGCGGCAGGCGGAGCCGACGGCGCGGCCGAGGGCGCAGCCGCTGGCGTCAGCGGCGCGGTTTCGGTCGTCAGCGCCCTGAGCCGGGCGACGAAGCTGTCCTCGAAGCGCGGGGCGGCGGGCGCGAATGTCAGATCGGGGAGATCCCGCGCCAACGTCCTCGCATCGGGCGGCGTCGCGGTGGCGGTCACCACCCGCACCCGGCCGCCCTGGATCACCGCATCGACCACCCCGGGCGCCTCGGCCAGCCGCGCCTGCAGCCGCCGCCGGCCCAGACTGGCCGTGGCGAAGAAGCTGCGGCCGCGCATTTCGGCGGTGAAGCGTCCCGGCGGGCCGCTGCCCAACAGCCGCCCTTCATGGACCAGCAGCACCGCATCGCAGCGCTCGGCCTCGTCGAGATACGCGGTGCTGAACAGCACCGTCATGTGCGCGGTGCGGGTCAGATGGTCGATGATCTGCCACAGCTCACGACGCGACACCGGATCGACGCCCACGGTCGGCTCGTCAAGCAGCAGCAATTCGGGGGGGTGCACCAGCGTGCAGGCGAGGCCCAGTTTCTGCTTCATGCCTCCGGACAGGCGTCCCGCCATCCGGGCGGTGAATGGCGCAAGTCCGGTCATTTGCAACAACTCGGCGTAGCGGCCCGGCCGGTCGGCCGGAAGCACGCCTTGCAGATCGGCGTAAAGGTCCAGATTTTCCTGAACGTTGAGGTCTTCATAGAGGCCGAAACGCTGCGGCATGTACCCGATCCGGGCCTGGACCGCGAGCGGATCGCGCGCGACGTCGACGCCCAGCACCTCGATGCGCCCGGCGTCGCCGCGCAGCAGCCCGGCGATCAGCCTCATGAGCGTGGTCTTGCCGGCGCCGTCCGGGCCGATCAGCCCGGTGACCGCGCCGTTCGCCGCGGTCGCGGTGATCCCGTCGACCGCCTTGACGACGCGCTTGCCGACGCGAAAGCTGCGGCGGACGTCGGTGAGCCGCAACGCCGGCTGAGGATCAGCCCCAGGGAGATCGTTCGCGGGGGCATCGGCTGCGGGAGAATCAGTCGTGGTCGGCATCGGCCGGCACGCAGTCGGGCGGCGCCTTGCTGGGCGTCTGGGTCAGATCGATATGCACGGTGGCCGGCATTCCGAGCCGCAGTTCGCCGCGCGCATCGCAGACGTACACGCGGGCCTGATAGACGAGCGCGGTGCGCAATTCCGGCGTTTCCACTGTCTTCGGCGTGAACTCCGCCGTCGGCGAGATATAGCCGATCCAGCCGTGATAGACGTGGTCCGGAAAGCTGTCGGTATGAATGGTCGCTTCCATGCCGAGCCGGATACGGCCCAGTTGGCTCTCCGGCACATAGGCGCGCACCCAGAGCGGACTCGGCAAGGCGATGGTGAACACCGGCGTGGACGGAGACGCCATGTCGCCCGGCTCGAGAATTCGGTCCTCCACCACCCCGTCGGAATGGGCGTAGAGCTTGGCGTCGTCAAACTGCCGCTGGGCCAGCGCCACGGCGGCCTCATACGCCGCCAGGGAGGCGCGCGCCGCCGCAATGTCCTCTTCCCGTGGACCCTTGACCGCCAGAAGATAGGCTTGCTTTGCCGCCTCGTATTGCTGGCGCGCGGAATCCCAGGCCGCCTTGGCGTTGTCGCGGCTCTGGATCGACCCGGTACTCGTGGTGACCAGGGCGGCGGCGCGCCGGTACAACACCTCGTTGTTCAGATAGGTCGCCTCCAATGCGTCCATCGTCGCCTTCGCCTGGGCGATCTCCTCGGGTCGGGACCCCGCGACCAGTCTCGCCAGCGTCTGCCGCTGGTTGTCCATCTGCGCCTTCGCCTGCGCCAGTTGGGCGGCGTAACGGCGGTCGTCCAGGGTGGCGAGCAGGTCGCCGCGCTTCACCACGGAGCCCTCCTGCACGAACATCGCCGAGACGCGGTCGCTGCCGTTGAAGGCCGGCTGCACCTCCCGGATATCGACATCCCCGTAAAGCGTGAGCACGTTGGTTTCCCCAGCGCCGCCGCGATGGAGATAGAGCCAGCCGCCGCCGCCCAGGCCGATCAGGGCGAGCACGGCGATCACAATGATGGCGGTCTTCGACATGATCGGCGTCAGTCCGTTGTTCCGCCGTCTCCTAGGCCGCGATTCATGCCCTGCAACAGGGCGAGCGCCGCCAGCGCCGGGATCACAACGAGAAGCCCAATCGCGTTCGACGGCCCGAGCGCGATCTGGTCCTTCTTAGTCAAGGCTGCCTGGCGCAAGTCTGCATCCGTTCCCGCCGCCCAATTCCCTTTGGATTGTCGTGTGCGCTCGATCTCGAATTCAAGTTCGAGTTCCTCAGCGATATCCGCCGGAAACCCGTCGCTTGGACGCCTGCATGGCCGCGCCAGGCGCGCTGCGGGCGCGGCGGACGTCGCGCTCAGCGGCCGGATGCGCAGGTCATGAAGGGGCCGGCCCTTCAAAGCAGTTTCTTCGAGAAATACCAATCGGTATACTCATACCCCTCGCCAGCGCGCGCGTCCGCGTCCTGCGCCGTCTGCGGCGGCGGAACGATCACCTTGTCGCCGGGCTGCCAGCCTTCGGGCGTGGCGATGGCGTTCGCATCGGACGCTTGCATGGCGGTGATCAGACGGACGAACTCGGGGATCGAGCGGCCGTTGCTCATCGGATAGTAGACCATCGCCCGCAAGACGCCCTTGGGATCGATGAAGAATGTGGCGCGCACCGCCGACGTGTCGCTCGCGCCGGGCTGAATCATGCCGTAGGCGTGCGCCACCTTCATCGACAGGTCTTCGATGACCGGAAACGGGATGTCGATCCCGAACTTTTCCTTGATGTTCCGGACCCAGGCGATATGCGCGAAGTTGCTGTCGATCGACAGACCGAGGAGCTCGCAGTTCAGCTTTTGGAATTGCGGATAGGCCTTGGCGAAGGCCATGAACTCGGTGGTGCAGACCGGCGTAAAGTCGGCCGGATGCGAAAACAGAACCAGCCACTTTCCCTGGTAGTCGGCCAGCTTGCGCATTCCGTGCGTCGTCTTCGCGTCGAAATCGGGGGCCGGCTCATTCAGGCGCGGCAGAATAGGAGTGTCGGTCATCTGTTGGTCCTCGTGAAGCGCTGCGTTGTTGAACAATGGTATGCCGAGACCGTTCCGAGCATACGGCCGTTCAGGATTTTCGTCTGATCGAACCTTCCAGCTTTGTCGCCTGCGCGACCGTGTTGGAGATGGTGCCGTATTTGAGAACGTTGATGTGCAGCAACGCCAGGCGCCGGTCGCTTTCTTCAGTGTCGACGATCAGTTCATAGTTCACCGACGCCATTTTTGGCGGCGCGTCCTCGCGGACGCCATGCAATCGCACTTCGACGCCGCGCAGGTTGAATTTCAGCATCGGCGTAGCGCGCTCGATTCCCTTGATCATGCACGCGGCTATGGACGCGAGGAACAACTCGGCCGGATTGAAGGCGTCCTGCCGGCCGGCGATGTCCGTATCGAGGACGATTTCGGCGCCTTTTGTGCGCGCAACGCTGCCGTGGGCATCGACGCGGCGTGCGCAAACGTCATAGGTCAGGCGCGCAATTGGTTCGGTCACCGCCGGAATCCCCTTTTTGCCTATTCGACACGAACGCGTGTCGGCGCACTCAGCAACACCCGCCCGCGCTTTGCGCCGCGCCCTCGAGCGACGACGGATCACCCTTCACCTGGAAACCCTAGCGGGCCCACTTGCTGATGCCGCCTTCCATGTTCGCGACCATGTCGAACCCTTTGAACATAAGGAATTAGCAAAACGGCGTGAAGATTCCCAAGCCGGCGGCCGCGATATGGCCACGCACTTCGCGCCTCCCAGCCATTGCGGCGCGCTGCGGCCGAAGGCGCATATGACGAAGCAGGCATATACTAGATAGAGAATATCAAGCAAGGTAGTTTATGCCCAATCTCCGCTCCGGCGCTTCGCCGACATAGGATCCGACGGCGCCCGGCTGACGACCCGAACCGTGGTCCGATCGCGCGAGAAACTTGGCTCGATGAGCCGATGCGATCCATGACATGGATCAATCCGCGAACCGGATCGGCTTGGGACGCCGCGGAAGGAGTTCGACGCCGCCGCCAGGAAGGAGCGCCGAATCGCCCGGCGGCCCATATATTCCGTTGCGAGGATATGCGTATTGGGGTACATACGGCGCATGAAAGAGCGAACTGTGGTGTTTTCGGCGCTCTCGGAGCCGCTACGGCTGCGGTGCCTGGCGCTCATGTCCGCCCGCGGCGAGGTCTGCGTTTGCCAACTGACCCACGCGCTGGAGGCTTCGCAGCCCAGCGTGTCCAAGCACCTGGCGGTTCTGCGCGAGGCCGGTCTGGTCGAACAGCGACGGGCCGCGCAATGGATTCTCTATCGGATCGCCGATCTCCCGGATTGGGCGCAGGCCGTCGTCGACGGAGCGCTGGCGGGAATCGAAGCCGAGCCGCAGCATCGTGACGACCTGCGGCGCATGGAGACGGCGCCGGGCGGTCCGCCTCTTTCGGCGTCTCGATCGCAGGTCGGGGTCACGGAGAACCGCATATGACCGAAATGATCCCCTCCATCGAGGAGTTCCATATCAGCTTGCGTGTCGCTGATCTGGCGGCGAGTTCGGCGTTCTACGCCGCCCTTTTTGGCGTGCCGCCGAAAGACAGCACGAGCCGCTACACGACGTTTGTCGTGCCGAGCTTGCGGCTCAATTTTGTTCTGCTGGTCAATGACAAGGGCGCGGCCCTCGATACCTACAGCCTCTATCACATGGGCTTGGGCGTGGCCGATCGCGCCGCGGTGGTCGAAAGCTTTCACCGTGCGCGCGCGGCCGGCGCCGAGATCGTCAAACCGCCGCGCACCACCTGGCGCGGCACCCCCTTGCACGAACTTTGGCTGCGCGACCCCACCGGCTATCTGCTTGAAATTTATGCCCGGCTGACCGCCGAGGAACTTGCCGAGGCGCCAGTCTGACAAAGAGCCGACGTTCCTCGTGTCGGAGGCCGGAGTTTAAACTTCCTGCTCAGAGCCCCGCGCTTCGAAATCGTCGCCGCAAGCGAGCCTTCGCCGTGAATATCGTCATCCATCACAATCCCGACTGCGGCGCGTCGCGGAACGTTCTGGCGATTATCGAAGCGGCGGGATATCAGCCGACAGTGATCGAATATCTGAAAACCGGCTGGACCCGGGGGCAATTGCTCGCTCTCTTTGCTGTGGCGGATTTGACGCCGCGCGCGGCTCTGCGTGAAACCAAGTCCCCGGCAAAGGAATTGGGGCTGCTTGAAGCTGGAATCGATGACGAGACGCTCCTCGCCGCGATGGCCGCGCATCCGATCCTCGTGAACCGGCCTATTGTCTGCACGCGAAAGGGGGCGCGCTTGTGCCGGCCGAGCCAAACTGTGCTCGATCTGCTCGACCGCCTTCCGCCCGGCCCCCTGCACAAGGAAGACGGCGCGCTGCTGATCGACTCGGAGGGCCGACGCGTTGGCTGAACCGTTCGATTCGACGCCGAATCTTGACGAGGCCTGTTTTCAGCCGATCGCTGACGAGCGCCTCGATGTGTCTCGCGCCGCGCATCCGCCGCGCATCCTGCTGCTCTATGGCTCGGTTCGGAAGCGTTCATTCAGCCGGCTGGTGACGGAGGAGGCCGCGCGCATCCTTCATCGCCTCGGCGCCGAAACACGGGTTTTCAATCCTTCCGGCCTGCCGTTGCCCGACGATGCGGATGCGTCGCATCCCAAGGTCCAGGAACTGCGTGATCTGGTGACCTGGTGCGAAGGCATGGTCTGGTGCTCGCCCGAGCGCCACGGGGCGATGACCGGCATCATGAAGGCGCAGATCGATTGGATACCTCTGGCGATCGGGGCGGTGCGGCCGACGCAGGGCAAGACCCTGGCCGTGATGCAGGTGTCCGGCGGTTCGCAGAGCTTCAATGCCGTCAATCAGTTGCGCATTCTGGGCCGCTGGATGCGGCTGATCACCATTCCGAACCAGTCCTCGGTCGCCAAGGCGTTCTCCGAATTTGACGAGAACGATCGGATGAAGCCGTCATCCTATTACGACAGGATCGTGGATGTGATGGAAGAGCTGACCAAGTTCACCCTGCTGACGCGCGACCGGGCGGACTATCTTGTCGACCGCTACAGCGAGCGGAAGGAAAATGCGGAACAATTGTCCAGACGCGTGAACCAGCGTTCGATTTGAACGCGTTGAGACCTGCTCGCCGCGATGTGGGCGAAATCGGCGCCGACCGGGTTGTTTGGGCGTTATTGGGACAAGCCAGAGGCGTCGGGATTTCGAACCTGACGGCTTGGTCGGAGAAGATGGAGCGCGACCGGAAACGAGCGTCGCGCAGTCGCCGATCGGAGCGTGAGCTGCGATTTTGGGCGCTTCGGGCGCCGCGCGTTTAGGTGACAGTGCGCTTTTTGCCTCTGGCGCGGCGATGGATGACATTCCGTCGTGACGGCGCGGGCGACGGGGCAGTCTGTCTCTCCGTCGCATCCGCCCAGTCGCCCCCTTGGCTCGGGTCCGCGCTCGAGCGGCTGGAGCGGGCGGCGGGTTTTGGCTTCGAGCGCCGCGAGGAAGCCTTGCGAGCCGATCGGCCGATCGACGGTTGCGGCCCTCGGCCGGCGCGCGGTCGCCGCGTCGTCCTGCCCTCCTTCCAGCAGATCGGCGAAGCGAGGCCGGCGCCGATTAAATGCGCTGTCATCGAGCGGGCGGGGGCGCTCTCTCGCCATCCTCCGAGTACATTGACGCCGCCCTGCTTTCTCGGCGAGGTTACAGCCATCACTCTTCGGGCGAGGCGCCAATGTCCGCGTGGTTTCCTTCTTCGTATATGGCTAGGCGCGGTGTCGCGAGGGGAATCGCCGGGGCGACGCATCATCTGACGGAGGCGGCCCAGGGCTCTTATCAATATGTCTATGGCCCCTACGCCGCGCCGGTCCTGACCATTGCGCCGGGCGACGTGGTGGTCGCCGAAACGCTCGATGCTTTTGGCGGCGCAATCAAATCGATCGACGACCGACCCTCGCAGAAGCTGAACATGCCGTTCGTCAATCCGCAGAATGGCCCGATATTCGTGCAGGGCGCGGAAAAGGGCGACGTCCTTTGCGTGCGCATCGACAAGATCGTCCCGCGCGGCCCGCAGCCCGCGGGGACCTCGGCTCTCATACCGGAATTCGGCGGCCTTGTTGGGAACGCCGGCACGCCGATGCTCAACGCGCCCCTGCCAGAGCGGGTGATGAAATACGAAGTGACCGAAACGGGGGTTCGCTTCAACGACAGAATCACGCTGCCTTTTGAACCATTCATCGGCACGCTCGGCGTAAGCCCCCAGATCGAGGCCGTGCTTTCGCTGCAGCCCGACTACTGGGGCGGCAACATGGACCTTCCCGATGTCGCGCCGGGCGCTATCGCTTACTTTCCAGTGCAGACCAAGGGAGCGTATCTCTACCTCGGCGACTGCCATGGCCGGCAAGGCGATGGCGAACTGTGCGGCGTAGCGGTCGAAATCCCGTCAACCACGACGATACAGGTCGATCTCATCAAGTCGTGGGCGATCAACTGGCCGCGTCTCGAGAACGAGCATTTCCTGATGACGGCCGGTTCGGCGCGTCCGATGGAGGACGCGGCGCGGATCGCCTATCGCGAGCTGATCCGCTGGTTGGTCGCCGACTACGGCTTCGACGAAATTGAGGCGTATTTCCTGCTCACACAGGCGGGCAAGCTGCGCGTCGGAAACATGGTCGACCCCAAATATACGCTGGGCGCTTCGATCCTAAAAAAATACCTGCCGTCGTAATGAACCAGATGCGAATGGAATAGAGAAATGGATCTTGGATTGAAGGGCCTTCGGGCGGTTGTCACAGGCGGCAGCAAAGGCATAGGACGGCGCGTCGCTGAAATATTCGCCCAGGAGGGCGCGAGCGTCGCGATCTGCGCCCGCAACGCCAATGAAGTGGAAGCGACCGTTCAGGTGTTAAAGGCCAAGGGCGTCCAGGCCTTCGGCGCCGCCGTCGACGTTGCGGACAAACCCGCGCTCGAGCGTTTTGTCGGCGACAGCGCCGCCGCGCTCGGCGGGATCGACATTCTCGTAGCCAATGTCTCGGCGCTCGCCGTAGAGGACAACGAGGAAGCCTGGCAAAAGGCTTTCGAAACCGACATGATGCACACGGTGCGCGCGGTGAACGCCGCTCTCCCCCATCTCGAAAAGTCCAAACATCCGGCGATCGTGATCATCTCGTCGGTCTCGGGACGTGAGGTTGATTTCAGCGGTCCCGCTTACGGCGCCTTCAAGGCGGCGCTGGTCCATTACGGGCAGCGGCTCGCTTATCAGTTCGCGCCCAAGATGATCCGGGTGAACTCGGTCTCGCCCGGCAACACCTATTTCGAAGGGGGCGTCTGGCAACATATCGAAAAGAATCTCCCCGACCTGTTCGCGCAGACGCTTGCTCTGAACCCCACCGGCCGCATGGCGACGCCGGAAGAGATCGGTCGCGGCGTGGTCTTTCTCGCGAGCCCGGCATCGAGTTTCACGACCGGCACGAATCTCGTCATTGACGGAGCCCTGACCCGCGGCGTGCAGCTATAATCGCGCAGCCGGCGCAGGCCACGGGCGCGAATTCTCCGCAACAAACGCCGGCAGGGCGCGGCGCTCGCGGGCGTTGGTGACAGCGCACCGTAATTGGTAATTGGCCGTAATTGCGTAATCGCGGCGAGTTTGCGGCCTACCGGCGCCACCCTCCAGCCTCCCTCCCGGACAGCCCCTACCGCCTCAGCGCCTCCAGCACCTTCGCCGAAGCCCGGCCGTTGACCGGCATGCCCTGCTTCTGCTCGAAATCGGCGATCGCCTGTTTGGTCTTGGTTCCGATCGCGCCGTCCGGCTCGCCGACGTCGTAGCCGCGCCTGGCGAGCAGCGTCTGCAGTTCGCGCCGCCCGGCCCGGGACAGTCCTGGATCGTCGGTCGGCCAGGGGGTGACGATGCCCGGCCCGCCGGCGAGCCGGTCGGCGAGCACGCAGGCCGCAAGCGTATAGGATTCGGCGGCGTTGTAGGAATAGACGACGTCGAAATTCCGCGTCACCAGAAAGGCCGGCCCATTGGGTCCGGCGGGCAACAGCAGTCCGGCCTCGCCGCTGCCGAGCGAGCGGCCGTCGACGCGGGTCAGCCCCCGCGCCGCCCAGGACGACATCGGCAGTTTGGCCTTGCGTCCCGAAACGCCCGAATAGCCTGGCGGCAGCTTCACTTCGAAGCCCCACGGAACGCCGGAGCGCCAGCCGGCCTTGGCGAGGTAATGCGCGCTCGAGCCGAGCGCGTCGGCGGCCGAGTCGACGATGTCGCGCCGGCCGTCGCCGTCGAAGTCGACGGCCAGGCGCAGAAAGGTCGAGGGCATGAACTGGGTCTGGCCGAACGCTCCCGCCCAGGATCCGGTCAGCTTCTCGGCCGGGACGTCGCCATGATCGATGATCTTCAGCGTCGCCATCAGCTCGGAACGAAAATAACCCGAGCGCTCGCCGAGGCAGGCGAGCGTCGCCAGCGACTGGACCAGCGGGCGCTTGCCCATCTCCGTGCCGAAATTCGATTCCACCCCCCAGATCGCCGCCAGCATATAGCGGCTGACGCCATAGGCGTCCTCGGCGCGAGCGAGCGCGCCGGCGTTTTTGGCCATCGCGGCCTTGCCGTCGGCGACGCGCTCGTCATCGACGAGGGCCGCCATATAGTCCCAGATCGGCGTCTTGAATTCCGGCTGCTGTTTCTGGAAGTCGAGAACCTTCATGTCGGGCTGCAATCCCCGGAAGGCCGTATCCAGCGTCTGGCTTGAAATCCCTTCGCTGGCGCCCTCCGCGCTCAGTCTGGCGACGCATTGGGCGAAGTCCGCCCGCGCCGGGCCCGGCGCCAGGAGCGCGGCGGCCGAAGCGGCGAACAAAAACCGGGCGAAGCAATTCATGAACCGATCTTCTGCGATTCGCGCTTTCCCGTCGAGGGCGCGAACCTCGGCTCACGACGCGTCGGGCGCTCTCCGGCGTGACTGCGACTCGGTTCCGCGCCCCGGGGCGGCGCTTCGACCGCCCCGCGATATGCCCGATGCGGGCCGCGCGCCGATCACCGGGCGCGCGGCTCACTTTCGATGAACCGCGCGAAGCGCGCTGTGTTCAGGTCGCGGCGGCGACACCAGTCGCGCCGCCGGCCTTGCGGCGATAGGCGGCCGCCCCCGCCAGTCCCGCGAAGCCTGTGAGCATCAACGCCCAGGTTCCCGGTTCGGGAATGGCGGACGGGATCGCGCCTGCTTGGTAGAGATCGGCCAGCGTCGTCGCGCCGGCCGCGCCGCCGAGATAGCCGTCCGGGCCGGAAACGTGGAAGATATTCTGCAGCGTCGCCAGGTCGGACGAGTGCGTGTAGAGGATGTCGTTCGTGTAGGCGTTGCCTTTGGCGAGCGGCGAGATGATGATTTCCGTGCTGGTGAAGCCGTTCGTCGTTCCCGCGTTCGTGTCGCCTTCCGTCTCGTCGTTCCAGATGACGATTTCGCCGTTGTTCTTGAAGGCCTGCGAAGCTTCGATCTGCGGCACGATCTTCGACAAAAAGTTGTCGCCGAGCGCGATCTGTTCCTGGTCGCTGCCCGCGGCGTAGGTGACCCCATTGTAGGTGAAGTCGGTCTTCAGCGCCGTATGCATGTCGTTGTACACATCGGGCGTGATCCAATTGTAGCGCGCGACCGAGTTGTCGTTGAGGTCGGTTTGCAGCTGCTGCAGGGGCGCGTAGTTCTGCGCCTGCGGATTGCTCGACGTCGGGTTGTCGCCGCCGTTGGTGTCGGTAAAGAACACCATCGGGTTATGTTTGGCGGCGTAATTGTATTGGTGGCTGCCGTTGTAGGGATTGGTGTAATCGGCGGACGTGCCGGAGAAGCTGGCGAGCGGCACTTCATATTGGCCCTTCGCCGCGACATTGTTGGTGAGCGTGCCGCCGGCGGAATTGAAGTTTTGCCCGCTGGCGTTGAGGAGGTCCGTGTCCTCCTGATACGATCGCCATGTAAGGCCTTTGGCCGCGAGCAGCCCACTGAGATTGGGCGCATTGACGATGTTGTTCGGATAGGGATCGTTGTCGTTGAGCGGACCGTGTCAGCCCAGCTTCCGAATAGACGTAGTTTGGTTCCGAAGGGTGGAGGGTGGTCGACACGTTCTGATAATTGCTGGCGTAAGACGTCATCGCGGCGTTCGGATTGCCGGGCGTCACCAGGCTGTTGATGAAGGGCGCGGCGGAATTGCCGAAAATCTGATGGACGCCCGTCACCGTGGACGGCTGCGTCCAATTGTGGTTTTCAAGCGGGATGTAGAAAACGTCGCCGATTTGTTGCGCCTGCGCCGAACTGGCGATGATGAGCGCGAACAGAGAAACACCGATTGTCCTGGTCATGAGGGAACTCCATCTGCGCGCGGCGTCCGCACGCCGCGCAGCCGTGAGATATGGCTGACGACGGCAAGGCTAACGCGGCGAAGTGACCGTACGTCGCCACTGAGATGACGCCGAGACGAAGAAGGAATGACGGCGGGATGACGCCGGATCCGCCCGCCCACGCGTCTCGGCGCGGATCCCGCGCGTTGTTGACAGCGCTTCCGGTGCGTCGAATATGACCGGCTCAAGACTGGTGACGACGCGCTTCGACGGAGCGGACGTGAGAGGCATTGCGGGATGGTGTTCAGCGCTGGGCGTCGCGCTTCTCGCGGCGGCGCCCGCGCGCGCGGATTTGCGCATGTGCAACAATACGATGAACCGCGTCAGCGTCGCCCTCGCCTATACCGACGGACAGGGCTGGGTCAGCGAAGGCTGGTGGAACCTCAAGACCCTCGACTGCGTGACGCTGCTGCGCGGCGCGCTGGCGGCGCAGTATTATTACGTCTACGCCATGGACGAGCGTGGCGGCGAATGGAAGGGCAAGGCCTTCATGTGCACGTCCGACCGCGAGTTCAAGATCGAGGGCCGGCAGGACTGCTACCGTGCGCGGCTACGATCGCACCGGTTTCTTCGAAGTCGACACCGGCAAGGACGCCAAAAGCTGGACTGTGCAGCTGACTGACCAGACGAACCCATGAAACTGCTGGCGCTGTCATCTTATCGCTGGCAAGAATGAGCGATAATTCCGAGCGGCGGCCAGCGCCGTCGGACATGTGGAGGAAATCGATTGCATTCCCATCGCAGCCGCCGCGTCAAGATCATCGCCACCCTTGGCCCCGCCTCTTCAAGTCGGGAGACGATCGCGGCCCTGTTCGCCGCCGGCGCCGACCTCTTCCGCATCAACATGAGCCATGCGTCGCATGACGCGATGCGCGAGCGCGTCGCGATGATTCGCTCGCTCGAAGAGGAGACCGGCCGGCCGATCGGCGTTCTGGTCGACCTCCAGGGCCCCAAGCTTCGCCTCGGCATGTTCGCTGACGGCGGCGCGAATCTGCACAAGGGCGACGCCTTCACGCTGGACAGCGATCCCGCGGCCGGCGGGCAGACGCGCGTCCAGCTGCCGCATCCGGAAATTCTCAGTTCGCTCGCCCCCGACCATCGCGTCCTGGTCGACGACGGCAAGGTGATGCTGCGCGTCGTCGACGCCGAGCTCGGACGCGCCTCGACGATCGTCGAGGTCGCCGGCCGCGTCTCCAACAAGAAGGGCGTCAGCCTGCCCGACACCACCATCCCGACCTCGGCGATGACCGACAAGGATCGCGCCGATCTCGCCGCGGCGCTCGAGGAGAACATCGACTGGATCGCGCTGTCCTTCGTGCAGCGGCCGGAGGACGTCGCCGAAGTGAAGGCGATCGCCAACGGCCGCGCTCTGGTGATGGCCAAGATCGAGAAGCCGCAGGCGGTCCAGCGGCTCGAGGAGATCGTCGCCGTCGCCGACGCCTTCATGGTCGCGCGCGGCGATCTCGGCGTCGAAATGCCGCTCGAGCGCGTGCCCGGAATCCAGAAGACCCTCACCCGCCTCGGGCGCCGGCTCGGCAAGCCGGTGGTCGTGGCGACCCAGATGCTGGAATCGATGATCACCTCCCCGGTGCCGACGCGCGCCGAGGTTTCCGACGTTGCGACCGCGGTGTTCGAGGGCGCGGACGCGGTCATGCTCTCGGCCGAGAGCGCGTCGGGCCAATATCCGTGCGAAGCGGTGGCGACGATGAACAGGATCGCCGAGGCGGTCGAATCGGAGGGCATCTATAAGACGATCATCGAAGCGCAACGGGCGGAGCCAGAAGCAACCGGGGCCGACGCGATCGCCGAGGCGACGCGCGACGTCGCCGAGACGCTGAAGCTCAAAGTGATTTGCGCCTGGACCAGTTCCGGATCGACCGGTCTGCGCATCGCCCGCGAGCGGCCGCGCTCGTCGATCCTGGCTTTGACCCCGATCGAAGAGGTGGCGCGCCGCCTGACGCTCGTCTGGGGCGTGCACCCGATCGTAACCGACGACGCCCGCGACGAACGCGACATGGCCGAGCGCGCCTGCCGTCACGCCTATATCGAGGGATTCGCCGGGCAGGGCGAACGCATCATCGTGGTCGCCGGCGTGCCTTTCGGCACCTCGGGCGGCACCAATAACCTGCGCATCGCGACGGTCGGGGCTTAAGGGCGCCCCCGCCAGGGCCGACGGAAACCCTGACCTTCGCTCAAAACTGAAAATACTGGACGCGGGGCTCGAACCGTCCGGCGCGGCGAATTTCGCCCCGGATCGCCGGTATGCGACGGCCCCTGAAGAAAGGCAGACCGCGAAGGTCGCGCACCACCGCGCGGCAATGGCCGAAGGGGGCGAGAAGCTCGTAGAAGAACGGCAAGATCGCCGCATCTGAACTCGTCGGCGGCGAGGTCGCGTCCGGTCGCGAGCGCTTCGCTCAGAACCCGCGCGTCGAGCCAGGCCCAATTGCAGAAGGCGAGAGGCACGCCGCGCGGGTCGGTATAATAGTGAAACTGACCGAGCGTCAGGGACGGCGCGAGACGGCGGTCCAGCATCTCCGGCGGATAGCCCGCGTGCAGCCGCGAGTATCCGCACAGAAACTGCACCCCGCTGACGATCCGCAGCGCGGCGCCCTCCGACGGCGGCGTCCCGACAACCACCCGCTCCAGCGGCTGTTCGGCCGAGCGCGCCCGGCTCGAGCGGATCGGCGTCCGTTCGTCGAAACCCCATCAGGCGACCGCAGGCCTCCGTCCGCTCAAGTGTAGAATTCGCTCTTGCCTGGAGTTTCCACCAGGACCCGTAGGCCTTTGATGACAACGCCTCCGTTTCTGAGAACAGTGACCTCGGAAAACCCGGTTTTGATCTGCAGCCCCTCCGGAATCACCTTCACGATCGACTCGAGTCGCTCGGCTTCCTTCCAAAGGATATGCACCAACTTGGTCAGACGCTCCACCTTGGCCTCCAGGGTCGCTTGCGGCGCGATGTCGTTGAACCCTTTCGCGATGCCTCCCATGACGTTGCTCCTTCGGCGACGACGACACTTGCCTGACGCGACCCTGGAGGCGAGACTGAAGTCGCACGTGACCGGCGACGCCCCGCGAAAGCCTGAGGTCAGGCGGCGACGCCTCGCCGATATGCGATCGCCGCCCAGCCGCCAGCGCGCCGAATAGTCTGCCTCTCGCCGCCGGAGGTGGCAAGACGAGGGACCAGCGTGTCGGCGACTGGCCCCTTGGCGCCAAGGCAAAAGCGCGCCCTCTACGCCGCGGCCTTTTCGCGCTCGCTCGCGCGCCGCTCCGCCTCGAGGATGATCTCGACAATCCGGTCGGGCGCGACGTGGTGCGGCGCATGGCCGACGCCGGCAAGCGTCGTGAGGCGGGCGCCCGCGATGTCGCGCGCGCAGCCGGCCGAGTGGATGTGGGCGTAGACGACGCCGTCGCGATCGCCGGTGACGATCTCGGTCGGCGCGCGGATTTCGCGGTAGCGCGGCGACAGCGCCGCGACCGCGGCCTCGCCTCGACGACGTCCTCGCAGTTGGCGCGGAAATGCAGCGGCCGCAGCACCAGCGGCACGTGGGTGGATGCAATGAAATCCGGCGGCGTCGGATTGGGCGCGAACACGCTCGCGAGGCCCGAGCGCATCAAGGCCATGCCGATCGGCATTGTCAGCAGGCGGCGGAACGGCGGCCCGACGAGGGGATGGGCGCCGAGCGAATAATACCAGGCGACGCCGCCGGGCCACGGATGGCTGACCGGCGCAACCAGCACGAGGGCGCGCACGAACTCCGGCGAATTGAGCGCCATCGCCAGACCGGTCACTCCGGCGAGCGAATGGGCGACGACGACCGCCTGGGCGACGCCGAGGCGTTCCGCCGCGCGCCGAAGCATGTCCGCCTGGCGCTCGGGCGATGCGGCGGCGCGCCCGGCGATGCGGTCGCTCCAGCCGTGCCCGGGGCGATCGACGCAGAGGATGCGAAAGCCCTCCGCCCGCAATCTTTCGCCGAGCGCGACGCTCATGTCGGCGCAATTGCCCGAGGCGCCGTGCAGGAGCAGCGCCACGCCGCGCTCCTCGCCTTCAGCCGCCTGATCGATGACATGAATGGCGCCGCCACCGATCTCGACGCGCTCCCCGAGCGGCGGAAATCGCCCTTCGATGCGCCGGCTGGCGATGGCGGTGAAGACCCACAGGGCGCCCAGGAGGGCGGCGAAAACCGACAGAACCGCTAGCACGGACCCGCGGATCTGCTCGGCGCGCTCGCGAGCCAGGGCGCGGGGCGCAGACTCACAAACCCTGCCCGGCCAACGCCGCCTTCAGCCGTTCGATCGGCGCCTCGGCCTTGGTCCAATGCGGCGCGATGGCCAGCGCACGCTGGTAAACCTTCAGCGCCTCTTCGCGCTTGCCGCGCGACTCCAGGATGCCGGCCATGCCCATCAGCGCGCCGAGATGACGCGGTTCGCGCTTGAGCGTTTGGGCGATGTCGGCCATCGACCCGCTATAGTCGTCGTCGAGATAGCGCACGGTCGCCCGGGCGTTCCAGCCTTCAGCCCAGCCGGGCAGGAGCGCGATGGTCTGATCGAGGATTTTTTGCGCCGCCGGATATGCGTTCGCCACCATCGCCTTGCGCGCCCGCGCCAGCAGCAGGTCGCCGGTGTCCGAGCCGGATTGCGCGTAGAGATGAAACAGGAGGCCGACGATCCCGTCGGTCTCGTCGGAATCCTTGGATGCGGCGAGCCGCGCATAAAGTTCGGCCTTGGCCTCGGCGGGCGTCGGAGGCGGCGCGGCCTGCTGCTTCGACTGCGGCGGAACCGCCGGCGGCTCGTCGGCGAACGCGGGCGCTTGAGCCATGACGGCCGCGATCGAGACGACCGCCAAAAGAGACGTCGCGCGAATCTTCATGACGCCGAGAGTAATGCGCCGAGGGGCGATCGTCAAAAACCGATCTGGCGCCCCATCGGCGCGGAAAGCGCTCAGCCCTGCCGGGCCTTGAAGCGCTTCTGCGTCTTGTTGATGATGTAAACGCGGCCCTTGCGACGCACGAGGCGATTGTCGCGGTGGCGGTTGCGCAACGATTTTAACGAGTTACGGACTTTCATGATCTTCACCAAAGGGTCTTCCCGCGTGAGAAGGGCCCACGGCGGTCAAATTCGGAGGCGCTCCTATGCCCCAATCCGGCGCGGTGATCAAGTGCGCGGCCGAGGTTCTCGGTCGCGCCGGTATTGACCGGAGGCAAATCACCGGCGCGCCTCGCTGAAGCTGGCGGCTGACTCGCCTCAGCCCGCCTTCAATCCTTCCATCAGCCGCCGATGCCCGTCGGGAATTGAAACCGGGCGGCCGGAGGCGCGGTCGACATAGACGTGGGTGTAGCGCCCGGCCGCGGCCGCGGTCGGAGAGCCGGCCTTGAAGACCGCGAGATGATAACGCACCGAGGAACGGCCGAGATGCTCGACGGCGACCCCGACCTCGGCTGCTTCGGGATAGGTCAAGCTGGCGTAGAACCGGCAATTGCTCTCGACGACCAGGCCGACGATCGGGCTCGTCGCCGGATCGAGCAGCCCGGCCTCGATCAGAATGGCGTTCACCGCCGAATCGAACAGGGCGTAATAGACCACATTGTTGAGATGGCCGTAGGCGTCATTGTCGCTCCAACGCGTCGCGATGGTGGCGAAACGCGCGAAAGCCGTCCGGGCGGGCGGCTCCTTCCGATCAGGATCGTTCGCCACCGGCGCGCGGGCCGGTCAGATTGCGCGCAACCGCTTGACCGCGGCGAGCACGGTCTTTGCCGCCGTCGTCCGTACGAAAGGCGCAAGCGTTGCGTCGAGGGCGTGGGCCATGCATTCTCCCGATCATACAAGACATTCCCGTCGGTCTGGCGTCTTAGCCGCGCATGGCTAGCGTGACAAGGCGACGAGGATTGAGATACGGCGCAGTGGACCAAGGAGCGCGCGATGGCGAGTCCCGAGAGCGAACCCGACCCTTTCACCAGCGCGCGCGAGGCGCCGCCGCGCGCTTTGACCAGGCTTTCCCCGTTGGTGCGCCGCGTCATTGCGCCGAACGCCTCCCCGTTCACGTTCAACGGGACTTGCGCCTATATCGTCGGCCAAGGCGCGGTCGCGATCGTCGATCCTGGTCCGGACGACGAAACGCATGTTCGGGCGCTGCTGGCGGCGGTGGAGGGCGAGCGGGTCGAGGCGATCCTCGTCACCCATACCCACCGCGACCACAGTGTCGCCGCGAGGACATTGCGCGACGCCACGGGCGCGCGGATTGTCGGCGCCGCCCCCTTCGCGCCTCGAGGCGACGGAACGGGCGGCCTCGATTCCTCGCATGACCGGGACTATGCGCCCGATGCGATTCTCGCTGACGGCGAGCGGCTGCAAGGACGCGATTTCACGATCGAGGCCGTCGCCACGCCCGGCCATTGCGCCAACCATCTGTGCTTCGCGCTCCTCGAGGAGAGCGCGTTGTTTTCCGGCGATCATGTCATGGGCTGGTCGACTTCCGTCGTCGCGCCGCCGGACGGCTCGATGGGCGCCTACATGACTTCGCTCGACAAGTTGCGCGGCCGCGAGGAGACAGTCTACTGGCCTGGTCACGGAGGGCCCGTCGTCGAACCGCAACGTTACGTGCGCGCGCTCATCCATCATCGTCGCCAGCGCGAGGCCTCCATCCTGGCGGCGCTGCAAGCTGGCGTCGAGACGATCCCGGCCATGGTCGCCAGGATTTACGTCGGCCTCAACCCTTCCCTGACCCGCGCCGCCGGTCTCTCGACGCTTGCCCATCTTGAAGACCTGCGCGAACGCGGTCTCGTCGTCGCCGAGTCGCCGGCCACGGGCGAGACGCGCTTCCGTCTCGTCTGAGGCGTGAGGCCCCGGCGCAAGGCCGGCCCCGCGGGCGCCCAGCCGCGCCAAAGCTTCAGCGCTCGCGCAGGTCCTCGTCCACGGCGGCGGCGAATTTGCGGACGCGCTCGGCGTTGGCGCCGAAATCGTGCCGGCCCACGCGCGACACGGAGCGGACGTCGATGATCGTTTGGGTCGCCCCTGGTCTGATGCGGATGGCGATATCGTCGACAAAGCCGAAGAACAGCGACCGGTCCGTCGCCTCGATCAGCGCGGCGCCGTCGCCGCTGAGGTTCGGCGGCTCGGAATCGACGACCCGCCAGCCCAGATCGCCAGCGACGCTCAAGGCGAGCTGATAGGCCTCGGTCGAATCCATCTCGACCCTTATGGGCGCGATGTCCGGATAGGCGGCCCGCTGCGCCGCTCGCGTCTCCTCGCTCGAAGCGGGAGGCGTATGACCCGCCCGCGCCTTTCGGGCCTTGGCGGAGAGCAGGAACGTCGGCGGCGACTCGAGGTCGGTCGAGACGTCGGTGATCGGCGGCAGCGCGAAAGCGATGGCGGTCAGATAGGCGGGATAGGCGATGATCGCCGCGGCCAAGAGGAACGCGACGGCCGTCCGCCCCGCTCCACGCCGCCCGTCGCGCCAGATGACCGCCGCCGCGGCGGCGGCGAGCAGACCGGAAAACGCCGCCATCACCAGCGAGGCGGCGAACACCGACCATCGCGGCCGCGGGATCGGCCGCGCGCGAACGCGAAAGCGTCATTGCGACGACGGCCGTCGCGGCGGCGAAGAGCGCCAACCGCGGGGCCCAGACGGCCGAGCGGGCGACGGGTTCCTCGACAATCAGGCGGCGCAATGGCGCGCCGCCAGGTTGTGGCTATTTGGCGGGAGCAGCGCCGCCTGCGGCGTAGCCGTTGCGGGTCGCGATCTGTCCGCCCGCGTCGGTGAAGGTCTTCGTATCGTCGCCAAGCTGCACCGTCGGCATGCAATCCGGGTTGCAGGCGTAGGATACGCGGGAGTTGCCATTCTGCAAGACCACCACGGTCTTGGCCGGCAGAACACGCAGTTGCTTTTCGTAGATGACCGAGCCGTTTGAATCGACAGCGATCAGGTTGGTGTCGCCGAAGCCCTTGCCGGTTATGACCATCGACCCGCTGTTCTTCAGCATGGTCACGTCGGCGATCATCGGGTTGCCGATGATGAGCGTCGCCGTCCCGGGCGGCAGCTTGGCGATCTTGGCCTGATCGAGCGTGATCGCGAGCACTTCAGACGACTTTTCGGCGTGGGTCGAAGTCGCGCCAAGAGCGAGGACGAACGCGATGGCCAACGAAGCGCGAGCCGACATCGGGATGCCTCTCCAACCGCAAGGACGGCGCGTTTCGAGCGCCGAAAGACATTCCCATATCACTCGACAAAGGTGAACGAAGCTTCAACGTCGGCTCGGTTTGACCTCCTCAGGCGGTCGGAAATATCGCCGCGCCCTGGTCGGCCGGGCCAACGACGGCGCGAAACGCGCTGAACAGCTCCCGTCCCGTCCCGACATGAGCGGCCGAAAGGTCTGCCCGGACCGGCGTTCGGGCGGCCCATTCCTCGGGCGCGACCCTGACGTCGAGCCGGCCCGCTCCCGCGTCAAGACGAATGACGTCGCCGTCACGGACCTTGGCGATCGCTCCGCCCGCCGCCGCCTCGGGCGTGACATGGATCGCGGACGGCACCTTGCCCGAGGCTCCCGACATGCGGCCATCGGTGACCAGCGCCACCCGATGGCCGCGATCCTGCAGGACGCCGAGCGGCGGCATCAGCTTGTGCAGCTCCGGCATGCCGATCGCCCTGGGTCCCTGGAAACGCACGACGGCGACGAAGTCCCGGTCGAGCTCGCCGGCGCGGAAGGCCGCATGCAGCTCTTCCTGGCTGTGGAACACGCGCGCCGGCGCTTCGATCAGATGGCGTTCCGGCGCGACGGCCGAGGTCTTGATGACGGAACGCCCCAGCGGTCCATCGAGAACCCGTAATCCTCCGGTCGGCTGGAACGGATCGTCCGCCCCGCGCAGCACGGACGGATCGCCCGAACGCTCGGGCGCGGCGCGCCATGCGACCGCGCCGTCGGCGCCGAGATGCGGCTCGATCGTATAATCGGCCAGCCGATCGCCCCAGACGGTTCGCGCATCTCCATGCAGGAGCCCGGCGTCGACGAGTTCCCGGATCAGCACGCCCATGCCGCCGGCGGCGTGGAAATGGTTCACGTCCGCCTTGCCGTTAGGATAGATGCGCGTCAGCTGCGGGGTGACTTCGGCGAGATCGGCGAAATCCTCCCAAGCCAACGAAATGCCGGCTGCGGCGGCCATCGCGACGAGGTGAATGGTGAGATTGGTCGAGCCGCCCGTGGCGTTGAGACCCACGACGCCATTGACGATCGCTCGCTCGTCGATGACATGGCCGATCGGGGTGTAGTGGTTGCCGAGCGCGGTCAGCTCCAGCGCGCGACTGACGCCAAGCGTCGTCAATGCGTCGCGCAGCGGGGTGTCGGGATTGACGAAGGACGCGCCGGGCAGATGCAGGCCCATGATCTCCATCAGCATCTGATTGGTGTTGGCGGTGCCGTAGAACGTGCAGGTCCCCGGCGCATGATAGGCCTCGGCCTCCGCGGCCAGCAGCTCGGCGCGCGTCGCCTTGCCCTCGGCGTGAAGCTGGCGGATCTTCGACTTCTCGTCATTGCCGAGGCCGGATGGCATCGGACCGGCCGGCAGGAACACCGCCGGCAGATGGCCGAAGGAGAGCGCGCCGATGAGGAGGCCCGGCACGATCTTGTCGCAGACGCCGAGATAGACCGCCGCGTCGAACATGTCGTGCGACAGCGCGACGGCGGTCGAGAGCGCGATCACGTCGCGTGAGAACAGCGACAGATCCATGCCCTTTTCGCCCTGGGTCACCCCGTCGCACATGGCTGGAACGCCGCCGGCGACCTGGGCCGAGGCGCCGACCGCGCGCGCGGCGCGTTTGATGAGATCGGGAAAACGGGCGAACGGCTGATGGGCCGAGAGCATGTCGTTATAGGCGGTGACGATCGCCAGATTGGGTCCCGTCCCGTCGCGCAGCGCCGCTTTGTCGTCGACGCCGCAGGCGGCGAAGCCGTGGGCGAAATTGGCGCAGCCGAGCCGTTTTCGGGCCGGCCTCTTGGCGACCGCGGCCTCGATCCGTCCTAGGTAGGCGCCCCGCGCCGCGCGGCTGCGTCCGACGATCCGCTCGGTGACTTCGCCGACCCGAGCGTTGAGTTCAGTCGTCATGGCTTATCGCCTCCTTGTCAGGCTTTGGGGGAATTGGACCGCGCAGTGTCCGCCCGAATCTTCACGGGACAGCCCGCCGAGGCCTCAACGCCCCGTCATGACTTCATAGGCCTCCGCTTCCAGCTTGACTAGGCGCGCCGCGAGATCAGAAACCCGCTTGCTGGTGGACCAGCCTGGTGAATTCCCGGCGTTCCTCCAGCGTCAAGTTGGCGGTGGCGACGTCGAGTTCTCCATCCTGGAGTCCGGCCGCCTTGGCGAAACTGTTCCAGGCGGCGGCTTTCGCGAGATCGCGTCCGAGCACGCGGCCGGTGACGTAGAGATGGGCGATTCGGTTCTGGGCGATCGGATTGCCGTGCGCGGCGGCAATGAGCAAAATCTTGACCGCGCCGGCTTCGTCCTTCGCGACCCCTTCGCCGTTGAACAGCATGATTGCGTATTCGACCTGGCCGGCGATGATGCCGCCGTCGGCGGCGCGCCTGAGCCAACGCGCCCCCTCGGCGACGTCCTGGGGGACGCCTTTGCCCTCGCGCAGCATCACCCCGTATGAATAGGCGGCGTTGTCGTCGCCGGCGTTCGCCGAGCGCAGGAAGTATTGCGCGGCCTTGGCGAAATCGGGCTGCTGGCCGTTGGCGCTGTCGAGCGCCATGACGCCGAGATTGTAGAGCGCGCTGGCCTGTCCCTTTGCCGCCGCCCGCTCAAACTGCGCCTTTGCCGCGGCTCGATCCTTCGTTACCCCATTCGCTCCCTCCAGCAGCAGCGCGCCAAGCTCATAAGCGGCCTGCGGATCGCCAAGATCGCTGGCCATCCGCCACCAGCGCGAGGCCTCGATATCGTTACGGCCGAGCGCAGCGCCATCATGGTAGATTTGACCGATGAGCGTCATCGCCGCGGCGTCCTTCGAATTGTCGTCGATGCGCCGTTCGGCCTCCTTCAGAGCCGCGAGGAAATTGCCGCGCTGATAGGCGCCGAAAGCCAGGTCCGGCGGCTTCCCGTCCGCCCGCGGCGGCAGGGGCGACAGCGGCGGCTCAGGCGAGCCGAAACCCGACAGGTTCAGCAGCGGCGACGCCACGTTCGGCGCCGGGGCTTGGGCCCAGACGGCGTCGAAGGCGGGCAAGGCGAGGGCGACGGCGGCCCAGGCGAGCGAGCGGCGCGTCATGGCGCATTCGCCGCGAATTGAGCGAGCAGTCCACGAGCCTCGCGGGCCGCCTCGCCAGGTGAAGCCGCGCTCCAGATCGCATCGTCGAGCGCGACGAAATCGGCGCCGGCGTGCGCGAGCTCGCCCGCCGCCTCGATCGAGTCGGCGAAGGCCACGCAAGGGGTTTCGAAGATCTCCGCCCACCAGCCGACCCGTTCGATCAACGGTCCCAGCGCCATGGCGGGGCCGCCGCCGTGGGGTTCGCCAAACATCACGTAATCCGCCCCCGCCTCACCCGCCGTCATCGCTTCGTCACGCGTTCGCAGCGCCCCGGCGCCGACGATTCGATTCGGCTTCAGGATTTCGAGCGCCCGATCAAGCTCGGCCCCCGCGCCTCCGACATGAACGCCGTCGGCGCCGAGCCGGAGCGCGAGTCGCGCGTCGTTCTCGATCAGAAGCGCGCAGTCGGCGGCGACGCTGGCCCGAAGCAAGGGCGCGACAATTGCTTTCGCCTCGCTCTCGACGCCCGTCTCGAGACGCACGAGCGCGCTGGCGACAGGAATTGCGGCGAGAACTTCGGCAAACACCTTCGCGAACGCCTCCGCGTTGCCGCCAGAGAGCGGCGGCGTGAAGAGATAGAGCGAGCAGCGAGGCGGCCTGGACAACGTGGTCTGCATGAGCGGCGGTTCGATCGAAACGCGAATCTCGCCAACCAATGCGGCCAAATTGGGGGTTGCGGCAAGTCCCCGACGGCGCGGCGTCCTGTCGTCGGCCGCGGAACGGGCGTCAAACGCAGCTGCGCCTCAGTCCTTTGCGGCGTCCGCGACAAAAGGCGCCACGCGACAGCCCGTCAGTTCGAAAACGCGGCGCGCAGCCGCTCGACCTGAGAGGCGACCTCCGAGCACATTTCGCGGCGGTCCGACGAACGCGCGATCGAGAGGCTGACGTCGAGATGGATGACGCGCTCCTGGATGCGCAGAGACCGCCGGCTCAGATCGCGCAGGGTCGGCGGCAACTGGTCAAAGACATCGGGCGCGCAGCTGAACTCCTCGCGGGCGAGCTTGACACGGTGGCGTTCGGTCACGGCCTGGTTCGGGGTGAGTTCGCCCTCGTTGACCGCGCGCTGCAGCAGAAGCCAGGAGGCCACTTGCATGAGGCGGGTGGTGAGGCGCATGCTCTCGGTCGCGTAGGCGAGCGACGCGGGGCGGGGCAGGACGCGCGATTCCTTGCGGCCCGGACCGTCGAGGTAGGAAGCGGCTTCCTCGACAAGAGCCATTCCCTCGCGAAACAGATCCTTGAATGCTCCGGAGGCGGTCAAGCGATTAATGAAATGTATTGCTCTCGCCGAGAGCTCAACGGTCGCTACGTCTCGCTTCGATCCTTCCAAGTGGCGGCTCATACACTTTAACTCCCATCCCGATTGCGGGAGGCGGCGCAAAAAAGGCCACCTTGCTCAACCGGGGAGATGCAAAGCAAGAATAGCGCCCGTGCGGGTCGTCCCGCGACGTATACCGAAAATTTACGTTAACAAGGAATCCGAGGTCCTGGCAACGGCGAAAAAAGAAGCCGCCCGAAGGCGGCTTTCAAGGTGATTTAGGTCGGAGGCGTAGAGCAGAACGGGAGCAGCCCATCCGGAACCCAACAAGTCGGGTTGTTGGATTCATACGCTGTAACCGTTAACGCCGTCTTATCATGACGACGGCTTGTCGCAATTTGACCGGGCGGCTTCAAAACTGAGACGCGGCGGCTAGAGCTTGAACGCGGCGTCGGCCGCCGCCTTGGTGGCGTTGCGGGCTTCGATCGCCATTTCCAGGCGCGCGATCTCCGCCCGCAAGACGCCAATGCGCTCGCGCAGCTCGGCCGCGGACAAATCGTCGACGTTCTGACCGATTTCGTGAACGGCCGGGAGCTTGCGCTTCTGACCGAACACGGATTCCTCGTCCAATGCAGCCATGGATCGCCTCGGAGCGGATCGATTCAGGACGCGGCGATGAATCCGCCGCCGAGCACCCGCGCGCGCGCGTCGACGGAATCATAGAACGCGCAGGCCTGACCCGGCGAGACGCCGCTCTCGGGCTCGGCGAATTCGACCTCGCCCGTCGGCAAGAGCAGAGCGGGCGCAGGCGGACGGGTGGAGCGCACCCGCGCCGCGATCGGCAGCCCGCTCGCGCGGCAGATCGGCGAACTCTCCTTCGCCGATCCAGTTCACTTCCCGAAGCCTGAGGCGCGTTCTGGCGAGCGCCGATCGCGCGCCGACGATCACGCGCGCGCGATCGGCGTCGAGGGCCACGACATAAAGCGGCTCGCTCGCCGCGACGCCAAGACCGCGCCGCTGACCGATCGTGTAATGAACAATGCCGGCGTGACGGCCGAGCGAGCGCCCATCCAAATGGACGATCTCGCCCGGCGCGGAGGCGCCGGGCATCAGCCGTTCGATCATGTCGCTGTAATGGCCCGTCGGCACAAAGCAGATGTCCTGACTGTCGGCTTTCTCGGCGTTCGGCAGACCGAAGCGGTGCGCCAGCTCGCGCACCTGCGGCTTCGGCAATGCGCCGAGCGGAAAGCGCAGCCGCGACAGCTGCGCGCGGGTGGTGGCGAACAGGAAATAGCTCTGGTCGCGATCGGAGTCGGCGGCGCGATAGAGCGCGCGTCCGCCGTTCTTTTCGGCGCGGCTGACGACGTAGTGGCCCGTCGCCAGGACATCGGCGCCGAGGTCCTTCGCGGCGGCGAAAAGGTCGGCGAATTTCATCTGCTGGTTGCAGGCGACGCAGGGAATAGGCGTCTCGCCGGCGACATAGGCGCGCGCGAAAGGCTCGATCACTTTTTCGCGAAAGCGCTCCTCGAAATCGAGCACGTAGTGGGGGATGCCGAGTCGGGCCGCGACGTCGCGCGCGTCGTGAATGTCTTGCCCGGCGCAGCAGGCCCCCTTGCGGTGGGTCGCTTCGCCGTGATCATAGAGCTGCATCGTCACCCCGACGACGTCGTAGCCCTCTGCGGCGAGCATCGCCGCCACCACGGAGGAATTGACCCCGCCCGACATCGCCACGACCACGCGGGTGTCCGCGGGCGCCTTCTCGAGGCCCAAGCTGTTGAGCGCGCCGCGCGCCTGCGGCGCGAGAGATGTCGCGAGCATTCCGAACTCACCCCGGCCAGATCGCCAGATCAGGCGTTACATCGGGCTTTTGCCCCAATTGAGGCAAGCCCATAGCCCAATTTCGCAAACGCCGCCAGTTCTGGAAGCCGATCCCTGACGGCTCGAGCGATTTTGCGCCGGCAAGACCTCGAATGCGAGCTGGATTTGCAACGCCTTGGCCGAGGCGACAGACCCCGGGGCGCCATCAACGCACGCTCGTCCGCGCTAACGTTTGTGTAAGACATCGTACGATTTTAGGCGCTTACGACAGATTTCCCGGTCCTGCCGTTTAGGTAAATCTTAAATTGCTTCGCTTATCGTCGCGATCAGTCAGTTACGCGTTCGAGTGAGAGTGCCATGAGTGAATTGCTCCGACCGAGAGTGAAATACGTGATCGGTCCCGATGGCAGCCCGTTGACAATCGCAGATCTTCCTCCGCCCACGACCCGACGCTGGGTCATTCGCCGCAAGGCCGAAGTGGTCGCCGCGGTCAGGGGCGGTCTGCTTTCGCTCGAGGAGGCCTGCTCCCGCTATACGCTGACGGTCGACGAGTTTCTGAGCTGGCAAGTCTCGATCGACCAGTTCGGCCTTGCCGGACTGCGCACGACCCGCATCCAGCAATACCGGCAATAGCCGCTCCCGAGGGCGCGCGCGGGCCGCCCGCGGCGCTTCAGTCGTCTCCGGACCGCCCCCTTCTTTTGCCTCGGCAGGCCCATGCCGGGGCTTTTGGAAACTCTGAACTTGCCGGCCGGCCGCTCGGACTTTGCGGCTTCAAGGCATCAACTGTCCGCCATTGACCTCGATGATCTGCCCGACGATGTAGCCGCTGAGGGCCTCCGAAGCGAGGAACAGATAGGCGCCGACGCATTCCTCCGCCGTTCCGACACGACCCAGAGGAATGGTCCGACGCTGGGTCTCGAGGGTTTCGGCGTCCGTGTAGCGCTCGTGAAACGGCGTGGCGATCACGCCCGGGGCGACGGCGTTGACGCGGATTTTCTTTCCGATCAGCTCCTTGGCGTGGCCGCGCGTCAGCGTCGATACGAATCCCTTGGCCGCCGCGTAGAGGATTGCGCCGCCGCCGCCGCCGTTGCGGGCGGCGATCGAGGTCGTGTTGATGATGAAACCGCCCTGGCGTTCGAGCCAGGGGGCCGCGGCGCGCGTCATCGAGACGACCGAGCGCGCATTGAGATCGATGACCGCCCGGACATGTTCGTCGGGCGCGTCGAGCGAGGGGATCCGCCCGAGCATCAGCCCGGCGTTGTTGACGAGGCCGTCGAGGCGCCCGAATCGCGCCGTGGCCTCGGCGACGATGCGCTCGCACGCGACCGGGTCGGCGACGTCTCCCTTGACGGCATGCGCCTCGCCGCCGGCGGCTTCTATCGCGCGGACGAGATCCTGCGCCGGGGCGGCGCTCGAGTGATATCCGATGGCGACCTTGGAGCCCTGCGCCGCGAAGCCGCGCGCCACCGCCGCGCCGATGCCGGTCGAAGCGCCGGTGATGAGCACGGCCTTGCCGGCGAGATCGGGTATGACGAGGCGAGCGGAGTCGGTCATGGCGGAGGCCTTCCTTTCCGGGAGATGGAGCGCCGCAGTGTGGCGGCGGCCAAAGGTCGCGTCAAACGGCGATGGACGCCGATCCGAACGCCCGCGCGTTCGGCGCCTTCGACGCCCCAGGGGCCGGCGACGGCGCCGCCGCGATTGCCATCCGTGGCCCGCGCCCGAACTGCGGCCATTCGGACGAAAGGCCTGAGCCGCTTCTGGATTGTTCGGCGCGCGCGCCTATATTGCAGTGCGGGACCGGTGGAGGGTCGCGATAAATATGACGCGCAAGCTGGCGGCCATCCTGGTGTCGGACATCGTCGGATTCTCGAAGCTCGCCGGCGCCGACGAGGATCGCATTCTGGCGCGGCTCCGCGCGCTCAGAAGCGACCTCATCGACCCGACGATATCCGTGCATCAGGGCCGTGTGGTCAAGCGCACCGGCGACGGAGTCCTGGTCGAATTCCGCAGCGTGGTCGACGCAGTGCGCTGCGCCATCGAGATGCAGAACGGCATGATCGAGCGCAACGCCGGCCTGCCGCCCGAGCGCCGCATCGAATTCCGCGTCGGCATTCACCTCGGCGACGTGGTCGAGGAAAGCGACGGCGACCTGATGGGCGACGGCGTCAATATCGCGGCGCGCCTGGAAGGCATCGCCAAACCGGGCGCGATCTGCCTGTCCGAGGACGCCTACCGCCAGGTCAAGGGGCGGCTCGAGCTGACGGTGAGCGATCTTGGTCCCAGGGACCTCAAGAACATCGTCGACCCGATCCGGGTGTATTCGCTCGAGGTCGGCCCAGGAGCGCAGGCGACGCCCGCGCCGAGCGCCCCAGCGCCGCCGCCGGAGCGAGTGGGCGCCCCCGCGTCTGTCGCTCGTCGTTCTGCCCTTCGCCAGCCTCGGCGGCGACGCCGAACAGGAGCATTTCGTCGACGGCGTCACCGAGAGCCTGACCACCGATCTTTCGCGCATCGCCAATTCCTTCGTCGTCGCCCGCCACACCGCGTTCACCTACAAAGGCAAGCATGTCGACGCCAAGGAGATCGGCCGCGATCTCAACCTGCGCTACATCCTCGAAGGCAGCGTTCAGCGCGGCGGCGCCCGCATGCGCGTCAACGCGCAGCTGATCGACGCCGAGACCGGAAATCATCTTTGGGCCGACCGGTTCGACAAGCCCGTCGCCGATCTTTTCGACATGCAGGACGAGATCGTCTCTTATATCGCCAATCTGGTGCGGCCGGAATTGATGGCCGCGGAGGCGCGGCGGGCCGAGCACGAGGCCGAGCCCACCTCGATGGACCTCTATGTCCAGGGCGTCGCGTGGTTCAACAAGGGCACGCTGGTCAACATTTCGCGGGCCAAGGAATATTTCGAGCGCGCGGTCGCGCTCGATCCCGGGAATATCGACGCGCTCGTCGGCGCCGCGCGGGTCGAGGCGATCGTGGGCGCTCTTTACGGCAGCGAAAACCGTGTCGAGCGACTCGCCGCCGCCGAGGCGCTGCTCGTCAAGGCGATCTCCGCCGCGCCACGCAATTACTGGGCCCACCTTTGGCTGGGCTACGTCCAGATCCAGACCAACCGCGCCGCGCGCGGCATCGGCGAACTCGAGCGCACGTTGACGCTCAACCGCAACCTGGGCGCGGCGCACGCCTGGACCGGCCTGGCGAAAATCACCCTTGGCCGCGCCGAGGAGGCGGAGGCCCATATCGCCGAAGCGTTCCGGCTGTCGCCGGCCGACGCCGTCGCTTTCATCTGGAACCACATCTCCGGCCTCGCCAAATTCTATCTCGGCGATGACGAGGGCGCGGCCGAATTGTTTCGCCGTTCGATCGACGCCAGCCGAAACTATCCCCTCAATCATTTCTTCAACGCCGCCGCGCTGGCCAATCTCGGACGGCTGGAGGAGGCGCGCGCCGAGGTCAGGGCCGGGCTGACGCTGGCGCCCAAATATTCGATCGCCAATTTCCGCGCCGGAGCGGAGAGCGACAATCCGGTCTATCTCGCCCAGCGCGAACGGGCGCTCGAGGGCATGCGAAAAGCCGGCGTCCCGGAACAATGACGCCGGCGATCCGCTTGCCCTGAGAAGGCCGCGGGGCGATACCGCCTCCTTGAGGAAACGCCGAAGGGGACGGACATGCGGCACAATCGGATGACGGTGGCGGATTTGCGCGCGCTGAAGGGCAAGCGCCAACTGACCATGCTCTATGTCGACACGCTCGACGAGGCCGCCGCCGCCGCCGCCGCCGGGATCGACATCCTCTCGATCATCGAGCCGGTGTGGACGCCGGCGATGCGCGAGGCGGCGGGAGACTGTTTCGTCCAGGTCGGCCTCATCTACGGCCAGCACTGCACCTATGAGGATTACCTGCGCGCCGCCCACGCGGGCGTCGTGACAGGCGGCGACGCCTTCTATTGCGCCGGCGAGCCTGGAGACGATCGGCAAACTGGCGGCCGAAGGCATTCCCGTGGTCGGCCATGTCGGCCTCATTCCCGCGCGGGCGACCTGGACCGGCGGGTTCAAGGCGGTCGGCAAGACGGCGGCGCAGGCGATTTCGGTCTACGAGCAGGTCAAGCAGCTCGAGGCCGCCGGCGCGATCGGGGCCGAGATCGAGGTCGTGCCGGCGCGCGTCGCCTCCGAAATCTCCAAGCGCACCTCGCTGATCCTCTTGTCGATGGGCGCGGGCTCAGGCTGCGACGCGCAATATCTGTTCGCCGAGGACGTGCTCGGCTACACGCGCGGACACAAGCCCCGCCACGCCAAGGCCTACCGCGACTTCCGGGCCGAATTCGACCGCCTGCAGCGCGAGCGCGTCGCCGCCTTCAAGGAATTCCGCGCCGACGTCGAGACCGGCGCCTATCCGGAGGACAAGCACCTGGTCCCGATCGCCGACGCCGAGTTCGCGGCGTTCATGACGGCGCTGGAGAAGCATTGAGCCGCCGGGCCGTCCCCGCCCGCGGGAGACGGGCGCGCAAGCGCCCCCGCCCTCACAACAGAAACGCCAGCGCGTCCTCGCACGCCTGTTCCACCTTCAGCGCGATGAGAGCGTCGGCGCGGGTCCGGCCGAGGTTGACCGCGGCGACCGGCTTTCCGGCGCCGGCCGCCCTTTCGACGAAGCGGAAGCCCGAATAGACCATCAGCGAGGAGCCGACGATCAGCATGGCGTCGGCCTCATCCAGATGCCGCGTGGCCGCGTCGACCCGGTCGCGGGGAACGTTCTCGCCGAAAAACACCACGTCGGGCTTGATGACGCCGCCGCACAGCCGGCAGGACGGAACTTCGAACGACGAAAAGTCGGCGCCGTCGAGGTCGGCGTCGCCGTCCGGGGCGTCGGCGGCGGCAAGATCGAGCCAGCCGGCGTTGCAGCCGGCCGAGCTCCTCCTGCACCTCGTCGCGCGATGTCCTGTGCCCGCAACCCAGGCAGCGGACCCAGTCGAGCCGCCCGTGCAGGTCGATCACCCGGGCGCTGCCGGCCGCCTGATGCAGCCGGTCCACGTTCTGGGTCAGGAGAAGCTCGATTCCGCCCCTCGCCTCGAGCCGGGCGAGCGCGCGATGGGCGCCGTTCGGCCGGGCCCGGCTGAACCGCCGCCATCCGATCAGGCTGCGCGCCCAGTAGCGCCGGCGCGTCGCCTCGTCGCCCATGAAGGCCTGAACCGTCACCGGCCGCAGCCGCTTCCACTGGCCGTCGGCGTCGCGATAGTCGGGAATGCCCGAACTGGTGCTGCAGCCGGCGCCGGTCAGCACGAACAGCCTTCGATGCCGGTCGACGAAGTCCTGGAGAGTCGCCGCTTTGCGTCATGCGCGCCAGCTTACCGCCGCACGGCCGATCTCGCCATCAGCCGTCACGCCGCCGTCCAGTCGAGCACGATCTTGCCGCAATCGCCGCGCCGCATGGTCTCGAACCCTTCGAGGAACCGGCTCGCCGGCAGGCGGTGGGTGATGACCTTGCGCACGTCGAGCCCGCTTTCCAGCATGGCGATCATCTTGTGCCAGGTCTCGAACATCTCGCGGCCGTAGATGCCCTTGATGGTGAGCTGCTTGAAGATCACCTTGTTCCAGTCCACTTGCGTCGGCTTCGCCGGCAGGCCGAGCATCGCCACCCGCCCGCCGGTGATGATGGCCTCGAACAGCTGATCGAACGCCGCCGGCGCGCCGCTCATCTCGAACGCGACGTCGAAGCCCTCGGTCATCTTGAGCCGGCTCATCGTCTCGCGCAGATCCGTTTTCGACACGTCGACGGTCACCACGTCGGCGACTTCGGCCGCCAGCGACAGACGGTGAGAATTGACGTCGGTGATCACGACATGCCGGGCGCCGATATGGCGCGCGACCGCCGCCGCCATGATGCCGATCGGCCCGGCCCCGGTGATCAGCACGTCCTCGCCGACGAGATCGAAGGCGAGCGCGGTATGGACCGCGTTGCCGAGCGGATCGAGGATCGCGCCGAGCTCGTCGTCGACGTCGTCGGGCAGCGGCACGATGTTGAAGGCGGGCACCCGCACATATTCGGCGAAGGCGCCGGGGATGTTGACCCCGATGCCGCGCGTCTCCGGGTCGAGATGATAGCGCCCGCCGCGCGCGGCGCGGCTTCGCATCCCGATCACATGCCCCTCGCCCGACACCCGCTGGCGGACCTTGAGGCTGCGCACGTTGGCGCCGAGTTCGGCGATTTCGCCGGCATATTCATGCCCGATCGTCATCGGCGTCGGGATGGTCTTTTGCGCCCATTCGTCCCAGTTGAAGATGTGCACGTCGGTGCCGCAGATGCCGGTCTTGTGGACCTTGACCAGCACGTCGTCGGGACCGATCGCAGGGACCGGCTCGTCGCTGAGCCACAGGCCCGGCGCCGGCTTTTGCTTGACGAGGGCTTTCATCGGCGGATCTCCAAAGGGAGCAGACGCCCGACCGCGGGCCCTGCGGCCAAGACGTTTGCATCGCCGCCGCGCGCAGTTCAACCCGCTCGCGGGGTAAAGCGCCGCGGCAGCCTCTGCTTTCGACTCTCGCGGCCGCATGTCGGAAAGCGCGATTCGCCGGTCGGGTTCAGAGTTGCACTTGCGGCTCGATATGAGCGTTGACGAAGCGATTAAGCGATTTGTTGAAACCGATCCGGAGGAGGCCGCAGGAAGCATTCAACCTTTTGAAAGCGAAAAAACCGTCGCAGGATGTAGCCCCGCGACGGTTTCCGGAAGTCAGGGGCCGCCGACGCGAGCCCCGCGCTTCCTGGTGCTGACGGTTAAGCCCCGCAGCAGCGCCAGTAGCCCGACACAACCTCGATCCGCCCGAAGCGGATGCGAATGTGTGCGCGGACCCAGTGGCAGGCACGCGTAACGCCCATAGGATTTTCCTATGTTCGAGGTGCCTCTTGCGGTCTCACGCAAAATCAGTATCTTGATATACGCCACGCATATTGATTTGCCTTCGTCCCCGGAGTGGCACGGAAGGCCGGGGAGCGCTGGCAGCAAATGACGGCGACGGGGTGCAACCCGTCGCCGCTTCGTTACCAGGCACCGAATATCAGCATAGCGCCGCCCAATCTTGTGGCAAGCCTGATTCCTTCCTGAACCCATTTAGATTGTGCAAAACTCAAACTTGTGATACATGTCGTATCCCCGGTTTGGAGAGTTGCAAATGCCGACCCCTCTTGAGAACGCTCAGAAGCGATTGGAGCAATTGCGCCAAGAGACTGCGCGAGTTGAGCAGTTCATAAGGGATTATCGGGAATTCGCGTCCGGAACAGAGACCGATCAAACTGAGTTGACGTCGTCAGTGATTGTGTCGGGTAGCAGCGGAAACGTTTCCACAGAAAAGAGCACGCAGGCTGTGGATAAGTGGCGGCCCGCGCGGCGCAAGGTCAGGCCGGACGAGATCGCTCAGATGATCGACCGAGTGATTCGCGAGGTGGGACAACCTATGACGCGCGGACAACTCGTTGATGCGCTAGAGCGCCGAGACGTAGAATTGGCCGCCGCCGACAAGGCTCGCTACATTGGCACAATCATTTGGCGTCACAAATCGATATTTATGAATATCGATGGGCGGGGATACTGGATTAGGGGGCTGCCGATCCTGTCTGACAAGCCGCAGGATCATCTCTTCTCGGATATCTCGAAATCCGAATAGGCGGCCTCACACCTAGTGGCCTCGCACGCCGTCATAGGCCGTTAGATCATGCTCCAAAACAGGTCCCTTAGTTCGGGCATAAATCAATCGTTTCAATATGTTACAAGAAATGTGTTTGAGAAAATCAAAAACTGTGATAGTTTGTTCCAATTGCTTCGGCTCGGACTGCCGCGACCCTTGAGAACGAGCGCCCCAACGTCTGGTCGAACGACTCGGCGGAAACGGCTTTTTTCCTGGAGTCGCCGTAACCCATTGAAAAGTCCCGATTTCGGACGAGAGAATCCAAGCCAATCCAAGGATTTTTCCTTGGTTTTCCTTGGTTTTCCTTGGTCCTGTTTGGTCTGGCTTGGATTGGCTTGGAATTTGGACTGACGCCGCGGCTTCAAACGGGTTGCGTCATGGCCGGGCCGTCCCGGCCATACGCGGCGCCAGGCGACAAAAAGGTCCAAACTTTGCCTACAAAACGAAAAAGTCGGATGTGTCAACTGTTGTGTTGCTGTCGAGTTACGTCGGAGGCGATTTTCGTAGCATGACCGCGTGGATGGCCGGGACGAGCCCGGCCATGACGGGGCGCTCGAGAATCGCCGCGATTGCGGAATTTGGCGCCCAAACGATTGAAAAGACTGGATCAGCGAACGATTTCGCCGGTCCCGGCCCGTTAAGGCCGGCCGGCGGCGCGCCCGCGGGCGGCGTCACACGATGCCCAGCGCCCGTCCGGCGTCGGCGAAGGCCGAGACGGCGAAGTCGACGTCCTGGGTGTTGAGCGCCGCCGACATCTGGGTGCGGATGCGCGCCGCGCCTTTCGGCACCACGGGAAAGAAGAACCCGGCCACGAACACGCCGCGCTCGTCGAGCGCCCGCGCCAGGTCCTGCGCCAGCCGCGCCTCGCCCAGCATCACCGGAATGATCGGCGTCTCGCCCGGCAGCACCGAAAACCCCGCCTTCTCGACGCCGGCCCGGAACCGGCGCGCATGGGCCTGCAGCATCGCGCGCCGGTCGTCGGCGCCAATCGCGATCTCCAGCGCCTTCAGCGCCCCGGCGGCGACCGGGGGGGCGAGCGAGTTGGAAAACAGATAGGGCCGCGCCCGCTGGCGCAGCAGGTCGACGATCGGCTGGTCGGCGGCGACGAAGCCGCCCATGCCGCCGCCGAGCGTCTTGCCGAACGTTCCGGTGACGATGTCGACGCGATTGCCCGCGCCGGTCAGCGCCGGCGTGCCGCGCCCCTGCTCGCCCAGATGCCCCGTCGCATGGCAGTCGTCGACCAGCACCAGCGCGCCGTAGCGGTCGGCGAGCGCGCAGATGTCCTTCAGCCTGGCGACGTATCCGTCCATCGAGAACACGCCGTCGGTCGCGATCAGCTTGAAGCGCGCGTTCGCCGCGTCGGCTTGCTTGAGGCGGTCCTCCAGTTCGTTCATGTCCGAATTGGCGAAGCGATAGCGGCGCGCCCTGGACAGCCGCACGCCGTCGATGATCGACGCGTGGTTGAGGCTGTCGGAGATGATCGCGTCGGCCTCGTCCAGCAGCGGCTCGAACACGCCGCCGTTGGCGTCGAAACAGGCGGCGAACAGGATCGCGTCGTCCTTGCCCAGATGCCGGGCGATCGCCTGTTCGAGCTGCGCGATGGAGGGTCTGCGCGCCGCAGATGAAACGCACCGAGGCCATGCCGAAGCCGAATTCCTCCATCGCCGCGCGGGCGGCGGCGATCACGTCCGGATGATCGGCGAGGCCGAGGTAGTTGTTGGCGCACAGGTTGACGGCCTCGCGCGGGCCCTGGTCCGAAGCCACGCGGATCCGCCCGCCCTGCGGGCCGGTCAGCAGGCGCTCGCGCTTCAAAAGGCCGGCCGCCTCGATCTCGTCGAGGGTGGCGCGGATGTGAGTGAGGAATTGTTCTGACATGACGGCTCGCAGGATTGGTCCAGTGTAGCAGGGCGCGGGAGGCGCTCAAGCGCCCCAGTCGATCAGCGCCTCGCCGCGATGGATCGCCTCGGACTCGGCGGTCAGCTTCCCGTCCGGCTGGTGCAGAACGAGCGCGGGCGCGATGCGAAGCGGCGCCTTCGAGCCCTTCACGCCGGAGACGATGAGGCGATGGGCCGAGGCCCCGGCGCGCGGATGAACCGGCAGCAGGGCGAGCGCGCCGAGCCGCTTGTCCGCCGCCGCCAGGATCTGCGCCAACGCTTCGGGACGGTGGATCATCACCAACCGCCCGCCGGGCGCCAGCAGCGCGAGACAGGCGCGCATCCAGCCGGCGAGCGGCGCGACGCCCGACCCGCTCGGCGCAAAAACGTGCGCCCGCGCGCGGGTCGCGTCGGGAGAGACGCGCACCGTCCCAGGGTCGAAGAACGGCGGGTTGGTGACGACGCAGTCCGCCGCTTCGTCGTCAAGGCCCGCCTCGACGCCGGGCGCGGGCGTCGGCGAGGTCGAGTCGCAGGACCCGCGCGCGCGCCGTCAAGCCGTTGCGCGCCGCATTGTCGGCGGCAAGCCGCGCCAGACCGGCGTCGATCTCGATCAGATCGGCGTGCGAGCGCGCGCATCGGCCGACGAGCGCCAGTCCGACGGCGCCGACCCCGGCGCCGACGTCGATGATCCGGCCCTCGGGCGTGCCGGCCGCCGCGACCAGCAGGGCGGCGTCCGAGCCGACCCGATGGCCGCGTCTCGGCTGGACGAGGCTCAGCCGCCCGCCCAGCCACGCGTCGGCGGACAGTTCCTCCTGGACCGATTCGTTCTGAAGTCCCGGCGGCGGCTCAGGCATCGCGCAACTCGCCGGCGAGCCCCGCCTCGGCGATCAGTCGGCGCGCGCGAGCCTCCTCGCGCGAGTCGACGAGAATCCGCCTCGGCAGGAAGCCAAGCGAGCCTTCGACGGCGGCCATGTGCTGGTCGGCGACGAAAAAGGCGATGCCCTCCGCCACGAGGAGCGATTCGATGACGCTGATGAGCACGAGATCGTTCGTGCGCAGGATTTCAATCAAAAAGGGACCTCGAGACGCGCTCTTGCCGCGCCGTTTCGCCGTCTTTATGGTCGATGCGTGGCGTCTGGCAAGGGAAAGCGTCGGTGGGAGTCGTCATTCCGCTCGAGGAGAATTCCGCCGATCGCCTGATCGAGCCGTTGACGACCCTTGTCGCCAACGACATGGCGAGGGTGAACCAGACCATTCTGTCGCGCACGGGATCTGACGTCGCGATGATTCCGGAGGTCGCCAACCACCTGATTTCGTCTGGCGGCAAGAGGCTGAGGCCGATTCTGACCCTCGCGACCGCGGGGCTGTGCGGCTATGGCGGCGCAAGTCATGTCAAGCTCGCCGCCGCGGTCGAATTCATGCACACCGCGACGCTGCTGCACGACGACGTGGTCGACGAAAGCGACATTCGGCGCGGCAAGACGGCCGCGCGCGTTCTGTGGGGCAACGAGGCGAGCGTTCTGGTCGGCGACTTTCTCTTGGGGCAAGCCTTCAAAATGATGGTCGAGGTCGGGTCGCTCCCCTGTCTGGAGACTCTCTCGACCGCGGCGGCGGTGATCGCCGAGGGCGAGGTGATGCAGCTCTCCGCCGCCAAGGACACCGAGACGACGGAAGACGCCTATCTTGCGGTCATTCGCGCCAAGACCGCGGCCCTGTTCGCCGCCGCATGCGAGGTCGGCCCGATCTTGGCCGAACGTCCCAAGGCCGAGATCGCCGCCTGCCGCGGCTACGGCGCCAATCTCGGCATCGCCTTCCAGCTGATTGACGATGCGCTGGATTATGGCGGTTCCTCCGCCAAGCTCGGCAAGAACATCGGCGACGATTTTCGCGAGGGCAAGATCACGCTCCCGGTGGTGTTGTCGTTCCGGCGCGGCACGACGAAAGAGCGCGAGTTCTGGCGCCGCACCCTGGAAAATGGCGAGATCGTCGCGGGCGATCTCGAATTCGCGCTGGCGACGATGAGATTGCGCGGCGCCCTCGAAGACACCATCGAACGCGCTCGCCACTATGGCGCGATGGCGCGCGACGCGCTGGAGCTTTTCCCGGCGTCGCCGTGGAAGCACGCATTGCGCGATACGGTCGAATTCGCGATTAGCCGGGCGCACTGAATCGGGCCGCGGAAATGCGCCGCCGCGTCCGGCGATCTCGATCGTTGGGCCTACAATATTGATTTACCGATATATTCGCGCTGGTAGCGCGATCCGAGACCCGTGAGGATCTGATAGCCGATCGTGCCGCTCCGGGTGGCGAAGTCGTCGAGATCGGCCGCAGGGCCGATGACCTCTACCCGATCACCCGCCCGAGCCGCGGCTTCGGGGAGGTCGGTCACGTCGACGACGCAGATGTCCATCGAAACGCGGCCGACGAGGGGGCAGCGGCGGCCGGCGACGACGACCTCCGCGCCGGGTTTGGAATCCGTTGCGCCAGCAGTGCGAGGCAGGCCGTCGGCGTAGCCGGCCAGGAGCGTCGCGAGTCGTGTGCGGCGCTTCGCGGTCCACTGGGCGTTGTAGCCGCAGGTCATGCCTTCCTCGATCCAGCGCGTCTGCTGGATCGCGACTGTCAGCGTCGCCACGGGACGCATTGGATTTGGCGCGCCGGGCGTCGGATTGCCGCCGTAGAGCGCATAGCCCGGTCGCGCAAGATCGTAGATAGGGCGCTGCCTGAGGAAGATTCCGGACGAATTGGCGAGCGACGTCGCCAAATGTGGGAACGCTGCTCGCGCCCTCTCGAATTGCTCGATCTGCCGCGCATTCATGGGATCGTCCGCAATCTCAGACGATACGAAATGGCTCATCAGGAGATCGGCGCCCGAAGCGCCATATTGTTCCACAGAAGTTCGCAGGGCCGTCAGGGAGGCGAAGCCCAGCCGGTTCATCCCGGTGTCGAGATGCAGCGCGCACGGGCAGGCTTGGCCGCGAGCTGCGGCGAAGGCCGACCAGCGCGCAAGTTCCTCTTCGCCGCCGATCACGGGCGCAAGGCGACGCCCGGCGTAATCGGCCGGGTCAGCGCCACGCTCGAGGCCGTCGAGGACGTAGATCGTCGCCGCGTCCGGCAGCAGGCGACGGGCGGCGAGGCCTTCGCCGAGCCGGGCGACGAAAAACACGCGCGCGCCGGCCGTCCAGAACGTCGAGGCGGCCTCGGCAACGCCGATGCCATACGCGTTGGCCTTGATCACGGCCGCGCAGCGCCCGGGCGCGGCGCGGCGGGCGAGGGCGCGCCAGTTGTCGCCGAGCGCTCCGAGGTCGATCGTGAGCCTGCCCGGCGCCTGCCCGAGGGACGCGGCCCCGCTCACGCGCGGCTCCGGGCGTCAAACACGGTTCGAATGACGTCCGTCGCGCCGACGCGGCAAATAAAGTGGCGTTGGGCGATGGCGTCGATCAAGGGGAGTCGCTTTCATGCGGCAGGCGCTGCGGGGGGCTCGGCGCTTCGCCGGGCGATTGTGCACGAGCCGTTCGAGCCGAGCAATGCGCCGCATCTGTACCTCGGCTGCGCCTCGTTTTCGCCTCGGTAGCTGGTAAAGAACCGCGAAGCGGGTTAGATCGCGCGCGACACCGTCGTAACGAGGCGACTGAATTCATGACGAAAACATTGACCCGCAGGGCGGCGTTGAAAGCAGGCGCCGGCGGCGCGCTCGCGGCGCTGATCGCCCGGCCGCTCGCCGCGATTGCCGAGGATTCGATCGAGACACACGGCCTGTCGTCGTTCGGCGATCTGGCCTTGCCCGCGGATTTCCCGCACTTCGACTATGTGAACCCGCAGGCGCCGTCCGGAGGGCTGTTGTCGCTGCAGATCACCGGAACCAGCGGCAACCAAAACTTCGATACTTTCGACACCCTCAACATCTACAGCTGGAAGGGCAATGGCGCGGCTGGCATGTCGGCGACCTTCGACACGCTGATGACCGCCAACGGCGACGAGCCGGATTCCGTCTATGGCCTGCTCGCGCAATCGGTGCGGGTCTCGGTCGACAAACTCGACTACCGCTTTCGCCTGCGGCCCGAGGCGCGCTTTTTGGACGGCTCCAAGGTCGTCGCGGCTGACGTCGCCTTTTCTCTCAATGTGCTGAAGGACAAGGGCCATCCGATCTATGCGCAACTGCTGAAGGAGGTCGAATCGGCGAACCCGGAAGGGGACGACGTTGTTCACGTTCGCTTCGTGCAAGGGCGCAGCCGCGACGCCCACCTCATCGTCGTCGGCATGCCGGTTTTTTCGGCGTCGTGGTGGAACGGCCGCGATTTCACCGCCGCGACGCTCGTTCCACCGCTCGGCTCCGGCGCTTACAAGGTCAAGGCGTTCGAACAGGGCCGATTTATCGAATATGCGCGCAATCCTGACTACTGGGGCGCGAAGCTGCCGGTCAATTTGGGTCAGAACAATTTCGATCGGCTGCGGTTCGAGTATTATCGCGAGCGCCAGGTCGCCTTCGAGGCGTTCAAGGCCGGCGCGATCAACTACCACGAGGAATACACCTCGCGCTTCTGGGCCACAGCCTACGACTTTCCCGCCGTCAGGGAGGGTCGCGTCAAGAAGGAGGTTCTGCACGACGGCGCGCCCTCGCGCACACAAGGCTGGTATCTCAACACGCGGCGCGAGAAGTTTCGTGATCCGCGGATTCGTGAGGCGATCGGTCTCGCCTTCGATTTCGAATGGACCAACAAAAACGTGATGTACTCGGCCTACAAGCGCATCGTTTCTTTTTTCCCGAATACCGACATGGAGGCGAGGGGCAAGCCGGGCGCCGACGAACTCAAGCTTCTCGAGCCGTTTCGCGACAAGATCTCCGCCGCTGTCTTTGACGAGCCTTATACGCCCCCGGTCAGCGACGGCTCGGGCGCGGACCGCACGCTGCTCAAGCGCGCTTACGACATGCTGCTGTCGACGGGGTGCAAACGCGACGGCGCAACGATGCTGCTGCCTGGCGGCAAGCCCCTGACGATCGAGTTTCTCGACAGCACCACCGCGCTGCAGCCGCACGTGATGCCGTTCATCCAGAACCTCGGCCGCCTCGGAATCAAGGCCAATTTGCGCATCGTCGACGCCGCGCAGCTCAAGAGCCGTACCGAGGCCTTCGACTTCGACGTGGTTGGCGAGGCGCTGCCCGGGCAGTCGACCCCGGGCGTCGATCTTCGGATCATCTATACGTCCGCCGCCGCGGCGCAGAACGGTTCGCGCAATCTCGCGGGCATCGCGGATCCGGCGGTCGACGCGATGGTCGAGACGATCGCGACCGCCAAGTCGCGGGCGGAGCTCAACACGGCTTGCCGGGCGCTCGACCGCATTCTGCGCGCCGGCCATTATTGGGTTCCGATGTGGTATCGAGACACCGCATGGATCGCCTATTGGGACGCCTTCTCGCGGCCGGATCGCCAACCGAGGCTCGGCGTCGGCGCGCCCGGCACCTGGTGGTGGGACGAAGGGAAGGCCAAATCCATTGGACTCTGACGGGCGCTTGACGACTCAACCCGCGCAGGCGAGCTAACGGCGGATGGCCGCCTACATTCTTCGCCGCCTGCTGCTGATGGTTCCGACCATCCTCGGCATCATGGCCGTGTCGTTCGCGATCGTTCAATTCGTGCCCGGCGGCCCGGTTGAGCGCGCGATCGCGCAACTGCAAGGCTCCGACCAGAGTTCGACCGCGCAATTCGGCGGCGGCGGCGGCGGACAGTTCGGCTCCGGCGCGTCGCAGGCCGGCGGCGACATTTCCTCTCGATATCGCGGCTCACAGGGCCTCGATCCGAAATTTATCAAGGAGCTGGAGAAGCAGTACGGTTTCGATAAGCCGGCGCTGCAGCGATTCTGGATTTTGGTGCGCGACTATTCGACCTTCAATTTCGGCAAGAGCTATTATCGCGACGTGCCTGTGTTGCAGCTCATCAGGGAGAAGTTGCCAGTATCGATCTCGCTCGGCATGTGGATGCTGTTCATCTCCTATGCGATCTCGATCCCGCTTGGCGTCAGGAAAGCGGTCAAGGACGGTTCGCGCTTCGATACCGTCACCTCGGCGCTCGTCATCTTCGGCTACGCCATCCCGAGCTTTCTGTTCGCGGTGCTGCTGGTCGTGCTATTCTGCGGCGGCTCGTTCTGGCAGATTTTCCCGCTGCGCGGCCTCACCTCCGACAATTTCGCCGACCTGACCTGGCCACACAAGATCCTCGATTATCTCTGGCACATCACGCTGCCGGTGACGTCGCTCGTGCTCGGATCCTTCGCGACCTCAACCCTCCTGACCAAGAATTCCTTTCTCGACGAGATCAAGAAATCCTACGTGCAGACGGCGCGCATGAAGGGTCTGACCGAGCGGCGCGTGCTCTACGGTCATGTCTTCCGCAACGCGATGCTGATCGTGATCGCCGGATTTCCCGGCGCCTTCATCGGCGCCTTCTTCACTGGCTCGCTGCTGATCGAGCAGGTGTTCTCGCTCGACGGTCTCGGCTATCTTTCCTACAATTCGCTGATCCAGCGCGACTATCCGGTGGTGCTCGCCAACCTCTATATCTACGCGCTGATCGGTCTCGTGGTGAACCTCATCTCCGACCTCACCTATACCTGGATCGATCCGCGCATCGATTTCGAAACGCGGGAGGTCTGATGGGCAATCGGGACGAATGGCGGGGCTCCTCACCCCGACTCTTCTCGCGCATGCGGAAGAAAGCGCCGCGTAATGCCGGATGAGGGCTGAGACCGAACCCTTCTCCCGCGCCAGACCGCGCCTGTCGCCGATGAACCGGCGGCGGCTCGACAATTTCCGTCGCAACAAGCGCGGCGCCTGGTCGCTGCGAATATTCCTGGTGCTGTTCGTAGCCTCGCTTTGCGCGGAGTTCATCGCCAACGATCGGCCGCTGGTCGTCTCTTACAAAGGTGAAATTCTTTTTCCGGTGTTCTTCGATTATCCGGAGGACAAGTTCGGCGGCTTTGAGGCGCATGCGGATTATCGCGGCTCCTTCGTCGCCAACGAGATCAAGGCTCACGGCTGGATGATCTGGCCGCCGATCCGCTTCGCCAATTCGACCACCATTCTCAATCCGCCGACGCCGCTTCCGACCCCGCCGACCTGGATGCTGAGCGACGCGCAATGCCGGGCGGCTCTCGCCAAGCGGGGCGAGAAGGACGCGGCCGCGCTTGCGCGCCCGTGCCGCGCGCTCGAGCCGCTCTGGCTCGGCTCCGATCAGGACGGCCACGATATCGTCGCGCGTCTCATTTACGGATTTCGTCTCTCGGTGCTGTTCGGCTTGACGCTGGCCGGCGTCTCGTCGGTGATCGGCGTCTTCGCCGGCGCGGTGCAAGGCTATTTCGGCGGCTGGCTCGACTTGACGATGCAGAGGGTGATCGAAATCTGGTCGTCGCTGCCGCACCTTTATGTTCTCATCATCCTGTCGGCGATCCTGGCGCCGAGCTTCTTCGTGCTGTTGACGATCCTGCTGCTGTTCTCCTGGGTCAGTCTCGTGCATCTGGTGCGGGCTGAATTTCTCAGGGCGCGCAATTTTGAATACGTCAACGCGGCGCGCGCGCTCGGCCTCTCCAACGCCAAGATCATCGTCAAGCACGTGCTGCCGAACGCGATGGTGGCGACGCTGACGTTCCTGCCGTTCATCGTCAATTCCTCGATCAGCACCCTGACCTCGCTCGACTTTCTCGGCCTCGGCATGCCGCCCGGCTCGCCGTCGCTCGGCGAGCTGCTGCTGCAGGGCAAGTCGAACCTCTCGGCGCCATGGATCGGCCTTTCGGCCTTCGCCGTCACCGCGTTGATGCTGTCGCTCCTGATTTTCATCGGCGAGGCGGTCCGCGACGCGTTCGATCCAAGAAAGACATTCCTGTGAGCGAGAGCGCGCCCCTGGTCGACGTGCGCGAACTGTCGATCGCATTCGCTCAGGGAAACGAGCGCAAGGTCGTGGTGAATCGCGTTTCCTTCCGGTTGGAGAAGGGCCGCGCGCTGGCGCTCGTCGGCGAGTCCGGCTCTGGCAAATCGGTCAGCGCGCAGGCGATCGTGCGCCTGTTGCCCGAGCCCGCCGCCAGCTATCCGAGCGGCCAGGTGCTCTTTCGCGGCAAGGATGTGCTCAAAATGTCGGACGCCGAGCTGCGAGCCATGCGCGGCGCCGGCGTGACGATGGTGTTCCAGGAGCCGATGACCTCGCTCAATCCGTTGCATTCGGTCGAGCGGCAGGTCGGCGAGATCATCGCGCTGCATCACGGGCGCGGCGCGGCGACGAGAGCGCGAATTGTCGAGCTTCTGACCGAAGTCGGCATTGTCGATCCGGCCGAGCGGCTCGGCGCCTATCCGCACCAGCTTTCCGGCGGCCAGCGTCAGCGCGTGATGATCGCGATGGCGCTCGCCAACCGCCCGGACCTGTTGATCGCCGACGAGCCGACGACCGCCCTCGACGTCACCGTGCAGGCGCAGATCCTCAAGCTCCTCAAGGATCTGCAAACCAAGCTCGGCATGGCGATGCTGTTCATCACCCACGATCTCAATGTCGTCAGGCGCATTGCCGACGATGTGATCGTCATGCAGCAGGGCGTCATCGTCGAGGCGGGCAGGACCGCGGACGTGTTCGCCGATCCGCGCCACCCCTATACAAGGGCCCTGATGGCCGCCGAGCCCAAGGGCGAGGCGCCGTCCGACGACCGCGCCGCGCCGACGATCGCGAGCGCCGAAAACCTGCGCGTATGGTTTCCGATCAAGAAGGGATTCTTTCGCCGAACGGTCGGACACGTCAAGGCGGTCGACGGCGTTTCGCTCGCGGTGCGCGAGGGCCAGACGGTCGGGGTCGTCGGAGAATCCGGCTCCGGGAAGACGACGCTCGGACTTGCGATGTTGAGGCTCATCCGTTCGCAAGGCCCGATCGCCTATTGCGGGCGCGCGATCGATGGCTTGAATTCGAACGCCATGCGCCCGCTGAGGCGCGAGATGCAGATCGTCTTCCAGGACCCGTTCGGCTCACTGAGCCCACGCATGTCGGTGGCCGAAATCGTGGAGGAGGGGCTGGTCGCCCAGAGGACGAGGATGGGCGCCGCCGAGCGCCGGCGCGTCGCCGAGCGCGCGCTCATCGACACCGGGCTCGATCCGTCCACCCTCGACCGCTACCCGCATGAGTTTTCCGGGGGCCAGCGGCAGCGCATCGCCATCGCCCGGGCGATGGCGCTCGACCCGAAGTTCGTGGTGCTCGACGAGCCGACGTCGGCTTTGGACATGTCGATCCAGGCCCAGATCGTCGACCTGCTGCGCGATTTGCAGAAGCGCCGCAAACTCGCCTACCTTTTCATCTCCCACGATCTCAGGGTGGTGCGGGCGCTGGCGAGCGAGATCATCGTGATGCGTCGGGGCAAGGTGATCGAGAGCGGCGACGCCAAGGCCATGTTCGCGAGTCCGCGGACCGACTACACGCGGGCCCTGTTCGCGGCCGCGTTTTCGAACGAGGCGACGCTTTCCGGCGTCGTCAGCCAATAAGGACGCCCATGAGCCGCGCGATTCTGATCGTCCTCGATTCGGTCGGCTGCGGCGGCGCGGAGGACGCGGAGGCCTATGGCGACGAGGGCGCCGATACGCTCGGTCATATCGCCGAGGCTTGCGCCATCGGACGGGGAAATCGCGAAGGGTTGCGACGCGGTCCGCTCAATCTGCCGCATCTCGACGCGCTCGGCCTCGGCCATGCGATGATGGCCTCCACTGGCCGGGCGCCGCCGGGCTTCACGCTCGCCGCCGCTCGCGGTCAATGGGGCTACGGGATCGAGACCTCGCACGGCAAGGACACGCCGTCGGGCCATTGGGAGATCGCCGGAACCCCGGTCGATTTCGACTGGGGCTATTTTCCCAAGACCGTCCCCGCCTTTCCCGAGGCGCTGACCACGGCGCTGATCGCCGAGGGCGGGCTTGCCGGCATCCTCGCCAATCGCCATGCCTCGGGAACCGCCGTCATCGAGGAATTCGGCGAGGAGCACGTGCGCACACTGAAGCCCATCTGCTACACCTCGGCCGATTCCGTTCTCCAGATCGCCGCCCATGAGGAAGCGTTCGGGCTGCAGCGGCTCTATGATCTGTGCAAAACCGCACGCCGTCTCTGCGATCCGCTCAATATCGGCCGCGTCATAGCGCGGCCTTTCGCCGGCGCGAGCGCGAAGGATTTCGTCCGCACTCCCAATCGCAAGGATTTCGCGGTCCCGCCGCCGGACGGCAATCTGTTTCAGCGGGCGGCGCGCGCCGGGCGCGCGATCGTCTCGATCGGCAAGATCGGCGACATCTTCGCCCATCGCGACACCGGCGCGGAGCGCAAGGGCAAAAGCAACGACGGCAACGTCGACCTGCTTCTGGAAGCGATAGCGACGACCGCCGACGGCGGGCTCATTGTCGTCAATCTGGTCGATTTCGACACCGAATGGGGACATCGCCGAGACGTACCCGGCTACGCCGCCTGCCTCGAAGCTTTCGACGCGCGGTTGGGCGCGATCGAAGCGGCGACGCGGCCGGAGGACTATTGCCTCATCACCGCCGATCACGGCAACGACCCGACGTTCCGCGGCTTCGACCATACCCGCGAGCATGTGCCGATCGTCGCCTTCGGCGCCGGCGCCAAGCCCGGGCCGATCGGCGCCCGCTCGAGCCTCGCCGATATCGCCGAGACGATCGCGCTCAAACTCGGCCTGCCGCGCGGGCCGCATGGACAGGCTTGGGCCGCATGAGCTTTTCGCTCGACGAACGGCTGGCGAACGATACGTTGGCCGTCGGCGACCTGCCGCTCTCGCGCGTGCTTTTGATGAACGACGCGCGGTGGCCATGGCTCATTCTCGTTCCAAGGCGCGAAGGAATTGTCGAGTTGACCGATCTCGACCCGGCCGATCGCATACGACTGATCGAAGAGGCGGGGAAGGCGGCGGATTTCCTCAAGGCCCACGTGAAGGCGCACAAAATCAATATCGGGGCGCTCGGCAATCTGGTTCGCCAGTTCCACCTGCATGTCGTCGCGCGCGCGATCGGCGATCCCGCTTGGCCGAGCCCGGTCTGGGGCCACGGCGCTCCGCGGCGATACGCCGCGGCGGAGGCGCGGGCGCTGATCGCGGCGGCGAAGGCGGGGTTGGGGGCGTAAATTCGGCTGTGACTCAATTCGATGCCGGCGCCAGTGCGATGGGCGCTTCCGGCTCTGGCCATCGCCTTCTGAAAAACCGACATTTTCTTGCCGGGCAGGCAAATTCATGGTTTACTCTTCGATGGCCGCCGACAGTGCGGGCGGGGCTTGGCGTCGGCTTCTTGAACGAGGCCGAGACAGTCCGGGCGGTTTCAATCGCGGCAGGAGATTTTTTTGATTTGGTATCGGCGCTCAGCCCTCGAAAAGTCCCGATTCGCGGGATGAAGGCCGAGCTTTTTGCTTCCTTTCGCTGGGAGGGATTTCCCATTCGAAGGGCGCGGCGGCTTGAAAACGAGGGCGCGAACATCCGGTCGAGAGCCCGGGCGACCTCCAAGTCGCCGAAGTTGCAGAATATGGCGCCTATCTCCTTGAAAAGCCTGAAGCGCCATCAAAAGCGCAGGGCGCGCGACAGGATTGATGACCGGACCGGGCCAAATGGACGTCCGCTCTCGTGCCTCGCGATTGCGGCAACCACGCATTCTCACCGCTCGATCGACAGATACCGCGCCAGGTGCCGGTCGAGCAGATTGTCGCGCCAGCCCTTGACCCGTGGCGACACCATGTTCTTCAACTCGTAGAACAGGAGCGGCATGAACGGCTGATCGCGCAAGAGCAGCCGCTCGGCTTCGGCCAGGGTCCGCGCGCGGGCGTCGAGGTCGGTCTGCCCGGCGGCCGTCGTCATCAAGGCGTCGTAGGCCGGGTTGGAATAGCGGGCGTAGTTGAGCCTCGGGTTGTCGCTCTGAGCGAGAAACAGGAAGTTCTGCGGGTCGGAATAGTCGCCGATCCAGCCGGCGCGGGCGAGGTCGAAATCGCCGCCGTTCTGCAACAGCCCATAGTGCGTCTTGACGTCGGCGTTGACGAAGGTCGTTGCGACCCCGAGCGGCTTCCACATTTCGGCGATCGCGATCGCGGTCGCCTTGTTGTTCTCGCTGGTGTTGTACCTGATCTCGACCTTGAGCGGCCTGCCCTCGCCGAATCCGGCCTTCTTCAAGAGCTCGCGCGCGCGGTCCTCGCGCTCGATCGGCGACAGGTCGCGAAAATCCATCGCGACGTCGTCGCCATAATTGTCGATTCCCGGCGGCACGAAGGCGTAGGCCGGCGTCATCGCGCCGCCCCAGATGCTTTGCGCGAGAAACTCGCGGTCGATCACCATCGACAGGGCGTTGCGCACCCGCGCGTCGTCGAACGGGGCCTTTCGGGTGTTGAACGCCATGTAGAACACGCCGAGGCTCGGCGCGACGTGGAATTGACCCTTTAGCGTCTCGCGCACGAAGGCGAGCTGATCGGCGGGCGCGTCGTCGTAGCTGTCGATCTCGCCGGCGCGAAAGCGGCGGAACGCGGCGGCGCGGTCGTCGATCGATTCGATGATCTCTTTGTCGATCTTGACGTCGCCCGCGGCGTAAAAGTTGGGATTGCGGATCAGAACCGCGGTGTCGTTGGGCGTGAAGGAGACCAGCTGAAAGGCGCCGTTGCTGACGAGGTTGCCGGGTTTCGCGAAATCGCGCCCGAATTTTTCGACATTGCCCGGATTGACCGGCGCGGCAGTCTGATGGGCGAGGACCGAGAGAATGTAGGGGGTCGGCCGTTCGAGCCTGATCTCCAGCGTCTTGTCGTCGATCGCCCGCACGCCGAGCGTTGCGGGCGCCGCCTTCCCCCTGTTGACCGCCTCCGCGTTCTTGAGCGGATAATAGAGGTTCGCGTATTGGGCGCCCGTCGCCGGATCGAGAAGACGGCGAAACGAGAACACGAAGTCGCCGGCCCGCACGGGATCGCCGTTCGACCACTTGGCCTCGCGCAGCCTGAAAACATAAGTCAGGCCGTCGGCGCTCCGGGTCCAGCTCTCGGCCGCGCCCGGAATCAGCGCGCCGGCGGCGTCGTAGGTCAGGAGCCCCTCGAACAGGTCGTAGAGCGCGTCGGCCTCGATGACCGTCGAGGTCTTTTGCGGGTCGAAGGTCGAAGGATCGCCCGCTTCGCCGCGGCGGTAGACGCTCTCGGCGTCCGCCCGGGAAAGCATGGATAGGACGATCAGGGCCGCAAATAAAAACCGCATCGGCAAGGAGGCGATTGCCAGCGCCAGGCGTCGTGCCGGAGACCCGGCGGCGCGGAAGGCGGTCGGAATCGCCATAGGATCGTGAACCTCGCCAGGCCGATAACATTTTCAAAAGTTGCAAATGCCTGTTCAGACAGATGTAGACCGATGGCGTGAATGGCGGGGTCCTCCGAGGTTCGGGCCGTCGAAGTCATACAGCGAACCCGATGCAGATGAACCGTCGTAGGGCTCGCAAACGGGCCGCCGAAAACGTCGACAGACTCCGATGCGTCCTCGCGATCCCGTCAAAGCCATCAAATCGACGACGCTCCGAATTCATGGCTGAGTTCGAGCAGGCCTGCGCCGATAAGAACCTGCCCCTCTACTCCTGCCGCCACGATCGCCAACACTCAATGGAGCCGTCGAACGCTGCAGCTCAGGCTGGCGCTATGAGTTCTACGCCTGCGCTGATCTGCCCTTGGACAACGATAAAATCGCCCCTTTGGTCGATGCCTTCCAGCGCCTCTACAACCACCACAGACCCACGGAGCCCGGCAGGAAAAGCTCCAGCCGAATACCGCTCCTTCCGCCGAGCCAACAAACTCTCCAGTCCCATATGTCTCGAGCCAGGACAGCGCCTTGCCGGTCGTTCAGTTTTGTGAAACGCTGGCGCTCTGCAACTGCGCAAAGCGAGATTCGGCGGTCAATTCCGTCGTGGCCTCGCTGAGGGCAGTCGCTTTCGGGCTTGCCGGGCGGGATTCGCGTTCAGAGCCTCGGCTGGCTTAGCGCGGACGAGACAATGAGATGAAATAACGAGTCGGCCGCCCCTGGCGGTCCAATAAACGGCTTGCAGCGCTGTCTCCGGCGCAAAGCCAATTGCGGGAGGAAGTTTCGATGAAGCTCACCACGATGGCCGTGGCAGTCGGCTTGTGCCTGCCGAATTACGCCATGGCGCAAACGGCCGAAGAATTGGTCAAAGGCGCGCAGGACACCGGGAACGTCGTCAACTACGGCATGGGCTACAATCTGCAGCGCTTCAGCCCGCTCAAGCAGATCGACAAGTCCACTGTGAAGCGCCTCGTGCCGGTTTGGAATTACAGTCTCGACGACAATCGCAGCGAAGAATTGCAGCCGTTGATTTACAACGGCGTGCTGTACGTGACGACCAATAGCGCCACGATGGCCGTCGACGCCAAGACCGGCAATCAGATCTGGAAGAGCAAGATCGAGTATCCGCCCGAGACCTTGCGCATCGTTTGTTGCGGCGTCATCAACCGCGGGGCGGCGATCGCCGACGGAAAGCTGTTCCGCACGACGCTCGACGCCAATGTCGTGGCCCTCGACGCCAAGACCGGCAAGGAGCTATGGCGCCAGAACGCGGGCGACATCAAGCTCGGCTATTCCATGACGATGGCGCCCCTCTACGCCGACGGCGTGGTCATCACTGGCGTTTCCGGCGCCGAATTCGGCACCCGCGACTTTATCGACGGCTGGGATCCCGAAACCGGCAAGCACCTCTGGCGCACCTACACTATCCCGGCGCCGGGCGAACCGGGCAGCGATACCTGGAAGGGCGACACCTGGAAGTTCGGCGGCGGATCGACCTGGATCACCGGTTCGTTCGATCCCGAAACGCATACCGTTTTCTGGGGCGTCGGCAATCCCGGACCGTTCAACGCCGCCACGCGCCCCGGCGACAATCTCTATACATGCTCGGTCCTCGCGCTCGACCCGAAAACCGGCTCGATCAAGTGGCATTATCAATTCTCGCCGAACAACCCGTTTGATTATGACGCAGTCGCCGAAATGGTGCTGGCCGACATAAAGGTCGACGGCGCGCCGACGAAGGTGATCCTCGACGCCAACCGCAACGGCTTCTTCTACGTGCTCGATCGCGCCACGGGCAAGCCGATCGCCGCCAATCCATACGTTAAAGTGAACTGGGCCTCGAGCGTCGATCTGAAGACCGGCCGGCCGGTCGAAACAGATTTGATCGCCAAGGCGCGCGCGGGCGAGAAGGTCGCGGTCTGGCCTTCCCTCCTCGGCGGTAAGAATTGGGAGCCGATGTCTTACGATCCCGAAACCGGACTGGCCTACGCCAACACGCTCAACTTTGGTTTCAACTACAAGACGACCGCGGACGCTTACAAGGCCGGGGAATGGTACATTCAGATCGACTTGGGCCAGGGATGGGCATGGCCTGATGGACCGCGCGGCTACCTCAAGGCGATCGACCCGATGACGGGCAAATCCAAGTGGGAGCAGCCGAGCGACATGCCGCGCATGTCGGGCGTGTTGTCGACGGCCGGCGGCGTGGTCTTTGCCGGCCAACTGACGGGCGAATTCGAGGCGTTCGACGCCGACACGGGCGCGAAGCTGTGGCAGTTCAAGACCGGTTCTGGCGTCGAGGGCCAGCCGGTGACCTGGAGCCAGGACGGCGTCCAATACGTCGCCGTCACGAGCGGATATGGCGGCGTTTACGCGCTGTTCTCGGGAGACCAACGTCTGGCTAACGTTCCGGCCGGCGGCTCTCTCTGGGTATTCGCCCTGGCGCCGCAATAGCGCCTGAACCCGTGCAAGGGGGCCGCCCGCGCAGGCGGCCCCGCGGTTTGGCGCGCCAACCGCCAGGGCCGCGTTGGCGCTGATGATTTTTTGGAACGCCGATGAAGATTCCATATTCTCCTTGGGGCGATCGGTCTGTATTCCATCGCTCCCTGTCTCGCCGACGATGCGACGCCCGCGCCGGACGTCGCACTGGCGCAAAAGGGCAAGGAACTCTATGCCCACTATTGCTCGCACTGCCATGGCTTCGGCATGATCAATCCCGGCACGGTTACCTATGACCTGCGGCAGTTCCCGCACAAGGAGAAGGATCGTTTCGTCGAATCCGTCATCTACGGCAAGAATGGACGGATGCCATCCTGGGGCACCGCGCTTAACCTCGACGAAATCGACGCTATTTGGGCCTACGTGCTTACGGGAGGCCACCAGTGAAGCCACGACCGACAGGGCTGATGCTGTGCATGGGCCTCACTCTTGCGGGCGGCGCGGCCCACGCCGGGGAGACGTTGAAAGTCTGTCTGGACGAGAACGCGCCGCCTTATTCCGAACGGCGGAAGAACGTCGGCGAGGGGTTCGATCTCGGTGTCGCTAGGGCGCTGGCGGAGCGGCTCGGACGACCGCTCGAGGTCGAGTGGTTCGAAAGCAAGCTCGACGAGGATTCCAGCGGTGCGCTGGAGGCCAATGCGCTGCTTTCCGACGGCCGCTGCGAACTCGTCGCCGGCTATCCTCTGACCGAGGATGCTCTCGGCAGGCCGGGCGTCGAGACCGCGCATTTGCCCGATTTCGACGGCGCGAAGCCTGCCGACCACCGCCGACGCGTCGCGCTGGGGACGCTGCGGGCCAGCAAGCCCTATCATTTCGCGCCGCTGACGATCGTGCTCGGAGGCGCCGCCATCGGTAAGCCAATCGCCGGCCTCCGCGATCTCGACGGCGTCAAGATCGGCGTCGAAAGCGGCACGCTGAGCGACACCATTCTGATGACCTATGGCGACGGTCGGCTCATCGATCACATCTCCCATTGGGTTCCTGGCCGCGGGGAATTGTGGCCGGCGTTCGAGCGCGGAGATTTCGATGCGGCGCTCGTGCCGCTGCATCGCTTCGACGCCTACCGCGCCGAACATCCTGATACGAAACTCCGGGCGTCAGGCTATCTCTATCCGATCGGATTCAACATCGGCTTCGTCGGCCTCGCGCGCGACGCGAGTCTCCTGGCCGATGTCGACGCCACGCTCGCCGCGATGCTGGCCAGCGGCGAAATCGCCGAAATCGCGCCGGGAACAGGCATGACCTATTTGCCGCCGCGCGCGCCCGACATTCAAAAACACATCTTGCTCGGCGATCTGGCGCGGCCCTAGCTCCGTCGCGGCGCGATCCGTTCCGACACCCGAGGGCGTCGTGATCGAAGTCTGGGCGTCACGCCCGCGGATGGGCGGAACGGTAGGCGTCGAGCAATCGCGCGCCGTCGACGCCGGTATAGACCTGCGTCGTCGACAACGAGGCGTGGCCGAGCAATTCCTGAATGGTGCGCAGGTCGCCTCCGCGCGCCAGCAGATGGGTGGCGAAGGAATGGCGCAGCGCGTGCGGCGTCGCGCTGTCGGGGAGGCCGAGCGCGCCTCGCATCCGCTCCATCGCCAGTTGCACGATGCGCGGCGACAGCGGCCCGCCCTTTGCGCCAACGAACAGAGGCCCGGCGGGCTTCAGCGCATACGGGCAGAGCGAAAGGTAGTCCTCGACCGCCTTGCGTACTGGCGCGATGACCGGCGCCGAGCGCGTCTTCTTGCCCTTGCCGACGACCGTGATCGCCTCGACCGCGCGGACGGGCGCGTCGGCGCGGCGGATCGACAGCGCCTCCGAAATGCGCAGGCCCGCGCCGTAGCAGAGCGCCAGCACCGCCGCGTCGCGCGCCAATATCCACGGCTCGCGCGCTTCGCCCTCGCGCGGAGCCGTCGTCGCGACGGCTCGCGCGTCCGGCGCGCTTAAGGGTCGGGGGAGGCGGCGCGCGGCCTTGGGCGAGCGGACAGCGCCGAGCGCGGAGGCCGTCTCCCCGCCTTCGCGGGCGATATGGCGGGCCAGCGAGCGCAAGGCCGATAGCGCGCGCTGCAGCGAGCGGCCCTCGATCCCCCTCGAGCGACGGCGGGCGAGAAACGCGCGCAGATCCGCCGGCGCGCAATCGGTGAAGTCGGCGGTCGACGGCGGAGCGCCGAAGCGCTCGGTAAGGAAGGCCAGATATTGCCTCACGTCGCGGGCATAGGCCTCGATCGTGTGATCGGACATTTGCCGCTCGTCCTTGAGCCGCCGGAGCCAGGCGGAGACCGCGCCGGCGAGGTCGGGCGCGGCCGGCAGGGCAGAGAGTTCAATCGAATCGGCGGGCGTGGGCATGGGGGCAGGATGCGCGCGAGGGCTTAAGCGGCGGTTGCGGCGTGCGCTTCCGGTGAAAATCTGACGCCCGGGACCTGAGGCTGTGTGTCGTGGCGGGCGGATGGCGGTCATTCATGCCATGACAGCCGAAGTCACGCCCGCACCGCCCCAAATTCGATCCCTTTCCGGCCGCACGTCGCCTCAAGTCGTCAATGTCAGGTCCCTGAGTTCCGTTCGCGCCCGGGCGCCGCCTCACCCCAGCAAGTCGACCAGGTGCGGGATCAGCGGCTCGTCGGCGGGCGGCATCGGATAGGCGCGCAAATCCTTCGGGCGCACCCATTTGAGCGCCTGACCGTCGAGCGGGCGCACGAAGCCCTCCCATTTGCGGCAGACATAGAGCGGCATCAAGAGGTGGAAGTCTTGATAAGAATGGCTCGCGAAGGTGAGCGGCGCGAGGCAGGCGGCCTTGACCGCGATGCCGAGCTCCTCGCCGAGTTCGCGGATCAGCGCGTCCTCCGGCCGCTCGCTCGCGTCGATCTTGCCGCCGGGAAATTCCCACAGGCCCTCGAGCGGCTTGCCTTTGGGCCTTTGGGCGAGCAGCACGCGTCCGTCGACGTCGACCAGGGCCGCCGCCACGACCAGCAGCAGTCTCACGAGCGATAGTCGCCATTGATCGCGACATATTCCTTGGTGAGGTCGCAGGTCCAGACCGTGGCGCGCCCGCGCCCCAGGCCGAGATCGACCGCGATCTCGATTGCGTCGCGCTTCATGTAAGCCGAAGCCGCCGCCTCGTCGTAAGCGGGGTCGCGCTGACCCCGATGGGCGACCCGGATCTTGCCGAAAAAAATATCGAGCTTGTCGCGCTCGGCTTTCTCGCCGGCCTTGCCGACCGCCATGACGACTCGACCCCAATTGGCGTCCTCGCCGCCGCACGCGGTCTTGACCAGCGGCGAATTGGCGATCGAGAGCGCGATGCGCTTGGCAGCCTTGCGGGTCGCCGCGCCCGAGACATTGACCTCGATGAACTTGCGCGCGCCTTCCCCGTCGCGCACCACCTGATGCGCGAGATTGAGCAGGAGCTCGTCGAGCGCGCGCCTGAACCCAGCCGCATGCGGATCGCCGGCGTCCTCGATCGCGGGCGCGCCCTTCGCGGCGCCGGTGGCGAACATCATCAGCGTGTCGGAGGTCGAAGTGTCGCTGTCGACGGTGATCGCGTTGAACGAGCGCTCGACCGATTTCGACAGCATCGACTGCAACGCGCTCGACGCGATCGGCGCGTCGGTGAAGACGTAGGCGAGCATGGTCGCCATGTCGGGCGCGATCATGCCCGCGCCCTTGGCGACGCCGTTGATGATCACCTCCGCGTCGCCGAGCTTGACGCGCGCCGTGGCGATCTTCGGATAGGTGTCGGTCGTCATGATCGCCTTGGCGGCGTCCAGGAGCCCGTCGGCTCTGGCCTCGGCGACGAGCCTTTCGAGAACGCGCGTGATGCGCGCGCCGTCAAGCGGCTCGCCGATGACTCCGGTCGAGGCCATGAAGATTTCGTGCGGCTCAGCGCCGATCGTCCTGGCCGCGGCCTCGGCGACATGGGCGACCGCGCTCGCGCCGATGGCGCCGGTGAACGCGTTGGCGTTGCCGGAATTGACGATGAGCGCCCGGGCCTTGCCGCCTTCCAGATGCGCGCGGCACCAGTCGACCGGCGCCGAGGGACACTTCGAGCGGGTGAAGACGCCCGCGACCGCCGCGGGCCGGTCGAACAGCGCCAGCATCACGTCGGTTCGTCCCGCATAACGGACGCCTGCCGCGATGGTGGCGAAGCGGACTCCGGCTATCGGCGGAAGTACCGGATATTTCTTGGGCGCGAGCGGCGAGAGCGGGGCGGGAGCGGCCATCGATCGTTCCGGAAGGAAGCGAGGGCGAGCCGGACGGTCCGCTCTCTCGCGCAAGGCCAAAGTCAGGGCGTCTTCGGCTTGTCCGCGCCGGCCGGCGCCTCCTTGCCGGGATCGAGCGCCGCGGCGGGCGGCAGCGGCTTGCCGTTGGCGTCGAACAATTCGATCTTGGCGGCCTTGTGAAGCTCGGAGATCGTCTCGCTCTGCGCCTTTTGCGCGACGTAGCGGGCGGCCTGCTCCTTCAACTGCTCGAAGGGCGGGAAGCTCTTGGTCCTGACGCCTTCGACCTTGATGATGTGCCAGCCGAACTGCGTCTTGACCGGATCGGAAATCTCTCCCTCCTTCAGCTTGAAGGCGGCGTTGGAGAATTCGGGCACCATCCGGTCCTTGGTGAACCAGCCGAGATCGCCGCCGTCGCCGGCCGGATCCTTGGAGAGTTCGGTCGCGACCTTGGCGAAATCCTCGCCGCCTTTGACCCGAGCGAGCGCCTTCTTGGCCTCGTCCTCGGTCGGCAGCAGGATGTGGCGGGCGTGGATCTCCTCCTGCGGCGGCTCCGCTTTGGCGGCCTCGTCGTAGGCTTTGCGTTCCGCCTCTTCGGTCGTTGCGGCCTTGGCGACGCTGCCGAGCAGTTCCTCCATCGCCAGCTTGTCGTGATAATAAGCCATTTTGCGCGCGAATTCAGGAGTTCTGATCGAGCTTGTCGGACTCCGCCTTCCTGGCGGCGAGCTTGAGGTCGATGAGATAGTCGAGCACGTATTTCTGCCGCGCCGCGCCTTCGAGTTTCTGCGGCAGACCTGGGCCAATGTCAGTCATCGCGTCGGCGAGATCCTGATCGGTGATCGGCGAGCCGTCGACTTTGGCCAGCACCTTCGGATCAGCCGAGGCCGCGCCGGCAAGCGCCAATGTCGCGCCCAACCCGAGCGCGAGGGCCGCGGCAGTCGAGCGCAAATGCGCGGTAAACAATCGTTTCATGGGGGCTCCTCTGGGGGCGAGCGGATGGCCGGTCGCCGTCGGTTCGTTTCCGTCGACGCGCCTATAAAGAGATTTGGGCGACTTTACGAGCGGGAATGCGAGCGGTCGCGGCAGAGATGGTCACTCTATCGTGCTGGCTCCCGGCATCGGACCGAGCGGCGCGCTTTCGCGCGCGCTGTCGATAGCCATTCGACAACCGGCGCCAGTCTTTTCCCTTGTCAGGCGCGATTTGTCTTGACAAGCGCCGAGAACCGACTAAATGCCCGGCATCCCAAACCTGTTCTGGGTCCCGGCGCCTTTATGAGCGCATGGGACTTTTTGCGTTTGAGGGATTCTCGGCAAGGGCCGGCCTCCACCGGACGCCGAGAGGATCAGTCCCCGCGGCGCCAAAGGCGACAGCCCAAGGCTCCGTCCAAATGGAGCATGAGCGAATGGCTCGCATAGCAGGCGTTAACATACCCACAAACAAGCGCGTCGTCATCGCGCTTCAGTACATTCACGGTATCGGGCCAACCAAGGCCGAGGAGATTTGCGAGAAAGTGCATATTCCGCCGGAGCGGCGGGTCGCCCAGTTGTCGGATTCTGACGTGATGCAGATCCGCGAAACGATCGACCGCGACTACCTTGTGGAAGGCGACCTTCGCCGCGAGGTGGCGATCAACATCAAACGCCTGATGGACCTCGGCGCCTATCGCGGCTTGCGGCACCGCAAGCAATTGCCGGTGCGCGGCCAGCGCACCCACACCAACGCGCGCACTCGCAAGGGCAAGGCCAGGCCGATCGCCGGTAAGAAGAAGTGATCGCCGTTACGTTTGACGCATTCTGGAAAGGGCGCGCTCGACCGAAGCGCGATTGAAGGACCGAACCATGGCAAAAGAAGCGACCCGCGTTCGCCGTCGCGAACGCAAGAATATCGTTTCGGGCGTCGCCCATGTGAACTCGACGTTCAACAACACGATGATCACCATCACCGACGCGCAGGGCAACACGATCTCGTGGTCCTCCGCCGGCACTATGGGGTTCAAGGGCTCCCGAAAGTCGACCCCCTTCGCCGCGCAGATCGCCGCCGAGGACGCCGTTCGGAAGGCTTCCGAACACGGCATGCGCACGCTGGAGGTCGAAGTATCGGGTCCGGGTTCGGGGCGAGAATCGGCTCTGCGCGCGATCCAGGCGGCCGGATTCACCGTCACTTCGATCCGCGACGTGACGCCGATTCCGCATAACGGCTGCCGTCCGCGCAAGCGGCGCCGCGTCTGAACGCCGAAGGCGCGCCGGCTTTCAGGCGCGCGCATGCGGCCTATGGCGCGGTGGCAGCGCGCCCTAATGCCGCGCATCAAGTCGAATGGAAGGTCAGGCCGTGATCCAGAAAAACTGGCAAGAACTCATCAAGCCGAAAAAGCTCGACGTCGTTCTGAGCGAAGACTCGCGTCGTGTGGCGACGGTTGTCGCCGAGCCGCTCGAGCGCGGCTTCGGCCAAACGCTTGGCAATTCGCTGCGACGCGTGCTGCTGTCGTCGCTGCAGGGCGCGGCGATCACCTCGATTCACATCGATCACGTGCTGCACGAATTCTCGTCGATCCCCGGCGTGCGCGAAGACGTGGTCGACATTGTGCTCAATGTGAAAGACATCGCGGTCAAGATGCAGGGCGAGGGCGTCAAGCGCCTGGTGCTCAAACGCCGCGGTCCGGGCGCCGTCACCGCTGGCGACATTCAGACCACGGGCGACATCCAGATTCTCAACCCAAATCTCGTCATCTGCACGCTCGACGAGGGAGCCGATCTGCGCATCGAATTCACGGTCATGGCCGGCAAGGGCTATGTTCCGGCGGAGCGCAATCGCGCCGAGGATTCGCCGATCGGCCTTCTGCCGATCGACAGCATGTTCTCGCCGGTGAAAAAGGTCTCCTACCGGGTCGAAGCGACTCGAGAGGGCCAGGACCTCGACAAGGACAAGCTGACGATGACGATCGAGACCAACGGCGCGATGTCGCCCGAGGACGCGCTCGCCTATGCGGCCCGCATCCTGCAGGACCAGCTCGCGGTGTTCGTCAACTTCGAGGAGCCGCGTCGCGAAGAAGCCCAGCACGCGATCCCCGAGCTCGCCTTCAACCCCGCGCTGCTCAAGAAGGTCGACGAATTGGAGCTTTCCGTCCGCTCGGCCAACTGCCTCAAGAACGACAACATCACCTACATCGGCGACCTCATTCAGAAGTCCGAGGGCGAAATGCTGCGCACGCCGAATTTCGGCCGCAAGTCGCTCAACGAGATCAAGGAAGTGCTCGCGCAGATGGGCCTGCACCTCGGCATGGAGGTCACGGGCTGGCCGCCGGAGAATATTGAAGACCTCGCCAAGCGGTTCGAGGAGCATTACTGAATGTCCTTCTCGCGCATAGGCCGTTGTTGAAGGACGCCTGTCTTTCGACAAGCTCCGTGACAGAAGGCGGCAGCGTAGCTTCTCTCTAGACGGTCGTCCTTCCGGACGCCCTACGGGGGCCGGCGCCGGCCCCAACCTTCTCCCGCAAAGCGGAGAGGGCAAGGATAAAACGAACGGCTGACCCGTGGCGCGGCGGCCGTCAACAACGAGGAGAGCCAGATGTATCACGGACACGCCAAGCGGCGCTTTAATCGCACCCATGAACACCGCCAGGCGATGTTCGCCAATATGGCCCAGGCGCTCATCAAGCACGAGCAGATCACGACGACGCTGCCGAAGGCCAAGGACCTTCGTCCGGTCGTCGAGAAGCTGGTGACGCTCGGCAAGCGCGGCGATCTGCACGCCCGGCGCATCGCCATTTCCCGCCTGCGCGACGCTGATCTGGTCAAGAAGCTGATCGACGTGCTCGGCCCCCGCTACAAGGACCGCAACGGCGGCTACACCCGCGTCATGAAGGCGGGATTCCGTGCCGGCGACAACGCCGCTATGGCGGTGATCGAATTCGTCGACCGCGACGTCGAGGCCAAAGGCAAAGAACTCCGGGCCATCTCAGTCGACCGCCGAGAACTGATCCGCGATCGGAAGCGGTAGATCTTCAACATGGGCGGGCCTCACGGGCGCCGCCTTTTTCTTTTGGTGGGTTCGGGTTAGGCAATCCGGTGATGAGGCTGAAGAATTTCCCGGCCTCACTGCGATGGGATCCGTCATGACCCCCACCCAATACAAGGCGCGATATGAAAAACTCGTGGTCCCGCTCGCGAACGGCGGCGCGACGACAATCAGGTTAAACCAATATCGATTGCGGTCGCTGAACTACAACGAGGCTGCGGCCAATGCGTTCCTCAACAGATTGGACAGGGGCGGGGTCGATATTGAACTGCGCGTCGATTCCGGGCCGGAGGTCTTTCGGATCGCGCACCGGCTGTCAGACGGCTCGACAACGGTCAACCAAATGACCAGGAGCGGCCCGGGACCGGTCGACACCGCAGTCCTCAAGAACGTTCGACTGATCGCGAGATATGTGTTCGCCGGCAAAGGCTCGCCCGAACATTGCCAGATCGTCCTGCAGCTTGTCGACCATTGGAAGCTCGCGCCGCTTGGTTTGCAGGCTTACGCGGACAGCGCGCTGGGGCTCGACTGCAACGGCTTCGTTGGGAACTATCTCTGGCACGTAAGGCGCGGACGCCCATGGACGGATCAAGGGCTCGACGTCAACGAAGGGCCGGACTCTCTGATCCCGCAATATTTCATCGGCAAGACGGCGATCGCGCATTGGGAAGACATGAAGCCCGGACGCTCTTATATTCTGGGCAGGGTCAGCAGCCTTGGCGCGATCATCGAAGGCGGAGGCTCGGCCGCGAATGCGGGGCATATCGCGATCACCGAGCCGGGCCGCTTTCGAACTCCGGACGCCTCGAGGCCGCCCGGCATTTATGTCGTGGAGTCCACAGCCGCCCACACCCCTGGCCTTTGGGAGAGTTGGTACAGCCTCAAGGGCATGAGCCACAAGTTTGCGCGGGTGTTTGATGTCAATCGCGAGGCGATGATCGCCGGTCACCAGCACTATGCGTTCAGGATCGCAGAAGTCTTGTGAGACCACAGATGATCTCAAAACCGCATCCGGCTGAGCTTCTCGATTTATCCTATAGCGATTTTAACGCTTAAGGCTGCCTTGGCGATTTACGGGTAACTCCCAAGCCGGGGTGAGTCCGAAAAGTCACTATTGGATAGAAAAGGGGTCTTTGTTCGGTCGATTTGTTGAGACGGCGGGCGACGAATCAGAATCAAGGGTGGGATGGTTGTTCCTGCCGAAGTCGAGGACTTGATCGCGTCGCTGAGACTCCAGATCGCGGCGCTTGAGGCTGAGGTGGCGGACCTTCGCCGGCAATTGGGGCAGGACAGTTCCAACAGTTCCAAGCCGCCGTCGAGCGACGGATTGAAGAAGAAGCCTCGCGTTCCCGGCAGCCTGCGCGGCCGCTCGGGCAAGGCGAGCGGCGGGCAGAAGGGCCACAAAGGGGATAGGTTGCGGCAGGTCGCCGATCCGGATTGCGTGATTGAGCATACGGCGTGCGCCTGTGGCCATTGCGGTTCGCCTCTCGATCCGAAGTCGGCGGTCAGGATCGAGAAGCGCCAGGTGTTCGACCTTCCCGAGCGCCCGCTGGTGGTCACCGAACATCAGGCCTCGATCTACCGCTGCGAACATTGCCGGGGCGAGACGAAAGCGGCGTTTCCCGACGGCGTGGTCTCGTCCGTGCAATATGGCGAACGCCTCAGGGCGGCGGCGGTCTATCTCAATATCCAGCAACTCATCCCCGAGGACCGGACCGCGCAGGCGCTGAGCGACCTGTTCGGCGCGCCGCTGATCTGTTCGGACAGCATCGTCGCCTGGGTTGGAAAGAAGGCGCAAGAGTTGCGGCTGGTCTACGAGCGCATCGGCGAGCGCGCGGCCGAGGCGAAGGTTCGCTGCCTCGACGAAACCGGGTTTCGCATCGCAGGCAAGCTGCAATGGCTGCACACCACCTCGAGCCTGGCCTTCACCTTCTATCGCGCCGTCGAAAAACGCGGCGCGATCCCGGAAGATTTGCACGGAGGCGTGGTCGTGCACGACCACTTCCCGCCCTACCGCCGGCTCGACACGGTCGCTCACGCCTTCTGCAACGCCCATATCCTGCGCGAACTCAACAGCCTGATCGAGTTCGATCACGAGCCCTGGGCCGAAGGCATGCGCGACATGCTGCTTGCGGCCAACCTCGCGGTGAACAGGGCGCGCGAGGCCGGCGCTGGCGCGCTTGCGCCCCATGAATGCGAAGCCTTCCTCGAGCGCTATTGGGCGGCGGTCCGGCTCGGTCTCGCCTTCCATCGCGAGTTGCCCAAACTGGCGACGAAAGCCGCGCGCGGGCGCGTGAAGCACCGGCCAGGCCACAACCTGCTGCAAAGGCTGAAAACGTTCCAAACCGAAACCCTGCGCTTCCTCACCGACTTCGACGTGCCCTTCACCAACAACCTGGCCGAACGGGACCTGAGGATGATGAAGGTCAAAATGAAAATCTCGGGATCGTTCCGAACCCTCGAAGGCGCTCAAATCTTCGCACGCCTCAGATCCATCGTTTCCACCGCGAGAAAGCACGGCTGCAATATCCTCCAAACCCTCGTCGCACGCCCAGATCAGATCATGCTCGCCTTCGCCGCGTAGCCGACGGGCTTGGGAGTTACTTTTTTTGTTTGGAATCGCCGTATCCCATTGAAAAGGCACAATTCGGACGAAGGAATCCAAGGAAATCCAAGGATTTTTTTCTTGGTTTTTCTTGGTTTTCTTTGGTCCGGCTTGGTTTTCTTTGGTCCGGCTTGGTCCGGCTTGGTCCGGCTTGGTCCGGCTTGGTTCGGCTTGGTTCGGCTTGGAAAAACTTGGACGGACGAAACGGCGCTCCGATCGGGACCCGCTTCCATGACAGACAGGGGTCGACCGCGGAACGGACTATAGACAGTCTATTTGAGTATAAAAAGCAATTCAATTGACCATGTCCCGGTCGTCTGACAAAGCCTGCGGTCGTGGCCGGGTCTCGCGAGCCGGCGCGCCGCGACAGGTCGCCTATTATTTTGACCGAGACCCTTCCAGCGAACGACGCTCCTCCCGATCGGCTCTGCGTCGACCCGACGAGCCGTTTCTACGACCAAGCCGCGCTCGCGCGCGGGATCGGCGTCCGCTTCCGGGGCGTCGAGCGGCGCGACGTCGAGGAATATTGCGTCAGCGAGAACTGGATTCGCGCCGCCGCCGGCAAGGCCCTCGATCGCCGAGGCAAGCCCCTGCTGATCAAGATGACCGGAACCGTCGAGCCTTATTATCTCGCGCCGGCCGGCGGCGATGCCGCTGCTGACGGAATCTGACAGTCGCTCCGGCCAAACAGGGCGGCGGAAGCGCAACGGCGCCATGCCGCCGGCGACGCGGGCCGGCGGCGGCGTGATCGCCTTTACCGCCGCGAGCGCCCCCGAGGTCGACGCGGTCTTCGCCCAATGGCGGGCGCTGGGCGTCACAATCGCCCAAGAGCCGACGACGATGGACTTCGGCTACACGTTCGTCGGGCTCGATCCCGACGGTCAGCGACTGCGCGTCTTCGCGCCGCGGTGAGCGGGGCCGAATTGACCCGGCCCTTCCGTTCCCCTCGACGTCACTTGCCGATGTGCGCCCGGAAGTCCGCGACGGTCTTCTTGAACTTGTCGTAATCGAGCGCCGCGGCCACGATGTAGGGCCCGATCAGGTAGACAGGGGTTCCCTTGAGGTCGAGGACCTTCGCTTGGTCTTCGTTCCTTTTCAGGAGGTCCGCAATGTCTGAATCATGGGCTTTCAGATCCCTGTCCAGCGCCGCCATGTTCACCCCCGCCGCCCGGACGGCGTCGAGCATGGTCGCCTCGGAGACCTTTCCGTGGATGCCCATGAGCGCCGCATGCGCCGCCTCATACCTGCCCTGGTATTTGGCGCCGAGCGCGAGCCGCGCGCCATAGACGGACGTCTCCGCCAGGATCGGCCAATCCTTGTAGACGAGCCGAATCTTGCCGTCGGTTGAGACGAACCGTTTGAGATCCGGGGCGGTTCTCTTGCAATATGGGCAATTGTAGTCGAGGAACGCCACGATGGTGACGTCTCCGTTAGGATTGCCCGCGACCGGCGCGTCCGGGTCGTTCAAGACCGCATCGACAAAGGCGCCGGTCGTTTGCGCGGCAGCGCTCCGGATCCAAAATCCAGCCGGAAGAATCGTCAACGGCAGAAGCGCCGCCATCGACAGACATCGTCTGCGGTTCATGGAGCGTCTCCGCGCGCCTCGTGGAACGGGATGAAACCGTCGCCGTCCGTCCGAAAACGAGCGAGGCACGGGCTGCCAGTCGGCACATTCTATTATGATGATGGGCTCTGAGCGAACCCCCGCGCGCCATCAACTTTCCGCGACGGGGCTTGACCAGACGGCGCGCGCAAGCCTGGAGACCGGGTCGACCGGCCTCGCCAGCCTTCAAAGCCCTTCGAACAACGCGGTCGACAGATAGCGCTCCGCGAACGAGGGGATGATGACGATGATCGTCTTGCCCGCGTTTTCCGGCCTTCGTCCGACGTCGATCGCGGCGGCTATGGCGGCGCCGGACGAGATGCCGACTGGGATGCCCTCGAGTCGCGCGGTCAGCCGGGCGATGTCGAAAGCGGTCTGGTTGCCGACGGTCACGACCTCGTCGATCACGTCGCGGTCGAGGATCGCCGGAACGAAGCCGGCGCCGATGCCCTGAATCTTGTGCGGACCCGGCGCGCCGCCGGTAAGGACGGGCGAGTCCTCCGGCTCGACCGCGACCATGCGCACGCTCGGCTTGCGGCTCTTCAATACCTCGCCGACGCCGGTGATCGTTCCGCCGGTGCCGACGCCGGAGACGACAATATCGACTTCGCCGTTGGTGTCGTTCCAGATTTCCTCCGCCGTCGTGCGGCGGTGAATTTCAGGATTGGCGGGATTCTCGAATTGTTGCGGCATGATCGCGCCCGGCGTCGAAGCGATGATTTCGTTGGCTTTGGCGATCGCGCCCTTCATGCCTTGCGCGGCCGGGGTGAGGATCAGCTCGGCGCCGAGCAGGGCCAGCATCTTGCGGCGTTCGGTCGACATCGATTCCGGCATCACCAATATCAGCTTGTAGCCGCGGGCCGCCGCCACGAAGGCCAGCGCAATGCCGGTGTTGCCGGACGTCGGTTCGACCAGAACGCCATGCCCGGGAGAAATCTTGCCTTGCGCCTCGAGCGCATCGATCATCGACACGCCGATGCGATCCTTGACGCTGCCGATCGGATTGAAGAACTCGAGCTTGGCGAGCAGGCGCGCTTCGACGCCTTTTTCCTTGGCGATGCGATCGATGCGGACGAGCGGCGTATCGCCAATCGTATCCGTGATCGATGCAAAGATTTTGCCGCGGCCTGGGGCGCGCGGGGCGTCTCCTGTCTTGGTCATTGATCGCCTCAGAATATGATCGTCGGGCCGGCGCCTCGTCCGCGCGGCCCGACGCTTAGCACTTTATCCCGAAAAAAGTCTATATTAAGCCTCGAATACCGGGCTTAGATGGCGAAATCCCCAGCGGCCTTTTCGTCGTCGAGGACACGCGCCTGTTCGGCGGTCTCGCACATCTGTTCGACCGTGATCGAATTGAGATTGGCGAGAAAGGATTCACCCGCCTTGCGGACGGCTGGATCGATGACGCGCTCGAGCAGGGGCGAATTCGTGCCCAGGTCGTCCGGATCGGCGGTGCTCAACGACATCGCTGTCCGCACGATTTCGCCGACGGTGATGCGCCGGCGCTCCCGCGCGAGTTCGTATCCGCCCCGCGGGCCGCGCACGCCTTTGAGAATCTTGGCGTGAACGAGCCCCTGGAGCAATGTCTCCAAGTGGCGCGGCGGCAATTTGTGACGCGCCGCCAGGGCCTTCGCCGCGACCGGCGAAGACCGAGAGTGCAACGCGACATCGACAACGGCGGCGATGGCGAGGACGCTCCGTCGCGACAATAGGTTCATTTCGTACCTCCCTCCGATGAGCGCCCCGTGGAACCGAATCCATTTGAGCCTCGGACGCTCGAAGTGAGCCGCTCGCTCGCAATGAGAGCGACGCGTTCCACAGATGAAACAACGAGTTGAGCTATCCGCGCGCCTCGTCGTACCGCAAAAGGCTTTTCCCCCAAATTGATGAGGACGACGCCGATCTCTCCGCGATAATCGGCGTCGATGGTCCCCGGACTATTGAGGACAGTCACTCCAGTATCCAACGCCAGCCCCGATCGGGGCCGAATCTGTGCTTCAAAACCCTTCGGCAATTCGAGCGCCAACCCCGTCGGGATCAGCGCGCGCGCGCCAGGAGCCAGGATCACCTCTTCGTCAGCGGCCAATGCAGCCGGCAGGTCCATGCCTGCGGCATCTTCACTCTTATACGTCGGCAATTGCAAGCCCTCGGCATGTGGATATCTCCTAACGGAAATCGTGATCATTGGCGCTTCGACAGTTCGAGAACGAGGCGCTCGACAATTCGGTCCGCAACCCCGGCCTTGCTCATCGCCGGCCAGGACTCCGCGCCGTTCGCATCGATGATCTGGACCTGAATTCGTGTCCCCGCCAAATGTGGTCGTGCCTTCGGCGACGCAGTTGGCGACGATCAGATCGCAACCTTTGCCGCCCAACTTGGCTTTGGCGTTCGCCGCCACGTTCTCCGTCTCGGCGGCGAAGCCGATCACGACCGATGGCCGCAATTTGGTTCTTTTGGAGATTTCCGCGAGGATGTCGGGGTTTTCGACCAGGCGCAGCGTCGGCGACCCTCGGCCGCCCTTCTTGATCTTGTGGGTCGCGACCGTTTCGACGCGCCAGTCCGCGACCGCCGCCGCGGCGATGAAGGCGTCGGCTGGCAGGGCGGCCTCGACCGCTTCGCGCATTTCCCTGGCGGAACCGACATGAACGACTACGGCGCCGTGGGGATCGGGCAGCCCAACAGGGCCGGCCACCAGCGTCACCCTTGCGCCGGCGCTAACGGCCGATTGCGCGATGGCGTGGCCTTGCCGCCCGGAGGAACGGTTGCCGAGAAACCGCACGGGGTCGATCGGCTCGTAGGTGGGGCCGACGTCACGATCACGTGCCGTCCTGCCAGGGTCCGAGGCCGCCGCCGTGGGTATCCTCGAGTGACGTTCCGGCCGCCAGCGCCTGTTCGATCGCCGCGACGATCTCCGGCGGCTCGGTCATGCGGCCCGGCCCGAATTCGCCGCAGGCCATCGGCCCGGATTCGGGGCCGACGATGAGGACGCCGTCGGCTTTGAGGCGATCGACATTGCGCTGAGTCGCGGGGTGCAGCCACATTCTG
>CAWAIM010000003.1:0-21995 GCA_963781895.1 uncultured Alphaproteobacteria bacterium
TCTCGCCCTACCATGAGCACAACGCCGTCGAGGCGCGCCCACGCGCGCTTCGGCGTATTACGCCGAGGGTCAGGCGCTGGCGCTCATTTCCGACGCAGGGACGCCGCTGATCTCCGATCCCGGCTACAAACTGGTGGCCGAGGCCGTCGCAATGGGCCTCGCCGTCACCGCCGCGCCCGGACCCTGCGCCGCGCTCGCGGCTCTTTGCGTCGCCGGCCTGCCGACCGATCGTTTCTTTTTCGAGGGATTTCTCCGCCCAAGCGCGACGCGCGGCGGGAACAAATCAACATGCTCGCCACAACGCCCGGCACGCTCGTCTTCTACGAAGCCCCGAGCCGGCTGGCCGAGACGCTCGCCGACCTCGCCCTCAGAGCTCGGGGCCCGGCCGTCCGCGGTGGCGCGTGAATTGACCAAGCTGCACGAGGAGATCCGGCGGGGGGCGCTCGACGCGCTCGCCGCTCAATACGCGGCCGAAGGCGCGCCGAAAGGGCGAGATCGTCATTGTCGTCGGCCCGGCCGAGGCGCGGCCGGCGATTTCACCGGATGCTCTCGATCGGGACATTGTCGAGGCGCTGAGCAATCTCTCGGTCAAGGATGCTTCCGCGGCGGTCGCGGCCAGGCACGGCCTGCCGCGCAGGCATGTCTACGCCAGGGCGCTCGAATTGGCTGGCGCCCGGCGGTGAGGACCAAAAGCCCCCTCTCGCGGACGAATCGCCGTCGGGGAGGCGCATCGTTTCGGTCTCCAAGCCGAAACGATTGCGGCGCTTCTGCTGCTCCTGAAGGGCTATTCGATTCTCGCGCGACGGTTCGCGGTATCCGGCGGCGAAATCGATCTTATCGCGCGAAGGGGCGGGTCGATCGCCTTCGTCGAGGTCAAGGCGCGCGGCGATCTCGATGCCGCCGCCGAGGCGATCAGCGCGACGAAGCGACGGCGCATCGCCCGGGCCGCGCGCGTCTGGCTCGCGCGTAACCCGTGGGCGGCGGGCCTCACCCTTCGAGGCGACGCCATTTTCGTCGCCCCCCGCCGGCTTCCCCGCCACGCCCCGTGCGCGTATAGGCTGGAGATCGACTGATCCCACGACGTTTCGCCTCGCCCCGACTGTGGACCCCCATGACCCTGACCGTCGCAGCGCAGATGGACCCGATCGCGCGCATCCGCATCACTGGCGATTCGACCTTCGCGCTCCTTCTCGAGGCACAGGCGCGCGGTCATCGCCTGTTGCATTACACCCCCGACCGGCTGCGGCTCACGGGCTCGCGGGTCGAGGCCATGGCGGAGCCGTTGACGGTGAAGGACGTCGAGGGCGATCACGCGACCCTCGGCGAGCCGCGTCTCGTCGATCTCGCCAGCGTCGACGTCGTGCTCTTGCGACAGGATCCCCCTTCGACCTCGCCTATGTGACGACGACCCATCTTCTGGAGCGAATCGCATCCGGAAACGCTGGTCGTCAACGATCCGCGCGGCGTGCGCGACTCGCCGGAAAAACTGTTCGTGATGGATTTTCCCGAGCTGATGCCGCCAACCCTCATCGCCCGCGATCGGGCGGCGATCGAGGCGTTCCGCGCCGAGCACGGCGAAGTGGTGATGAAGCCGCTCTACGGCTTCGGCGGTGCGGCGGTGTTCAAGGTCGGCGTTCAGGACCCGAACTTCGGTTCGCTGTTCGATCTCTTCACCACCACGCTGCGCGAGCCTTGGGTCATCCAGAAATTCCTGCCCGCGGTCGCCGACGGGGACAAGCGCATCATTCTCGTCGACGGCGAGGCGAAGGGCGCGGTCAACCGGGTGCCGGCGAGCGACGATATCCGCTCCAACATGGTTCGGGGCGGAGCGGCGACGGGAAACGGAACTGACGCCGCGCGAACGCGAGATCTGCGTCGCCATCGGCCCGGAGCTAAAACGGCGCGGCCTCCTCTTCGCGGGCATCGACGTGATCGACGGCTATCTGACCGAGATCAACGTCACTTCGCCGACCGGAATCCGTGCAATCAAGCGACTCGGCGGACCCGATCTCGCCGCCGCGATCTGGGACGCGATCGAGGCCAAACGCGGCGGTCGATAGCATTTCCCGAGGCGCCCGCGGGACTTGCGGGCGCTGGGCGGAAGGGGAATATACGCTCCATGTCAATCGCAAACGTCTCTGTGACCGAGCGACGCTCGCGGTCCTCGCGCTCCGCGCCGCCTTCGCATAAGGGGCTCGATCGAACCGGACTGGTGGAGAAGCTGGCGGCGCTGCACGAAATGCATTCCGGCGACGCCGACGCGTTTCGCCGCGCGGCTATCGTGACCTTGGCTACGGCGTTGGCCGAAGGGCGCAATGAAGCGCGCAGGGAGTTGGAAGCGGGCGGAACGGGCCGCGGCTGCGCGGAGGCGCTCAGCGCCCAGATCGACGATCTTTTGCATGTCGCGCTGGACGTCTGCGCCCGCTGGCTCGCGCCGGCGCACGGGGCTCGGGCAATGCCGACCATCGTCGCGGTCGGCGGATACGGGCGCGGGATGCTGGCGCCAGGGTCGGACATCGATCTCCTGTTTCTTCTGCCCGCCAAGCCGGCCCTTGGCGTCGAAAAGGTGGTCGAGGCGCTGCTTTATGTGCTGTGGGACATGAAGCAGAAGGTCGGCCATGCGACCCGCACGGTCGAGGAGTGCCTGAAGCAGGCCCGCGCCGACATGACGATCCGAACAACTCTTATCGAGGCCCGATTTGTGTCCGGCGACAGAACGCTGTTCGACGCGCTCGGGACCCGATTCGACAAGGAAATTGTCGCCAAGACCGCGCCCGAATTCGTCGCCGCCAAGCTCGCCGAGCGCGAGGAGCGCGTCCAACGGGCGGGAGCGTCGCGCTATCTCGTCGAGCCGAACGTGAAGGACGGCAAAGGCGGATTGCGCGATCTCAATACGTTGTTCTGGATCGCGAAATATGTCTATCGCGTGCACAACGCGCACGAACTCGTGGCCGCCGGGCTGTTTTCTCCCCGCGAGTTCGCGCTGTTTCGCCGGTGCGAGGAATTCCTGTGGTCGGTGCGGTGCCGACTCCACTTTCTCGCCGGCCGGGCCGAGGAGCGCCTCAGCTTCGACGTCCAGCGGCCGATCGCGCAGCAGCTCGGCTATTCCTCTCGGGCGGGGCTCACCGACGTCGAACGCTTCATGAAGCACTATTTCCTCGTCGCCAAGGATGTCGGCGACCTGACGGCGATCGTTTGCGCGGCTCTGGAGCAGCGTCACGCCAAACCGGCGCCCGTGTTCGACCGCTTCGTCGGACGATTGAGGCGGCGCCCTCGCGCCATCGCGGACGCCAAGGATTTCAAGGTCGAAAACGGTCGCCTCAACATCATCCGCGCCGACGCCTTCGAGCGCGATCCGGTCAACCTGATCCGCCTCTTTTGGGTCGCCGAGCGTTCAAATCTGCCGATCCATCCGGACGCCACCCGGCTCGTCACCCAATCGCTAAAGCGCGTCGACGCGTTCCTGCGCGCGGACCCGGAGGCAAACCGCCTATTTCTCGAGATCCTCACTTCGCGCCACGCGCCCGAGACCGCGCTGAGGCGCATGAACGAGGCCGGCGTACTGGGCCGGTTCATTCCCGATTTCGGCCGCATCGTCGGCATGATGCAGTTCTCGATGTACCACCACTACACGATCGACGAGCACCTCCTGCGCGCGGTCGGAACGCTCAGCGACGTCGAGGCGGGACGTCTCAGCGAGGATCTGCCGCTCGCGAGCGAGGTCATCCGCACCGTCGCCCATCGCACCGAACTTTATCTTGCCACTTTTCTGCATGACGTCGCCAAGGGCCGCGGGACCGACCACTCGCTGACCGGCGCCGAAATCGCGCGTAAACTCTGCCCTCGGCTCGGTCTGTCCCCCGCCAGCGCCGAACACGTCGTCTGGCTGGTCGAGAACCATCTGATCATGTCCAACATGGCCCAGGGGCGTGATCTCTCCGACCCGCGAACGGCGGAGGGGCTGGCCGCGATCGTGCAGACTAAGGAGCGGCTGAAGATGTTGGTCGTGCTCACCGTCTGCGACATTCGCGCCGTCGGACCGGGCGTCTGGAACGGTTGGAAAGGCCAGCTTCTGCGCACGCTCTACTGGGAGACCGAGGTCGTGCTCGGCGGCGGCCATTCCGCCATCGACCGCAAAGCGCGGGTCGAGGCCGCGCAGGACGCCTTACGTCGCGCGCTGCCGGGCTGGTCCGATCCCGAGTTCGACGCCTACGCCCAACGCCACTATCCCGCCTATTGGCTGAAGGTGGAGCCGACGCGACAGGTCGCTCACGCCAAACTGTTGCACGCGATGGCCGCCGAGATGCGCTCGCTGGCGACCGAAGTGGCGACCGACGCATTTCACGGCGTCACCGCCGTGACCGTGGTTGCGCCGGACCATCCGCGACTCCTGACCGGAATCGCCGGCGCTTGTGCGGCTGCCGGGGGCAATATCGTCGACGCCCAGATTTTTACGACGACGGATGGCCTCGCGCTCGACACCATTTTCCTCTCGCGCGCCTTCGATCTCGACGACGACGAGCTGCGCCGAGGCCGACGCATCGCCACCACGATCGAGAAGACGCTGCGCGGCGAAATCCGTCTCGCGGACATCGCGCCGCCGAAGGAGGGACGCGACGTGCGGCGCGGCGCCTTCGCGATCGAGCCGGAGGTGATGATCGACAACAGCCTCTCCCGCCGCTATACGGTTGTCGAGGTTTCGGGCCTCGACCGACCCGGCCTCCTGCGCGACTTAACCGCCTCGCTGTCGAGCCTCAATCTCAACATTGGTTCCGCGCATATCGTCACGTTCGGCGAAAAGGCGGTCGATTCGTTCTATGTGACCGACCTAACCGGTCTTAAGATCAACGCGCCTGCCCGGCAGGCGGCGATCAAGCGGCGGCTGCTGGCGGACTTCGCGTCCAAATAACGGCGCGTGGCCGGAAGTCAATATTCGGTTCTCCGCGAACTTGATTTTTGCCTCGTCAGCGCTGATATGCGTGGCCAATTCCGAAGGGGCTCATCCGACCATGAACGAAACGAACGCCGAACGCGGCGCTGAAGCGGCAGATCAGGCGGGCGAGACCGCGCAAGCGCAGACCGCCGAGCGCGACGCCTTCGCGGTGATCGAGGCGCTGAACGCCGAGAACACCCAAGTGAAGGACCGCCTATTGCGGACGCTGGCGGAGATGGAGAACCTGCGCCGGCGGACTGAGCGCGAGGTCTCCGACGCCAAGACCTATGGGGTCACGACGTTCGCCAGGGACGTGTTGGGCGTGGTCGACAATCTCTCCCGCGCTCTGGAGCATGTGCCGGCTTCGGCGCGCGCGAACGCCGATGGAGCACTCCAATCGCTGATCGAGGGCGTCGAATTGACCGCGCGGGACCTGGAGGTCGCGCTTGGGCGTCATGGGGTCAAGAAGCTCGATCCCAAGGGGCAAAAATTCGACCCGAATTTCCATCAGGCGATTTTCGAGGCGCCCGACGAGACCGTTCCCGCCGGCACAGTCAGCCAAGTGATGCAAAGCGGCTGGACGATTGGCGATCGCGTGCTGCGCCCGGCGATGGTCGCCGTCTCCAAGGGGGGCCCGAAAGCGGCCCCCAGGGAGGAGCCGGCGTCCGGCGGGAAATAGCCGCTAGACGGCCGCTCGCGTCACGCGCCGAAGCGTCAGATTGATCCGGCCGCCGCCGGCGAGCAGGGTCGAAGAACCGGCGATGACGCGATCGACGCCGTGGAAGGCGAGCCGCGCCGGGCCGCCAAGCGCCATCGCATCGCCCGATTCCAGCCGGAACGAGCGCGTCTTCGCGGCGCGTGTGAGCCCGCCGACCCGAAATAGCGCCGTGTCCCCTAGCGACAATGACACGACGGGAGCGGAACGGTCGTCCTCGTCGCGGTCCTGGTGCAGGCCCATTCGCGCCAGGGAATTGTAAAAATTGACGAGACACGCCTCCGGCGGCGGCGCTCGCGGGGCGATCGCCTCCCAGGCGTCGATCAGTGGCGGGGGCATTTGCGGCCAGCGGCGCCCGGTTTCAGGATGCGTCGTCTGATAGCGATAGCCGTCTTCGTCCGACACCCAGCCGAGCGGCCCGCAATTGGTCATCTGCACCGAAAACGGCTTGCCGGTGCGCGGCATGCGCGGGCGAAACAGCGGCGCCTCGGCCATGATCGCGCGAACCTCCTCGCGCAAGTCCTCCTGGGCGGCGCGGTCGAGAAAGCCCGGAAAGTAATCGACTCCGGGGGCGATGGCGATGGCCGCGAGCGGCATGAGATTTGACCGTTCCCCTTGCGCGTCTTCGGCGCGTCGCGCCTTCCCACACCCTCGGGCGCGGCGTATAGGAAGCGCCGATTTCATCCTAGCCCATGCGCGTATTCGCGCATTCATCGAGGCGATTTATGGCCGGTCATAGTCAGTTCAAGAACATCATGCACAAGAAGGGCAAGCAGGACGCGATCCGCTCCAAGCTGTTCTCGAAACTCGCGCGCGAAATCACCGTCGCGGCGAAGCTGGGCCTGCCCGATCCGGGGATGAACGCGCGCCTGCGCGCGGCCGTTCTCGCGGCGCGGGCCGAGAACATGCCCAAGGACAATATCGAGCGCGCGATCAAGAAGGCCTCGGCCGGCGAGGGCGAAAACTACGACGAGGTGCGCTACGAAGGCTATGCTCCTGGCGGCGTGGCGGTGATCGTCGAGGCGCTGACCGATAACCGCAATCGCACCGCTGGCGAAGTGCGCTCGTATTTCACCAAGGCCGGCGGCTCACTCGCCGAGACCGGGGCGGTGTCGTTCATGTTCGACCGGGTCGGGCTCATTGTCTTCGATCGCAAGGTCGCCGACGACGAGGCGATGCTCGAGGCGGCGATCGAAGCGGGAGCCGACGACGTCGTTTCCGGACCCGAGGGGCACGAGGTGGTCACTTCCGTCGAGTCTCTGCGCGACGCACAGAAGGCGCTGGAGGCGAAGTTCGGCGAACCGCTGAAGGCCTCACTCGTTTGGCGGCCGCAGAATTCCGTCGCCGTCGATGACGAGGCGGGCGAGAAGATCCTGCGTCTCATCGGGTCTCTCGAGGACAACGACGACGTCCAAAACGTCACCGCCAACTTCGAGATTTCCGACCAGCTGATGGAGAAGATGCAAGGGTGAGCGGTCGGGCCGGCCGAGGCCGGACGTCGACCGGGCCCGCGGCTCGAGCGGCGACGCCCCCGGATTCAGACCTCAGCCGTCACCACGCGCAATGACGATAGCCCCAGCGGCCAATCCAGCAATGGCGGACGGGCCCGTAGCCGTAGGCATAGGGACCACCACGCCAGCCCCACGGACGCCAGGGAGCGCGCCAGCCCCACCCATTCGGATGCCAGCGTCCCCAGCGGTCCCACCACACGTGTTCGACGCCGGCCGCGGCGACAGGCCGTTCGAGCGAGGGCGAAGACAGTGTGAACGCGGCCGACGGGCCGGACGACGCCGCAAGCAGCATCGTCGCTCCTGCAAGGGCGGCGAGAGCGCCGCCCGGGACAAAGCGCGAAAGCATGATTCCCTCCATGTTGCCGCATCCCGGTCCACAACACGCCTTGGCGTCTGAACAAAGGATGAAGAATTGGGTCGCCCCGCTCCAGGTGACAGGCCGTCAACGCAGCAGCAGCAGCTCTTACATTCGATTCGTCGGGCCCGCGAGCGGCGCGCTTGAGAGGGTTTCTCCCCGGATGGACCGAGACCGTCCCTTGTCCACGCCCCTGCGTAGCCAAAACCTCGACCCCGTGCCTTCACAGCGGTTGCGAAATTTCCATGCGCGGCTTGCAACCTCGCCATCATCAGTGCGATGTTGCGCACGAAGCGTTCCAGGCGCTAATGCCCGAGTAACTGGCCGACGCGGAACCGCCAATTTCTCCTCGCGCGAGCTCAAGGCACATCAGCCGTGCCCATTTTGGCCTCCACATATCTGTCAGCATCACGATTTGGGCTCCACACATCTGATTATTGTAATCTGAGCCTCATCGGAGCTTACTGACGTTAGGGGATTTGGTTTGGCTGGGAGTCGAAGATGACTGAGGCAAGCGAAATAAACAGGCTGGCAGCATCAAGGCGAAGGGTGGAAGAAGTTACTCTAACGGCTTCGGAATCTCAACGATTGATTGGAATTTGCATAGAGCTTATAGGCCTGTGCTCAAAAGTAACCGGCAAATTTGATCCTTCCATGGGAACGATGATTGCTTTTGCTCGGGACGAAGCATTGACGGATGCTGTCGGAATGAAACTGTAGGCGCGCCGCGTGACGCTGCGGCCGGTCCGCAGAAAAGGCCCCAATCCAGTGCAGGCCTATGTCGGCGAGACTTGACGGGCGCATGGCCGAAGGCTACCTGTCTGTTCCTGATTCGTTCCAACACCTCCAATATGGGACATGGTCATGACTCGGATCCTGATCCGCTCTTTTTCGCCCGAAGCGCGCAAAACTCCGGCGGCGGTCGCTGGACGCTTCATTCCCGCCGAGCTGGGACGCAGGCGAGGGGCTGAAATCGAACTCCCGAGCCGCTTCGAGTCTCGCCCCGGCGAGGTTTTCGACGACGGCTGGACGCGCGAGGAAAGGCAGGGGCCATTGGCGACCGAGGTGACCTTTGAAAGGCCGAACAGGGTTTTGGCCTGCAGCAAGTCGCCCGACTTCGCATTCGACCGGTCGATCGATCCCTACCGCGGCTGCGAGCAGAGGTGCTTCTATTGCTTTACACGGCCGGGCCATGTCCCCATGGGCGTTCAGGCCGGACTCGATTGCGACCATCGGATCGTCGTTAGGCAGGGCGCGCCCGAGCTCTTGGAACACGAACTCGGTGCGGCGGGATATTGGCCGGCGCCGATTGCTTTGGGCGCCAACGCCGACCCTTATCAGCCGATCGAGCGGCGCTACCGCGTCACCCGCGCGCTGCTGCAGGTTCTCCAGCGCGCCCGCCATCCCTTGAGCATCGTCACCAAGTCCAATCTCATTCTGCGCGACCTCGACATCCTCCGCGCGATGGGCCGCGATCGCCTGGTCACGGTCTTCGTCTCGGTGGCGACGCTCGATCGGGAGGTCGCGCGCAAAATGGAGCCGTGGGCGCCGACGCCTGAAAAGCGGCTTAAGACGATCGAGGCGTTGAACGACGTCGGCGTGCCGACCGGCGTCATGATCGCTCCGATCATTCCCGCGATCAACGACGCGGAGATCGAGACAATCCTGAATCGCGCCTGCGCGGTGGGAGCGCGCGACGCCGACTATGCGTTACTGCGACCGCCCCTGGAAATGCGCGACGTGTTCCGCGAAAGGCTGCTGGGTCACTATCCCGATAGGCTGAGGCATGCGGTCTCGCTGATGCAGGCGATGTATGACGACGCGGACCGTGACGCCCGGCGGTGCGGATCTGGGGCGGGCGCCGGGCCTTACGCCTGGATGATCAAGCGCCGGTTCGAGACGGCCGCCCGCCGCCTCGGCTATCGCGAGACGCCGGCGGCGCTGCGCGCCGACCTGTTCCGCAAGCCAGCGCCTGCGGCGAGTGAAACTGCCGCGCCGGCTTTTGGCGGTTACGGACGCGCCGAAGTGCACGGTTTTGCGCACGTCAGGACGGCGACTCCATAAATCAGGATACGGCGCCGCTGACCCCTTCGCACCGCCATGATCGACCGAATGCGGACGATGGGGCTTCGCCCAGACGAGATTCGAACGCGCGGCGGCGGCGCGAGGCGGACCGTTCATGCGAAAGCGAGTTCCTTAGCATCCGGCGCCAGAACCGAGTCCTCGATTCCAAGCGTATTGCGAATCGCTTGCAGATGGCCTTCGCCAACGTCGAACAACCCTGCATAGCTCATCGTGCCTCCAATTCGCTGGGGCCTTCCGATGATTTGCGGATCGCAGCCGGAGGCTTTCAGGATACGGAAAAATCGGGCGTCGAACACTGCGGCCATCTGGGTCAATCCGGCGATGAGGGCGACCTCGCCGATGCCGGCGATCAACTCGCCGAACGCGAGGCTTATGCCCTTCTTGCTGCGCTCCGGCTGTCCCTCCACGTCAACAGCGCAAATTCGCGATATTTCCCAGATTGTCGCACTTTCGACGACCTGACCCTCGCCGAGCAAATAGGGGAAAACGTCCCGTAACATGTTTGGCCCAGTCGTCGGCAAGAGCCGCAGCGATCCCCAATATTGCTCGGTATCAGGGTCGACCGAGACAAGATACAGTGGGTTCTCGTCATCGAACGCGTCCCGCTCATACCCGTCTTTTACCACGACGTCCCAGCGGAGGCGCTCAGAAAAGGTCTGCGCGCGGTTGCGAAACATCGCGTCCATTTCTTTCGGGAAAAAAGATGCAACCGATCCTTCGATGAGCTTGAGCATCGCGGCCTCTCCTTCGCTTTGATTTGGATTTGAGCTGTGTCTTGAACTGCGCTAAGTCTCGAAACTTGCGCTAAACTCGCGACGGGACCGTCAGGTCCGCCCGCGCGTCACCCCCAACAGATCTCCGAGCAGGTCGAGCGCCACGCGCAGGCGGTCGGAGACCACCGCGTCGGCGCGCCAGGGGGTGGCGATTTCGGGAACAAAACCACGGCAGTCGCGCACGCCGCCCCCTTCGATGACAATGCGGTTCACGATCGGCCACGCCGCCGGACCCACCCTGTCTTCGGCGTTCCTCAATTTGTCCCGGGCGTGAAGCGCGACTTCCAATTCCGGCAACCCAAGTCGCGGGCCGAAGCCGCTCACCGCCATGCGGTCTGGCGCGACGGCGCGGAGAAGGTCGAGCCGCGCGCGGTGGTGAGTACGGCGCAAGGATTCTCCGATCAGCCACCGGATGTCGTTGAGTTTTGCGTCGTGCGGCGCCAGCAGGCGGTTTGCGCGCATGGTGTCGAACGGGTCGAGAATGCGGCGCAACCTGTCGGCGTCGCGGGTCGCCCTCTGCCCTGCCTCCCTGGCCCGGGCGAGGCGCTCCGGCGTCGCGTCGAGCCTTTCATAGGCCGCGGTCTTGTCATGCGGCCCGCCGCGCGTCTGCGTGGCCGTGGTCCGGGTTTTCTTGCCGGTCATTTGACAAGGTCCGCGCAAAGGGCGGCGGGGGAGGTGCAGTAGGAACTATCCGGTTCCGGGGTCACGAAACGGGGCGTCCGGCTCATGTCCACCCGAACATCCTGCGGCGGCTTCTCGTGAAAATGCTTCAGGTCCGTGAGATGGCGGGCGCAGGCGCGGATCGCCTCCCCTCGCTCGGTGTCTTCGCGCGGTGGGCGGCGGCGCGATGCTGACTTGGTCATGACGAACTCCCCAGCTACAAAACGCTTGGCGACGAAAAGCTTGGCGGCGGACGATCGGCGGCAGGCCGTCATCTGTTCTTGATATGTTCTATATTGTGGAAATCAGAACGCTAAGTCAATTTTCTGATTTTCTTTATTGCGGTTTTCCGAAAACGTAGTAAATGCAGGATGTCCGGCGTTCTCGGGGCCGGAAAACGAGCGCGCCGCTCCGCGGCGATATTTCGCTGCAAAATTGGGGAGTTGCACATTGACCGTCGACTGGATCCGCGCCGGCCTCAAGCACACCGGCAAAACCCGAAGCGGCCTCGCCAGGGCGCTGGGCCGTTCGCCTTCCGCCGTGACCGATCTCCTCAATGGCCACCGCCGTCTGCGCGCTGACGAGATCGCGATTGTCGCCAATTATCTCGGCATCGAGCCCCCGCGTCTCGTCGGCGGCGGCCGCGGCGCGGCGGCAATCCCGAAGGCGCCCTTGGTCGGCTTTGTCGGCGCCGGCGCGATCGCGCATTTCTACGCCGATGGGCAGGGGCCGTTCGATGAGGTCGACGCGCCCGCGGACGCCCGCCCCTCGACGGTGGCCGTCCAGATCCGCGGTCATTCCCTTGGCGCGCTGTTCGACAATTGGCTCGTTTTCTATGACGATATCCGCGATCCGCCGGACGACAGCCTCGTCGGGCGCATGTGCGTCTGCGGTGTCGCCGACGGGCGCGTGCTGATCAAGGCGCTCAAGCGCAGCCAGAACGCCGGGCTGTGGCATCTCCTCTCCAACACCGAGCCGCCGATCTACGACGTTGGGCTCCTCTGGGCGGCGCCGGTGCGCGAAATGCGGCCTCGGTAGCGGCCGAAAGACGCGGAACTTCGAGCCCATGCCCGCCGCCACGCCTTCGGCGCTCGAGATCGCGCGCGCGCTCATCGCTTTTCCCTCGGTGACGCCGGCCGACGGCGGCGCGCTGCCGTATTTGCGCGATCTCTTCATTCGAGCTGGATTCGAGGCGGAGCTGATCGTTTTCGCGGCGCCGGGAACGCCCGACGTCGCCAATCTCTACGCTCGCTTCGGAAAGGCCGCGCCAAATCTCGCCTTCGCGGGCCATACCGACGTCGTGCCGCCCGGCGATCTCTCGCGCTGGCGGTTCGATCCGTTCTCGGCGACGATCGCCGACGGCCAGCTTTGGGGTCGCGGCGCCTGCGACATGAAAGGCGGCCTGGCCGCTGCGATCGCCGCCTCGCTCGGCTTCGTCGCCAAGGGGGCGTTCGTGGGCTCGATCAGCTTCCTCGTCACCGGCGACGAGGAAGGGCCGTCGATCAACGGTACTGCCAAGCTGCTCGAATGGGCGCTGGGCAGAGGCGAGCGTTTCGACCATTGCATCGTCGGCGAGCCGACCTGCGTCGCCGCGCTCGGCGACACGATCAAGCACGGCCGGCGCGGTTCTCTGACCGGACGGCTCGCCATCCACGGCCGCCAGGGCCATGTCGCTTATCCCCATATGGCGGACAACCCGATCCGCGCGCTCGCGCCCGTTTTGACGGCCCTGTTTTCACCGCCGCTCGATCAGGGCGACGGCGACTTCCAGCCCTCGAATCTCGAAGTCGTCAGCGTCGACGTCGGCAACCCGGCCGCCAACGTCATTCCGGGCGAGGTTCGGCTCGTCTTCAATATCCGCTTCAATGATCTCTGGACGGCGGAAACCCTGTCGGCCGAGATCGCGCGCAGGATCGCGTCGGCGGCCAGCGGCGCGCGCCACACACTAAGCTTCGATCCCGCCAACGCCGTCGCTTTTCTCACCCGTCGCGGGCCCTTCACCGATCTCGTCGCCGGCGCAGTCGAGGAGGTGACGGGACGGCGGCCGGCGCTGTCGACCAGTGGGGGAACCTCCGATGCTCGCTTCATCAAGAACGCCTGCCCGGTGGTCGAGTTCGGCCTGCCGAACGCGACCATCCACGCGGTCGACGAGCGGGTCGCCCTCGAGGATCTCGATGCGCTGACGCGCGTCTACGAGCGCGTCCTGGAGCGCTATTTCATCGCCTTCGCTTCATAGTCGACCCTCGCCAGATAGAGGCCGCAGGCCGGCGCCACCTGGCCGCAACGGCTGCGATCGGCGGCCTCCAGCGCCGCCTCGAGGTCGCCCGCGCTCCAGCGTCCGGCGCCGACGTCAACCAGCGAGCCGACCATCGAGCGCACCTGCCGGTGCAGGAACGACAGCGCGCTCGCTTCGATGAGGATCTCGTCGCCCACGCGCCGCACGGCAAGCCGGTCGAGAGTACGCACCGGCGATTTCGCCTGGCATTGCGCGTCGCGGAAGGTCGAGAAATCATGTCGGCCGACCAACACGCGCGCGGCCTCATGCATCGCCTCTGCGTCCAGCAGAGGCTTGACCCGCCAAGCGCGGCCGCGATCAAATGTGAGCGGCGCGCGACGGTTGACGATTCGATAGAGGTAACTGCGGGCGCTCGCGCCGTGCCTCGCGTCGAAATCGGGAGCCGCGCTCTCTGCCTTAACGACAGCGACACGATGGGGAACGAGATGGGCGTTGAGCCCTTCGCTGAGCCGCCAGGGCTCCCAGGCGCGCGTCAGGTCGACATGCGCGACCTGGCCGATCGCATGTACGCCGGCATCGGTGCGGCCCGCCCCGTGCGCGACCGCGCGTTCGCCGGTCATGGCGAAAATCGCGGTCTCTAGCGTCTCTTGAACCGAGACGCCGTTGGCTTGCCGCTGCCAGCCGACGAAGGGCGCGCCGTCATATTCGAGAATGAGCTTGAAACGCGGCATCCGAGTTTGACGACGAGCGAAGGATTGGCGCGCTGGGACAATGCGCAGCCGCGAGGCCTTCTAAGCCGGTTAAGTCGGGTTGGCCAATGTTAGTTGGCCGCGATTCCACGTCGTCAAATGACTGCGAGGACAAACCATGAGCGGCAAGCGACGTCGTGATGCGTCGATAGCCGGAAAGTCGCGCCGGCGGACAACCGGCTTCATTGCCGTAACCTGAAATTTTGGCTCTTATCGCGTTAGCTATTGGTGCTGCCGCGCTTTGATTGCTCGCCGCCAGGGCAGCAGGCGGCCCACAAAGCCTTCGGCAGCTCCGCTCCAGAGATTTGTGAGGGCATTTTTCGATGGCGGCGCCGGACCTACGGAGCCTCGCCGCGCTGCCAAAATGCGGCAATTTTCGAAAACAACAGCTAACGCGAAAAGAGCCGAAATTTTCTTTGCTTCCGGCGGAAATCTCGGGGACGCTCCGCATTAAGTCGCGACGGAAGCGAATCGATCTAGCGAGTCTTGCCGCGTCACACTTTACGGGGCCGGCGATTTCCTCGCCCAAACGTGCGATTAAGAATTAACGGCCTAATGTAAGGGGCTTGGGCGGGATTGGCGGATGAACGATCGCGGCGTCAAACGAGTTTTGAATGCAGGGTCCGGGCCGCTTCGAAACAACCCACTCCACCCCGCACTCGCCGCGCCCGAGTGGAGAGAGGTGCGAATCGACATCGATCGACGTGCGGCCCCCGACCTCGTCGGTTCGTTCACCGACATGCGCGGCATCGTCGAAGACGCGCAATTCGACGCAATTTGGTCGTCACACAGTATCGAGCACCTGCACGATCACGAAGTGCTGCCCGCGTTCCGCGAGTTCAAACGGGTCCTGCGGCCGGATGGTTTTGCAATTATCACCTGTCCGAACATGGACGCTGTCGTCAAGTTGTTAGCGACCAAAGATATTGATTCCGTTGTCTACGTCTCGCCCGCGGGGCCGATCAGGATCTTGGACATGATTTTCGGTCACAGCCGTTCGATAGAATCTGGGCAAGTCTACATGAGCCACAACACGGGTTTCACCATCGAGCGGCTCGGTCGCCTAGCCACGAAAGCTGGTTTTGCCGAAGCCCGAGTGATGGAAGGCGATACCTACGACCTTTGGGCCGCGCTTATCGCTTGCGAAGCGAATCTGCTGGAATTGGCTCAACTCTTTGCGGGGACGAAAATTTCCCGGCTCTTTTCGTCTGACGACGCCGAATCGGGCGAAAACGGCGAGACCACGATCGCAAGAGGCAAGCGGGTGCGCATGATGTGCAATTGATCGATGAGGGCGGATACACGGAATGGATGTCAATGGAAAGAGAAGCGAATTTTTATTCGAACCAAATCACGATTCATTGTGCCGTCGCATCGGTCAAATTTCTCGCGCGTGATGTACAGATAGGCGCCCTTATCGATGGTATCGAAGTTGCGTGAGGGCGAATTAACATCGATCAGCGAAGGGTATTCGTACCGCTGCGGCGTACAATTCTTAGACCATATCGTCGGAATCTTAAGAAGGAGCCGACCTGGACTCCAGTGAATTAGATCAGATGATAAGTAATAATAGACACCGCTGGTCTTATCGTTGCCGTTACTAAAATTGCTGACAGCGACATAAGTCTTTTCACCGAGAATATAAGCGATCGAGCCGACAATGCCTTGTAACCCCGGCAAAGGAGCGCAGGGATTGGCCGATCGTGCGTCATCTCGATACGGATCGGTATTCCGAGAATAGGCGTCGCCGTCGTAGAAGCGCCAGGCTTCCGCGCGTGTAAGATCGTCGGTCCGGAAGAGACATGTTCCGGATTTTTGCTCACCCTCGCTCCCGGTTCGGATCAGGGCGAAATACTCGCTTCCCCGCTTGACGATATTCGAAGGCTCAAAGAATCCTCGATTGTGGCCTTGATCGACGTCTTGACGGATTGGGACCGACGCGACGGGCCGCTCGCCGACCCGTCGGAACGTGCGTCCCGCATCATCTGATCGAAGGAGCACAATGGCATTGAACCAACATGCCATATAGGTTGAAAATCTGCATTTGCCTGGATGGCGATGGGCTTGGTATTCGTCGTGTCCTAGAGCAAATATCGTGACTCCATCTTCGGACCATGTCGACGAAATCCAGACTCTGTCACTGTAGTCCTTCGGATCGTCCGATTCTTTGCCAGAAAATACAATCTGACATTGGCGCCTGATCGCACTGAGGCTATCGCCGAGGAAACGACGATTTACGTAATTCGTTGAGAAAGCGACGACCTTGCCGTCAGCGAGCCTGACGGCCCGCAAGGGAGTGTCGGGGACGTCATTGTCCGCGCAGCGCGATTCGGCCCAAGTGAAGACAGGTTCGATCGCCCCGACGGCGCTGAGGTCGAGACGCTCTTCCAACGGATCCGCTCGCGGCGCGCCGAACGTGGCGAAAAACCACGCGCACACGAACGCAAGGATTGCGCGGTTCACGACAGCGCGGGCGCGGCCGTGGCGAGTTCCGGGTGTGCGAGCTGGTCTTCCGCCGCGGCGGCGCTCTCGAGCAGTTCTACGACGCCAGCACTCGGCTCTATGCCCGCTGATCGCAAGATGCCTGCATATCGGCGTCCCAGTTCCGTGCGCTTGCGCTCATAAGTCAGCGGGTCAAAGACGAACAGAGATCGTAGGGCCTCCGCGTCGATGCGGGCGGGCAGGTCATGGTGTTTGCATACGGGAATGCTCATCGTCTCACACATTTCGAAAGTTCGGCTGTCATGCGCGACGACGCCGCCGGGACTTCCGGCCTGCATCGCAAGCATCACGCCGTGAAAGCGTGGTCCGACCACGAAATCAAACTTACGCATGGACTCCATCCATGACGCCGCATCGTTAAAGCAAATCGCATAGCGGTTGCACCATGTACGAAATTCATCACGTGATAGTTTTGGGCGAATATAATCGCGGAGAATATCCAACGTCTTCGATTCTATCCGATCAAACTCCCCTCGCGCTAAGCGGATCATATCGAGTTCCGACTGCGCCACATAGAGTCCCGAAGTGAGCTCGACGAGGTCCGCGAGCGCTTGCTCCACCGCCTTGAGCTGTGGCCACAGGTGCAGTCCGGCAGGGACAGCAATCCGCTCGAACTTTGCGCTGCGGTATTTCTCGCCGAGTTTCGCCGGCAGCCCGGGATCGGTATTGATCAAATTAGAGGGGCACCCTGTGATAGCCGCGCGGTCGCCGGCGCCGTAGCGCTCAAGCTGTTGGCGCGAAAACTCGCCGCGCACGCCGATGTTTGGACCCCCGGAGGGCGCATGAGCGGCGACAACCTCAAGCCACCTTTTCGTGCCCGCGGTCAATTCGACGCGCGATTGCGAATCCTTGGCCTGTGCTCCCAGCCCGATCGCCACGATGGGCAAACTGGCTTGGTCGAGCATGTCGGCCAAGATTCCCAGGTCTGTGTGAGGACCGAGTTGGTTTGCGCAAGCCATCACTACAACATCGCAGCCGCTGCGTATGGCCCGCGGCGACGCGTGCCAGGGAAATATTTGGACATCTGGCGCCAAGTGGGACCACAACGCATATACAAACGCAAAGTTGCCCGTATTGTTTCCGGATCTGAAGAATAGGTATTCCGACGTGTGCCGAAATGACTCCTCGACCCGGACATGCGGAGCAATAAGGGCAACTCTCATAAATGACCCTCGTTCTCATAGGCCCAAAGTTCAAAATCGAACGCAATTTGGCCAGAATATGAAATCTTGAAATGAATGCCGATCTTGATATTTTCACGGTCTTCAATTATTCCACACAAATGTTAAAGTAAATTTATCAGCGTCGGGTAGAACCAATCGTATTGGGAAAAAATCCTAATGCGACGCGTATTCTATATGAGCGGAGGTATCTCGGTCGCTCAATTCATCGGCCACCGACAAATAGGCATCCGCGCATTGCTCGTAGGAAGGTGGTCGACGGATGTTCGCACTCAGCCTATTCCATAGTTTCGGCTCACACATCGCGCGAACCAATGTTTCCGCAAGATCCAGCGGATTGCGGACCTCGAAGTGCAAGCCGTCCACGCCGTCCCGGACCTTCTCCGCCATTCCGCCGATGCCGGCGCAAATCACCGGCTTGCCATTCGCAAAGGCTTCTTGAATCACCATCGGTGAGTTTTCCCACCAGATCGACGGAACGAGGACCCAATCGATCTTGCGCATTCGTTGCCGAAGTTCGGTTTGCTCGTAAGCGCCGACCCAGCGCAAGCATCCTTCAACAATCAGGGGGTTGCGAAGCGTCTCGATCAGGTCTTGGAGCCATTGCCCTTGGGCTTCGAGGTTGGCGCCATGAATTTCGAAGGTCATCTTGGCGCGGACATCCTTCGCGATCATGTGAATCGCCTGGAGCAGAATCTCGACACCCTTGTATTCCGTAATTTGGCCGAAGAACGCAAAGCGGGATCTCTCTCGCGTCCCTGAGATTTCTGACGGTTCTGTCCGAACGTCTTGCTGTCCGTTTTCTATGACGACGATGTGTTCAGACGGGATTCCCCACTCGATGTATCTCTTTCGTAGGAATTCAGAGGGAGACACAAACACGTCGGCAAATTCAAAATTTTTCTGGATATAGTGCTTTCTGAGCCAGAAATCCTGCGGACTCCTCTCGGGAAAGCAATTGCTGCAATCCTCGATTGTTTCTCGATGGCAGAGTTTCTTGGTATTATTTTTTACCATTTGACCATTACGATTACAAATCGCGATGTATTCATGCAACGTAACGATGAGGGAACAATTAGGAAGCGTGTGCTTGATTTCACGAAATATCTCCACGCCGAGATGGACAAAATGCTGAAGAAAAATGGCGTCTGGAGCTTCCAATTTTAGAAATTCCCTGAAGGCGCCGAGGACGGACATCGGGTTTTGCGTTCGCAACCGAAACCAGTCGCCGATATCTTGGCGCCAGAGATACTCGCCTTGTCGGCGCATCATGATCGAGCCATGCGGGCGCCACGCCAGATCGGTCCGTGCGAGAAAAACAGCGTCGCTGAAGCCGCTCTTGGCCCTGATGGCTCGATACAAGTTATATGCGGCAATTTCTGCGCCCCCGACGCTGAAATCCGGATGGGCGTGGGCGATGACCATGACTTTCATTGTGCTTGCGCTCGCGAGGCGTTGGTCAAAGAGAGTTTGGAAATGACGCCGCCCCATCTCGTCTGGTGCCGCCAGGCATTGTAGCGCGCGATGTATTCGCGAAAGCTCGGGCTCCCTATGCCCGAGAAGGACTGTCTCTCGAGATGGATCAGCGACACCGGATTCCGGAGACAAGCAATCTCGAGTCCGAGTTCGCGCACCTTCAAGCAAAGGTCCGAGTCTTCGAAATCGCCGATGAGAAACGTCTCGTCCAGCCCGCCGACGGCGTCATACGTTTCCCGCCGAAGTAGCGCACAGGCGGCGGTCACGGCTTGACATATCGCGAGCGCCCCGCCCGGCTCTGATCCCGGCATGCCGGCGCCCGGGTGCTTGTTCAGAAACGCCTCCCAAGTCGGGTCCCATTTGAATTCCATCCCGTCGTGTTGGATGGCCCCGTTGGGATAATGGAGGCGCATGCCCAATACGCCTACTTCCGGATGGGCCGCCAGAGTCGAACACATGGTCTCGAGCCAGCCCTGTGCGACCGGAATGACATCCGAATTCATCAGCAGGACGAATGGCGCCCGCGATTCCGAAACGCCAAGGTTGGTCGCGCCTGCGAACCCACGGTTTTCACCGCTCCAGACCGTTCGAAACGGCACGCCGAAACTTGCCGCGAACATCGGAGCGTCGAAAGCAAGCGGGGACACCAGTCGATGATCGTCGATGACGTAAATTAGCTCTGCACGGTTGACGAAATACTGGTCTTCCGAGAAAGCAAGAAGCTGATTCAAGATAAAATCATGACGTCCGTGCAAGGGAATGACAACAGAACATTGCGGTTTGCTCAGCCTTCCGCCGTAATCATCAATTTTTCGCGCATGCCTCCCGTGCTTCGCAAGTTTCCTTTCGACGAGCGCATGTATAATTTCGCCGTCGTGATTGGCCAACCTCTGGGCGAATCTCTCTTGAGGCGTGGAAATCTCAAACGCCCAACGCGCGAAACTCACGGGCTCAACAGGCGCCGGCAGCCACTTGGTCTCAGAGAGTCTGTAAGCGGCGTCCTCCGTCGCCACAATCAATTGGATCGTCGCGCCCATGCGCAGGCAACCTTTCCATCCCTGGAGAAAGCCGGCGTCGTTGGCGTAGTCGCCGAATTCGCGGCCCATCGCTTCGACGATGTCGCCGCGCGTCCAGCGCGCCGCCGACGCAAGGTCGACGACGTATCCCCCTTCGTCCACGAGATAAAAGCGCAATCCCGGCTCACCGACGCTCCATCCAATCACCAAGCCTCCGACCCCCTCGACGCCCCTTGCGGTTTCCAGGTAGCCGCGCGCTCGGTTGAAGCCGCTAGGAAGATCCGCCATGTGCTTCGTCAACAGCGTCGTGGCGGCTTGGTTGTGCAAAAGGCCTTCAAACAGGGAGCCAGCGCGCGGCAGATTGTCCAAGAGAAGCTGTGACAGCGCGTGCTCCGAGCACTCGTCCGGCATCGGCGCTTCCATTTGCAGCGGACCGCCAGGATCGGCGCACGTCAGACGCACGCAGAGTGGGTCCCGGGGGCGGGTTCGCCATATCGCCAAGAAGCCTCCGGCCAGCTTCGGATCGACGTCATAGCCCACGGCGACGTCGTCTCTCGGAAAGAAATAGAGGGAAGGAATGGTTGGGACCCCGGCGCCATTCACAGTGAAGGTCAGATCCCGGCCGTTGATGACCCAGCCGGAAATGGCGAGGAAATCTCCGTCGGCGACAACGCGGTCAACCGACAGTCCAGCAGCGACGCGTCCCTGGATTTGTCGAATCACAGGCCGGAGACCTTTCGCATCGTCTGTGACGCGGGAGTTCATATTCCGGCCGCCACGGCGCTCAGGGCTTCCTTGAGCCCTGCCTTCGCCGCTTTTTCTATCCACGCCGTCCCAGCCCTTTCATCCGCCGGCACGCCGATGCCTTTTCGCAGCATGACCCCCCAATTAAACATCGCCACGGGATGCGCCGCGTCTGCCGCCGCCGCATAGTACTTCGCGCCTTCCTCGACATCGCGCGGCGTCCCTTCTCCAATGCAATGCAATACCCCGAGCTGGAACTTCGCGGCGGTATGGCCGTTGGCTGCGGCCCGTCGAAGCCAAGAGATCGCGTCAACTGGCGATTTTGGAACGGCGCGGCCGACGCGAAGCATTTCCGCGAATCGGTACTGCGCCTCCGCGTCCTCCGCCTCCGCAGCGACCCGATACCAACGGGCGGCTTCATCGGGCCTGGCCGCAACGCCGAAGCGGCCAGAGTAGAGATGGCCCAATTGCGTGGCGGCAGCCGCCAACCCGGCATCCGCGGCTTGCCGCAACAACTCCTCGGCCATGCACGGGTCCTGGCCGACGCCATCACCGGTCAGGTGCAGCGAAGCAAGCAGCGCCTTGCCGTCTCGGTCTCCGTTTTCCGCGGCCATTTCCAGCCATCGCACCGCTACGTCCGTGTCACGCGGAGCCGTGTCGCGGCGAAGCAGCAGGCGGGCGAGGGCGACCTGACTCGAGGCGATCCCCTTTTCCGCGGCTACCGTGAACCAGGAAGTGGCCGCGTCGTCGTCTTTTTCAACTCCCTCGCCCGTCGAGTAGAGGCACGCAATATTATGGGCCGCCAGCGGATCGCCTCGTTTGGCCGACGCCAAGAACCAGTGTGCCGCCTCACGAAGGTTGATGGCGACGCCGGCGCCTGTCGCGCTGAGGCGTCCGGCGATGAATTGCGCTTGCGGGTCGCCGAGCTCGGCGCCGCGACGATACCAAACGAAGGCCTCACGAAGATCCGGCTCGACCTGGGCGCCGCGACTGTAGAACTCAGCCAGCGCAAGAATCGATGGCAAATGGTCCTTCTTGGCCGCGCGGCGGAGGTAACTT
>CAWAIM010000004.1:0-70655 GCA_963781895.1 uncultured Alphaproteobacteria bacterium
AACATGCAATAGCGCCTCCCGAACGTCCTCGGGCGTCGCCCCGGTATTGGCGGTGGCGCGAGTGTGCATTGCTACCTCCTCGTCATGTCCAAGCGCGGCGAGCAAGGCGATGGTCAAAAGGGAGCGCTCGCGATTGGTCAGTTGCGGCCGCGACCAAACCGAGCCCCAGGCCCCCTCAGTAATGAATGTCTGGAACGGCTCGTCGAAATCCGTCATCGCCGCCGTCGCGCGGTCGACGTGGGTCCCGCCAAGCACCGCGCGCCGCGTCGCCATGCCGATCTTGAAGCGCTCGCCTGTGTTGTCAAATTCGCTCACCGCGGGACTCCCTTACATGCGCGTCGATCAGATTGCACACGACGTCCGGCCTCTCAATGCAGGGCAAATGACCCGCGCCGGCGATGATCTCGAGTTTGGCGCCGGGAATGAGCGACGATAGCTCGCGCACCAAAGCAACGGGCGTCGAGCCGTCCTCGTCGCCCACGACGCAGAGCGTCGGAACTTTGATCTGCCCGGCCTGCTCTGTGAGGTCGGCGTCGCGAATTGCTCGGCAGGCCATGAGATAGCCGTCGAGCGGCGTTCGCGTGAGCATGGTCCTCCAACCCGCAACAGCTTCAGGGCGTCTCGCGCGATAGGATCGGCTGAACCACACCTGCATAATTCCGTCGGCGATCGATTCTATCCCGCCCGTCTCGACCTTGCTGATTCGGGTATTCCACGACTCCAGCGTGCCAATGCGATGCGCCGTGTCCGAAAGGATCAGCGAGTCGACGAGATCTGGCCGAAGATGGTAAAGCTGCTGCGCGATCAGTCCGCCAATCGATAGGCCGACGACGTTTGCTCGCGCGATCTCAAGGCGATCCAGCAGGGCGGCGAGATCGGCGGCGAAGTCGGCCATCGTCGCGGGACCGGATCGCATCTGGGAGAGTCCATGTCCACGCTTGTCGCTACGCAGCACGCGATATTGCCCGGTCAGGGAACGCGCAACATCATCCCAGATGCGAAAGTCCGTCCCCAGAGAATTGATGAAGACGACGGCTGGAGCGTCGCGCGGGCCCTCGTCGAGGAAGTGTGTTACGGCGCCATTCACGGTGGCAAACTGCATCTTAACTCTCGCCTGGGCCTTCACTCTCACATTGCGCTTAGTTCGCTCGACGCCGAAAAGGCTAATGCGCTTCACCCGTCAAGTTCGATGCGCGCGCGTTCGTCATCGTCGTCCAGGCGCGCCTGGGCAGCCAAACGCACCGGTGTATTGGCCGCGCCGAACAAATCGTAGTCTCGCCGCTGCACGATTTCGAAGAAGAAGCGGCGCTGGAACGTCCGGGTGTAGATATGGAAGAATTCGCCGCCATTGGCGCGGTCGTAAAGCACGCCATGAGCGCGAAGCCTCGCTAGCTCCTCGGGCACGGTCGTAAAGCACCCCATGAGCGCGAAGCCTCGACAATAGCGCCTCATCGAGACCAAGGCGGGCGGCGAGGTCGTCGTAGTAGTTGTCTGGAATCGGCAGGAACGCCGCGCCGCGAGCGCGAGCCGCCGCGACAAAGGCGAAAATGTCGTCCGTGGACAGCGCAATTTGCTGATAGCCAGCGCCGCCGAACGCATCAATGAACCGGGTCACGCCAGTCGCTCCGCCATCCGATATATTAAGCGGAATGCGCACCGCGCCGTTCGGGCTACGCAGTGAACGGCTGTAAAAGGCCCCGTGCGGATCGGCGATCTCGACCGCCGGCTCCGTCTGGAGGCCAAGGATCGTCTTGTAAAAAAGCGACCAAGTGAGAAATTCGCTCCGCCGCACGACGTTGGAGAGGTGATCGACGGCGCGAAGCGCTTCGCCGGGATTGGCGCCCGCGATCGGTTCGAAATCGCTGCGCCAAGGCGTCGCGTCGCGTTGGTCAACGAAGTAGATGAGACTGCCCTCGACGCCCCCCAGCGCAGGGATTGAGGCTTCCCCGGGCCCAATTCTGCCGACGTAGCTTGGCGCGTTGAAAGCCGCGGCGCGCTCCTGAGCCGCCTTCACACTGTCGACTTCAAAAGCAACCGCACAAACCGACGGACCATGCAACGTATTGAACGAATGGGCAAAGCCCTCGCGATCGTGATTGACGACAAGGTTGACGCCACCCTGCCGATAGAGGTCGACATCCTTAGAGCGATGGCGCGCGGTGCAGACGAAGCCTAACCCTTCGAGTACATGCGTCACCGCGCGATGATCGACGTCGCTGGTTGCGAATTCGATGAATTCGACGCCCCTGACTTCCGGCGCGCGAGGCAGCGGCGGCCAATCGGCGACCGGCGCGTCACCGCGCGCGACGCGCGACGCGTTGACATTCTCTCCGAGCGCCAACAGCGACCGCATGCCGTCGAGAGCGATGGCGTTGGCCGAGGCGCCGCGAAACTGGTCGTTGAAGATCTCCAGCGAAACCGGGCCACGATAACCCGCCCGCACAATCGCGTCGAGATAGTCGGTGACGGGAAAGTCGCCTTGGCCCGGATAACAACGGTAGTGGCGGCTCAATGACAATGGATCCATTTGCAGGGCCGGCGCGTCGGCGACCTGCACCAGGGCGATAGCGTCCGGCGGGATCATGCTCATCGGTTCTATGGCGTTGCCACGGGCGCAGGCATGGAAACTGTCGAGCACGATTCCGAGATTCGCGCGCTCTGCCCTGCGCACGATCTCCCAAGCGGCCGTCCAGTCGCGAACATGGCGTCCCCAGGCCAGGGCCTCATAACCGAGGGAGAAGCCGAAGCCGCGCGCCCGATCTGCAAGCTCGGCGAGATCGTCCGAGGCGCGAACGGAATCGTCGATCGCCTCTTCGGAAACATTCGAACAGAGGCACAACAGGCGCGCGCCCAGCTCCGCCATCAAATCGAACTTCCGCGCCGCGCGTTCGAAATTGCGCGTGCGGGTGGGCTCAGGCATCGCTTCGAAATCGCGCATCGGCTGCAACGCGACGATTTCGAGGCCGAGATCCGCGGCCATCGTGTGCGCATCACGCGGCCTTCCATTGAAGAAGGTCAGATCGTTTTCGAATATCTCAATCGCACGAAATCCCGCCTTAGCGGCGGCGGCCATTTTCACTTCGAGAGAGCCGCCCATGCATACTGTCGCGATCGACCACTTGAGCACGCAGAAGATCTCCTAGGTTTTCAGATATCGTATAGCGTTTGCAATTTCACGCAACAGAGCGTTTCCCTTTCGAGAGGCGGCGAAGAGTTCAGCACGAAAGTGGATCTTGCAGCTCTCGAGACCGCCGGCGCCGCGACACTCAAGGAACCCCTTCACGGCGCGTTTCGATACGAATTCGCTCTTGGCTCGCCCAGGCGGCCGGCGCGCCGAAGCGAGATCGGCTGGGCAGGCCTTACAGGCGATCGCTCGTCCGGCCTCGACCGCTAATCGTGGATTGTTGGGCCTGCTGTAAGCCTTCGCCGAGCCAGCCATCTCGTCGAATGTGAGGGTGAGCGCTTTTCAATGTGGCGGACTGCGCTAATTCATGCAATTTGTTCGGCGCTACGACATATCCAACCTTTTGAAGGGTGAAGCCGGATGGCCAGTTTCTATCCCAGAAGCTTTCTCGTCGGCCTGATTGGCGCGCCTATCGCCCATTCCGCCTCGCCAGCCATGCATGAGGCCGCGGGCCGCGCGCTAGGGTTCCGCTACGCCTATCACCTGATCGAGGTGGCCGGCGCTGATCGGGCCGGCCTTCGGGTCATGCTGGACGGCGTCCGCGCGCTCAAGTTCGCTGGCGTCAACGTCACCTTTCCTTACAAGATCGAGGTCCTGCCGCTGCTCGACGAACTGGCGCCCTCCGCCGCCCAGGTCGGGGCCGTCAACACGGTCGCGGTGCGCGACAACCGCCTGGTCGGGTTCAACACGGATTGCAGCGGATTTGCGCGAGGCTGCCGCCGAGCGATCGGCGATGTCACAGGACAGACTGTGGCGCTGATCGGCGCCGGCGGCGTCGGCAAAGCTATCGGCGTCGCCATGGCCGACAGCGGTGTCGCCGCTATCAACATTGTCGATCGCGAGGCGCCCAAGGCCAGGGAACTGGCCGAGGCTCTGGGGGAACGCTGTGCTGCGCGCGCGTGCTCCAGCGCTGCCGAGGCGCTCGCCGGCGCGCACGGTCTTGTCAACGCCACCGCCGTCGGAATGTTGCCGAGCCGCGAAACGCCGGTCGCATTCGATCTCCTGCGCTCCGACCTTTGGGTCGCCGACGCTGTCTATCAGCCTCTCTGGACGCCGCTTCTGTTGGCCGCGCGCGAAAAGGGGGCGCGCGTGATGACGGGTCGAGAGCTCGCCATCGATCAGGCGGTCGATGCTTTTGAGATATTCACTGGCGTCGAGCCCCCGCGCGCGCCGATGGAGGAGGCGTTTGAGCGGGTGATCGCGGCGCGCGGGTCCTGAGTCCGATCGGAGTCCGGGTCCGCACCCTCGGGCTTCCGGCCGAGGAGGTCATGCGCCGGCCGCTGCTCCAGCTCCAAGGAAAGCCCGGCATTCGGCTGGCAAAGAAAAAACGATCGACGAGACGCTCGTCGCGTGAAGGCGCAAGCGTCGGCCGGCTCGCGCCATAAAGGCTTTGAGGAGATCGTGGTTCGGGACTTGAGCCTGAAGGCGAAGGTAACGCACTGCCTCCCAATTCGGTCAGCGGCGCAAGCAAGGCTGGTTGCGTTGTGATCCTCGACCAGCTTGCCGCCGGCGATAGCCGCTCGCGGCGTGGTTCGGGTCACGTCTTGCAGGCGGGATCAACCGGCGGGATGATGTCGGGGCAGGCCATGATCTTCCCGATCGCATAGGTCGGCTTTCCGTCGGCGCCCTTGACGATCTGATTCATCAGGATCGGGCGGGCGGTTTGATGGTCGGCGGCGGTATAGGCCGGCAGTTCACCGTACTTGCAATGATAAGGTTTCACGAAGGCGTCGGCCCCGGCGCCCGGCTCGCCCGAAACAAATCCCAGCGTCTGACGGCTCGCCGGCCTGACACGCGCCGCCGCGCGACGATCGGCGGCAAGCCCCCTCGGCCCACCGGCGACAGAAAGATTCCCAACTCAGCTCGAACTTACCGCTGCATCCCGCGCAAAGGAGAACGGCGCGGCATCCCCAACCAGGCCGAGAATCGCGCCGAATCCAAAGCGTCACAGCGTCACGGCGTGAGATTTGCCGGCTGGCCAACGGATCGATTTCGAGTGTTCACTTGAGAAAGCCGGCGTAAATTCCTAGCGCGCCGTGGCGTTTGCGGGGGGCTTGCGTCCGAAGCCCATGCGCCTCGCCGTCCGCCGCTGTGCGGATCGAGGCGATGTTGGCCGCGTAGGCTTGCGGGCCGCCCTTGAATACGGCGGAGCCAGCGACCAACACGTTCGCGCCAGCGCGCGTCAGGAGCGGCGCTGTCTCCGGCGTCACGCCGCCGTCGACTTCGATATGAATCTCGCGCTCGCCGATCATGCGCTTGACGCGTGCGACTTTCTCGACCGCCGAGGGAATGAAGGCCTGGCCGCCGAATCCGGGATTGACGGTCATCACCAGGATGAGGTCGAGGCGGTCGAGCACATATTCGATCGCGTTCTCGGGCGTCGCCGGGTTGAGCGCTACGCCGGCTCTTTTGCCGAGCGCGCGGATTTCCTGCAGCGAGCGGTCGAGATGCCTGGTCGCCTCGGCGTGAACGGTGATGACGTCGCAGCCGGCCTTGGCGAAGGCCTCGAGATAGGGATCGCAAGGTTCGATCATCAGATGGCAGTCGAAAAGCTTGTCGCAATGAGGCCGCAGCGCGGCGACGACCGGCGGGCCAAAGGTGATGTTGGGGACGAAATGCCCGTCCATCACGTCGAGGTGTATCCAGTCGGCGCCGGCGGCGTCAATCGCACGCACCTCCTCGCGGAGCTTGGAGAAGTCCGACGACAGGATCGACGGAGACATGATCACCGGCTGAGTCAAGCGCCGCCCTCCTTCTGATGAAATACGCGGCTCTGGCGAATGTCTTCCTCCTCGATGGATGTCAACCGGTCGAGGGTCAATTCCCGATCGCCGGCCGCGAGCAGGCGATTGGCTTGGCGCAGGCGAGCGCGATCGAGGGCGTTGCGGATCGAACGAGCGTTCGCGAACAGCGGCTGCGCGCGGCGCAGCGCGATATATTCGGCCAGCGCCTGCTTCGCCTTGGGGCTCAGCCGGTAGTTCAGCGAATTGAGCATCTTCTCGCCGATCGCCTCGAGATCGCCGTCGGTGTAATCGGGAAAGTCGATGTGGTGGGCGACGCGTGACCGGAAGCCCGGATTGGAATGGAAGAACCGGTCCATCTTGTCGGCGTAGCCGGCGAGGATCACGACGAGATCGTCGCGATTGTTCTCCATCACCTGCAGCAGAATCTCGATCGATTCCTGCCCGTAGTCGCGCTCGTTCTCCTGCCGATAGAGATAGTAGGCCTCGTCGATGAACAGCACGCCGCCCATCGCCTTTTTGAGCACCTCCTTCGTTTTCGGCGCGGTATGGCCGATATATTGGCCGACCAGATCGTCGCGCGTCACCGCGACGAGGTGGCCGCGCCGCACATAGCCGAGCCGATGAAGAATTTCCGCCATGCGCACCGCCACCGTGGTCTTGCCGGTGCCGGGATTGCCGGTGAAGCTCATGTGCAGGGTCGGGGCCTGCGCGCTGAGGCCGAATTTCGCCCGGACGCGGTCCACCAGCAGCAGCGCCGCGATTTCGCGAATGCGCTGCTTGACGGGCGCGAGGCCGATCAGCTCGTCGTCGAGCTGTTGCAGCACCGGGCCGACGCCCGACTGCGCGAACTCCTCGGCAAGATTGATTTTCGCCGCCGTCGCCTGTCCGGCCTGACCGCCCTCGTTCATGCGTAGCGCTTTCCTTCCGGCCTGTCAGTCGCATAGGCGCGCGTCGCATAGCGCTGCACGCGGCCGTGCGCCTCCGCGCGGTCAAGACGGAAGCCGTCCTCGTTCTTCGGCCGGTTGACGATGAAGGAGATGCGCACCGATTCCCAGCCATGCGAGGAATCGAAAGCCGACAGGCGGATGTAGCGATCGCCATAGATCTTGCGGCAGGCGTTGAGCTCCATCAGCACGCCCTTGGCGTCGTGCAGATCGAACATCGGCAGGCCCCACATATCCCAATACGTGTTGCGGGGATGCGGATCGTCGGTGAATTCCAGATTCACCGCCCATCCCTGGTCAAGACAATATTGAACCTGAGTGAGGATCTGATCGTCGGTGAGATCGGGCAGGAACGAGAAGCAACCTTGTGTAATGCGCATGGGGAAGTCTCCTAGACCAATTTGAAACGTCGTCGGGACGGCGTGTTGGCTCCGCAGTCATTCCGTCAGGGGGTCTCGCAAGTGCGCCCTTCGGCGCAGACCCCCATCCCGCGCGGCTCCGCCGCGCCGCCTTCTCCCGCAAGGGGAGAAGGGAAGGATCACGCCACCTGTGCGGTCGGAACGTAATCGAGCTGGTCAGTCGAAGCGTAGTTGAAGGTCACGTCGCCCCAGACGTCGAGCGCCTGGCGCAGCGGCGTACAGGTCTTGGCGGCTTCGGCGAGGATCGTCGGGCCCTCGTGAACATAGTCGCGTCCCGAGTTGCGGGCGAAGACCATGGCCTCCAGCGCCACCCGATTGGCGGTCGCGCCCGCCTGAATGCCATTCGGATGCCCGATCGTGCCGCCGCCGAACTGCAGCACCACGTCGTCGCCGAACAGGTTGACGAGCTGATGCATCTGGCCGGCATGAATGCCGCCCGAAGCCACCGGCATCAGCTTATTGAGCGAAGCCCAATGCTGGTCGAAGAATATGCCGTGCTCGAGCTGCAGCGGATTGAAGTCCTCGCGGCAGACGTCGTAGAAGCCCTTCGTCGTGGCCGGATCGCCCTCCAGTTTCCCGACGACCGTGCCGGCGTGAATGTGGTCGACGCCGGCGAGGCGCATCCATTTGGCGATGACGCGGAACGAGACGCCGTGCGACTTCTGGCGCGTGTAGGTGCCGTGGCCGGCGCGGTGCAGGTGCAGGATCGTGTCGTTCCTGCGCGCCCATTTCGCCATCGACTGGATCGCGGTGTAGCCGATCACCAGATCGATCATCACCACGACCGAGCCGAGCTCCTTGGCGAATTCGGCGCGCTCGTACATGTCCTCCATCGTGCCGGCGGTGACATTGAGATAGGTTCCCTTGACCTCTCCGGTCGCCGCTTGCGCCTTGTTGACCGCCTCCATGCAATAGAGGAAGCGGTCGCGCCAATGCATGAAGGGCTGCGAGTTGATGTTCTCGTCGTCCTTGGTGAAATCGAGACCGCCCTTCAGCGCCTCGTAGACGACGCGCCCGTAGTTGCGGCCGGAGAGACCGAGCTTCGGCTTGACGGTCGCGCCGAGCAACGGCCGGCCGAACTTGTCGAGCCGCTCGCGCTCCACCACGATGCCGGTCGCGGGGCCCTGAAACGTCTTCACATAGGCGACGGGGAATCGCATATCCTCGAGCCGCAGCGCCTTGAGCGGCTTGAAGCCGAACACGTTGCCGATGATCGAAGCCGAGAGATTGGCGATCGAACCCGGCTCGAACAGGTCGAGATCGTAGGCGATGTAGGCGAAATACTGGCCTTCGGCGCCGGGGACCGGATCGACGCGGAAGCACTTGCCGCGATATTTCTCGGTCGCGGTGAGACGGTCGGTCCACACCACTGTCCAGGTCGCAGTCGAGGATTCGCCCGCGACCGCCGCGGAGGCTTCGATCGGATCGACGCCCTCCTGCGGGGTGACGCGGAAGCAGGCGATGATGTCGGTGTCCTTCGGCGTGTAGTCGGGCTCCCAATAACCCATCTTGCGATATTCCATGACGCCGGACTTGTAGCGGTCCTTGCCCTTCACGGTCTGCGACGACTGTTTGTTCATGGCTCTTCTCCTTGATGACGTTCGTCTCAACGACTCTTTTGCGGACTTAGGCGCGATGGGCGCGCCGGCGGCGCTCCACCAGTTTCAGGATCATCGGCGTCAGGATCAGCTGCATTGCAATGTCGAGCTTGCCGCCCGGGATCACGATCGAGTTGGCGCGGCTCATGAAGCTGTTGTGAATCATCGACAGGAGGTAGGGGAAGTCGATCCCGTGCGGATCGCGGAAGCGGATGACGACCATCAACTCGTCGGGCGTCGGTATCCAGCGCGCGATGAACGGATTCGACGTGTCGACCGTCGGCACGCGCTGGAAATTGATGTCGGTCTCCGCGAACTGCGGGCAGATGTAATTGATGTAGTCCGGCATGCGGCGCAGGATCGTGTCGGTGACCGCCCCGGTGGTGTAGCCGCGCGCGGCCTGGTCGCGATGCAGCTTCTGAATCCACTCCAGATTGATGACCGGCACGACGCCGATCTTCAGATCGACATATTGAGCGACATTGACCTTGTCGGTGACGACGGCGCCGTGCAGGCCTTCGTAAAACAGCAGGTCGGATCCCGGCTCGAAATCGATCCAGGGCGTGAAGGTTCCAGGCGGGCAATTGTGTTGCTCGGACTCGAGCGCGTCGTGGATATAGGCGCGGGTTCGCCCGCCGCCGCTTTCGGAATAGGCGGCGAAGGTCTTCTCGAGCTCCTCGAACAGATTGGCCGCGGGGCCAAAGTGGCTGTAATGGTTGTCGCCCTTGGCCGCGGCTTCTTTCATCTGATCCCGCATTTCCGCGCGGTTCCAGCGATGGAAGGCGTCCCCTTCGATGTAGACGGGGCTGATCTTCTCGCGCCGGAAAATCTGCTCGAATGTCCTCTTGACCGAGGTCGTGCCGGCCCCCGAGGAGCCGGTGATCGCGATGATGGGATGCTTGATCGACATTTCGAGTTGATTCTGAGTTCGAGGGTCACCGGCGCAGAAGGCCGCGTTTGCCGAAAAGGGGCGAGCTGTTCGCCGAGGCGCCGACTTCACTGTAATAGCCCGCGATGCGCTCGACTTTGTCCGTCGAGCCGAAGATCAGGGGCGTGCGCATGTGGATGGACCTCGGCGCGATCTCCAAAATACGGTCAAAGCCGTCGATCGCCGCTCCGCCAGCCTGTTCGATCAAGAATGCGATCGGGTTGGCCTGGCAGAGCAGGCGCAGGTGGCCGTTCGCGTGTCCCTCGCGCGCGTCCTCCGGATAGAGATAGACGCCGCCGCGGGCGAGAATTCGATAGACGTCGGCCACCAGCGAACCGACCCACCGCATAGTGAAATTTCGCCCACGCGGGCCTTCGTCGCCTTCCAGGCAATCGTCGATATAGGCCCGCACTGGCTTGGGCCAGTGGCGGGAGTTCGAGGCGTTGATCGCGATTTCGCTCGTCTGCGCGGGAATGCGCGCATCGACGCTGGAGATGCGAAACGTGTTCGTGTCCGGATCGAGCGTCGCCATGTGAACGCCCGCGCCGGTCGTGAAGACGAAGGCGACGTGCGGGCCATAGATGACGAAGCCCGCGGCGCGTTGCTTCACTCCACCCTGCAGGAAATGGACGGTCTTCAGCGCGCCCGCCGAAGCGTCGAGCACTGAGAAGACGGCGCCGATGGAAATATTGGAGTCGACGTTCGATGAGCCGTCGAGCGGGTCGATCGCCACCAGCAGCGTTCCGTCGGCATCGAGGTCGACCGGGTCGTCGCGTTCCTTGGAGACGACCCCGCGCACCCCGGAGCCCTTGAGGCCGTCGATGAAGGCGGCGTCCGCGAACGCATCGAGAGCCTCCGGAGCGAAACCGTCGAGGCGGCCACGGCGTATCTGATGCGCGAGGGGCAGTGCGGAATTGGCGAGCGCTCCCAGGACGCGAGCCAACTTGGCGGGCGCGCTGACGCGCAAGAACGCTTCAAGATCTTCGCCGATCCCCAGGGTGTTCGTCACGGGCCCCTCCCTTTACCCGCGCCGTCGTTTCGCGGCGTCGTCATCGACGGGCAAAAACAGTATGCGCCATTGCGTACAAAACAATACTGACTTAATTTTGACCTATCATTCAATTTCATTTAATGGCCGCGTTGTGCGCAATCTTACGCTTCGGCAAATCGAGACCCTGCGAGCGATCGCCGAGGCTGGTTCGTTGGTCCAAGCGTCGGTGGCGCTCAACATGACGCCCGCGGCGCTGACGGCGCGGGTGAAAGGGCTCGAAGATGCGGTCGGACTGAGGCTGTTCGATCGCGCTTCGACGGGCATGCGGCTGACCAAGGCCGGCGAGGCGGCGCTGGAGGCCTCGCGCGGCGTCACGCATGCGATGCGCGAATTCTCCGACGCCATGGAGGCGATCGGGGCCGGCCAGGGCGGCAGGCTTTCGGTTGGCGCGGTGTCGACGGCGAAGTATTTTGCGCCGCGCCTCATCGCCGCTTTCCTCGCCAGCCGGCCGAAACTCGATCTGCGCTTCCAGATTGGCAATCGCGACGCGATGATCGAGTCGCTGCGCGGCGACGAGGTGGAGATCGCTTTGACGGGCCGCCCGCCGCGCGACATGGCGGTGGAGAAATCCGCCCTTGGTCCCCACCCTTATGTGCTCATCGCCCCGCCCGAGCATCGGCTCGCCAATGCACGAGGGGTGACGCGCGCCGATCTGGCGGGCGAGGCGTTCCTGTTTCGCGAGATGGGCTCCGGCACGCGGGCGCTGTTCGACGATTTCATCGGCGACACCACGATCAGGCGGGTGCAAATGGGCATCGAGCTCGGCTCGAACGAAACCATCAAACAGGCGGTGATGGCGGGGCTCGGGATCGCGCTCATCTCCGCTCATACGATCGCGGCGGAAGTCGCCGGCGGACGGATCGTGTGCCTCGACGTCGAAGACCTGCCGATCCTTCGCCAGTGGTTCGTCGTCAATCGGACCGATCGCGCGCTCTCGCCCGCCGCCCGCGCGTTCCGGGATTTCGCGACCGCGCATGGCTCGATCTACCTGCCCCGGATCCCGGCGTGACGGAGGTTTGAGACCGGCGCAAGGGACCTGAGCCGATCGAGGGTGGCGATTGTGTCGCGGGGCAAAGGCTGTTAACGGTTCAGCGTTAAGGAAAACCTGACGATTGAGCGTAAACGAGGCCGAGCATTCTGTCGCGGGGGGCCAAGCTGCATGTCGGAAATCGCAAAGCGCCGAAGATTTCTGCTATTCCTGATTAAACCGTCGCATTACGACGACGATGGCTACGTCATCCAGTGGTTCCGCTCCGCGCTGCCGTCGAATTCGCTCGCGTGCCTGTTCGGGATCGCCAAAAACTCGATGGAAAATCAAACGCTCGGCGAGGATATCGACGTTGAGCTGTTCGCGATCGACGAGACCAACGCGCGCATTCGGCCCGACCGAATCGCCCGCCAGATAAAAGACGCGGGCGGACTGGGGCTCGTCGGCTTGGTCGGGGTGCAGTCAAATCAATTCCCGCGCGCGATGGATATTGCGCGGCCGCTGAGGGCGGCGGGCGTGCAGGTCTGCATCGGCGGCTTCCATGTTTCCGGATGTCTGGCGATGCTGCCTGAAGCGCCGGATTCGTTGCGCGAAGCGACCGCGCTCGGGATTTCGCTGTTCGCAGGCGAGGCCGAAGGCCGGTTCGACGAAGTGTTGCGCGACGCCGCGGCCGGCGCGCTGAAGCCGCTTTACAACCACCTCAATGATTTGCCGAACCTCGAGGGCGCCCCGAATCCGATCCTGCCGCCGGAACGGGTGGGCCGCACGATCGGCATGTTTTCGAGCTTCGACGCCGGACGCGGCTGCCCGTTTCTGTGCTCGTTCTGCACCATCATCAATGTGCAGGGACGCAAGTCGCGCTATCGCACCGCCGACGACATCGAGCGCCTCGTGCGCTCCAATCACGCCAACGGCATCCGCTACTTCCTCATCACCGACGACAACCTGGCGCGCAACCGCAATTGGGAATCGATCTTCGACCGGCTCATCGCGCTGCGCGACGAGGGCATCCATTCGCGCTTCGTCATTCAGGTCGACACGATGTGCCACAAGATCCCGCGCTTCATCGAGAAGGCGGCGGCGGCCGGCGTCAGGCGCGTGTTCATCGGCCTCGAGAACATCAATCCCGACAGCCTCAGCGGCGCGAAGAAGAAGCAGAACCACATCGCCGACTACCGCGAAATGCTGCAGGCATGGCGCAAGGTCCGCTGCATCTCCTACTGCGGCTATATCCTGGGCTTTCCCAATGACACGCAGGAATCGATCGTACGCGACATCAAGATCATTCAGCGTGAACTGCCCCTCGACATTCTCGAGTTCTCCTGTCTGACCCCGCTGCCCGGCAGCGAGGACCATGCGAAGATGGTGGCGGCCGGCGCCTCGATCGACCCGGACCTCAACAAGTTCGATCTCGAACATGTCGTCTGCGACCATCCGCGCATGTCGCGCGAGGAGTGGCAGGAGGCCTATCGCCTGGCGTGGAAGACCTATTACACCGAGGACCACGTCAAGACGGTGATCCGCCGCGCGGCGGCGGGCGGCCCGCGTGTCGATACGGTGGCTTATCTGATGGTGTGGTTCTGGGCGAGCTGGGAGTTCTACAATATCTACCCGCTCGAATCCGGCTTCATTCGCCGCAAGAGCCGGCGCGACCGCCGGCCAGGCCTGCCGATCGAGAGCGCGCTCACCTTCTATCCGCGCTATGTCGGAGAACTCATCGTCAAGCACGCCAAGATCGCGCGCATGTTCGCCAAAGTCTATTTGACGGCGCGACGGATAGCGCGCGATCCCGAGGCCCGCAATTACACCGACGCGTCGCTGAGGGAGTCGACGGCCGACTTCAATTCACTGGAGATGTTCCAGCTTTCCGCGTCGGCGCGCCAGGCCGGCGCCAAAGCCATGCGGCTCGAACAACGCGGCCAAGCCGCCGCGCCGTCAGCCAGCGCCGACGCGTCGTCCTGATCTCGCGAACGACCGGGTTTCTCGGGCGCGCGGGGGCGATCGCGCCGCCCGCAGCCATCAGACGACGTGCGACTTCAAAGCGCGCGTGCGATATCCTGCCTTGCGACGCCAACGACAATCCGAGAATCTGACGCGATCAGGAGCCGAGCGCCCGATGGGCGCGCCGCGCGGGAGTCTTTGCTCGATCGCCAATTCATGAGCGAGGGAGGCGGGTAGTCGGCCACCGAAGTCCGGGCCGATTTGACCCTTGCATGGAGTCTGATCGCGAGCCATCGTCATCAACGCCCTCGGGCGAAGATGGGGGAACCGAGAAGTCGATGACGCTCCGAGCGGCGTCAAGGCATCGGGTAAAGACGGTCCGTCGACCGGGTTCGCTGACGGAGGTTGCAGATCGCAATTTCGAACGAGTTGCCGAGCGCTTTCAGTGGGGCGACTGCCGACGCGACGCATCCGCCAATAGGGTCCGGCGCCAGGACATGCTCGCCTCGCCAATCCTGCTCACGGCGCATTGTGCAAGCGCGACCCCGGCGCCGCATTGACTCGGCGGCGCCGGATTGCCATGAAACGCCCCAAGCGTCAACTCCGCCGGCCGCCGCGCGCGGCGGGCCGGCGACGCGGGTGTAGCTCAATGGTAGAGCAGCAGCCTTCCAAGCTGAATACGAGGGTTCAATTCCCTTCACCCGCTCCAATTATTTTCGTCTCGGCGTTGAGCTGCTTCGCTGCCCCTAAGCGGTGCGCGGCGGCTTGACGGCGCAAAACGTGTCGTAGAGCACGGCCAAGACCGCGCGCACCTTGTCGTTTGCGATGCTGTAATAGATGGTCTTGCCGTCGCGCCGCGCGGACACGAGACCTTCCATCCGCAGTCGAGCCAATTGCTGCGACACCGTCGATTGGCGTAACGAAAGGAGCTCTTCCAGGTCGCCGACCGATTTTTCGCCGGCCAGCAAATCACAGAGAATCAGCAGCCGAGATTCATGCCCGAGCGCCTTGAGAAAATCGCTCGCCTCGCGCGCGTTCTCGGCCATGAGGTCGAGATCGACTTTTTGGTCGATTGCGCCTGAACGCGCCATTTCATCCATCATTTCATGTTCGCATATCACAATATCTCGCTATACTTAGAACGGCATTCCAATGGAACCCCCTTCACGCGTCGCCTGTCGCCGACCGCCTTCTCATGGTCCTGAAAATCATGGTCCTGAATAGTCCTCGAGCCGGCCGATCGCTGGCGGGCGGGTCTTGCGCAGCGTCTTTCCGATCTCTTCGACCCGGCGGAGCACACGAAGCGCGTTCCGTGACGCGATTTTCTCGAGATCGCGCTCGGAAAAGCCGCGGCGCACCAGTTCCGCGAACAAGTGGGGGAAGCGACTGACGTTTTCCAGCCCGACGGGCGAAGCGCCGCCAAAATAGTCCGATCCAATGCCGACATGTTCGGAGCCCGCCGTCTCGACCAGGCGCACGATGTGATCGGCCACCTGTTCGAGGGTCGCCTTAGGCGCGGGGCCGCGGCTCGCCTCGATCTCGGCCAATTGGGCCTTTGGATCGGCCGCGAGCGGCGCCTTGCCATAGCCGTCGCGCGACCGGCGCAGCCAATCGCGCAAGGCCTGCGAGACAAAGCCCGGCACGAATGTGGCCATAACGACGCCGCCGTTGGCCTTGAGACGCTGAAGCACGTCGTCAGGCGCGTTGCGCGGGTGATCGCACAAAGAATAGGCGTTAGAATGGGACAGCGTCACCGGCGCCTCGGTCACCTCCAGCACACGGCGCATCGCTTCGTGAGACGTATGGGCGAGGTCAATCAGGACGCCAAGCCGGTTGAGTTCGCCAATAACCGCACGGCCGAATGCGTTGAGCCCGTTGTTGCGCGGCGCGTCGGTCGCGGAGTCGACCCAGTCAAGGCTCTCATTGTGGCACAGCGTCATCAGCCTCACGCCCGCCGCGCGCCAGATGCGCAGGGGGCCCAGCGAATTCTCCAGCCCAACGCCGCCCTCCACCGCGATGAATGAGGCAATCTTGCCGAGGCTCTTGGCTCTCGCGTAGTCCGCCGCCCTCCGCGCTGGAAGGAACACGTCCGGGTGGGCGTCCTCCATGCGTCTGATGAGGTCAATCTGCTCCAGAGCCGTGCGCGCCGGATGAGGGGCGTTGGTTGGTTGGAACGCAGCCCAAAACTGGGCCCCGACCATGCCCTCGCGCAAGCGCGGGATGTCGGTGTCGGCGCCCTCGTGGACTTGCTTCAGATCATAGGCGAACACGTCGCCGCGGGCGGACCTATCGATCCTGATGACCCAGGGCAGATCATTGTGCCCATCGAGCAGCGGCGCGCGCAGAAGGATCTCGCGCGCCACCGCCAATGCGTTGTCCGCCGTCCCGACGGACTCGCCCGCTGCCCCCTCGCTCACCCGCTTGTCCCGCTCAGTTCAGCGGCACGGCGACGAAGCGCACGACGCCTTCGCCATTCGAAACCAGCAGCAGCGCCGGCTTCTTGCCATCCTTCTTGGCGCCCTCGATCGCCTTGGCGACGTCGCTTGGACGCTCGACCGCTTGATGGTTGACCTCCTCGATGACATCGCCAGGGCGCAATCCCCGGTCCGCCGCGGCGGAACCTGGATCGACCGACGTCACGATCACTCCTTTGACGCTGTCCTTGATTTTAAATGTCTTGCGCGCTTCTTCGCCGAGACGCGAAAATTCCATTCCCAGCGCCTTGACGACGGCGTCCTGTTGCTGCGGCGCCTCTTCCTCCGCAGTTGCGACCGCGGTTTTCTTTTCGCCGTCCTCCAGACGCCCCAGCGTCACGGTCTTGGTCACCTCCGCGCCGTTGCGCACGACGACGACGTCGACCGACTTGCCGACCGGCATGGAGGCGACCAGTCGCGGTAGATCGCGCAATTCCTTGATCTCCTTGCCGTCAAACTTGATGATAACGTCGCCGGGCATCAACCCTGCGGGCTTGGCCGGACCCTTTTCGTCGACGCCCGCGATCAGCGCGCCGCGTGGCGCACCCAGACCCAGGCTGTCGGCGATGGTGTCGTCGACCGGCTGGATGCGCACGCCGAGCCAGCCACGCCGCGTCTCGTGAAACTGCTCGAGCTGGGCAATGACCGGGATGACGGATGCGGAAGGCGTCGCGAAACCGATGCCGATCGAACCGCCCGAGGGCGAGAGGATCGCGGTATTGATGCCGATCACTTCGCCCTGCAAGTTGAACAGTGGACCGCCCGAATTGCCCTTGTTGATCGATGCGTCCGTCTGCAGGAAATCGTCATACGGGCCGCTGTCGATGTTGCGGTTGCGGGCTGAGATGATGCCGGCCGTCACCGTCTCGCCCAGGCCGAACGGATTGCCAACCGCCATTACTCCATCGCCGACGCGCATCTTGTCACTGTCGCCGAATTTGACCGTCTTCAAGGGCTTGTCGCTCTCCACTTTCAGCACCGCGACGTCGACCTTCGGGTCCTTTCCAACGACCTTGGCCTTGAGCTTGCGGCCGTCGGTAAAGATGACAACGATATCGTTGGCGTCGCCGACGACATGATTGTTGGTGATGACGATGCCGCTCGGATCGATGACGAAGCCGGAGCCCAGCGACTGGGCCTTGCGCGCGCGCGGCTGGGGATTGATGCCGTGATTCTTGAAGAACTCTTCGAACATCTCGTCAAACGGCGTGCCCTTCGGCAAATTCGGCGCTACGCCCTTGTCTTCAATTGTTTGGGTCGCGGAAATGTTGACCACGGCTGCGGCCACCGAATCGACGAGGTCGGCCAGATTGGTCGGGCGCGCCTGGGCCGCCGCGGGAGTCGCTGGCGCGAAGGTCAGCGGGGCGCCGATCAAGACGGAAGCGACCGCCACGGCGAGCGTCGAGCGGGCGCGGCGGCGGCGCGCGGTGGGAATCCGCTTGGCTAGGTTCAGCATTGAATCCTCCTCAAATTCGTCGTCGACCGATCCCGCGGGCGTCCGCGTAGCGGAATGTACGCGTTACAACAGCGCGCGTGAGGCCCAGACAATCGCTACACCCAAGAGCGCCGCGCCTAGACCAACCCCACGCAGTTTCGTCGGATCCTCACGCGCGGCTGCCGCCATGCGCCTGCGCATCGAATCGGTGAAGCCGGCCATCAGCAATCCCTCGATGGCGAAAACGAGCCCAATCGCCGCGCCGAAGTCACGCACGTCATTCGGCCTTCGCCGACGGCGCCGGAGCGCTCTCCTTCGCCGGAGCGCTCTCCCGCGCCGGAGTTGGCGTTGAGAAATAGCGGAAGAAGTCCGACTTGGGGCTGACCAGCGCCCGTGTATCGCCTTTGAAGGCGTTCTCGTAGGCCTGCATGGAACGGTAGAACGCGAAGAACTCGGGATCGGCGCCATAGGCCTCGGCGAAAATGCGGTTGCGCTCGCCGTCGCCCTCGCCGCGGATCTGCTGGGCCTGTTGTTGGGCCTGGGCGGTGATGACGGTGACTTTGCGATCGGCCTCCGCCTTGATCGTCTGGCTTTCCTGCGACCCTTTCGCGCGATAGGAGGCGGCGCGCTGCTGCCGCTCGGTCTGCATGCGGCGGAATACGGCTTCCGAGTTTTCGGGCGGCAAATCGGCGCGCTTGATGCGCACGTCGACGACGGCAAGGCCGAAGCGCTTGGCGCCGGCGATCATCTGGTCGCGGATGTCGGCCATCAGCGCGTCGCGCTTGTCGCGCACGATGTCGGTGATCGAGGCTTCCGACAGCGTGCGGCGAAGCGCGGAGTTCAGCATCCCGCCCAACTGCGCGTCCGCGCCGCGCGTGTTGGCGACGGACTGATAAAACAACAGAGGATCGGCGATTCGGTAACGCACGAAAGCGTCGACATCGAGGCGTTGATTGTCGGCGACGAGCACCTCCTGGCGTTCGTCATTGAGCGCCAGAATGCGCTTGTCGACATACACGACGGCATCGATGAGCGGCCATTTGAAATAAAGGCCCGGGGCGCCGATCAGATCGCGGATCGGCTGGCCGAAGCGCAGTACCAGCGCCTGCTCGGTCGGATCGACGATGAACATCGACAACGACGCTACGAAAAGGACGATCGCCGCCAGGACGGCGATCACCGCTCCGTTCATGGAGGGTCTCATTTCGCGCCCCCCGGGGTGTTGGTCTGCAACTGGTCGAGCGCAATATAGGGCACGGGCGCGCTCACCGACCTCGTGTCGATGAACGTCTTGTTCATGGGGCCGAGCACTCGTTCCATCGTCTCGAGATACATGCGCTCGCGAGTGACGCCCGGCGCCTTTTTGTACTGTTCATAAATCTGATCGTAACGCGCCGTCTGGCCCTTGGCCTCGAGGATCGTCTGCTCGCGATAGGCCTTGGCCTCGGCGAGGATGCGCGCCGCGCCGCCTTCCGCCTCCGGCACCACCTTGTTGGCGTAGGTCTCGGCTTCGTTCACGGCGCGCTGTTGGTCCTGTTGGGCGGCGGTCACGTCCCGGTAGGCGGAAATGACCTGGCTTGGCGCGTCGACCGACTGCAGCTGAACCTGTTTGACGAGAATGCCCGCCCGGTAGCTGTCGAGGACGTCCTGCATCCGCTTCTGCACGTCGGTTTCCACCGACCGGCGGTCGGTCGTGAGTATGCCGTCAATGGTCTGTCGACCGACGACTTCGCGCATAATGCTTTCGGCGACCGCCTTAACCGTCTCGCGGGGGTTGAGAATGTTGAATACGTAGTCCTCCGGCTTGGCCGGATCGATCTGCCAGATCGCCCGAAAGTGAACGTCGACGATGTTCTTGTCGCCGGTCAACATCTGGCTTTCCTCGGGAATGTCGGCGTTCGAGCCAAGACTACGGTAGCCAATCTCGGTGATCTGCTGGTCCCAGACCGGGACCTTGATCACGGTGCCGATCGGCCAGGGCCAGTTTGTGTTGAGTCCGGCGGTCGTCTTGCCGGTATAGCGGCCGAGGACAAGATTTATTCCGACTTCGTTCGGCTGAACCGTGTAGAAAGTGCCCCAAGCGAACCAGAGCAAAAGCGCCGCGAGCGCGAGAAGCAGGATGCCGCGGCCGCCTAGGCCTTTCCCGCCGCCGCTTCTTCCCGTTCCGCCAGGCGCCAGCTTGCCAATAGCTTCCTGGACGCGGCGAATGATATCTTCGAGGTCGCCCGGAGGTTGGCCCCCGGACGGCCCTTGGCCCCATGGACCTCGTCCGGAGGAGCGCCACGGTCCGCCGCCTTGATTGTTCCAGGACATCCGATCCCCTTGCCGGTCGCCGGCCGATGCTTCGGGCGCTTATATAGGGAAGTCTGGCGGCGCGGCAACGGACGCTTGCGCCGCCCGAGTTTCGCCGCAGTTCGTTCGACAGGAAGTCTCGCGTCAATCGGGGGCTGCTTCGCCTTCCTGATCCGGAGCGCGCGCGCCGGCTTCGCGCAACGCGAGCGGCGTGATGCGCAGCGCTGCGATTCGGTTGCGCTGCTTGCGCAGAACCTCGAAGCGGAAACCGTAGAAGCTGAAAGTCTGCCTCGGCTCGGGGATGGCGCGCGCTTCGTGAATGACGAGGCCGGCGACGGTGGCCGCTTCCTCGTCGGGGACGCTCCAGCCCATCGCGCGATTGAGATCGCGGATCGTCACGGAGCCGTCGACAACGACCGAGCCGTCGCGCTGTTTGCGTACTCCCTGCACCGCGAGGTCATGCTCGTCGCGAATATCGCCGACAATTTCCTCAATGATGTCCTCGAGCGTCACCATCCCTTGCACGACGCCATATTCGTCGACGACCAGCGCGGAATGGGTCTTGCGGCGTAGGAATGCCTGCAGCTGGTCGCGCAGCGTCGTCGACTCAGGGATGAACCAAGCCTCGAGTATCAGATCGGCGATCTTGACCTTGTTGGCGTCGCCACCGGCCGCGACATAGGCGCGCAGAAGGTCCTTGGCGTGCAGGACGCCGATGATATTGTCTGGCTCCCCTCGCCAAAGCGGCATCCTTGTATAGGGCGACGCGATCACTTCACGCACAAGTTCCCCGGGCGGAAGATCGGCGTCGATGAGCTGGACCTTTGTCCGGTGCACCATCACGTCCGACACCGTGATTTCTGAGAGCTCCAACAGTCCGCCGAACATGTCGCGCTCGGCGCGCTGGACCTCGCCCTCGCGGTGCAGGATGTCGACGGCCCCCATCAACTCCTCGTGGCCGGAAACGCCAGGATCTTGCTCGACGAGCGAGACGCCGCACAGTCGTAAAACCCCGCGCACGATGGCCTCGACCGCAACGACGATCGGACCGAATACTCGAACGAAGAACAGAACGAGTGGCGCGATCAACAGCGACACCCGATCGGGATAGCCGATTGCGATTGTTTTGGGCATCACCTCACCGAAAACAACAATGATCGCGGTCATGATGGCTGTCGCGGCCCACACCCCGCGGTCGCCGTAGAGCTCGAGAAGGACGCTGGTGGCGATCGCCGACGAGCCGATCGTGACGAACTGGCCGCCGAGCAACATCGAGCTGATGAGCCGGCTGCGCATGCCGATCAGTCGCGTCACCAGCTTCGCCCGATGATCGCCGGCCATTTCGAGCGCATGCATCCGCGCGCGTGACGCGGCGGTCAAAGCCGTCTCGGCGGCGGCGAAGAACGCCGCGGCCGCTACGCTCAAGACGATAACGAGTAGGTCGAGGGTGTAATACATGACCGATTTATACCACCGCCAAAGCGCGCTAGCAGCGCGAGAGAGGCTGTCTTTTGGGTCAAAGGGTCAATTCGCGGCTCAGGAACGCCGAGACGTTCGCCTCGTCTACGGCTCGAGCGACGAAACTCCTGCCGATCCCCTTGGCGAGAATGAACGTCAGCCGACCGCGCTCGACCTTCTTGTCTTGCCGCATGGCGACCAGAATGTCCTCCGGGTTCGTCCCGAGGCCGGGAATTTCGCGAATGCGCGTCGGCAATCCGACCGCCTTCAAGTGGGCTTCGACCCGCGTCGCGTCCTGCCCCGGACAAAAGCCCAGATCGCGCGAGAAGCGGAAAGCTGAGGCCATGCCGACGGCGACGCCCTCGCCATGCACAAGTCGGTCCGAATCGTAGTGAGTAAGGCTCTCGAAGGCGTGGCCGAAGGTGTGGCCGAGATTAAGCAGCGCCCGCTCGCCTTGCTCGGTTTCGTCGGCGACGACCACACGCGCCTTGGCCGCGCAGCTCGTTGCGATCGCCTCGGCGCGCGCGGGGCCGCCGGCGAACACTTCGCGCCAATTTCCTTCCAGGAAATCGAAGAAATCCCGGTCGCCGATGAGCCCATATTTGACCACCTCGGCATATCCGGCGCGAAACTCGCGCCCGCTCAAACTATCCAGGCTGCTCAAGTCGGCGAGAACCAGCGAAGGTTGATGGAAGGCGCCGACAAGATTCTTGCCATAGGGCGAATTGACGCCGGTCTTGCCGCCAACGCTTGAATCGACCTGCGAAAGAAGGGTGGTCGGGATTTGGACGAGTCGCACGCCCCTGCGCACACTGGCGGCGCAGAACCCGGCGAGGTCGCCGATGACGCCGCCGCCCAGTGCGATCACGACGTCGCGCCGCTCGATGCGAGCTTCGATCAGCGCGTCGCAGACACGCGCGAATTCGGCGTACGACTTCGTCGCCTCGCCCGGCGGGCAGATGACCGATGTCGAGCGCAGTCCGGCATTGGCGAGGCTCGACGACAGACGGGCGAGGTAGAGCGGCGCGACATTTGCGTCGGTCACGATAGCGCACGTGGCGTCTGGGGCGATCCTGGCGATTTCGGCGCCCGCCGCATCAATGAGGCCGGGGCCGATGAGAATCGAATAGGCGCGCGCGCCGAGCGCAACGTCGACGCGGCGCCTTACGGCTGATGACGCCGGGCCCTTCTCATACAAGAACTCGGCGAGCTGGCGCAGGACGACCTCGACCACCGCGTCATGTGGTCCGTCGCGAGAATCAATTGTCAAGTCGGCGAGCGCATAGATCGGCGAGCGCTCTTCCAAGAGACGGCGCAATGTTTGTTCAGGGTTGGCGGTTTTCAGCAACGGCCGGTTGGATTTCTTGCGCACGCGCGCCAGTAAGACCTCGACATCAGGCTTTAGCCAGATCGAAACGCCATGCGCCGCGATGTTTTCCCGCGTCGTCCGGTTCATGAAAGCGCCGCCGCCGGCGGCTATCACTTGCGGTCCGGCCTTGAGAAGGCGGGCGATGACCTTGCGCTCGCCGTCGCGGAAATAGGCTTCGCCGAACCGTTCAAAAATCTCCGGGACAGTCAGTTGGGCGCCGGCCTCGATTTCCGCGTCGGCATCGACAAAGGGCAACCCAAGCCTCGCGGCAAGCCGCTTGCCGACCGACGTCTTCCCAGCCCCCATCATTCCGACAAGCACCACCGAGCGGCCGCACAATGCGGCGGCTATCCGTCCAGCGTCGGTCGGCTGACTTTGACCCATGAACCCTCGACTTCGCCCACGCTCATTTTCGCAGGGTCCCTTACAGGAATTGGGCGGCCAACGCGACTGCGGCGCGGCGGCTTGCCCAGCCCCATGCTCTCGCCCGCTTTTGAACGCCTTGCGCGCCGCGTCCGTTCTTGCAACCATATCAAACGCGCGACCGGAATTCGTCACAGTCGTCGCCGAGGCCGAAATGCCTTTGTCGACGGATGGGAATGAAAATCGAAAGAGACGACGCACGGCTTCGCTGCGTCGCGAAACGCTTGAGGGAGGCCGACCTTGACCGCAGCCAATCACGAGAACCGCGTCGCCGGTCCCCGTCTCATCGCCATCGTCGGCCCGTTTCAAAGCGGAAAGACCAGCCTTCTTGAGGGAATTCTGGCGCGTGGCGGCGGCTTGGCGCGGCAGGGGTCAGTCCGAGAAGGGACGAGCGTCGGCGATCCGAGTCCAGAAGCGCGCGGCCATGCAATGAGCGTCGAGCCCAACATCGCCAGCATCGACTACATGGGCGACCGCCTGACTTTTTTCGACAGCCCCGGTTCGATCGAATTCATCCATGACATGCGCTTCGCGTTGCCGGTCTGCGACGCCGCCGTGGTGGTGTGCGAGGCCGATCCGCGAAAGGTGCCCGCACTGCAGGTGATTTTGCGCGAATTGGAGGAGCTCGGCCTGCCGCGGATCCTCTTTCTGAACAAGATCGACCAGGCGAGCGGAAGTCTGCGCGAGACGCTGGAGATGCTCCAGCCAGCGTCGCGAACGCCGCTGTTGCTGCGTCAAATTCCCGTGTGGGAGAACGGCGTCGCCACCGGATTCATCGATCTCGCGCTCGAGCGCGCCTTCGTCTACCGCGAGTCGGCGCCGTCCAGCGTCATCGAAATGCCGGCCGGCGCCATTCCCGAGGAAAAGCAGGCGCGATATTCGATGCTCGAAAAACTCGCCGACTATGACGACGCATTGATGGAGCAGCTCATCAGCGACATCGACCCCCCCAAGGACCGTATTTTCGACGACCTCGCGCGCGAGTTGCGAGAGGGGCACGTGGCGCCGGTGCTGATGGGTTCGGCGACCGGCGGCCACGGCGTCACGAGGCTCCTGAAGGCCGTCCGGCATGAAGCGCCGGCGGTCGCCCATACGCGCCGGCGCCTGAAGATCGACGACAAAGGGCCCGCGCTGGCGCAGGTCGTGCGCACCATCCACACCGCTCATGGCGGCAAGCTGTCCCTCGCGCGCGTGCTGCGCGGCCAGTTCCTCGACGGCGCCACGGTCGTCAATTCAAATGGAGTCGAGGAGCGCATCGGCGGCCTGGCGCGGCTCATGGGCGCGACGTCGTCGAAAGTGACGCGCGCCGACGAGGGCGACACCATCGCTTTCGCCCGTCTCGAAGGCCTCGCCACCGGCGACCGCTTTGCCGACGGCAAGATTGCGCCAGCCGCCGCCGAGGTCCCTGCGCCGCCGCCCCCGACGCAAGCCTTCGCCATCCACGTCAAGGACCGCAAGGACGAGGTGCGGCTCGCGAGCGCGCTCGCCAAGCTGTGCGAGGAGGACCGGGCTCTGTCTTTCGTCCAGGACGCCGAGATGTCCGAACTCAAGCTTCTCGGGACAGGGCGAAATGCATCTGCGGGTCACGACCGAGCGCCTCGCCGATCGTTTCGGCGTGACGATCCACACGTACAAACCCTCCGTCGCCTATCGCGAGACGATCCGGGACGCGGTCACCGTGCGCGGGCGGCACAAGAAGCAGTCTGGCGGGCACGGGCAGTTCGGCGACGTGGTGGTCGAAGTTGGTCCGCGAGGTCGCGGAGAGGGCTTCGCTTTTGCGGAGCGCGTGCACGGCGGCTCGGTGCCCAGGCAGTATTTCTCGTCCGTGGAGGCGGGCGCGCGCGACGCAATGGCGCGCGGACCGCTGGGCTTTCCGGTGGTCGACGTCTCGGTCACTCTGATCGACGGGTCGTACCACACGGTCGATTCGTCCGATATGGCGTTCCGCGCCGCGGCCAAGCACGCGCTCGACGAGGCCTTGGCCAAGGCGCGGCCCGTGCTGCTCGAACCTATCCTGTCGGTGACGATCTACGTGCCTTCCGACGCACTGGCCCGGGCCAGCGCCCTCGCGAGCGCGCGGCGCGGCCAGATCCTCGGCTTCGAGGCGCGCGAGGGCTGGAAAGGCTGGGAAGCGCTGCGGGCGCTAATTCCCGAGGCGGAGATCGGCGACCTGATCGTCGAATTGCGCTCGGCGACATCGGGCGTCGGAGCCTTTGAGACCAAGTTCGACCATCTGGCTGAACTTTCGGGACGACCCGCCGACCAGGTGATCGCGGCCCGGCAAAAGGCGAACGCCTGATTTGCGGCTCGCGGCGGCGCGGGATTTGGCGCCTGTACAGGCGCGCGGCGTTCGCATAGAGATGGCTCAGGATTCTCCATCTCGCGGAGACGACGTCGATGGCCGACGCCACTTTCGAACGAAGCCGATTGGCGACAGTGTTCGGCGGCTCCGGCTTCCTGGGGCGCCATATCGTAAGAGCGCTGGTGCGCAAGGGTTGGCGCGTGCGCGTCGCCGTGCGCCGCCCCGATCTTGCCGCTTTCCTGCAGCCGATCGGCGGCGTGGGACAGGTTCAGGCGGTTCAGGCCAATCTGCGTTATCCGGCCTCGATCGCCGCCGCTCTCGAAGGTGTGAGCATGGTCGTCAATGCGACCGGGGTTAAGGCCGAGAGCGGACCGCAAACCTATCACGCCGTCCACGTCGCGGGCTCCCGCGCGCTTGCGCGAGCGGCCGCGGCCGCGGGCGTTGACGCATACGCGCATGTCTCCGGCGTCGGGGCCGACGCAAAGTCCGCCTCGGCCTATATCGCCAGTAAGGGGCTGGGCGAAATCGTGACGCTCGAGGCCTTCCCCAACGCCACGATCTTGCGGCCGTCAGTCGTCTTCGGGCCCGAAGATGATTTCTTCAACCGTTTCGGCGCTCTCGCGCGCATCCTGCCCGTCGTGCCGCTTCTGGGAGGCGGCGGGACGCGCCTGCAGCCGGTCTATGTCGGGGACGTCGCTCGCGCCGCCGCGGCCGCTCTCGCCGGTTCGGCGAAGCCGGGCGAGATTTACGAACTCGGGGGCCCGCAAGTGATGACCCTGCGCGAAGCCGCCGCTCTTGTCCTGCGCTCGATCGAACGTCGTCGCCTGCTCATGGGGGTGCCGCTCGGCGCGTCGAGATGGATCGCGATCGCGAGCGAATTCGCGAGCAAGGCGACGCTCGGACTGTACCCAAGGCTCCTGACGACGACCCGCGATCAGGTCGATCTGCTGGCGACCGATAACGTGGTCTCCCTTCAGGCGGAGACCGAAGGGCGTGTTTTGCGCGGCCTCGGCATTGAGCCGCAGGCGGCCGAAGCGATCATTCCGGCCTATCTCGTGCGCTTTCGCAAAACGGGTCAGTACGAAGCGCAACGGACAGCCTGAGACAGAACGCCGCGGCCGGCGCAAGGCGCCGGGACACAATGCGTGTATGGGAATCGCAGACGGTTTTATATTGATCTCGTTAGTCGATTCAGGGCAATAAGGTTCGAGGCAAAACCTCGAGGCCATTCGAGTTGGGGAGGTTCGGTGATCAAGTCTGAACTTGTGCAGCGCATGGCCGCCCGAAATCCGCACCTCTATCAGCGCGACATCGAAAACATCATCGACGCCATTCTCGGCGAGATCGCCGATGCGATGGCGCGCGGCGAGCGTGTCGAGCTCCGCGGCTTCGGCGCCTTCTCGACCAAGCAGCGCCATGCCCGCACCGGACGCAATCCGCGCACCGGCGACAAGGTTCCGGTCACCGAGAAACTGGCGCCGTTTTTCAAGACCGGCAAGGAGATGCGCGAGCGCCTCAATCGCGCAGCGGTCGAGCCGGCTTAGGGTCGGCGAACGAGCGCCGCGATCAAGGCAGTGCCGACAATCGGCTGCGAGGCGGAGCGAATGAGGCAGGCATGGTTCGCTTCTTGAAATACATCGTCGTCATCGTGGTCGCGATCCTCCTCCTTCTGTTCGCATACGCCAATCACCACTTCGTCATGGTGTCGTTCGACCCGTTCGGATCGAAGGACGCTCCGGCATTCTCGATCGACACCCCGCTGTTTGTTGTCGCGATTGCCTCGGCGATGCTCGGCGTGGTCGCGGGCGCGTTTGCGACCTGGGTGTCGCAGGGCCGTCACCGACGGGCCTCGCGGCGCAACCGGGCCGAGGCGGACAAATGGCGCGCGCAGGCGGAAGCGCTCGGACGCGCCCAGGGAGGCGCTTCCGCGCTTGCCGCGCCGCGCCGGGACAGCTAGCGGCTTTCGCCATGCGGGTCTTCTCGGCCGAGGACATCGACGCGGCGTTGGACTTTCCTTCGCTGATCGAAGCGCTGGGCGAGGCGATGCGCGGCGGCTTTGTCGCCCCCAGCCGCCATCACCACGAGATTGAACGCGCGGGCGAGGCTGCGGCGACGCAATTGTTGATGCCCGCCTGGACGCTCAGCGGCGCGGGCGCGGGCGACTATCTCGGCGCCAAGATCGTCAACGTCTTTCCCGGCAACTCGGCCCGCGGCCTGCCGGCGGTCCTTGGCGTTTATGTGCTGCAATCCGGCCGAACGGGCGAGACGCTCGCCGCCCTCGACGGCACGCGATTGACCCATTGGCGCACCGCCGCCGCTTCGGCGCTCGCGGCGCGCTATCTGGCGCGCGCGGACGCCAAGCGCCTACTGGTCGTCGGCGCCGGCGCGCTGGCCCCATTCCTGGCCCGCGCCCACATGAGCCAGCGACGCTATGAGGCGATCGATGTCTGGAACCACCGCCCCGAGGGCGCCCACCGGGTCGCCGCCGCTCTTGTCTCTGACGGATTGCCCGCTCGCGCGCGGGAGAATCTGCAGGAGGCGGTCGCCGAGGCCGACGTCATCTCATCGGCGACCCTCGCCACGGCGCCGCTGATCGCGGGCGGTTGGCTGAAGCCCGGACAGCATCTCGATCTCGTCGGCGCGTTCAACATGCGGATGCGCGAGGTCGACGACGTCGCGCTGAAGCGCGCCCGCATCTTCATTGACACGGAGGCCGCGCTCGCTGAGGGCGGTGACGTGGCGATCGGGCTTGCCAACGGAGCGATCACCCGGGCTGACATTGTCGCGGACCTGCCCGCGCTGACCCGCGGCGCTATGGGGCGGGCGACACCGGGCGAGATCACGCTGTTCAAGTCGGTCGGCGCGGCGATCGAGGATCTGGCGGCGGCGATGCTGGTCTGGCGCAAGGCCGGCGGCGCGGCCCCATGACGCCCCGAACGAGGAGGGCAGGCGAGGGGCCTTGGGCCGAGCCGGCGCGTCAGGCGACGGCGGCCGCCCAAATGTGTGAATGCGGATATTGCGCCATGCCGGCGGCGGCCAAGGCGATGCCGTATGGGACGCCGGTTTTCTGGTGATGAAGCCGGGCAATCCAGGCCTGTCGCCCGAGAATCGCCGGCAGCGGCATCGACCGCGCGCCCAATATCGCCAGGGTGAGGAGGCCGCCGCAAATCGCCGCAGTAACGCCGAAATCCAAAACGGAGCTCCAGCCCAACCACAATGCCGTCGCCGCGGCGAGTTTGGCGTCGCCGCCGCCGATCCATCCTAGAGTGAACATGACGAACGTCATTGCGAGGATCGCGAGACCACACGACAGATTGAGCAGCATCACTTCTGTTGGAACGCCAAGTGTAACCGCCAAGGCGAAGTATCCAAATACGAGAATCACGCAAAAACGATTTGGGATCGTCATTGTCAACAGATCCATTGACGCGGATAGAGCCATTAAAGCAGGAAAAAATCCGAGAGCAACGGGCGTTAAGAATGTCGAGGCCATGATGGGTCGCGGTCCGTGTTGGGGGGCGACATCGTTTCCTTATACGCAAAGCAATGACGCCGGCGGGCGCGCCCCCGCCGGCGGACAATCGTCTATGCCGCGTCGAGAGACGTCTTACTTGAGCGTATTGCCGATTTCGCCGAACACCGTGCTCACTTTCGTGCCAACTGTCTGAACGGCGGTGATGATGAAGACGGCGATCAGCGACGCGATCAGGGCGTACTCGATCGCGGTGGCGCCCGATTCGTTTGAGATGAACTTCGTTACCGACTTGAACATTGTTTTGCTCCTGCTCCAGAACCCGTACTTATCCAGCGGCCGTCTCCGTTTTCTTGCCGCCCGACACGGAGCAAACCTATCGACTTCCGCTTTCAGCGGGGTTAATATCAATCTCCTCGAAACGCACGTTGGGCCGATGTTAGGCCGTTGGTTAAGTGTCACATAAGACTTGGCGCGACATCTCGTCCTTTAGCCTCGAGGGACGACGATCGCGTCGACCGTCGGGACCCCCACGCTGCGATCGCCTTCAACGGCAATGGGCGAGGTCCAAACGGGTTCCCGCCGAGGGCGGCAGCGCGACCCTCCGGCCGAGCCCACTAACCCGCCAGGTCAAGCCAGACCCGACCGTCTCTATCCTCGACCTCGATGATCCACAGGTCCGGATCAAAGGCGATTTCTCGATCGAGCCGTTCGTCCGCCTCATGGGAACCAATCCATTCGGGCTTGTGCGCCCGCACGAAGGTCCTCTCGACGCCCCGCTCTGACGACATTGCGACTGACTGCGGCGCCGGACCATAGACCGCGGCGCGTCCGTCCAATCTGTCAATTTTGACGAAGATTGCTCCTGCTTCCGCCGCCCCTCGTCGACGCAGAACCGCGTTCGCTCCTTCGGTTCCGCATCGGCGCAGATATGCGGCGACCCAAATGTCGGACCGGAGGCGCACCGCCCTAGCGGGTCGCCTTCCGAGCCGCGGACGCGAGCTGCCTGACGAGTTGCGGGCTGATTTCTGTGGTCAAGGGCAATCCGTGCGCGCGTTCGAAGGCGAGAAGCGCCTCTTCAGTCGCGCGCCCTTCGTTGCCGTCCGTCTTTACCGCGTATCCCAATCTGGCGAGCGCGTTCTGGGCGGATAGGATCAAGCGCCCCTCTTCGGTGTGCGGTTCGCCGCGAAGCAAATCGGCTATCGGGTCTGGCGCTCGCTGCGCGGACGAGGCGTCGCCGACGGCCGGCGGTCGCTCCGATGGCGGGAGGGGGACGGGGACCGGCGTCGAAGCTCCGCCAGCCGCGACCGCCGATTGAAACGGCGGCGTCGAACGTGGGCGTGACAACGCCGGCGGGATTAGCGGCGCCGCGGGCGCGAATAGCGGCGCCGGGTGGCGCCCGCGCTGCAGGACGAGCGCGTTGACTCCAATGCCGAAAACCACCGCCAATAAAGCCGCGCCGACGTAGGCGCCGACTGGCAGCGCCTTCGCCCGCCTCGCCAATGCGCTCGCGATCCCTCCACGAAACGCCGGCGACTTGGCAAGCCCGGACAAAATCGAATCGTTTCGAACGCGCGCAAGAGCTTCGGACAACTTTCTTCTCCCTGGATTGCCGCGGCTTTTTCCGCTCTGTTCGTTTGGGCGGAGCCTGGACCGCCTCCGTTGGGGTGAAGCGGCCCCCGGCTGAAGTTGCGGCGACCATGTCCACAAATGTGCGATCGCGCGGCAATCCGCGGGCAGGCGTACTCTCGCCCGCGGTCCCGCCCCAATCGACTAAGCCCAATTATCCCGTCTTTAGCTTAATGATTGGTGTAAGTTCACTATGCATTTCGATGACAATTTTCGACGAAGCCTTGAGACGCCTGGGGTATGGTCGCGACGCAAACCAAAAGGGTTCGATGAAGCGGCCATGAGATTCCTGGCTAAAAGCGTGTTCTGGCTTGGGCTGGTCTATAGCTCGATGCCGTTCGATGATCGAGACGCTCAACGCGCCCGCCTCGACGACGGCCAAGGCGCCCCTCGCGCTGTCTACCGTGCTCGCGGCGTGCCAGGAACGAATGACCGACGCGTGTCGCCAGACAGCGGACGCCTGGCGCGCAGCCGCGGAAGCCGCCGCCGCCACGCTTGGCGCGCGCCCGCAATTTCTTCCGAGGGCCCGGTGGCCGCACTCGATGGACACGCTGGCCGTCAAGGATCGGGCCGTTCCCTGGCGCGGTCCTCCCGCAGGGCCGAACGGTTGACGGCGCTCTGGCGCTCGGCCCCCCTGCACGACTATATGTGATCGCGGCGCATGCATTGTTCGAGGCTTTCCTGGCTGATTTCGACACCATCCGCGACGATTTCGCCTTCCTCGACGATTGGGAGGACCGGTATCGCTATGTCATCGAACTCGGTCACGCGCTCGAGCCGCTGAGCGAGGCTGCCCACAATGGAGCCAACAAGGTGCGGGGTTGCGTCAGCCAGGTCTGGTTGGAGCTTGAAGTAAGAACGAACGCCGACGGTCGAACAATCCTGCACTACCGCGGCGATAGCGATTCCCACCTCGTGCGCGGGTTGATCGCGATCGCGATTGCGCTTTTTTCCGATCGGACGCCCGAGCAGATTCTCGCCATCGACGCCTTGGGCGCTTTTCGCGCGCTCGGCCTCGAGCAGCATCTTACGCCCCAACGCTCGAATGGCGTGCGCGCCATGATGGAGCGCATCCGCGCGGACGCCGCCGCGACATTGACCGGGGCGGCTTTGGGCTGAATCGAATTCGGATTGCAAGGATTGTCTTGAGGTTATCCAGACAATGCGCGAAGGTCTTGTCGCGACCGAAACGCTCCTGATCGGTCGCGCCAGGTTCGAAGATTCGCACGAGCGAATTCCCGTTTGGATCGCCCCTAGGTCGGGTGTGGTCGAGGCGATTATCGAGATTTAATCTGTGACCGCGTTCCCGATCATTCAGTTTGGCACCAGCCGCTTTCTGCAGGCGCATGTCGATCTGTTCGTGAGCGAAGCAATGGCGAGGGGCGAGGCCCTCGGACCCATCGTGGCGGTGCAAACCACGCGGAGCGCTGAGAGCAAGAGGCGCTTGGCCGCCTTTGCGGCGGGCAGACCTTACCTCGTGCAAATCAAGGGCCTCGTCGACGGCGCCGTCGTCGACGAGACGGTCGAGGTCGGCAGCGTTCGCGGCGGCGTCGACGCCAACGAGCAATGGAAGGAAGTCGAGACCTTCTTTTGCGAGGCGCGCTGCATGATCTCCAACACTGGTGATCGGGGTTACGAGCTCGATCCCGGCGACGGCCCCAATTCCGGGCCTCCTCGCTCCTTCCCGGCAAAACTTGCGAAGCTCTTGCTCGCCCGCCATCGCGCAGGCGCCGGACCAATCACTCTGTTCCCATGCGAATTGATCCCGTCGAACGGCAATGTCTTGCGCGCAGCCGTCCTTGGCGTGCTCGATCAGTGGGATGCTGCGGAGCAGGCGCGGCGCTGGATTGCGAACGACTGCGTCTGGGTCAATTCGCTCGTCGACCGCATCGTCTCGAAGCCGCTGGAGCCGGCCGGGGCCGTTGCCGAACCTTATGCGCTATGGGCGATCGAGGATCGAGCCAACCTCGAGCTGCCGTGCCGTCACGATGATATCGTCGTGACCAACGACCTGCGGCGCTATGAGCGCCTGAAGCTGTTCATCCTCAACCTCGGCCACAGCTATTTGGCGGAAATTTGGGCGCGGCGCGGAAAAGCTCCGGATCTCACGGTGCGCGAGGCGATGTCGGACGAGGCGACTCGCGCCGAACTCGACAATCTCTATGAACAGGAAGTGCTGCCGGCCTTGGCCGCAGTCGGATTGGAGGAGGAGGCGCGCGCCTATCGCGCGACCGTCGTCGATCGATTCATGAATCCGTTTCTCGACCATCGGCTTGCCGACATTTTCGTGAATCACGAGGCCAAGAAGCAACGCCGCTTCGGCGGATTGATCGAACTCGTGAAAGCGAGCGGCGCTGTCGTCGCGCAACCCCGACTCGTGGCCGCGCTCGGCGCTGTCGACTCATGAGGTTCACGCAATACTGGGATGACGCCGTCGTCCCGCGCAGCGCCTTCCGGGCGGCACGACCCTCACTGGCGCTTGACGGTCTCCCGGCCGCGATTGCCGCCTCACGCTTTTCTCAATGATAGCCGCTGGGACCGCTATGTGCTTCGCGAAAGGCTCCAACGGCGCCAGCCTGTTCGGCGCCGTAGGCTCGGTTCATGCCCGGTGATCGGGTTCTGATTTTGCAGACGATCAGCAACGGGCCAATCCGCTCAACGTCAATTCGTTTGGCAAACCATTGTCACTGGCGCGCTGATCATCATCGTCGTCTATTTCGACAGCCTCCGGCGCTGGAAAAAGCGAGGCGGCCGGCCGTCGCATTGTGGAGCGCCGGTAGCGGTCGCGTCGGCCAATGCCCGAGCCTTCCGCCGAGGCGCTCCGTCGTTCGTATGTCCGGGACCCATCACGCATCCCGATAGCGCTTGCTCCGAACGTCGGAATCGCCCCGGACCCGCCGCAGCTATCCCCGGACATCATGGCCTGACGCCATGAGCGCAGGCTCCATCAGCGGCCCGCAATCGCGCGGCGGCGGCAGGGGACTTGACACAAGCCGGGCAACCATCCATATACCATCTAGATGGATGGTAAATGGATGGTGGAACGTTTATAACATGGCCAAGCCGCCCGACAGTGAAAAGCTGACAATCAACCTCGGTTTTGTCGATCTCGGTCATATCGATCTGCTGGTGCGCGACGGCTTCTATTCAAACCGGTCGGACTTCATTCGCACCGCGATCCGCAATCAGCTGGCGGCCCACGCGGATACGGCCAAGCAGGCGGCCTCGCGCCGGACCCTCGAACTCGGATTGCGGACCTTCACCCGTCAGGACCTCGAAGCCGTTCAGGCGACAGGGGAGCGGCTTAAAATTCGGGTGCTCGGCCTGGCGGTCATCGCCGATGACGTCACCCCCGAACTCGCCCGGGCGGCGATCGAATCGATCACGGTTCTGGGCGCGCTGCACGCGCCTGCCGATATCAAAGCCGCGCTTGCCGATCGCTTGCGCTGATGGATTGCGAATAAGGACACAGGATGAAACCGATGAAGCCGCGCTTGCTTGACGCCATGGGCGACGTTCTGAACCTGGTGCGACAGTCGAATCTCGCAGAGGCGACCGCCATTCTGCGCACGGCGCTGTCCGGGGCGAACGCGCGAAGCCGCGGGAGCAATCCGGAGGCTCAACCGCGGCATGCGCGGGATGCGGTCTTGGCGCCCGCGGCGCGGCGTCCGTTGGGTGAGGTTCTGCGCGCGTTGCGCGCCCGGCCCGCCGTCCTGCCCGGCGCGGATGCGCCCGAGACACAGCCGCAACACGAATTCGGCGACAGGTTCGTCTCGCGCGCCTATCGCGGCGCCGCTGGCGCCCTCAACTATCGGCTCTACGTCCCGGCTGATCATGAGCGACGCGATCTCGCGCTGGTGCTGATGCTGCACGGATGCACGCAAAATCCGGAAGATTTCGCGTTGGGAACGCGGATGAACGATGTGGCCGACGAATTCGGTCTCATCGTCGCCTATCCGCATCAGCCGCGCAGCGCCAATGTTTCCGGCTGCTGGAATTGGTTTGACAAGCGGCACCAGAACCGAGGGTCTGGAGAACCGGCCAAGCTTGCCGGTCTGGCGCAAACCCTGGCGAGCGAATTCGGCGTCAAGAAGGATCGTATTTTCGCCGCCGGCCTGTCGGCGGGCGGCGCGATGGCGGAGGTTCTCGCGGCGACCTATCCCGACGTATTCGACGCTGTCGGGGTTCACTCGGGCCTCCCTTATAAAGCGGCCGTCGACGTGCCTTCAGCCTTCGCAGCGATGAAGGGAACCGCCGTCGCACAGTCCGCGCCGCATGCCGCAAACGATAATGGCTGCCGCAAAATCGTCTTCCATGGCGGCGTCGACGACACGGTCCACCCCGCCAACGGCGAACGCATCCTCGACCAGGCCCGGCGCGGCCCAAACCCTCTGCAGAGATTCGACCTCGATTGGGAGGCCGAGGGCGGGCGCATCAACCGCACCGTCCTCAAGGACGATAGCGGCCGGCCGATCGTCGAGCATTGGTTCGCCGAGGGCGGCGGGCACGCTTGGTTCGGCGGAGATCGTCGCGGAACCTATACCCAAAGCGTCGGATTGGACGCATCCCGCGTCATGGTGCGGTTTTTTTTGAAGCAGTGAAGCTGGATCGGCCAAGCCCGCGAAGCCGCCAAGTTCCGGCTCTTTGGCGCCTGGCTCAGGCCATTTCCGCGCCAATGGCTTCGAGCGCCGCCCGGGCGCATTCCATGTCCTGGGTGTAATGCCCGCCGCTGAGGCCGATCGCGCCCACGATCTCACCCTGGAGCTTGATCGGAAACCCTCCCCCGAAGACGACCAATCGCGGCGTATGCGTGATGCCATGCAGCAACGGCGGATCGTTCTTAATGAACTCGAACCACGCATGGGTCGGCATGCCGAACGACGCGGCCGTGTAGGCCTTGTCCTGTGCGATCTGAATTGAAAGCTTTGGCGCGCCATCCATGCGCGCGAAGGCTTTGAGATCGGCGCTCTCGTCCACTACGGCGATGCACATCCGAAGTTTGAGCTCGGCGGCCTTCTTGGCCGCCGCCGACACGGCGCGCTCCGCGGTTTCTGCGTCGATGCTGTGCTTGACGATCGTCATCTCAGTCCCCTCCCTTTTCGGGCATTGCGCCGGTATGAGAACGCGACGGCGTCGCCGACTGATCCGTCCGCGATCGTTCAGGGCCGGGCGAGCGTCCGCCTTGTTCGAGACGAGGATGCTACCGTCGTGACGTTCCGTCAACGCCGCATTAGGCCCGGCGAAGTCCGCGGTCCGTATTGCCGTCGTCGGCTCGATCGCCGTAAGCATCAGAGCGGACCGGAAGCGCATCGAGCCAGCGCACGAACCGGAGACTGGGAGCGTCGTGTCGCGAGATGCGTCGTCAATGGCGAAGCGGCGCTGCGGCCGGCGTCCCCGGATCGGGGTCGCCCGAGACGCTATGACGGACCTGTGCGCTCGCCCGCAACAGCAGAGGAACTCGCCATGCGCGCGTTACGCGACATACTGAACTCTCGCCCTCGAAACCAAATCATCGCCGCGCCCGGCGTCTTCGATATGGTTTCCTTGCGCGTGGCCGCGCGCATGGGGTTCGACGCTCTCTACATGACGGGATATGGAACTGTCGCTTCGCACCTCGGGCTGCCCGACGCCGGCCTCGCCAGTTTTGCCGACATGGTCGGGCGGGTCGAAGTCATGGCGGCGATGGCGCAAATCCCGCTCATCGCCGATGGCGACACGGGTTACGGCGGCCTGCTCAACGTCCAGCACACCGTTCGCGGCTACGAACGCGCCGGCGCCGCCGCCATCCAGCTCGAAGATCAGGAGTTTCCAAAGAAGTGCGGACATACGCGCGATCGTCGGGTCGTTCCCGCCGAGGACATGGTCCGCAAGATCGCCGTCGCGGTCGAGAGCCGCGCGAGCCAGGACTTTCTCATTGTCGCGCGCACGGACGCGCGCAGTTCGCTTGGCCTGGCGGAGGCAATTCGCCGCGCCAGGCTTTACGCCGAAGCCGGCGCGGACATGCTCTTTGTCGAATCTCCGGAAAGCGAGGCCGAACTGGCTGAAATCGGACGCGAACTCGCGGACATGCCGCTTGTGGCGAATATGGTCGAGGGGGGACGCACCCCGATGCTCAGCCCCGAGCGACTGGGCGAACTCGGCTTCGCGCTCGCGATTTATCCGGTCGCCGGGCTTTTGGCCGCGACCGCCGCGCTGGAGTCCGTTTACCGTCAAATTCGCCAAACCGGCTCCTCAATGGGATCCAGCGTCCCGATCTACAGCTTTGCGGAAATGAACCGGCTGATGGGCTTCGAGGAGGTCTGGCGCTTCGATCAGGCGCATGCGGAGCGATCATGAGCTTCGAACGCTCCCAAGCGGTCGGTCTCGGGACGGCGAAAAAGATCGGAACCACGCTCGCGGCCCGAGCGCCACGTCAGTCACGAAACGCGCGATTAGGTCGAGAGCCGCGCCAGCGTCATCCGATCTGGTTCGCCGCCGCAGGGCCCATTCAGCGCTTTGAGGAAGACGCTGTCATCCGGCGCGGCAGCCGAAAACAATGTCACGCACGACCTGAATTTGTCACAATCCGGGCGCCCGAAAATGTCGACGAGCGAACGCGCCGCGAGACGACTGACCAGATCGGCGCATTCGCGCAGCCGGGCCCCGAGAACGGGATGCTCCAGATAGGCCTTGGCTTCCCGCAAAGAGCGAATTGCGTATGTTCTTGACATCGCGCTCTCGCCCAAACCGTCGATTTGCGGAAACACGAACCACATCCAGTGCGTTCGCTTCCGTCCTGCTCGAAGCTCGGAACGAACAGCGTCGATCACGGGCTGCTGGGCGTCGACAAACCGCTGCAGATTGAAAGGATCGGCTTCGAGTCGCGCCGGCAATCGTCTTCTCGAAAACGGGGAGGGCGCGCCCGACCGGCCCTTGCGGGCAGCACAAACGGCCTCCGCCCATTATGCCAATTTCTTGTGAGCGCGATTCGTCGCGCTCACCGAATTCAGGGCTGCGAGACCATCCTGACCAGATTGTTCAGGAGGTCCGCGAACTTTCTCCAAGACGATGCGGGCGTCGACATGTCGGCGCAACGCATCGTGCCTCCAATCGCGCGTCGCCGTTCGATCGGAGCGCCTGCGCGGCCTCGGCGAAAGGCTCGTTCAGGCCGGCTTCAGGTTATCCGCCGAAGACTTCCCAGTGCGTCTATCGGCCAAAATGTCATAGGAGATCTTCTGCCCTTCGTTGAGGTCGCGCATCCCAGCGCGCTCGAGCGCGCTGATATGGACGAATACATCCTTCCCGCCATCGTCGGGCTGGATGAAGCCGAAGCCCTTCGTCGCGTTAAACCACTTCACTGTGCCGGTAGCCATCTGTCTTGTCTCCTTGCGGGAGGCCAGTATAGCCCAGCTTGCGCCTGAGTGCGAGAGCCTGACAAAGCCTGACTGCACGCCGCTGGCGATCGAGGCGATTCGGCCGCCGTCGCAACCGTCCTGGAGCGGCAATGGACCTTCCAGTCGCGCGATCCAATGTGGGAAGAGGCGCAATCCGGCGAAGCTGCGCCGGACAATGACGACGGGCCGCCGACCGGCGGCCCGTCATTGCTCGTTCAGATCATCAATAGTCCATACCGCCCATGCCGCCGCCCGGCATGGCCGGAGCCTCCTTCTTCTTCGGCGTTTCAGCGACCATGGCCTCGGTGGTGATCATAAGGCCGGCGATCGAGGCGGCGTCCTGCAGGGCGACGCGCACGACCTTGGCCGGGTCGACGATGCCGGCTTCGAGCATGTCGACATATTGCTCGGTCTGGGCGTCGAAGCCGTGAGTCTGCGACTTGTTGGCCAAAACCTTGCCGACGACGATCGACCCCTCCACACCGGAATTCTCGGCGATTTGGCGGATCGGGGCCTCGAGCGCCCTGAGCACGATGTTGATGCCGGACTGGACATCGGCGTTCTCGTCGCTGAGCTTGCCGATCGCGGCCTTGGCGCGCAACAGCGCCACGCCTCCCCCCGACACGATGCCTTCTTCGACCGCCGCCTTGGTTGCATGCATCGCGTCGTCGACGCGATCCTTCTTCTCCTTGACCTCGACCTCGGTCGAACCGCCGACCCGAATCACCGCGACCCCGCCGGCGAGTTTCGCCAGACGCTCCTGCAGCTTCTCCTTGTCGTAGTCCGAGGTCGTCTCCTCGATCTGGGCCTTGATCTGGGCGATGCGGGCTTCAATGTCGGACTTCTTGCCGGCGCCGTCGATGATCGTGGTGTTTTCCTTCTCGATGCGCACGCGCTTGGCCTTGCCGAGCATCTGCAGCGTCACGTTCTCGAGCTTGATGCCGAGGTCCTCGGCGATCATGGTGCCGGCGGTGAGGACCGCGATGTCTTCCAGCATCGCCTTGCGCCGGTCGCCGAACCCCGGCGCCTTCACGGCGGCGACCTTGAGACCGCCGCGCAATTTGTTGACGACCAGCGTCGCCAGCGCTTCGCCCTCGATGTCCTCGGCGACAATGACCAACGGCTTGCCGGACTGGACGATGGCCTCGAGGATCGGCAGCATCGGCTGAAGCGAGGAGAGTTTCTTCTCGTGGATGAGGATGTAGACGTCCTCGAGCTCGGCCACCATCTTCTCGGCATTGGTGACGAAATAGGGCGAGAGGTAACCCCGATCGAACTGCATCCCTTCGACCACGTCCAGTTCGGTATCGGCGGTCTTGGCCTCCTCGACCGTGATGACGCCTTCGTTGCCGACCTTTTTCATCGCGTCGGCGATCATCTTGCCGATCGCCTTGTCGCCGTTCGATGCGATCGTGCCGATCTGGGCGATCTCTTCGGAGGACTGCACCTTCTTGGCGCGGCGTTCGATGTCCTTGACGACCGCGATCGTGGCGATATCGATGCCGCGTTTGAGATCCATCGGATTCATTCCGGCGGCGACCAGCTTGAGGCCTTCCTTCATGATCGAGGCGGCCAGAACGGTCGCCGTGGTGGTGCCGTCGCCGGCGAGATCATTGGTTTTTGAGGCGACCTCGCGCACCATTTGGGCGCCCATGTTCTCGAACTTGTCTTCGAGTTCGATCTCCTTGGCGACGGTCACGCCGTCCTTGGTGATGCGCGGCGCGCCATACGACTTGTCGAGAATGACATTGCGGCCCTTCGGACCGAGCGTCACTTTGACGGCGTTATTGAGAATATCGACGCCGCGCAACATTCGGTCGCGGGCGTCGGTGGAGAAGCGTACGTCTTTGGCGGACATGATTTTCAATCCATGATTTGAGATGAGGCGACGGACGTGTTCAGGCCGCCTTCTTCTTGGCGGTCGACGTGCTCTCGACCACACCCATGACGTCGGACTCTTTCATGATCAAAAGTTCCTCGCCATCGATCTTGACCTCGGTGCCTGACCATTTGCCGAACAGCACCCGGTCGCCCGCTTTGAGTTCGAGCGGAACCAGCTTGCCGCTTTCGTCGCGGGCGCCCGGCCCGACGGCGATAACTTCGCCTTCCTGCGGCTTTTCCTTGACGGTGTCGGGGATGATGATGCCGCCTTTGGTCTTGTCTTCTCCTTCAATGCGACGGATGACGACGCGGTCGTGCAACGGACGGAATTTCATGGGTCTCGCTCCCGGCAACCTGCGAGGCCGGCCTCGGGCGACATGCCCTGGCGTTCGGCTCGGGTCTTAAGCGGTACCTACATAGCGCCGGTTAGCACTCGTTACAAGAGAGTGCTAACACTCGACCCATGGAGAGCGAAACGACCCGCCGGCCCGTTGGTTTCCGCCCCGCCAGCAGCGCCCGCTCCTGGCCCGTCGATCGTCGACGGGCGCGCCGAGGCCCTGGAAGCCGGCGCGGGCGCGGCGTCCGCCCTGAACGGCTTTGGGATCACGCCTCGACCTCGGTTTGGTCCTGGCTCCAGCGCGTATGGAAGCTGCCGGGCTTGTCGAGCCGCCGATACGTGTGCGCGCCGAAATAGTCGCGCAGACCCTGCAGCAGATTGGCCGGCCCGCGGGCGCGCCGAAAACCGTCGAAGTAGGCCAGGGCCGAGGAGAAGGCCGGAGCCGCGACGCCGTGGGTCGCCGCCAATGCGACAATACGTCGCCAGGCGCCCTCGCATCTGACGATCGAGTCGCGAAAATAGTCGCCGAGGATCAGATTCTGGAGTTGCGGATCGTTCGCGTAGGCCTCCATGATGCGGTCGAGGAAGCGGGCGCGGATGATGCAGCCGCCGCGCCAGATGGTCGCGATCTCGCCGAGCTTGAGGTCCCAGCCGTATTGGGCCGAGGCGACTGTCATCTGCTCGAAGCCCTGCGCGTAGGCGACGATCTTCGAGGCGTAGAGCGCATCGCGCACCGCGTCGATTTCGGCGGCGGTCGCCTTGCGAATGTCTGACGGAGGATGCGGAAAGCGCCGTTCGGCCAGCGCGCGCTGACCGCGACGAGCCGACACGGCGCGGGCGTAAACCGCTTCAGTGATCGCGGTCACTGGCACGCCGAGCTCGAGCGCCGATTGCGCGGCCCAACGGCCCGTGCCTTTCTGCTCGGCTTCGTCGACGATTTGATCGACCAGCGCGCCGCCGCCGCCGTCGCGTTTGCGCAAGACGGCGGCGGTGATTTCGACCAGGTAGGAATCGAGTTCGCCCGTCTTCCAATTTGCAAACACATCGCCAATCTCGTCGGCGCTCATGCCGAAGATCGTCTTGAGGAGATCGTAGGCCTCGGCGATCAGCTGCATGTCGGCATATTCGATGCCGTTATGCACCATCTTGACGTAATGGCCGGCTCCCTCGGGACCGATGTAGACGCAACACGGCTTTCCCTCGACCTGCGCCGCCATCTTCGTCACCATCGGGGCGATGCGTTCGTAGGCGGCGCGCTCGCCGCCGGGCATCATGCTCGGCCCGAGCAACGCCCCTTCTTCGCCGCCGGAAACGCCCATGCCGATGAAGCGCACGCGCCTGGCCGCGCAGGTCTTGAAGCGGCGGGCCGTATCGGTGAACAGCGAGTTGCCGCCGTCGATGATGATGTCGTCGGGTTCAAGATGCTCGAGCAGTTCCGCGATTGAGTCATCGACTGCGGCGCCGGCCTTGACCATGATCAGGGCGACTCGCGGTTTGGCCAGCGCCGCGACGAACTCGGCGAGACTCTTGGTCGGCGCGAAACGCCCTTCGGCGCCATGCTCGCGCATCAGCGCGTCGGTGCGCTCGAAATGACGATTGAACAGCGCGACGCCAAAACCGTTGCGCGCGGCGTTGCGCGCCAGATTGGCGCCCATGACGGCCAGGCCGACGACGCCGATATCGGCCAGAACGGAGTTCGTTGCTTCAGCCATGGATATTTCCTCCTCGCCGCTTTGTCCGGCCGTCGGCCCATGGCCGACGCGCCCATTTCAAGGTCGCAATAGCGAATTCAGTCGCGCGGCCGTCAACTGGCGAAGGCTCTTGTGATCGCTCGTCATCGGCATGGCGCTGCGGGTCGCGCGCGCCGGCGCTGGGCACTATGTTGATCCTGGATCATGTTGTCGAGCCGGTGGGTCGGCGAATGGCCTCGCCGCGCCGTCTTGGCGCCGACCTCCGGCAGGATCGCGCCAGCGGCGCGCCAGATTCCGGCAGTCATATTGGCGCGCGCCTCGTTCGCGTGCGCGCCCGGCCGAAGAGCAAGGTCATGTTTGACGCTCGCGCGAATGAACGGCATAATTTCCAGGCGCTCGCCGTGTGCGGGCGGAGAATTATGGGGATATACCATGCGCGCCTCACTGACATTGGCTTTCGGCGCGGCGGTTTGCCTGGCGACCGCGCCTTGGGCGCTTGTCGCCCCCGCTCAAGCCGATCCGGCCTATTCCGCAAAGAAAGTGGTCGATCTCTTCGTCAAGGACAAAGCCGCCCGGGAAGCGGGCAAGACCCGCGCGATTTGCGTTGGCACCGCCGCGGAATGCCCGACGCCGAAGGCGCCGGCGCCGGCGCACTTCGATCTCCTGGTGAATTTCGACTTCAATTCCGACAAACTGACCCAGGCGGCCAAAGATAATCTCAATCAGTTCGCCAAGGCGTTGCAAGATCCGCAGCTCAAGGGAGAGAAGTTCGAGATCGACGGCCACACCGACGCGACCGGCACGGAGGAATATAATTTCGGGCTTTCCGAGCGCCGCGCCGACGCGGTGGTGTCCTATTTGGCCTCGCAAGGCATCGACGCTTCCGAACTCATCCCCAAGGGTTTCGGCAAGACGAAGCCGCGGGTCGCCAACCCCTACAGCGCGGAAAATCGGCGCGTGGAGACCCATATGCTCGAGTGACGGCCGGCGTCCGGTCGTTCAGGATTTTTGCGGCGGCCCGAGCAGGCGCCACTGCTTCAGCGCCGGCGCCAGCGCCGGGCCGCTGCGGCCGTCGATCGGGCCGCTGTAGTAGCCGGCCGCGTTCAGTCGCATCTGCATGGCCTTGACCGTCTCCACAGACCAAGTCTGCGTTTTTGCGCTGAGTTCGGCGATCGCCTCCCCCGCGTCGGCGTCGACCGCGCGCAGCAGGTCCTCGGCGGCGGCCTCGGGATTCCTGGGAACGCCCCGCCCTTCATCCAGCAGCACCGCGGCGGCGCGATAGCCCTCGGGAAAACCATCGTTTCCGGCGCGCCGGAAAAGCTCGAGGGCGTCGGCGGGCTTGCCGCCGACGCCGTTCGCGCTAAGCGCGGCCAGGTTATACGTCGCCCTGGGCGAGCCGCTATCCGAGGCTTTCCGCAACAGCGCGTAGGCGCGCGGAATGTCGATCCCGATCCCCTTCCCCCTGGTCAGCGCGACGGCGAGATCGAGCGCGCCGTCGGCGCTGCCGCGGTCGGCCGCCTTCTCGTACAGAGCGTATGCCGCCTTGAGGTCTTTGGGCGCATGGTCGCCGGTTTCGAGCATCAGGCCGAGACTGACCATCGCGCGCGTATCATTGGCTTCCGCGGCCTTCCTGTATAGCGCGTAGGCTTCGTCGTACATCCCCGCCGCGGCGGTCGCGCGCGCGAGAAGCGCGGTGTAATGCGCCATTTCGGGATGCATGGCCGCCGCCTGCCTGCAGACTGCGATCGCCGCACGCGCATTCTTTTGCAAATCGGCCATCTCGACGCCGTTCACGCTTGCGGTGGCGTCGTGCGGATGCGTGGCCAGACGTTCGCAGGTCAACTCCGGCGACGACGAGGTCTCCTCGGCGGCGTGCAAGCTGGCGATCAGAGCCTTCGCGTCCTCGACATGCGCGCCGTCCGGATAGCGCGCGAGATAGAGCTCGGCCAGACGCGCTTGCCGGCCGCTGCGGGCGAGCGACCACAGCAGCTCCTCGACGTCGCCCTGCGCCGGCGACAGCCTCTTGGCGGTCTTTCCCGCCTCGGCCAGCAGCGACCGCACGTCGGCGGCATGCGGTCCGTCCGGATAGCGATCGAGATAGGCCGTGAGCAGATTCGGATCGCGTTCGCCGCCAGCGAGCCGCCACAACTGCGTTTCAGGCGATTCTTCGGTCGCGGCGTTTCCGGCGAAATAGAACTGCCGAGTCAGCAGCAACTCGTCGGCAGGGACCTGCTGACCGCCGGTGGAGGCGAAGACGTCGTTGCGCACCGCGATCATCATGCTCGAGATGTCCAAGCCCGGCGTGGCCACATGCCCGAGCAGCGCCCGCGCGAACGGGCTGTTGCGGCCGGCCCCGTCGTAGGCGACGTTGTCGGGCTGGGTGGCGAACGCGGTGAAGAACCCGGGAAGCTTGCCGACGCGCGCCAGCCCCGACTCTGGCAGCGTTACGCCCGCGCCGGCGAACGGATTGCTCCGGCACGCGTCGAGAAACACCAGATGGATTCCCGTGTCCTTCTTCAGCGCGCCGAGCACCTCGTCGAGAGGGATGGCGCGCTTTTCAATGTCGGCGACGCTGTGCAGCCGCGCGTCGACCGGGATCAGATAATTGCGCCCGGCGAACTGAAGCCCGTGTCCGGCGAAATAGAACAAGGACGCGTCGGCGCCGGCCGCGCTGGACGCGAACGCGGCGATGGCCTGCTGCATCTCGGCCTGATCGAGGTCGACCCCCAACGTGACCTTGAAGCCCAGAGACTTGAGCGCCTCGGCGACGTCCCTGGCGTCGTTGGGCGGATTGACGAGTTCCGGAACGGCCCGGTAGGCGCCGTTGCCGATCACCAGCGCGAAGCGGCTTTCCGCCAGCGCCGGCAGGCTCGCAAACGCCAGCGCCGCCACAATCGCGACCTGGCGGACGAAGCTGAGCGTCCACCGCCAGCGCCGGCCGCTTGCCGAACTGGCGCTGGCATTCAAGGTCGCGCACCGCGCATTCATCGGCGCCATCCCGAAGGAAACGAACGCGTCTCGGATGCCGCCCCGCAATCGTCGAGTCAAGGTCCGGCCCGGCGCCGGCTGACGCTAGAGCCCTCCCGAATTGACGAGCGCAAGACTTGCGAGGTTCAAGGTCCCCGCCACGAGGTTTCCGCTGCGGGTCTGGCGCTTCTGGGTTTCGACGTCCTCGGAGCGAACCAGGGAAATATCCTTGTGAATGGCGGCGATGGCTCGATCCAAGGCGGCGACGGCTTGCGTCTTGGTTTGGGCGTCTCGAACCTGGCGCGCAGCCCGGGCGACGATTTTCGGCAGGTTCCGCAGCGGTTTCGGCAAGCGCGGCGCGACGACGGCGAGCGGGCCTGGGCGTATTGATCGAGCGCGTCGGCCACGCATTGCTGTTCGGCGCACCGACATTCTTCAAGGTATTTCCGGGTAGCGCGCGACAATTCCGCGACCGCCCGGTTCGGATTCTCGGCGGCGGAAGGCTGCTGGAGCCTGAGGCCGCTCTCGCCGCAGGACGCGGGGGTAGGAGACGGCGACGGGCGATTCTCAACCACCGGACCATGACCGCCCCCCGACGGCGCGGAGCCGGCGCGGGGCGGCGCCGGGGCGGACGAAGCGCTCGAGGATGAACTGGACGACGCGCCGGTCGTTCCGGTCGTCCCGGTGGTCCCGGTCGTTCCGGTGGTCCCGGTGGTCCCGGTCGTCCCGGTCGGTCCCGGTCGTTCCGGGCGAACCGCCGGGGGCTCCGAATCCTGCCGCCCTCTGGGCTTGCGCGGGACCCGCCGCGAGCAGCGCGAAGACCAGCCCCGCCAGCGTCCCTCGCACGACTGCGTGAAACGAGATCGCGCGCATGCGGCCTCCTTTGCGAAATTGCGGCCCCGGCGGTCCTGAATTAATGTTTGCCATCGCGGAAAAGTTACAAGAAAACGCGCAAGTCTGCGAGTTCCAATCCTTCTCGCTCCGTGTTGAGTTCTGGTCCGGGATTTCTCCGCCGGCGGTCTTGCCGCCGCCCGAGTTCCGATTTAGGCCAGGGACGGGCGGCGGGAGCCAGAAACGAAGGGCGAGGCGCAAGGAACAGTCGATGACCCGACGCGGCGGCGCTATCGCCTTGGCGAGTTCGCTTGTGGTCTTCTGCGTCTGCGCCGGCCTGATCGGCTGGCGTCTCGCCCGCCATCGCCCGGCGCAGCCGTTCGCGACGGCAGGCGTCGAACAGCACAAGCCCGGCCGCGGCGGCGACGAAACCGCGGCCGGCTGGAAGGATATCGACCATCATCGACTTGCCCGGCGATCCCGTCGTGGTGCGCCGCGGCGCGGTTTCGGCGCCCAAGGAGCTGCGCATCGCCGTCCCGGCCAGGCTGGCGGCGGACGCGCCGAGAGCCGACGCGCAGGCCTACTACATCAGCTCGACGCTCATTTCGACCAGCGGCGGCTACATGGGCAAGTTTCCAGAAGCGGGCCAGGAAGCCGACGCGCTCGCCGCTCAATTGGCGATGAATTCGGCGCAGTTGGCGGGGACCCAAACCCAAGCGCAGATCGAAGCCGGCTCGGACGACGACGGCGGCGCCGATACGCCAGACGACGCTCAAAGCCTGGTTCTGACGACCGAGAACAGCAACCAGCTCGAAGTCGGCGCGGGCGGGATGCAAGGTCGGCCGCAACTCAAGGAAGCGATCCTCAAGACGATCGTCGCCGAGAAAATCGGCGATCTGCTCGTCGCCAACGGCTTTGCCGAGGACAGCGCGCGCCAGGTCGAGAGCGCCGCCAAGGCGACCTTCAACGTTCAGACCTTGCCGCCGCAAAGCGTCGCCCTCGCGGTCGGCGCGCTCGACGCGAGCGGCGACTATCGGGCGATGCAGGTCGCGATCTTCGAGAGCGGAGAATACGTCGGCACGATCGCCCTCGGCGACAGCGGTTACGGCGAAGGCGCCGAGCCGACGATCCCATCGGGAATGCTCGACGACTCCGGCAAAGCGGCGGACGCCGCGCTGCATTTCAATCTCGCCGACGGCGTCTACAGCGCCGGATTGCGCAACGGCATGCCCGAGCCGGTCATTCGCGAAGCGATCCAGCTCATCAGCCGCCTCACCGATCTCAAGTCGCCGCTGCAAGCCGACGAAACCGTGCGCGCGATATTCGAGCGGGACTTTCGCGACAAAGCGAAGCTGGCCGGCAGGATCGTCTACGTCGGTCTGCGCGGCGGCGCGCTGGCGGTCGACTGCTATTCCTTCGAGGCGGCCGGCGGCGCGTTTCGCTGCTTCGAGCCGAAGGGCGGCGGCGAGAGCAAGGCCGGCCCGACGCCGGAGAGTCTCGGCAACAGCGGCGCGACCAGCGTCAACGGCATTCTCGCGCCGATCAAGGGCGCGCCGGTGACGTCGCTGTTCGGCATGCGATTCCATCCGATCCTGCACATTCTGCGGCTGCACGCGGGAATCGACTTCGGGGCGGCGGTCGGTTCGCCGGTGCGCGCGGCGGCGGACGGGAAAGTGGAAATCGCCGGACCGGTCTCCGGATTCGGCAATCACGTTCGCATCCAGCACGCCGGATTCGAGACGTCCTATTCGCACCTCTCGGAAATTCCCGCCTCGATCAAGCCGGGCGCCGAAGTCAAGCAGGGCGACATCATCGCGCTTTCTGGCAATACCGGCCTGTCGACCGGGCCGCATCTGCATTTCGAGTTCTACGCCAGCGGCGTCGCGGTCGACCCCTTGCCGCATCTCGGCGCGGAGATCCAGTCCGCGGCGGCGTCGCTGGCGCCGAGCCAAGCCATGCCCGTCGCGGCCGCCGCCGGCGGCGTTTCGAGCGCAGGCGCCACCGCCGCCGAGATCGCCGCCTATCCAGCCGCCAAGGCGATCATCGACGCCGCCCTCAGCGAGGCGGCGAATTAGCGCAGGCTCATCCGCCCGCGTCTCGCGCCGGGATTTCCACGCGCGTGGCGCCGTCGGAGCGCGCATTGCGGCCATCCTCCTCGAAGTCGACGACAATGAGCGAGACATTGTCGCTGGCTCCGCGCCGCAGCGTCATCGCCAGCAGGTCGTCGCGGGCCTGCTGCGGATCGTCGGCGGCGAGCAAGGTCGCGATTTCATGGTCGGCGACATGGGTCGTCAACCCGTCGCTGCAGACCAGGAAACGATCGCCGGCATAGCCGGGCCCGTCGACGATTTCGAGTTCAGCCTGATCGCCAACGCCAAGCGCGCGCGTCACCACGTTGCGCCGCGGCCAGATTCGCGCCTCGTCCTTGTCGAGCACGCCGCGCTCGATCAGCTCCTGCACCTCGGAATGATCGCGCGAAAGCTGCGAAAGCTCGCCGCCGCGACGAAGATAGACGCGGCTGTCGCCGCACCAGACGCAGGCGAAATGCGCTCCGTGGACCATGAGCGCGGCCAATGTCGTGCCCATGACCGAGGCTCCGCGCGAACGAGCGAGCGCGCGCAACTGGGCGTTGACGCCGACAATGCAGCGCTCGAACGCGTCGAGCAGATCCGAAGCGGACGATTGCGGCGGGAGCGACCGTAACGCCTCGACGACGGCGCGGCTCGCGACATCGCCGCCGCCATGGCCGCCCATGCCGTCGGCGACCGCCCACAGGCCGATCTCCGGCCTGGCGAGCACGCTGTCCTCGTTGAGCTCGCGCGCCAGGCCGATATGGCTGACCATGGCGGTGCGGAAAGCGAACACGCTCGTCACGCGCCGCCCCCTTCGACAGTCGCGCGCTCGCTCGCAAACGCGCCCGTCAGCATGTCGGCGTAGCGCGTCGGCAGCGGCAGGCCGACGAGCGACAACGCCAGCGGCGGGAACCCTTCGCCGCCGATGGTCCACCAGAAGGATTGCGCAGCGAAGATGCGGCGATAGCCGAAACGCCGCGCGGCAAGGAAGGCGAGCGACAATCGCCGATCGATCCCGCGAATGAGCACGCCGCCCTCCGGCAGTTCCTCGAGACCAGCGACCTCGTCCGACCGCGATTGCAAGGAGGGCGCCGGCATCGCCGCGACCTTGCGGGAGATGGTCTCGAGCGAGGCCCCGGGCTCCAGCGCGTCGAGCAGAATGGCCTCGGCGGCTTCGCACCATTGATCGTTGGCGTCGAGTTCGGGCGGCGCGAGCGATTCCTGACCCTCGCCAACAAAGACAGCGAGCGGAAAATAACGCCCGACGCCGTCGACCGAGGGCGCAACAGCCCCGATCATGGCCTCGCCGCAAAAGTCGGCGCCGAGCCAGAAGCGCCAGATCGGCGCGCGGTTGTAGACCTCGCTCCACTCCGGGCCCAGCAGCTGCTTCGAGGTCGCCACGCTCGCCTGGAGCCAGGCCTCCCAGACCTCGAGAAACCGGCGCTCCGCATTGACGGCGACGAAGTCTCTCTTGGCCGGCAGCTTACCGAAAATACCCGCGGGCATCGGACCTCACAATCCGTTGGGGCACTTGAACTGCCGCAGCGAGGACATGCTGAGGGGATTGACGAGCGAGGCGGAAGAAAACTGATAGGACACTTCGCGTCCGCCGACGACGAAACTGACCTTGACCGCATTGCCGCTCTGGATCGGCGGCGAGCCCGCGTCGACGAGCCTGAAAAACGCCCACGGGCCGTTGCGCTCGAGATTGGACTTGCGATCCGGCATGTCGGGGGCCATGACGATCGAGGCCGCGCCGGCCCCTGCGCCCGGCCATTGCACATTGGCCGGGGTGTTGACGCCCTGCTGGGCGACGACGTTGGTTCCGTTGATCGAAAGCGTGGCGGTCTGAGCGTCGGCGCTCAAAGTCAGGGGCTTCACCTCCAGGCTGAGGTTCGGCGCGCTGCCGCCGGTCGGGAAGAACGCGTCGCGGATTTCGGCCGCGCGCTGGAATTCATGCAGGGTCGCGTCCGACAGCTTGCGGGTCAGGTTCGGGTTGGGTCGCCAGGTCCAGGTTTTGCCGGTCCGATTGACCAGCGGCTCGAGATTGGCCGAAAAGAACCGGTCGATTACGCCGCCGGGCGCGAAAATTCTGGCGAAGTCCGCCATCGGCACGTCGCGTTCGGTCTTGGCGAACGGATAGCGGCCGCCGACGATCTGCTGGCAAGGCCCGGTGACGTCTTGAGCCATGGATTCGGAAATCTGCGCGATGGAACTCGTGTTGGCGTCGCCGGCGGCGTCCTTGGCGACCTTGTCCATCATTCCGGCCAGCGGTTGCGGCAGCCGCGTCACGTTTGATCTGAGGCTCGCCACCTGAACCTCGACCTGTTCGAGCGCCTGCTTGGCCTGAGCGGGATTCTCCGCCGCCAGGGCCAGCTGGTGATAAAGTTCGTTGAGATTGGCGAGCAGCGCGTCGATCGGCCGCGTGCCTGGCTGGCCGTCGACCAGAATCTGGAACGGCTTGAAATTGGCTTCGATCGCGGCGCCGGGAACTTCCGGCGGCGGATCGCCGGCCTTGCGCTGGGACTTCATCGCCAGATCGATCGCTTCGCGTCCCGCCGAGCCGAGCCGCGAGCCCGCGGCCTGGAGAGCGTCCTTTTTGGCTTGGTCGGCGACCGCTCCGCCGGCCTGCGGCGGTTTCGGACGCTCGCGCGTCAGCGCGGTCTCGTTGCGAACCGATTCGAAGATCTGAAGGATCGGCGACGTCGGCGCCGAGGCGGCGCTGAGCCTGAGATATTTCGGTTTGTCGGCGAGCAGCGGCCGCAGTTGCAGATTGGCGAGCGCGGCGGTCCAGGCGCTGAGGAAGTCCTTGCCGTAGAGGTCGAGAATGTCGGGGAACAGGCTGGCGTATTGCTGCTTGACCGCGCCCTGATCGCCGGAGGCGCCGAGAACCCAGTTCTCCTTCTGCAACTTGTCGGCGATCGTGGGCATGCGGTCGAGCAGCGCGGCGTAAAAGCCCTCGTAGGTGAGGAATCCGGGCACCCGCACGGTATCGAGGCTTGCTCCATTCGCAGCCTCGAAGACCAGCGCCATGTCGGGTCCGCCGCGCTGCGAAGCGACCCAGTCCTCGAGCGCCAGGTTGTGCGCCTCGGACTTCAGCAGCGTGTAGGCCCGCTCGGAAACGCGCATGCGCGCCAAAGTCGCCTGCGCCTGCTGGACCAGCGGGCCGTTGAGCGAGACCTTGCTCGCCCCGCCCGGATCCATGTCGAGCATCGCCTCGAGGTGGGCTCGCAGCAGCGCCCGGCCTTGCGCGTAGGGCGCGCCGGGAAAGGCGCGCTCCTCCCAGTCGCGCGTGAACCAGGAGACGATCAGGTTCTTGTCGACTCTCGGCGCCTTGCCGCCGAGCATCAGATAGACCTTGAGCGCCTCGTAGACAAAGGTCGGATCGTCGATGTTCTTCTGGATCTGTTGCTCCAGCGACAGGACCAGCCTCGGCCGCATCAGCCGTTCGAGCGCCTGCTGGTACATCTCCTCCGAAGAATTCTGCAGCCGCGACCGTTGGCTGAGGCCGAAGGTCTGGCCGACCGGCGTCGCCTGGTCGCGGCGCGCGTAGCCGACCGGCAGGTTCGGCAAGGGGCCGAGCAACTCGTAGATCGGCAGCAGGTTGGGGTCGGCGACGGTATTCTGCTTGATCAACGGGCCCGCGGCCGCGACATAGTCGTCGACGGCGCGATCGGTCGCCGCGATCAGCGCCGCGTTGCGCGCATAGCTCATCCACCACAACCCGAGCACGCCCGCCGTGGCGAGGCTGATCAGGGCGAAGGCCGCGACGCGCAGCGCGATCGAGCGGCGCACCGCGGCGATGTTGGTCGAGACCCACCCCGCCTCCCCGAACACCACCTTGGCGAGCAGATCGTGCAGGAAGTAGCTCTTGCCGGTCCCGGAGAACGGCGACGCGCCGGCGCTTTCGACGCCATAGCTCCTTTGCAGCGCGCCGATCACCGCGTCGAAGGGCGTGCCTTCTTGCGTGCCCGAGGTGAAATAGAATCCGCGCAGCGTCGCCGTCGTCTGGTAGCGCGTCGGCTCGAAGATGCGGTTGAGGAAATCGACGATCGGCTTGCGGATCGCGCCGAGCTGGGAGGGCAGTCCGAACAGGATCGCGCGCGAACGCAGGTCCGGCTCTTCCTGCAGGCGCTCGGGCATTCTTTCGGAAATGCGCTGGATCAGCAGATCGATCTCTTCCGGCGCCTTGCCGACGTTGTTCGCCTTCTTGTCGGCGGTCTGGAACGTCGCGCCCCACACCGCCTCGCGCTTGGCTTCGTCGAGATCGGCGAAATATTGGGTGAAGCCGACGATCAGATCCATCTTGGTGAAGACCGCATAGACCGGGAAGTCGACCTTCAGCTCTTCATGCAGTTCCGCCAGGCGCTTGCGGATCGCGTCGGCGTGGGCGGCCGACTTCGGCGGCGGACAGACTGAGGACGTCGGCGATGCTGATCGCGATGATGACGCCGTTGATCGGTTGGCGCGGGCGGTTCTTGCGCAGCATGTCGAGAAAGGCGAGCCAGCTCCTGCGATCGACCTTGGCGTCGGAATCCTGGGTCGTATAGCGGCCGGCGGTGTCGATCAGCACCGCGGCGTCGGTGAACCACCAGTCGCAGTATCGCGTGCCCCCGACCCCCTGGATCGCCTTCGCCGCGCCGTCGTCGGCGAGCGGAAACTTCAATCCGGAATTGACCAGCGCCGTCGTCTTGCCGGCGCCGGGCGGCCCGATGATGAGATACCACGGCAGATCGTAGAGGGCGCCGGCGGACGACTTCCCCGTGCGCTTGAGGGTCGCGAGCGCGTCCTCCATCTTTTCCTTCAGGATCGGCGCGTCGCTTTCCTCCTGGACCGTCGCCGTCATCGCCGTCTCGATCGCCGCCGCGGCGCGGCGGCGGGCGATGACGCGCCAGGCGATCGTGCCGCCGACGAGCAGGAGGATCAGGAGGATGAGGGTGAGCCGCACCCACACGCTCTCGAACGGCTGCGGCGTCGCCGATGGCGACGAGCGGACCGGCGAGCCAGATCAGCGCCGAGAGAACGAGCGCGGCGGCGACGCTGAGCGCGATCCAGAGCCAGGCGACGATCGTCATCGAAACGGACGCTCCTTTCTCGACTGCGGGACTTGCGGTTCGTCCCGCTCAGTCGGCGCGCGGGATGGAAATCTCCACCCGACGGTTCTTCGACTTGTTCTGTTCGACGTCGTTGGGGGCGACCGGATCGCTGTCGCCCTTGCCCGAAACCGTGACGCGCTCCGGATGGGCGAGGCTCGTCTTCATCATGGCCGCGACCGATTTCGCGCGCGCTTCCGAGAGTTCGAAATTCGAGGGAAAGGCGACGGTATGGATCGGATCGGTGTCGGTGTAGCCGTCGATGTGGATCGCGCCGGGCTCCTTGTCGAGCGCGGCCGCGATCTTCTTGGCGATCGGCGCGAAAGAGCTGTTGACCTGCGCTCCGCCCGAGGGAAACAGCACCAGGCTGCCGATGCGAACGAAGATCGTGGTGGCGGTCTGATCGGCGCTGAGCTTGCCGGCGAGAATCTCGTTGGCCAGCGCGGCGCGGATGCGTTCGAGCTGGGTCGAGACCCTGGGCGGCGCGTCGGGAGGCGGCTTGACCGCGACCGGACGCGCGATGACGATCGGCGTGTCGGGATGCGCCTGAGCCATCTTGAGCGCGAGCGCCTCGGCCTGGCCGCTGAGCAGATTGCGCAGGAGAATATAGGCGCCGAGCAGGATCACGCCGGCGAGCGCCGCGCCGGCCCAGACCGGGGCCTGAAAGCGGCTGCCGGCGAGCGCGATCGTCTGACCGCGCCAGTGCGGCGACAGGTCCTCGATCGTCTTCGGCTGGGCGCGCCGGATCGTCTCGTACAGATCGCGGCGAACGCCCTGCAACGCGCCCGCGCCGCCGGCGGTGCGGTAGACGCCTTCGAAGCCGAGACACAGGCACGCGTGCATCACTTCGAGAAGGCCGAGATTGACCGCCGGGTTCTGCTTGGCGCGCTCGAGCTCCTGAAAGAATTTCACGCCGCCGGTCCGCTCGCCGAAGAAGCGCACCAGCATGCTGTACTGGGTCCAGATCTGGCGGTCGTCGGTCGGCAGATTCTGCACGATGTCGTCGGCGGTGGCCGCGAGCGCGTATTTGGCGCTGGCGACCTGATCGGCGGGAGCGCCGGCCGCGCGCGCCTCGGCCTCGAACTGCTGGATCGCCTGCGCGACCTGATCCATCAGCTGGCCCGTGCCGGCGCGCGCCAGCGACGCGCGCAGCCGACCGAGCATCAGCAACAGCGAGGCGGCGGCGCGCATCAGCGGGTTGGTCGTGACGGTCACGAGGTCCGCCGAGACATGCGGCGACAACGGCGCCGGGGTCATCGGCAGCGACTGCGCGCCCGCCTGCAGGTAGGGACTGGCGGGCTGAGGCGTCATCCACGCGTCCCAGTTGGGCTGGGCGGGGGGCGTGGGCGCGGCGCGCGGCGCACGGCGCCGCGGGGTAGGGGGGCGGCGGGTAGCTGACCGGGGGCGTCGGCGCCGAGGCCGGGGGCGCGCCGCCGGGACTGGGAGGAACGGCGCCGGGCGCGTTCGGGGGCGCGGGGGGCGCCGCCGGCCGTCGCCCGCCGGGGTTGGGGCGAATGATGGTTCGGTCGGAGCGGCCGAACGGATCATCGTTGTCGGTCATCGCTTGTCTTCCCTGACCGCCCAGAGCTCCATCTGGAGTTCGGGCCAGTCGCCGGCGAAATGCATGCCGATCGCGCTGGCGACGCTGAACTCGGGCCACAGCGGAGACGTCCGATCGAGATAGAAATAGACGTGGTCGCTGATGGCGCGAATCTGCGGCGGCGGCGTCGGCAGATGCACGACCGCGACGCCCGGCAGATGCGCGTGCACGATCTCGTTCATCTTGGTGTTGGGTCCGACCTTGAGGAAGGCGGGCAGATTCTGCTGGATCTCGGTCAGCGGCCGCCGCGCCGACACCTCGAGCACCAGCGTCGCGTTGCGGAACAGCGTTCGGTCCTTGATGGTCGAAATATAGGCGTTGGGCCCGCGCTCGATCAGCTCGAGACGGATGGCGCGGCGATCGAGCCGGGCGCTCAGGAAATCCTGGATGTCGCGCAGCACGGGCGCGAAGACGCTTTCCAGATCGTCGTGATTGTAGACGCCGTATTCGCGCGCGCGCCGTTCCTGGGTGGCGAAGGTCGCGAGCTCGCCGGCGATCCGCAGCAGTTCCTCGTACAGGCGCTCGGGATGGACATAGCGCGAGCGCGCGGAAGTGCTTGAGGACCGGAATCTCCCGGTTCAGCATTTGCAGCATCAGATAGTCGGCGCTCTGCAAGCCGCCGCCCGCCGTCGCGTCGCTGGCGAAGCGCGCCAGCTCGTCGAGCTTGTTGCCGATCCAGCCGATCACGCGGTCGAGCCAGCCTTCGACCGTCGGATGGGCGGCGCAGACCAGCAGCGGCGGGGCGAATTTCTCGTCGAACACCAGGGTGCGGTCATGCACCTCGACGATGCGCGCGATCGGCAGCCCGGCGTAGCCGGGCTTGGCGGTCTTGCGGATTTCGTAGGCGAGGCGCGGATAGGCGACCTCGATCTCCTCCTCGACCCGCAGGTGCGAGGTCGAGTCGATGACGGTCTCCGCGCCGACGACATAGCGGGCCGCGTTCTCGGCCTTCTCGGGGCTGACCTCGCGCGAATTGGCGGCGCGCGCGGGCACGGTCAGCCAGACCAGCTGGCCCGCGGCCGCCTCCGGGACCTCGATCGGCGCCGGCGCCGGGCCTTCGCCGGGAAAATCGAACAGCCCGCCGTCGGGCATCACGCCCGACGCCCGGCGCAGTCCGAACTTGCTCTGCTGGGCGAGATCGCGGTCGATCTCCAGCGCCGCGAAGCCCCAGGGGTAGGGCGTCACATGCCGCGTGCGGCTCTCGATCGCGGTTTCGAGGTAGCGATCGGCCTGCTGGAGATGATGCGGCCTGAGAAACAGGCCCTCGGTCCAGTGCACTTTGGCGTTCCAAGACATGCCCGCTCTTCCCCCTCCGGCCGCCGCGCTCCCGCTTCGCTATCCCGCTCGCGCCGGCGGCCCCGCACGGTCACGGCGTCTTTTTCTGCAACCGATCATAGGCCTCGGCGAACAGCGTCATATAGGCCTCCGCGAGGCGCCCGTCCGATCGTTTCGTCTTGGCGCGCCACCTCTCGAGATAGATGTCCCACAATTTCGCCTTGCGCGATCCCACAAGACTGGCGAGGCCGTGATCGGATTCGACCGAGCGGTCGATCCGTTCCGGCGCCAGATCCTCGAACAGCGCGTCGAGCGCCGCCTGCATCGCGCCGAAGGTCAGCACTTCGTGCGCCTTGATGTCGGCGAAGCTCGTCTCGATCGTCGTCAGCGCGTCGAGGTAAGAGCGCGTCGGCGGCCCGAACATGATCGCCAGCGCCTCCTCGGGCGTGGCGGCGAATTTGAGCGGATTGTTTTCGAACGCGCGCACCATGGTGCGGCTCGACGAGCGCATCAGCGTTTTCGATTCGGCGCGCGAGGCGAGGAGCTGCGCCAGATTCCGCGCGGTCGAGCGAATGACGGCGCCGATCGTTTCGGCGAGCGCCTGCGGGTCGCGCCCGGCGAGCGCGGCCTCGGGGATTCCGGCCGCGCGCGCGATGCGGGCGATGATCTCCGCTCCGGCTTCGCCCGCGGGCGCGCGCGGCTCGAGCGGCTGAGCCTCCGCGAGCGGCGGCGGGGGCGGCGGCGGCGCCCGGCGCGGGGTCGGCGTCGGCGGCGGCGCGGCCGCGGCCGGCGGAGGCGGCGCCGGCCTTGCGCTCAGCCAGTCGTCGAGTCCGGGCGTCAGAGGGGCGGAAAGATCGGGAGCGGGTTCGGCGGGCGACACCGAGGCGGCGAAGTCGAGAAAATCGGGGGGGCGTTCCCGGCGCTCCTGGATGCGGTAGGCGGCGCGATCGTCCGGCGCCGCCGCTTCCCCGACCGCGCCCCAGACGTCGCCCGACATCGCCGCCGCCGGCGCGGCGCCGGCGAACCCCGCCGCCGCCGATGCGGCCTGTCCCTGGACCGCGACCGCGATGATGTAGGGACCGATCGCGAGCCGGTCGCCGTCGCGCAGCATGTACGGCCCGTCGAGCCGGAATTGCGCGCCATTGACGAACGTGCCGTTGGTCGACACGTCGTGCAGCCAATAGCCGCCGTCGCGAAAGCGGATCTCGCAATGCTTGCTCGAGACGGTCCGGCTCGGATCGGGCAGCGTCCAGTCGAGATGCGCGTCGCGCCCGAGATCGAGCCCGCGCCCCTTCACCTCGACCCGCAACGGTCCGCCGTCGGGCAATCGATCCATGTTCTCGATCGACAGTCGAAGCGTCATCGCGTGTCCGAACAAACCTGACTCACAACGGCATTATTTCGCTATTTTCCGCGGGCCGCAAGGATCGCGACGCTATAGCGACGGAAGCGCGAAAATGAGGCGGTCCGCGGGGGATCGCGCCCGTTCGCGCGCTCGCGCCGCCTGACGCAACGGCAACCAGCATCCGTCCCAGCCGAGCGACGCGCTGACGCAACGGCATCGATCTCTTCTCCCGCGAGGCGGGACAAGGCAGCGCGAAGCGCCGGATGAGGGCGGGCCGGACGAGATCGAAGTCGCGGGCCTTCGCGCATCGGCGCGCGCCACCCTTCAGGTCGCGCCCGCGGCGGCGATGGCGGATCTTCGATCGTTGCATTATGAAGGTCGATCGCACTCACGATCGCAATCAATTCCGACGCAATTCGTCACCGAAGCCTCATTTGAGCGCACGCCGAGGAGAGCATGGGCAAGGCGCCTCAACCCCCGACCTACACCAAGACCTACGTCGCCACGGACGCCGTGCGTCTCTGGGGCGACATCCGGGCGGTCCAATTCGATTTTCACGGCAAGATGGCCGGCCGCTACGTGAACGGGGTGAAGCAATAGGGGGCGTGTTTCGACCGGAATGGAACCGCGTTCGTCATTGCGAGCGCAGCGAAGCAATCCACGGCCGCAGCCACCCTCCGACGCCTGGATTGCCGCGTCGCCCTATCGGGCTCCTCGCAATGACGGCGGCGACGAAGTTCAGCCTCCCGGCGTCTGGGGCGCGTTTTGCTTTATGCGCAGAAGGCTCGACTTGTCGGCGGCGGTCAGCGAAGCGGAGACCGGACAATCTTTGCTCATGATGAAATCGATGAGCGCCGGCGCTTCCGGGCCGGCGGCGGCAAGCTGGCCGGAGGAAAGGAGCCCACGAAAGACATAGGTCGCGTCTTCGCCGCCCAAGCACACAAGCGTCTTGAGTTCCGCCGCCAGCGCGCCGGCGTAAGCCGCGTCGTCGACGTGGCCGGCTTTCAATAAATCGTCGTCAAGACGCGCTGCGGTAAGCGATGCGCCCTGAAGCTGCGCCCCATCGAGCAACGCGCTCTGAAGCTGCGCGCCATTCAGCGATGCGCCCTGAAGCCGCGCCCCGACGAGCGAGGCGCCCTGAAGTTGCGCCCCGTTGAGAGACGCGCCCTGAAGTTGCGTGTTCTGGAGCGACGCGTGCTGAAGCGTTGCGCCGCGAAGCGACGCGCCCTGAAGCTGCGCGTTGTCGAGCGACGCGCCCTGAAGGCGCGCACTGTCGAGCTGCGCGCCCTGAAGCTGGGCGCCATCGAGCGTCGCGCCCTGAAGCTCGGCGTGATCGAGCGTCGCGCCCCGAGCCCGCGCGCTATTGAGCTTCGAATCCTGAAGCTGCGCGAAACTGAGCGTCGCGCCCTGAAGCTGCGCCCTATTGAGCGTCTGCGCCCTGAAGCTGCGCCCCCTTGAGCGACGCGCCCTGAAGTTGCGCGCCATCGAGCGACGCGCGCCGCAGATATGCGCCCTCGAAGTCGACCTTCTGCAAATTGGCGAGATCGAGGATCGCGCCATTCAGATCGCGGCCGCGGGCGCAGAAAGACGTAGTCCCGCCATTTGGCCTTCTCGGGATCGTCGATCCTGAGGCCTTCATAGACGTTGAGTCCGGACAGGACGAGCGTGCTGGAAAACGGGAGCCGGCGCCGGCGAGTCGTGGGGTCGACGGGAAGGTTGAAGATCACATCATGGAGCGAAATTGAACCTCCCAATCCGTCCCCGTTGGTCAAATGGCCTTCCTGCCACTCGCCGGGGAACGTCGCGGCGGTCCAGGAGAACAGGACGGCGCAGGCGCTGAGCGCGAAGCCGAGACCGGTCCAGCCCCAGGAGGCCGGGCGGCGCCGACCGTCAGCCGCGCGCCCGGAAAGAATCTCGCGCCACAGCCACCACAAGAGCCCCAGATCGGCGAGGAGCGCAAGGCGATGGGTCCAGGTGATGAAGGAGCTGTGAAACGGCAGGAACTGGATTTGCATCATGAGCAGCAGAAGGATCGGCGCGATGACCAGCGTCGACCAGGCGATTCCCCGGAGCATCCAGCCGAACAGGCTGGCGCGAATGTCCGGCGGCCCGGCGAGAAACTGGACGAAGATGTTGCTCGGCAATTGCCGCTGCAGGCCGGCGCGAATCGCCGCGCGGCCGGGGGGCCGCTCCTTGGCTTTATCGTCGTCATCGCCGATCTGGTCGTGCAGCGCCTGATGGAATCTCTTCGCCTTGTCGGACAGCATCACCAGATGCACCAGCGTATAGGCGTGGACGATGAGGAACAGGATCGGCGCCAAGAAGAAGAAGGCGAGCAGCGGCAGTTCGATGTTGAGGAACGGCAGCTTGACCGGATGCTCGAAAAAGAGATCGGCATGCGTCACCGCGCCCGCGGCGACCGCGAGATAGAACAGGACGAACAGATAGGAGAGCCACAAGGCCCCGCCGACCGAAGCCGCGTCCTCGACCGCCTTCTTGATCGCCTCCAGATCGTCGGCCTTGGCCGCGATCGGCGGCAGGTCGGAGGTCGACGGCGGCCAGGGCGGCGCCGGCACGGGGGTGGGTGGATCGGGCGCGGGCGATTGCGGCGCCACGGCGCGTTGCTCCCCAATGATCGAAGCTCGCGGCGAATGCCGGGTTGACCCCGTTTGATCACGAAGCGGGCGCGCCAGCAAGCGAATGGGCGAGTGGGCTTCGGTCGAGGCGTGAAGAGCCCCCCGCGTCATGGCCGGGCACAGCTCGGTCGAGAGACGGGCGTTCCTCGGGGCGCCCTATGTCCCGGCCATTCGACGCGGCTCAACCGCCGTTAAGGGAAAAGGCTTCGCGCCGCCTCGTTCGCGGGCCGTCGAGGGATCGCCTTCGACGTTCCCTCCAGGGCCCTGGGCGTGGATGGCCGGGACGATCCCGGCCATGACGGTGTTAAACCAACACGAACTGCATGATCTTCTTCGAAGCAATTTCTTCCTGAAAATCAGAAATCATGCTACCATCCCTTCGCCATGAATCAACCGAGTTACAACGTATTAACATTTGCGGCCGGGGGATGCCGCCCCTTTCCGGCTCGCCGCCCGATTGGGCTTCGGCGAACGCCTAACCTCTTGAAAACGCTCAAAACGTGGATGGGCGACTGTTCCGGTAAGTTCACATGGATTTCGTCTCGGCGCCACGTCCGCTTCGTGTCGGTGCCGCTGGGAGTCGGGCTGGCGGTCGGCCGGATGCGCGGCGCCTTGGGGGCGCGGGCGCCGGGCGGGGGTGGGTGGATCGGGCGCGGGGATTGCGCGCACGGCGCGTTGCTCCCCGAGGATCGAAGCTCGCGGCGAATGCCGGGTTGACCCGTTTGATCACGAAGCGGGCGCGCCATCAAGCGAACGGGCGAATGGGTTCCGTCGAGGGGTGAAGCAGCCCCCGGGTCATGGCCGGGCAAAGCCCGTCGAGAGACGGGCGTTTCTCCGGACGCCCAATGTCTCGGCCATGACGGCATTCAACTGACACGAACCGCATGATCTTGCTTCGAAACAATTCCTTCCTGAAAATCAAAATTCATGCTACCATCCCTTCGCCATGAATCAACTGACCGACAACGTATTCGTATTTGCGACGGCGGGATGCGCCGCATTTCCGGCTCGCGGCCCAATTCGGCTTCCGCGAACGCCTAACCCATTGAAAAGGCTCAAAACGGCGATGGGCGACTGTTCCGGTAAGTTCACATGGATGTCGTCTGCGGCGCCACTTCCGCTTCGTGCCGGCGCCGCTGGGAGTTGGGCTGGCGGCCGGGCGGATGCGCGGCGCCTTCGGGGGCGCGGGCGCCATCCAGCCCCGCGCTGGGCCGGCTGGAAACGGCGCCGCGACCTTTTGAAACTATGGAATCCGCGCCCTGAAAATGGCGGTTGGCCCTCGCCGCGGCAGGCCGGTCAGGCGGCCTGCGGCGCGATCGCCAGCCCGCCCTTGTCCCTTAAAAAATCCACCACCGCCTCGAGGCCTTCGCCGGTCTTCATGTTCGCCATCACGAACGGGCGGCCCTTGCGCATCGCCGCCGCGTCGCGCGCCATCACCTCGAGCGAGGCGCCGACATAAGGGGCGAGGTCGATCTTGTTGATGACCAACAGGTCGGAGCGCGTGATGCCCGGCCCGCCTTTGCGCGGGATTTTCTCTCCCCCTGAGACATCGATCACATAGATGGTGATGTCGGCGAGTTCGGGCGAGAAGGTCGCGGCCAGATTGTCGCCGCCGGATTCGATCAGGATCAGATCCAGGCCAGGAAAGCGCTTGCGCATCTCGGCGACCGCGGCGAGGTTGATCGAGGCGTCCTCGCGGATCGCGGTATGCGGGCAGCCGCCGGTCTCGACGCCCATGATGCGCTCGGGCGGAAGCGCGCCCGCCTCGACCAGGATGCGCGCGTCCTCCTTGGTGTAGATGTCGTTGGTGATGGCGGCGATGTCGATCAGGGCGCTGAGCCGCTTGCACAATTGCTCCATCAGCGCGGTCTTGCCGGAGCCGACCGGGCCGCCGACTCCCACGCGCAACGGTTGCCTGGCGTTGGTCATGAGCGGAACAGCCTCGAATATTGGGTTTCGTGACGCATGGCGGCGATGTCGGAGCGAAAGGCCGCGCCGCCGAGATCGGCCAGGCTCGCGCGCGAAGCCTCGCGCGACAAGGCCCGAATTTCGGGCAGCAGCGCGGCAAGAATTTTCTGGCCGCCGGTCTGCCCGATCGGGCCGAGCCGCACCGCCGCCGAGACGAGGTTGGCGATCAGCGCAAGCGCGAAGGCCTGAACGCTGGTCTCCAGCGCGAGGCCATGGCCCGCGGCGGCGGCGGCGACCGCGATCGGATAGGCGAGGGGTTCGCCGGACGCCTCTTCCAACCGGCGCAGAGGCTCGCAATCCCAGGCCGCGCGCGCGGCGGCGACGAACGCGGCGCCCTGGGCCGTCGTCTCCAGGCGCCGCTCGGCCGACGTCGCCAGCGCGACCGCCAGTTCGTTGGCCTCCAAGAGCGCCGGCCAGTCGGCCGCGGCCGCAAGGCGGAAAGCGACGGCGAACAGAATGGCGTCGGCCCGCGGCGCGCCGCATTGCAGGAGATCGGTCAGCCAGGCTTCGAGCGAGCCCGCGTCGACGATGTCGCCGGCCTCGACCGCCCATTCGAGCCCATGCGAATAGGCGAAGGCGCCGACGGGAAACGCCGGCGAAAGCCAGAGCATGAGGGGCAGCGGCGCGCCGCCGTCAGCCTCGCCGCTAATGTCCATGATCGTGTTCGTGGCCGTGATGGCGGTCGTGTTCGGAATGGCGATGCGCTCCGAATGGTCGTGTCGCTCGTGGCCGTGATCGGCATGATCGTGCTGATGCGAATGGCCGTGGCGGCCATGATGATGGTCGTGGCCGTGACCATCTCCATGGGCTTCGTGCGCGCTCGCCTCGGCCTGCACATAGGCGCCGCCTTCGGGATTGAACGGCGCCTCGAGCGCGATCACGCGCGCCCCGAGGCCCCGGATCATCGCCTCGATCACGGGATCGCGCCGGATCCGCAGCGCCTTCGGCGTCAGCTCGGTCGGCAGGTGGCGGTTGCCCAGATGCCAGGCGACACGGGTCAGCGCCAGCGCGTCCGCGGCCCGGACTTCCGCGAGCGGTTCGGGCGCCGCGACCACCTCGACGATGCGCCCGTCCTCGAGCCTCAACCCGTCGCCGCCGCGCAGCATCGCCGCTTCGGCCAGGTCGAGCAGGAACTCGAGGCCGCCGACGCCTTTCATCGCGAAGCGGCGGCGATAGCGCTCGTCGAAATCGAGCACCACGCTGTCGGCCGGCGCGCCCGACCAGGCGCCGGCGGGGATGACCGTGTCGGCCCGCAGCATGTTCGCCTTTCCGCGGCCTTCGACCGCCGCTTGATCGCCAATCCGTTTCCCCTCGCGCCGCGTTTGAACGCGGAGCGATAGGGAACGCCAGCCGGCCTGTAAGCCGGGTTCTGTATGGCCGGGGTTCATCGCCCCGGCGTGACGGCCATTCCTCTGGGACGCCCGTCGCCGGGCGCCTCGAGCAACCAACCCGAGCGACCAGGCCAACGGACGAGGCCCCGCGGCGCCCGAAGGCGCCGCGCGTCGCTCCTATTCGGTTTTGCTCCCGGCGGGGCTTGCCGTGCCGCCGACGTTGCCGCCCGCGCGGTGCGCTCTTACCGCACCCTTTCACCCTTGCCGTCCGCTAAGGCCTTGCGGCCCGCTTCGGGCGGTTTGCTTTCTGTGGCGCTTTCCCTGGGGTCGCCCCCGCCGGACGTTATCCGGCGCCGTTTCCGTATGGAGCCCGGACTTTCCTCCGCCAAAGGCGGCGGCCGTCCGGCCGACTGGCCCTAAAGGGGATAAGCTCGGACCGAGCGCGGGGCAAGGACAATCGCGTTCCACGCAAAATGGCCGGGATACGCGTCCCCGAGGGCGAGGTCCCCGAGGCTCGCCACGGAGGGTCGTTCATTGCAGCTTCACCGAGATTATGGGATTGTACAGGCAAGCGGGGCCTGCCCGCCCGCGCGGACGCCGCCACCGCGGAATCGAATTCAAGCGGACTTTACCGCCGACTTGGGCGAGAGGGATTGGAGAACATTCGTATGACCAGAGTCCTTGCGCTTTCGCTGGCTCTCGCCGCCGCCGTGTCGGTCGCGGGCTGCGAGACCCCCCAGCAATCAAACGCCTTGGGCGGCGCCGTGATCGGCGGCGCCGGCGGCGCGTTGGTCGGCTCGGCGCTGTCCCATGGCAGCGCCGGAGGCGCGATCGCCGGAGGCGCGATCGGCGCTGCGACGGGGGCGATGCTCGGCTCCGCAGCGACGCCGCCCGGGGCCTATTACGGCGGTCCGGGTCGTTGCGCCCAATGGGCCTATGATTACAACGGAAATCGCGTCTGCACCGCATTCTACTGATCTTACGGGCATTGAGGACGGCGCGCCGCCAGGAGCGCGCGAGCCGTCCTCGCCCAACGCGCCGATCCGCGGCGCCCTTCCATTCCCTTCTCCCACAGCCAGAGGGAATCGGTTAGACCCGACTAATGTCGCACGCGCGCCCTCCCGACAGCCCGCTCGCCCGACGCTTCATCGCCTCGCCCAACCACGGCCCGCGCCGTGGCCATGTCCGGCCGAATTGCGTCATTCTGCACTACACTGGCATGTCGAGCGGCGAGTCGGCGCTGAAGCTGCTCCTGGATCCGGCTTCCGAAGTCTCGGCGCATTATTTCATCTGGGAAGACGGCGCGGTCGATCAGCTGGTGGCCGAAAGCGAGCGCGCGTGGCATGCAGGGCGGGCGTACTGGAAGGGCGAGAGCGATCTCAACTCCGCCTCGATTGGTGTCGAAATTGTCAATCCCGGCCACGACGGCGGCTCACCCCCCTTTCCGGAACGTCAGATCGCGGCGACGATCGCGCTCGCGCGCGAGCTCTGCTCGCGCTGGACGATCGCGCCCGAGCGGGTGCTGGCCCATTCGGACGTCGCGCCGGCGCGCAAGCGTGATCCGGGCGAGGCCTTCCCGTGGGATAGGCTGTGGCGCGGCGGAGTCGGCTGCTGGACCGAACCCGCTCCTTTGACCGGCGGCCCTATTGTCGGCCACGAGGAGGAAGGTCCGCCGGTGCGCGCGCTGCAGGCGATGTTGGCGCTTTACGGCTATGGCGTGGAACTCACCGGGATCTACGACCGTCAGACGCGCTGCGTCGTCACTGCTTTCCAGCGTCATTTCCGTCCCGAGCGGATTGACGGCGAAGCGGACCCCTCGACCGTGGCGACGCTGAAGGCGTTGATCGCGCGGCTGGGCCAGGGCGCGTAACGAAATTCAGGCGCTTGGCGGTTCGCCGCCATTTTCGCTTTTGGCTCAATCGGCGCGGCGGAAAGGCGCTGTTTGGTCCGACGGCGACCCGCTTCTGCTCGATGCACAGCATATTATCCCGTTCGACGACGAAGGGAACGAAGGACGAACCTTATTCAGCCGTTTCGACGGCGAAGCGCGCGCTGGGGCCCTCTCGATGGACCTCGGCCAGCCGGTTTGCTCAAGCGCCGATCAATTTCTCTTTCGCCAGGGGCAATCGCCCTCGAGCCCGCAGCGGGGCGCTGGCGGCGCCTAGCCACACGGATTCTCGAGCTTGGCGCTCCCCGCCAAACCGTTGCAAGTCACGAGCGTCAACCAATTTCGGAAAAGCCGTTCGGCGTGCTCCGTCCAGCCAGATTGGCGCATGCCTTTCGACAAGATCAAATCCAAATGTTGGGTCCAAATCGCGCGGCGTTCCTTGGCGACAGTTTCTCTCAACGCTTCCAGCCGTCCGACCGTCTCAACATCAAAATAGCCCTCGGGTATTCGAGGATAGTCTTCACGCTCATGCGAAAGGAAGCGGAGAACGTCGCGGCGATATTCCCGCGACAGCGTTCCTGCGTCATATTCCGGATGGCCTTGACAACATATGAAAACGCTCGGCTCACGTCGCCAAAAGACGTCCAAGCCGACGGTCTTTGACCATGAAGAGACGGTATACCCTCGCCGTTCAACATCCTCGCGAGCCAGACCATTATATCTAGAATGCGGAACCAGAACCCTGTCAGGCGACCCACGCATTAACCAGTCATCTGCGGTCGTTGTAAAACTGTAGACGCCGCTAATCTTTTCCGGCGCGCGGCGTCTCTCGATACCGTCAAGATGCAGCGCGACGCCGTGCGCCGCGAGGCACGACCAAAGAGCCGATGCCGTATGTTCACGCGCCCAATCGACAAGTCTTGTAAATTCGCTCCAATATGATTCATCCTTCAATGAACTTGCGCGTGGCTCCGCGCCCGTCACGATCAGCAGATCAGCGCCGCGAGCGTATAAGACGCTTATGTCGTCGTGCGTTCGCTCGAGGTAGCCGCGCGCCCTCTCGCTGCGTGAAATTCCGCGTAATGTGTATCTGCGCATTCGGGTGCGTCGATCGCCGACGCATGCGCCAACGAGCCGCCCGAACTGCTCCCACGTCGGGACCAACGCCTGATCCGACATATTGTTGACGAACGCGATTTCGATTTCGTCGCCAGTCGATTGGCCGAACATCGCTTCGAAGTAAGACTCAGGATACATTGGAAATTACCCCTTCTGCGACGATTTCCCGGGCGGCTGTCTGTTGGGGGAGCCGTAACGCCGCAGCACTGAGGGCATGGTCAATATCTGCGACGATGTCATCGACGTGCTCGATGCCGATGCTCAGCCGAATCAATTCAGGAGTGACTCCGGCCTTGGCCTGTTCTGACGGCGACATCTGCCTGTGCGTGGTGGAGGCAGGATGGCAGGCCAGCGACTTCGCATCGCCGATGTTCACGAGACGCTTGATCAGGCGAAGCTCGTCATAAAACGCTTTGCCTGCCGCGAGCCCGCCCTTGAGTCCGAAAGCCAACATCGACGGCGCGCGGCCGTTCAAATACTTCACCACAAGCGGATAAAAGACGCTGTCCGGAAAGCCGTGGTAACTGACCCAGGCGACACGAGGGTCGGCGAGAAGAAACTCCGCCACCTTGCGCGCATTATCCGTGCAGCGTTCGACCCGTAGCGCGACCGTTTCGACACCCTGCAAAAGGAGAAAGGCGGAAATCGGCGCAAGAACAGCGCCCATGGTGCGTTGATAGACGCTGCGAGCCCGCGCGATATAGGCGCTCTTTCCAAAATGGTCCGCGTAGACGAGCCCGTGGTACGACGCGTCCGGCTCGGTGAACATCGGAAAGCGCGCGGCGTGTTCCTTCCAAGGGAATTGCCCGCTGTCGACGATCATGCCTCCGAGCGTCGTCCCGTGGCCGCCCAGGAACTTCGTCAAGGAATGGACCACAATGTCCGCGCCATATTCAATTGGCCTGAGCAGGACCGGAGTGGCGACGGTATTATCTATTATCAACGGCACGCCATGTGAGTGCGCTATTCCGGCCAGCGCCTCGACGTCGCAGACGTTGCCCGCGGGATTGCCGACGCTCTCGCAGAAGATCGCCCGGGTGCTGTCGTCCAGCGCCTCCGCCATATCCTGAGGCTTTTCGCTCGCGGCGAAGCGGACGTTCACCCCCTGTCGCGGGAGAACATGCGCGAGAAGCGTGTGAGTGGTTCCGTAGAGCGTCGGCGCGGCGACGATGGTTCCGCCGTGGTCGGCGACATTGGCGAAAGCGCAATACAAAGCCGCCTGTCCGGTCGCGGCGCTGAGCGCGCCCACGCCGCCTTCGAGCTCGGCTATGCGCTTTTCGAGCACCGCGGTCGTCGGATTGGCTATTCGACTGTAGCGGTATCCTTCCGCCTCGAGGTCGAACAAAGCCGCCGCATGATCGGCGTTGTCGAACTCGTACGCGACGGTCTGATAAATGGGCACGGCCACGGACTTCGTGGTCGGATCGCCATCGTAGCCGCCATGGACGGCTATCGTCTCCGCTCGCATCGCCCCACCCGCTGTTTGCCGGACCGAATGCTCTCCTTGTAGCTGTGCGTCATCCGCCGAGCCGAGGGAGGTCCCCATCCCTGAAGCTCACGGAAGACGCCGAGCGCGGCCGTCCCTGGACCACTATAGACGAATTTCTCTTTCAGCGCGAGCATAACTCATCGATAGTGAGCGGCGTCATCCCTATGGTGGGATTGTGAAGAGGCCAGCCACGTGACGCCGCCTCGCTTGAGGGATGACCCAGATTCGGAATGGGGACGCTTCATGTTGTTCTATCGACTTAAGAATGTTCTTAAAGATCGACTTAGAACAGTCTGGTGGTTCCTGAAGACACTTCCGAATAAACTTGTTTTATATGGCGCACGCAGACTCCACCAAATGTTCCCATCGAGCTCGTTGATAGCCACAGAAAGCATTTATCCGCCAACCAACCTATGCCGGTCAACAGCTCATTGGATGGCGATGACTGGAGAGAACGTTGGCGCAAAATTGATTAAAGTCGATGCGGCTTGTGTTGTGCCAAATCCGCTTCCGAAAACGCCCAGCGGTCGGATCAGACAACAATTGGCTATGGACCGTATTTACAAATGGCCGGAAACGTTCGTCGTAACGGTTCCGAATGGTCGTGTTTGGGGCTCCGGTTACGTCATTACACCTGATGACCAATTATTGGATGACGTATCTGTGGATTTTCGAGCTCAGAGGTGGACTTTATATCCCAAAACTTCATCGATCGTTCGTTACTGGAGATATCAGAACCTCGCCGAGTATAAGGGGCGGGTCGCGGTCCTGGCGACTGACGGCGCGGACATTTACTACCATTGGTTTTTCCAACTGTTACCGCGTTTTGAGCTCATCCGACGCGCTGGTATTGACATCAATAGCATTGATTATTTCGTCGTCAATGACGCTTCGAAATCATTTCAACGGGACTCGATAAAGGCGCTCGGCATCGATCCAAATAAGATCATAGAATCGTCCAAGGTCCCCTATTTGAGAGCTCATGACCTTATCGTCCCGTCAATACCTATTGGCGGTGGTTGCTACTGGCCGTGGATGTGTGAATTCCTCAGAGCCACGTTCCTTGGGAAGGGCGCCGGCGGAAGAAAGGGCAAAGTTGGTCGACGTGTATATATTAGCCGAGGGTTAGCCTCATATCGGCGGGTCCTGAACGAAGCCGATGTTATTCAACTCTTGCGACAGCACGGTTTTGAAGAAATCAAGTTCGAACAATTATCCATGTGGGAGCAGGCGGAAGCGATGGCTTCGTGCGAAGCCGTCGTCGCCCCGCACGGCGCTGGATTGAGTAATATTGTATTCTGTTCTCCTGGGACCAAAATTATTGAGATATTCTCGCCGGAATTGGTTAGCGGATTATTCTGGAAACTCAGCAATCAACTTAGTTTGGATTACTATTATATTTTAGGGATGGGTCCACCTGCGACACTCATGGAAAATTATCAGCAATCATGGAATTCCAGAGTTGATATAACTGTTGATTTGGCGGTTCTTCGCGAGGCGCTTGAACTCGCGAAAGTACTGTAATAGGAAGCTTCTCAGCGGCTCAACCTGCACTGATCTAAACTCGCGCTCAGGCTATCGTGCGTGCTCAAAAAAATCTCCACAGGTTGCTCCGAGCTCCGCAATGTCGCGGACCCACTGGAATTGAGTACTATTAAGGCTAGAAGTTTGTCCGGGAACATCATCTGGAATTGCATAGTTTTTGCGTCATGAGGCGGATAGAGGCGAGCTTGAGGAAGGCGAGCGCCTTGCGATTGAGGCACTCCCAATCCTTGGCGAGCCTTCGGCATCGTGCGAGCCAGGCGAAGGTTCGCTCGACGATCCATCGTTTGGGCAAGACGACGAAGCGTAAGCGCTGTTTTGACCCCGCCTTCCTCGGCCAGGCGTGATCTGGCAGATTCCGATCTCCGATTTTGAGATCGTCACGTGGTTATGCTTGACCATAAGCTTGAGCCGAAGCCGAACGCCGGGCGTCGGATCGAGGTGTTCACGGGGACGGGCGCCGTCGTCGGTGGTCGTCCGACGAGAAAGCTCGGATTCTCGAAGAGACAGTGGTGGCGGGGGCCGTGGTGTCCGAGGTTGCGCGGCGTCACGGGATCAGCTCGCAGCAGCTATTTGGGTGGCGAAGGGCGGCTCGGATGCGTGCGATCGAGAGAGCGGGCGCGTCTGGCTTTGCGCCCGTGATGCTGGAGGCGCCGGCGGAAAAGCCGAGACCGTCGGACGGAGCGGTCTTGGAGATCATCGTCGGCGCGATGGTCGCTCGCGTTCCGTTGACCGCTGACGGCGTGACGCGGGCGAGGATCGTTCGCGCGCTGAAAGCGGCGTCATGATCGTTCCGTCCTCGGGCGTGAAGGTTCTGATCGCGATGAAGCCGGTCGATTTCCGGAAGGGGATGGACGGGCTCGCCGCGGTCGTTCGCGAAACGCTGGGCGCGAACCCGTTCGGCGGGGTGATCTATGTCTTCGGCTCCAAACGCGCGGATCGGGTGAAGTTGTTGTTCTGGGATGGCACGGGCCTGGTTCTGGCGACCAAGCGTCTCGAACGGGGCTCGTTTCGCTGGCCGTCGTTGCGCGAGGGGGTGATGCGGCTGACGCCTGGGCAACTTTCCGCGCTGTTGGAGGGTTTGGATTGGGTGCGGGTGCGCGGAGTTCGAACGCCCGCGCCGACGGCGGTTTCGTGATTGGAGAGACGATATTTTCCGGGTGACTCCGACGAGCGGAAATGATTCCGTCAGGCCATGGCGACGCCTCCTGATTCGCTTCCCGACGATGCAAGACCGCTCAAGGCGTTGCTCGTCGCCGCGCGCGACGAGAACGAGCGCCTGATCGCCATCATCAAGGAGCTTCAGCGTCATCGCTTCGGCCCGCGATCGGAGAAGATCGATCCGGACCAACTCGCGCTCATGCTGGAGGATATCGAGCAATCGATCGCCGCCGGCGAGGCGAAGGCCGAGGTGGAAGGCCAGGCCGAGGACAAGTCGACGAACGCCTCCCTCCGGCGTAAGCGCCAAATCAATCGCGGCGCGCTGCCCAAACATTTGCCGCGCGAGGAGGTCGTCGTCGATCTCACCGACAAGGGCTGCCCGTGCTGTGGCGGTCTCCGGGTCAA
>CAWAIM010000005.1:0-108723 GCA_963781895.1 uncultured Alphaproteobacteria bacterium
TCAGGGTCATAGACGTCGGTGTTCTTGAACCATGAGAGCAAATTCATGGTGCTGGTCTGCATCGAGGTTGTGCAGACGGTAATCTGAATACGCGTGATTGCCGACGAAACGGATCTCTCGAACGCCGGTCTTCTCGCCTTCATTGATGGTGAACACGAGATCGACGCGCCCGTTCGGCAAAGTGACCAGCCGCTTGGTGACCAGCGCCGAGTTACGGCCGGTCTTCTTATAGGCCTCTTTGATGCGCCCGATATCGGCCTCGGCGGTGGCCTCGTTATAGATCGTGTGCGGTTTGGACTGCACTTCGACTTCGAGCTGATCTTTCTGGATCTTGCTGTTCCCCTCGAATGCGACCCGATTGATGATCTGTGTCCCGCCGCCAAGCGTGACCACGATCTTGCCGTCCACCAGCTTGGCGGAAACGGAACGAACAGAATCTGGTCGCCTTCAAGTCGTCCACGCCGCGGTCCAAGAGACGCCCGATCAGTCCCCGTGAAATAGGGCTTGATCGTCGAGGGATCGATGTTGGCGCCTTCCACGACCACTTGTTGCGCGAACGCCGGCGCCGCCGACACGAACGCGCCGAAACCGATAACAAACGCCAGAACCAGAGCGCCGAAGAAGCCGAGAATCCTATGCTGCATTTGGCCCATGGTCCCTCTTCGCGCCGACGCGTCATCAACGTAACGCCGGCGCCGCTCCCGCCTGAACTTTGCCCGCCGCACCCGCGCTGAAGGCCCCGGCGCCGCTCGCACGCGGCGCCGCTGGCGCGGCGCCCTTCTCCGCCCCCGCAAACTCAAAGTGTCGGAAACGTAAACGGGTTTTTACAATTTTTGGCCGCTCCCGCAAGCCGTTATTGAGCAAGCCTACACCATTTCCGGCAGGCGTTGCCCTCAGGACACGCAAACATGGTCCACGACTGGTTAATTGCCGGTGGCCACAAGGCGCAGGATGTCGTGCGAAGTTGTGAAAACCAAAAGGATGGCGACCAGGGCGATGCCGATCCGCAGGCCTATTTCCTGCATGCGCTGGCTCAAGGGACGCCCCCGCAACGCCTCGAAGGCGTAGAAGACGAGATGCCCGCCGTCCAGAAGCGGGATCGGGAGCAGGTTCATGAAGCCCACGGATACCGAGAACCACGCGGCGAGGCTGAACAACTCCCACAGGCTGATCTTGGCCATTTCGCCGGCCATTTGCGCCGCGCCGATCAGGCCCGACACCTGATCGGTCGATTCCCGACCGGCGAAAATGCCCATGATGTAGGTTCCCGTCGCCTTGACGATGAACCATTCCTGGGCCCCGCCCCACACCGCGCAGGTCGGCAGGCTGCACCGCTTGATCTTGACGTCCTTCGGATCGGCGGCGGAGGCGAGGCCGAGATGGCCCATGCGGCGCTTGCCGAAGACGCCCTGATCGACGACGGTGATTTTCGGGGTAGCGGTCAGGTCGACGTCGTTCCCCTGCCGTTCGACGACGAAACGCATCGGCAGGCCGGTGCTCATCAGCGTCGCTTCCTGCAACGACTTAAAACTGTTGATCGCGTCGCCGTTGATCGACTTGACCAGGTCTCCGGCCTTGAATCCGGCTGCCGCCGCCGGGCTGTCCGCTTCAACCCGCCCGATCCGGGCCGCGTGTTCGACCCGGCCGAAGGCCATGAACATGCCAGTGAAGATCACGAACGCCAGGATGAAATTGGCGACTGGCCCGGCCAGCACGATTGCCGCTCGATTGGGCAACGGCTGCCCGGCCAGCGTCAGGGAGCGGTCGACAGTCGGGTTGGCCGAAGGGGCGCCTTCGACGCTGGCGACATTGGCGTCGCCGTGGAATTTGACGTAGCCGCCCAGCGGAAGCGCGCCCACCCGCCATCGGGTGCCGCGCGAATCCACGCGGGCAAAGAGCTCCGGACCAAAGCCAAGCGAGAAAGCGTCGATTTTGACGCCGCTCCAACGCCCGACCAGATAGTGGCCAAGCTCGTGAACGAACACGATCGCGCTCAGGATCACGATGAAGGGAACTACGTACCATCCCAGCCAAGCTACGAGGTCCGCAACCGGATTCATGAACGCCATCAAATGCTCCGACCCAACCACTCGACCCGGATTTGCTGGCGGGCCGCTGGATAATGGTTAGCAAATCGTTACAGCACCCGCGCCCTCAGGCCAAGAGTTGCTGGGCTCTTTCTCGTGCAACATGGTGAATTGCTAACGCCTGCGCAATGTTCGTTGGACTGCCGAGTTCGCCGGCCGCCTCCATCATCGACAGCGTACGCGCGACCAGGCGCGCGATTTCGCCAAAGCCGATCCGGCGCGCGAGAAACGCCGCCACTGCGACCTCGTTGGCGGCGTTGAGCGCGGTCGGGGCGCCCGCGCCCGCGCGCATGGCGTCGATGGCGAGGCTGAGCGCGGGAAAGCGGGCGAGATCCGGCCGCTCGAACGTCAGGCGCCGGAGCGCCGCGAGGTCGGGGGCGCGGACCCCGCAATCAATCCGGTCGGGATAGGCGAGGCAATGCGCGATCGGCGTGCGCATGTCCGGCGAAGCCATGCCGGCGATCAGGGATCCGTCGGCGAAGGCGATGAGGCCGTGCACGATCGATTGCGGATGAACGACGACGTCGAGCCGGTCGGCCGGCAGGCCGAACAGGTGATGCGCCTCGATCAGCTCGAGCCCTTTGTTCATCAGCCCCGCCGAATCGATCGTCACTTTCGGCCCCATCACCCAATTGGGATGGGCGAGCGCCTCCTCGCGCGTCGCGCCGGCGATGCGCTCGGCGCTCCATTCGCGAAACGGGCCGCCGGAGGCGGTGATCGTCATTGTCTCGATTGTCTGCGGATCGCGGGCGCCGATCGCCTGGAACAGGGCATTGTGCTCGGAGTCCATCGGCAGCAGCAACGCGCCGGCGCGCCGCGCCATTTCCATCACCGCCCCGCCGGCGCACACCAGCGTCTCCTTGTTGGCGAGCGCGACCGTCCGGCCCTCGGCGATCGCGGCGAAAGTCGGCTCCAGCCCGGCGGCGCCCACGATCGCCGACACCACCAGATCCGCGTCGCGCAGCGCGGCCTCCTTGACCGCCTCGGGACCCGAGGCAACCTCGACTTCGAAGCCCGCCAGCCCCGCTTTGAGATCCGCGTAGCCCTCCGGATCCGCGACAGCGGCAAATTCGGCGCCGAGTTCGATCGCGCATCTGGCGAGTCCGGCGCCGTCGCGTCCGCCCGCCACCGCGACGACCGAAAACCTCCCCGGCGCGGCGGCGATCACGTGCGCGCAGGAGCGGCCGATCGACCCAGTCGCTCCAAGGATCGTCAACCGCTTGGGTCGCACATCGCCTGCTTTATGGGGCGCCGGCTGGCGCGAACGATATGGCGCGGCGTGAGCCAGACCCGCGGCGCTCACCATTGAAAAAGCCCGCTCGCGATAAACGAGCCCTGTGTGTTCGCGCCCGCCACGAGCGCGGCGAAGAGCGAGGCGGCGATAAAGGCGTCGAGCCGGTCCATCAGCCCGCCGTGGCCGGGGATGAGGCCGCTCGAATCCTTGACCTCGAAACGCCGCTTGACCGCCAACTCGAAGAGATCGCCGAGTTCGGACACGATCGCCGCGCCGAGGCCGACCCAGAACAGCGCTTCGATGCGGTTGGTCCAATGCGCGAGAGCCAAGCCGAGGACGGCGCCGGCGAGCGCGCCGACGGTTGCTCCTGACCAGGTCTTGCCCGGGGAGACGGCCGGCCACAGCCTCGGCCCGCCGATCAACCGGCCGGCGAAAAAGGCGGCGATGTCCGCGCCCCAGACGACGGCGAACAGCCACAAAATCGCCGCCAGGCCGTAGTGCGGGCTGGCTCTGAGCAGCCCGAGGCTGACGACCAGCGCGCCGGCGTAAATCATCCCGGCTCCCGCCCATCCTTTTCGAGCCCGGCCGCGCGATCCAGGCGACCGCCGCCGCCCCGAGGGCGAGCGCGATCACGGACCCGACAACCGCTTGGCCGAGGGAAAACAAATTCTGCATCGCGAACGAAGAGGCGACCACGAGAGCGAGCGCCCCGGCGGCCACGCGCTCGAAAAGCCGTTCCGCGCCCACGAGCCGTTGCCATTCCCACAGCACGATCAATGAGGCGACCCACCAGAAGACGGTGAAGACGAAGCCGCCGGCCCACGCCGCCGCAAGCGCGACCACGCCCATCGCCACGGCCGCGGCGACGCGCGGCCGCAGATCCGGGCCGATCCGCGAGCCGGCCGGGCGAGGCGCCGGTCCACTTTTCGCGCCCGCGCCGCTCAGGGCCATGCGCCTGTCCTCACGAGGCCGACTTGACGGCGGCGGGCTCCACGAGGGCGCCGAACCGCCGCTCGCGCGCCGCATATTGATCGAGCGCCGAGACGAACGCCGCATCGTCGAAATCCGGCCACAGGATTGGCAGAAACACAAGTTCGGCGTAGGCGGACTGCCACAGCAGGAAATTCGAGAGGCGCATTTCCCCCGACGTGCGGATGATGAGGTCGGGATCCGGCAGTTCGGCTGTTTCGAGCCGCGCGGCGAATTCATCCTGGCCGATCGAATTCGGGTCCAGACGGCCGTCGCGGACTTCGATCGCCAGACGCCGCGCCGCCTCGACGATCTCTCGGCGCGCCCCGTAATTGAACGCCACCGTCAACGTCAGTCCACGATTATCCCGGGTCAGGGACTCGGCCTCGTCGAGCAACGAAACGATGTCAGGCGCCAGCGTTTCGCGCTGGCCGATGATCCGCACGCGCACGCCGTTCTGGTTGAGCTCGGCGAGATCGTTGCGGATGAACCTCTTGAGCAGGCCCATCAGCATCGCGACCTCGTCGGGCGGGCGCCTCCAGTTCTCGGATGAAAAGCTATAGACCGTCAAGTAGCGCACCCCATGCTCGATCGCGGAGCGAACGGCGCGGCGCACCGCCTCGACTCCCCGCCGGTGGCCCTCGAAGCGCGGCAGGCCGTGCGCCTGCGCCCAGCGGCCGTTGCCGTCCATGATGATGGCGACATGCACCGGCGTCTGATTGTGGCGGGAGCCCGGATTGGAGCGGAGATACGGCATGCGAGGGCCTCGGACAACAGGTGAGATCGCCTAGACCTGCATGATTTCCTTTTCCTTAGCGGCGAGCGACGCGTCGATCTCGCGAATGGCCTGATCCGTCGCCTTTTGCACCTCCGTCTCGTGGTGCTTTTCGTCGTCCTCGCTAATCGAGTGCTCTTTGAGCAGCCTTTTGAGGATGTCCAGACCCTCGCGGCGCACGTGCCGCACCGCCACGCGCGCGTCCTCGGTGTATTTATGCGCGACTTTCACCATTTCCTTGCGCCGCTGCTCATTGAGTTCGGGAATGCGGATGCGCAGGGTGGTTCCCTCGACGGTCGGACTCAAGCCGAGGTTGGAATCGCGGATCGCCTTGTCGACCGCTTGCACCATGGTCTTGTCCCAGACGGAGACCGATAGGGCGCGCGGCTCCGGAACGCTGATCGTCGCCACCTGGCTGAGCGGCATGCGTTGGCCGTAGGCCTCCACATGCACCGGCTCCAGAAGGCTGATGCTGGCCCGGCCGGTGCGCAACCCCCCCAGTTCGTGTTTGAGGATCGCGTGCGCGGCCTGCATGCGGCGTTTGAGTTCCTGAAGGTCGAATTGAGGCAATTGCGCCATGGGAATTCCACAAGTTGAAGGCCGAGCAGCGCTGGCGCCCATGCTGAGGCGGCCAAAATGCGAGTCGGCCGCGAATTTTTCCGCGCCTTGCCGCCTCATTAGCATAGGTTTCGGCCTGTGACAGCATGCGCGAGCTTGCGGACGCGCGCCCGGAGAACGGCTGTGTCGGCGGCGGGCGCCGGACGACGCTCGAACCGGGGCGCTCGACCGGATTCGGCCGCGCGCGGCCTGCCGGCCTCCCGCCCTACTGGCGGCCGGCGACCGCATGCGTCTCGGCCTGCAGCTTTTCGAGCTTCGCCGCCACCGCCAACGCCGACAACCCCGAGTGAGCTTCCGGCTGGATGAGGCCTGCCGACATGATCAGCTTGGCCGCTTCGTCCGGCGAAATCGGCAATTCGATGACGTCGTCCGCCGGAACGAAGAAGTAAAAGCCGGTCGTCGGGTTCGGCGTGCACGGCAGGAACACCGAGATCATCGGCTTGTCCGCCGGCAGGACGCTGGACACGATCTCGCCCGGCGCCGAGGAGACGAAGACGATCGACCAGCTTCCCTTGATCGGAAACTCGACCAGCCCGACCTTGCGGAACTGGCTGCCGGACTGGCTGAACACCGTCTCGAAGATCTGCTTCAGACCCTTGTACACGCCTCGGACCAGGGGCGTACGGTCGAGCATCGCCTCGCTCAATCGGACCAGCGAGCGGCCGACGATGTTGGCGGTGAGAAATCCGAGCAGCGTCAGCCCGATCAGCGCGATGACGACGCCGAAGCCGGGAACATGGAAAGGGAGATAATCGTCGGGCGAAAGGCTGCGCGGCAGCCAGGGCTGCACCCAGTTGTCGATCGTATTTGCGATCCACAAGGCGATGTAGGCGGTCGCCGCCACCGGGCCGAACACGATCAGCCCGGTGAAGAACCACGAGCGCAGGCGGGCCGCCAGAGAGCGATGGAATGGGGCGGGCTTGTGATCGATGGACATGACGGTCTCGCTGCGGCGCGCCGGGCAAAAATGGCGGCTCGCAGGCGCGATTGCAAGGCAAGTCTTCGCGCCCGGCGCAGCGCACGCGCTCCAGACGCCGCCACCAGCCGAACAGGAATCCGGCGCTACCCTTCCTCCCCCGTCCCGGACTCGTACGCCTCGCAGGAGCGCCCGAAGCTCGACAGCGCGTCTTCGAGATAGTCCGGCAGCAACGATATGCCGAGGAGATACTTCCAGGTCGGCCCGAAGGCGCGCTCGCTCGCCTGGGCGACGGCGCTCTTCCAGTCCTCCGGCTCGAAATCGCCGCGGCCGATCCACGCCAGGGCGACCAGAGCGGCGGATTCGTCGACGTCCAGATCCTTCAGAAATTCGATCAGTTCGCGGCGGATCGAGCCGCCGGCCTCGTCGGTCAGCGTGACGCCCTCGTCGCCGTCCGCCGCGTCGGACGCGTCAGGCTCGCCACCCAAATCCTCGCTCAGCAACTCGCGCGACTTCTCAATGACGAAGCAGACTTTGGCCGGATTGATCTCCGGCATCGGGCGCTCGCTCTCATCAATCCTACGCATGGCCTGCCCCTCCTCGTTTCGAACATTGCCGCCCCGGCCGCAGGCGGGTATTGCGGCAAGTCAACGCCGCGTGAAAATAACGCGCCTTCGACCGATGTCGATCGCACGGCGCGCATAGAAATGGCGATGGGGTGAAGCGGCCTATTCGGTTCAGCGAGCCGTAATTCGAGAACCGCTGAACTGTGACAGCCGATGGCCCTTACGAAGCTGCCGACGGTCCGCGATTATTCCGGCTTTTGGCGGCAGGGCCAGAATCAGCTACGCGGAGTTCCCATCGTCGATGGAGTTCAGCGCCTCTCGCGCCTCGCTCTTTTGCTTGTACTGGTTAACCTGCTTCTAAAGCTCACGCGGCAACGGACTGCCTCGAACGTCGGACTGCGGTCAGTTGTAATTGTCGGGATTCTCCATGCACTTTCCCCATTCGTTCTTGCGCGCGTCGCCATTCAGCTTCTTCGGATCAATCTTCTGATGACATTTCGCAGCGTTCTGAGCCTGATTTCGATAAACACGTGCCTGAGCAGTATAAATAAGATTGACGAACAAAAGCGCAATTGTGGCGACTATCCATATCGACACCCTGAACATGGGCCTCTCCTTATATTTCGGACGAGCCGACGCTATCACAGCGAAAGTTACAATCAACGTGTTGCACCATTTCAGGCCGGGCTGTCGCCTCACTCCACCGTCACCGATTTGGCCAGATTGCGCGGCTGGTCGGCGTCTTTTCCCATGATGACGGCTGTGTGGTAGGCGAGCATCTGGACCGGGGCGGCATAGACGATCGGGGCGAAATTGACGCCCATGTCGGGCATCGGCAGGAAATGTTCGATCGGAACCGCCGCCTCCTCGGCCGCGTGCTTCTGGCCGATCAGCACGATCCGCCCGCCCCTCGCCGCGACCTCCTGCATGTTGGAGACGATTTTCTCGAACACGGCGTCGCGCGGCGCGATGACGACGACCGGCATCGCCTCGTCGATCAGCGCGATCGGCCCGTGCTTCAACTCGCCGGCGGCGTAGCCTTCGGCGTGAATGTAGCTCAGCTCCTTGAGCTTCAGCGCGCCCTCGAGCGCCAGCGGGTACCCCGTGCCGCGCCCGAGATAGAGCACGTCGCGCGCCCGGGCGATCGAATGCGCCAGCTTCTCGGCCGCCGGCTCGAGCTTCAGGGCCTCGGCGAGGAGGCCGGGCGTCGCCACCAGCTCGCCGACGAGCGCCGTCTCGGTCGCCTCGTCGATCACGCCGCGCGCTCTCCCCAGTCCGATCGCCAGCGCAGCGAGAGCGGCGAGCTGGCAGGTGAAGGCCTTGGTCGAGGCGACGCCGATTTCCGGCCCGGCCAGGGTCGGCGCCGAGGCGTCGGTCAGGCGCGCGATGCTCGATGTCGGCACATTGACGACGCCCAGGGTCTTCGAGCCATTGTCCTTGACGTAGCGCAGGCACGCCAGCGTGTCCGCCGTCTCGCCCGATTGCGAGACGACGATCGTCAGACCGCCTCGGTCGACCGGGGCCTCGCGATAGCGATATTCCGAGGCCACGTCGATCTCGACCGGAAGCCGCGCGAAACGCTCGATCCAATATTTGCCGACGAGACCCGCCATATAGGCCGTGCCGCAACCGACAATCGAAACGCGCGAGAGACTGGTCGGATCGACCGGCCATGCGAAGGGCTTCAGCCGCAACGTCGCCATGTCGAGATAATGCGCGAGCGTATGGCCGACGACTTCCGGCTGCTCGTGGATTTCCTTGGCCATGAAGTGCCGGTAGTTGCCCTTTTCGGCGAGCAGGCTTCCGGCCGGGCTGCGCTGGATGCGCCGCTTGACCGGCTTGCCGGCGGCGTCGCGAATGTCCGCGCCCTGGCGCGTCAGCACGACCCAGTCGCCTTCCTCGAGATAGGCGACGCGGTCGGTGAACGGCGCGAGCGCGAGCGCGTCGGAGCCCAGATACATCTCGCCCTCGCCGTAGCCGACCGCGAGCGGGGCGCCCTCTCTCGCCCCGATCAGCAGATTCTCCTCGCCCTCGAACAGATAGACGAGGGCGAAGGCGCCGCGCAGGCGCCCGAGGGCCGCTTGGACCGCTTGCTCGGGGGTCTTGCCGCGCGCGAGTTCGTCCTCGACCACGAAGGCGGCGATCTCGGAATCGGTCTCGGTCGCGAACGCGTAGCCCTTGGCCGCAAGCTCCTCGCGCAGCGCCTTGAAGTTCTCGATGATGCCGTTGTGAACGACGGCGAGCCCGCGCGCGGCGTGCGGATGGGCGTTGGTCTCGGTCGGCTTGCCGTGCGTCGCCCAGCGGGTATGGCCGATGCCGATCGAACCCTTGAGCGGCTCGGCGGCGAGTTTGGCCTCGAGGTTCCTCAGCTTGCCCTCGGCGCGCCGCCGCGCGAGCTTGCCGTTCTCGAGGGTCGCGATCCCCGCCGAATCATAGCCGCGATATTCGAGGCGCTTCAGCGCATCGATGATCGAGCCCGCGACCGGCCCTGCCCCCAGGACGCCCACAATGCCGCACATCGGTTATTGACCCCGCTTGAACCCAAAACGAACGATGCAAGCGTTAGGCCAACGACCCGCCCTCCCACAAGTCACGATGGATGAAGGATTGTGAAGACCGCGCGCGGCCGCTCGGGCGCAGATTGCGCGGGCCGGCGCGTTCGGTTACCACTTTGGGCTGAACCGGACGGATGTCGGGCCGGATCATCAGGGCGTTCGCGTGAACAGCCGGGGCCGCAGGCAAGGACGTCGAGCGCGGCGGGCGCGTCCCGGCGTTGCGTCATTCCGTTCGCCGCTGCCGGCGCTCATCGTCGCGCTGTCGCTCATTGTCCAGCTCATCGCCATCCCCTATCACCAGGCGCTGGCCGCGCCCGGGATCCCGGTCGCGGATGCGGCTGCGATCGCCGCCGACCTGAAGGCGACCTTCGGAGACGCCGCGTTTCTGTGCGTGCAGGTCGACGACAAGGGCGCGCCTTCGCCGACTCGCGCCGGCCGGCCATTGCGACGATCAATGCCCGCTCTGCCGGTTCTTCGCGCAAGTCGCCGCGCTTGTCCCGCCGGACTGCCCCGCCGTTCCGCAGCGGCTCGGCGCGCCTCGCCGAACCATCGGCGCCGCGCCTCAACTCGCCGTCTTCGACGCCTGCCTGACCCCGGCCAACCGCGCCCGAGCGCCGCCCCGCGCCGTCTGAGCACTGCGCGTTCGCTACGTCTCTCTCGAGGGAGCGGCGTCCGCATCCCGTCAGACCTGAGGCGCCCAGCCGGGCCTCGTCTATATGGCCGACAAATGGCAGTTCGTCCTGGGAGCGGTCGTCCCGATCAACTGGGCGAGCGGTCGCGGCGTTGGCGCCGTGGGCGAACCGGAACTCTTCCCCGACGACATCTTCCCCAACACCTTCGGCAGGCCGATCTTTACAGGAGTCAGGCAATGAAGCGCGTATCACTCAAAATCGCAACTTCGCTTGCATACGTCCTCGCCGCGACGGCGGCGTTTGCGCACGCCCAGCTCGAGAAGGCGACGCCGGCCGTCGGCGGCACAGTCGCGGCGGCGACCGAGATCCGGCTGAAATTCAGCGAGGGCGTCGAACCGCGCTTCTCGCGCGTCACGCTGACGGCGGCTGGCGGCGCCTCCGTGCCGCTCGGCCCGGCGAAGGTGGAAGCGGGCGACAACAGCGTGCTGATCGCGCCGATCGCCAAACCGCTGTCGCCCGGAGTCTACACCGTCCATTGGCATGCAGTGTCGGTCGACACCCATCATACGCAAGGCGACTTTCAGTTCACCGTCAAACCCTGACTCATCGGCAAAGCACGCGACAAAGGAACATAACGCAATGAACCGACTTTCCGCTTTCACCCTGGCGCTCGCGCTCATAGCGGGCGCCGCTCCCGCCTTCGCCCAGGAATTCAAGGCCGGCGACATCGTGGTCGAAAAGCCCTGGGCGCGCGCGACGCCCAAGGGCGCCGAGGTCGGCGCCGGCTATCTGACGATCCGCAACCAAGGCGCGACGCCCGAGCGCCTGACCGGCGGCGCGGCGGATTTCGCCACGGTCGAGATTCATGAGATGAAGACGGAAAACGGCGTCATGCAGATGCGCGAACTGACCGGCGGCCTCACCATTCCCGCGCGCGGCTCGGTCAGCCTCGCGCCCGGCGGCTATCACCTGATGTTCACCCATCTGAAGCATCCGCTGACGAAGGGCGAAACCGTCAAGGCGACGCTCGAGTTCGAGCATGCCGGCCCGGTCGAGGTCGAATTTCCGGTGCTCGGCGTCGGGGCCTCCGGCGGCGGGACCACGAAGGGCGGGACAATGGGCGGCATGAAGATGTGAACCTCTGGAGCGCTGCGCCATTGTGGGGAATGGTTGGCCCTCGCCTCAACCCGTCTGCGGCGATGCCGACAGGAATGAGGATTTTTGCGCCGAATTCGCGAGAGGCCGCCATGCTTTCAAACTCGATCGCGAGCGGCCGCCGATGACCGCCCTGGCCATCTGCCGTTTCGCGCATTTCATGGCCGCGCTGCTGGCTTTCGGCGCAAGCGCCTTTGTTTGGCTCTATGCGCCCGAGCGCCTTCGACGCCGGCTTACGCCGGCGATCTGGCGCGTCGCGGCGGCGTCGAGCGTCGTCGCCCTCATCACCGCGATCCTGTGGCTGGCGCTGGAATCGGCGTCGATGGCCGACGACTGGAGCGCCGCGACCGACCCAGACGCGATCGGCGCGGTTCTCGATCACACCGCGTTCGGCCATGCCTGGGCCGTGCGGCTCGTCCTGGCGGCGGCGCTCGTCGCCGCTGTCGCTTTAACCCCTCGTGACCGCTGGGCGCCGATCACGCTCGTCTCCGCGGCGTCTCTCGCCAGCCTCGCCCTCGTCGGCCACGCCGCGATCCAGACCGGTCTCGAAGGCATTGCCCATCGCGCCAATCACGCCGCGCATCTCCTGGCGGCCGGCGCATGGCTCGGCGGGCTCATTCCCTTCATGATGTGCGTGAGCGCCTATCGCGACAACGAGCTGCGGCCGGAGGCGGTCCGCGCAATGGCGGGCTTCTCCTTCTGGGGACAATTCGTCGTCGCGGCCATCGTCGTGACCGGCGCCGTCAACATCGCGCTCATTTCAGGCCGCGCGCCGTTCCCGCCAACGACGCCCTACCGCGCCCTGCTCGATGCGAAAATCGTCATCGTCGGCCTGATGATCTCGCTCGCGGTCTTCAACCGGTTTTATCTCGTGCCGAAACTGAGCCCAGGCGCCGCCGCCCTTGCCGCGTTGCGCGTCACGAGCGTCATCGAGGTCGCGCTCGGAACCGCCGTCGTCGCCCTCGTCAGCGTCTTCGCGATGCTCGATCCGGCGTGACGGAGCGCCGCCCGCTCCGGGCGGCGCGGAACTCAGAGCGGGAAGCGATAATGTGGATGCCGGCCTTTCGCAAAGCATGCGTTTTCCAGAACTCCAGAGCATGATGCGATTCTATGGCTTCGCGTCATGCTCGGGTTGTGCCGCCGGCAACGCGATCTCCGGTCGACCTACGCCGCACGGGGGATAAGCGCTTGCGATCGTCGATCCTCTCCAGCTGGGCGTCGGTATTTACGATAGAGGTAAGGCGCGACAACTCCCAGAATAGATCCGATCAAAAAGGGAAACCCGTAGCGCAGCAATGGCGGTATCTGCGCCGCCGCGGCAGTGGCAAGCTCGATCTGGCCAAAGCAAATCATCAGAGTGATCACCATCGCCGTGCCGCAAATTCCGCCTTCTGCAATGCGGCGACTCCAACCGTCGCCGAGAGGGAGTTCGAGATCACAAAGCATGCTGATGGCGATGCACATCACGAACGTTGTCGGCGCCATCGGCGTAAGAGGATAGGTTTGGAAATCGAGCGCCGCCGAGATCGACGGAGACGGAACGAACCCAAGCAGTGTCGCGCGCTCAATGACGAGCGAGATGACTGTTGCGAACACCGCCCAACCAAGCCAGGACAAATAGGGAAGCTTGCCGTCGTCGCTGCGGCGAAACTGACTCCAACACAATTTGGGAAGAACAGCGGCCAGCGCGCCAATCGTCTTTGTCAGTCCGATCAGAACCGCCACCACGGCGGTCGGAAGCGCCCCTGGATGAGGCGTGGGATGGGGGATGAACGACATAATGCCAAAGATCGCGACAACGATGACGACGCCCATGAACACCAAAGGACCGATTGGCAGGGGAAGAGGAGTGTGCTCTTGATCGCGCAGTCCGATCGTCGCCAATCGTCCTTCTATCCGCTGTTCCGACCCTTCGACACCGAGAAGCAACTCAGCCACGAATTCGGCAAGACTCCTTGACTGCTTCCGTGAGATTTCTTCGTATCGGTCTCTGGCCTGCCTCTTTGCATTTTCTCCGGCGGGTCCCTCCAGCGGCTGCAGTTGATCGAACAAAAGAAAAAAGGCTTGCGAAATGGCGGTGTAAACTCGGAAATTCTCCCTGATCGCCTGCCGTTCGGCCGCCCGTTCTCTGAGAGCTCTCGCGTAAGAGGGAACCACGCCGAGTTTGTCTATCGCCTGGCAAAGACGAAGATAGCGGCGCGGGATGTCCTGGTCGAATGGAGCTGACGCGGTCGATAAGTTCGTTGGGAACGTCCCCGTCAGACTGATACATCCAGGCGCGCAGCTCAGGGATGTCTTCTTCTAGGGGAGCTCGGCCCGCACCACCTCATCGGCTAGGTTTCGCACGCCGGACGGAATGCTGCCCCAGGCCTGAAAGCGCTTGAGGAGCCAAGCGTCCCAATCGCCAACGAACTTGATGTTCGGAAGCAATGTGGTCAACACCACCGCGGCGAGGATCGGGGGCGCGGAATATTTCGCTATGAGTTTTTGTGCGTCTTCGACAGGCTCCCCAAGAAAACTTAATACGCCCGGCCTTAATATGATCTCGCACATGACAAGGAAAAGCGCGACCGAAGCGAGCACGTAACCCGCACCGGTTATGAAGAATAACGAGCGAGTTGTTGAAAGGCGGTTCGTCTCAGGCGTGTCGTAGCGCCTGAAAGCATAGAACATGACGAAGAATGCGCAAATCGCAGTAACAAGAGGGTCGTCTGTGATCGGGCCCGACATCGTACGCCTCCTCTCAAGTATTATACGCCGTAATTTTTTGCGGTCTCGCATAGCCCCATGCGCGAGATTTGGTTTCCGAGCGGACCGAACGGCGCCTCGCTGCGCTGCCGAGCTTGCAATAATTGCCGCAATCTGATCAGTCGACCGCGTTCATCAGACGCAAACCGCTCGCCCCGAGCTCTCTATCAGGCGGCCGTAAGAATTACGTCAGCGAAAGTCGGCGCGGGTGGCTGTGATCCGGGTCACAACGCCGGCGCAGAGAGCGCCAACGCCTTCCGCCGTCCGAATTACGGTGACAGCTAATTAAATCCCTTATTCCTTTGCCCGCTCCGGACAGCGGGGCGGACGCCTCATCCCTCCCCCGCCAGCCGCCGCCAACAGCCGACCCAGCCCGACGCGCCCGCCGGCCGCTGCTTGGTCCAGGCCAGCGCCTCATGGCGTCGAATCGACCTGGTTGTCGTGGCGGCCCGCCGGGAACGTGTTCAGCTGGGCGAGGCCGTCGGCGAGCCTGGGGGCGCGGCTTCAGGCAGCCTGACAAAACCGTTCTCGATCGTCGCCGTCTGTCCATGCAGACGCATGATCTTGTCGCCCTCCGGGGCAAAGCGTGTTGGCGCGGACCGTCGCGGCCACTGCGGCCTTGCGGATGTGGAAAGTTTCTTGCCGCGCCCGACGAATACGGGCATCGTGCGGGACGCGCTCATCGCTAGCGCGTTGGGGGGCGCATCGAACATGGCACGGAACGCGATCGCCGCCATGCTCCTCGCACTCTCTCTTCCTCTCGGAGGCTGCGGCGGGGGGATGGGCCTGGCCATCGGCGCGGCGACGCGGGTCGCGGGCACTGGCGACGCCTACGCCGCCTGGAAAGCCTCGGCGCGGCCGATTCCGCCTCAGGCCGGCCGCCTCATCGTCTACGCGCCGAACCGGCAGATGTCGGTATGGACCTCCGACTGGGCGACCGGCGGAGAATATGTTTTCGACGTCAACCGAGACGTATGCGACGTCATCGGAGACAGTTTCGCGTATCTCGATCTTCCCCCCGGGGCCTATACGGTGTCCACGAGCGATATCAAGAAGTTCCCCGGCGGATTCCAGAAAGGCAAATACGCCGCAACGGTAAAAGTTGTCCGGGGACAATCGACGTTCGTGCGCATCGATCCGGTCGCGGGACAGGCGACGCTGGTCACCGTCGGGGGGCCGGCGGTGCGGCCGGTCGTGGTCGGCAGGGCGACAGCGGAGGCTGAAATGGCGAAACTGCCTCTCGACACCCATGTCGCCTCGTTCGCCTGCAAGCCAAGAGCGGCCGAGGATCGGGGCTCCTAGGGTTTTGCTTCGCCGCGACCTCGCGCAATTCCGGCGGCTGCCGCAGGCGGCGGTAAAGTAATTGCTCACCCTGTTTCGGGGACGGCCAGTCCGAGGGGGGCAGCGAGTACGTTTCGGATGGCTTGGAGGGCGCCGATCGACCGCCTGCGGCCGGTTTCGATTACGGCTCGGATGTCGGCGTATTGTTTTGCGCCCCATTGGGAGCGGAATCCGTTGGTGATTTTGCGGAAGGTGGCGCAGGGGCGCAAGCCGCGTTCGGATTCGTTGTTGGTCGGGGGGACGGCGCGGTTGGACATGAAGACGAGGAGGTTGGGGCGGAGCTTTTCGATCGTGCTTTTCCATTTGACCCCGGCGGGATGAGCGGGGGTCAAGGCCAAGATGCGATCAAGATCGGCTTCGAGGCGCCTTTTGTGGATTTTGAGCGTGGCGTCGTTCCAAGTGTCGCGCCGCGCCGCCTGTTCGCAAGCCACTGCGATGAAGTGGCGCAAAGCGGGGGCGAAGACGCCGTCGCCCTCGTCGATGACGTATTGGGTATCGCGCAGGAGATGGGCGAGGCAGACTTGATGGTCGGACTTGGCCCAGCCGGCCTGGGCGGCGTAGCGATCGGAGACCCAGGCGTTAGGGCGAATGTCGCCGAGGAACTCCTGGACCGCCTCCTTGGAGCGGCGGGGATGGGTCAGGAAGCACGCATTCTGACCGTGATGGAAAACCCACAGCCACCAGCTTCGCTTGCCGACCCGCAAGCCGGTTTCGTCGGAACAGATCACGGTTCCCGACAACAGCCGGGCGCGGATGGCGGCGCTGGTCGCCGCAAAGCTTTCCCGCGCCTTGGAGAGAATGTTGACCAGCGCCCCTTCGCTGATGTCGAGGCCGAACACGTCCTTCATCAGGCGCGACAGCCGCTCGAAGCCGACGCCCTGGGTGAAGCGCAGATAGATGACGAACGCCCTGAGATTGGGGCCGAATGGCGAGCCGGGCTCCAGCCCCGCCGCGGCCTCGGCCTTGAAGCGCCGCGCGCAGCAGGGGCAAACGCCTCCATGCAGCCTCACCCGCGTGATCTCCGGCGCAATCGGCGGAATCTCGATGCGGTCATAGACCTCGCTACGCCTCCTGCGGGCTCTGCGAGACGTCGGCCCCGCAGCGGTCGCACACGCTCGCCAGGATGTCGCGCTCATGCGTCGGATTGGGATGCAGGGGCCGATGCGCGCCCGGATGCGGCTTCTTCTTGCGGCGGCTCTTCACGAACTCCGTCGTCTTCTTGTGGCCTTGGCTCGGCGGGATGCTCGAATTGTTCGGCGTCTTCGGCGGACGATCCGGTTTGGCCTCCAGTTGAGCGATCTTCGCCTCGAGCGCGACCACCTTCGCGCTCAACCGCTCGATCGCCTCCGCCTGCGCCAAGGCGACGCCAACCACCCCTTCCCGATCCAGCGAATCAAAGGCGTCACGATTCATCCTGACCGAGAATCAGAAGCCGAATTCTGCCGAGTCAAATTCGCCAAACGCTATCGAGAGAGGGGGGTGAGCAATTACGCGGTAAACGGGGGTCTAACTGATTGAAATGACATGACCCGTGCGGCAAAACGGCGGTAAACCAATCCTGCGCGCTTTCCGCGCCGCCTGGCCAACCTGCCGTCACGCCTTCTTCTTCCTCGCCCTAAACGCCTTCGCCCACCCGGCCCTCGCCTCCTGCCGGCCGCGCGCCACCGCCAGCGCGTCGGGCTCGACGTCTTTGGTGATGACCGAGCCCGAGCCGACATAGGCGCCGTCGCCGATCGTAACCGGGGCGACGAGGGCGGAATTGGAGCCGATGAACGCGCCGGCGCCGATGTCGGTCTTGAACTTCGAATAGCCGTCGTAGTTGCAGGTGATCGTGCCGGCGCCGATGTTGGCGTTGGCGCCGACGCGCGCGTCGCCGATGTAGCTCAGGTGGTTGACCTTCGCGCCCTCTTCGATCCTGGCCTTTTTGATCTCGACGAAGTTGCCGACCTTCGCTTTGGCGGCGATGTCGGCGCCCGGCCTCAACCGCGCGTAGGGACCGATCGAGGCGCCGCTGGCGATCCGGGCGCCTTCGAGATGCGAGAATGCGTGTATCACGGCGCCGTCTTCGATCGTGACGCCGGTCCCGATCACGACATGCGGTTCGATGAGAACGTCCCGGCCGATGACGGTATCCCAGGACAGGAACACCGTTTCCGGGGCGACGAGCGTCGCGCCCTCGACCATGGCGCGACGGCGCAGCCGCGCCTGGAGCGCCGCCTCCGCCGCCGCGAGCTGCGCCCGGTCGTTGACGCCCATGACCTCCGTCCGCTCGGCGGTCAGAGCTCGAGCGACCAGGCCGCGCCCGTTCACGATCCCGACCAGATCGGTCAAATAATATTCCTTCTGCGCGTTGTCGGGCGTCACCGACTCCAGCAGGCTCAGCGCATCGGCGCCTGCAAAGGCGACCGGTCCGGCGTTGCACAGCGGCGCCGCCTTCTCCTCTGGGCTTGCGTCCTTGTCCTCGCGGATCGCGACGAGGCGCCCGTCGCGCTCGATGAGGCGGCCGTAGCCGGCCGGATCGGCGGGCGTGAAGCCGACGGCGACCAGATCGGCGCCGCTGGCGAGGCCCGCGCGCATCGCTGCGAGCGTCGCGCCCGTGAGCAGCGGAATGTCCGCGTAAGTGACGAGAATGTCGTCATAGCCGCGGGCGATCAGCTCCCGCGCGGCCAGAACCGCATCGGCCGTGCCGCGCCGTTCGCGCTGGACGAAAATGGACGCTCCCGGAGCGGCCTTAAGCGCCTCGGACGCGACATCGTCGCGGCCGGCGCCGACGACGACGGCGACATCGCCCGGACCCGCCGCGCTAACGGCGGAGAGCGCGTGGGCAAGCATCGAGCGGCCCGCGATTTCGTGCAGGACCTTGGGCCGGCTCGAACGCATGCGCACGCCCTCGCCAGCCGCGAGGACGAGGGTCAGACAGCGGCGAGCGTCGGAACTCATGCGGTGCTCCCATACGAGGCGGCCTCCCGGAAGCGAAACCCAACCGCCCGGCCGCGCAACGATCGGCGCGGCGCGCCGATTTTCCGACCGCGGATCCGGATTTCATCCGCGCCGCGTCGAAAGCGACATCGACGTTTTTCCCGATGGCGCAAATTCCGTCTCGCTGCGTCGCAAAAAACCATATACAACCTATCCGCTGGGGATGGAATGCGGCAGTTTTCCTTCTCTAAGGCGCTGATCTTTCACCGTGTCTTATAAAGACGCCGTGAGAGGCCGCCTCGCGCGGCCAGCCTCGGCGATGAGCGAACGAAGAGCACGATGGCGGACACGCAACGTCGGGAATTTCTGGGCCTGGCCGTCGGCGGAGCGCTCGCGGCCGCGAGCGCGCGAGCGGGCCTCAGCCCCGCTTCGGCCGAACCTCTGGGGCAGCCCGTCCCGTTTGCCGCGAACACGGTGCTGAACATGGCGATCGAACTCGCCCAGAAGCCCTTCGCGCCGCCCGAGGCGCCTCTCCCGAGCGTCTTCTCCGGACTCAACTTCGATCAATACGCTTCGATCCGCCGCGTTCCGTCTTCCGCGATCTGGAGCAACGAGAAGCTGGGCTTTTCGCTGGAGCCGCTGCATCGCGGCTTTGTCTATACGACGCCGGTCCAGATCAACATCGTCGAGAACGGCCTGGCGCAAAGAGTCATCTACGAATCGGCCGATTTCGACTTCGGCAAGTTGCAGACGCCGCCCAATGTCGGCGATCTCGGATTTTCGGGATTGCGCGTCCTCGGCTCCTCGGACCAGGGCTTCCAGGACGTGGCGATCTTCCAGGGCGCGAGCTTCTACCGTTCCCGCGCCCTCGGCCAGAATTTCGGCGTGACCGCGCGCGGCCTGGCGATCCGAACCGGCGACGAGCCGGGCGAGGAGTTCCCGCTGTTTCGCGCCTTCTGGGTCGAAAAGCCGAGCCCGGCGTTGGACAATCTGATCATCCACGCGCTGCTGGATTCTCCGAGCGTGACCGGCGCGTTCCGGTTCACGCTTCGTCCGCTCGAGACGACCATCATCGATACCGAAATGACGCTGATTTCGCGCGTCGCCGTCGACAAGCTGGGTTTCGGCGCGATGGCCGCGGCCTACCTGTTCAGCCCGCTCGATCATCGCCGCACCGACGACGCACGCTCGGCGGTGTATGAAACGACCGGCCTGCAGATCCTTTCCGGCAGCGGCGAGTGGCTATGGCGTCCCGTGTCCAATCGCGAGACCCTGCAGATTTCGGCATTCTCGGACGTCAACCCGCGCGGCTTTGGAATGCTGCAGCGCTCCCGGTCGTTCGACGCCTTCCTCGACGACGAGACGCATTGGGAGCTGAAGCCGACGCTGTGGATCGAACCGATCGGCGACTGGGGCGAAGGCGATTTGCGCCTGCTCGAGATCCCGGCCGCGTCGGAAAACAACTCCAACATCGTCGCTCAGTGGCGCCCCAAGGCCGGGATGGCGATCGCCAAGAGCCTGTCGATCGCCTACCGGCAATTCTGGTGCTGGACGCCGCCCTCCAGGCCCCCGCTGGCGACTTGCGTGTCGAGCCGCAGCGGCAAGATCGGCAATCGCCGGCGGTTCGCGGTCGAAATGGCGGGGGACCTGTTCGCCGACCCGCAGAAGGCCGCGGCGGCGACCGCGGACGTTCGGTCGTCTCCCGGCAAGATCGTCTCGGTTCGATTGTTCCCTTACAAGGATAGGCGTTCGGTTCGCGTCGTTTTCGATCTTGACCCCGGGTCGGAAACCTATTCCGAGTTGCGGCTGACGCTCAATGTGGACAAGCAAGCGGTCAGCGAGACATGGCTCTATCGATGGACGGCTTGACGCTCGCTCCGGCGCAAACGCCGCCGGACGATCTGGGCTCGTCATGGGGCTCGTCGATGCCCGGTTTCGCGCCGCTCGCGATGCCGGCGCAGTCCTTCAAGCGCTTTTCGCCCGACGACAGGCGGGCGTGGATCGACCCGCGCCTTGCCGCGCCGCCAATCCTGACCCGCCTCGTCGTTTTCGGCGGCGCGATCGCGCTCAGCGTCTACGGCGCCTACCAGATGTACAAGGTCGTGGGAGTCGGTCCGATCACCGCGCTCGAATGGGTCTTGGTGGTCCTTTTCATCATCACGTTCTCGTGGGTCGCTCTTTCATTTTCCGCGAGCGTGGTCGGCTTCGTCTGGCTCCTCGCTCACGGGCGCCGGCGCGAGCCGGCGCCGGCCTCGCTGTCGCAAAAGACAGCGGTCGTGATGCCGATCTACAACGAAGCGCCCTCGCGCGTCTTCGGCGCGATGCAGGCCATTCTCGAGGACGTCGAGCGCACCGGACTTGGACGCGCGTTCGACTTCTTCTTTCTCTCCGACACCACCGACGCCAACGTCTGGATCGCCGAGGAGCGGGCCTTCGTGGCGATGCGCGAGCGGCAGCCCGGCGCGCGAATTTATTACCGCCGCAGGCGCAAGAACACGGGCCGAAAAGCGGGCAACATCGCCGACTTCGTCACCCAGTGGGGCGGCCACTATCCGCAAATGGTCGTCCTCGACGCCGACAGTCTGATGACGGGCGATGCGATCGTCCGTCTGGCGGCGGCGATGGAGAAGGATCCGGACGCCGGCATCATTCAGAGCCTGCCGCTCATCATCAACCGCAACACGATGTTCGCGCGGCTGCAGCAGTTCGCGGCCCGCATCGCCGGCCCTGTCATTGCCGCCGGCCTGTGCGCCTGGATGGGGCGCGACGGCAATTATTGGGGCCACAACGCGATCATCCGCACCCGCGCCTTCGCCGACCATTGCGGCATGCCGGACCTGCCCGGCAAGCCCCCGTTCGGCGGCCACATTCTCAGCCACGACTTCGTCGAGGCGGCGCTCATGCGGCGCGCGGGATATTCCGTCTACATGCTGCCGACGCTCGGCGGTTCGTATGAGGAGAGCCCGCCGTCGCTGATCGACCTCGCCACCCGCGATCGGCGCTGGTGCCAAGGCAATCTCCAGCACATTCGGGTCATCGGCGCCAAGGGCTTCGTCCTGGCGTCGCGCCAGCATTTCGCGACCGGGATCATGGGTTATGTCGCCTCGCCGGTATGGATGGCGCAGTTGCTGGTCGGCATCGCGCTGGTGCTGCAGTCGCACTACATTCGACCCGAGTATTTCACCGCCGATTTCTCGCTGTTTCCGGCCTGGCCGCGTTTCGACTACGAACGCGCGCTGCAATTGTTCGTGCTCACGATCGGCATCCTGCTCGCGCCGAAATTCCTCGGCCTCGCCATCGCTCTTATCGACGGGCCGACCCGGAGGGGTTCCGGCGGCGCGCTGGGCCTCATCGCCTCGACCGTGGTCGAGATCGTGATCTCGGCGGCTGTGGCGCCCATCATGATGCTGATCCAGTCCGGGTCGGTGGCCCAGATTGTTTCGGGACGGGACACCGGCTGGAATCCGCAACGCCGAGACGACGGATCGATCCCATTTCGAAGCATCGCGCGCCGCCACCGCGCGCATGCGGCTCTCGGCCTGCTGACGCTGTTCGCCGCGGCGCTCATCTCGCCCTCGCTGGTTCTGTGGATGTCGCCGACGATCGCCGGCCTCATCCTTTCCATCCCGCTCTCATGGGCGAGCGGACAATTGTGGCTTGGACTCCTGATGCGGCGCCTGGGATTGCTCCGCACGCCGGAGGAAACGTCGCCGCCGCACGTCGTCGAACGCGCCAACGCGCTGGCCGCCGAGCTCGCGCTCCTCGGCCGCGATCACGACGACGCGCTGATGGCGATCAACGCCGACCCCGCCCTGCGCGCCATTCACGAGGCGTTCCTGCCCGAGGCGCCGCGTCACAAGCTGGGCGACGTCGACGTCGACGCCGCCGTCGCGGCGGCGAAGCTCAACGACGCCGAAACGATTGAAGACGCATGCGCCTGGCTCAAGCCGCGCGAACGAATTGCGGTCCTCAACGACCGTGCGCTGATCGCGATGCTGACGCGCCTGCGCAACGGCCACGCGGGCGTCGAAAACCCGGCCGGCGCTTAACCCGGCCCGGCCATGTCCGGGAGCGGGCGCGGCGGGGGATCAAACAGGTCAAACAGGAGAAAGCCGGTAAAAAAGCCTCCCAGATGGGCGACCCAGGCGACCGGCGCCTCGGATAGACCAAGCGCCTGCGCGAATGCGCCGAAGACGAAATTCGTCACCAGCCACACGCCGATGAAGATCAACGCGCGACGGTCGACGAAGACCCCCCGCAGCGTCGCGGCCGGAACCGGCTCGGTCTCCGCCCAACGCCTCGCCCCCGGCGGTCCGAGCGGCGCCCCGGGTTCGAACATGAACCGCGCCGCCGCGCCCATCAGGCCCGAATCCGAGCCCGACACCCCAATCAACGGCGCAAAATCCATTGGCGCGCTGACCCAATGCGCCAACGCGCTGGCGATCGCGGTCACGGCCATGAAGACGAGGAACCGCGCCGATCCAAACCGGCGCGCGACCGGCGGCCCGAAAGCGAACAGCCAGATCGTGTTGAGGAGGACGTGCGTCCACGAGCCGTGAAGAAAGGCGTAGGTCAGAAGCGTCCACAGCTTCGTCCCTCCGCCCAGGGCGTGCAGATCGCGCATCTCGCGCGCCTGCTCGAGCGCGACCGGATCCGAGTTCGCCCGCACCAGCAGATCGACCGCCCGTTCCGGCCACAATCCGATCGTCAACCGCCCGGGCGCGAACGCGAAGTCACGCAGGATCGCGTCCTGAATCGCGTCGGGCGCCCAGTCAAACGCCGCATAGATTGCGAGAAACACGACGGCGAGAGCGACCACGACCCCCGGCACGTCGAAGATCGGTTCCCGTCGTCGCGCCGGGCTGGGCGGCTCGATAGCGTTCATAACGTCTTCAAGCCTTTCGATCGAACCCTGACGCGCGCTCAGCGCCGATCCGCGACCTGCGCGAGGCGCGAAATCGCGACCCTGCGGCAGTCCAGACCGACGCCGTTTTGAGACGAAGCGTTATCCCTTCAAGGGGGCTGACGGCAAGGGACGAAAAAAGAAAGGGAGAGCCCGGAGCACAGGCCCTCCCCTGCTTACGTCAGGCGCCGCGTCCCAACTGTGGCCGGAGCATGGTCACGGTCGTCACGCCACGTATCGAACTGCGCATCTCAGGGACTTTTCCCGTCGGCGGCGCCCATCGCGACGCTTTCGGCTTGCCGGAGCACGCAAACCTCGGACGTCGCAGTCTCGATTTGCAAACTATGCCAAAGACCGGCCGGGTCCGCAATCTCGGACCATTATTATTGTTAACACAACTTCCCTTGCGGAAGGCGCCGCGGATTCCTTGTCCCGCCGCGCCACGGCATGGTCCCTGCTTCATTGCCTCCGATCCGGCGCAAATGGCCGAAAGGCGTTCCTTTGTGAGACGGATGTTCCATTGGGGGTCGCGGAGGAAAGAGAATGAAGCTCGCGGTCACCTTGGAGCTCTACGCCTATTGGAGCGCCCTGCGCGGCGCGCGCAGCGCCCCCGAGCGAAACGACATCGACCCTGGCGCCATCCGCAGCGTTCTGGCCGACACGTTCGTGCTCGATTTCGACAGTCAGAACGGGTTTCCCCTCCGCATTGCCGGATCGAGGGCCAATGCTCTGTTTTTGAGGGAGCTCAGGGGAGTTTCTTTCCTGCGGATTTGGCGTGAGGCCGATCGCCAGGAAGTCAAATCAATTCTTGAATGCGTCGCTGACGAGGCGCAGCCGTTTCTCATCGGCGCCGAGGCGTTGCCGGCAGGCCTGGCTTCCGTCGACATCGAGGTTGCGCTGCTGCCGCTTCGTCACCATGGCTTGACCCATTCCCGCATTCTCGGCTCCATCGCCGTCAGCGCGGCGCCGGATTGGCTCGGACTCATTGGCGCAGGTCAAATGAGGCTGACCTCGCTCCGCTCGCTCGACCCCAAAATGTCGCCGCAGCCCGCGCGGGAAACGATGGTCGCGCCCGATTTTTCCGTCCGCAATACGCCGACCCGCCATGGACATCTGTTCGTCTACTCTCGCGATTGACGCGCGACTTGACGCGGCGGAATCGCGTTTGTGTAACAGGGCTTTAATTCCTCCGGGATAGATATTCGATTATTACCCTCGCGGGTGCGATTCATCGCACTATTCAGGAATCGGCGTCGGCGGGCGCCGGAGCACAGGAGCGCGCGATCTTGGGCGCTGTGGCACGGAGCATTGCGGAGCCCGCGAGCGTCGAACGGCGGCGTCACCAGCGGGTCCGGATTCGCCTGACCGGACAATTCATGCGCTCCGACCGCAAGGAATTCGACTGCGTCGCGATCGACATGTCCCCCGGCGGAATTGCGCTATCGGCGGACGCCGGCGTCAATCCCGGAGAGCGGATCGTCATCTATCTGAACCAGATCGGCCGAATCGAGGGAAAGGTCGCGCGCATCTTCGCCGGGGGATTCGCGATCCAGATGCAATTGACTCCGGTCAAGCGCGACAAGCTCGCCGATCAGTTGACCTGGCTGGCCAACCGCAATTCGCTCGGAATGCCCGAGGATCGACGGCATGAGCGGCTTGCGCCGCGTGACCGTTACACGACCCTGAGGCTCGCGAATGGCCGCGAATTCGCGGCCAGGCTGATCGACATTTCGATGTCGGGCGCGGCGATAACCGTTGATTACAAGCCCCCGATCGGCTCGCCGGTCGTGGTCGGGTCGACGCCAGCTCAGGTGGTGCGCGTGCTCGACAACGGAATCGCGGTTGAATTCTTGCGGATGATTCCCGCCGAGCTATTCAGCACCGACATTACGCTCTGACAGGAAAGTCCGTCGTTGGCGGTCCGCTCGCGCCGTTGAGGCCGGCGCCGATCACGACGCGCCGCCGCCGATCGGCTTCAGTCCCGACGCGTAGCGGCGCCAATTCTCCACGTAGCGCTGGGCGGAGCGGCGAAGGTCCAGGAGCGCCTCGCCGTCGAGCGTGCGGACGGCCTTGGCGGGCGAACCGACGATGAGCGAATGGTCGGCGAAGTCCTTGCCCTCCGTCACCAGCGCGCGCGCCGCCCACCAGGCATCCGCGGCCGATCCTCGCTCCGTTGAGCACGACCGCGCCCATGCCGACCAGCGAACCCTCGCCGATCACGCAGCCGTGCAGGATCGCGTTGTGGCCGATGGTGCAGTCGTCGCCGATGCTGAGCGGGTACCCCATGTCGGTGTGGAGAGTGCAAAAGTCCTGAATGTTCGTGCGAGCGCCGATGTCGATCGGCTCGTTGTCGCCCCGCAGGACCGCCCCGAACCAAATCCCGACGTCGATTCCGACCGAAACATCGCCGATCAGGCAGGCGCTGGGCGCGATCCAATAGCGACCCTCCGGCGGCAGCGCCGGCCTTCGGCCGTCGAGCGCGTACAATGGCATTGGGGAATCCTCCAGACGTCCCGCCTCGACGGCCTTTATAGCAACGCGCGCGCTCGGGCGCCTGTTCTCTTATCGCGCGAGCGGGCACAATGGCTGGGGTCCGGGCGGCGATTCGGCGCGCGCCGGGCGGGCTGGCGCTGCATCCGGAGGGAAGCGGAATTGGGCGGAAGACGCGTGGTCATGGCGGTCGCCGTGGCGGCTCTGATCGGCGCCGGTTACGGCGTCTTTGCCGCGCTCGATCGAAGGCATGAACCGTCCCGTCTCGTCGAGGCCTCGGTCGGCGGCGCGAAATTCGCGATTCTGAGCTCGTTCTTGCGCCCCTCCTCGCGTCAGGACGGACCAACCTCGGCGCTCGAGGCGGCTCTCTTCTTTCCCGACTTCACCGCCGCGGGAGATTTCACCGATGTGACCGGGACCACCGATCTCGACCAGCGCCTCGAAGAGACCGTGTTCATCGTCATCAGGACGCCGGATCCCCGTCTCGACCCGGCGGATCGCACGGCGCGGCTCTATGAACAATTCCTGGATGAGAATTCATGGAGCCATCCGGGCGGCCTGATCGCGCGCGCTTTTGTCGACGACAGCCCGTTTCGCGGCGACGAACTCTATTTCACTGCGCCGGAGGGCCGGGAATTCGCCGCGCGATGCCGAAAACCCGATCCTTCGGCTGCAACGCCCAACACCTGTCAGGCCGACATGCGCATGGGCGACGTCGACGTCGAAATCCAATTCTCCGCCGCGCTCCTGAGCGAGTGGAAACGTCTTCGCGACGGCGCGCGCGGGTTCGTCGCCGCGGCGCGCCGCTGACCCCGCGCGCCTAGCATTCATTCCTGCTCGAGATCGATATCCAGTATCGCCATCTGAAGCGTGAAGCTCGAGGCGCTCGGATCGTCGGCGGAAATGACGCCGAGGAAGTCGGGGCCGTTGTTGAGCTCGACCGAATCCGTCTTTTTGAGCCGACCGGCGATCGTCAGTTTGTTGTTTTCGAACAGGCGACGAAGATAATCCTGCAGCGCCGGCCGGCCGACCGGAAGCGTCATCGCGAAGGAAAACGAACGGTCGCCGTCCTCGTCGTCGACCGTGATCGCGCCGATCTTGCGCTCGCCGAGCGAAACGTCGGCCGCGTCGGCGGATTTCGAGTTTGGAGTGACCAGAAGCGCCGGCGCCCCAAAGGAGCGGCGCAGAAATTCGCGCAGCTTCCCGATCTCGGCCTTGTCCATCCGCCTCTTCCTTGCCTCGATTCGATGCGCCAAGGCTTTGCCACGGAGCGCCGCCGTCTTGCAAGACGAGACGTCGCGGCCCGCCGCTCCGCCCCAGCGCAGTGAGCCGCTATCAGGATTCGATCGCCTTGTCGGCGAGAATCTGATTCATGTCGCGCGCCGGCTCGGCGCAGCCGGCTTCGCCGACGATGCGCGCCGGCACGCCCGCGACGGTCTTGTTGTGGGGCACCGGGCTGAGCACCACCGACCCCGCCGCCACGCGCGCGCAATATCCGATCTCGATATTGCCGAGAATCTTCGCGCCCGCGCCGATCAGGACGCCATGACGGATCTTGGGATGGCGGTCGCCCGTCTCCTTGCCCGTGCCGCCCAACGTGACGCCCTGCAGGATCGAGACGTTGTCTTCGATCACCGTCGTCTCGCCGACCACGAGAGAGGTCGCGTGATCGAGAAACACGCCCTTGCCGATGCGCGCGGCGGGATTGATGTCGACGCCGAACGCCGCCGAGGCGAGGCTCTGCAGGCTGAGCGCGAAATCGCGCCGGCCGGCCTTCAAAAGCCAATGCGAGAGCCGGTAGGCCTGCAAGGCCTGAAAACCCTTGAAATAGAGCAGCGGCTCCATCATCCGCAGGCAGGCCGGATCGCGATCGGCGACCGCGATAATGTCGCCGCGGAAGGCTTCGCCGATCGAGGGGTCGCGCGCGATCGCTTCGTTGAACGTCTGGCGGATCAACGTCGCGGAAACGTCGGAACTGTCGAGCCGCGCGGCGACCCGGTAGGCGACCGAACTCTCCAGCGTCTCATGGTTGAGGATCGTCGTCATCAAGAACGTCGCCAGCTCCGGCTCGCGCCGAGCCGCTTCTTCCGCTTCGTGCCGAATGCGCGCGAACAGCGGATCGCCGCCGGCGATTCCGACGATCCGGGCGGACAAACCTTGCACCATGACGAACTCCAACTTTCGGCCGCCCCGCGAGCGGCCACATCACAGTCTACCACACCAACGCCCGTTTCGCGAAGGCGACGCCGATCGCGTTAGCCCGATCGCCTCGCGGGCCGCTCACTCTTCGATGATCGCGACCGCCCGCGTCCAGCCGGCGGAGGCGCGCTCGATCTTCACCGGAAAGCACGAAACCGTGAACCCCGTCGCGGGCAGCGCGTCGAGATTGTGCAGCTTCTCGATGTGACAATAGCCGATGTGGCGCCCCGCCTTGTGGCCCTCCCAGATGATCGACGCGTCGTGGGTCTGCGCGTAGCGCCTGGCGGTATGGACGAACGGCGCATCCCAGCTCCAGCCGTCGATGCCGGTCAGGCGCACGCCGCGTTCGAGCAGATACAAAGTCGCTTCCGCGCCCATGCCGCAGCCGGAAGCGACATAGTCGGGGCGTCCGTATTTCGCGCCCGCGCTGGTGTTGACGAGGACGATGTCGAGCGGCTGCAATGCGTGGCCGATCCGCTTCAGTTCGGCCGCGACGTCGGCGGCGGTGGCGACATAGCCGTCGTCGAAATGGCGGAAGTCGAGCTTGACGCCGGGCTGGAAACACCACTCGAGCGGAACCTGGTCGATCGTCCAGGCGGGCGCGCCGTCGTTCATCGTCGGATGATAGTGCCAAGGCGCGTCGAGATGGGTGCCGTTATGGGTGGAGAGCTGCACGCGCTCGACCGCCCAGCCCTGCCCGTCAGGCAAGTCTTCCTTCTTCAGGCCTGGAAAGAACGGCAGGATTTGCGGCAGGCTCTGAAGGTGGTCGACGTATTCGATTCTGGGGCCGAGGCCCGGCGGGTCGGCGGCGACGTCGTTTTGCAGCGGAACGGAAATGTCGATCAAGCGGCGGCTCATGCTTTGCTCCTGTCGAACGGTTTGCGCTCAAGCCGCGCCCCGGCGCCGCGCTTTATCGCGCGGAACGAACATCATGGCCGCGGCCTCAGGGATCAAGACGGCCTAGGGGTTCGAACCGGGCGGTGAAATGGCGCAAGGCCGGCGGCTCCCAGACGATGCGGTAGCCGGCGAGCCGATCCTTGACGGCGGCGATCTCGGCGAAGGTTTCGACGATATAGTCGGCGTGCGACTGGGTGTAGACCCGCCGCGGCATCGCCAGCCGCACCAGGTCCATGGCCGCCGGCCGCTCGGCGCCGTCCGTCTGGCGCCCGAACATCACCGTGCCGATTTCGCAGGCGCGAATCCCTCCGACCTCGTAGAGCGCGCAGGCGAGCGCCTGTCCCGGATATTGGAGCGGCGGAATATGCTCGAGCCAGCCGCGGGCGTCGACGAACACGGCGTGCCCTCCGGTCGGCTGCACGATCGGCACGCCGAGGGCGACGAGCCGCTCGCCGATGTAGGCGTTGGTGCGGGCGCGATAGGCGAGATAATCCTCGTCGACGATTTCGCTCAAGCCCTGCGCGATCGCCTCCAGATCGCGCCCCGCGAGGCCGCCGTAGGTCGGAAAGCCCTCCGTCTGAATGAGGCGCGTGCGCGCGCGCTCGGCGAGCGCGTCGTCGTTGAGCGCCAGCCAGCCGCCGATATTGGCGAAAGCGTCCTTTTTCGCGCTCATCGTCATGCCGTCGGCGACAGCGAACATGTCGCGCACGATGTCGACCACTCGCCGCCCGCCCTGCCCCGGCTCGCGGCTCTTGATGAACCAGGCGTTCTCGGCGAAGCGGCATCCGTCGATGATGAACGGCTTGTCGAACCTGTGCGCCAGCGCCGCCGCGGCGCGGATGTTGTCGAGGCTCGCCGGCTGGCCGCCGCCGGCGTTGTTGGTGACGGTGATCATGACGCAGGGAACCGAAGGCCCATGCTCGTTCAGGAACGCCTCCAGGCGCGCGCAATCGATATTGCCCTTGAACGGATGCGGCGTCGCCGTCTCGCGCGACTCCGGCGCCGGAAGGTCGATCGCCTCGGCGCCGGTCGCCTCGATATTGCCGCGGGTCGTGTCGAAATGGGTGTTGGAGGGGATCTTGCGGCCCGGCCCGCCGATCAGGTGGAACAGGATCGCCTCCGCCGCCCGGCCCTGGTGGGTCGGGATGATGTGGCGAAACGGCATCAGGTTCCTGACCGCCGCCTCGAAGCGCCGGAACGAGGGCGATCCGGCGTAGCTTTCGTCGCCGACCATGATCGCCGCCCACTGGCGCGCGCTCATCGCCGACGTGCCGGAATCGGTCAAAAGGTCGATCAGCACCGCCTCGGAATCGAGCGCGAACAGATTGTAATGCGCGGCGGCGAGATACGCTTTGCGTTCGTCGCGGGTGGTGCGGCGCAACGGCTCGACCGATTTGATGCGGAAGGGTTCGATGATCGTCTTCACCTTTGGCGTCCTTTCCGCCCCGCGCCCAACGTCGAACGGCGCTCTTGCGCCGCGGCCGACCGCCGCAAAGACTTGCCCCGCTCTGCGCCCTGATCGCCGGCCATCGCCGACGCGCTCGCGTGCGCGGGTCCCCTCAAGGCGCCCTCGCGAACAGCCCGATCGTCAGCGCAGCGCCGATGGCGACGACGGCGAGGCGCAGCAGCTTCTCGTTGACGATTTTGAGCATCAGCGCGCCGGCCCAGCCGCCGAACGAGGCGCCGGCCGCGGTGACGAAGGCCTGAGGCCAGTGCACGTCGCGGGAAAGGACGAAGATCGCGACCGCGGAGGCGTTGATCACGCCGGCGAGAATGTTCTTGGCCGCTCCGGCGTTGCGCACCGCGAGGCCCGCCATGGTCAGCGCGGCCATCATCAGGAGGCCGATGCCGCCGCCGAAATAGCCGCCGTAGACGGAGATGAAGAATTGCACGACCGCGGCGCCCCAGGGCGGCAGATGCGCCTCGCCCGGCTCCGGGGCCTTGCGGAAGTAACTGCCCCAGGCGAACAGAACGGTCGCGAACAGCACCAGCCACGGGACGAGCCGCGCGAAGATGGTCGGCGGCGTCCACAGCAGAATCAGCGCGCCGAGGGCCCCGCCGACGAGGCAGATGGCGAACAGCACGCGCATCGACAGGCCGGGCGGACTCCGCGCGTCGGATCGGCCGGTGAGGCCGGTGACGATCTGCGCCGGAAACAGCGCGATCGTCGAGGTGATGTTGGCCGCGCGCGCGTCCATGCCGGTCAGCATCAGCGAGGGCAAGGTGATGAAGGAGCCGCCGCCGGCGAGCGCGTTTTGCGCGCCCGCCCAGATCGAGGCGATGAACAGGACCACCAAAGCCGTCATGGACGCACGTCTCTTCCGATCCCTTCAGGCCTTGCCGCGCCCGGCGAGGCGTTGCGCCGCCGCCATCTCACGCGAAGTCGCGCGCCGCGCGCTTATGCTCGGCGATCAGCGCGTCGAGGTCGAGCCCGACCGGCCGGCCGTCGACGACGCGCCATTGGCCCGCGATCATCACCCGGTCGGCCCGATGGGCGCCGCACAGCACCAGCGCGGCGAGCGGGTCATGGGCGCCGGAGAAGCGCGGCTCGTCGAGCGTGTAGAGCGCCAGATCGGCCTCGAGGCCCTCTTCGATCCGGCCGATGTCCGTGCGCCCGAGACATCGCGCCGAGCCCTCCGTCGCCCAGCGCAGGACGTCACGATGGGTGACCTTGTCGGCGCCGTAGCGCAGGCGTCCGATCATCAGCGCGTGGCGCACCGCCTCCATCATGTTCGACGAATCGTTGGAGGCCGAGCCGTCGACGCCGAGGCCGAGCGGCGCGCCCGCCGCCTCGAGTTCGCAGGTCCGGCAGATGCCGGAGGCGAGCACCATGTTCGAGGCCGCGCAATGGCAGACGCCGACCCCCGCGCGCCCCAGCCGCGCGATTTCCTCCGCATTGAAATGAATGCCGTGCGCCAGCCACACGCGGCTCGACATCCAGCCCGTCACCTCCAGAAGATCGACTGGCCTCAGGCCATACATCCGAAGGCAGAACTGCTCCTCGTCGTCGGTCTCGCACAGATGGGTGTGAAGCTGGCAATCGTAGGCTTCCGCGAGGCGCGCGCTTTCGCTCATCAGATCCCTGGAGATCGAAAACGGCGAACAGGGCGCGAGCGCGACGCGGATTTGCGCTCCGGCGCTTCGATCATGGAACAGCTTCAGCACCCGCTCGCTGTCGGCCAGGATCGCATCTTCGTCCTGGACGACGCTGTCGGGCGGCAGGCCGCCGTCCTTGACCGAGAGATTCATCGAGCCGCGCGTGACCGTCATGCGCATGCCGAGGCCCCTCGCCTCCTCGACCTCGATGTCGACCGCGTCCTCGAGCCCCCTGGGATAGAGATAGTGATGGTCGGCCGCGGTCGTGCAGCCCGACATCAGCAGTTCGGTCAGCGCCATCCGCGCCGCGAGCCTCAGATGGCCGGGCTTCAGCCGCGCCCAGATCGGATAGAGCGCGGTCAGCCACGGAAACAGCGCCTTGTTGATGGCTTCAGGGTGGGCGCGCGTCAGCGTCTGGTAGAAATGGTGGTGGGCGTTGACCAGCCCCGGCAGCATCACATGGCGCGAGGCGTCGAACACCGCGTCCACCCGCTCCGGCGTCTCGCCCCGCCCGACCCGGGCGGCGATCCGCGTCCCCTCGACGATCACCCCGCGCTCCGCGCCCTCGGCGAATATCGCCAGAGGGTCCCTGATCCAGGTCCGCATCGCCGCCCCGCTCGATTGCCGCTGGTCTTCCTTTGAGAAGCGCGGCGGGGCGTGTCAACCGCGGTTGCGGCGATGGGCAGCGTCTCGGTTCGAATCTCCTCCGGGGTGAACCGTCATTGGTCTGGCAAACGCGGCCATGTCGCACGGCTTTCACTGCTCCGGCAGACCCGCCTTGCGCAGGCCCTCGATCAGCCGGTCCCAATATTCGACATAGCGCGGATCGGTGTGCTCATTGACATATTGAGCCCTGATCCGCTTCCACGCCGCCGTCGTCCTCGCAGCGCCGGGGGTGGCCAGATAGCGCTGGAGCGCTTCATGGGCCTGCGATTCCTGGCCCGTCAGGGCAAGGCCCACGACGAGGTACGGATACGGCGTTCCGTTGTTCGGACTGATCGCGATCGCACGGCGGGCCAATTCGATCGCCTGATCATATTGTTTCAGCGCGAGAGCGCTGCCCGCTTTGTCCGCATACCATGAAGCTCGAAAGGGATCACGTGGACTGAGGCGAATCGCCTTGTCGATGAATTCGAGGCTCGTCTGGAATTCGCCGAGGCGCCTCATTACGAAACCCATGTGCCAATAGGCGTCCACGAGGCTCGGATCCAGGTCGATCGCGCGTCGGTCCTCGGCGATCGCCTCGTCGAGGTGAAACTCGGACTGGAGGACGAAAGCTTTGACGAGGTGAGCGGGAGCGTAGTTTGGATCGAGCGCAAGCGCTTTCGACAGCAATACGTCGGCCCCTTTGAGGTCGTCCCCCGGGTTGTGGCCGTGGCCGAGCGAAGGCAAAAGCGTGACGGCCGACCAGGTCAGGGCGCGGACGTTGTCGGGATCGGCGGCCAGCGCCAGTGCGCACGGCGAACCGGTTTTGAGAAAGACAATTTCGTTTTTCAGAAAGTCCGCCTGGCACTGGAGAGCCAAATCCTCGGCGTCGGGATTCGCGGCGGGCGTGCGTTTGAGGCGCGCGGTCTCGACCACGGGAAGTTGAAGGTACATCGCGCGCGCCAGACGGGCGACAATCTCGTCCTGCGTCTGCAACAGATCGGCGCGGGGCATGTCGAACTGATCGGCCCACAGATGCGCGCCGCCCTCGGCGTCGATGAGCTGGGCGTTGACCCTCACCTGATTGCCGGTCGGTTGCACCGAGCCTTCCAGCACATAGCGCACGCCCAGCTCCTTGCCGATCGCCTTGGCGTCGACCGGCTTGCCCTTGTAGGTAAGGGCGGTGCTGCGCGCGATCACGACGCTGTCGCGGAGGCGCGCGATAGCCGTGGTCAATTGGTCGGTCAGGGCGTCGGCGAGGTAATCCTGCGCTGGATCGCCGGACAGATTGGCGAAGGGCAGCACCACGATGGAAAGACGCGCCGCGGCGGGCGGAGGGTTGATCTCGACGGTCGCGGTCCGGTAGGCGCCGACGACATGCCACGCGGCGGCCGCTATAACTATGACTAGCGCGGCGATTCCGGCGCTGAGAAGCGCAGGCCGCGAGCGCCATTTCTGGCTCAGGAGGCTTCTCGGAGGGCTTCGCCGCCGTCGCGGGCTTCGTCTGGGCGGAGACGCCGACTTCGAGCGAATAGACCCGGATCGGCTCGGCGATGTTCTTGAGTTGGGTCGGGCCGAGATCGCTGACCGCGAGATCGAGCCGCCCCTTGACCTGACGATAGGCGTCCTCGGACAGGCAGATCGCGCCGGGCTTGGCGACGCCCTCGAGTCGCGCGGCGATGTTGACCCCATCGCCCATCAGGTCGCCGTCGCTCTCCTCGACGACGTCGCCGACATGAATGCCGACGCGGAATTCGATCCGTCGTTCGGGCGGCACGCCGGCGTTGCGCTCGACGAGGCCGGTCTGCACCTCGATGGCGCAGCGCACCGCGTCGACCACGCTGCGGAACTCGATGATCGAGCCGTCGCCGGTGCGCTTGACGATGCGGCCGTGATGCGCGTCGATGGCGGGATCGATCAGATCGCTCCGCAATCCCCGGAGCCGCGACAGCGTGCGTTCCTCGTCGGCGCCGGCGAGCCGGCTGTAGCCGACGACATCCGCGACCAGGATCGCCGCGAGCTTCCGGGTTCCCGCCATGATGAGCCCTCAGGCGGCATGCAGAATAGCACAAAGATCGGCGAAGGCCGCCCGCCATTTGAGGGAGAGCGAGCGAGCCGAAGGAAAGCGTCCAGGCGCCGAGTTCCGAACGGCCAATTGGCCGAGTCGAACCCTTCGTCTCGAAGTCTGCGAAACGTCGCTTCGACCCCTTCGTCCGTTCCGACAAGAGGTGGGAATGTCCGCCCGACTTTCCCGCTCTGTCTGTCGAAAGGCGTCCGCGGCCTAACTTTCAGGTCGACCGGCGGACCGTAGCCGCCTCCGCGAGCCGATTGGCTGACCCACGCAGCCTACATCGGCGGCACAACGCCGTTCGTGCCGACGATGACGAACCCGGTCGCAAGCGCGCCGTCGGCGCCGCGCTCGGCGCGGGCGAAGATCGTGGCGCCGGGTTTGAGGTCCGCTTCGGTCGCGGAGGCGAAGGTCACGATCGGGATGCCGTCGGGGATTGCAGATTTTCTTCTCCTGGCCGCCGCTGTAGGCGATCGTGACGGTCCGCCCATCGACATCCTTGACCGCGTTGGAGACGGTTCCATTGGTCATCGTGCTGTTGGGCTTCAAGTCCCAGGGGTAGCTGCCTTCGCCGGTTCCCTTCATCGCGGCCGGAAAGATGAGAACTTCGAGCGCCCCGTCTCCGCCCGCCGCCCTCGGCAGGGACGCGATTCCGACAAAGTCGCCCGGCTTGATGTCAGCCACACGCCGCGGCGGCGACCCCCGTCACCTTCCATCCGGGCTTGAGCGCCAGGGCGTCGGTCGGACCTTCTCGAGTCTTCACCTTGAGGGTCGAACCGTCCAGGCTGACAACCGTGCCGCGCACCCGCACAGTGTCGGCGGCTCGAGCGGGGGTGAAGTTCGCCATGCCGAGGAGCGCGATGACGGCGATCCCGCCGACGATGGCCGACGTCGAACTGAAGTTCATTTTTCCTGCCCTCCAAAACGGCTTCGCAAAGCGCTGACTGCCTGTGGAGTTCGACCCTACGCCCAAACAGAGGTGGGAATGGGGCGTCAACACTCGCAGGCGGCGGTTTATTCGGCGGCGTCAGAATGTCCCGCGCCCGCTCAGCCCGGCGACGTCAGACCAATATGAACCGAGGCTCGCCTCCATGGTCTCGGCCCCCGCGGTCAATCCTCGCGCAGCGCCCGGTTGGTCGGCCCGACGGCGGTGACGACCTTGGCTTCGTTCCCGCGCAGCACCGCCATCTTGGCGAGCCCGGTCATGCCCGAACCGGCGTCGAGGTTGAGGCGGAAGCGCGCGATCTGATCCGCGTGCGACGGCTTCGCCTTGGCGTCGTTGGGCGTATGGCCGTGGACGACGAACAGGCCAAAAAAGCCATCCGCGCCAGGCGAAAACTCGAGGAACGGCCAGCGCACCCAGGCCCAGTGCCGATCTTCGTCCAGCCTGGAGAGCGGGGTGTTCCAAGGGGTCGCCAGAAAGGCTTCGAGGTCGACGCGCGGATTGACGCCGGCGTGCACGAACAGGACGTCCCCGGAGCGCCAGTGCGAGCGCAGGGAGGCGAGCCAATCGCGCACGCGCTCCGGCAGCGCCACGCGCACGACCGTCAGGAATTCGTCGGGGTCGCTGGGCGGAAGCTCGAAGGAAGCGAATTCGCTGACGGTCGCGACGCCGCCGTTGCGCAGCCACGCCTCGAACGCTTCGATCGCGACGTCCCACGGCGCCTGGGGATCGAGCGCCAGCCGCATCATCGCCTCATGGTTGCCCGTCAACCCGATCGAGTCCTGCGCGCCGATCCGCTCCCGAGCGCCGATCGCCAGATCGATCGCGCCCAGACTGTCCGGGCCGCGGTCGACGAGGTCGCCGAGGAAGACGATCGTGCGCTTCTCGCGCCGTCGCGGCTCGCGCGCGGCTTCGTCGAGAAGCGCGTGAAGCAGGTCGGTCCGCCCGTGAATGTCGCCGACGACGAAAATCTCGACGTCGGGCGCGACGGATCGCGGCAGCAGGAATGTCTGACGGTCGACGACGGCGGCCATGATCCCCCCGGGCTGCGGCCGGCGCCAGCATTGCACGTCGGCGAGGGCGCGCGCTAGGATCGACCGAGAAGCGGATGCTCGGAAAGGCGACGTATCGGAAATCGATGATAGCCGATACCAGGATCTTGTCATGTTTCTTACGTTCTTCGCCAATCTGCGGCAGGCGCGCGTGCCGGTGACGCCGCGCGAGTATCTCGACCTGATTCGAGCGCTTGAGGGCGATCTGGCGGACAGGTCGGTCGACGAGTTCTATCGGCTGGCGCGCGCGGTGCTGGTGAAGGACGAGCGCAATCTCGACAGGTTCGACGTCGTCTTCTCCCAGACCTTCAAGGGCGTCCTTTCGCTGGCCGTCGCGGTCGAAGCCAAGGAACTGCCGGAGGAATGGCTGCGCCGGATGGCCGAGCGCTACCTCAGCCCCGAGGAGCGCGCCGAGATCGAGAAGCTCGGCTTCGACAAGCTGATGGAGACGCTGCGCCGGCGGCTCGCCGAACAGAAGGGCCGTCATCAGGGCGGGTCGAAATGGATCGGCACGGCGGGGACGTCGCCGTTCGGCGCCTACGGCGATCATCCGGAAGGGGTGCGGATCGGCCAGGACAGGGGCCGCCGCGGCAGCGCGGTCAAGGTCTGGGACCGGCGCGAATTCAAGGATTTCGACGGCGACGCCGAACTCGGGCCGCGCAACGTCAAGGTCGCGCTGCGCCGTCTGCGCCGATTCGCGCGAGAGGGGGCGGCCGAGGAGCTCGATCTCGATGGAACGATTCGCTCCACCGCCGATAAAGGCTTCATCGACGTTCAATTCCGGCCCGAGCGGCGCAACGCCGTCAAGGTCCTGCTGTTTCTCGACGTCGGCGGCTCGATGGACTGGCACATCGAGGCGGCCGAACAGCTGTTTTCGGCCGCCAGGAGCCAGTTCAAGCGGCTCGAGCATTTTTATTTCCACAACTGCCTCTACGAAAGCGTGTGGAAGAACAACCGGCGTCGACACGAGGAGCGCGTGCCGACGCGCGACCTTCTCAATTCCTATGGGCGGGACTATCGCGTGGTCTTCGTCGGCGACGCCTCGATGAGCCCTTACGAGATCGTCTCGCCCGGCGGCTCGGTCGAGCATCTCAATCCCGAGCCGGGAAAGGTCTGGCTGGAGCGCGCGGTCCTAACCTGGCCGCGCACGGTCTGGATCAACCCGACGCCGCCGAATCATTGGGGTCATTCGCACTCGACGACGCTGATCGGCGACATCTTCCAGCATCGCATGTTTGCGCTCACGTCCGACGGCCTCGAGGCCGCCATGCGCGCGCTGGCGGCCTGACGTTCCGGCGCGGCCGTTCATTCTCTGACCACCAAAACCGAACATTGCGCGTGTCGCACGATCGTCTTGGCGTTGGAGCCGAGCAGGTAGTCCGACATCACGGGACGATGCGAGCCGACGACGATGAGGTCCGCGCCCCAATCCGCGGCCTCCTGCAGCAGCTCATGATAGATCCCCCCGGCCCGCGCCGCGATGCTCTTCCTTTCGGCCGGCAGATCGACTTTCGCGAGAATGGCGTCGAGCGCCTCTTTCGCCCGCTTTTCCTGCTCGGCGTCGAAGTCGGCGGGCACGTATTCCATGAATGTCGCAGGTATGACCGGCTGAACGTTGACCAGCCTCAGTTCGCCGCCGCCGGCCTTCGCCAATTCGAGCGCCTGCGAGAGCCCTTTGGGCTCAGGCGACGGCTCGGCGAGATCGACCGCCAGGATAATGCGCTTGTACATAGGAGGACCCTCCCTTTGGACGCGACGGCTCGAAGGCGAGCATTCCCCCGACCGATGCCTCAAATTGATCCGCGCTTTACCCGATGGCAAGCAGTTTGCGGCAAAAAGCCGCGGCGAGTTGGCCCGGCCGTTCGATCCTTCCTCGGTCTTGCCGCGATCCGCCGACGATAGCCATTGTTCCTTTACCGAGGGATCGCTATAAGGCGCCAAATTCCAAGAGGGACAGGGATCACACATGAACGATGTCGCGGTTGAAAGCTACAAACCGTCGGACGGCGAACCGTTCATGAATGAGCGCCAGCGCGAGTATTTTCGCCGCAAATTGATCGCTTGGCGCGAGGCGATCCTCGCCGAAAGTCGCGACACGCTCACCGCCCTGCAGTCAGAAAGCGAGAATCATCCCGACATCGCCGATCGGGCGTCGTCGGAAACCGACCGCGCAATCGAGTTGCGCGCTCGCGACCGGCAACGCAAGCTGATCGCGAAGATCGAAGCGGCGCTGGCGCGGATCGATGACGGCTCCTATGGCTACTGCGTCGAGACTGGCGATCCGATCTCTCTGCGCCGGCTCGACGCCCGCCCCATCGCGACCCTTTCGGTCGAAGCGCAGGAGCGCCACGAGCGGCGCGAGAAGATCTACCGCGACGAATGAGCCTTCCTGACCGCGCCCGACGTCTTAACGAGCCGTTGCGCGGTTGCCGCCAGACCGAGCAAACCGGCGCTGTTTCGTAGCATCGCGCCCGGTCGCGCGCGTCTCGACGAGCGGCCAGGGTCGCGGCGACGCCGTCAGCTCGGCTTGTCCCGTCCGAGCAACCGGGCCATTTCCGCCTCGAGGGAGTCGAGACCGGCAAAAGGATCGTCGGCCTTCGACGGCGTTTGCTCGATTGACGCCGGTTCCGCATTTGGCGCGGGTTCTGCATTCGGCGCGGGCGCGAAAGCCTCGACCTTTGGCGCCGGCGCAAGGCCGGACGCGGACGCCGCCGCTGGCGTTTCCGGCCTGGCGATTGCGGGCGCCTGAGCGGGCGTCGCCGGAAACCTGGCCGCGGCGGCCGCGGGGCGCATCTCGGGCTTCGGAGCCGCGACCGGAGGCTCGACCTTGGCCGCGCGGGGAGCGGCGGCGGCCGGGTCAGCAGACGCTGGAGGCATGCTCGCGGAAACCGGCGCGACCGGCGGCGCGCTCTGCCGGCCCGTGTCCGCGGGGCGCGTGACATTTCCCCGACTGGCGGGCGTCGCAGGAGGAGGGATCGGAGGCGGCATCGACGGGCGCGCGGAACTCGAACGGGGTTCAGGCGGTCTCGCGGGAATCGGCCGGGCGGGCTCCACGACCTTCGCCGCAATCGCCGGAGACGCGGCCGGCGCGGCGGACGCGGCGCCGCGAGCTTCTTGAGCCACGGGCGCCGCCGCGGGGGCGGCCGCAGGAGGAGCTTGAGGTGCGGGCGACAACGCCCGCGACTCGCGAGCGGGCGTCGCCGCCGGCGCGTTGTCTGAACGATTATCGCCCGCCGAAACCGCGGGCGAAAGCGGCGGAGGCTTCGTCGGCGGAGGAACCGAGGCGGCCGGCGGCGCGACGGCCTTCTGCGCCGGCGCCGCGGTTGAGGCCGGCGGGGCAATCGCGACCGGTTCGGCTCGCCGACCAGGCCCAACCATCGCTTGAGACGGCAACGCCGCACTGATTCTCGCGCGCCGGCCCGAGCGCGCGATTGATCTGAGATTCGACCAGGACGTCGTTCGGGCCGCCGATCATGATGAGGTGTTCGACATTGTCGCGCCGGACCAGGACGAGCTGACGCTGTCCGTCGAGACTGAACGCGTCGACGAGGCCCAGCCTTGGCTGGCGCGTCCGGCCCCCCGGCACGCGCAGCCTATGCGCGAACACAAACCGGTAGATGATCGCCAGGACCACCAGCGCGGCGATTCCGCAGGCCGCCAGGAATCCGATCTGAACGACGCGGTTGTCGCCGAACGGAAGCTCATTTAACCACTGCATGCCACATCCAACGCTTGCGCCGCCGACCGCGCAAACCAGATTGTCTCGCCCCGGCGCTCAAGCGACAGCTCTCGAACTGTCGTTGGCGGCCGAGAACGCATCCGGTGAAAATGGGCCCTGCGAAGCCTCCCAACTTCGCATGTGCGGCGCTACGCCCAATACGGCTCGGGGCGAGCCGATCAAGCACACATAACAAAATGCGATCCCGTTGAAAACTGGGGCTTTCGCCGCATTTACGCCCCGATCGGACCTTTCGCCGTCAAGACATCGGTCCGGCAGCGTGCTAGCACAGGCGGCGTGGCGACCGACTCGGGGCGCTCGCCGCGAGGGCCATGTCCTTGGGGTTTGATCTTCTAATGAAAGCGACGCCGCCCCCTCCTCCGGTGGACCGAATTGAGCGGACGGCGAATCCGATCGCCCTGACCCTTCTGGTCCTTTGCCTCCTCGGCGCGATCCTCGCGCTGTGGCTGGAGCCGAAGGCGGTCAGCTCGTTCATCATTTCCTGGATGCTTGTCGTCTTGGCCTTTTTCGGCGCTTTCGGTCTGTTGCTCATCGCCTTCGGCCTGCTGCAATTCCCGGCCCGGGCGGCGCGCTTCGACACGACCAAGGCGATCGCCGATTCCAATCCGGACGGGCTGTTGGTCACCGACTCCGAGTCGCGCATCCGTTATGCCAACGAGTCCTACCGCGCTCTCTCGGGCGCGCGCACGTCGAACGAGCTTCGTCCGATTGAGCGCCTTTTTACCGGTTCTCCAGATGTGTCGGAATCCGTCTATCGCCTTTCGCAGGCCGCGAAATCCGGCTTGCGCGCGAGTGAGGAGCTGCGCCTCGCCCCTTCGCCCAGCGGCGACGGAGAGGTGGCGTGGTACCGCATTCGCGTTCGCCCGCTGGAGGGCGTCGCCAAAAGCGGCATGACGCTGTGGACGATATCGGACGAGACGCGCGAACACGACCGCCACGAGACCTTCTTCCAGGACCTGCAGCATGCGATCGACTATCTCGACCACGCGCCGGCCGGGTTTTTCTCGGCCGAACCGGACGGCGCGATCGCCCACATGAATGCGACTCTGGCGGGCTGGCTCGACTATGATCTGGCCCAGTTCGGCGTCGGCCGACTCAAGATCGACGATATCGTCGCCGGCGACGGCGGCGCCATGCTGACCATGATGTCGGGCCAGCCGGGCGATGTGACGACGCAACCGTTCGACGTCGACCTGAAGTCGCGCCAGGGCAGGCTGCTGCCGGTGCGCATTCTGCATAGGGTCGCCTTTTCCAGCGACGGCGCGCCGGGCCCGTCGCGCTCCGTGGTGATCAATCGCGCGGCGATCGAAATCAAGGGCGAGGATCTGCGCGCGGCGGAAGTGCGCCTCGCCCGGATCTTCAATTCGACTCCGGTCGCGATCGCCGCTCTCGACGCCTCCGGCGCGCTGCTGCGCCCCAACGCGGCGTTTGCGCGGCTCGCTCCGGAGGCGCTGAAGTCGCATGCCGGCGGGGGACGTCCGTCGATCTATGACCTGGTCGCCGAGCGCGATCACGCCGCGTTACGCGCCTCGATCGAGGCGGCCGCTCAAGGCAGGGGCGAGATCGCGCCGCTCGACGTGTCGTTCGAGGGCGCCGGCGCGGCGCGTTCGGCCCGCCTGTTCCTCTCCGCCGCCGACCCGTCTGGCGACGAAGGCGCGAGCGCGACCGTATTCGCGCTCGACACCACCGAACAGCGCACTCTGCAGGAAAACCTCGCGCAGAGCCAGAAGATGCAGGCGATCGGTCAGCTCGCCGGCGGCGTCGCGCACGACTTCAACAACGTCCTGACCGCCATCATCGGCTATTCCGATCTCCTGCTCGCCAATCACCGGCCGACCGATCCGTCCTTTCAGGACATCATGCAGATCAAGCAGAACGCGAACCGGGCGGCGGGTCTGGTGCGGCAACTTCTCGCCTTCTCGCGCCGCCAGACGATGCGTCCGCAAACGCTGAGGCTCAACGACGTCCTGTCGGAGCTGCAGATGCTGCTGCGCCGGCTGGTCGGCGAGACGATCCACCTCGACGTCGTGCATAGCCGCGATCTGTGGCTGGTGAAGGCCGATCTCAACCAGTTCGAGCAGGTGATCGTCAATCTCGTCGTCAACGCGCGCGACGCCATGAAAGACGGCGGTAAAATCACCTTGCGCACGCGGAATTTCCCGGCGTCCGAATGCGGCGGCCTCAAGGACCTGGAGATCGCTCCAGCGGATTACGTGCTGATCGAGGTTCAAGATTCTGGCCACGGAATTCCCGCCGACGTTCGCGCCAAGATTTTCGAACCCTTCTTCACCACCAAAGAAGTCGGAAAAGGCACCGGTCTCGGCCTGTCGATGGTCTATGGCATCGTCAAGCAGACCGGCGGCTATGTTTTCTGCGACAGCGAACCCGGCGCCGGCGCCACTTTTCGCATTCTCCTTCCTCGACTGGTCGAGGTCGAGGCCGAGGTTGACGAGCCGGTCAAAAAGGAGACCGCCAAGCCGGCCGCGGATCTCACCGGCCGGGGAGCGGTATTATTGGTCGAGGACGAGGAGGCGGTGCGCGCTTTCGCATCCCGCGCGCTCGCCTCGCGCGGATACACGGTGTTGGAGGCCGAAACCGGCCTGGAAGCGCTGAGCGTCGCCGAGAAGGCGGGCGGGACGATCGATCTGATCGTTTCCGACGTCATCATGCCGGAAATGGACGGTCCGACGATGCTGATGGAGCTGCGACGCCGGGGTTTCACGGCCAAAATCATCTTCGTATCCGGCTATGCGGACGACGCCTTCGCGCGCAATCTTCCGCAGGGACAGGAATTCGTGTTCCTGCCCAAGCCGTTCACGCTTAAGCAGCTTATCGAGACCGTCAAGGGAACGATGAATTGATCCGCCGCGCCATTGACCGAGCGTTCAAGGAGTCGACCGTCGATGCGGTTTGAGGGCACGGCGACCTATGTCGCGGGCGAGGAACTGAAGACGGCGGTCAACGCGGCGATCGCGCTCGAGCGTCCGCTGCTGGTCAAGGGGGAGCCCGGCACCGGCAAGACGCTTCTTGCGGAGGAGATCGCGGCCGCGCTCGGCGCGCCGTTCATCGCCTGGCACGTCAAATCGACGACCCGCGCGCAGCAAGGGCTTTACGAATATGACGCTGTCTCGCGGCTGCGCGACTCGCAACTCGGCGATCCGCGCGTGTCCGACATCGCCAATTACATCCGCCGCGGCAAGCTGTGGGACGCCTTTACGTCGGCCGAACGTCCGGTGTTGCTGATCGACGAGATCGACAAGGCGGACATCGAATTCCCCAACGACCTGCTGCTCGAACTCGATCAAATGCAATTTCATGTCTACGAGACGGGCGAGACGGTGCGCGCGCGGGTGCGGCCGATCGTCATCATAACGTCCAACAACGAAAAGGAACTGCCTGACGCGTTCCTTCGCCGCTGCTTTTTCCACTACATCCGCTTTCCCGATACGGAAACGATGCGCGCGATCGTCGAGTCGCACTTTCCCTCGGTCAAGCCGAGACTGGTCGAGGAGGCCATGCGTTCCTTCTTCACTTTGCGCGAGACGCCGGGGCTGAAGAAGAAGCCGACAACCTCGGAGCTGCTCGACTGGCTGAAGCTTCTGTTGAACGAAGACGTCTCGGCCGACACCCTGCGCGAACGGGACGCCAAGAAACTCATCCCTCCCCTCCACGGAGCGCTGCTGAAGAACGAACAGGATGTGCATCTGTTCGAAAAGCTCGCGTTCCTGAGCCGGCGCGAGCGGTGATGAAGGACGGTCGGCGGGCTTCCGCGCCGGTCCCCTTGCGGAATCCCGGGCGCTCAAGCAACCTGCGAGCATGCGCAGATTGTTTCTCGTTCGTCACGCCAAGGCCCAACCCGCCACCGGTCAGGACGACTACCGCCGGGCGCTGACCGATCGCGGTCGCGACGACGCGGAGCGGATGGCCAGCGCGCTCGCCGCCCGCCGCATGCTGCCCGACGTTCTGATCCACTCGGGCGCGCTGCGCGCCAGGGAGACGGCGGAGATTTTCGCCGCTCGATGGGCGCGCGGAGTGGAGCTCGTGGAGGAACCCGGGCTTTATGAGGCGCCAATGGCGACGCTGTTTGCGCAGGCGCGCAGATTGCCGGACTCCCGCGCCCACGTCGCCCTGGTCGGGCATAACCCCGGACTCGGCGATCTGGCGGTGGCGCTGGCCGGCGCCGGCGCGCATTCCCTACTGCGCCAAATGGCGGCCAAATTTCCGACCTGCGCCGTCGCGGCGCTTGATTTCTCCGTCGGCCATTGGGCGGACATCGAGCGCGACGCGGCGTTGTTGGCGCTGTTTTTGACGCCTTCGCAGCTGGAGGACGACCCGGGCTGAACCCTCTGTCCAAACCGGCGCGCGGCCCCTAAATAGGCGCGGCGGATTTCACGCTCGGACCATGCCTTGTCGTTTCTCAGCGATCTTGTTTTCGAGGCCGGGCTGGTCGCCCGCTCGCTCGGCGACTACTTTTCCGGCGGGGGCTTGCGTCTCGGAATCACGGGCCTGTCGCGTTCCGGCAAGACGGTGTTCCTCACCGCCCTGGTCAACAATCTGATCGCGGGCGTGCGGCTGCCGGTGCTCGCGGCGTCGGCTGAGGGGCGCATCACGCGCGCGAGACTCGAGCCGCAACCGGACGACGCCGTGCCGCGCTTCGCCTTCGAGGACCATCTCGCCAGTCTGGCCGGGCCGGATCGCCATTGGCCGCAATCGACGCGGCGCATTTCGCAGTTGCGCTTGACGATCGAGTTCGAGAGCGCGGCCGGCTGGGGCCGACGAGGCTCCAGCCTCGCGCTCGATCTCGTCGACTATCCGGGCGAATGGCTGCTGGACCTGCCGCTCCTCGAGAAGACCTATGCCGAATGGGCGAGCGAGACGCTGAGCGCGAGCCAGACTCCGGCCCGCGCGCCGCTGTCCGCCGGCTGGCGAGCCGCTCTCGTCGGGCTCGACGTCCAGGCGCGGGCCAACGAGGACGCGGCGCGACGCATCGCCGAACTCTTCACCGCGTATTTGCGCCGGGCGCGCGAGGAGGTCTACGCGCTCTCGACCCTGCCGCCCGGCCGGTTCCTGATGCCCGGCGATCTCGAGGGCTCCCCGGCGCTGACGTTCGCGCCGATACCGCTCGGAGAAGGCGATGCGATCGGCGCCGGAACGATGGCGGCGATGATGGAGCGGCGCTTCGAGGCCTACAAGACCCATGTCGTCAGACCGTTCTTCCGCGATCATTTCGCCCGGCTCGACCGGCAGATCGTGCTTGTCGACGCTCTCTCGGCGCTCAACTCCGGTCCAGCCGCGCTGCGCGATCTCGAGACCGCGCTCGCCGACGTGCTGCGCGCATTCCGCACCGGACGCGCGTCGCGGCTCGCCTCGATCTTCCGCCCGCGCGTCGACCGCATATTGTTCGCGGCCAGCAAGGCCGACCATCTGCATCACACCAGCCACGACCGGCTGGAGGCGATCTTGCGCGCGCTGACCGCCAGGGCGATCGCGCGGGCGCAGGGCGTCGGGGCCGAGATCGACGTGATCGCGCTCGCCGCGATCCGCGCCACCCGCGAAGCTCAAATCAGACAGGGCGGGGAAACCCTGGACGCAATCATCGGCGTGCCCGAGGCGGGAGAGACGATCGGGGGACAGGTGTTCAACGGCGTCGCCGAGGCGGCGGTGTTCCCCGGGGAATTGCCGGCCGATCCGAATTCGATTTTCGAGGGCGACGCGATCGCCCTGCCCGAGGCCGACAACAACTGGCGATTCGTGCGCTTTCGGCCGCCTCTGGCGGCGCGCGGCGTCCCGGCGCCGCAAATCAGGCTCGATCGCGCCCTCCAATTCCTGATCGGGGATCGTCTGGCATGAACCGTCGTCCGCCTCGCCCGCGCGCCTTCAGGCTCGACGACGCACGGGTCGCGGTCGACGACGCCCCGGCCCCGCTCGCGCCGGCGGCGATCATTCGATCGCAGCACGATCCGATTCCGGACGCGACGGCGCCGCCGCCGATCGACGAGGAGGAGCGGCAGGTCGAAGCGGCGCAGAAATCCGGCCTGCTGGCCCGCTGGCGCTTCAGCCTGGCGGGCCTCGCCTGGACCGGCCTCGCCGGCCTCGTCTCGCTCGCCTTTGGCCTGTGGACAGCCAACCTGATCGAGGGATTGTTCGCCAAGGCGGAGTCGCTCGGCATGGCCGGCGCCGTGTTCGGCGCCCTGTTCCTCGTCGGCCTCTTCGGCCTCGTCGCGCGCGAGATCATGGCGGTCTCTCGGCAGACGCGGATCGCCGAAATGCATGTCGCCTTCGCCAAGGCCCGCGCGGCCGACGATCGCGAGGCCGGGCGACGTCTCGTCGGTCAGCTCATCGCCCTCTATCGCGACCGGCCCGAGACCGCGCTGGCGCGCGCCCAGGCGCAGGACGCAATGCGCGCCATCATCGACGGGCGCGACCTGATCGACGTCGCCGAGCGGGCGCTGCTGCGGCCGCTCGACGACAAGGCGCAAGGCGAGATCGCCGCCGCCGCCAAGCGCGTTTCGCTCGTCACCGCCATCAGTCCCCGCGCCGTTCTCGACCTCGTGTTCGTCATCGCCCAGATCGTCCGCCTCGTTCGGCGCATCGCCGAGATCTACGGCGGCCGGCCGGGGTTCCTCGGCCTGATCAAGCTTGCGCGGTCGATCGGCGCCCATTTGGCCATCACCGGCGGCATGGCGGTCGGCGACAGCCTGCTGCAGCAGCTCGTCGGCCACGGGATCGCCTCGAAAATCTCCGCCCGCCTGGGCGAGGGCGTGCTCAACGGCCTGCTGACCGCCCGGGTGGGTCTGTCGGCCCTCGCCGTCTGCCGTCCCGCGCCGTTCGGCGTCGATAAGCCGCCCCGGGTCGCCGACGTCGCGCCGTTCCTGTTCAGCGGCGGCAAGGAGGAGTAAGTTCCGGCCTTTACGCAAAGTCCGGCGCGCCGCGCAATGGATTCGACGAGCGCGCGCGCGTCCAATCGCCGGCTGTGTTATTCTGCAAGCCGGCTATCGCGGCGTTGATATCTACGTTCCTGATTGGGCGGCTGCAATGCGGGCGAATTTCTGCCACGTCCTACGCGTCATTTCGCTTGTCATCCTGATTCCTTCAATCGCCCGCGCTCAGGGCATCTGCGTCACCAGATTTGACCATTGCTACCTAAAGGGATCATTGCCGTTAGGCGCGGCTTGTTCATGCGTCGATCGTCTCGGCCATGTTGTTCAAGGCGTCGTTACGCGCAACTTGCCGCCCGGCGCGCTCCCGCTGCCCCCCAGGCCGACGCACGTATACCCACATTCCTACCCGACGCCGCCCGGAGCGCATCCCTACCCGTCGCCATCCGCTCCGCTCCCGGCGCCGCCCAGGCCGACGCAAGTCTACCCGCATTCCTACCCATCGCCGCCCGCTCCGCTCCCGGCGCCGCCCAGGCCGACGCAGGTCTACCCGCCGCCGCCCGGATCGCATCCCTACCCGCCGCCGCCCGCTCCGCTCCCGGCGCCGCCCAGGCCGACGCAGGGTTACTCGCACGCCAAGCCGCCGCCGCCCGCTCCGCTCCCGGCGCCCCCCGCTCCAGGGCAGGTCTACCCGCATCCGGGCTCGGACGGAGGAGTAGGAGGTGGCGGGGGCGGCGGCGGCGCTGGCGAACCTCGAGTTCCCATCGTAGATACAGCTTATGCTCCGCTTTACAATTCTGGTTCAGAAGCTTCCGGATATGGACTCTACTCGTACGTCATTCTGATGGGTTTCGGCGATCGCGACCGCGCCTTTGTCAAGACGATCGTAGAGTCCACGCCTGGGGCGGAGGGACTTCCCTGGCCCCGCGCACAGATCAATTTGCTTCTCCTTCCAACCAGGCAAAGCGCCGCGACTCAATGCGTTCAGTTCTCAGCCGAGATTCGCATGAACTGCATTCAAACACAGCTAAACAATATGTCAAACTACGATTATAACTCGGCGCGGACATTTCTCTATAAAGTCTGTAATAATGCCACAGACAATATGAAGGCTTTTTGCGCCTCTGCATTCGGACGAGGGCCGTTTTTGCTCACCTACTCTCATCCGGCCTCTAAACTAAGCTATATGCCGCCTCCATTCTTATTCGTCGATTTATCAACTGTTGAGGAAGGTGCATTTTCTGAATACCTTGAAGCATACAAAGGCCAAGTCAAGCGCGAAGATATAACCGACGGAAGCAGGATAAATACCGTGAGGCTGAAGATATTATCCTTGATATTATCGGGCGCCGGAATTCTGAATCCAGTTGAAAAGGCGCTTGCGGAAATCTTGCACGTCTCTGGTCAGGGTGCTGGCAAATGACAAATACGGCTATTGCATTTGCAATCACCCTGGCGATCGCGGTTGTTTACGGAGTCATTTTCAAGACAATCTATCCGTTGGTGAGCATTGATACTGGCTTGGCTCTTGGATTTGCTCTGGCGGGTATTCTAACCTACGTCTTATTGAGGGCGGTACTACAACGAGTGAAGAGCCACCGAAGCACTAAAGTGTGACGCCCTACCAAGAGTTATCGCCGCTCCGTCACGGAGCGAGGCGCGTCGGGTCATCCGTGCGCTGCATATCGCCTGTGGATAAGCGGTGGATAACCTGCAAGAGAACGTCAATGCGAAATTCTCAGATAAAGCGGCGTCGGCCCGAACAGCTGCCGGCTCTCTTGACATGAACTCGCCCTTGACGCGGCGATCGTAGGAGGCCCTCATGTGTCGAAGCATCCGTCCGCTATTCAACTTCGAGCCGCCGGCCAGCGATGCGGAAATCCGCGCCTCGGCGCTTCAGTTCGTGCGCAAGGTGAGCGGCTTCTCGAGGCCATCGAAGGCCAACGAGGAAGCTTTCGAACGAGCGGTGGACGAGGTCTCCGAGACGGCGCGCAAGCTCATGTCCTCGCTTCACAGCGCCGCCCCGCCGCGCGACCGGGAGACGGAGGCGCACAAGGCGCGCGAGCGGTCGCGGCTGCGATTCGCCTAAAGGTTCGGCGCCGCTTCGTCCTCACGCGCCATGCCCCGTCGCAACGGGACCCGGCAGGGCCGCCTGGACGATCTCTGGCGTCAATTCCTTGCGGAAAAACAGAATATGCTTTACCTTTGCCGGTCGAGCGGCGGTTTGAGGTCTCGAAACGATTTCGAGTTTGCGATCGGGCGAGGGCAAAGGGCGGTCGACCGCCGGGGACGGCGCAAATCGCCTCCTTCGCCGCTGGCGGGTCTCTCGTCGGCCGAAATCTACGCCTTTTCTAACAGTTTGTTACGATTGCAACTTAAACTAAAACACGAGGAACTCGACGGCGATGAAGCGCTCGAAGTTGCAGAATTCGGGTAACCGGGGCGGATCTCTCGGCGATTGGGTCGTGTCATGGCCGGTCGGGGCGTCCGGGAATTTGCCCCGCTTTATCCATTTCGGCGCCTATGCCTTTGAAATGGCTCTTATCGCGTTTGCTGTTGGTCGCCAGAAAATCGGGCCGTCGAGGTCGATGATCCTGCGCGGCTATAACGCGTCATGGCCGGGCTTGTCCCGGCCACCCACGCGGTTGGGCGCATGGAGGGCGCGGAGACCAGCGGTGGCGAAAAGCCTTGAGTCCGCAGGGCATTGCAGCGGCGCGGCGTGGATGGCCGGGACAAGCCCGGCCATGACGACAGGGAATCGAAGGGATGCGAGCGATAGCGGCCGACCAACAGCTGACGCTATAAGAGCCTTTGAAATCGCTGGCTCCCTGAACATATTCGCGGCCGCGTTCGCCGGGCGCGGCCGGAAAGCGGTCCGGCAGGCCCGCTCCCCTCGGAACGAGGCTTCCAACGCTTTCCGCCCATCGGCGCCGCTATCCCTTTGAAAACGCTCAAAACGGCGATGGGCGTCTATTCCGCTAAGTTGGCACGAATGACGTGTCGGCGCCACTCGCGCATCGGTTCGGCGCCGCTTGCGTGCGGGTTCGGGGCCGCTTCGTCGTCACGCGCCATGCCCGCCGGCATAGGCGCTGACCGGCGGCGGGCGCCAGCCTTGAAGCGTCCCGGCGCGCGGGCGGAAGATCTCGACCTTCAGCGGATGACATCGCGCCGCGTCGCTCGAATGGCTCTGGCCGCAGTCGCCGCCGGGACAGGCCGACAGCGCGCCGATCAGATCGATCTCGGCGAACAACTCGATGAAGTCGTCCGGCCGGACCGGGCTCGCCTTCATGAAATAGCGATGGGAATCGCGCGTGAACCCCGTGCACATGAAGACGTTGAGCACGTCATGAACATGGGGCTCGGCTTCGCCGAGCGGCAGATTCATGCGGCCCGCGAGCGCCCGCGTCAGGTTGGAGTGGCAGCAATGATGGTAGTCGTCGCCGGTCAGCAGACGGTTCGTGTAAGGGTCGCAGCGCGTGCCGATCACGTCGTGCACGCCGGCGCCGTCGGCGTCGAAGCCGTACCAGTCGAGCGTGTCGCGGGTGATGGTGGCCATCGGCCTGAGATAGGGCAGCGCGCTCCACAGCCGATCGCCCGTGCTCACGTGCGTCGCATGCAGCGCGCGCGTCTTGCCGCTGAAAAAGCGCTCGGAAAGATTGGCGGCGTTCCACAGGTTGAGGTCGCCGACCTGCGGCCCCTCGACGCAGCGAATGCGGAAGTAATGCCCCTCGGGAACGTCGAAGGCGCGCGCCTCGCGCGGCGGGACGATCGTCTCCGCGATCTTCGTCAGGCCCAACCGGGCCTCGTCGTGGAACGCGGCGTCATAGGCGGGCAGCCGGTCGATGGCGTAGACGACCACCGGCGGCGCGGCGCGGCGCGCGTCCGCGTCGGGAGGAGCAGTCGTATGCGGAGAGCGCGCCATGGGGCGAAATGGTAATCGAAGCGGCGCCCGGGGGCAAAGACGAGGCGCCGCGGCCGCTTCGGTCCGCTATGCCTTCCTTTGCAGCAAAAGCTTGATCTCCTCAAGTAAAATATAGGTTGCTCTCAGACCGGTGCTCAAATCGATAAGTCCTTTGTTAGTAAGCCAAAGTCCCCGCCATAAATCCAGTTCGGCTTCGTGTCTCGCTTCATCGCCTGGCGCAGGTTTTACTGCTTTCAGCCGCATTCCTGCTTTGGCGATTTCCATATCGGCTTGAGTGAAATTGGCTTTCGCGTCGTCTGTGGGTCGCGACATGCTTTGAGTCCTCACGAATTGAACCTCGGCATGGCGTTGCTGAAACGGCCATGCCCGTCCCTGGACGAAGAACGATTTTCTGTTGGGAGCGGCATTCGCCCTCCCCGAATATTCTTAATTCAGAACTGGTGAGCGCACGGCGGCGAATTCGACAGAGACAAAACTGCGACGCAATCACATTTCGGACCCGAGCGGCATGCGGCCGCGCCCGCCGGGCGCGCTCGGCGAACCGCCGCTCCCTAGACCCCGGTCGGGTGATAGTTGGGACTCTCGCGGGTGATCGCCACGTCGTGCACGTGGCTCTCGCGCAGGCCGGCGCTGGTGATGCGCACGAAGCGCGCCTTGGCCTGGAACTCCGCGATCGTCGCCGCCCCGACATAGCCCATGGCGGCGCGAAGCCCGCCGGCGAGCTGATGCACGATCGCCCCGACCGGGCCGCGATAGGGCACCTGCCCCTCGACGCCTTCGGGCACGAATTTCACCTGATCGCGCACGTCCTGCTGGAAATAGCGATCGGCCGAGCCTCGCGCCATGGCGCCGAGCGAGCCCATGCCGCGGTAGCTCTTGTAGGACCGGCCCTGGTAGAGGAACACCTCGCCCGGGCTCTCGTCGGTGCCGGCCAGCAACGAGCCGATCATCACGCAATCCGCGCCGCCCGCGATCGCCTTGGCGAGATCGCCCGAATATTTGACGCCGCCGTCGCCGATGATCGGGACGCCCGCCGCGCGCCCCGCCTCGGCCGCCTCCAGAATTGCGGTGAGCTGCGGCACTCCGACTCCCGCGACGATGCGGGTGGTGCAGATCGATCCCGGCCCGATTCCGACCTTGATCGCATCGGCGCCGGCGTCGATCAGCGCCTGAGCGCCCTCGCGCGTCGCGACGTTGCCGGCCATGACCGAGACCTTGTTGGTGGCGCGCTGGATGCGACGGACCTGGGCCAGGACCTGCTCGGAATGGCCATGCGCGGTGTCGACGACGAGGCAATCGACGCCCGCCGCCATCAGCATCTCCGCGCGCTCGAAGCCCTTGTCGCCGACCGAAGTCGCCGCGCCGACACGCAAGCGCCCGTCGGCGTCCTTGGCGGCGTTGGGATGCGCGGTCGCCTTCTCGATGTCCTTGACCGTGATGAGGCCGACGCAGCGCTCCGCTGCGTCGACGACGACCAGCTTCTCGATGCGGTGCTGGTGCAGCAGGCGGCGGGCCTCGTCGTGGCTGACGCCCTCGCCGACGGTCACGACCTTGCGCGTCATGAGTTCGTTCACCGGCTGGCGAGGATCGTCGGCAAAGCGCACGTCGCGATTGGTGAGAATGCCGACCAGCTTTGCCGGCTTGCCGTCGCCGCCGCGGTCAACCACCGGGATGCCGGAGATCGAGGCGCGGCGCATCACCGCAAGCGCGTCGGCGAGCGTGGCGTCGGGGAAGATCGTGATCGGATCGACCACCATGCCGCTTTCGAAGCGCTTGACCTTGCGCACCTCCTCGGCCTGATCGGCGGGCTCGAGATTGCGGTGGATGACCCCAATGCCGCCGGCTTGCGCCATCGCGATGGCGAGCCGCCCCTCGGTGACGGTGTCCATCGCCGAAGAGACGATCGGCAGATTGAGCCGGATGGTGCGGGTGAGGCGCGAGCCGATGTCGGTCGCGCTCGGCATGACCAGGCTGTGGCCGGGCCGCAGCAGAACGTCATCGAACGCAAGTCCCTCGGGAAAGCCGTCCATCTCCACGATCGCCATCGCCGCTGCCCTCAGTCCGACTCTCAAGGCGACGGAATCGAGCGCCGTCCGCCATATGGCGCGGCTGCCTAACACGGCCTGCGCGAAGTTCCTAGCGGCTCAAATGCAGCGTCCGCCGTCCACCTCCAGCACCACGCCGGTCAGAAACGAAGCCTCGTCGCTGGCGAGAAAGAGCGCCGCGGCCCCGATGTCTTGAGGCATCGAAAAGCGACCAAGCGGCACGGTCGCACGAAAGGCGGCACGCTTTTCCGGCGTGTCTTCGCCCATGAACATCGCCAGCAGCGGCGTCTCTCCGGCGACCGGGGCGAGCGCGCAGACGCGGATCTTGTCGGGCGCGAGCTCCACCGCCATCGATTTTGTCATCACGTGCACGGCGCCCTTCGATGCGTTGTACACGGTCAGTCCGGGGCGCGGACGCAGGGCGGCGGTCGAGCCGACATTGATGAAGACGCCGCCGCCGTTAGCGCGCATGTGCGGGACGAAGGCTTGGGCGGTCAGCAGAATCGACTTCACGTTGACCGCGAAAACGCGGTCGAACTCTTCCTCCTCCACCTCCATCAGAGGCTTGTTGCGATGGGTCGTGCCGGCATTGTTGACGACGATGTCGACGCGCCCGAACGCGTCGATCGTCGCCTGAGCCGCACGCTCGACCGCCGCCCGCTTCGACACGTCGCCGTGAAGCGCGATCGCCCGGCCGCCGATTCGATTCGCGGCCGCCTCGGCGACGTCGCTCTTCAGATCGAGGCAGGCGACGCGCGCGCCCTCGCGAGCGAACATTTCGGCGATGCCGTAGCCGAAGCCCTGCCCCGCCCCGGTCACCAGAGCCGTCTTGCCATTCAGGCGCATCGTCCTAACTCCCGGCCGCTAAGCTCGCGCAACGATTGGGCGCAGCGTCAATCCGCCCTCCAGGGCTCGGCTGCGAGCCAGCGTCGATCTCCCGCGCCCCGATCGCCGCTGGGCGCGCGGTTCGCTTAAGGCTTCGCCTTGTGATAAATCCATAAAAAAGGCCTGCGCCCGCTTTCCGCATTCAATCCTGGTCATCCATGCGCATCGAAACCGACGTCAAGCTCGACTTCAAGGACGTTCTCATTCGCCCCAAGCGCTCGACGCTCAACACGCGCAGCGCGGTCGACGTCAACCGCACGTTTCGTTTCCTACACACCGGCTCAGAGTGGAAAGGCTTTCCGCTCATTGCCGCCAACATGGACGTGACCGGCACCATGGCGATGGCGCGGGCGCTCGGCAGGCACGGCGCGCTGACCGCCCTTCACAAGCACTATCCCGAAGCGGACCTCGCCAAATTTTTCGCCGAGCCCGAAGGCGAGCTTGCGTTCTATTCGCTCGGCACCAGCGCCGCTGACGTCAAGAAGCTCGGGGCCGTCGCCAAAGCTGCGCCGATCCGGCTTATCTGCCTCGATGTCGCGAACGGATATGCGGAAAAATTCCTCGAAATCGTCAAGCGCGTGCGCGACGAACACCCCAAGTCTGTGATCATGGCCGGCAATGTCGTCACCGGCGACATGACAGAGGCCCTGATCCTTGCAGGCGCGGATATTGTGAAAATCGGCATAGGACCCGGCTCCGTCTGCACGACGCGGCGCGTAACCGGCGTTGGCTATCCGCAGCTCTCAGCCATCATCGAATGCGCCGACGCCGCGCACGGCCTAAAAGGCCAAGTCTGCGCCGACGGCGGCTGCACCGTGCCCGGCGACGTCGCCAAGGCCTTTGGCGCGGGCGCGGATTTCGTCATGCTCGGCGGCATGCTCGCCGGCCACGACGAATGCGATGGCGAAATCCGCTACGAAGAGCGGGCCGGCAAGAAGATCCCGGTCGCCATGTCCTTTTACGGCATGTCGTCGGAGACAGCGATGAAAAAGCATGCGGGCGGGGTCGCACATTATCGCGCCGCCGAGGGCAAGACGGTCGAGACCACCTATCGTGGCTCGGTCGAGGGCACGATGGGCGAAATTATGGGCGGCGTTCGCTCGATGATGACCTATATCGGCGCGACCCAGCTCAAGGAAGTCTCCAAGCGCACGACTTTCGTGCGCGTGAGCGCGCAGGCGAACGACGTCTTCGGGGGGTGATAATGGCGACGCGACGCATCGCCGCCGCTGATCCCGCCGGCAGCTTCTATTCCTGCGCGGCAAGCTTGTCCGCGAACAGTGCGATCGTCTTGGCGTAGACCGGCGCCGCGTTCCATTCCAGGAGGACGGCGAAGTTCGGCTCGCCTTCGTCCCAGCCCGCGCCGCGCGTCCAGCCGTGCGCGTGCAGGAAGTTAGCAGTCGAGGCGAGGGCGTCGCCGGAATTGTGAATCAGATCCGCGCCGCCGCCGCCATCGACGGTGGTGGCGAATTTTAGATAGGCCGAGGGCATGAACTGAGTCTGTCCGATCTCGCCCGCCCATGCGCCCCGCATTTCCCCGGGGTTCAGGAGGCCGCGCTCGACGATCATCAGCGCGTCGATCAACTCGGCCCGATAGGTTTGCGCGCGGCGGCAATTGTAGGCCAGCGTCGCAAGGGCGCTAAAGGTCGGGAACGTGCCCGAACCGGCGCCAAAATCCGTCTCGAGCCCCCAAATCGCCACCAAAACCGGAGCGGGCACGCCATAGCGCTGTTCGATTTTTTCGAACGGCTCGGCGTAGGCGATGAGCATCGTCTTGCCCTTCTTGATTCGACCCGACGTGACATGTTGTGCGGCGAACGGGGCAAAACTCACATGGAGCCCTTGGCCATGATCGTGCGCCAACACCGACGGATCATAGACAACGCCGGTCAGCGCCGCGTCGATCACCTCCGGCGAAATGCCGTTCTTCGTCGCCACTTGCCTGAAGTCATTGAGCCAGCGGTCAAAACCGGCGGCGCTGTCGCCGCAATCCGCGGCGAGGGCGGATGCAACGCCGAGCGCCGCCGCCGCGGCGGCGGCAAAGACCAATGTTCTCATCCCGCTCCGTCGCATGCCAGCGCTCCGGTTTCATCGCAATCGATTCGGGAAACTGCTAAAAGCGAAACAGGGCCGAACATTGGCCGAGCTCAGACGTTTCCTGCGCGAACCGACGTTGATTCCGATACCGGCTCACTTACCCATTTCGGTCTTCATCTTCTTTAAGGCCTGTGCGCAGCCTACGCTGACTTCCATCTTATGCTCCTTGAGACACCCGACGATACGGCCGCCTCCCGGCTGGACGCCGGGGCAGAGCCTAGCGACGTCAGACTTACAGAAAGCAATACCATCGGCTTGGGCCGCCAGGACCGATCCCGGAAGCCCAACCAGAGCCAGCGAAACCAACGATGCGACCGTGTTTTGACGTACAGGCATGACCATCCCCGCGTTGTTGCGTCCGACCGGCGGACTGAGCACAAGCTTGATAATGGCTGCGCCGCAGAACGGTCAAATAGAATGGGGGCCGGGAAAGCTTCGTTGTGTCACGGTTGGGCGTTGGCCGCTCGGCCGGCAGCATGTTAGAAGCCCCCGCCATGACTCCCGCCGCCCTCGCCGTCCAGGAAAGCGCGCCGGCGCGCCTCGCCGGCGCGACCCGCGCAGAATTCGCCCATGCCCTTAACGAGATCGGGGTTCCTCATCGCGAACGCAACATGCGCGTATCGCAGCTCTGGCACTGGATCTATCACCGCGGCGCGGGCGAGTTCTCATCCATGCGCAACATCGCCCGGCCGCTCCTTGAAAAACTCGCCGAACGTTTCACGCTGGCGCGGCCTGAGATCGTCGCTGAGCAGGTCTCCGCCGACGGCACGCGGAAGTGGCTGTTGCGGATGCCGCGGAACCACGCGCACGACAAGGGCGCGGAGATCGAGTGCGTCTATATCCCCGAGTCGGACCGCGGCACGCTCTGCGTCTCCAGCCAGGTCGGCTGCACGTTGAACTGCACGTTCTGCCATACCGGCACGATGCCGCTCGTGCGCAATCTCACGACGGCGGAGATCGTCGCCCAGGTTCTCGTCGCCCGCGATCGGCTCGGCGACTTTCCCGGCGGTGGCGCGCCGACCGACGGGCTCGCGCCATTGGGAGTGGGCCTGCGCAGGGTGTCGAATGTCGTCTTCATGGGCATGGGCGAGCCGCTCTACAATTTTGACGCCGTGCGCGACGCGATCGCGATTCTGACCGACGGCGACGGCCTGTCGATCTCCAGGCGGCGAATCACCGTCTCGACCTCGGGCGTAGTCCCGGAAATGTCCAAGCTCGGCGCCGAATGCGGAACAATGCTCGCGGTCTCCCTGCACGCAACCAACGATCCGCTGCGCGACAAGCTGGTGCCGCTGAACCGCAGATATCCGATCGAACAGCTGCTGCTGGCCTGTCGCGACTATCCCGGCGCCTCCAACGCGCGCCGCATCACCTTCGAGTACGTGATGCTGAAAGGCGTCAATGACTCGCCGGCCGAGGCGAGGGCGCTCGTGCGCCTGCTCAAGGGCCTGCCCGCCAAAATCAACCTCATTCCCTTCAATCCGTGGCCCGGCAGCACGCATGAATGTTCGGACTGGGAGACGATCGAACGCTTTTCCGAGATCGTCTTCAACGCCGGTTACGCAAGCCCGGTGCGAACACCGCGCGGCCGCGATATTCTTGCCGCATGCGGCCAGCTCAAGAGCGAGAGCGAGAAGCTGCGTGCGCGGACGCGCATGATGCTCGAGGAGAGTTCTGGCCGTTGGGCAAGATTGAAGCGCGCGCGCGCCGGAAAGCGGGGGAAGGCGACACGGCGTCCGCGCCGGCGCCAAGCCCAGATAAGCCTCCGGGGTCCATAGCGTCTGCACCGGAGCAAAAAGATGGGATGGCGCAAAGCCGTTCCACCGAACCCTCCCGTGCGCCCAGGCGCAGCGAGCGCCTGCGCCAGCGCGCGGCATGGATGTACTTCGTCGAGGAGATGACCCAAAGCGCGATCGCCGAAGCGCTTGGCGTCGGCCGGGTGACGGTCGTGCGGATGTTGGCCGAGGCGAAGGCGTTCGGGGAAGTGCGCATAGCGCTGTCGCGGGGGTACGCGGAACTCGGCGGGCTCGAGGCCGCGCTCGCCCGGGCCCATGGATTTGACGAGGCAATCGTCGCGCCGCTGTCATCCGCCTCGGCCGATCCGACCGCGCCGATCGGCGCGGCGCTCGGCGACTTCGTCTCGTCGTTGCTGCGCAACGACATGAAGATCGGACTCGGTTGGGGACGCACCCTCAACCGTTCGCTCGAATATCTGCGCGAGCGCTCTCTGCGCGACCTCACCGTTGTGTCCCTCGTCGGCGGCGTCACGCATTTCGCCCATGACAATCCGGCCGAGTTTCCCTCGGCCTTCGCCCGCGCCTTCAACGCGGATTGTTATCTTGTCCCGTCGCCCGCGCTGGTCGACAGTCCGGCGACCAAGGCGGCACTGATCGAACGCTGCGGACTGGGCGCCGTCTACGATTTTGCCCGCGCGCTCGATGCCGTTGTCGTCAGCGTCGGCTCGCTTGGACCCGAAGCGACGATCGCGCGCTACCAACTCGTCAGCGAGTCCGAGCGTCGTCTGATGCGCGAATATGGCGGCGTCGGCGAGATGCTGTGCAATGTCTTCGGTCGGGACGGCCGGGTCATCGACCACTCTCTCAATCAACGCGTGATGTCGGTCCCGCTCGAGGCCGTTTGCGCCGCGCCAATCCGCGTGCTCGCCGCCGGCGGCGCCCACAAGCTCGCCGCCCTCGAGGGCGCGATCAAGTTGCTGAGGCCGACGACGCTGGTGACCGACGAGACGACGGCGCGCAAATTGGCGGCGGGACCCCGTTAGTCCCGGCTGCCGGACCTTGCCAACTCCTCGATCAGCCTTGCGACCTCGCGCCTGGCCTCCAGATGCGGCATGTGGCCCACGCCGGCGAGCCGATGAAGGGCGATGAGGCCGCTCAGGTTCTCGGCATGATGCGCGGGGGTGATCCTATCCTCAAGGCCGACAATGACCTTCGCCGGCATCTCGGGGGCGGCCAAATGGTCGCGTACGCTGAACGCCTGCCGGCCGCGGGCGAACAAGGCGTGCGCCAGCCGCCGTTGCGCCGCGATCAGGGGCTGATCGGCCCGCTGGCGCAGGGTGATTCTGGCCATCGCGGAGCCCAGCGCGTCGGAGTCGGTGACAAGCAGATGCAGCCACGGGATCAGGCTCGCCTCCGTGTCGGCCTGCAGAAAGCCCTCGAAGAAGGCCGCGTTGGTCTCTTCGCCGAGCCCCGCCGGGGCGATTAGCATCAACGACAGCGCCTGAACGCCCGGCGTCCGTGACAGCGCCGTCGCGACCGCGCCGCCAAGCGAATGGCCGACGAGATGCGCTTGCGTCGCGCCTTCCTCGATGAGCACTGCCCGCACGGCTTCGACCAGCGCTTCGAAGCTCGCCTCGTCCCCGAGCGGGCTCAGGCCGTGGCCGGGCAGATCGATCGCCAGCGCCGAGCGGGCTTCGGGCAGCAACCGCTGCACGGGGCGCCAGCCGTTGAGGTCGGCGCCGAAGCCGTGCAGGAATACGATCGGCGCGCCCGGTCCACGCTGGAGCCACAGCCGGTTGGCGCGCGGCGCGGTCAGGACGGAAGCGCCGGCGGCGTCGAGATCGCGCTTCTGAATCCGTCCTCTGGGACCGGAGCCATTCAATTTCGTGAGCGGCAAACCGCGTTCGCGCGCCAATCGGCGCGCCGCCGGCGTGGCGCGCGGGCCCTGGCCCCACGTCGCCGCGCCGTATGCTGCGTCAACGGTCTCGCTCGCGGCGCGAGACGAAGTCTTTGCGTCGGGGGCTTTCGCGGCCTCGACCTTCGCGACGGTCGGGACGAATTTCTCGCCCTCGGCGACGATCCAACCGATGCAGGCGCCGACCGGAAGCACGTCGCCCTCGGAAGCCGCGACGAAGCGCAGGACGCCCGACGCCGGAGCGTCGACCTCCATCGCCGCCTTGTCGGTTTCGATTTCGAACAAAGTCTCACCCTTGACGACATGCGCGCCTTCCGCCGCGCGCCAGCGGCCCATCCTGCCGCTCGTCATGTCCATGTCGACCCGTGGCATGACAATCTCGTGCGCCATTTCAGACCTCGCCGCGCACGAGGCGCCGCGCCGCCCTCACAATGTCCTCGACCTGCGGAACGGCCGCCTTTTCCAAAACCGGACTGTAGGGGATGGGCGCCTCGGCGCCGCCGAGCCGCATGATCGGCGCATCGAGATAGTCGAAGGCCTCACTTTCAGCGACAATTGCCGAGACCTCAGCCCCGATGCCGAGCGTTTTCACGCCCTCGTAGACCGCGAGGAGTCGCGTCGTCTTCATGACGCTGGCGATGATCGCCGGCTTGTCGATCGGCCTCAGCGAACGAAGATCGATCACCTCCGGATCGATCCCCTCCTCGGCCAGGATTTCCGAGGCCTCTAGGGCGCGATGGACCATGATCGCTGTCGCGACGATGGTCAGATCACGGCCTACACGTCTGACGACCGCGCGGTCGAGCGGCGTCTCGTAGGCGCCCTCCGGCACGGGACCTTTCATTTTATACAGCAGCTTATGCTCGAAAACGATCACCGGATCGGGGTCCTTGATCGCCGCGAGCAGCATGCCCTTGATGTCTTCCGGCGTCGCTGGCTCGACGACCTTGAGGCCGGGAACATGCGCATACCAGGCCTCGATGCTCTGGCTGTGCTGCGCCGCGCCCCCGAGCCCCGATCCGGTCGGCATGCGGAAGACCACCGGCACGTTGACCGCGCCGCCCAGCATGTAGCGCAGTTTCGCGGCCTGGTTGACGATCTGCTCCATCGCCAGCATCGAAAAGTCGGAGAACTGAAACTCGTAGACCGGCAGCATTCCGGTCAGCGCCGCGCCGACCGCGACGCCCGCGCCGCCGAGTTCGGAGATCGGCGTGTCCATCACCCGCTCCTCGCCAAAGCGCTCGACCAGATCGCCCGTGACCTGAAACGCGCCGCCATAGACGCCGATGTCCTCGCCCATCAGGAACACACGCTCGTCGCTTTCGAGTGCGATGGCCAGCGCCTCGCGGATTGCTTCCGCATAAGTAAGCTCTCGGGCGCTCACTGGCGGCGAGCCTCCACGGCCGACACGACGTCGCGCGCCACCTCGGCCGGCGACGGCCAAGGCCCGGCGCTGGCGATGACGACGGCCTCGGCCATTTCCTTCTCCACCTCGGCCCCGATTGCGGCGAGCCGCTCTGCGGGCGCGAGACCGATCGCGCAAATTTCCGCCTCGAACCGGGCGATCGGGTCGCGCGCCTTCCAGGTCTCGATCTCCTCGCGCGAACGATAGCGGTTACGGTCCGAGCGCGAATGGCCACGAGTGCGATAAGTCTTGGCCTCGATCAGCGTCGGACCTTCGCCCGCCCGCGCCCGCTCCGTCGCCACGAACGCGGCTTCCGCCACGGCGGCGAAATCGTTGCCGTCGACGATCACGCCGGGAATGGCGTAGGCGCTTGCACGGTCTGCGACATTGGCGACAGCCGTCGAGCGGGCGATCGCCATTGACATCGCATATTGGTTGTTTTCGCACACGAAAACGACCGGAAGCTTCCAGATCGACGCGATGTTGAGCGCCTCGTGAAACGCGCCCTCATTGTTGGCGCCGTCGCCGAAGAACGCGACCGCGACCGCGCCGTTGCGCCTCTTCTTGGCGCTAAGCGCGGCTCCGACCGCGATCGGAAGACCGCCGCCGACGATGCCGTTCGCGCCGAGATTGCCCATGGCGGGCACGGCGATATGCATCGAGCCGCCGCGCCCTTTGCAGTAGCCGCTTTCGCGACCAAGAAACTCGGCGAACATCGGCGCAAGCTCGGCGCCCTTGGCGATGCAATGGCCGTGGCCGCGATGGGTCGAGGTGATGCAGTCGGCGTCGATGAGGGGCATGCAGGCCCCGACCGCCGACGCCTCCTGTCCGATCGACAGGTGCATCGTGCCGTAGCTGAGACCGCGAATATACGAATCCTCCGCCGCCTCCTCGAAGCGGCGGATGCGATGCATCCGGCGCAACGCCCCCAACACCTCCTCGAGCGACAAGCGGTCGTAAACCTTGGGTCGCCCCGGATTCGATCGCGCAGACGCGGTATGCGACGTCAATCGGTTTGCCTCCTTGGCGCGAGCCTCGGTCGAATCGCCATTGTTGGAGCATATTGGAACTTTTGTCCCTCGAAAAGCTCAACACGTTCAGAATTGATCCCTCGCCGCGTTGCGGCTCGCGGTCATCACGAATCCGCGCCTTCCGTAACCGCGACGCGACGCCAAAGCGCGGCGAATTTGCCTCACGCAATGGATGATAGACATTGCCTATCCATCGATCGAAAATAATCAAAATCACAGGCGCGTTGAACTAGCGGTTTTTTTGTGGCGCGGGGTGACAAACCATAAATTGCAGTGCAATGTGAAGGGGTCAGGGAGGAAACGCCGATGACCAAAGTCGTCATGAAATCACTGTTGCTGGGTTCGATCTGCGCCGCCGCTTTCGGAATGTCGTGGGCGGCGGGAGCGCAAGAAGTCAAACAATCGTCGGGTTCGATGGCGCAGACGGCCAGCGCGACGCCGGTCTCGCAAAAGCAGCTCGACAACGCGGCCCGAGACGGGTCGAACTTCCTCGCCACCAACGGCAATTACGAACAGACCCGCTTCTATCCGAACGCCCAAATCAATCGCAGCAATGTCGGGCGCCTGCGTCCGGCATGGATCTTCCAGACCGAAGTCAAGGAGTCGATGGAGACGTCGCCGATCGTCGTCGACGGCGTGATGTACGTCACCACCTCGTTCAGCCATGTCTATGCGATCGACGCCAAGACAGGCGCCGAGATCTGGCATTTTAAGCCCAAGCTCGGCCCGGTGACGACCTTCTGCTGCGGCCCCAACAATCGCGGCGTCGCCGTCTATGGCGACAAGGTCTTTGTCGCCACGCTGGACTCAAAGCTTGTCGCGCTCAACGCCAAGACCGGCTCGGTCGTCTGGGAGCAGCAGATCGCCGATCCCGAAAAGGGCTACAGCGAGACGATGGCCCCGACCGCCGTCAAGGGCAAGATCCTGATCGGCACCAACGGCGGCGAATACGGCATCCGCGGCTTCGTGCGCGCCTATGACGCCAACGATGGCAAGCTGCTGTGGAATTTCGACACCATCCCGGAGAACTCGGTCGGCGTTTGGGCGACCAAGGACGCCACCGGCAAGGACATGCATCGCGACATCGAAGCCGAAAAGGCGGCGCTGGCCAAGAACGGCGACCCCTATAAGACGCTGGGCGGCGGCGTGTGGCAGAATCCGTCGATCGATCTGGCGACGAATCGAATCTATTTCGTCGTCGGCAACCCGTCGCCCGACCTCGACGGCGCGATCCGCCCCGGCGACAACCTCTACACCGACTCGCTCGTCTCGCTCGATCTGGACACCGGCAAATACGTCTGCCACTTCCAGTACATTGCGCATGACGTGTGGGACCTCGACGCGGTCAGCCCGACGGTGTTGGTCACGGCCGCGGACAAGTCCGGCAAGATGATCCCGGCGCTCCTGCACGCCGGCAAGACCGGAAACATCTACGTCAACGACCGCAAGGACTGCAGCCTCATCCGCTTCTCCGAGCCGATGGTCTCGCAGGAAGGCATGTGGACGCTGCCGACCGCGGCGGGAGCGCGCATGCTTCCCGGCGCGAACGGCGGCGTCGAATGGTCGCCGATCGCGACCGATCCGAACGCGCACATGGCCTACGCGATCAACCTTCATCAGCCGATGACCTACCAGGTCACCTCGAGCCCCTATCCGGACGGCAAGCTGTGGCTGGGCGGCGCATTCTCGGTCATCCCGACCGAGGAGAGCTTCGGCAACGTCACCGCGGTCAACTACAACACCGGCAAGATCGCCTGGCAGGTCAAGACGCCGCAGCCGATGATCGGCGGCATTCTGGCGACGGCGGGCGGCCTCGTGTTCACCGGCGAAGGCAACGGCTTGTTCAAGGCCTACAACTCCGCCAACGGCAAGGTGCTGTGGCAGTTCCAGGCGGGGGCCGGCGTCAACGCGCCGCCATCCTCTTACTCGGTCGGCGGCAAGCAATATGTGGTCGTCGGCGCCGGCGGGAACACCCAGATCGACTTCAAGCGCGGGGACAGCATCATCGCGTTCACGATCGACTGATCTTTCGCCAACGCCTCGGCCGCTTCGCCAGAAAGGCGAGGCGGCCATTTTTATTTGACCGAACATCGACGCTGCGCGCGCACTGGCCCTCCGCCAAGCCCGCGCGAAGGGAGATTTGTCGCATGCTGCGTATCGCCGTCGCCGCTGCGCTTCTGGCCGGCTCAGCCGCCGCTTACGCCGAGACAATCGAGGACAAGGCTCGGATCTGCGTCGTCTGCCATGGGGAGAAAGGCCTGCCCGAAGACAAGTCGATCCCGATCATCTGGGGCCAGAACGCAGGCTATCTCTATCTGCAGTTCCGCGATTTCCAGAAGGGCGCGCGCAAGGACGAGCGCATGAGCCCCATCGCGCAAAACGTCGTCAAGGAGGACGCACTGGCGATCGCCGAATATTTCTCTTCCAAGCCGTGGCCGAACACCGGCGCGCCAGCGGCCTCGAAGGCGGTCGCCGGCGTCGCCATCACGACCAACAAGTCGATCGGCTGCACCGGCTGCCATCTCGACCAGTACCAGGGCGATTCGTCAGTTCCGCGCCTGGCTGGACAGCAGCACGACTATCTCATCAAGACGATGATGGATTTCCGCAACCATACCCGCGCCAACAACCCGGGCATGTCCGACCTGATGATCGCCGCCACGCCCGAACAGCTCACCGCGATGGCGGCGTATCTCGCAGGGCTGTGATGGCCTCCGACCCGATCGCTTAATTCCGTTGCAGAAATTTCGCCACGGTCTCGCGCCCAAGCCCGCGGGCGATATCGGCCGCCGTCTTGCCGCGGTCGTCCTTCAGGTCGAGCGCGGCCCCGTGGTCGATGAGCAGCTTCAGCGTCGCATCCACATCCTCGACGCCGGCGGACGCGTCGTGCCCTGCCACCCACATCAGGGCGGTAAGGTCGTGGGCGTAGCGGCGATTCACATCGACGCCGGCGCCGATCAACAGGGCGACGATCGCCGTATTGGCGCGGCCAGCCGCGAAGACCATCGCGCCCTTGCCTTCATCGTCGAGCGCGTTGGCGTCCGCGCCGTGCTTCAAAAGCAGATCGACGCTGTCCGTCGCCCCGTTATAGGCGGCCGCGGCGAGCGGCCTCAGGCCGGTGCGGCCGGGAATGTTGGGATCGGCGCCGCGATCGAGCAGCAGGCGAGTCGCCGCGGGCCGGTCCGCCTCCGCGGCTGCGAACAGCGGCGTCGAGCCCTTGATCGCGCGCGCGTTGAGGTCGGCGCCTCTGTCGATGAGCAGCGTCATGACGTTGATCTTGCCCGCCGCGGCCGCCTTGGCGAGCGCGGTCGCCCCCTCGCGGTCCCTGGCGTCGACCGCCGCGCCGCGATCGAGGAGCGCTCGCGCCTCAGGTTCGCAACCGAGCCGGGCGGCCGCGAACAACTGCGCCGTCGCCTGATAGGCGTCGCCCTCGTGCAGTTCGGCGACCGTGCGCGCGACATCGGCGCAGGGATCGGCGGCGCGGCCGGGGCTCGCCGAAAAGATAAGCGCGAAGATCGCCAATGTCGACAGCCGCATGACCTCACTTGCCTCCTGCCAAAACAATCAACGCCGCCGGCCTCACGCCAACGGCCCCGCGGGATGCAGGGCGCCGACCTCGACGCCGTTCCAGTTTATCAGCTGCGGCGATATGAAGGGCGACAGACGCGCTTTGGTCTGATCGTCGAAACCGCCGAAGCGCCGAATGAGCGCGGCGATCATCACCTGGGCGGCGCGCGCGGCGCCATCGTCTGCCTTGACCGCGAGACCGAGACCGGCGTCGGGCAAAGCGGCGCAGAACACGCCCTCGGCGCCTGTCTTGGTGAAGGCGCCGGCGCCCAGCATGGTCATGACCTCGGTGTCGAACCGCCCCGCGCCAGCGACCAGAATTGGTCGGGCCGCGACCGCCGCCCGAATCCGCGCCGCCGCCCTGGAGCGCGCCGGCGAAAGCCCCTGCCCGGTGACAAAGCGCGCGAAGCCGTGCGCGAGCGCCCGCAATGGTATGGCGTAAGTCGGGATCGAGCAACCATCCACGCCACGATTCTCCTCGCCGAGTTCGGCGCCAGTCACGTCTCGAAGCGCGGCCGTCACGTCGCGTTGGACGGGGTGGTCGGGCGCCACGTAGCCTTTCGGATCGACCCCAAAAGCGCAGGCGAGGCAGACGAAACCTGCGTGCTTGCCCGAACAATTGTTGTGCAGAGCGCTCGGCGTCCCGCCGGAACGCGCGAGCGCCCGCGCCGCCGCCTCGCTGATCGGCCAATGCGCGCCGCACTCGAGCGCGTCCACGTCGCGCCCGGCCTTGGCGAGCATGGCGCGGGCGGTCGCGACATGCTTCCCTTCGCCCGAGTGCGACGCGCAGGCGAGCGCGATTTCTCCGTCGCTCAAGCCGAGACTATCGGCGGCGCCGCTCTCAATCAGCGGCAGAGCCTGCAGCGCCTTGACAGCCGAACGCGGATAGATCGGCCGCTCGACGTCGCCGAAGGTCATCACCACGCGTCCGCCCGCATCGATGACCGCGCCGGCGCCGCGATGCACGGATTCGACCCGGCTTCCACGCATGACTTCGGCGACCACGGGATTCGTCAAAGTTCGGCTCCTCGAGGGGCGCGGCCGTTCGGCGCATGGCGAAGCGGCCACAGCGACGCTAGATTGGCATCGCGCTCGCGCTCCAGGCAACAGGAGCGGACCGTCTGACGGCGAGGCTAAGATGCGTGTTCGAGACGTGATGACCTATGGCGCAATCGGCGTGCCCGTGACCGCGACTCTGGCCGAGGCGGTGGAGACCCTGCTTCGCTCGCGGGTCAGCGCGCTGTTGGTCTTCGACGCCGATCGCGCCTTGGTCGGCATCCTCAGCGAAGGCGATCTGTTGCGCCGCAGTGAGCTCGGCACGGAAACAAAGCGCCCGCGCTGGGTCGAATTTCTGCTGAGCGGCGGAAAGCTCGCCGAGTCCTACGCGCATACGCATGGGCGCAAGGTGAGCGAGATCATGACCAGGAAGCTCATGACCATAACCGAGGACGCCGATGTCAGCGAAGCGGTCGATCTGATGTTGCGAGGCAAAGTGAAGCGACTGCCGGTGTTGCGCGGCCAGACCGTTGTCGGCGTCATTTCGCGCTCCGACCTGCTGAAGGGCTTGCTGAGGTCGGCGCCGAAACCTGGCGCGCGCCGCCCCGACGGCGAGATCAAGGCCGCGATCGTGGCGGAACTCGAACAGCGTGCATGGGCGCCGAAAGCGAGCGTCCGGGTCGAGGTCGCCGACGGCGTAGTCACGTTCGGCGGCGCGATCACCGACGAGCGCCTGCGCGCCGGCCTCAAGGTGATCGCCGAGAATACGCCCGGCGTCGTCGCCGTTCACGACCACATGGCGTGGATCGAGCCCAACTCCGGCTACTATCTGCCGTCGGAGGAGGAAGAGCGGAACTGATTGCGGAGCGCGCTAAGCGCCAAATTGTTGCGCGTTGAAGGCCGAGTTGCGCGTCTGCCGGTAACCCTAAAGCATGATGACGACGCCGACGAGATTGAGGAACGGAGGCAGGAGCAGGACCAGGCGGCGCCGCAGTCTGAAGGCGACCGCCGAGCGCTTCCCGTGAACTGAGCGCCGCGGGAAGGCCTTTCAGTCGTGCGGATCGCAGCCATTTCTGCCCGCGATCGGCTTTGGTCATCGCCCGCGGGTTTCGGAAGCGCGCGACCAGGTTCCCCACTGGCGATGGTCAGATCGTCGTCGGAGCCCATTTGGCCCGCAATCTGCTCGTCCGGCAAACGGTCACCCCGCCCTTCCGGGCTGCAATGAACGTCGAAAGTTCGCAAGCTTTCCTGCGCCGCCAACGACCCCGACCGGCTCACTAATGAAAGTGGCCGCCGCCGCCATGAAAGCCGCCGCCGTGAAAGCCGCCGCCGTGAAAGCCGCCGCCACGCCAGCCGCCACCACGCCAGCCGCCGCCACGCCAGCCGCCATAACCACCGCGGTAACCGCCGTGATAGTAGCCGCCGCGCCAGCCGTAGCCGCCGTAGCCAACGCCGTAGTAACCCGGCCAGCCGTACCCGCCGTAGCCAACGCCGTAGTAGCCAGGCCAGCCGTAGCCGTAGCCATAACCCACGCCCACACCCGGATAGGCGCCCACGCCGTAAACCCCCGGCGCGTAGCACCCCGCGAGCGGCAGCGCGAGCGCCGCTAAGAGTGCTGGAAGTAGAAGCTTTTTAGGCGCCATGGCCGCGTTCCCTTTGCTCGCTCAAAAAGCCCCCCGCCAAATCATTGGGCAGCGGCGGCAAGCCTAGCGGCGCCGAGGGCAATGAGCAAATGTCGTGTTGGTGACTGTTGGTGACGGGTCAGTTGTCCGCCTTTCGTAGCGTGTGAGTTGTCCGCCATGTTCGCTTCCCGTTCTGGAGGGGGCGATGCGGCGGACGCGAGCGTTATGGGAAGTTTTCGTGCTTCGATTCGAAGAGGCGTTGAAGCGCCATCGGAAGCGGCGGCTGACGGCGGAGGAGGCCGGCGAAGGGCTTGGCCTGTCGGGCCGACATTTCCGTCGGTTGATGGTCCGGTATGACGAAGAGGGGCCGGAGGGATTGCGTGATCGGCGGCTTGGCAAGCCTTCGCCGCGGCGTGCGTCGGAGGCGGAACTGGCGCGGATGCGGCGGCTCTACCGGGAGCTCAACGGCGACTTCACGATGAAGCATTTTCACGAGCAGCTCCAGAAGCGGCACGGCTACAAGCTCTGCTACACCGTGACCCGGCTTGCCATGCAGGCGGCGGGTCTGGCGCTCAAGACCAAGCGCGGCGGTCCGCACCGCAAGAGGCGCGAGCGCCGGCCACTGCCGGGCACGCTGTCGTTCCAGGATGGCTCGACCCATCGCTGGATACCGGCGCTCGATTACCATCTCGACCTGTCGCTGGAGGTTTCCGTAGCGCACGATCTGCCCGGCAGCCTCGACCCCAATAATTTTTTCCGCCCCGCCGCCCCGGATCGGCTTGAATCTTTTAGGCTCACATATTATAAGCTCACTTATTATATCAAAGGTAATCGCATGTTCACTCCCGCCCGCGAACTCGGGTTCGCACTCAGCGACGCGGCCCGATTGCTGCGAACTTATTCCGACCAGCGCGCGCGCGAACTCAACACGACGCGCGCCCAATGGGCGGTGTTGTCACGCCTTCAGCGTTGCGAAGGGGTCAAGCAGAGCGAGCTGGCCGAGGCGCTCGACTTGGCGCCGATCACTCTCGGCCGCCTGATCGATAAGCTGACCTCGGCCGGTCTCGTGGAACGGAGGGACGACGCGACCGACCGCCGCGCCCATCGTCTCTACCTGACCGAAAAGGCGGCGCCAACGCTGCGCGAACTAGGAGCGCTGGCCGAGGACGTGATGGCCCGCGCGCTGTCCGGCTTCGATCGCAAGGCCATTGTCGATCTGCACCAGGGCCTCAGCGCCATAAAGGCCAATCTCAAGAACGAATTGCATTCGGGAGCTTAAGGACGTGACCCAACAAAAGTCCGCCGCGGCGCGGGAATCCGCGGAACAGGACGCCCCCGCAGACGCCCCGCTCCCTGTTCAAAAGGCAGCGTCCAAGGCGGTTTCGACCAACCCGACGCATGCGCCTCAACACGGCGCGTCAGCGCCCGCGCAGCATGTTCAATTCGCTCCGTCCAAAGCGCCTTCGCCGAGCTCAGCGCCCTCGCCGCAGCCGGCCGCTCCGGCGCCAATTCCTCGCGCGACCATCGCCAAACGCAAGCGCAGCGGCTCGGCGCGCTTTATCATGCTCGTCGTCATTCCGCTGATCGCGCTGACGGGCGCTTTCGTCTGGTGGCTGCATGGAGGCCGCTATGTCTCGACCGACAACTCGTATGTCGGCGCCCAGAAGGTGCTCATCACGCCGCAGATTTCCGGGCCAATCGTCGCCGTTCACGTCATCGAGGGGCAGAAGGTGAAGACGGGCGATCCGCTGTTCGACATCGACCCTGCGCCCTACCAGACCGCGCTTCTGCTCGCGAAAGGCCGCCTCGACGCGGCGAAGGTCGAATTCGCCAATCTGCGCTCCTCGTATGTGAGCAACCAGGACCAGATCAAGATGGGCCAGGACTCGGTGCGCGTGCGCCAGGCGGACTTCGACCGAAGGAATGAGCTTGTCTCGCGCAGCGCGGGAACCGTCACCGATCGCGACACTTCGATGGCGACGCTTATTCAGGCGAAGCAGCTGCTCGAATTCGTGCGTCAGCAGCAGGCGGCGACCATGGTCAAGCTCGGCGGCGCCCTGGACGCGTCGATCGAGAAGTTCCCTCAGTACATCGAGGCCGAGGCAGGTGTCGAAGACGCCGAACGCAATCTCCGCAACACCAAAATCCTGGCGCCGATCGACGGCGTGGCGACGCAGGTGGCGCAGATCGAACTGGGGCGCGTCGCCCCGGCCGGCCAGCCGGTATTCGCGGTGGTCGCCGACACTGGCCTCTGGGTCGACGCCAATCCAAAAGAATCGGACTTGACCTATGTTCGCGAAGGCATGCCCGCGACAGTCACCGTCGACGCTTTTCCGGACCAGGTCTGGGCCGGCAAAATCTGCTCGATCGCGCCGGGAACGGGCGCGCAATTCGCGATCCTTCCGCCGCAAAACGCGAGCGGCAATTGGGTCAAGGTCGTCCAACGCGTGCCCTTGCGCTTCTGTTTCGGTCCCGATGAGGATATGAGCAACCTGCGCGCCGGGATGAGCGCGAATTTATCTATCGACACCGGCCGCGTGCGCACGCTCAGCGGCGTCTTCGATGGTCTCGCACAGTGGGTGGGCGACCTGACGAAGATCGTGTTCGCCTCCAAGCCTGCATTGGCGACCAAGCCCGCCCCGACCAAATGACTCGGCCGATTTACGAGACAATCTCGCCAACGGTGCGATGGGCGCTGACCGTCTGCATCATGATGGCGACGATCATGCAGGCGCTCGACACGACCATCGCCAATGTCGCCCTGCCCTATATGCAGGGCTCGCTCTCGACGACCCAGGATCAGATCAACTGGGTTCTGACCTCCTATATCATCGCGGCGGCCATCATGACCTCGCCTCTCGGCTGGATGGCGACGCGGTTCGGCCGCAAAAAGCTGTTCATCGTCTGCACGGCCGGGTTCACGGTCGCGTCGATGCTGTGCGGCGTTGCGCTGTCGATCGAGCAGATGGTCGCCTACCGGCTGCTGCAAGGCGTTTTTGGCGCGGCATTGGTGCCGTTGAGCCAGGCTGTCATGCTCGACATCTTCCCGCCCGCCAGACGTGGGTCGGCAATGGCGATCTGGGGGATGGGCGTGATGCTCGGGCCGATCATGGGCCCGACCCTCGGCGGCTGGCTGACCGATTCCTATTCCTGGCGGTGGGTGTTTTTCGTCAACCTGCCGTTCGGAATCCTGACGACGTTCGGCCTGTCCGTTTTCATGAGCGAGACCGCGACCCGCCGAGACGTGCCGTTCTCGTGGTTCGGGTTCACAAGCCTGTCGCTCGGAATCGGCTCGCTGCAGATGATGTTGGACCGCGGGCAGGAGCTCGGCTGGTTCGATTCGAACGAGATCATCATCGAAGCGACCCTCGCCATCGTCGGCTTCTATTTCTTTCTCGCCGACTGCTTCACCTCCCAACGGCCGTTCATTTCGCTGCGCATATTTCGCGACTGGAATTTCTCCATCGCGCTCGTCTTCATGTTCCTGATCGGCATCATATTGCTGGCGACAATGGCGCTGGTGACGCCGTTCATTCAGAACCTGCTCGGTTATCCCGTGCTCACGAGCGGCTATCTGCTCGGGACGCGCGGGATCGGAACGTTCGTCGCGATGTTCATCGTCGGACGGCTCAGCAACAAGGTCGATCCGCGGTTGCTGATTTTTGTCGGCCTGGTGCTGGCGACGACGTCGCTCTGGCTCATGGTCGGCTGGTCGCTCGACGTCCCGGCCTCGACCATGGCCATCAACTCGATTGCGCAAGGTTTCGGGCTCGGCTTCGTGTTCGTTCCGCTCAACACCATCGCCTTCGCCAGTCTGCCGGGAGAATTGCGCACCGAGGGCGCGGCGCTGTGGACGTTGATCCGCAACATCGGCTCCGCGGTCGGCATCTCGATCGTGATCGCCCAACTGACCAACATGACCACCGCGTTCCACAGCCAGCTGGTCGAGCACGTCACGCCGTTCAGCGACGCGCTCAAAATGCCGGACGCCGGCATGCTTGCCGGCCACGGCCTGCCCAACCTCGCCGCGCTCGACGCGCTGATCACGCAACAGGCCGCGGCGATGGCCTATTCGAACGACTTCCTGCTGATGACGCTGGTGTCGCTCGCCGCCTTTCCGCTGCTGGCGCTCATCCGTTCGCCGAGGGCGGCGCCCGTGGCCCTCGCGCGGGAAGCGGCGGCGCATGCGGTGATGGATTAAGCTCGAGCCCATCCTGTCGTCCGGCGCGCGGCGAGACGCCCGGCGGCGTCCGGGTCGTGCGCCGGTAGATAGATCGTGGGGCGCGAGGCCGCGAAGGTCCGGATGGCGCTCAGCGTTGCCGACGCCACGCGCTCATTGGCGCTGACGCCGTCGATCTGGCCCGCCAGCATGCTTTCCTCGTCATACGAGGCGTCGCCGGCGATAAAGACCGCCGCGTCGGCGTCCTCGACGATGACCGACAGATGGTCGGGCGTATGGCCGGGCGTGGCGACGGCGATGATCGCGCCGTCGGCGGTCAGACGCCGCGAGCGGGCAAACGGCCCGTAGGCGCCGCCGTCGAGGGCGAGCGGCGTGGGATCGAAATTCTCCGGCCGGCGTTGCGGCAGATAGCCGCGAATCCGGCCGGCGATTCCCGACGCGATGGCGCGTTCGGCGGGACTGACCAGCACCTCGCTGTTCGGGAACGCCGCCAGTCCGGCGTCGTGATCGATGTGCATGTGCGTCAGCACGACGCGTCTGACGTCGCCAGGACCGATGCCGATCGTCCGCAACTGCGGCGCGATCTCCTGTTCCGGCTCGACATTGAAGCGCACCGCGAGCCGGAAATAGGGATGCCAGCGCGGCAGGCGCTCAAGTTCAGCCGAGGCGCCGGTATCGACCAGGAAGACGCCGTCGCGATGTTCGATCGCATAGGCCAAAGTCGGCAGCCAGGGCGACCATTCCGCGTCGATCAGCGGCCGCAGGCGACGCGCCAGGCCGTGTCCCCTGCCGACGATCTGGCTCGCCTTGATTTGCACCCGCCCGGTTTGAATGGCGTGAACGCGCATGGAGCATTCCTGTGATGGACTTGGGTCATCTTCGGCCGATACGGCCGAGATGCGTGTCGCCGAAGCCGCTCGAATATTTGAGACCGTACCCGAGCGCGCGATCGAGCCCGATATGCGCGATCCAGATCAGTCCGGCGGCGGCTGCGATAGGCGCGCCGGCAAGAAAGCCGGACAGGGCCAACGCCAAGGCGAGCGCGTACGTATGGGCGAAATTGTACACGAGCGCGCCGGCCCGCGGCCCCGCCACATAGGCCAGCATCGCGAGGTCCGGAGCGAGCAAAAGCGCCACGAAAATTCGCCATGAGGAGCCGGCCTCGGCGTAGAGCGCGAGCGCCGACAGAAGCACAGCGGCGCCTTCGAGACGCAGGGCGGCGCGCACGCCCCCCGAAACGAACCCCGTGGCCGCTGGCGCGGACGCGGCAGCGCCGAGCGAGGAGAAAATCCGAGGCGCTGAATCCATCGCTCGTTCCTCTGAATGGCGCCGGCGCAGGGAACATTGGCGCCGACGGCCTCTTGATACCCTGTCTCCGTCTTCTGCGGAATTGCATATTTATCGTGTTCAGTAATGCAATGACGTATGACACGCCGCGACCCGGCCTGGGACCAACTGCGCACCTTCTTCGAAGTCGTGCGCGACGGCAGCCTGTCTGGCGCGGCGCGCCGGCTGGGCGTTAGCCAACCGACGTTCGGGCGTCACAGCGACGCCCTGGAGGAGGCGCTTGGCCTGACACTGTTCACGCGGTCGCCGCGCGGCCTGACGTCAACGTCGGCGGCGGCCACATTGTTACGCTCGGCCGCCTCGGAAGCCGCGGCCAATATGCGGCGTCGTGCGCGTGACGGCGAGCGAGATCATCGACTGCGAGGTTCTCCCGCCCATTCTCGCTCGAGATTGCGCCGACCATCCGGGAGTCGCGATCGAGCTCGCGGTCACCAATCGCGACGAAGATCTGGCGCGCGGCGACGCCGACATCGCGGTGCGCATGATCCGCCCGACCCAGAGCGGACTGCTCGCTCGGCGCATCGGCGCCGTGCGCATCAGGCTCTATGCGCATCGCGACTATACGCCCGGTTCGGCGAGCCGCGCTCGCTCGCCGACCTGCCGCGTCATGGCGTGATCGGCTTCGACCGAGACAATCGAGCGTTTCGCGGGGCGGGCGAATTCGCGCGCGGCCTGACGCGCGAGCACTTCGGCTTTCGCTGCGACAATGACGCCGCGCAGCTCGCCGCGCTGCGCGCCGGAGTCGGGATCGGCGGCTGTCAGGACGCCATCGCCCGTCGCACGCCCGAGCTGGTCCCCGTCCTGCCGAACGCCTTCCAGCACTCGCTCGAAATCTGGCTGGCGATGCACCGAGACTTGAAATCGACGCGGCGCGTCCGGCTGTTGTTCGACCGGCTGGCCGTCGGCCTGGCCGACTACGTCAAGGGGCGCGCCGAGAGAGTCGGACGGCGCGAATGGTAGAGCGACCCGTATCTCTCGTTTTCCCTTGCATTGGCGCCCGAAACAACCGCTAAATCACGCCGCGCGTTGATTGTGGGGACGTTGACGTGACCGAGCGAGCAAGCCTTCTCCCGCCGACAGTGACGGGCTTTGCCGCCAAGTCTGGGATTGCGGCGCTTCGGAAGCATAACATAGCCTCACAGCCGCTGTTGCGGCGGGCGGGACTTTCCGAACACGCCTTCGACAATCCGCGAAACCGAGTATCCGCGGCAGGTCAGGTGAAATTTCTCGAATGCGCGGCCGATGCGATGCGCGACACCGCCTTCGGGCTCCACCTCGCCGAGCAGGCAAACCCGCGCGAGGCCGGGCTGCTGTTTTACGTCGTGTCCGCCGCGAGAAGCCTCGGCGAGTCCTTGGCGCTGTTTGCGCGCTACTGCCAAATTGTCAACGAAAGCTTACGTTTGAAATTGGTCCGACGGGCCGAGGGAGTCATCATTGAAATCAACTACGTCGGGATTTCGCGACAAGGCATGAGGCAGAATCCGGAGTTTGGGATCGCGGTGCTCGTCAAGGCTTTGCGAGAGATTACAGGTCGCGACATCCGACCGACCCGAGTGGCCTTCGCCCACGCTCGCACTGCGGATGTGCGCGAATTCGAGCGCTTCTACGGCTGTCCCGTCGAGTTCGGCGCGCCGTCCGATCGACTGGAGTTCTCCAGTGAAACGCTCGCTCTTCCGCTCGTCACTGACGATCCGCATTTGCTGGAAACGCTCCGGCCGTTCTGCGACGAAGCCGCGAGAGCGCGCAACACGGCGATCAACTCAATGCGCGCTTCGGTCGAGATCGAAGTCCAGCGATTGTTGCCGCACGGCCAGGCTCAAGCCGGCAGGGTCGCCAAAGCGCTGGGCGTCAGCGTCCGGACTTTGTCGCGCAGGCTGTCCGCGGAAGCCACGACCTTCGCCGAGGTCGTCGACCGTTTACGGCGTAGCCTCGCGCTTGAGTACCTCAAAGAGCCGGGGTTCTCGTTGGCGCAAATCGCCTGGCTTCTCGGTTACGAGGGCTCGACGTCCTTCAATCATGCCTTCAAACGTTGGACGGGCCGCTCGCCGTCGGCCGCACGGAACCAGAAGCGACTTTCCCAGCCGGCATAAGCGCCGACCCGGCAAGGTCAGCGCCGCCCGAGCGAGCGAAAGTGGCGCGAAAAGGCAGAAACTTGGCGGTATTCGGCAGAGACTCGCCGTCTGCGGCACTTTATCGAGGCTTGCCAGCGGCGCCGTGCGCAAGGGAACTCGGCGACGGCGCGAAAAACTGCTTCCACACGATGTTGGCGCTGCCTCGCCCCGCCCAGCAATCCCCTCTGGCGCGGGGCTCTCCTTTCCGTGAGCGCGGCGCCGCAAGTCTTGTGCGCCGAGGGAGAGCGGACTGAGACGACTTCGGCAGCGAGGCCGTCAGAGCGGCTTCGCGATGCTCAGGACGAGATCAGCAAGACGATCGGCCGCATCCACAACGCCCGTCAATTTGGCGGCTCGAGCCGAGGCCGCGAGCTTCGTCGGGGACGCAAGCGCCTCTCGAAGTATCTTCGCCAGCCGCTCGGGCGTGAAATCGGATTGGGGCACGACAATGCAGCCGCCGGCCGCGGCGAGCGCCGCAGCATTCGCGGCTTGGTCCTGATCGAGCGCGTGCGGGAACGGCACCAGCACCGAGGGGCGGCCGATGACTGCGAGTTCGGACACGGTCGAGGCGCCGGCGCGGCCGATGACGAGGTGCGAATCCGCGATCCGCGCCGGCAGATCGTCGAAGAACTCCGCAATCTCAACCGGAAATTTCATCCGCGCGCAGGCCGCCGCGACGCGCGCTTTGTCCTCACCGCGCGCCTGCTGGGTGAGGCGAATCCACTGGCGCTCGTCAGGACTTAGGAGCGCCAGCGTCGCCGGAACGACGTCGGCCATCACCCGCGCTCCTTGCGAGCCGCCCGTCACCAGCAATCTGAAGCGACGCCCCGCGAAGCTGGGATAAGGCGTCGATGCGGCCGCGATGACGGCTGGGCGGACAGGATTGCCGGTGTAGCGCGTCTTGGCCCTGGTCGCGGCGTCGTCGTCCTTCAAATCGGGAAAGCCGCAGGCGATCAGAGAAACGCGGGAACTGAGGAAGCGATTGGCCCGACCCATAACCGCGTTCTGCTCATGCAACGCGCTGGGAATGCGGAGCAGCGAGGCGGCGACGAGCGGGGGCACCGTCGGATATCCGCCAAAGCCAACGACCGCCCGCGGCCCTATACGCGCGAGCTTGACGAGCGCCGCCGCCACGCCAAAGCTCAGAGTGAGCGCCGCGCGCGCTTTGGTGAACGACCCGGCGGCCGTCGTCGTGGCGGAGGGAAAGGCGTGTATTGCGCGGGCAGGAAAATCCTCGCCGAATTTCATCGCCCTGTCGTCCGTCGCCAGTTCGACCTCCGCGCCGCGCCTGGCCAATGCGGCGGCAAGCGCGGCAGCCGGGAACAGATGGCCGCCGGTGCCCCCGGCCGCCAGCAGAATGCAGCGCTCGCGGCTCATTCCGCTGCGACTGCGTGATGCTCCAAATCGGCGATGGGACGTTTGCGCGTCGTTGCGAGCAGGAAACCCATGCCGAGGCCGAGCGCGAGCAGGGACGAGCCGCCGTAGGAGATAAACGGCAAGGTCATCCCCTTGGCTGGCATGGCCCGCAGATTGACAGCCATGTTGATCCAGCTCTGCACGCCGAACATGATCGTCATGCCGGCCGCCACGAAACGGCAGAACGGGTCCTGGTTGCGCAACGCCAACAGGAGCCCACGCAAAACGATGAAGCCGAAGAAGGCGATCAGGGCCATACAGGCGATCATGCCGAATTCCTCGCCGGTGACTGCGAAGACGAAGTCGGTGTGCGCGTCGGGAAGGATGCGTTTATAGACGCCCTCGCCCGGCCCGCGTCCGAGCCAGCCGCCCGAGAGAATGCTTTGCAGGGCGGTGTCGACCTGGAAGGTGTCGACCACGCCGCCGGTCGAATCCGGATCGAGGAAACGCAGCACGCGCTCATGCACATGCGACGACAGCTTGAAGACAGTGAAGCCGCTCGCCATCCCCAGGCCGCCGATGCTGGCTACCCAGAACCAGTGCAGCCCGGCCATGAAAAATAGGGAAGCCCAGACGATCGCCACCAGCATCGTCTGGCCGAAGTCAGGCTGGAGGATCAGCGGCACGATCGTCAAGGGCAGCAACAGGAAGGACAGGACCTTCGCCAGCATCGCCGTCGGCGCCTTCCGCCCGCTCTCGGTGAAGGCCCACGCAGCGAGAACGACGAAGGCGGGCTTGATGAACTCCGAGGGCTGGATGCCGAAGATCCATCGCCGCGCGCCCTTGACTTCCGCGCCGTACATCAGCGCGAGAACAATGAGCCCTAAGGACAGGACGAACAGGAGCAGCGCGGCGCGGCGAACGTGACGCGGCGACAGAAAGGACGTCGCGATCATGAGCATCGCTGTCGGAGCCAGCATCAACGCCTGCCGATCGACGAAATGGAAGGTCGAAAGGTTAAGCCGCTCGGCGACCGCGGGGCTCGCCGCGAGCGCCATGACGAGACCAATCACCATCAGCGCCCCAAACGAGCCGAGGAGCCAGCGATCGACGGTGCGCATCCAATCGGCGACGGGGCCGCGTTCCGCTCTCGACACCATAAGCTGCCACTCCCTCTTTAGTCCGGCGTCTGGGCCCCGCCCGCGCGCGCGACAAGTCGCGCGACCGCCGCCCTGAAAGCGTCGCCGCGAGCCTCGAAGTTTGCGAATTGATCAAACGAGGCGCAGGCGGGCGACAACAACACCACCGGCTCTTGCGTTTCCGATCGCGAGGCGTCCGTCGCCGCCGCCTCCGTCGCCGCGCTCAGGGTCCCGCACTGCTCCGTCCGAACGGCGCCGGCGAGCGTGCGCGCGAACTCCTCGCTCGCGGCGCCGATCAGATAGGCCTTGGCGACCCGCGGAAACAGCCGGCGAAGCGGCTCGACGCCGCCCTCCTTCGGCTTGCCGCCGAGAATCCAAAATATGTCGCGAAAGGACAGAAGCGCCTTTTCGGCCGCGTCCACGTTGGTCGCTTTGGAGTCGTTGATGAACAGCACCCGCCCCAGGCGCCCGATTTCTTCCATGCGATGCGCGAGGCCGGGGAAGGACAGGAAGGCCTGTGCGATTTGGTCGCGCTCGACGCCCAGCGTCCTTGCCGCGGCATAAGCGAACGCCGCGTTCTGTCCGTTGTGAGCGCCTCGCAGCGCTCGCGCGGCGGCGAGATCGACCGGCGGCGTCGCCTCCCCTCGCGCCGCCACGCGGCGCTCGTGCACGAAAATGTCGGCAAGCGGCGACTCTCCGCCCGAAATCGCGATCACCCGCGGCGCCCCTGCACGGGCCTTCAGGCGCGCGCAGATCTCTCGGCTGGGCTCGTCGTCCACGCCGATCAGGGCGACCTCGGACTGGGCGACCAGGCGCTCCTTGATCGCGGCGTAACGCGCGAGATCGCCGTGTCGATCGAGATGGTCGGGCGTGATGTTGATAAGCGCGCCGACGCTCGGCGCGAGCGAAGGCGCAAGGTCGATCTGATAGGACGAGCACTCGATGACATGCGTGCGAGAGTTCGCGGGCGAAGGCAGTTCGAGGACCGGCACGCCAATGTTTCCGCCCAGCGCGACATCCCGCCCGGCCGCCCTCAAGATATGGGCGATGAGAGCGGTCGTGGTCGATTTGCCATTGGTGCCGGTGACCGCGACAAACGGCGCCTCAGGCGCTCTGACGTCGCGTTCGCGGGCGAAAAGCTCGATGTCGCCCACGATCGGGACGCCGGCCTCGTCAGCGAGCCTGACCGTCCAATGCGGCGCCGGGTGAGTCAAAGGCACGCCCGGCGACAGAACGAAGAGCCTGAATCCCCGCCAATCAGCCTCAGCGAGATCGACGAGGCTGAAGCCCGCGGCAACCGCGCGGCCGCGCGCCTCCGCGCTGTCGTCCCAAGCCGCGACCGTCGCGCCGCCCTCGACAAGCGCGCGCAAGGTCGACAGTCCCGAGCCGCCGAGGCCGAAGACGGCGACGTTCTGTCCGCGCAGAGTCTCGATCGGCGTCATCGTCACCTCAGCTTCAGAAACGCGAGGCCGATCATCGCCAGCACGAAGGCGATGATCCAAAAGCGCATGACGATTTGCGCCTCCGACCAACCGAGCTGTTCGAAATGATGATGAATCGGCGCCATGCGAAAGACGCGCTTGCCGGTGAGTTTGAACGAAGCGACCTGCACGACGACCGACAGCGCCTCCATCACGAACAGGCCGCCGATCACCGCCAGCACGATCTCGTGCTTTATCGCCACCGCCGTCGCGCCGAGCAGGCCGCCGAGCGCCAGCGAACCTGTGTCGCCCATGAAAATCTGGGCGGGCGGCGCGTTGAACCACAGGAATCCGACGCCTGCGCCGATCAGCGCGCCGCAGACCACCATCAGGTCGCCGGCGAAGGGGACGTGATTGATCAGCAGATAGTGCGAATAAATCGCGCTGCCAGCGAGATAGGCGATGAGGCCCAGCGTCGCCGCAGCGATCATGGCCGGTACGATCGCCAGGCCGTCGAGGCCGTCGGTCAGATTGACGGCATTGCCGAAAGCGACGATCACGAAAGGTCCGAACAGCAGGAAGCCCCAGCCGAAATCGAACACGTAGCCGCTGACGAACGGAACCGCGAGTTCGGTCGCGCCATTGGCGCCGACCCGCATCATCGCGTAGCAGGCGAGCGCCGCTACGACATATTCAGCCGCGAGCCGTCCGCGGCCCGAGAATCCCCCGTGTGACTGTTTCGTCACCTTCAGATAGTCGTCATAAAAGCCGATCGCGGCGAAGCCCGCGGTGACGAACAGCACGATCCACACATAAGGGCTTTCGAGATTGGCCCATAGAAGCGCGGAGACGAACAGGCCGAACAGGATCATCAGGCCGCCCATGGTCGGCGTGCCTTTTTTTGTCAGAAGATGCGAGGCCGGGCCATCGGCGCGGATAGGCTGGCCCTTGCCCTGCTTGAGGCGAAGCGCGGAAATGATGGTCGGACCGAGGAAAAAAACGAGAAAGAGTCCGGTTCCCGCGGCGCCGAGCGTGCGGAAGGTGAGATAGCGGAAGAGGTGGAATGCTCCAGGCAACTCCGGAATGTCGGCGAGCCACGTCAGCATCTGACGTCCTGACCTCCCGCCCCGGGACGGGCGAAATGCTCTCGCAAGGCGGCGACGAGCGGACCCATCCGACTGCCGTTGGACCCCTTGACCATCGCGACGTCGCCCGCCCTCAAGGCCGCGGCGACTTCGGCCGTCAACTCGCTCGACCGCTGGGTCCAGACCGCGCGCATCGATGCCGGCGCGGCGTCGAACAGCGACCGGGTGAGCGGCCCCGCGCCGAACAGGAGATCGACCTTGTTGGCGCTGAGATCAGCCGCAAGTTGCGCATGCATCGTGGCGCCGTCGGCGCCAAGCTCGAGCATGTCGCCGATGATCGCGATCCGCCGCCCGTTCGGACCCGGCCGCGCCGCGCCGAGCAGCGACAGGGCGGCTCGCATCGAAGCTGGATTGGCGTTGTAGGATTCGTCGATAATGGTCGCTGAGCCTCCGGCCGTCGCAACGGTGAAGCGCTCGCCCCTGCCCTTTTGCGGCGAAAAGCGGCCGAGCGCCGTCGCGCACGCCTCGATGTCCGCGCCGAGCGCGTCCGCCGCGAGCAGCGCGCCGAGGGCGTTCTGCGCCATGTGAACGCCGGGAGCACCGAGATCGAAGCGCATCTCGCGCCCGAGCACGCGCGCCCGCACGCGCGCGCCGTTGTCAGTCTCCACGACATCGAGGAGCCGCGCCGCGCATTCGGCCCCGGCGCCGAAACTCACGACGCGCGCCCCCCGCGCCGCCGCGGCGTTCGCCAGACGGTCGAATTGCGGCGCGTCGCGATTGAGCACGGCCGTCCCGCCCGGCTCGAGCCCCAGGAACACTTCGGCCTTCGCGTCGGCGATCGCCTCGAGGGAGCCCAGATGCTCGATGTGAACCGGCGCGATCGTGGTTACAAACGCCGCATGGGGGCGCACCATCCGCGTCAGCGGCGCGATCTCGCCGGCGTGATTCATGCCAATCTCGAATACTCCGAAGCCGGCGCCCGCCGGCATGCGCGCCAGGGTCAGCGGCACGCCCCAATGGTTGTTGTAGGAGGCGGCCGAGGCGTGGGTCGCGCCACAGGCGGTGAGCATTGTGCGCAGCATCTCCTTCGTGCTGGTCTTGCCGGCCGATCCCGTCACCGCGACAATGCGCGCCTTGGAACGCGAACGCGACGCAACCGCGAGCCGTTCGATCGCGCGCAACGTGTCGTCGACCGCGAACAAGGGGCCGAAAGGGGTGAGCGCGCCCGCCCGCTCCCGCATTGCGACCGCTGCCGCGGCGCCGGCCTCGAAGGCGCGCGCGACATGGTCGTGACCGTCGTGCGTTTCACCTTTGACGGCAAAGAAAATGTCGCCGGCTCGCAGCGTGCGGGTGTCGATCGAGACGCCGCTCACCGCCTCCTTGACCGGCGCGCTGGGGGCGGAGCCCAGGGCCTGCGTCAGCTCCATTTCGGTCCACAGCGCCGTCACCGCGCCCTCCGTAACGCCGCGCGCGCTTCGTCCGCATCGCTGAACGGCAACGTTCTGTCGTTCACGATCTGCCCTATTTCATGGCCTTTGCCGGCGATCAGAAGCGCGTCGCCCGCGGCAAGCATTGCAACGCCCGCGCGAATCGCCTCGGCCCGATCGCCGATCTCGAGCGCGCGCGGCGCGGCGGCGAGGATCTGCGCGCGGATCGCCGCCGGGTTTTCGGAGCGCGGATTGTCGTCGGTCACGATCGCCACATCGGCGCAGCGGGTCGCAATCTCGCCCATCATCGGCCGCTTGCCGGCGTCGCGGTCGCCGCCGCAACCGAACACGAGGATGAGACGCCCGCGCACGTAGGGCCGCAGGGCCGCCAGCGCCTTCTCGAGCGCGTCGGGCTTGTGGGCATAGTCGACGAAGACTGTCGCGCCGCGCGCCTCGCCGACGCGCTCGAGCCGTCCAGGGGCGCCTTGCAACGTTTGCAGCGCGTCGAACACGGCGTCGGCGTCGCTCCCGGTCGCGATGCAGAGACCGGCGGCGACCAGCGCGTTGGCGATCTGGAAGTCGCCCGGCAACGGCAGCCTGGCGCGGCGGCGACGGCCGCCGAACTCCAATTCAAGCGTCACGGCAAGGCCATCGCGAGCAGCGGATGCGAGCCGGATCGTCTCGCCCTTGGCGCCGACGGTGACCACGTTGAGACCGCGCCCGAGCGCGGTTTCGATCACGCGCAGCGCGATGTCGCTGTCGGCGTCTACCACCGCCGGCGCGCCAATGGGCAAGAGCTCGCGAAAAAGGCGAAGCTTGGCGGCGAGATAGGCCTCCGCGGTCGAATGGTAGTCGAGATGATCGCGCGTCAGATTGGTGAAGGCCCCGGCGGCCAGACGCACGCCGTCGAGACGTTTCTGATCAAGGCCGTGAGACGAGGCCTCCAGGGCCAGATGGGTGACGCCAACCTCGGCGAGCCGATCGAGGGTCTTGTGCAGCGCGATTGGGTCCGGCGTTGTGAGCGACCCATAGACGGTCAGCGGACGCGACACGACGCCGATCGTTCCGAGCGAAGCCGAGGTCCGGCCGAGCGTTTGCCAGATCTGGCGCGCGAAGGCGACGACCGAGGTTTTCCCGCTGGTCCCGGTCACGGCGACGATCGTTTCGGGCTGGCGCGGAAAGAAGCGCGCGGCGGCATGCGCGAGCGCGGCGCGCGCGTCGGAGACTCTGACCACGGCGGCGCCGGCGAACTGCGCCTCGCGCTCCGCGACGACCACGGCCGCGCCCTTCTCCAGCGCCTCTCCGGCGTGTTTGAGACCGTCGTCCTTCACTCCGGCGAGCGCGAAGAAGATGTCGCCCGGCATCGCCTTGCGGCTGTCGGACGCGAGCCCCGCGATCTCTCGCGAGGCCAGCGCGCGATCGACGCTCTCCAGGTCGAGGATATCGCCCAGGCGCCTCATTTCGTCCTGTCTCACTCTTCGTCTCACTCCTTGCCGGTCTTGTCGGCGTCGGCTCCATACCCCAATCGCGCGATGATGGGGAACGGCTGATTGGGCGCCTCCTTGGCCGGCGGGACGCCTTCCAGCGGTTCGATGCGTCGGATCAGCGCGCCGGTGACCCGGCCTGCGTTATAAGCCGCGGTATGGTAGCCGTGATCCTCGGGCGCGGCCTGCGGATCGTCGTAGATCGTAAGGTAGAGGTATTTCGGCTTGTTGGCGGGGGTGATCGCCATGAAGGTCGTGAACACGCGGTTCTGCGAATAGCGGCCGTGGATGATCTTGTCGGCCGTGCCGGTCTTGCCGCCGACGTAATAGCCGGGAACGTTGGCGAAGCTGGCCGAGCCGTGGGTCGCGTTGGAGCGCATGAGGTAGCGCATCGATTCGGACGTCTGTTCGCTGACGACCCGATGGCTGACTTTCGCCGCCTCCTCCTCGGTTCGCGACAGAAACGTCGGCGTCATCATGTGGCCGCCGTTGACCAGCGCCGCGACCGCCATCACCGCCTGAATCGGCGCGACGTTGAGGCCCTGACCGAAGGCGATGGTCATGGTGTTGAGCTCGCCCCAGCGCTTGGGCACCAGCGGTTCGGCGCTTTCGGGAAGTTCGGTGCGCAGCCGGTCGAGCTGGCCCATTTTCTTCAGGAACGCTTTGTGCCCGTCGACGCCGACCATCAGCGCCATCCGCGCGGTGCCGATGTTCGAGGAATGGGTGAATACCTCCGGAACAGTCAGCACGCGATGGGTGGCGTGGAAATCGTGAATGGTGAACCGGCCGTAGCGCAGGCTGTCGCGCGCGTTAATCCGCGAGCCGAGATTGACCTTGCCCGATTCGAGCGCCATGGCGATCGAAATCGCTTTGAAAGTCGAACCCATCTCGTAGACGCCGACGCAGATGCGGTTGATTTTCGTCGGATCGCGCATGTCGCCCGGATCGTTGGGATCGAAATCGGGCAAGGATTCGAGCGCGAGCACTTCGCCCGTATCGACGTCGATGATCATGCCCGCGGCCGCTTTGGCGCGGAAGCGCCCCATCCCGCCCTCGAGCTCGTCGCGCAGCGCGTGCGTCAACCTGAGGTCAATCGACAATCTGACCGGTTTCAGGCTGTCGGGATCGACAGTGAATCCGGCGACATGCGGGTCGGTCAGGCTCTGTTGGTCGAGATATTTCTCCATGCCGGCGATGCCGACGTTGTCCTTGTCGACGTAGCCAATCACATGGGCGCCGATCGGGCCGTTGGGATAGACGCGTTTGTTCTCGGGCAGAAAGCCGACGCCGGGCAGGCCAAGGTGGAATATTTCCGCCCGCTCCTTGCGCGTGATCTGACGCTTGACCCAGACAAATCCCTTTTTCGAGGCGAGACGCTCCCGCAGCTCTTTTGCGTCAACGTCGGGCAGCACGGCAGTGATGAGTTCGACAGCCTCGTCCACGTCGATGATGCGGTTCGGCTCGGCGAACACGGACGTGGTCTTGACGTCGGTGGCAAGAATTGCTCCGTTGCGATCGAGCAGATCCGGCCGCGCGCCCGAAACGGCCTGATCGGCATCCCCCTTGAGCGACTGCGGCGGATCATGCGAGAGGCCGAGCACCACCAGCTTGGCGCCGATGGCGGCATAGGCCACGAACACGCCGAACGCGACGGTGCGGATGCGCGAACCGGAACGGTCAAGCCGCGTCAGCGGAAGTCGGGTCGCCAGCGCCTTCACATTTGCCGTCGTCATCCGCGCCGCGAGCGACGGGCCCGGCGTGCGCGGGGCGGGCGGCACCAGGTCCACGCCGAAATTCTTCGGCACATAACGGTGGAACCACCGGATCGCGACGGCCGTGACCGCGTCCGCGCGCTTGCGGCGCGGCGGCGTGGCGGCCTCGAGCCTGTGGCCTGCGTCGTTGGGCGTATCTCCCATGCCTCACCTCACCGGAGGGGTCGCGCCGCCGGCGCTAGCGGCAGGAGTAGCGCTGTCGGCCGGAAGCCCAAGCGATTCCAGCGTGCGGCCGATCGAATCGACCTTGGGCTGCGCCTCAGGCAATTCGTTGACGGTCGTGATCTGGCTCAGCGCGAGCGCCTGCATGCCGAGCTTTGCATCCGCCAGCTCCTGAATGCGGTCAGGGCGCGCCAGATTGGCGTATTCCGCGCGCAAGAGATTGATCGCGTCTTGCTCCCTGGCGATGAGATGGCGCGTCTTCACGAGCTGCTCGGAGGCGTAGATCGTGCGGTATTTCACGCCGTAGACATACGCCGCCGATCCGATCAGTGCGGCGATCGCCGCCGCGTGCATGAACCGCCACATCAGAGCGTCCTCCCGCGGCGCGCCGGCAAATGCGTCAATGCCGCGACCACGCTGTCCATTCCTCGCGCCGGCGCGGGCGAACGCAGGGCATAGCGCAGCTTGGCCGAACGCGAACGGGGATTGGCCGACGTCTCTGCTTCGCTCGCCTCGATCGGCTGGCCGCGCGGAACCTCGAAGGTCGGCTCGGCCTCGGGCGGTTCGCCGGGCAGCCGGCGCGAGACCGCGCGCCCACGACCCGAACGGCGCGCCAGAAACTGCTTGACGATGCGGTCCTCCAAGGAGTGGAAAGTCACGACAACGAGTCGTCCGCCAGGCGCGAGCAAGCGTTCGGCGGCGACCAGTCCTCGGAGGAGTTCGCCGAGCTCGTCGTTGACCGCGATGCGCAGCGCCTGGAACGTGCGCGTCGCCGGATGCGTCATCTCGCCTCGCGGCTCCGGCGCGACGCGCGCGATCATCCGCGCGAGTTGGAGCGTGGACGTGAACGGCGCTGACTGGCGGTCGGCGACAATGGCGCGCGCGATACGGCGCGCGGCGCGCTCCTCGCCGAAATGATGGAGAATATCGGCGATCGTCGCCTCATCCTCGTCTCGCAGGATGTCGGCGGCCGTGCGGCCGAACGCCCCCATACGCATGTCGAGCGGCGCGTCGAGGCGAAGCGAAAATCCGCGCGCCGCCTCATCGAGCTGCATCGAGGAGACCCCGATGTCGAGAACTACGCCGTCGACCGCTAGGACGCCGAGACGCTCGGCGACCGCTTCGAGATCGCCGAAACGCGCCTCCACGAGTTGAAGCCGGCCGCCGGACCTAGCGACCAAGGCAGCGCCCAGGCGAACTGCCGACGGATCGCGATCGAGCGCGACCACGCGCGCGCCGCGTTCGAGAAGCGCGCGCGTGTAGCCGCCGGCCCCGAATGTGCCGTCGACATAGAGCCCGCCCGCGCGCGGGGCCAACGCCTCCAGCGCCTCATGCAACAGGACGGGAACGTGGCGCAAGGCATCGGGAGCGGAACCGCTCATGCCGGCGTGTCCAGCGCCGCAAACCCGCCGCGCTCGGCCCGCAACCGTCGCACCCGCGCGCGCGCTTCCTCGAGATGCGCCTGAAAACGCGCCGGCGCCCAGATCTGGAACTTGTGCCCCTGCCCGACGAAAGCTGCCTCGCCGTCGAGCCCCAGGGTCGACTTGACCCGCTCGTCGAGCGACACGCGACCCTCGGCGTCCATTTTCAGAATATCGCTCGTGCCCAGAAGCGCTGTCGCGAAAGCGTCGCGCGCGGGCGAATAGGGCGGCATCGTCGCCAGCAGCGCGTCGATTTCGGACAGGAGCGCGTGTCCGCCGCAGTCGAGCGCCGGCGTATCCAGCGACGGATAGGCGTAGATCCCGCCGAAGCCGTCCTTCGCCAGAACCTGCCGAAACGGCGCGGGGATCGAAATCCGTCCCTTGGCGTCGAAGCGGTGGGTGAAATGGGAGAGGAAACGATCCACGGCGCGGTCCCCCGAGGCGCGGGCGAACCGCCTCCTTCGCCGGGCCCGCTTCGGAGCTCGGCGGCGGCGGCGCGCATCCGCGGTCCGTTGACGGGATGGCGTGGGATAACATGGGACCCTATGGGCGTCAACGAAGCCAAGGGGAATCCCGCGCCCCAGGGCCGCCCCAAGGGCCATTAGGGGTTGTTAAGGTTAAACTTCCGTTAGAAAGCGCTGTTCGGCGACGGGACCGCCGGTGAAAAACAAGGCCAGCGGCCGAACCGCGATCAGCGCACGGCGACGTCGCCATTGTCCGCGGCGTCGTCGGCCCCGGCGACCCAATCCAGATAGGCGCTGATCTTATCCCAATCCTCCCGCTCGGCCGTCATCGCCACATAGCCGTCCGGCCGCACGAGGCAAATGCGGCCTTCCGCGAATGGCGGCCGCGTCTCGGCCTCCAGCAGATCGCCATGCTTGGCGATCAACGCCGCGCTCCCGGCGTCGGCCGGCGCGAACAACGCAAACCGCGGCCTGTCGCCCGCCCCGACCAGCGGTCCCGAGGCGGCGACCGGCGCGCGCTCGCCCGCCGCCGGGCCGGAATGATGCGCCCCGTCGACCCTCGTCAGCGGACTGTGAGGATAGCCGATCGACAATTCCGACAACGTATTGGTCATCGCCCGGCGCACCGGCGACAGGCCCAGCAGCAGAAATCCGATATGGTTGCGAAACCCCTGCAACAGGCCGCCCTTCAGCATCGAGACGGCCGTGAGACGGCCAGAATCGATCAGCACCCGACGGCCGACTTCGCTCCGCTCGACGCTGTAGCTTCCCAACAGCGGTTCGGGGTTCGCCAGTCCGCGGCACACGAGCGCCAGCTTCCAGGCGAGGTTGAAGGCGTCCTGCATGCCGGTGTTCATTCCCTGCCCGCCCGCCGGGCTGTGGATATGCGCGGCGTCGCCCGCGAGGAACACGCGCCCGGCGCGATAGTCGCTCACCTTGCGCTCGTTGATTTTGAATCCCGACAGCCAAACCGGGGCGGACGCCTGTATGCCGCCAGGTCCGCGTTGACCGATCAGCGCCTGCACGTCCTCCAGGGTCGGATGGCGCGGGTGTTCGTCCGCGTTGGCGTAACCGACATCGGCGACGACCCGGTAGCGGTCAGCAGAGATGGGGAACAGCGCCAGCACGCCGGCCTCGTGCCAGTAGATCGCCAGTTCGTCCGGCTTTGTCGGGCTCCCGGCCAGGTGCACGTCGGCGAGGACCCAGTTGCTCGGCAAAGTCTCGCCCTCGAACTCCATGCCGAGGCCGTGACGCACGCTGCTGTGGGCGCCGTCGCAGCCGATCATCCACGCGGCCTCGACCGTCTCCTCGCGCCCGTCCGGGTGGCGGAGGTCCGCGGTCACCCGCTCGTCATCGGCGGCGAACCGCACCAATTCGACCCCGCGCTCCACCTTGACGCCGAACGCATTGAGCTGCTGCTCCAGCAGGCGCTCGGTGTCGCTCTGCGACAGCATGAGTCCGTAAGGATGGGGGGTTTCGAGGGAATCCAGGTTGATATGCGCGATTTCGGTGTTGCCGGCGATGATGTTGACGGCCCGCGCCTTGAAACCCGCCGCAACGAGCGCCTCCCCGCATCCCATGCGGTCGAACAACTCCAAACTGCGGCTCCACAGCACCAGAGCCTTCGACGTGTCGCTACGCTCGGCCGCCTTGTCGACGATCCGCACGCCGACGCCGAACCGCGCCAATTCCGCCGCCATTGTCAGTCCGGCCGGGCCAGCGCCAATGACGAGCACGTCTTGTTTCATCGAATGAACTCACTCGGGGGGCGTCGCCGGAGAGAAAAGCGCCAACATGCGCGGGCGCATTCCCGTCAGCCTAACAAGGTCCGGAAATAATCGTTCAAGAGCCTGTCGCCGGGATCGAACTTGCGCCGCGCCTCGGCAAAAGTCTTCAGCCGGTCGCCGTACGCTTTGCGCACGATCGCCGGCGTGAGACCAAACGTCTGGTTGAGCAGCGGAGTTCCGTTCCGGTCGCTGCAAAATTGGTTATAGGCCTCGAGGAAGGGCTTCCAGCCCGGATTGCCGGTCGACACCGGGTCGATCGTCATGACCGGTCCGTCGTAGGAATATGACAACAGCGATTTCTGATCTTGCCCGATGCGGTAACCGACATACAACAGGTTCGACCGGTAGCCGTTCCGGTCGTAATAGTCGCGGACAAAAGCGAAGAATTCCGCGAAGATCCTCGGAAACTCCGCTTCCGGGAAGGCGAACAGGCTGAATGTGTAGCGGCTGTCGTCGGACACCGGCGGATAGTCGATGATCTGATCGGGCGGACTGGTGTAATCCGCCCGGACGAGATTCTCGAGCTTGAAGCGCAGGATGGCGCCGAAGCCGTCGATCACCTGGTAGCGAACCGCGGGAATGGGAATGCTGGCCTCGATGTCGTGACCGAACCGGGGGCCGGCCGTGCCCCACAGGTAATTGCGCAATATCCAGGCCGAACGATTGGGACTGCCGCTCGCGCCGGGATTGTATCGACGGAATTCGACCGTGATCTTATCCGCGAACGGAAACGTGTAGTAGAACATGGATTCGCCGCGCGCTTTCAGCGAATCGAGCTTGGCGACGAACTCGTCGAGCGTGAAGGTCTCGTGATAGACCGCCATCGGAAGCAACGGGCGAATCCGATAGGTCGCTTCATAGACGATGCCGAATGTGCCGTAACTGGATCGCACCATCTGGATCAGATCAGGCTGCGCTTCGGTGACTTCCATCAGATCGCCGTTCGGCAGGACGAGTTTGATTCCGATCACATAGGAGCCGACCTGCCCATACTCGCCCGCAAACGAGGCGTCCTTGGTGCCGGCGCAGGCCGCGCTTCCGGCGGTGAGGCTGCCGATCTCGGTGTTGACGTAGAATTGCAGATTGCGCTTCTCGAGCTCCTTCGCCAGGTCGATGTGCCGGGCGCCGGCCTCGACGGTCAGCGTGTCCGCGCCGATGTCGAGGATCCGGTTCATTTTCATCCGGATCAGCGTGCCGCCTTCGGCGACGCCGCACGGCGAGGTGGAATGGTTGGAGCCGACCGCCCGCACCGGCGCCGGGTATTTTGAAGCGTCCTTCAGGACGGCGACGATGTCGTCGACGGTATTGGCGTCGACGATGACCTTGGGATGCGAAACGATGTCGCCGAACCAATTGGTCACTTCAGGGTCGGCCATTGTCTCCCCCTGTCTCTCGCTTGGCCGCCGGAGCGGGCTTAAATCGAGCCGCCCCGACAAGCGAGCGGACGGCGGTCGCGGGCAAAATAGCCGCGCATCAAAATTTTAGGCGGTCCCCTCACGCGCCAGTTCGCGACCGGCGGCCCCGCGATCGAACTCGAAACCGGGACCAACGCTATCGCGGCCAACGCCAAATGTCATCCGGCTTGGCGACGCCGCGGCGCGCGCCTTGCGGCCTTCATACGGCTCCTCATGGCGCCGAACCGAAGCGGAAGCGGCGCCGCAGCCGCACGCAAGTGGCGCCGACACGTCATTCATGTGAACTTGGCGGAATAGGCGCCCATCGCCATTTTGAGCATTTTCAAGGGCTTAGGCGCGCAACACGGCGGTTTCGGCCCCCGGGCGCCAAATCCGCGCTAGATACCCATGTTATTTATGTCTTAATCACTCCCTTCCCCGGCAGGCGCGCAATGCAGACCGTGCGCAGGCTATCACGGATTTCGTTTATCAGAAAACGTTTGTTGTCGAACGACGACGACGCCCCACTCCCAAATGGGCCTGACTGCTTGATGTCTGCGTTCCGTGAGCGATCAAACGAGCATGTGGGATTGGCGCGCAGGCCGAGCGCGTCCCCATAAAGGCGGAGTGCAAAATAGGCCCGCATTCGGCCCTCCCGCCGAACCGGGGGCGATTTTTCCTTACATGGCCGGCAACGGCATCATCTCGATAATTTCTATCCAGGCGCCAGGCATCTGCAGATGCGGTTGATCCTTGCCGAATATCTTTGCCGCCTTGTCGGCTGATTCAGCTTGCACGATCGAATAGCCCCCGACTTCGTTTTTCGTATCGGACGCTCCTTTCGCGTCGACGCGTTTGGTTTTGCCCAGCGGCGCGCCGCCATCGACGAGGGACGCTTTATGGTCGCCCATCCACTTCATCCACGCCTCCATCCCCTTCTTTTGCTGCTCGGGCGTGGAATTTTTCATCATTTTTTCAAACTCAGGCCCCTTGGCCATGTACAGCACCAAGAACTTTTTCATCAGGCAATTCTCCCTGCTCCGAGAAAAAAACGACAACTGTCGGCGGGCGGGCGACGGGTCCGCACCGTTCCCGCCAGTCTGAGCATTCCGGCCCGACAACGTTGTCGAATTTCAGGCGCCGCTCATCGTTCTTGTCCGGCCCTCGGCGGAGCGCGCCGCCGGAACCCATGCTCCGCCGCGCGGCCCGGCGCTCGACGGTCGAAAGACGCGCAAACGACCCCCGCCACGAGGGTCGCGCTCGAAGCCCGCGCAAAGCCCCGGCGCCGGTCAATGAACGCGCGGCGCCGGCCGTTCGCTTCTCTCACGCGGCCTTGCGCTCGAGTTCTCCGCGGGCGCGCATCCAGTGGTCGAGTTCGCGGCCTTCCGGTTGGCCTTCTTCCATCCAGATGCTGTACGCCAGCGCCCGGATGCGCTCTTCGTCGAGCGGATTGTCGGCCGACGACAGATTGCCTGGCGAACCCGATTTCTCCGCCTTGCCGGCTTTCGCGTTGCTGTCCTGCTCAATTCCCATCGGACTGCCTCCTTTGCGGGCGCTCATCCTCGGTCGTTTTTGCGCTGTCGCCACAGTCAGCTCCTTCGTGCCTGTCGCTGTCAGCTCCTTTGTGCCCGCGGCGACGATTCGTGTAAACCTGATTGTCGGCGGGTTGATGACGTTCGGCGACTTCGTGGCCACGCGGGAAGCGGGCCAGTCACACATAAGCCGCCAACTTGCGCAAGGCTCCAAACTCCGCTCAACCGTCAGAAGAACGCTCCGCGCGAAACGGGCCGCGTTCGAACTGTCAGTCGACGGACAAGGCGCGCGCATGTTCGCGCCCGGCGAGGGGTCTCGCCCGCCTGGATCGAACGCCCTCGTCGTCCGTTGCCATGCGCGCGCTTTGCAGCGATAGGATAGGTCATGTCCGTCACATGGGTTCATTCCGGCAACGCGGCTCAGGCCGAATATTGGAACGGGTCGAGCGGCCGACGCTGGACTGATCGTCAGGAAATGCAGGACGCGATGCTGCGGCCGATCAGCGATCGTCTGTTGGCGACGGCCTCGCCGCAAACGGGAGAGCGCGTGATCGACGTCGGCTGCGGTTGCGGCGCGACGACGATCGAAGTCGCGCGGCGGGTCGCGCCCGAGCGGCGAAGTCCTGGGGCTCGACATTTCCGCGCCGATGCTCGAGCGCGCGCGCGAACGCGCGCCGGCGGATCTCGCGCTCAGCTTCGCGCTGGCGGACGCGACGATCCACGAATTCGCGCCAGGCGCGGCCGACCTCGTCGTCTCGCGCTTCGGCGTCATGTTCTTCGCCGATCCGGTCCTGGCCTTCGCCAATTTGCGCAAGGGCCTGCGGCCCGGAGGGCGGATCGCATTTGCCTGCTGGCGCGCGGCCAAGCTCAATCTGTGGGCGGTCACGCCCTTGCGCGAAGCGTTGAAGCACGCCCCTCCCCTGCCCGAGGCCGGGCCCGAGGAGCCGGGCCCCTTCTCCTTTGCGGACGAGGACCGTGTCAGCACAATCCTCGGCGAAGCCGGCTTCGACGATATCCTACTCGCGCCGCACGCCTTGGATGTCGACATCGCCATGGGCCGCGGGCTGGACGAAGCCGTGGTTTCGGCGATGTCGATCGGACCGACAAGTCGCATGCTGGCCGATCAAAGCGAGGAGGTTCGCGCCGCCGTGGCGGCCGACATCCGCGCCGCCTTTGCGCCCCTGGCCCGCGGCGACAGCGTGCCGCTCGGCGCCGCGGTCTGGATCGTCACCGCGGTCAATCCCGAACAATAGCCGTCGGCTGCGACCCTCGCGCCCCCCGGGACCGCCCGCATGGCGACCCGCGCCTGTTCCCGCGCCATGGAAGCGCCGGCGGCTGTCCGCTGGCGTTTTCGATGTTCGGCCCCGACCGACGAAATTTCAGCAACAGGGCCGCCCCGGCAAATCAAAAGGGGCGCCCGAAGACGCCCCTGACGCATGCCGCCAACGACCGGCCGAGCCTACTTTATTTTCGTCTCCTTGAACTCGACGTGCTTGCGCGCGATCGGGTCGTATTTTTTGAAAGTCAACTTTTCCGTCTTGGTGCGGGCGTTTTTCTTCGTGACATAGAAATACCCCGTGTCGGCGGTCGACAGGAGTTTGATCTTGAGCGAGGCGGCCTTGGCCATGGCGGCGAGTTCCCTGAAAACGAAGGCGCCGCGGCGCCGATGACCGCAAGCAGGCCGCTAACAGACCCGCAGGCGCGTCTTTGGCCGGCAAAATAGTCAGGCGAGGCTGGAAGTCAAGCGCCGATCCCGACCCCGCTACGACCGTTGCGCGCGCAGGAACGCCCGCATCGTGAATCGCGCCTGCTCGCGCCCATGCGAGCGCTCGGCGCCGACCGGGCAGGCCCGTCGCGCCAGGCAGCCGCCCGCCATGCAATCCGCGCCGGCGGCGCTGTTCAAATGCGCCGCGCAAGCCGCGACATCATATCCGCCGGCCGAAAACGCCCCGACCGGACAGGCGCTGAGACACCAGCGCCCGCCGCACGACTCGCACGGACTTGGCGAGGCGTCGGCGTCGGCGACGTCGAGCGCTCGTGAAAACCCCAGCGCGCCGCGATAGCTATGCCACAGGCCATATTCCGCGTGGATCAGGAGCCCGATCGGCGAAGGATGCACCGCCTCGCAACGCCGCGCCCATTGCTGGAACGGAAAGGCGGGCGGCCCGCCGAAGGGATAAAGCGCCTTCGCGCCGAGATCGGACGCCAGCGCGCCGATGACCCGCCGGCTCCAGCGGTCGAGCGGATGGTCGATGCCGTCGCGGGCCTCGTCGCTCGCGGCGAAAGCGTCCCAGCCGTCGCGCCCGGTCATGCCGATGAGAACGATCGTGCGAACGTCGGCGAGCGCGCCGCGTCGCTCGTCGTCTCGCGAGCCCCATCGCGCCGCGCGGGACGAGGCCGGTCCGCTCGACGGCGGCGAGGATCGACGATAGTGGCGTCAAGCCCTCGTCCGTCGCCTCCGGCGACGCCTTTCCCGTGAGCGACAGGCTATTTCGCCCGGAGCGCCTCGACGCCCGGCAGAGCCTTGCCTTCCATCCATTCGAGAAAGGCGCCGCCCGCGGTCGAGACGTAGGTGAAATCGTCGGCGACCTTGGCGTTGTTGAGGGCGGCCACCGTGTCGCCGCCGCCCGCCACCGACTTCAGCTTGCCGTCCTTGGTGAGGAAAGCAGCCGTCTTGGCGATCTGCATCGTCGCGGCCTCGAACGGCGGCGTCTCGAAGGCGCCGAACGGGCCGTTCCAGACCAGCGTTTTGATCTGGCCCAACGCCTCCTCGACCGCGACGATGGACTTCGGCCCGATGTCGAGGATCATCTCGTCCTCGGCGACATGGTCGACGTCGACGATCCGCACCGGCGTATGGGCCTTGAGCTCCTTCGCCACGGTCGCGTCGATCGGCAGCATGATACGACACTTGGCCTTTTCCGCCGCGGCGACAATCGAACGCGCCTTGTCGGCCATGTCCTTCTCGCACAGCGACTTGCCGACCGCCTTGCCCCCGGCGAACAGGAAGGTGTTGGCCATGCCGCCGCCGATGATGAGGATGTCGACCTTGTTCACCAGATTGCCGAGGAGGTCCAGTTTCGTCGAGACTTTGGCGCCGCCGACGATCGCGGCGACCGGACGCCGCGGCGTCCCGAGGGCGATGGTCAGGGCCTCGAGCTCCTTCTGCATCGCCCGCCCGCAATAGGCGGGAAGCTTGTGCGCGACGCCCTCGGTCGAGGCGTGCGCGCGGTGCGCGGCGGAAAACGCGTCGTTGACATAGAGGTCGCCGAGTTTGGCGAGTTCGTCGACAACGGCCGGGTCGTTCTTTTCCTCGCCCTTGTGAAAGCGGGTGTTCTCGAGCAGCAGCACGTCGCCGTTGTGCATTTTTGCGATGGCCTCGACGGCCGTCGGGCCGATGCAGTCGGTCGCGAACGCGACCGGCCGCTCGAGGACTTCGAGCGACGGCCGCGGCGACGGGCCTGAGCGAATTGGCTGCGTCCGGCCCTCCCTTGGGGCGGCCGAAATGCGCGAGCAGAATGACCTTGCCCCCCTTGCCGGCGATCTCTTCGATGGTGGGCGCGACTCGTTCGATGCGGGTCGTGTCCGTGACCTGACCGTTCTCCATCGGAACATTGAGATCGACGCGCAGCAGGACCCGCTTGCCGGAAACGTCGGCGTCGTCAAGCGTGCGGAAGGGGTTGCTCATGCTTGCTTCCCTGCAAAATCGAGTTCCGACCGAACGGTCCCGATGCCCTGCGGCCGGCGAAGCTCGAGCGCCGGCGGCGGATTATCCTGGTCGCCGGGCGCTGAAGCTCAGATCAGCCTGGCCATCGCGACCGCCGTGTCGGCCATGCGGTTCGAGAAGCCCCATTCGTTATCGTACCACGAGAGCACGCGAACGAATGAGCCGTCGATGACTTTGGTCTGATCGAGGTGAAAGATCGACGAACGGCTATCGTGATTGAAGTCGATCGACACATTGGGCTTGTCGGTATAGCCGAGAATGCCCTTGAGCGGGCCATTGCCGTCAGCGGTGGTCTTGATCGCGTCGTTGATCTCCTCCTTGGAGGTGGCCCGTTTGGCGACGAACTTGAAGTCGACGACCGAGACGTTCGGCGTTGGCACGCGGATCGCCGAGCCGTCGAGCTTGCCCTTGAGCTCCGGCAGGACGAGGCCGACCGCCTTGGCGGCGCCGGTCGTGGTCGGGATCATCGACAGGGACGCGGCGCGCGCGCGGTAGAGGTCCTTGTGCAGCGTGTCGAGCGTCGGCTGGTCGCCGGTGTAGGAATGGATCGTGGTCATGAAGCCGCGCTCGATGCCGATCGCGTCGTTGAGCACCTTGGCGACCGGCGCCAGGCAATTGGTCGTGCACGAGGCGTTCGAGATGACCAGATGATCCTTCGTCAGCTTGTCGTGGTTGACGCCGAAGACGACGGTGAGGTCGGCGCCGTCGGAAGGCGCGGAAACCACGACGCGCTTGGCGCCGGCGGCCAAATGGGTGGCGGCCTTGTCGCGGGAGGTGAAGATCCCCGTGCATTCCAACACGATGTCGACTCCGAGGGCCTTGTGGGGCAGCTGGGTCGGATCCTTGATCGCGGTCACCTTGATCTTTTGCCCGTTGACGATCATCGAGTCGCCCTCGACGCCGACCTCGTGCGGGAAACGCCCATGCACGCTGTCGAAGCGCAGCAGATGCGCGTTGGTCTCGACCGGCCCGAGATCGTTGACGGCGACAACCTCGATATCCTTGCGGCCGGACTCGGCGATCGCACGCAGCACGAGCCGCCCGATCCGTCCAAAACCGTTGATCGCCACTTTCGTCGCCATTGTCGTCCCTCCTGCTGCCCGTGCCGGCCTGCCGTCATCGCCTCCCGGATTGTCCGGCGCTCACGATCGCAAACCGAATGCGCGGGGCTTAATGTCCGATCCCCGGACCAATGTCCATATCCCAGGCGAGCCGCGGCGGCCGTCAGACGCCGAGCCGGTCGGTTGAGGCTTGCGCGACGGCCTCCGGGGTAATGCCGAAGTGCTGATAAAGCGCCTTGTAGGGCGCGCTCCCGCCGTAACCTGTCATGCCGATGAACGGACCGTCGCCGATGATGGCGTCCCAGCCCTGACGGACCGCGGCTTCGACGCCGACTTTCACTTTCGCCGAGCCGATCACCGAGCGGCGATAATCCTCCGGCTGTTCGAAGAACGCCTCCATGCACGGCACCGAGACCACCCTGGCCGCGACCCCCTTGGCCTTCAGCAGCGTCTGCGCGGCGACCGCGAGCGACACCTCCGATCCAGAGGCGAAGATCGACACGACGGCGGGCTCCGAGGCGGGGGAGATCTCGTATGCGCCAAGCGCGCACAGGTTTTCTGCGACATGGGCGCGCCGCAGCGCCGGCAGATTTTGTCGCGTCAGGGCGATGATCGATGGCGACCGCCGGCGCTCGAGCGCCGACTGCCAGCATTCGACCGTCTCGACGCTGTCGGCCGGGCGGTAGAGATAGAGGTTCGGCATCGCGCGCAACGACGCCAGTTGTTCGACCGGCTGATGCGTCGGCCCGTCCTCGCCGAGGCCGATCGAGTCGTGGGTGAACGCATGACAAACCCGGATTCCCATCAGGGCGGCCAGCCGCAGGGACGGACGGCAATAATCGGTGAAGATGAGGAACGAAGCCCCCGAGGGGATGATGCCGCCGTGCAGCGCCAGGCCGTTGCAGGCCGCCGCCATGCCGTGCTCGCGGATGCCCCAGTGCATGTAGCGGCCGGAATAGTCCGGCGGAGTGATGTCGGCGGTCGCGGCGACTTTGGTGTTGTTGGAAGGGGTGAGGTCCGCGGAGCCGGTCATGAGTTCCGGCGCGAGCGGCGCGATCATGTTCAGCACCGCCTCGCCCGCCTTGCGGGTCGCGATCTCCGGCGCCTGCTCCGCGAGCTTGCGCTTGTACGCATCGATCGCCTCGTCGAAGCCCTTGGGAAGATCGCCGCGGATGCGCCGCTCGAACTCGGCCCGCTCTTCCGGCTCGAGCGCGTCGATCGTGCGGCGCCAGGCGTCATGCTGGCGCTTGCCGCGCGCTCCGACCTTGCGCCAGGCGGACAGAATCTCGTTCGGCACGACGAACGGCTCGTAGGGCCAGTGCAGCGTCTCGCGCGCGCCGGCGACTTCGGCCGCGCCCAGCGCCTCGCCATGCGCCTTGCTCGTTCCCGCCTTGGTCGGCGCGCCGAAACCGATCGTCGTCTTGCAGGCGATCAGCGTCGGCTGGTCGGACCGTTTGGCGGCGCGTATGGCGCGCAGGATCGCTTTCGGGTCGTGCCCGCTGATGAGGGTCGCCTTCCACCCCGCGGCGCGAAAGCGTGCGACCTGGTCGACCGAGTTGGCAAGCGTGATCTTGCCGTCGATCGAGATGCCGTTGTCGTCCCAGAATACGATCAGCTTGGAGAGCCTCGCGTGGCCGGCGATCCCGATCGCCTCCTGGCTGACGCCCTCCATGAGATCGCCGTCGGAGGCGAGCACGAACGTGTGATGGTCGACGATCCCGCCGAAACGGGCGGCAAGCATCCGCTCGGCAAGCGCCATCCCGACCGCGGTCGCCAGTCCCTGCCCAAGCGGCCCAGTGGTCGTCTCGACCCCGAGCGTGTGGCCATATTCGGGATGACCGGGCGTCTTCGAGCCGAGCTGGCGGAACGCCTTCAAATCGTCGATCGTCAGGCCTTGCTTGCCGCCGACGCCGGTCAAATACAGCAGCGCGTACAGCATCATCGAGCCATGACCGGCCGACAGGACGAAGCGGTCGCGGTCCGGCCAGAACGGATCGGAAGCGTCGAATTTCAGCACGTCGCGAAACAGCACGGTGGCGATGTCGGCCGCCCCCATCGGCAAGCCGGGGTGTCCGCTATTGGCCTTCTCGACCGCGTCGACCGCGAGAAAGCGGATTGCGTTCGCCATTAAATCGTGCGCCGGGCTCGTCGCCATGGAGGGTCTCCTTCGCTCGTACGCTCCCGGGACCGGGCCCGGACCGCCGGCGGGAGATCAGATAGGGGTGACGTGCGGAACCTGTCAATCGTCGCGGCGCGCGTGACCGCAAAGCGTTGACGCGGCCTTGAAGCATCGCGTAAACAAAACGCTGCAATGGACAGAATTGATGCGTCCTCGAACGCTCTGGAGCTGTCGCTGAGGCGACTCGCCTCGGCCGTCGAATCGTTGGAGCGCGCGGCCGAGCGGCGCATGCGCCTCGACGAAGCCCGCGCGAGCGTCGAAGAAGAATACGCCCTGATGCAGGACGATCGCTCGCGGCTTGCGGTCGAACTCGACGCCGCGCTCGACCGCTCGCGCGGCCTCGAGGCCGCCAGCCTCGAGGCGGGCGAGCGGCTCGCGCAGGCGGCGCGGACGATCGGAAAAATTCTCGAAAGAATGGACCCGGCGGCGGGCTAGGCGCCGGGCGGTTGCTGACAAAGGCGCGCGACATGGCCCAAGTGTTCAGTCACGATCGACAACCGCAAGTATCGCCTCGCCTGCAACGAGGGCGAAGAAGCGCGACTGGAGTTGCTTGCGGGCATAATCGACAGCAAGATCGGCGAGTTGCGCGCCTCGTTCGGCGAGATCGGCGACCAGCGCCTCGTCGTCATGGCGGCATTGACGATCGCCGACAATCTGGCGGAAGCCCGCGACGAGGCGAACGCCGAGCGAAAGCGCACCGAGGCGGCGCTGGAGCGCGCGTCGGCGATCTCGTCGGGCCTCGACGAACTCGGTTCGCGGCTCGAAGCTGTGGCCGCGCGTCTCGCGGGCGGCGCCGGCGGGTGACGCTTTCGGCCGCTCTCTTTGGATCAGAGCCTACCGGCGACGCGTCCGCGCCTCACGCCGCGCCCTCCCGGCGCATCAGCCGCATGACGGCGCTCAAGGTCGCTTTGAGCGAGGCCATCACGATGCTTGGGTCGATGCCGACCCCGTGCAACGCCTGGCCATGCGCGTCCTGGATTTCGACGTAGCAGGCCGCGGTGGCGTTGGCCCCGCGGCCGACGGCGTGCTCGTGATAGTCGATGAAAGAGAACTCGACCTTAAACGCCTTCTTCAGCGCGTCGACGAAGGCGTCGATCGGGCCGTTGCCCTCCCCTTCGATCGTCACCAAAGAGCCGTCGGCCTTGCGCAAGGTCGCGACCAGCTCGCGGTTGTCGGGGCTGGTCGGGACCATCTGCTGCTTGATCAGCGTCAGCGGCGCATCGTCGAGCAGATAGGCTTGGCGGAACAAGGCCCAAAGTTCCGGCGAGGTCAGCTCCTTGCCGTCCGCGTCCATCCGCTCCTGCGCGATCTTGGAGAACTCCACCTGCAGCGTGCGCGGCAGATCGAGCCCGTGATCGGCGCGCAAAATATAGGCCATGCCGCCCTTGCCGGACTGGCTGTTGATGCGGATCACCGCCTCGTAATCGCGCCCGACGTCCTTGGGATCGATCGGCAGATAGGGCACCTGGAACAACGGATCGTTGCGCATGGCCTGCGCCTCGAATCCCTTCTTGATCGCGTCCTGATGCGAGCCGGAAAAGGCCGTGTAGACGAGTTCGCCGACGTAGGGGTGGCGCTGATGCACCGGCAGCTGATTGCAGTGCTCGGCGACCTCCTTGATCGCGTTCACGTCATGCAGATCGAGCCCGGGATCGACGCCCTGCGTGAACAGGTTCAGCGCCATGGTGACGATGTCGACATTGCCGGTGCGCTCGCCATTGCCGAACAGCGTGCCCTCGACCCGTTCGGCGCCGGCCATCAGCGCGAGTTCCGCCGCCGCGACCGCGGTGCCGCGGTCGTTGTGCGGATGGACGGACAGAATGACGCTGGAGCGGTCCGAGACGTGTCGCCCGAACCATTCGAACTGGTCGGCGTAGGTGTTGGGCGTCGCCATTTCGACGGTCGCCGGCAGGTTGAGGATGAGCCGGTTGCGCGGCGTCGGCCGAATGACGTCCTTGACCGCCTCGCAGATCTCGAGAGCGAATTCGAGCTCGGTGCCGGTGAAGCTCTCCGGCGAATATTCGAACTGGAAATCCGTGCCGGGCGTCGCGTCGGCGAGCGCCCTGACCTGCCTGGCGGCGTTGACGGCGATCTCGGTGACGCCCTTCCGGTCGGTCCTGAACACGACCTCGCGCTGCAGGGTCGAAGTCGAATTGTAGAAGTGGACGATGACTTTCCTGGCGCCCTTGACGGACTCGAAGGTGCGCTCGATCAGCTCCGGGCGGCACTGGGTCAGAACCTGGATCGCCACGTCCTCGGGAATTGCGCCGCCGTCGATGATCGAGCGCACGAAATCGAAATCCGTCTGCGAGGCCGAGGGAAAGGCGACCTCGATCTCCTTGAAGCCCATCCCGACCAGCAGTCGGAACATGCGGTTCTTGCGATCGACGCCCATCGGCTCGATCAGCGCCTGGTTGCCGTCGCGCAAGTCCACCGAGCACCAGATCGGCGCCTTGTCGATGACGTGGGAGGGCCATTGGCGATCGGGCAGGACGATCGGCGCATAGGCGCGATATTTGGCGATTGGCATAGTGGTCATGACGAACCCTTGAGAAGCGTTGCGGCGGCCTCGGCTCAAAGCGGCCGGGCGAAAAAGCCTGTTGTCTTCGGAGAAAGAGAAGGCGAAACTATGCGTCCCGGCGCGCGTCAGAGCGCCGGGCGGCTAAGTTGCAGGGTCGTCGAGCGCCTTCGCATCACGCGCTATCAATCAGAGATGGGCGAAAAAATCAACCGCTGGTTTTTGCGCACGAGGGGCGCCCCCGCCCCGTCGCCGCAGCCGATTCCTCCAACGCGACAGGCTCATGGATCGGCTCCAGCCAAGCGCGAGGCCTCGCACGTGACCCCATGCGGATGATGGTGTAACTTCGATCCGGGAGCCAGCGCTGGCGACGGGGCCGGCCGATTTGCCGGACCGTCCAAGAGCTGGGTCCAAGAGCTTGGGGACGTCCATGGCGTTTCGCACGGCTATCGCGCAAGCGAACTTTGACAGCGTCTTTCGGCCCGCCGACCGCGGGCGTCCGGCGACGCTGACCATCCGCGTGAAAGTTGCGCTCAATCCGCTCGATCCCGCCGCCGCATGGGTCGCCCGGCCAAAGAACGGACAACAGCCTCCGATCCATATCGCCGCCGGCGCGGGCGCGATCAGGCGAGGCCCCGTCGTCGACTATAACGGAAATCCGTTCCTGTGCCGCAGCTGGATGACGGCGGAATGGAACGCTTTCAAAATCCGTTTCAAGCAGATGGTCGAACTCGGGTGGAACAACCAAATTCTGCTTCTGCCGACCGACGACGACGATCCAAGCTATCGTTTGACCGACGAAGAATTTCGCCAGTTGGTGGTGAACCCGAGAATTGCAGCTTACGTCGCCTGCGCGATCGACATCGAGCTCGTTCCAATTGGCGGGGCGGCGCACGCCCTGATCGAAGTGGCCCACCTCGATCAAAAGAGCGGCCATTTCCGCGTCTGGATGAACCGCATAACCAATGAGAGCAACGACTTCTCGTCCAGCACGCGGCCGCAATGGCCGGGCCATCTCTTCCGACAAGTCACCTCGGCGCACGAAATCGGACACTGGCTGCATAATCTCTCCTCGACTTATTTCGAGCACATCGACGCCGCCTACGCGCGGGCCCTCTCGACCGGCGCGACGCCGGACACACAATATGGCCACACTGAGACTCTCCGCTCCGCCTTGATGGGGGCCGGCGCCGTCGCGAGCCGCCACGAAGCGACGCCATGGTTGGCGCGAATGCCTCGGCATGCGCACGGATCGATCGGTTGGGCCTATGTTCATCGGGTGAATTTCTCCGGCGCCATGACGCAGCTCTCGGCTCGACAACGGGCCTTGTTTCCGTAGCGGCGAACCGATCAAGCCAAAGACCACAACCCGTTCAATTTGGTCTCACACGGAGGACGTGAGCCGTTCCCTTCCGGTTCTATGGCGGGGGCGATTTTGTTCGGACCATTCCTTCCCCCTCGCCGAAGGCGCTTTGAACCATGACGCGCGACCCTCTCGCCTGCGGCGACCTCATCGCCTCCCGCCGCTACGCCTACGCGATGGCCGCCGCGGCGGAGGGAGACTGGAGCGCGGCGCGGGAGGTTCTCGAACAGGCGCTGGAGCGCGCCCCGGATTGGGCGCCGGCGTGGTTCGCGCTCGGCGAAGCCAGGCAAAAGCTCGGCGACATCGAGCGCGCGGCGGAAGCGTTCCGCGCCGCGCTCGCGGCCGATCCGGCCGACGCTCAAGGGGCGGCGGCGCGGTTGGCGCTGATCGGGCGCGGCGAAACGCCGAGCGCCCTGCCCGAGGCCTATGTCGCGCGACTGTTCGACGACTACGCGCCGCGCTTCGACGCGCATCTGACCGACAATCTGTTCTACCGCGGCCCCGCCCTCATCGCCGAGGCGATTGAGTTGCGCGGCGCCGGGCCGGCGCTTCGCCAGCGTCCTCGACATCGGCTGCGGCACCGGCCTCATGGGCGAAGCGCTGCGCGGCAAGGCCGACCGCCTGACCGGGGTCGATCTTTCGCCGGGCATGATCGCCAAGGCCCGCGAGCGCGGCCTCTATCAGGCGCTCGAACTCGGGGACGCGGTTGACCTTCTGAGCCGCCGGCCGCCGGCGGAGTTTGATCTCGTCGTCGCCGCCGATTTCCTGGTCTATTTCGGAGACCTCGAGCCGGTCTTCCTTGCGACCATGAGCGCCCTCAGTCCTGGCGGCCTGTTCGCCTTCTCGGTCGAGACCTGCGAGGGCGACGGGTTCCGGCTTGGCGCGTCGGTGCGATTCGCCCACGCGCGCGACTACCTCGAGCGAACCGCCGTCGCCGTCGGCCTGCGCCCGTTACGTATCGATGAGGCCTCGACGCGGCGCGAGGAGGGACGCGACGCGCCAGGATTGGTGTGCGTATTCGCGCGCTAACGCGGCATGCGACAAAGTGGACGCCGGTCGTTCGCAAAAACCCGCGATTTCGGGGACTCGAGAGCCTGCCGCGAGCGGAGTCCCGAGGTTTCGACACAGCCGATCGACTGCCGGAGCGCCGCGGAATTCTGCGCGATACGCTGTCGCGGTCGACTACGGATCGTATAACCGCCTCCATTTTCCAGACACGCGGGCATCGCCAAAATTGGCGCACTATAAAATCGCCTTTACTTTCTTCCGTTCACCTTCCGGACAGCTAAACTCGTACTATGTATATTTTCGGCTGTGAGGCATGTAACGCCAGTTCCAGCCGCCGGCCTTAAGAGGAGTTGGTCATGCATACGCTGTTCAAGAATAAGCTCGCAGGGATTCTCGCGGCGACCACGCTCGCGGTCGCGACCTTCGGCGGCGCCGCGCCGGCATCCGCCTTCATGCATGGCGGCGGCGGCGGGGGATTTCACGGCGGCGGGGGATTTCACGGCGGCGGCGGATTCCACGGCGGCGGCGGGTTTCGCGGCGGCGGGTTTCACGGCGGCCTTGGGGGATTCCATGGGGGTCGCGGCTTCGGCGGCGGCTACGGTCGCGGCTTCGGCGGCGGCTATGGACGTCATGGAGGCTACGGATACGGAGGCTACGGCAGGGGCTACGGATACGGAGGCTACGGCGCGGGCTACGGATACGGAGGCTACGGCCCCTACGGCGGATACGCCGCATACGGCGGTTACCCCGGGTATTACGGCTACGGCTGCAACCCGCTGGCAATGCTCGTCAATCCTTTCATCTGCATGTGACGGTGCGACGTCGTTGTCGGACGGTTTCTCGAATGTGGAGCGGCAGTTCGCCTGACCGAAGGGGCCCGGCCGCGTGAACGAAGGCGGACGGCCGCACGCGGCCTGGTCGGGCGCTCCGTCGAGACCTGAGAGCATGACGGAGCCGGACTGGGCGCGTCGACGCGATTCGCCATGGTTCGCAGTTCGATCGACAGCCGCAATCGGACGGCGCCCGCTTCGCCCCACGCTGCGTCGACCCGGCCCGAGGCGAAATGCGACGCGTCGACCTTGGCGAGCGTATTGGCGCGCGAATGACTTTATGCCGACTCAGCGCTTTAGGTTTTTAAGCGGTCTCCTCGGCCGTCTGAGCGCCTCTGAGCGTCCTGCGCAGCCATGCGGACGCAAAGTCGAACTCGGCGTACAGCCCCAAGCTCAATCCGAAGGGCTGCTAGAACCCCTCCCCGCCATCGACGGTAAGCACCTGTCCGACGACGTGGCGCGCGCGATCGCTGGCGAGGAACAGCACCGCGTCGGCGACGTCGGCAACGTCGGCGATGCGCCCGGCGGGGATGCGGCCGATGAGCGCGGCCTCGTCGAGCCGCCCGGCGCGGAAGTCTTCCAAAACCCCTTCGGTGTTGACGTGGCCGGGGGCGACGGCGTTGGCCCGCAAGCCTTGTCGCGTCCATTCGAGCGCCATGGAGCGGGTCAGACTCTCGAGCGCCGCCTTCGAGGCGGAATAGAGGCCGCAACCCGGCGCCGGCCGCGCGCCGGCGATGCTGCTGACATTGACGATCGCCCCGTTTCGTCCTCGTGCGACCGCCCATTTCGCGAACGCGCGCGCGCAAGCGAGCGGGCCGGCGACGTTGACGGCGAAGAAACGCGACGCCGCTTCCGCGTCGGCCTCGATCAGCGGGACAAGCGCGAAATGGGCGGCGTTGTTGACGAGCACGTCGAGCCCGCCGAAGCGCTCGACCGCCGCGGCGACGATCCGTTCGCAGTCGGAGGGCGTGGCGACGTCGGCCGCAATCGTCAGGACGCTGCGACCACAGGCGTCCTCGATCGTTGCCGCCGAACGCTCGAGCGTGTCCCTCGTTCGTCCGGCGATGGCGAGGCTCGCGCCCAGGCGCGCAAACCCGCGCGCGACCGCGAAGCCGACGCCCGTCCCGCCCCCGGTCACGATCACGACTTTTCCGGCGAACTCCGGGCGTTCGTCGCCGACCCCGTCCGTCACTCCGACGTCCTTTGCGTTTCGCCCGGCGCCGTCAGGCCATCGACTGGAACTCGTCGCGCCGCCGCGCTGATCCGCCTGGCGGTCTCGATGTCGAGATCGGTGATCTTCATCCCTGCGTCGTGCGTGCAGAACGAGAATGACACGACATTGTAGGAATTATGGAACTCGGGATGATGGTTCATGACCTCGGCCTCGATCGCCACTTGAACGATGAAGGCGATTGCGTCGCGAAAGGTCTTGAGCTCGAACTTGGCCTCGATATTGGGCGCCTTGACCGACCATCCCGGCAATCGCGCCAGCGCCGAACGGATTTCCGCGTCGCTGAGTATCGTGTAATTTCCGCCATCCCGGCCTCCTCCTTCACTTCGAATTGCCGCTCGTCGGCTCGGCGGTCGGTTTGTCGAGTTCGACGATGGCCTGTTCGAGGGCGATCGGCGAAACGCGAATGCTGCTGGTGTAGGGCTTGTTGAACTCAAGGATAAGAAAAATCGCCAAGGCGACCGAGGCGGCGCCGAGGACCAGCATCGTCAAGGTGGTGGCGTTCGGCCGCGACAGCAATCCCATGCCGCCGAACATCAGGCAGGACCACGCCGAAACCGCATAAATGAGCGGCCAGGACACCGGCGTGCTCGCCTGCATCGACATCAGCAATCGTTGTTCGCCGATGAAGGCGTAGTTGCGCCGCGCGTCCCCGAGCAATTGGGTCTGCGCCTCGGTCTTCGGCTGCAGGCTGTCGAAATAGGAGCTCGATCGAGGCCATGTTCTTGAAGGCCGCGTCATAGGCTGCGTTCCTCGAGTTTTCGTCGCCCCAGAATTGCTCGTGCGCCCAGACGAGGTCCCGCCTCAGGATCTCCCGGCCGGCGTCTCCCTGCGGGCCGTACTGGCGCATTTCGAGGTCGAATTCCAGGGCGCGCGCCGCGATCGTCTGCAGTTCGCTCTGCTGCGTGCTGAAAACCCCGTAGGCGGTCCAGATCAGAAGCCCGAGCACCAGGGCGAGCAAAAGGGTCAGGAGCCCGACGACGCCCCCGATCATATCGCGCGAGCGCTCCGTAGTATGATGATCCGCGAGTTGCTGCTGAAGCAGGAGACCCGCCACGCCGCTCAGAGCGATGAGCGCGCCGACGGTGAGCGCGATCGACAGCGAACTCATGGCGTTCCCCCACCCGCTTCGAGGGCGCCGTCGTGACACGCCGGCGACGTGTCGTCCAGCGGTGCGCGGTGCGTGCGCCGAACCGAGGCGGATCGCGTTACGAACTCGGAATTCCGCCTTTCTTGCGACCGCCCTACCGGGCATTCGCCGCTCGGGGGCGGCTCACGGAAACAGCCCCCGCGCCTGTTCGGCCTTGCGCACCCGCTCGACCCCGATCGCCATCGCCGCCGTTCGGCTCGAGACGCCGTTGCGCTCGGCTCTGGCGGCGACCATCGTCCAGGATCGGTCGAGCGCCCGTTCCAGCCGGTCCATCACTTCGTCCTTCGTCCAGAAGTACTGCTGGAAGTCCTGGACCGACTCGAAATAGCTGACGATCACCCCGCCGGCGTTGCAGAGAATGTCGGGGATGACGAAAATGCCGTCGTTGCGCTCGGCGAGCACCCGATCGGCCTCGGGCGTGGTCGGGTCATTTCGCGCCCTCGGCGATCACGCGGCAGCGCAGACGTCGGGCGAGGTCGGCGTCGATAACCCGCTCGATCGCGCAGGGCGGCCAGAATGTCGCAAGGCTGCTCGAGCAGCGCTCGCGGGTCGATCACGGCTTGGCTCGAATATCCAGCGAGCGCGCCCGCTTTCGCGGCGTACTCGACCAGCCCGCGGTATCGAGGCCCTTGGGATCGTAATAGGCGACGAGATGGTCGCTGACGCCGACGAGCTCGACGCCCCGCGCCTCGAGACCGAGCGCCGCGTGCGAGCCGACGTTGCCGAAGCCCTGCACGATCGCGGTCGCGCCCGCCGGCGGAATTTCCAGGGCTTCCAGGGCGCGGAAGGCGAGGAAAGCGACGCCGTGCCCGTCGCTCGCGCCGCCCAGCTCGCCGCCCGTGCCGACCGGCTTGCCAGTCACGATCTCGGGACCGTGATGCCCTGGTACATGGAATAGGTATCCATGAACCAAGCCATCACCTGTTCG
>CAWAIM010000006.1:0-12658 GCA_963781895.1 uncultured Alphaproteobacteria bacterium
CATCGCCCGCTTTATGGGGCGCCGGCTGGCGCGAACGATATGGCGGCGCGAGCCAGAATCGGCGCTCACCATTGAAAAAGCCCGCTCGCGATGTACGAGCCCTGCGTGTTCGCGCCCGCCACGATCGCGGCGAAGAGCGAGGCGGCGATAAAGGCGTCGAGCCGGTCCATCAGCCCGCCGTGGCCGGGGATGAGGCCGCTCGAATCCTGACCTCGAAACGCCGCTTTACCGCGGACTTGAGAAAGATCGCCGAGTTCGGACACGATCGCCGCGCCGAGGCCGACCCAGAACAGCGCTTCGATGCGGTTGGTCCAATGCGCGAGAGTCAAGCCGAGGACGGCGCCGGCGAGCGCGCCGACGATCGCTCCCGACCAGGTCTTGCCCGGGGAGACGGCCGGCCACAGCCTCGGGCCGCCGATCAGTCGCCGGCGAAATGCGGCGATGTCCGCGCCCCAGACCACTGCGAACAGCCACAAAATCGCGACCAGGCCGTAGTTCGGGCTGGCCCTGAGCAGCCCGAGGCTGACCACCAGCGCGCCGGCGTAAAATCATCCCGGCACCCGCCCATCCTTTGAGCCCGGCCGCGCGATCCAGGCAACCGCCGCCGCGCCGAGGGCGAGCGCGATCACGGAGCCGACAACCGCTTGGCCGATGGAAAACAAATTCTGCAAGGCGAACGAAGAGGCGACCACGAGAGCAAGCGCCCCGGCGGCCACGCGCCCGAAAAGCCGTTCCGCGCCCACCAGCCGCTGCCATTCCCACAGCACGATCAACGACGCCACGCACCAGAAGGCCATGAAGACGAAGCCCCCGGTCCACGCCGCCGCGAGCGCGACAACGCCCATCACCGTGGCCGCGGCGACGCGCGGCCACAGATCCGGGCCGATCCGCGAGCCGGTCGCGCGAGGCCCCGGTCCGCTTTTCGCGCGTGCGCCGCTCAGGGCCATGCGCCTGTCCTCATGAGGCCGACTTGACGGCGGCGGGCCCGACGAGGGCGCCGAACCGCCGCTCGCGCGCCGCATATTGATCGAGCGCCGAGACGAATGCCGCATCGTCGAAATCCGGCCACAGGATGGGCAGGAACACAAGTTCGGCGTAGGCCGCCTGCCACAGCAGGAAATTCGAGAGGCGCATTTCCCCCGACGTGCGGATGATGAGGTCGGGATCCGGCAGTTCGGCTGTTTCGAGCCGCGCGGCGAATTCATCATGACCGATCGAATTCGGGTCCAGACGGCCTTCACGGACTTCGATCGCCAGACGCCGCGCCGCCTCGACGATCTCTTGACGCGCCCCGTAATTGAACGCCACCGTCAACGTCAGTCCACGATTGTCCCGGGTCAGGGTTTCGGCCTCGTCGAGCAACGAAACGATGTCGGGCGCCAGCGTTGCGCGCTGGCCGATGATCCGCACGCGCACGCCGTTCTGGTTGAGCTCGGCGAGATCGTTGCGGATGAACCTCTTGAGCAGGCCCATTAGCATCGCGACCTCGTCGGGCGGACGCCTCCAGTTCTCGGATGAAAAGCTATAGACCGTCAAGTAGCGCACGCCATGTTCGATCGCGGAGCGAACGGCGCGGCGCACCGCCTCGACTCCCCGCCGATGGCCCTCGAAGCGCGGCAGCCCATGCGCCTGCGCCCAACGGCCGTTGCCATCCATGATGATGGCGACATGGACCGGCGTCTGTTTGTCGCGGGAGCCCGGATTGGAGCGGAGATACGGCATGCGAGGGCCTCGGACAACAGGTGAGATCGCCTAGACCTGCATGATTTCCTTTTCCTTAGCGGCGAGCGACGCGTCGATCTCGCGAATGGCCTGATCCGTCGCCTTTTGCACCTCCGTCTCGTGGTGCTTTTCGTCGTCCTCGCTAATCGAATGCTCTTTGAGCAGCTTTTTGAGGATGTCCAGACCCTCGCGGCGCACGTGCCGCACCGCCACGCGCGCGTCCTCGGTGTATTTGTGCGCGACTTTCACCATTTCCTTGCGCCGTTGCTCATTGAGTTCGGGAATGCGGATGCGCAGGGTGGTTCCCTCGACGGTCGGACTCAAGCCGAGGTTGGAGTCGCGGATCGCCTTGTCGACCGCTTGCACCATGGTCTTGTCCCAGACGGAGACCGATAGGGCGCGCGGCTCCGGAACGCTGATCGTCGCCACCTGGTTGAGCGGCATGCGTTGGCCGTAGGCCTCCACATGCACCGGCTCCAGAAGGCTGATGCTCGCCCGACCGGTGCGCAACCCCCCCAGTTCGTGCTTGAGGATCGCGTGCGCGGCTTGCATGCGGCGTTTGAGTTCCTGAAGGTCGAATTGAGGCAATTGCGCCATGGGAATTCCACAAGTTGAAGGCCGAGCAGCGCTGGCGCCCATGCTGAGGCGGCCAAAATGCGAGTCGGCCGCGAATTTTTCCGCGCCCTGCCGCCTCATTAGCATAGGTTTCGGCCTGTGACAGCATGCGCGAGCTGGCGGACAGCGGCCCCGCAGGACGACTGTGTCGGCGGCGGCCGGCGCCGGGCGACGCTCGAACCGGGCGCTCGACGGACGGCCGCGCGCGGCCTGCGGACCTCCCGCTCTACTGGCGGCCGGCGACCGCGTGCGTCTCGGCCTGCAGCTTTTCGAGTTTCGCCGCCACCGCCAACGCCGACAACCCCGAGTGAGCCTCCGGCTGGATGAGGCCTGCCGACATGATCAGCTTGGCCGCTTCGTCCGGCGAAATCGGCAATTCGATGACGTCGTCCGCCGGAACGAAGAAGTAAAAACCGGTCGTCGGGTTCGGCGTGCATGGCAGGAACACCGAGATCATCGGCTTGTCCCCCGGCAGGACGCTGGACACGATCTCGCCCGGCGCCGAGGAGACGAAAACGATCGACCAGCTTCCCTTGATCGGAAACTCGACCAGCCCGACCTTGCGGAACTGGCTGCCGGACTGGCTGAACACCGTCTCGAAGATCTGCTTCAGACCCTTGTACACGCCTCGGACCAGGGGCGTACGGTCGAGCATCGCCTCGCTCAATCGGACCAGCGAGCGGCCGACGATGTTGGCGGTGAGAAATCCGAGCAGCGTCAGCCCGATCAGCGCGATGACGACGCCGAAGCCGGGAACGTGGAAAGGGAGATAATCGTCGGGCGAAAGGCTCCGCGGCAGCCAGGGCTGCACCCAGTTGTCGATCGTATTTGCGATCCACAAGGCGATGTAGGCGGTCGCCGCCACCGGCCCGAACACGATCAGCCCGGTGAAGAACCACGAGCGCAGGCGGACCGCCAGAGAGCGATGGAATGGGGCGGGCTTGTGATCGATGGACATGACGGTCTCGCTGCGGCGCGCCGGGCAAAAATGGCGGCTCGTCGACGCGATTGCAAGGCAAGTCTCGGCGCCCGGGACAGCGCACGCCCTCCAGACGCCGCCACCAGCCGAACAGGAATCCGGCGCTACCCTTCCTCTCCCGTCCCGGACTCGAACGCCTCGCAGGAGCGCCCGAAGCTCGAGAGCGCGTCTTCGAGATAGTCCGGCAGCAACGATATGCCGAGGAGATACTTCCAGGTCGGCCCGAAGGCGCGCTCGCTCGCCTGGGCGACGGCGCTTTTCCAGTCCTCCGGTTCGAAATCGCCGCGGCCGATCCATGCGAGAGCGACCAGAGCGGCGGATTCGTCGACGTCCAGATCCTTCAGGAATTCGATCAGTTCGCGGCGGATCGAGCCGCCGGCCTCGTCGGTCAGCGTGACGCCCTCGCCGTCGTCCGCCGCGTCGGACGCGTCAGGCTCGCCACCCAAATCCTCGCTCAGCAACTCGCGCGACTTCTCAATGACGAAGCAGACTTTGGCCGGATTGATCTCCGGCATCGGGCGCTCGCTCTCATCAATCCGACGCATGGCCTGCCCCTCCTCGTTTCGGATATTGCCGCCGCGGCCGCGCGCGCATGTTGCGGCAGATCAACCGAGCGGGTGAACCAGGGCCCGCGCCGCCGGTGGATCAATGCTGATATAGGACATCGCGGCGAGACTTTCAGGTCCCTGTCGCCTACTCCACCGTCACCGATTTGGCCAGATTGCGCGGCTGATCGGCGTCTTTTCCCATGATGACGGCTGTGTGGTAGGCGAGCATCTGGACCGGGGCGGCATAGACGATCGGGGCGAAATTGACGCCCATGTCGGGCATCGGCAGGAAATGTTCGATCGGAACCGCCGCCTCTTCGGCCGCGTGTTTCTCGCCGATCAGCACGATCCGCCCGCCCCTCGCCGCGACCTCCTGCATGTTGGAGACGATTTTCTCGAACACGGCGTCGCGCGGCGCGATGACGACGACCGGCATCGCCTCGTCGATCAGCGCGATCGGCCCGTGCTTCAACTCGCCGGCGGCGTAGCCTTCGGCGTGAATGTAGCTCAGCTCCTTGAGCTTCAGGGCGCCCTCGAGCGCCAGCGGGTATCCGGTGCCGCGCCCGAGATAGAGCACGTCGCGCGCCCGGGCGATCGAATGCGCCAGCTTCTCGGCCGCCGGCTCGAGCTTCAGGGCCTCGGCAAGAAGGCCGGGCGTCGCCACGAGCTCGCCGACCAGCGCCGTCTCGGTCGCCTCGTCGATCGCGCCGCGCGCTCTCCCCAGTCCGATCGCCAGCGCGGCGAGAGCGGCGAGCTGGCAGGTGAAGGCCTTGGTCGAGGCGACGCCGATCTCCGGCCCGGCCAGGGTCGGCGCCGAGGCGTCGGTCAGGCGCGCGATGCTCGACGTCGGCACATTGACGACGCCCAGGGTCTTCGAGCCATTGTCCTTGACGTAGCGCAGGCACGCCAGCGTGTCCGCCGTCTCGCCCGATTGCGAGACGACGATCGTCAGCCCGCCCCTGTCGACCGGGGCCTCGCGATAGCGATATTCCGAGGCCACGTCGATCTCGACCGGAAGCCGCGCGAAACGCTCGATCCAATATTTGCCGACGAGACCCGCCATATAGGCCGTGCCGCAGCCGACAATCGAAACGCGCGAGAGACTTGTCGGATCGACCGGCCAGGCGAAGGGCTTCAGCCGCAACGTCGCCATGTCGAGATAATGCGCGAGCGTATGGCCGACGACTTCCGGCTGCTCGTGGATCTCCTTGGCCATGAAGTGCCGGTAGTTGCCCTTTTCGGCGAGCAGGCTTCCGGCCGGGCTGCGCTGGATGCGCCGCTTGACCGGCTTGCCGGCGGCGTCGCGAATGTCCGCGCCCTGGCGCGTCAGCACGACCCAGTCGCCTTCCTCGAGATAGGCGACGCGGTCGGTGAACGGCGCGAGCGCGAGCGCGTCGGAGCCCAGATACATCTCGCCCTCGCCGTAGCCGACCGCGAGCGGGGCGCCCTCTCTCGCCCCGATCAGCAGATTCTCCTCGCCCTCGAACAGATAGACGAGGGCGAAGGCGCCGCGCAGGCGCCCGAGCGCCGCATGGACCGCTTGCTCGGGGGTCTTGCCGCGCGCGAGTTCGTCCTCGACCACGAAGGCGGCGATCTCGGAATCGGTCTCGGTCGCGAACGCGTAGCCCTTGGCCGCGAGCTCCTCGCGCAGCGCCTTGAAGTTCTCGATGATGCCGTTGTGAACGACGGCGAGCCCGCGCGCGGCGTGCGGATGGGCGTTGGTCTCGGTCGGCTTGCCGTGCGTCGCCCAGCGGGTATGGCCGATGCCGATCGAACCCTTGAGCGGCTCGGCGGCGAGTTTCGCCTCGAGGTTCCTCAGCTTGCCCTCGGCGCGCCGCCGCGCGAGCTTGCCGTTCTCGAGGGTCGCGATCCCCGCCGAATCGTAGCCGCGATATTCGAGGCGCTTCAGCGCGTCGATGATCGAGCCCGCGACCGGCCCTGCCCCCAGGACGCCCACAATGCCGCACATCGGTTATTGACCCCGCTTGAACCCAAAACGAACGATGCAAGCGTTAGGCCAACGACCCGCCCTCCCACAAGTCACGATGGATGAAGGATTGTGAAGACCGCGCGCGGCCGCTCGGGCGCAGATTGCGCGGGCCGGCGCGTTCGGTTACCACTTTACGGTTGAACCGGACGGATGTCGGGCCGGATCATCAGGGCGTTCGCGTGAACAGCCGGGGCCGGAGGCAAGGACGTCGAGCGCGGCGGGCGCGTCCCGGCGTCATGGCGTTCCGTTCGCCGCTGCCGGCGCTCATCGTCGCTCTGTCGCTCATTGTCCAGCTCATCGCCATTCCCTATCACCAGGCGCTGGCCGCGCCCGGGATCCCGGTCGCGGATACGGCTGCGATTGCCGCCGACCTGAAGGCGACCTTCGGAGACGTCGCGTTTCTGTGCGTGCAGGTCGACGACAAGGGCGCACCGTCGCCGATCGCGCCGGCCGGCCATTGCGACGATCAATGCCCGCTCTGCCGGTTCTTCGCGCAAGTCGCCGCGCTTGTCCCGCCGGACTGCCCCGCCGTTCCGCGGCGACTCGACGCGCGTCGCCGGACCATCGGCGCCGCGCCTCAGCACGCCGTCTTCAACTCCCGCCTGACCCCAGCCAACCGCGCCCGAGCGCCGCCTCTCGCCGTCTGACGAAATCCGCGTTCGCCGCGCACTTCACGAGGGCGCGCAACTGCATTCCATCAGACCCGAGGCGTTCCATCCATGTCGACCCCCATCACGCGCGTGCTCACGGGCGCACTCTCTGGCGCAGCCGTCATTCTATCGCTCTCGCCGGCCTATCCGCATTCCGTATGCGGCGACCGCATCTTCCCATCCACAATCGCAATCGACGATCCCGGCGTCCTTGACGAACTGACATTGCCGGCTCTGACGTGGCTGCCGCAGAACTCCAATGGCGCGCAGGAGTTCGACGCGGCCTTCAACTGGTCCAAAACCATCTTTCCGGACTTCGCGCTGTCGGTCGGCGCCGGCCCCACCTGGCAGCACCCTGGCGGATACGGCTGGGACAGCCTCGACACCGAAGCGAAATATCAATTCTTCTGTATTCCGGAACACCAGTTCATGGGCTCGGTCGGATTCGCCATCAACTGGGGCTATACCGGCTCGGAGCCCAGATCGGGTCGACCAACACCTACTCGCCGGTGCTCGACGTCGGCAAAGGCTTCGGCGACCTGCCGACGAGCCTCAACATCCTGCGTCCGTTCGCTCTGACCGCGGAGATCAGCTCGAGCACGCCAGGCCAAGCGTGGACCAACGGGAACCAGAACGCCACGACGATCAATTACGGCTTCAGCCTCCAGTACAGCCTGCCCTACTACAACTCGCATGTCGGCGAGATCGACAACGATTTCGTCAGGCGCCTCGTCCCGATCGTCGAAGCCGTCTTCTCGACCCCTATAGCCAACGCGGCGCCCGGGACTTGGGCGACGACCGGGACGATCCAGCCGGGCGCCGTGTATTTGGCGGACAAATGGCAGGTCGCCCTTGAAGCGGTCATCCCGATCAACGGCGCGAGCGGCCACGGCGTGGGCGTCGTGGCCGCACTGGACTTTTTCCTCGACGACATCTTCCCCAACACACTCGGCAAGCCGATCTTCACAGGAGGCAAATGATGACACGCATTTCGACAATCACAATCGCAACTTCGCTTGCTTACGTCCTCGCCGCGACGACGGCGTTTGCGCACGCCCAGCTCGAGAAGGCGACGCCGGCCGTCGGCGGCACGGTCGCGGCGGCGACCGAGATCCGGCTGAAATTCAGCGAGGGCGTCGAACCGCGCTTCTCGCGCGTCACGCTGACGTCGGCTGGCGGCGCCTCCGTGCCGCTCGGCCCGGCGAAGGTCGAAGCGGGCGACAAGAGCGTGCTGATCGCGCCGATCGCCAAACCGCTGTCGCCCGGAGTCTACACCGTGCATTGGCATGCAGTGTCGGTCGACACCCATCATACGCAAGGCGACTTTCAGTTCACCGTCAAACCCTGACCCATCGGCAAAGCACTCGACAAAGGAACATAACGCAATGAACCGACTTTCCGCTTTCGCCCTGGCGCTCGCGCTCATAGCGGGCGCCGCTCCCGCCTTCGCCCAGGAATTCAAGGCCGGCGACATCGTGGTCGAAAAGCCCTGGGCGCGCGCGACGCCCAAGGGCGCCGAGGTCGGCGCCGGCTATCTGACGATCCACAACCAAGGCGCGACGCCCGACCGCCTGACCGGCGGCGCGGCGGATTTCGCCACGGTCGAGATTCATGAGATGAAGACGGAAAACGGCGTCATGCAGATGCGCGAACTGACCGGCGGCCTCGCCATTCCCGCGCGCGGCTCGGTCAGTCTCGCGCCCGGCGGCTATCACCTGATGTTCACCCATCTGACGCATCCGCTGACGAAGGGCGAAACCGTCAAGGCGACGCTCGAGTTCGAGCATGCCGGCCCGGTCGAGGTCGAATTTCCGGTGCTCGGCGTCGGGGCCTCGGGCGGCGGACCGATGAAGGGCGGGACAATGGGCGGCATGAAGATGTGAACCTCTGGAGCGCTTCGCCATTGCGGGGAACGGTTGGCCCTCGCCTCAACCCGTCTGCGGCGATGCCGACAGGAACGAGGATTTTTGCGCCGAATTCGCGAGAGGCCGCCATGCTTTCAAACTCGATCGCGAGCGGCCGCCGATGACCGCCCTGGCAATCTGCCGTTTCGCGCATTTCATGGCCGCGCTGCTGGCTTTCGGCGCAAGCGCCTTTGTCTGGCTCTATGCGCCCGAGCGACCTTCGACGCCGGCTTACGCCGGCGATCTGGCGCGTCGTGGCGGCGTCGAGCGTCGTCGCCCTCATCACCGCGATCCTGTGGCTGGCGCTGGAATCGGCGTCGATGGCCGACGACTGGAGCGCCGCGACCGACCCAGACGCGATCGGCGCGGTTCTCGATCACACCGCGTTCGGCCATGCCTGGGCCGTGCGGCTCGTCCTGGCGGCGGCGCTCGTCGCCGCTGTCGCTTTCAGCCCTCGTGACCGCTGGGCGCCGATCGCGCTCGTCTCCGCGGCGTCTCTCGTCAGTCTCGCCCTCGTGGGCCACGCCGCGATGCAGACCGGTCTCGAAGGCATTGCCCATCGCGCCAATCACGCCGCGCATCTCCTGGCGGCCGGCGCATGGCTCGGCGGGCTCATTCCCTTCATGATGTGCGTGAGCGCCTATGGCGACGACGATCTGCGGCCGGACGCGGTCCGCGCCATGGCGGGCTTCTCCTTCTGGGGACAATTCGTCGTCGCGGCCATCGTCTGACCGGCGCCGTCAACATCGCGCTCATTTCAGGCCGCGCGCCGTTCCCGCCGACGACGCCCTACCGCGCGCTGCTCGATGCGAAAATCGTCATCGTCGGCCTGATGATCTCGCTCGCGGTCTTCAACCGGTTTTATCTCGTGCCGAAACTGAGCCCAGGCGCCGCCGCCCTTGCCGCGTTGCGCGTCACGAGCGTCATCGAGGTCGCGCTCGGAACCGCCGTCGTCGCCCTGGTCAGCGTCTTCGCGATGCTCGATCCGGCGTGACGGAGCGCCGCCCGTCGAAATACGGATGCGCGCTCAGTTCGCAGAGCCGACGCGCGGGCAGCGCATTTGGTTCGGTTGAGCAGTTCCGGCCGCCTGAAATCATGCAATTTGCGCCGCCCGCTCCGGAATTTGTTCCGGGATCGCGGCAGAGGACGTGACGAACTCGGACTTGGCGGCCCTGTTGTAGATGCGCTGAAACAGGAAGCCGACCAGGAAGCCGCTGAGGGTCCATTGAACGAAGCCAAATCCTGGGACGAACAGACTGTCCGCCAATCCCGCCGTTTGAGCGGCGTTGCTGCCGGCGAAGATCGCCGCAATCGCCGCCACGGCGCCCTGCGTGGCCCCTTGCGACAACGCAAGCAGCGCCGAGCCCTTCTGTCCCACTAACGAGCGGTCGATATACTTCGCAACGAAATAACCGAATACAGCTTGATTGACCGCGTAAAGATATGGCGTCGCAATCAGGAAGGTTCCATTGATGAGATAGCTAACCAACATATTCACAGGAACAGTCGCGAGATATGAATATAGAGCGATCCGGATCCCCTCGGTTCGTTGATCGTGCGGTCGCTCGGCGCGCCATTTTCTCTTGATTTTAATAGCCAGCGTCATGACTATTCCATAAGCGACAGTGAGAAGGATCGCGAAGCGCAATACTAACGTCCTATCCGCAAACAACTTGTGGTTCGAGGTCCCTATCCCCAGAACGCTGGCAACCGCCGCAAAGAGTCCCAAAAAGACCAGCCACAGCACGAACGACAGGCCGGTGACAGCGACGACGGTCTCCAAATCGAATACAGGAAGAGGATCGACGTGTGTCGAAAAACCAAGCCCTTTGATCGTCTGGTCGACCTCTTCAGGCGTAAACGTGGTCGCGCAAATCGACAACGCAATGATCAGGCACATTGTTTCGTAGACGGTGTCGAATTTCAATTGGAGCGCCTGTCGACGTTTGCTCAGGTCCGCGAAACTTGCCTCGTCCTGATGGTTTGCAATATACGCGTCTATGTCGTCGACATCGTCAGGAATGAGGCGGGCCTGGCTTTGCAAATAGGCGATGGCGTCAGCGCGAAGGTCTCGCGTTCGATTGGCGATCTCGGTGAAATCTCGCTCGAGATGAATTTTGAACGCCCTGAATCTTTCGGACTCCATGCTGCTTCGCGCTTGCGCTCGAAGGCAAAGCAGATCGATAATTCGCTTCTCGAGCGATCCGCACGCCTTCCCGCTCGCCACCCGAGCCGTATCCCGCATCGACAAATTGTCGCGAACGGTTGAAAAAACGTGTTGGGCGGGGCTGAAGGGAGAATTGTACAGTTTTCTCGCCAAGTAACGCGAGTCGTCAGGTATGAACGCGGCCTTGTGGAGACTGCTCAACAACCAAGCGTCAATTTGATTCACAACGGGGAATGAAGGCAACAATCCCGTCAAAATGAACAGGCCGAACAGCGCCCTCTTCTCCAATGACGTTTGCGTCAAATCTGGCAAGAGATACATGACCGAGCTCGGCGGCAGACTGCACTGTCGAATATAGAAAGATGAATACCAAAAACACCAATTGTAGTATCAAAACATATCTGAGTGCATAGCGCTTGTAACGAGAACGTCTTGTTGTTAAAATCGGCGGCGCTAGGGTGATGAGGTCGGGCAAACTCCGATTGAGATGCCGTTGACCCGCTTTCAAGCGCCAATTCCAAAGAATACATCGGAGTGTTGAACCGGAATTGACCGTAAACATACAAAAAGACAAGGCCCGCTGGCGACAATCCAGGTGTTCCTAAGAAGGGATAACGCCTGATCCGAGGATACGAAGGCGAGCAGTTCGTTGAGCGACATAGATAGATCCGCCCAAATCTGCCTATAAGGGCGGTTGAAACCGCTCTGGTAAAAAAGCATCAACGGCAATTCAGACACAGCATCGCCGCCCAATCCCGCAAATTCAATCAAATAATCATATGGACGTCAGCGTATTGATCAAATCCAGAAAACTTTGGTTCCTCCGCGAGGACAGCCGAACCCCGCATCCAGACGCGAACCCTGGAACGACTTTCGCTTACCCTTGAGAAGGAGGGCGAGGCTTACATAGCAAAGGGTTTCGGGGCCGGCTGTGATCCACCTCACTCCGCCGGCGACAAGCCTCTTTCGCGCCTGCAGGAATGCGCGGCTTTCGCCTCAGGCCTTTTTTCTTCGCGCCCTGAACGCCTTCGCCCACCCGGCCCTCGCCTCCTGCCGGCCGCGCGCCACCGCCAGAGCGTCGGGCTCGACGTCCTTGGTGATGACCGAGCCCGAGCCGACATAGGCGCCGTCGCCGATCGAATTACGGATGAATTACGGTGACAGCTAATTAAATCCCTTATTCCTTTGCCCGCTCCGGACTGCGGGGCGGACGCCTCATCCCTCCCCCGCCAGCCGCCGCCAACAGCCGACCCAGCCCGACGCGCCCGCCGGCCGCTGCTTGGTCCAGGCCAGCGCCTCATGGCGTGGAATCGACCTGGTTGTCGTGGCGGCCCGTCGCCGTCTGTCCATGCAGACGCATGATCTTGTCGCCCTCCGGGGCAAAGCGTGTTGGCGCGGACCGTCGCGGCCACTGCGGCCTTGCGGATGTGGAACTTTCTTGCCGCGCCCGACGAATACGGGCATCGTGCGGGACGCGCTCATCGCTAGCGCGTTGGGGGGCGCATCGAACATGGCACGGAACGCGATCGCCGCCATGCTCCTCGCACTCTCTCTTCCTCTCGGAGGCTAGCGGCGGGGGGATGGGCCTGGCCATCGGCGCGGCGACGCGGGTCGCGGGCACTGGCGACGCCTACGCCGCCTGGAAAGCCTCGGCGCGGCCGATTCCGCCTCAGGCCGGCCGCCTCATCGTCTACGCGCCGAACCGGCAGATGTCGGTATGGACCTCCGACTGGGCGACCGGCGGAGAATATGTTTTCGACGTCAACCGAGACGTATGCGACGTCATCGGAGACGATTTTCGCGTATTCCGACTTCTCCCGGGCCGATCGGCGTCCCGAGCATATCAAGGGTCCGCTGATCGAGAAGCGAGATGCTGCAATGAAACTCGTCCGGCGACAATCCACGTTCGTGCGCATCGATCCGGTCGCGGGACAGGCGACGCTGGTCACCGTCGGGGGGCCGGCGGTGCGGCCGGTCGTGGTCGGCAGGGCGACAGCGGAGGCTGAAATGGCGAAACTGCCTCTCGACACCCATGTCGCCTCGTTCGCCTGCAAGCCAAGAGCGGCCGAGGATCGGGGCTCCT
>CAWAIM010000007.1:0-18289 GCA_963781895.1 uncultured Alphaproteobacteria bacterium
TTTGACGGGGCGGCGGTAAACGGGAGCGTAAGCCTTTGAAAACGCTGGACCCGCCGGGAAAAACGGCGGTAAAATCGAAGACCGGCGTCGCGGCCGGCGCTTGCCAAAAGCCGCCGGATGCGGCCAAGGTCGGCTGAACCGCCCTCCAGCCGCCCGGGCCGCCATGATCCCCAACGCCCCCCGTCCGTTCGACTTCGATCTCGGCGACAGCGCCGAAATGATCCGCGACAGCGCCAGGACCTTCGCCGACAAGGAGATCGCGCCCCGCGCCGCCGCGATCGACCGCGACAACCTGTTCCCGCGCGATCTGTGGCCCAGGATGGGAGCGCTCGGCCTGCACGGGATCACCGCGCCGGAGGAATACGGCGGGCTGGGCCTCGGCTATCTCGAGCATTGCGTGGCGATGGAGGAGGTGTCGCGCGCCTCCGGCTCGGTCGGCCTGTCCTACGGCGCGCATTCCAACCTGTGCGTCAACCAGATCGTGCGCAACGGCGACGCCGGGCAGAAGGCGCGCTATCTGCCCAAGCTCATCTCCGGCGAGCACGTCGGCGCGCTGGCGATGTCGGAGCCGAACGCCGGCTCGGACGTGGTGTCGATGACCACGCGCGCCGAGCGCAAGGGCGACCGCTACGTGCATCAATGGCGCCAAGATGTGGATCACCAACGGCCCCGTCGCCGAGACGCTGATCGTCTACGCCAAGACCGATCCGGCGGCCGGCGCGCGCGGCATCACCGCCTTCATCGTCGAGCGCGGCATGAAGGGCTTCTCGCAAGGGCCGAAGCTCGACAAGCTCGGCATGCGCGGCTCCGACACCTCGGAACTGATCTTCGCCGACTGCGAGGTCCCGGAGGAGAACGTGCTCGGCGAGGTCGGCAAGGGCGTCGGCGTGCTGATGAGCGGCCTCGACTACGAGCGCGTGGTGCTGTCGGCCGGCCCGCTCGGCCTGATGCAGGCGGCGCTCGACGTCGTGCTGCCCTATGTCCACGAGCGCAAGCAGTTCGGCCAGCCGATCGGGACCTTCCAGCTCGTGCAGGGCAAGCTCGCCGACATGTATGTGGCGATGAACGCGGCGCGGGCTTACGTCTACGCCGTCGCCAAGGCCTGCGACCGCGGCGACACGACCCGCGAGGACGCCGCCGGCGCGATCCTCTACGCCGCCGAACGCGCGACCCAGGCCGCCCTCGACGCGATCCAGATCCTGGGCGGCGCCGGCTACACCAACGACTATCCGCTCGGACGCCTGCTGCGCGACGCCAAGCTGTACGAGATCGGCGCCGGCACCAGCGAGATCCGGCGCATGCTGATCGGACGGGAGCTGTTCGCCAAGAGCGCGTGAGGCGGACGGGCGGATCACTCCGCCTGACGGCGGCCCTCGACAGGGCCCCGGTGGCGCACGCGCGGTTTGGTCGGAACGCGCTCGAACAGAAGGACGGAACGGCCGGTCACGGCGTAGGCGGCGCGGATCCTGAAGACCTGCTCCGGCAATCCGGGATCGTTGGTGTCCATCAGCCGGTTCCACCCCGAGGCTTGATGACAGCGCGGCAGGTTGAAATTGACGATGTCGTGGTAGGCGTTGAGCACGATCAGCAAGGTCGCGTCGTCGCCGCGACGCTTGATTCCGGTCGCCTGCGCGCGGCCGTCGATGAGCATGCCGAAGCAGCGCGTCCGGTCGTTGTCCCAGGCCTCCCTCGACATTTCCGCGCCGTTGGCGTCGATCCACGTGACGTCCTTGACGTCGAGGTCGACGTTCATTTCGCCAGTCAGGAAGCGCGATCGCCGCAGAATGCGATAGTGATGGAAGAATCCCGTCAGACGGCGGAAAAAGGCCAGAAGCTCGCGCTGCTCGCCATCCAGCTCCCAGTTGACCCAGCTTGTCTCGTTGTCCTGGCAATAGGCGTTGTTGTTGCCGTTCTGCGTGCGCCCGAACTCATCGCCGGCCGTGACCATTGGCGTCCCCTGCGACAGCAGGAGCGTGGACAACAGGTTTCGGACTTGCCGCCAGCGCAACGCCCTGATTTCGGGGTCGTCGGTCGGTCCCTCCGCGCCGCAGTTCCACGAGCGATTGTGGTCGTGGCCGTCCTTGTTGTCCTCGCCGTTGGCCTGATTGTGCTTGTCGTTGTAGGAAACGAGATCCTTCAGCGTGAAGCCGTCGTGCGCGGTGAGAAAATTGACCGACGCCCATGGCTTGCGTCCACGATGGTTGAACTTGTCGGGTGAGGCGCACAATCGCGGCGCGATTTCTCTGGCGCTTGCGTTGCCCCGCCAGAAATCGCGCGCGCTATCCCGAAACGTGTCGTTCCACTCCGCCCAGCCGGGCGGAAATCTGCCGACCTGATAGCCCCCGGGTCCGCAGTCCCATGGTTCGGCGATGAGCTTGACCTCGGCCAGCAGCGGGTCCTGGCCGAGAACCTTGAGGAAACCGCTTTCGGTCTGAAAGCCGTGAGGCTCGCGCGCCAGGATGGTGCCGAGATCGAAGCGGAAACCATCGATCCGCATTTCGCTGGCCCAATAGCGCAGGCTGTCGGCCACCATCTGAATGACGCGCGGATGGCTGACGTTGAGCGTGTTGCCGGTTCCGGTGTCGTTGATATAATAACGCGCTTGATCCGGCAATAATCTATAATACGAGCTGTTGTCTATTCCCTTGAACGACAGCGTCGGGCCGCGCTCGTTGCCCTCCGCCGTATGATTGTAAACGACGTCGAGGATCACCTCGAGTCCCGCGTCGTGGAAACGGGCGACCATCTCCTTGAATTCGCGCAACGAATTCGGGACATCGAACGCATAGCGCGGATCCGGCGCAAAGAACCCGATTGAATTGTACCCCCAGTAATTTCTGAGCCCTTTTTCCAGCAAGTGGCTGTCGTCGATGAAGGTATGGACCGGCAGCAATTCGACAGTCGTCACCCCCAAGGACTTGATGTAGTCGATGACAGGCTTGGCCGCGAAGCCCGCGTAAAAGCCCCGCAGCCTTTCGTCGACGCCGGGATGTCGCTTGGTGAAGCCTTTGACATGGGCCTCGTAGATGATCGTGCGGTCCCATGGCGTCGACCGCCGGTGAACCTCGCTCTTCCAGTCGAAATTGGGATCGACGACCACGGATTTCGGGACGAACGGCGCGCTGTCGCGCTCGTCGAAACTGAGGTCGTCCTCCTCGGCGCCGATCGTATAGCCGAATATCGACTGATCCCAGATCAGCTTGCCAGCGTGAGCGCGGGCATACGGATCGAGAAGCAATTTGTTGGGATTGAACCTGTGACCCGCGGCGGGCTCGTAGGGACCATGGACGCGGAATCCATAAAAGGACCCTGGTCCGATATCCGCGACATGGCCGTGGAAGATTTCATCGGTATATTCGGGAAGCTCGAAACGATCCAGCTCCCGGCCGTCTGGCGCGTCGAAAAAGCAAACTTCGACCTTGGTCGCGTTGGCGGAGAAAACGGCGAAATTCGTTCCCTCTCCCGTCCGCGGTCGCGCCCAGGGGGTATGGCGCCCCCTCGCTCACCCGATGAGTTTCTTTCGACAATCGCGCCACCGCAAGTATGAGGAACCGCCGTCAAGCAGGCGGACATAGCACACCGCCGCCGGGCATGGACGTGAAGCGTCGCTCCGGTCGGCTCGTCCGCCCTTTCGTTCTCATTGTGATGCCTCTACGACCAACCGCTGGCAAGGCGCCGCGCCTGCGTCATGACGACCGGCTCAGTCTTCTCGGATTGACTGGGCTGAGCCGTCCGAGGCGGCTCAGCATGAGACGCCGCAAGGGGTTCCGCCACTTGCACGCGTTAGTCTCCGTTGCGACGGCGCCCTTCCCGGTCGCCCCTGCCGTCAGCGTCCGACCCTTGCTTGCAGATGCGCCGGATAGCGGTCCCCTTGCACCGCGATCTTGGAGACGGCGCCATCGATCTCGCGAAGATCGTCGGGCGTCAGCTCGACATTCGCCGCTCCAAGATTTCTCGTCCAGGCGGTGCAGCTTCGTGGTGCCGGGGATCGGCGCGATCCAGGGCTTTTGCGCCAGCAGCCAGGCGAGCGCGACTTGCGCCGGCGTCGCTTTCTTCCGTGCCGCGATCTCGCCGAGCAGATCCACCAGGGTCTGGTTCGCTTTTCGGGCCTCCGCCGTGAAGCGGGGAACGACGTTACGGAAGTCCTTGCTGTCGAACGTCGTCGTCTCGTTGATCGCGCCGGTCAGGAAGCCCTTGCCGAGCGGACTGAAGGGAACGAAGCCGATACCGAGTTCCTCAAGCGTCGGCAGCACCTCCTTCTCGGGCTCCCGCCACCACAGGGAATACTCGCTTTGAACGGCGCTCAGCGGCTGCACCGTGTGAGCGCGACGGATCGTCTGAACGCCCGCTTCGGACAGTCCGAAGTGCTTGACCTTGCCTTCCCGGATCAGCTCCTTCACCGCGCCCGCCACTTCCTCGATCGGCACGTCCGGGTCGACGCGGTGCTGATAGAACAGGTCGATCACATCGGTCTTGAGCCGTTTGAGCGAGGCCTCCGCGACCTCCCTGATGTGCGCCGGCCGGCTGTTCATGCCGCTCTGCCCGCCGCTCGCATCGAATTCGAAGCCGAACTTGGTCGCAATCACGACCTGGTCGCGGAACGGCGCGACAGCCTCTCCGACAACCTCCTCGTTCTTGTAGGGGCCGTAGGCCTCGGCGGTGTCGAAGAACGTGACGCCGCGGTCGAAAGCAGCCCGAATCAGCGTGATCGCCTGCTCGGCGTCCGTCGCCGGCCCGTATCCATAGCTCAATCCCATGCAACCCAGTCCGAGGCCGAAACTTCCAGGTTGCTCTTTCCAAGTCTGCGCTTCTGCATGTCGGGTTCCTTTCGGGCGCTTTGGGCGGGCAGTCAGGCCCGGTATTGTTCGTCAGCGACCTTCTCCATCCATTCGACGGCCTTGCCGTCGAGCGCCTCCTGGATGGCGATGTGGGTCATGGCGGTGGTCGGCGACGCGCCGTGCCAGTGCTTCTCGCCCGGCGCGAACCAGACCACGTCGCCGGGGCGAATGTCCTCGACAGGGCCGCCCTCGCGCTGGACGCGGCCGCAGCCCGCGGTGACGATGAGTATTTGGCCGAGGGGATGGGTATGCCAAGCAGTGCGGGCGCCGGGCTCGAACGTCACGGCATTGCCGGCCGCTCGCGCGGGCGCGTTCGCCGGGAACAGGGGGTCGATTCGCACCGCGCCGGTGAACCAATCCGCCGGCCCCTTGGCCGACGGCTGTGAACCACTTCGTTTGATTTCCATGAGCCTTCTCCCTTTGCTGCTGGAAGCCTTCCTGTCTCCGAACGCCGCCGCCGCCGAGGAAATCTAGCAGGCGCCGCTTTGCGCGATTAGGTGCTAAAATGCGCATGCGCTCATGAGTGAGTTTCATCAATGTCCAGGGGAGCCCACAACGACGTCCTCGCGTTCCTGGCCGTGGCGCGGGAGCGGAGCTTCACCAAAGCGGCCGCGAAACTCGGCGTTTCGCAGTCGGCGCTCAGCCATACCATCCGCGAGCTGGAAGCGCGTCTCGGGCTTCAACTCCTCTCGCGCACCACGCGCAGCGTCGCGCCCACCGAAGCGGGCGAACGTCTGCTGCGCGCCGTCGGCCCTCGCTTTGACGAGATCGACGCCGAGCTGGCGGCGCTGAGCGAACTTCGCGACAAGCCCGCCGGCGCGATTCGCATCACCGCCGGCGAGCACGCCGCCCAATCGATCCTCTGGCCCGCCGTGGCGAGGCTTTTGCCGGACTACCCGGACATCAGGATCGAGATCGTCGTCGACCAGGGCCTGACCGACATCGTCGCGGAGCGCTTCGACGCGGGCGTGCGTCTCGGCGAGCAGGTGGCGAGAGACATGATCGCCATGCGCATTGGCCCCGACATGCGGATGGCGGTCGTCGGCTCGCCGTCCTATTTCGCCAGACGCTCCAAGCCGCGCAGGCCCCAGGAACTGACGGATCACAACTGCATCAATCTCCGCCTGCCGACCTATGGCGGCCTCTACGTCTGGGAGTTCGGCAAAGGCGGCCGCGAACTGAAAGTGCGGGTCGAAGGGCAGTTGGTGTTCAACACCATTGGTCTGCGAATCGACGCGGCGCTCGCCGGACTCGGCCTCGCGTATCTGCCTGAGGAGCAAGCTCAAGACCACGTTTTCAGGGGCGAATTGATCCGCGTGCTCGCGGACTGGTGCCCGCCGTTTGCCGGCTATCATCTTTACTACCCGAGCCGTCGCCAGCCGACGCCGGCCTTCGCCCTGTTGCTTGACGCGCTGCGCTACCGCGGCTGACCGGGCGCGCTTCGCGGGATTTCCGGGCCGCATGAATTTCCCTGTGATGGCTAACAAGGGCGCTCACGATGGGCGCCTCCGCGCAAGCGGGCATAACGGCGACCTCCGTGCCGGCGCACGCCCAAAGGAGACGTTCGGCCCCGAGGCGCTGACCGGATCACATCTCCAAGGTCGCTAGGCAATGTGCCGCCGCGTCGCACGATGGCAAGCTTCCGAACGAGGTCGACCTCAATGTCGACCGCTCGCAATTTATCTCCGTTGGGCATGGTTCGCGAACGGCACACGAAATTCTTTCTCCGTCCCGAATTCGGCATTATATAGGCGACAAGGCTGACCAATCGCGGGGAACGGGAGAGGCGATGCCGGTATCGTACGCGCCATGGCTGGTGGCGCTTTCGATTGCGCTTGCGATTCAGGGCTCCTATGTCGGGCTGAGCTTCGCCGTTCAGGTCGCCGGCGCGAAGGGGGCGCGGCAGCGCGCGCTTCTCGCTGGCGCCGCCATTTCGCTCGCGCTCGGCGTCTGGACGATGCATTTCGTCGGCATGCTGGCGGAGCGTGTTCCGTTTGCCGTCGACTATCTCGTCCTTCCGACGCTGCTGTCGTTCCTCGTCTGCGTGATCGTGGTCGGCGCGGCGGTGCTGGCGGTGAGCGTCGGTCCCCCGACCCTTGCGCGCATCGGCGCCGCGGCCGCGTTCATGGGGATCGGCATCGTCGCGATGCATTACATCGGCATGGAGACGCTGCGCGCCTGCGCCGAGATGGTCAATTCGCCGCCGCTTGTGCTCGCCGCCGCCGCGGTGGCGATCGCCGCATCGGGGCTGGCGCTCTGGCTCGCGTTCGCAGGGGCGTCGCATACGCTGCCGTTCTCCGCGACCGTGCTCGGCATCGCCATTTCGGGGATGCATTATACGGCGACGAGCGGGCTCTCGCTTTATCCCCGCCCCGCGCCGGCGGTTGAACCGTCGCTGTCGCCCGATCTACTGGCCGTCATCGTCGCCATTGTCGCCTTCGTGGTTTCGGGCGGCTTCCTGTTGTTGCTGGTCCCGGGACGGAACGGCCGGCGGGACGAGGCCGAAGCCCGATCGCCGCCGACGCTCGCCGAACCGATCGTCGCGGCCGTCGGCACGTTTTCGCCGCTCGGCGGCGCGGGCGGGCCGCCGCGCCGCGCCGCGAGCCACGTTCCTGTCGAGCGCAACGGCCTGACCTACAACATTCCGGCCGCGGCAATCGTCGCCGTCCGCGCCGACGCCCATTACACGCATGTATTCGACGGGACGACGTCTTACTTTTGCTCGCTCTCGATCGGCGAGATCGAGCAGAGGCTGGACCCGGCGCTCTTCGCCAGGGTTCACCGCAGCCATATCGTCAATATCGCCCGGGTCGACGGCGCCCAGTTCGGCGGCGACAGCGGCCTCATCGAGCTCGCCGCGCGTGAGCGCTACAGCGTCCCCGTGAGTCGCAGTCGGATTGCCCAGATCAAGGCGCGGCTGTCCGGCCTCGGGCGCGCGGCCGAATAGACCTGTTAAAGGTCAGCATTTCTGACGCAATTCGTGCGCCATCGCCGCGTTTGGCGCCGCAAATGCCGCTTTTGTGACTGCGGCCTTGCCCCGACGCCGCCGTGCGCGCGACAAATGGCCGCGAGGGGAATGCCCCTCAACGACGATCCGCCGCGACCGCCGCGAAGGCCGGAAGGCCGGGGCGAGCCGGCGGAAGGGAGGATGACATGATTCCCGCCGCCTTTTCCTATCATCGCCCGAAATCGATCGCCGAGGCGGTCGCGCTCCTCAGCGACCTCGGAGAGGACGCCCGCCCACTCTCCGGCGGGCACAGCCTCATTCCGATGATGAAGCTCCGCCTCGCCAAGCCCTCGAATCTCGTCGACCTCGGCGCGATCGGCGAGCTCAAGGGCATTTACGAAGACGGTGCGGAAATTGTTATCGGCGCGATGACTACCCAGCGCGAGGTGATCGGCTCGGCGCTGATCGCGGCCAAGGCGCCGATTCTCAGGGAGACGGCGATGGTCGTCGCTGACCCGCAGGTGCGCTCGCTCGGCACGATCGGCGGCAACGTCGCCAACGGCGATCCCGGCAACGACATGCCGGCGGTGATGATGTGCCTTGGCGCGACCTATCAGCTTGCCGGCAAGGGCGGCGAGCGGCGCGTCGCGGCGCGCGACTTCTACCAGGGCGCGTATTTTACTGCGCTCGATCCCGGCGAGATCGTGGCCGGGATCCGCATTCCCGTTCCCCAGGCGGGACACGGCTACGCTTACGAGAAGCTGAAGCGCAAGATCGGCGACTACGCGACCGCCGCAGCGGCCGTCGTTCTGACGATGGCGGGAGACCGGGCGACGTTCTGCTCGATCGGCCTCACCAATGTCGGCGAGACGCCGCTCTGGGCCGAAGAGGCGGCGCGCATTGTGACCGGATCGAGCCTCGACGCCGCCACGGTCAAGCGCGCGGTCGGCGCCGCCGAGGCCATTACGTCGCCCGCGTCCGACACGCGCGGCCCCGCCCGATACCGCACGAAGATGGCCGGCGTCATGCTGACGCGCGCCCTCGAACGCGCCAGGTCGATGGCGCGATGAGCACGTCGCCGGCCCGCTAATTCGGAGAGCCCCATGCCCAAGACTCACGTATCCATGACGGTGAACGGCAAGGCGGTCGAAGGCCTGGTCGAGCCTCGAACCCTCCTGATCCACTTCCTGCGCGAGGATCTCGGCCTCACCGGGCCGCATATCGGCTGCGAGACGACCCATTGCGGCGCCTGCACGGTCGATCTCGACGGCAAGTCGGTGAAGTCCTGCACCGTTTTCGCGGTGCAGGCAGACGGCGCCTCGATCCTCACCATCGAGGGCATCGCGGCGCCGGACGGAACGCTGCATGCGCTCCAGGAAGGCTTTCGCGAAATGCACGGCCTGCAGTGCGGTTTCTGCACGCCCGGCATGATCACCCGCGCCTATCGGCTGCTGCTGGAGAACCCGAACCCGAGCGATGAGGACATCCGCTACGGCATCTCGGGCAATCTCTGCCGCTGCACCGGCTATCAGAATATCGTCAAGGCCATTCAATACGCCGCCGCCAAGATGAGCGGCGCACAATTCAGGGAGGCCGCGGAATGAATGCGATCGCGCCGACATCGGAAGAGCGCGCCGAAAAGCTCGAGGGCGTCGGTTGCAAGCGCAAACGCGTCGAAGACATCCGCTTCGTCCAGGGAAAGGGCAATTACGTCGACGACCTGAAACTGCCGGGCATCCTCTATGGCGATCTGGCGCGCTCGCCGCACGCGCACGCGCGCATCAAGTCGGTCGACGTCTCCGAGGCGATGAAAGTCCCGGGGGTGCTCGCCGTGCTGACGGCCAAGGACTTGAAACCGCTCGCGCTCCATTACATGCCGACGCTGGCCGGCGACGTGCAGGCGGTGCTGGCCGAAGAGAAGGTGCTGTTCCAGAATCAGGAAGTCGCGTTCGTCGTCGCCGAGACGCGCGAAGCCGCCGCCGACGCGGTCGACCTCGTCGAGGTCGTCTACGAAGCGCTGCCTGTGGTCATCGACCCGTTCAAGGCGATGGCGCCGGACGCGCCGGTGTTGCGCGAGGACATCAAGGACAAGACCGACGGCGCGCATGGGCGCCGAAAGCACTACAACCATATCTTCACCTGGGAGATGGGCGACAGGGGCGCGACGGACGCCGCCTTCGAGCGGGCCGAGGTTACGATCAAGGAGCTGATCTCCTATCAGCGCGTGCACCCCTCGCCGCTCGAGACCTGCCAGTGCGTCGCCTCGTTCGACAAGGTGCGCGGCGAACTCACGGTATGGGGCACGTTCCAGGCGCCCCATGTCATCCGCACCGTGGCGTCGCTGATCTCCAAGATTCCCGAGCACAAGATCCACGTGATCTCGCCCGACATCGGCGGCGGCTTCGGCAATAAGGTCGGAGCCTATCCGGGCTATATCTGCGCGATCGTCGCCTCGATCGTCACCGGACGGCCGGTCAAATGGGTCGAGGACCGGATCGAGAATCTGTCCTCGACCTCCTTCGCCCGCGACTATCACATGACGGCCGAGATCGCCGCCCGCCGCGACGGCAAGGTCACGGCCCTTCGGGTGCACGTGCTCGCCGACCACGGCGCATTCGACGCCTGCGCCGACCCCTCCAAATGGCCGGCCGGCTTCTTCAACATCGTCACCGGCTCCTACGACTTCCCGGTCGCGCATTGCGAGGTCGACGGCGTCTACACCAACAAGGCGCCGGGCGGCGTCGCCTATCGCTGCTCGTTCCGGGTCACCGAGGCCGCCTATTGCATCGAACGGGCGATGGACATCCTGGCCCGGAAGCTCGGCATGGACCCGGCGGACCTGAGGATGAAGAATCTGGTGCGGCGCGAGCAGTTTCCCTATCAGTCCGCGCTCGGCTGGGAATACGATTCGGGCGACTATCACGCCGCCCTGCGGAAGGCTATGGATTCGGTCGGCTACGCGAAGTTGCGCGCCGAGCAGGAGGCGAAGCAGGAGGCGTTTAAGCGCGGGGAGACGCGCGAGCTGATGGGCGTCGGCGTTTCCTTTTTCACCGAGATCGTCGGCGCGGGCCCTTCGAAGAACTGCGACATTCTCGGCATCGCGATGTTCGACAGCGCCGAAATCCGCATCCATCCGACCGGCTCGGTGATCGCGCGGCTCGGCACCAAGTCGCAGGGCCAGGGCCACGAGACGACCTACGCCCAGATCATCGCCAGCGAACTCGGCCTTCCCGCCGATGACATCACCGTCGAGGAAGGCAACACCGACACGGCGCCCTACGGTCTCGGCACCTATGGCTCGCGTTCGACGCCGGTGTCGGGCGCGGCGACCGCGATGGCGGCGCGCAAGATCAAGGCGAAGGCGCAGATGATCGCCGCCCACCTGCTCGAAGTGCACGACGACGATCTCGAATGGGACGTCGACCGCTTCCGCGTCAAGGGCGCGCCCGAGCGCTTCAAGACGATGAAGGAGCTGGCCTGGGCGGCCTACAATTCCGTGCCCAAGGGCATGGAGATGGGTCTCGAAGCGGTCAACTATTACGATCCGCCGAACATGACCTATCCGTTCGGGGCCTATATCTGCGTCGCCGACGTCGACGTCGACACCGGCGCGACCAAGATCCGCTCGTTCTATGCGCTCGACGACTGCGGCACCCGCATCAACCCGATGATCATCGAGGGACAGGTGCATGGCGGGCTGACCGAAGCGTTCGCGATCGCCATGGGTCAGGAGATTCGCTACGACGAATCCGGCAATGTGCTGACCGCGTCGTTCATGGACTATTTTCTGCCGACTGCGGTCGAGACGCCGAAATGGACGACGGACTGGACGACCACGCCATCGCCTCACCATCCGATCGGGGCCAAGGGCGTTGGCGAGAGCCCGAACGTCGGCGGCGTGCCCGCCTTCGCCAATGCGATCAACGACGCCTTCGCGTTCCTCGGCTCGACCCATATTCCGATGCCGCACGATCACTGGCGCACCTGGATGGCGGCCGACAAGCTCGGACTGCACGCGGCGTGAGGCGCGGGCTGCCGGTTCGCCGGAGGGATCGCTGATGCCGCTCGCATGGGAAGACACCGCAAGCCGTCTGGCCGAGGTCGGCTACATCGCTGATCGCGACCTGGCGACGGCGCTGTGGATGATGGACTTCCTCAAACGGCCCCTGCTGCTCGAGGGCCAGGCCGGCGTCGGCAAGACGGAAGTCGCCAAGGCTCTGGCGGCGCTCCACGGCGCGGAACTCATCCGCCTGCAATGCTACGAGGGACTGGATCAGAACGCGGCGCTGTACGAGTGGAACTACCAGCGCCAGCTCCTGGCCATCAAGGCGCGCGAGGGCGCGGGCGATACGGCCGAGCGCATCGAGGAGCAGATATTCTCCGAAAAGTATCTGCTCGAACGGCCGCTTCTGGCCGCGATCCGGCGGATCAAGCCGCCGGTGCTGCTGGTCGACGAGGTCGATCGGGCGGACGAGGAATTCGAGGCGTTCCTGCTCGAACTCCTCTCCGACTATCAGGTCTCGATCCCCGAACTCGGCACGATCGCGGCGGTGACGATCCCGCGCGTCGTGCTGACGTCGAACAACACGCGCGAACTCTCCGACGCGCTGAGGCGGCGCTGTCTCTATCACTATGTCGATTTTCCGGACGTCGACCGGGAAACGGCGATCATCCTGGCGCGCACGCCGGGCGTCGCCTCCTCGCTCGCCGCTCAAATCGCCGCGCTCGTCGCCGCGATCCGCAAGGAAGATCTGCGCAAGGCGCCGGGCGTCGCCGAGACCCTCGACTGGGCCGCGACCCTCGCCGGCCTCGCCGTCGATGACTTGCGCGAGGCGCCTGAAATCGTGCACGATACCCTGATCTGCCTGCTCAAGACGCACGAGGACCGCGCTCAGCTCACGCGCGAGACGACCGCGCGTATGATCGGCAAGGTCGCGTGAGTTCGCCATGGCCGGAGCCGCCAAGCCCCCTCGGAACTCGACGCTCGACGCTCGATCCGCGGCCAAGATCGCCGCCTTCGCGAACGTGTTGCGCGTCAACGGCTTCGCGGTCGGCCTCGCCGAGAGCCGCGATGCGCTCGCGGTTCTCGCCTCGCCGGCCGGCCGGCGGCCCGCTCTCCTCAAGGCGGCCCTGCGCACGCTGTTCTCGGCGACGCGCGAGGACTGGCGGCGCTTCGACGAGCTGTTTGACGCCTTCTGGCGCGGCACCGGCATGCGCCGCGTCCAGCCGCTGCACGGCGCAGGAAACCCGAGTCCGGCCCGGCGCAAGCCCCTGCCGTCGAGCTTCGCGCCGGAGGCGCCGCACGGCGCGACGGAAAGCGGCGCCCGCGACGACGAGTCCGGCGCCGCCTCGAGCCGCGGGAACCGGCGCGATGCGGCCTCCGCGGCGCATGCGCTCGCCAGCCGCGACATCCGCCACATCGCCGACCCGCACGAATTGGCCAAGGTCCACGCGCTCGCCGAGCGGCTCGCCCGGCGCATGCGGGCGCGGCTGGTGCGGCGCTGGCGCGCGCGGCGCGCCGGCCCGCGGCTCGACCTCCGGCGTACGATCCATCGCAGCGTCGCCCATGGCGGCACGCCGATCGATCTCGTCTGGCGGCGGCGCAAGCTGCGCCCGTTGCGCCTCGTGCTGCTGCTCGACGCGTCCGGATCGATGGAACTCTACACCGCGTTCTTCGCGCGCTTCCTGCACGCTGCGGTCGACGCGTTCCGCGAGGCGGAGGCGTTCGTCTTCCACACCCGTCTCGTGCATGTGTCGAGCGCGCTGCGCGAACGCGACGTCGCCCGCGCCGTCGACCGGCTCGCGCTGATGGCGCAGGGCATCGGCGGCGGCACCCGGATCGGCGAAAGCCTCGCCGACTTCAACCGCTGGCACGCGGCGCGCGTCATCCACTCGCGCACCGCCGTCGTCATCGTGTCCGACGGCTACGACACCGGCGAGCCCGAGCGGCTCGGCGCCGAGATGCAGCGGCTCGCGCGGCGCTGCCGGCGCATCGTCTGGCTCAATCCGCTGCTCGGCTGGCGCGACTACGAGCCGACGGCGCGCGGCATGCGGGCCGCCCTGCCCTATATCGACCTGTTCGCGCCGGCGCATAACCTCGAGAGCCTCGCGGCGCTCGAGCCCTATTTGGCGAGGATATGACAATGGACCGTCTGTCGGACGTGCTCGAACTCGTGCCGTCGCTCAAAGCCAGAGGCGAGGCCTTCGTTCTGGCGACCGTCGTGCGCACGGTCGCGGCGACCGCGGCCAAGGCGGGCGCGAAGGCGATCATCCGCGCCGACGGATCGATCTCCGAAGGCTGGATCGGCGGCGGCTGCGCGCGCGGCGCGGTTCTCAAGGCGGCGCGCGAGGCGCTCGCCGACGGGCGGGCGCGCCTCATCTCCGTCCAGCCGCCCGACGTCCTGCAGGAACACGGCGTCGCTGCCGGCGAAGAGCGCGAGGGCGTGCGTTTCGCCAGGAACGCCTGTCCGAGCCACGGCACGATGGACATTTTCATCGAGCCGGTGCTGCCTCGCCCGCAGATCGTGCTGTGCGGCTCGAGCCCGGTGGCGGTGGCGCTCGCCGATCTCGCCCCTCGGCTCGGTTTCTCCGTCACCGCCTGCGCGCCCGCCGCCGAGCAGAGCGCGTTCGCGCAGATCGACCGGCGCATCGACGACTATGCGCCGCCGGCGGCCGAAGAGGGCGAGCGCTTCGTCGTCGTCTCGACCCAAGGCCGCGGCGACGAGGCGGCGCTCATGGCCGCGCTGTCCAGCGACGCGCCCTATGTCGCGTTCGTCGGCAGCCGGCTGAAGGCGCAAATGCTGAAGGCCGCGCTGGCGGCGCGCGGCGTCGACGGACGGCGTCTTGCCGCCCTGTGCGCCCCCGCGGGGCTCGATCTCGGCGCCATCGGACCCGAAGAGATCGCGCTGTCGATCATGGCCGAGGTGGTCGCGGTCCGGCGCGGACGCGACCCGCAGGGACCGGCGCCATGACGTCGAGCGCCTCCGTGCGCCGCGCCTGCGTGAACCGGTCTCGAGGCCCGCAAAGCGCCCACACTATCCGCCGGCCGCGCGCGGCGTCCTTGCCGGGCGGATGCGCTCGCCGCACTCGCCAGTCGCATCCCGCGAGGCTGGCCGCGATAGGGTTGATGTCTGGGCGCTGGCGTCGCGAATGACAATCAGGTCGTTATCCTGCTGGCGCCCACGCTTCCTCCAATCGCTTCGTCAGCTATTCAGCTGCGACAGCGACGAAATCGTTGGCAAGCTCCAAGTCAACTGGCACCGGATTGCGCAGCATGTCCAACACCGGGCAATGCGCGTCAACGATCTGCTTGAGTTTCGCCAAATCCTCAGGGCCGGCCGGGCTCTTGAGCGTGACGATTCCGCGAATACCCGCGAAACCGGCTCGAACGTCATCTTTGACCGCAAAGAAACCGCGCAAGTCCAAGCTCCCTTCAAGCTTCACGGAGACGCTCTCGAGCGGCACGCCTAATGCGGTTGCGTATGCGCGATAGGTGATTTCCTGACAGGACGCCAGCGCGGCCAGAACAAGCTCAACAGGATTTGGGCCTGCGTCCGTTCCTCCCAGCGCGGTCGGTTCATCTATAGTGAGGCAAAACTGACAAATCTTCGTCTCACTGCGAAGCCCTTCTACTTGGTGCGAGCCAGCAGAAAAGACGGTTACAGCTTGATCGGGATGCGCGCGCAGCGTCTCTTGAGTTTCCTTGATCGTTTCCAACAGGGTCATGGTTGCCTCCACCAGCAATAACAACGGCGAAGACCGTACCCGAAAGACTGCGGCAAGCCAACAAAAGCGCGGGCGCTTTGCCGCCCCCATGCTCGTCACGCTCTCAAACGAAATGGATCGCCGACTCGCCCCGGCGGCGATCACAATTGATCAATCCGGGGGCGGCCCAGCCCCTCGATCAACCCTATCCTCTTTGCCACCCCGGCCGCGTTTCCCCCAAGCGCCTCGGATCAAAACCGAAAACCGACGCGCGGGGGATGAGCAAAGTTTGAGCGCTTTACCGTGCAAAAGAATCCAGCGTTGCGGTCTTGAGAAAAATCAGAAATTGTGTTAGGGTTTTTCTTCAATTCAGAATATACGAGTTGCGAAGGTCGTTGTTGGAACTCGTCGCAAGGACAGGTGTTCGGTGGGGACCTGCCAAATCCCCCGAATTGAATATTACGTATAAAGACAGTGATAAAATGCAACTGCGCGGCTTGGCCCGGGAGACAGGAGCGGCCGAGAATGGCGCCGCAAGTGTTTGAAACATTGGAATCCGCGCCCGAAAGCGGCTCCTCCCCGAGGGGGCCGATTGCCACGTCCGTTTCTCGATCGGCGCCGGCAGGCGGCGGGTCGCCCACCGCTCCGGCAAGCCCGGAAGAGGCGAACCTTCGGGCGGTTGCAAAGTTGCGCAAACCGGCGCCCAGGCTATTGAAATCGCTCGCGCGCTGACCAAACCGCCACCTTGATCGGCCGGCTGGCCGACGCAAAGGACAGGCAGGGACAGCGTCTGTGCGCGGTCCTTTTGGCCGATGCGCTCCAGCGGGCCTTCGAGAGTGCCAGCACGGTCGGATCTTCGATGGTGTGAACGAGGCGGCAGCCGGTTTCTATGCGGCGCATGGGTTCATGCGGTTGCCAAACTCGCTGCAGCTCGTGCTGCCGATGCGCCGAGCAGGCGGGAGCGCTGAACGATGAGCCTCGCATCCGCCTCGCAGCAGGTGCCGAGGAAGCGCTCGGGGAAGCAAAATCGCCCTCGCTTCGGCCCTCGGGGAAGCATACAGGCGCCCAAAGCCAGCCCTCTTGATGGCGTGGGACTTCTCGCATTGCGGCCTGTTATGCAGGCGACAAATAGCGGTTTGGCGGGGCTGCCCATGCCTAAAGCGGTCGAAAGCCCGCTACTTTATGCTTTCCGCTTCCCCCCTGCTTCCCCGGCTTTAGCGCCAAGGGCGGGGAAGCAAAAACGGCCCCAAAGGACCGTTTTTAACAGCTTGAAATCTCGGAGAGATTTTGGAGCGGGCGAAGGGATTCGAACCCTCGACCCCAACCTTGGCAAGGTTGTGCTCTACCCCTGAGCTACACCCGCGTCCGTCTACAGCATCATGAGCGCCGGTCGGCTTATGGCGCAAGGACAAGGAGAATGCAACACCCTGTCCGCGCTCAGGACATATGAGACGGCGTTGGTCTGTGGGCTGAGCGGTTGGCGAGATACTGGGCGGGGGTCTTTCCTGCAAGTGCGCTGTGGGGCCGATGGTGGTTGTAGAGGTTCTGGTAGCTGTCGAGGATGGGGTTGAGGTCGTCGACGCCTGTGGGGAGGTCGTAGGTTTCGTAGAATTCGTATCGCCAGGCGCCGTTGCAGCGTTCGACGGCGCCGTTCATTTGCGGGCTTCGCGGCGGCAGGACGTAGAGCGCCACGCCCTTTGCCAGGCAGGCGGTCTCGAACTCGGCTCCGCCGTCGACCTGGATGGCCTTCACCGGGAACGGCATGTCGGCGAGGATCTTGTCGAGGAAGGCGGCTGCGGCCTGGGCGGTTGCGCGGTTGAAGGCCTTTCCGACGGTCCATTTGGCGATCGGGTCGTAGGCGGTGAAGTGCTTGATCGGCTTGGTCGGCGTCAGGTTGACGAAGACGGTGTCGAGTTGGACGAGCCCTCCGGGCTCGCTGACGGCGAGATCGCGCGGCAGGCGGCGGGCGAAGCGTCGCCTGGCCGTCCAGCGGCGGGCGAAGGGACGCCGCCGGAGCGTCGGGACGGGCTCGACGCGGCCGCGCGCCACCAGGCTGGCGATGATCCGCCCAACCGTCGCGTCGCTGACGGAAAAGCCTTCGGCGCGCACGTGCGGCCCGAGCTTGGCCCGCCCCCACATCGGAAGGTCCTGGCGCAGCCGCTCGACCGCCTGTCGGAGGGCCGGCGTCCATGTCTTCGGCCGGACGCGCAGGGGCCGCCGGCTCTTCGGGTCGTCTTCCCCAGCGGTAAAGGCTCGCGCGTGCGACGCCGACCGCCTTCGCCGCCGGTTCGGCCGTCAAGCCGCCCGCCATCGCCCGGCGCCATCGCGCGACGGCGTCACGCCTTCTCGCCGCTTCGATATCTGGGGACTGGCGTCGAAGGCGCGACGCCGCCCGACCGTTCCTGATAATCCGCCGGGGCAGGCCAAAAACCCGCATGGGGGTCTCCTGAGGTTGGTTAATTCGCAACTCTCAGCTTCGGAGACCCATTTCCCTTTCTCCAGAGCCCCGTCTCACTTCTGTCTGATCCCGGACACCCCCTGTTCAATAGACACACCCCTGTCCAATAGAGATTGCGACGGGAAATCGCCGGGCGGCAGCCAAGTCGCGCACGTGGGCGTGATTTGAAACTTCGGATTTCCCGTGCGAAGCGTGTCGCCTAAGCGAGTTTTCGGTATGAACGAAGCCCTCAAGCCAGAGACGACAAAAGGGTCGCCGCCGACCACGACGCAAGCGCCTCGGCCGCGGCGGCGTAATCCATTCGGCAGAATCGCGCTCGTCGTGACCTTGGCCGCGGTCGCC
>CAWAIM010000008.1:0-122926 GCA_963781895.1 uncultured Alphaproteobacteria bacterium
GGGACTGGCTCAACACGAACTGCGGGCAACTGCCCGCTGACCTACGCGGGCTTCACTGTCTACGCGACCCTCGGACTGGGGTGTCGGCTGGAAGTCCACGGCGCGGGTTACAACGCGGCGTTCAACAACGGCGTCTCCAATATCGTCACCAAGCAGAGCAGACCCACTCGCAGTGGCTGCAGACGCCAAACGGCCTCAGCCAGTCGGTCGTCGGCATCAAGATGAGCGAGCCGATCGGGAACGGCTGGTCGATCGTCGGCGACGTGGAAACTGGATTTAATCCGTATTATGGCTATTTGGCCGACGCGCAACGCGCGCAAGTTCAGAATAACGGCAAGGCGCTCATCCTGCAGAATCCGAACGCCGACTCAGAGCCGCACGGGTGAATGGGATAATTCGCAAGGATTCATCGGCGTCAGCAACCCGACCTTCGGCACGCTGACTGCCGGCCGACACACTGGCTGGACGCCCTCAACAGCTACGATCCGATGTTAGGCTCGTACGCCTTCTCGCCGTTCGGCTATTCAGGGTCCTACGCCGGCTTTGGCGACACTGAGGAAGCGCGCACCAACACGGCTGTCAAATATCGATTGAACTACATGAATTTTCGCGCGGCGGGCCTGGTGCAGTGGGGCGGCTATGACCAGGGCAACGGCATGAGTTCCCTGTATGAAGGCCAAATCGGCGGCGACTTTAATCTCTTCGGCGGGAAGCTTTCGCTGGACGGGATCAGCGGCTATGCCACAAACGTGGTGAACGTCGGCACCTTCGCTGGCTCCTGCGCTGTCCTCAACTCGGGTCCCTTCGCGGGTCAGACCGGATGCAGCGACGGCGTCCCGAGGTTTTACGACAACACTGACGTGACGGCGACGCTGTCGAACAACACCGGCCTGTGGCTCCTCGGCAAGTACGCGCTTCCGTCCATACCGCTGACGATTTCGGGCGGATACGGTTGGTGGCGACGGGCGAATCCCAGCGACGACTATCTGAACGGCTTCAAGACCATTGGCGGATGGAACATCCAGGCGACCATCCCTCGACCTTTCCGAACGCCAAGAAACTTTGGCCGACCCAGTGGACCACCTTTAACGCCTATAACAACAACAGGTTCGTTAGCGTCTTCTTTATCGGCGCGAAATACGCGATCAATACCCAGCTCGACGTGATCGGCGCGTTTTATTACCTGGACCAGAACGACTACAACACTTCGCCATGCACTGGCACCGGCATTCATATCAGCAGCGGCAAATGCGCCAGCTAGACGGACTTCATTTCCTTCCTGATTGATTATCGGCCGGTCAAGCGCGTCGATCTCTATGCGGGCGTGATGGTGTCGAATGTGTATGCCGGCCTCGCGCAAGGCTACCAGGAGGTCCAGACCATCAACCCGACGGCCGGACTGCGCGTCAAGTTTTGATATGAGACGTATCGGCAGGGTGCGGCCTCCGCCGACTTTGTTTGTTCCAATGAGAGCGTGCCGAGTCGTGGCGTGAGCGCGATGCGAGGGGGATGGGCTGGGGAGTTTGAACGGCAGAATATCTCCGTTGAAAGGATCCGGCGGCGCGGCGCCGAGAACCCGAGATGCGCGCGTCCAGAAACGGTGTACAATCCATCGGTTTGTCGGGATTTGCTGCTCCCTGATGGGTTGCTTCGGCGGAAATCTGATTGGCGGCGCACTGCGCCAATGCGGCTGAAATGGCCAGACCGTCATAACGGCGCCGCTCGAAGCGAAGGAAAGAACCGGACTGGCCGACCCCCCGCGTCAAACTACGCGCGCGTCAGTTGACGCCGATCAAGACATCGGACGCCTTGATAACCGCGTAGGCCCTCTGGCCTCTCGCGAGTTTCATTTGCTCGACGGGCGCGCTGGTCATACGCGGAACCGGTCGGTTCCCACGTCCTGATCGTCATTGTCGCGCACCGCGCCAGCGGCGACCGCCTGCTCTCGCGCGTCACGCGAAAATCATGGGAACAATTGGGCCTCGCGGTAGGCGTCGGCGTCCACGCCCAGGTGAAGGCCGTCGCCCTCGGCCCGCGACGGGGGATGTCTTCGGGTAGTCCCAGCCTTCAGTGCGGCGCCAGTTTCTCGCAACGCGAATGGTATCGCGACGATCGTCATTTGCGTCTTCGGCGACGTCAGGACTTGGCGACGAATTGACGCTGCGTAAGGCCAGCCTGCGGCGGAAATTCGATTCCCCTCGGCGCGCTTCGGCGCTAAGTTTGCTGCGCCGGCTCGCGAGCCGCGGCGGCGAGACCGGCCGCCGTGCAGACAAGGCATGGGCGTTTCAGGTCTGGAGCGATCGACATCGTGGAGGACAGGACCGTATTTCAGCCGAGCACAGGCGGCAGCGTTCGACCGGGCGTTCGCCTCAACGGCATTTACGAGATCGAGAAACTGATCGCTCAGGGCGGCATGGGGGAGGTGTACCGGGGCTTCAACATCCAGACCCGAGACACCGTCGCGATCAAGATGATCCGTCCCGAGCTTTCGAACAATCCGGACGTCTTCGATCTCTTCCGTCGGGAGGCATCGATCCTGCACACGCTCCAACATGAAGCGATCGTGCGCTATTTTGTATTTTCCGTCGACCCTGATCTTCGCCGCGCGTACTTGGCGATGGAGTTCGTTAATGGACCTTCGCTGACCACGCGGCTTGCTTCGGGCCCGCTTCCACTCGCGGACGTCAGGATACTGCAGAAGCGCATAGGTTCCGCGCTCGACACGGCGCATCGTCTGGGCGTCGTCCATCGCGACATTTCCTCCGACAACGTCATTCTACCCGACGATGACGTGCGCAGCGCCAAGATCATCGACTTCGGCATCGCCCGTTCACACCGGCCAGGCGAGGGCACCATCATCGGCGACGGGTTTGCCGGAAAATACAACTACGTATCGCCAGAACAGCTTGGGCTCGCCGGCGGCGACGTCACTTTGAAATCTGATATCTACAGCTTTGGTTTGGTTTTGGCCGAGGCGCTGCGCGGGCGGCCGATCGACATGAGCGGCTCCCAGGCTGAAATCATCGAGAAGCGCCGCGCCGTCCCTGATCTATCCGAAATCGATCCATCGATCCGCCCGCTCATTCAGGCGATGCTGCAACCCTTGCCGGCGAATTGTCCCTCGAGCATGGCGGCCGTCGCCGCTTGGGAGGGACCCCGCACGGCCGGACGTGTTTTGCCGCGCGCGGGCGCGGACAAGACAGCGCCGCCGCGCGAGCCAGCCGGCGCGCGCGCGGCGACGATCATCAGCGCGCTGATCGCGATCGGCAGCATCGCGGGGGTTGCGTATGTCTTTCGCGATGATATGGCGCAATGGAGTCAATCCATCGTTGGCTCGACGGCTCCAAAAAGCCCCAACGTCAAGCTGCCGCCGATCGAGCCCCCCGGGCCGACTGCCCAGACACAGTCGCCATTGCAGTCGACGACCGGGCCTCCAACGCCGCCGCCGACGGCCCAGACGACAGTTCCGCCGGGCAAGGCGCCTTCGGCGGGCGAGCCAGCCCACACGCCCGCGCAGCACGTTCCAACGAGCGCCGAACTTGTCGACGCCATGCCGCCGCGCGCGCCGCAGGTGTCCATCGACCTGCCTCCAGCGACCGTCGGCGCGCGCTATCGGGTCGAACTCCCCGCCTTCATCGATCACGGGGGCAAAGGTTTGCGACTTGTCGCGGAATCTCCGCCTGAGGGAATGTCGTTCAAGGATCTCGGCGACGGCAGAGGCGAGATTTCAAGGCGCGCCGACGCGGGCCGGAAGCGCCGCAATGCAGATCGTCGCCACCAACCACAATGGGATGACGGCTCAGATGACGGCGAGGATCGACATCTCGGACACGACGCAGACCACGGCGCCGAGCACGCGGCCGGCGGCGGCAAATTCGTCTGTCCAGCCGGCCGAAGCCGAACAGTCTCCTCACGCTTCGGTCCCTGATACCCGTCAGGAAAAGCCGCCTGCCCGTCGACCACCAAAGCCGGAGCTTCCCCCTCTGCCTCAATTGACCCCTACGCCTGCGCCCCAAGCAACGACGGCGGCTCCACCCCCGCAATCGCCGCCGGCGCCCGCGCCCCAGTTAGCGACGACGTCTCCGCCGCCGACGGCCGAGCCAACGTCTCCGCCGCCGACTCAACAGATGGCCGCAATCGAGCCAACTGCACAAGGGTCCCCGATCGACAAAGCAAAAGCCTTCGTCAGCCACTTCGACGGCGGCGATTGCTTCCTTATCAAGCCGATGTCAGACTCCAGCGACCCGAACGCATATATGGCCGTCGGCCGCCAGTTGCAGCCGTTCCAGCGCTTCGATTTGGGATATACGAACGAGGTGGGCGCAGAGCCGCAACTGAGCCTGCGGCTGATCACGCCTTCCGAATGTCCGGCGCTGGACCTGAACTCGGCTCGGAACAGCCGAGGGCGCATCGACTCCGCGCATTGAACTCACGAACTACAGCGTAGGCAGAGGCAAGCCGCTGTCGGGGACAGTCTCCGATCTGAACGGCCGGCGTTTGTTTCTGGTGCTCGTCGGCGACGACGGCGTCGCAAATCGGCTCGAGGCGACAGCGGTCCCGGGACAGGATGCGGCGACGTTCAACGTGCCGCTAACGCCCGACGCCTCCTCGATCGGTCCAATGCAGATCCTCCTCGCCATCGTTTCGGCCAAGCCGATCCCTGCTTTGGAAACGTTCCGTTCGGGGCCGTTGGACACGATTACAGCGCAATTGGTCGGCGAAGCGCGTGCCGGTTCCGTGTCGGTCGGGGCCGACTTCTTCAAGTTTGTCGATTAACGCACTGCATCGAGGAGGACTCTTTTCCTGCGCTCGACAACGCTATCCTACGTACCATATTTTGCGCGGATCGTTGTCCGCGCGCCGATAAGTCCATGCCGCTTCAATGAGTTTGGCCAAGTCGTATTTCGGGCGCCAATCGAGATCGTATTTGGCTCTGCTATTGTCCATCCAGTTCGAATGATAGTCGCTGGGAATGTCGATGGAGTTGAGACCTCGCGTCGTTTTGAGATACGATGCGACGGCGCCGTAGTCGACGGGCTCGTCCATGCAGATGTTGTAAAGTCTCCCTTTCGTGACCGGGTTGTCGAGCGCAGCCAGAATAGCGTCGACCAGATCGTCGACATGGACGAAATTCCGCTTCAACGGGCGGCCATGAGCGTCTCGAAGCAGGGGAACCGTCCCTTCCTTAAGGCAGCGCTCGGCAATCTCCGGAGGCACGAGCGCTTTCCAGACGGGGCCGCCAAAAACATCATCGCCGAACGAAAGCGTGTAGCGAAAGTCATCCTTCTCCATGATCCAGGGCGCGCGCAGACAACAGGTGTTCAGCCCATATTGAATATGGGTCTGTTGGAGAAGTACCTCCTCCAGCACTTTCGAAAGGGCATAGCAGCCCGGATAAGCCATGTGCGGCGTGAGCTCCGTCACTGGAGCGCCGCGGTCATAAAAGAAATGGCCGACGCTCGCATCGCCGCCGACTAGAACGAACTGAACCGCTGTTGGGCTCGCTCGGAAAGATTTCGGTGAGCCAAAAGAGGCCTTTGACAGTCACGTCCATGACGAGTTCGGGAATTTCTTTGCAGGTCGCGAGATGCACGACGTGAGTCACGCCGTTCATCGCACGGTCCACACATTCACGATCGGAAATCGTGCCTTTCACGACCTCGAGTCCCGGCGCCGCCGCAACAACGCGATGATGGCACAGCGCCCGGATCTGCATGTCGGGGGCGTGCGACCGGGAAAGAATTCTATCGATCAGATTGGATCCGACCTTTCCCGTCGCTCCTGTGATCAAGAGTTTCATCGTAATCTCCGCTCGCCTCGCATTGCCGGTAGACCTCCCGACCCGATTGCGCCCTTGAATTGCCGCCGGATTCGATTGAAGGGGCGGCGCTATCACAAGATCGACCACAACGGAGAGGCGATCGTGCGGCTGTTCGTCGATCTGTTTCTCTGCGCCCATCAAAAAGCGCCGCGCCGGATCGCTTTCGACCTCGACGCAACCGGTCCCCGGGCCTGACGCCGGGAATTTGCTGCACGGCGATCAAGAGGGCCGCTTCTTTCACGGCTACTGCGACTGCTACTGCTGCCTGCCGCTCTATGTCTTCTGCGGCCGGCGCGGCGAAGCCTCAATGGATCTCGAACATGTGCTACCACAAACATGCAAATTGCGCCGCCTTCAACTTCGCGGCCAACCGACCGTCTGGGTCGAACGACTGTCGAACGACTTGCGTGCGTGCTGTTAAGGTGAGATACTGTTTGAATTGCAATACAGGCGGGGCCGAGAGGGTGTCGACACGGTTAACGATATATTCGCAAGTCAAGAACGTAGCCGCAGAGCAAAGCGTAGAGATAGCCCCGTTGCACGATGGGCTGATCCTCGCGGAATCGGGGCTCGACTCATTATGTCTTGCTATTCTTGTGGCTCGTCTCGAAGACGAGCTCGGCGTCGACCCTTTCACAGAGTCGGAGCAGGTCAATTTTCCTAGCACCTTGGGACAATTCATTGAACTCTACGAGCGGCGCGCCGGCTGACGAGCCTTGCTTGCGCGACCTCGTTGTTCGCGGCGCGGGGCTCCGTTTAGACTCACCGGAAACAAAGCTGTGTGCGGCCGACATCGCCGGCTCGACGCAATTGGGGAGTGATCGCTTCACGCTGGCAGGTAAATCAGTCTTGATCCAGACGGCGACGCAGGTCTCCAGCGCACGCGCTATGCTCGAACTCGACGGCCTTGCTGGGCGAGTGGTGATTTGCCCACCTGACTTCACTCCGGAGCGACTGGACAGCGTGATTGAGCGGGCTGGGATCGATGCAATCGTCAGCGATCAGACCAGTCGCGAATATGGCGCGAATCTCCCGTTCCATCTCCTTGGCGAGCAGAGGCCGATCCAGGACGTCCGGGAATTTCCACGTCTGCCCACTCAGTGGGTGCTGCCGACATCCGGAACGACTGGAGCGCCGAAGCTTGTGAGGCATCATCTCGCCGGGTTGCTTGGCGCCATCAAGAATAGCGCGCCCAGCGGGGCGATTCCGGTTTGGGCGACGTTTTACGATATCCGCCGTTATGGCGGACTCCAGATTTTTTTACGCGCTTGCAGCGCCGGTGCGCGTCTTCTGTTGAGTGACTCAGGCGAGGCGTTCGGCAAATACCTTGCGCGTTGCGCCGATGCCGGCGTCACCCACATTTCAGGGACGCCCTCGCATTGGCGGCGTCTGCTGATGAACCCGGATGCGAAATTAATCGCGCCAGAATATATTCGCCTCTCGGGCGAAATATCCGATGGCGCCATTCTGACGGCGCTGCACGCTACGTGGCCTCGCGCCCGTATCGTCCATGCCTACGCGTCCACCGAAGCCGGGGTGGTCTTCGAAGTCACAGACGGTCGCGAGGGCTTTCCGGCATCTTTTCTTGGTGGTCTGGACGATGTCGAACTGCGAATAACCGAAGGCTCCCTGCGCGTTCGCTCCGCGCGGACAGCGCTGTGTTATGTGGGGCGGGATGTCGCCAATCTGCTTGACGCGGAAGGTTTCGTCGATACTGACGACCTGGTGGAGATTAAGGGTGATCGATGCTTTTTCAGGGGGCGGCGTTCAGGCGTCATCAACATTGGCGGTCTGAAGGTGCATCCGGAGGAAGTCGAGCGGGTCATCAATGCCCATGACGATGTTCTGATGTCACAAGTCATGGCTCGCCGAAATCCGATCACGGGCGATCTCGTCGTGGCGGATGTCGTCCTGAGAATTCATGACGAGAGTCAGCAACCAGAATTTAGGGCAAGGATCCGCGATGAAATTCTTGCGGAATGCCGGAAGCGTCTCGAGCATCATAAAATTCCCGTGGCGATTTAATTCGTTGCTTCGCTCAAAATCGGCGCTGCGGGTAAACTGGCGCGACGCACCGGGTAGCGTCATCGCCCGCCTGCTGACGCCACGGCCTGGGCCTAACCCATACCGTACACGAGGTTGTTGCTGGCCGGGGAAAGCGGCGGCCCTTTGCTGGCGATTCGTCGAGAACGAGTGGAGAGTAACGATCACGATGCCGTCGCTGAATTGGGTTCGATTGGCTCGCGAGCACTATTGCGCGGCGCCGCGCCTTGCAAATATGCGTCGAATACGTCACTCTCTGTGTAGCTATTAGCGTTAACTGGAGGATATCGGTTGGAAGGGGTTACCGGCCGAACTGCAAAACGCATCTCCAATACTAATTCGGGCTTCCGCGTGAGCATCTGCTACGCATGTCGTGGTCGACTCAGGAGGATTGGCAAGGATCGCGCCAAGAAATGAAATACGACGGCAACACTGTGAAGACTTGGGCTGGGGATAGCCAGTGGAGAGCTCTACAAGCGGATTTCGCCCGCTTCCGGCAGCACGGCTATAGCGGCTGGGGGTCGGAGGGCTTCTGGGCGCTAGCGCTGTTTCGCCTGCAAAAGGTCGTCAATAAGCGTCAGCCACGATGGCTTTGGATGCCGGCGGTCGTGGTGCTTGTGGTCATGCGAAAATTGCTTGTTATGGCGATAGGCGTCGACCTGAATCCCTCTGCAGAAATAGGACCAGGCTTGTTGATTCCGCACGGCGCTCAAATCAGAGTCATCGCTGGGGCCAAAATAGGTGCGGATTGCGCGTTGCATCATGTCTGCACGATCGGAGCAGGCGTTCGTCCGGGCGGGGCGACTATAGGCGACCACGTCTTGATAGCTTGTCATTCCTGCATCCTCGGGCCGGTAACCATAGGCGATGGCGCGATTATTGCCGCGAGTTCTCTTGTTATAGAGAATGTCCCCGCTGGAGCCACCGCCATCGGCGTTCCGGCGCGAATATTGCCAAAGGTGACGGAGAACATTAGTCGGCGCGGCAATGCGTCGGGGGCTACTGACGCACTTACGGACAAGAGCGCTGAAAGCCCCGTCGTGTGAGGCTTTCAGCACTTTTCTTCGGAGAGGGACTCCATTCGATTACCTCTGCGGGCTGGGCGGTAAGCGGCCGTTCGTCCGCGAATAGGGGGCCCTGTGTGAGTGGCGGAAGCTTGCGCTCCTCATCGATCACCAGCTTTGCGCGCGCGCCGCCGCGCCGACGGCGCTCGCCAGACCTGTCCGCCGGTCGCGCTTCGCTCGCCTTTTCCATGCCGCTGGGCTTGACGTTCGCCTTCATGTCCGGCCGACCAGGCCGCCCTTCAGCCGTGCGATCTCGTCACCCAACGCAGCAACCATTCGCCGAAGTTCTGCACCCTCCTCGAAAAGCTTCGACACCAGGCTCTTCAGCCCGGCCGGCGAAAGCGCGTCGATGTCCAGTGGCGGCGACATTCCCCCATCGAGTCAGAAAACCGCCGGTTCGGAATCCTTCCCAGCCCCAGTATCGACTCAGACCAACCCCAAGCCGGCCCACGCCAGGACTTTTGCTCCTGTTACCCGTAATCTGGCCTTTTTTTGCGGGGTCTCCGGGCGCCGCTCCCACGGGCGCCGCCGCGCGACCCCGCGCAGTTATTCGAGCGCGCGAGCGATTTCAAGGTGATAGGCGCCAAATTCGCAACTTCGGCGGGGAGCGTCATGGCGGCGGGGGCGGCGCCGCGCCGCGTCGCAGCGATCGCAGAACTCGCGAAACAACCGCGCGTTTCTGTGAGCGCGCGAGCGATTTCAACATCTTAGGCGCCGTTTTCCGCAACATCGTCGGCGCGCGCCGGGCGATCGTCCAAGGGCGTTACGACGTGCGTGAGGGCGAGCGGGGGCGAGGGGGTAAACTGGCGCGGCGGCGCGAGCGCCGCCGGCGGCGCCGGCCTGGATCTGGCGCCGAGCCCATGATAGCGGTCGAGCGCGGCCACGAGCCTGACGAACGGCGCAACCGCCTTCAGGTCCCCGCGCTCGATCGAATTGTCCGCGGCGCGAAGCGCCTTGGTCAGCCGCGCCACCTGCACGTGAATGTATCGATCGGGCGCGTCGAGCCGCCGCTCGACAATCGCCCCTTCGATCTCGCGCCGCACCGCGGCGACGCTGACCTCCATGGCCGCGGCGATCTGCTGATGGGAATAGCCGGAGGCGAGAAGGTCGAAATAGACCTCTCGCCGCTCCGTCTTTTTCGTCCGCCGCGCCCGCGCCGCTTCTCGCGCTGCGCGCCGGCGCGAAGGGGGTGCGGGGTCGTCGGCCATCGATGGTTCTCCAGCGCCGCCAGGGCGGCGATCAAGGAGACACTATAGCCGATTTTCTGGTTTTCTGAAAGAAATTGTCGGAAAATCATGAATAACTATTAAACTTTCAATGGTTTAGCTAACATGGACTTCGCCCGCCGCGCTCTCCGGCATCGCCCGTCGAGTGGGCAGCGTTGTTCGCCGTCGCCGTTCGCGGGAGGGCGCAGCGGGCGAGGGTTCGGCGAGGCCGGCCGCGGCCGCCATTTGACGCCTCGCCGGCGAAGGGCCATTTAGTCGCCATGACCGACGTCACCATACCCGCCGCCTTCGGCGCCGGCCTCATCTCTTTCGTATCGCCTTGCGTGCTGCCGCTGGCCGCGCCCTATCTGTGTTATCTGGCCGGCGCGAGCGTCGAGGCGCTGGTCGACGAGGGCGAGGCGCGGGCGCGGCGCGACATCCTCGTCACCGCCCTTCTGTTCGTCGCCGGCTTCACCACCGTTTTCGTCGCTTTCGGCGCCACCGCTTCCGAATTCGGGGCGCTGTTCAGGCAATGGAGCCATGTGCTGTCGATCGTGGCCGGAATCGGCGTCGTGCTGATGGGGCTGCATTTCATCGGCATTTTCCGGATCGGCGCGATGATGCGCGAGAAGCGGCTCGAAATCGAACGGCCGGCGGGCGCCTGGAGCGCCTATCCGATGGGCATGGCGTTCGCGCTCGGCTGGACGCCCTGCATCGGCCCGATCCTCGCGACCATTCTCGCCGTCGCCGGCAGCCAGAAGACCGTCGCCAGCGGCGCCGGCCTGCTCGCCGTCTACAGCATGGGCCTCGGCGTGCCCTTCATCCTCGCCGCCGTCGCGATCGGCCCGTTCATGCGCGCCGCCGCCCACATGCGCAAGCAATTCGGCCGGATCGAGAAGACGGTCGGCGTGCTGCTGGTCTTGACCGGCGTCGCCTTTCTCACCGGCGGCTTCCAGAACGTGTCCCTGTGGCTGATCGAGACCTTTCCGCAGTTCGGGCTGGTGGGATAGGCCAGAAACCGCACTCTGGATTGGTCCTTCGAGGCCGCTTCGCGGCGCCTCAGGAACGAGGGCGGTTGTGGCCCATCGGGACGACGGCGGGCGGCGGCGCCTCGGGACGACGGTTGGCGGCGGCGCCTGCGAAGCCATGGGTCGCCGTCCTTCCGCGACCCGCGCGGCCCGTGGCGCTCATCTACCTCAAAAGGCCTCCGCCCACATGAAAAACCCGCCGTTTCCGGCGGGTTTCCCTCGATTTAAGCGCCTGGCGGCAAGGTCACATCTGCCTATAGGAGATTTTGCCGTCGGCGCCCTTCTCCCAAACGTACCACACATAGTCGACGGTCGTGCGGTCGCCCTTCTTGTCGTAGGCGATCTCGCCGATCACGGTGTGGAAGGGCATGCCCGAATGCATCACTTCGGCGATCTTCTTCGGTTCGAGGGACTTCGCCTTCTCCGCCGCCTGCTGGATGATCTGCACCGCGGCGTAGGAGTAGAGCGTATAGGCCTCCGGATCGAAGTTCTTGGCCTTGAACTCGGCGACGATGTCTTTCGCCGCCGGGTTCTTGCGCGGATCGGGACCGAACGACATCAGCGTGCCTTCCACGCCCGGCCCGCCGATCTGGGCGAACTCGTCGGATGTGATGCCGTCGCCGGAGATCATCACCGTCTTCAGGCCCTGGTCGCGCATCTGGCGGACAACGAGGCCGCCCTCGGTCTGCAGGCCGCCCCACATCAGATAGTCGGCGCCGGATTGCTTGATCTTGGAGACGATCGCCGAATAGTCCTTTTCGCCGGTGTTGACGCCGTCATAAAGGACTTCCTTGATGCCGAACTTGTGCATGTTTTCGCGCGCGGAGTCGACGAGACCCTTGCCGTAAGTCGTCTTGTCGTGGACCATCGCGATCTTCTTGCCCTTGAGCTTGTCGCGTGCGTATTCGGCCCACAGCATCCCCTGCTGGTCGTCGCGGCCGCAGGTGCGGAACACGTTCCACAGCTTCCGGTCGGTGACGTTGGGATTGGTCGCCGACGGGGTGATCATCAGGATCCCGTTTTCGTTATAGACGTCGGAAGACGGAATGGTGACGCCGGAGTTGAACGGTCCGACGACGAACTTGACGCCGTCGCCGACGAACTTGTTGGCGACCGACACGCCCTGCTTCGGATCGCCCACGTCGTCGCCCTGCTCGAGCGTGATCTTCTGGCCGAGGATGCCGCCGGCCTTGTTGATGTCGTCGACCGCCTGCTGCGTGCCGTTGACCAGCTGCGCGCCGAACGCGGCGCTCGGCCCCGTGATCGGGCCGGTCACGCCCATTTTGATCTGGGCGCTGGCGGCGCCGGACAACGCCATGGCGGCGACGAGCGCGACGCCGGACAACCAATGCTTTGACATACACCTACTCCTTCAGCTTGATGGGGCGCTCGGCCCTCCCTTGCGCACCCTGGCAGAACGCAATTCCACCTTGGCCGCCGACACAATCTCTTTTTCGCGCGCGAGTCACCTTAAAAAACGCCAAGCTCGAGCCGCCGCCTCGATTGGACCTTCAGCCGTTGCCCTTCGCATGCCAATTCAGTCCCGAGCGTTGATAGGCCCAGGAATATTGCGTCGCCATCTGGTTCGCGCGCATGGAGCGGTAGCCGAGCGCGCCGACCGCGATCATCCAGACATAGGCGACGATGAAGAATTTCAGCGACAGCAACGGCTCGGCGTAGAGCGCGTAGTGAAGAAAGCGCACCCCCGCGGTCAGAAGAACCATATAGGCGGCGAGCATCGGCATCGGCCGCCAGGTCAGCGCCATCGCCCGCCCGGTCGCCCAGGCCCCCAACCCGCCCAGAACCAGGGTGAGCACGATGAAGGTCAGCAGCCCATAGGGCGCCTCGTCCCACAAGATGCCGGCCATCAGTGGCCTCCCTCGAGATAGGCCGCGCGCACTTCGGGGCGCGCCAGCAACTCGGCGCCGCCGCCCTGCATGGTGATCGCGCCATTGACCATCACATAACCGCGGTGGGCGAGCTTCAGCGCGTGAAACGCGTTCTGCTCGACCAGGAACACCGTCAGCCCCTCGCGCGCGTTGAGGTCGGCGATCACCTCGAAAATCTGCTTGACCACGAGCGGCGCGAGGCCGAGCGAGGGCTCGTCGAGAAGCAGCAGCCGCGGGCGGCTCATCAGGGCGCGGGCGATCGCCAGCATCTGCTGCTCGCCGCCCGACAGCGTTCCGCCGCGCTGCGGCGCGCGCTCCTTGAGCCGCGGGAACAGCGCGAACATGCGCTCGAGGTCTTCGTCGAAATGGGCGAAATTGTCGATCGCGGCGCCCATTTGCAGGTTCTCGAACACGGTCATGCGCGGGAAGATGCGCCGGCCCTCGGGCGACTGGGCGATCGACAGTCGCGCGATCATGTGGGTGGGCAGGTTGGTGATGTCCCTGCCGTCGAACGTGATCCTGCCGCGCCGGGCGCGCGGGGCGCCGAAGATCGTCATCATCGTCGTCGACTTGCCGGCGCCGTTGGCGCCGATCAGCGTGACGATTTCGCCGTTGTTGACGTCGATGTCGATGCCCCTGAGCGCCTGGATCTTGCCGTAGAAGGTCTCGATCCCGCGCAGCTGGAGGAGCGGCGCTGGTCCCGCCGCCGCCGCCGCGCTCATTGCTCCAATTCCTTCTCGACCGATTTCAGCTCCTCCTCGTCGGCGACGCCGAGATAGGCGGCGATGACCTTCGGATCGGCGCGCACTTCCGCCGGCGTGCCGTCGGCGATCTTGACGCCATAGTCGAGCACCACCACGTGGTCGGAAATCTGCATCACCACCGACATGTCGTGCTCGATCAGCAGCACGGACGTATTGTGGTCGGCGCGGATCGAGCGCAGCAGCGTGTTCAGCTCCGCCGATTCGCGCGGGTTGAGGCCCGCGGCCGGCTCGTCGAGACACAGGAGCACCGGGTGCGTGCACATGGCGCGGGCGATCTCGAGCCGGCGCTGGGCGCCGTAGGGCAAATCGCCCGCCGGGTCGTCGGCCCTGTCGATGAGGCCGATCTTGTCGAGCCAGTATTTCGAGTGGTCGAGCGCCTCGGCCTCCTTGCGGCGATAGCCCGGCGCGCCGATCAGGCCGAGCACGGTCAGGCCGCTGGCGAGCATCAGCGGATTGTGGTGGGCGACCAGGAGGTTTTCCAGCACCGTCATGCCCTGAAACAGCCGGATGTTCTGGAACGTGCGCGCGACCCGCGCCTTGTGGGCGATCTCATGGCCGGGCATGCGTTCGAGCAGGAACAATTCGCCGTTCGCCGTCGTCGCGTGGCGGCCGCTCGAACGCGTGACGGCCGCGACGTCCTCGGGCGTGGCGATGCCGTCGCGCGCCAGCGCCAGCCGTCCTTCGGTCGGCTTGTAGAAACCGGTGACGCAGTTGAAGACGGTGGTCTTGCCGGCGCCGTTCGGCCCGATCAGCGCGGTGATGTCGCCGCGTCCGACCGAAAAGGAGAAGGCGTTGACCGCGACGAGACCGCCGAATCGCATCGTCAGGTTTTCGACCGTCAGCAGCGGGTGGTCCAGCCAGTTCATCAGCCGTGTCCCTCCTTGACGAAATCGCCCGACACGGCTTTTCGCTCCTTGAGGAATATCGACGGCGACCGGGTCGAGACCAGGCCGCGCGGCTTCCAGATCATCATGACGACCATCGCCGCGCCGAACAGCAGCATGCGGTACTGGGTCGGATCGAAATTCTGGCCGAACACCAATTTCATCCAGGACAGTTCGCGCATCAGTTCGGGAACGCCGATCATGACCGCCGCGGCGATGGCGACGCCGATCTGCGAGCCCATCCCGCCCAGCACGACGATGGCGAGAATCGTGGCCAATTCGATGAAGGTGAAGCTCTCCGGGCTGACGAAGCCCTGACGGACGGCGAAGAACGATCCGGCGAAGCCGCCGAACATCGCGCCGAGCGCGAACGCCGTCAGCTTGGTGTTGGTGGTGTTGATGCCGAGCGACCGGCAGGCGATCTCGTCCTCGCGCAACGCCTCCCACGCCCGCCCGATCGGCAGCTTGCGCAGCCGTTTCGTGACGAAATTCGTCAAGAGCGCCAGGGCGAGGATCAGATAGAAGAGAAAGATCGTGCGGTAGATCGGGCGTGTAGGGCAGATGGAAAATCGCCGCGAATCCGTCATCGTTGTCGTCGAAGGGGATGCCGAAGAACGTGACATGGGGAATTTCGGCGATGCCGGCGTAGCCGTTGGTCAGGTCGACCCAGTTGATGAGGACCATGCGGATGATCTCTCCGAACGCCAGGGTGACGATCGCCAGATAGTCGCCGCGCAACCGCAGAACCGGAAAGCCGAGAATGAGCCCCCACATCGCGGCGAGCACGCCCGCCAGCGGCAGGCAGATCCAGAACGACAGGCCCAAGGTCGTCGACAGAAGCGCGTAGGAATAGGCGCCGACGGCGTAGAAGGCGACATAGCCGAGATCGAGCAGTCCGGCGAGCCCGACCACGATGTTCAATCCCCAGCCCAGCATCACGTAGATCATGATCTGGACGCCGTAATTGTTGATCCACTTCAGGGAGGCGTTCGGACCGAGCAGGCCGAGCGCGAGGAGCGGAAACAGCACGACAAGGCCGAGCATGAATGGGCCGACATAGCGGGAGAACGCGACCCGGGCGCGCGACGGCGGCGCCACCCCCTCGCCCTCGCGCGCCGCCTCCACCAACGCGCCGCCCATGCCGCCGGCCGCGATCGAACCGACCCGGTCGAACCAGATCCGCCAGTCGGCGCGCGCCATCTGGCGCAAAAACACGAAAATGAACACGATCGCGGTGATCGTGAACGTCAGCGGCCAGCGGCCGCTGAGCACGAGCACGTTGTTGATGTTCTCGACCGCATGATAGCTGATGATCGGGAACGCCAGGCAGAAGGCGACGAGCGCCGCGGCCGCGGCCGTTCGAAGCGCGGGAACGAGTTGCCCGGAGCCTGCGGCGTCGTCGGCGAGCGAAGGGTTCTGCGGCGCCGCGGTCATGCTCAGACCTTCTCCACTTCGGGCCGGCCGAGAATGCCGGAGGGCAGGAAGATCAGAGTGATGGCGAGAATCATGAACGCCGCCACGTCCTTGTAGTCGGTGGTGAAATAGGACGACCAGAACACTTCGATGAGCCCGATCAGCAGGCCGCCGAGAACGGCCCCCGGCAGGGAGCCGATGCCGCCCAGCACCGCGGCGGTGAAGGCCTTGACGCCCGGCACGAAGCCGTCGGCGAAATTCACCACGCCGTAGTAAATGACGAACATGACGCCGGCGACCGCGGCGAGGGCGGCGCCGATGACGAACGTGATCGAGATCGTCGCGTCGACGTCGATGCCCAGCAACGCCGCCATCTTGCTGTCCTGCTCGCAGGCGCGCTGCGCCCGTCCGAGGGACGTGTATTTGACGAGATACCAGAAGGCCGCGAGCAGGACGACGGTCACGACCATGATGAGGACCTGGCGCAGCGACAGCGTGACATTGTAGGCGCCGCCCGTCAGATTGTAGACGCGATTGGGCAGTTGCGGCGCCGCCTTGTTGCGCGGCCCCTGAATGACCTGGACGAAATTGGACAGGAAAATCGACATGCCGATCGCCGAGATCAGCGGCGCCAGGCGGAACGATCCGCGCAACGGCCGGTAAGCGATGCGTTCGATGGACCAGTTCCACAGCCCCGTCAGCGCCATCCCCGCGATCAGAACGATAATGAAGGCGAGCGGCAGGGAGCCCAGGTGGAGAATCTGGGTCAGGATCATGAACACGATCAGAGCGATGAAGGCCGAGAGCATGAACACGTCGCCGTGGGCGAAATTGATCATGCCGATGATGCCGTACACCATCGTGTAGCCGATGGCGATCAGTCCGTAGATCGATCCGAGCGTGAGCCCATTGATCAGCTGCTGCAGGAAATTATCCATGCGCCAATCCGCCCTCCAGTTTCCCCCGGACACGCAGGAAACGTGCCACATCTGCGCTCAGCGGCCCCGTCCTCGAACTGATCGCGCTGCTCGCCTTGAGCGCCGAGTCCGGCCAAAGCAATCGTTCGAGTCGGCGTTTGTCGCGGTGGGCAACCTAACCGCCGCCGGTCGCGGCGGCAACTGCCTCGAAATCGCACGGCTGTTGGAGCGCCGAACTCGCGAAAGTCGGCCGCGGCCGCGATGTCGCCGCCCGCCGATCGCGTGCGAGCCAGGTGAGGTTCGGCGATTGATATATCCAAATGGGAATAACGATTGACGTCGTGCGATATGGACTTTGACGCCAGCGACGGGTACGAGAATCCCCAGACGCCGTGTCCAGCCGCTCTCGACGGGCGCGCCTGTCGAGGTTGCGCGCGAGAGATGGCTGATCGAGGGCCCGCAGGTCCGCGAAGGGAGGAAGCGTTCGGTGGCGATGACCATGACCGGCGAAGCGACGCTTCCGGCCGACCGGCCGAAGGTGTGGGCGTTGCTCAACGACCCGGCGGTGCTCAAGGCCTGCATCCCCGGCTGCGAGTCGCTCGAGAGGACGGGCGAAAACGGCTTCGTCGCCGTCGTCAAAACCAAAATCGGACCGGTCAGCGCCACTTTCAAAGGCAAGGTCGAACTCACCGACCTGGTGCCGACCGTCAGTTACCGGATCGTGGGCGAGGGAGAGGGCGGCGTCGCCGGCTTCGCCAAGGGCGGCGCGACAGTGTCGCTCGCCGACGTCGAGGGCGGCACGCTGCTGCGCTACAATGTCGAGGCCCACGTCGGCGGCAAAATGGCTCAGCTCGGCGCGCGCCTGGTCGACGGCGTGGCGAAGAACATGGCCGACAAGTTTTTCGCCAATTTCGCCGCCGCCGCGGGCGGCGGTCCGGGGCCGGCGGCGCCCGCCGGAGCGCCCGAGACAATCAAGGTCGAAGCCGTCGCCGGCGGGCAAACGCCCGCCGGCGGCGGAACGACGCAAGGCGTTTCATGGAGGAAGCGATGGTGGATGTGGATAAAGGGATGGTTCACGTCTCAATGACGGTGAACGGCAAGGCGGTTTCGGCGGACGTCGATCCGAGAACCCTGCTTGTGCAGTTCATGCGGGAGAATCTGCGGCTGACGGGCACGCACGTCGGATGCGACACGTCGCAGTGCGGCGCCTGCGTCGTCCATGTCGACGGCGCGGCGATCAAGTCCTGCACCGTCCTGGCGGCGACTTGCGACGGCGCGCAGGTGACGACGATCGAGGGCCTCGCCAAGAACGGCAAGCTGCATCCGATGCAGCAGGCCTTCCAGGACAATCACGGCCTGCAGTGCGGCTTCTGCACGCCGGGCATGATCATGGCGGCGATCGACCTCGTCAACCGCGAAGGCGCAGGGCTCGACGAAGCGACGATCCGCCACGGGCTCGAGGGCAATATCTGCCGCTGCACCGGCTACCACAACATCGTCAAGGCGGTCGTCCAGGGCGCGCGCGAAATGGGCGCCGCGCGCGACCTCGCAGGCCGCCGAATAGCAGGACGCTAACAGCAATTCCAAGGGAGAGAGACTTATGAGCGCGACAGGCATCGGCGCCTCCGTCAAACGCAAGGAAGACATCCGCTTCATCACCGGCAAGGGCCATTACGTCGACGACGTCAATCGTCCCGGCCAGGCCTACGCCTATTTCCTGCGCTCGCCGCACGCGCACGCGACGATCGACAAGATCGATACGTCGGCCGCGCTGAAGGCGCCCGGGCGTGGTCGCGATCTTCACCGGCGACGACATCGCGGCCGACAAGGTCGGCGGCCTCATCTGCGGCTGGATGATCCATTCGAAGGACGGCTCGCCGATGAAGGCCGGCGCCCATCCCGCGCTGGCGCAGGGCAAGGTGCGCTATGTCGGCGACCATGTCGCCGTCGTCATCGCCGACACCTATGCTCAGGCGCGCGACGCGGCGGAGAAGATCGACGTCGACTACGGCGAGCTGCCGGCCGTCGTCGATACCGCGACGACGGCCAATGCCGGCCAGCCGCAACTCCACGACGTCGCGCCGAACAACACGATCTACAACTGGCACCTCGGCGACAAGGCGGCGACCGACGCGGCCTTCGCCGCCGCGGCGCATGTGACGAAGCTCGATTTCGTCAACAACCGCCTGATCCCGAACGCGATGGAGCCGCGCGCCGCCGTCGGCGAGTACGATTCGGGGACCGACACGATCACGCTCTATACGACGAGCCAGAACCCGCATGTGGCGCGCCTCGTGCTCTCCGCCTTCGTCGGTATCGCGCCCGAGCACAAGCTGCGCGTCATCGCGCCCGACGTCGGCGGCGGCTTCGGCTCGAAGATCTTCATCTACGCCGAGGAGACCGTCTGCGCCTGGGCGGCCAAGAAGATCGACCGGCCGGTCAAATGGACGGCGGAGCGCACCGAGTCGTTTCTCTCCGACGCGCATGGCCGCGATCACGTGACCCACGCCGAACTCGCGCTCGACGCCAGCGGCAAGATCACCGGGCTGCGCGTGCACACGATCGCCAATCTCGGCGCCTATCTGTCGACATTCTCGTCGTTCGTGCCGACCTATCTCTACGCGCCGCTGCTGTCGGGCCAGTACAACATTCCGAACATCTACTGCCGAGGTCGACGCGGTCTACACCAACACCGCGCCGGTCGACGCCTATCGCGGCGCCGGCCGGCCGGAAGCGACCTTCGTCGTCGAGCGCCTGGTCGAGGTCGCGGCGCGCGAGACCGGCCGCGATCCGGCCGAGTTCCGCCGCATGAATTTCGTCACCTCGTTCCCGCATCAGACGCCGGTCATCATGATCTATGACGTCGGCGACTATCGCCGCCGCGCTCGACAAGGCGCTGGAGCTCGCCGACTACAAAGGCGTCGGCGCGCGCAAGGCGGCCTCGGCCGCCAAGGGCAAGCTGCGCGGCGTCGGCTTCTCCGCCTATATCGAGGCCTGCGGCCTCGCGCCCTCGCAGGCGGTCGGCTCGCTCGGCGGCGGCGTCGGACTGCTGGGAATCGGCGGAAGTGCGGGTCAATCCGATCGGCACGGTCGAGGTCCTGACCGGCTCGCACAGTCACGGCCAGGGCCACGAGACGACCTTCGCGCAGCTCGTCTCCTCGCGGCTCGGCATTCCCGATCGAGAACGTCTCGATCGTCCACGGCGACACCGACAAGGTGCAGTTCGGCATGGGCACCTATGGCTCGCGCTCCGGCGCGGTCGGCATGTCGGCGATCTCCAAGGCGCTCGACAAGATCGAGGCCAAGGCGAAGAAGGTCGCCGGCCATGTGCTCGAGGCCTCGGAAGGGGACATCGAGTTCAAGGACGGCAAGTTCACGGTCAAGGGCACCGACAAGTCGATCGACTTCGGCTCGGTCGCGCTGAACGCCTATATCGCGCATAAGTTCAACGGCCAGGAACTCGAGCCCGGCCTGAAGGAAGGCGCGTTCTGGGATCCGACCAACTTCACCTTCCCGGCCGGCGTCCACATCTGCGAGCTCGAGATCGATCCGCAGACCGGCGTCGTGACGATCGACCGCTGGACCGCGGTCGACGACTTCGGCAAGCTGATCAATCCGATGATCGTCGAGGGTCAGGTGCACGGCGGCATCGCGCAGGGCGTCGGTCAGGCGCTGCTCGAAGGCGCGCACTACGACAGCAGACGGCCAACTGCTGACGGCGAGCTACATGGACTATTGCATGCCGCGCGCCGACGACCTGCCGTCCTTCAAGGTCGACACGATCGAGACCCCCTGCCCGTCCAATCCGCTCGGCATCAAGGGCTGCGGCGAGGCGGGCGCGATCGCCTCGCCGCCCGCCGTCATCAACGCCATCACCGACGCGCTCGGCCACGAGAATGTGACGATGCCCGCGACCGCGCAGGTCGTGTGGCGCGCCGCGCAAAAAGCGGTGACGAAGCGCGCCGCGGAATGAATCGAACCGGAGGCGGCGAAATGGGGCCGCCTCTCCGACGCCCTCATTCGGAGACATGAACAATGTACGCCTTTGAATACAATCGCCCGACCACGCTCTCGGGCGCCCTCGCCGCCCTCGCGAAAGAGGACGCCAAGGCGCTCGCCGGCGGCATGACGCTGCTGCCGACGATGAAGCAGCGCCTCGCCTCGCCGTCCGCCATCATCGATCTGAAAGACGTCCCGGAGCTCGCCGGCATCGCGCGCGAAGGGCGACGCCCTCGTGATCGGCGCCATGACCCGCCACGTCGACGTCGCCCGCAGCCCCGTTGTCCAGGCGGCGATTCCAGCGCTCGCCAAGCTCGCCGGCGGCATCGGCGATCCCCACGTGCGCAACCGGGGCACGATCGGCGGCTCGCTCGCCAACGACGATCCGACCGCCGACTACCCCGCCGCCGTCCTGGCGCTCGGGGCGACCATCGTCACCAGCAAGCGCCGAATCGCGGCCGACGACTTTTTCAAGGGCCTGTTCGAGACCGCGCTCGAGCCGGGCGAGCTCATCACCAAGGTGAGCTTCCCGATCCCGCAGAAGGCGGCCTACATGAAATTCGCCAATCCCGCCTCGCGCTATGCGCTGGTCGGCGTGTTCGTCGCCAAGACGGCGGGCGGGGTGCGCGTCACGGTGACCGGCGCGGGGGCGAACGGCGTCTTCCGCGCCAGCGCGCTCGAGGCGGCGCTCAACGCGAATTTCTCGCCTGCGGCGCTCGAGGGCGTCGCCGTGTCCAAAGACGGCCTCAACTCGGACATCCACGCCGACGCCGAGTATCGCGCCCATCTCATCGGCGTGATGGCGAGGCGCGCGGTCGCGGCGGCGGGCTGAAGGGCCACGCACCCCTCTCCCGCGTGCGGGAGAGGGGTCGGGATGAGGGTCTGCAAGAGGAAGCGAAGACCCTCACCCGGCGCTTCGCGCCGTCTTCTCCCGCGCGCCGGAGAAGGGATTCGCGCTTCAGCTGGCGGAGCCCAAATGCCCCCTCAACCGTCGGCCCTGCCGGCCTCGATCGACGAAACGCTGGCGCTGCTCGAGAGCGCCTCCTATGTCGCCGACCGGTCGCTGGCGACCGTCCTGTTCCTGAGCCTGCGTCTCGGCCGGCCGCTGTTTCTCGAAGGGGAGGCAGGCGTCGGCAAGACGGAGGTCGCCAAGGTCCTGGCCGCTTCGCTCGGCCGCAGGCTGATCCGCCTGCAATGCTACGAGGGTCTCGACGTCGCGACCGCGGTCTACGAGTGGAACTACGCCGCGCAAATGATGGCGATCCGGCTCTCCGAGGCCGCCGGCGAACACGACAAGGACCGGATCGAGCACGACATCTTCTCCGAGCGCTATCTCATCAAGCGCCCGCTGCTGCAGGCGATGGAGCCGAGCGTCGATGGCGCGCCGGTGCTGCTGATCGACGAGATCGACCGCGCCGACGAGGCGTTCGAGGCCTATCTCCTGGAAATCCTGTCCGACTTCCAGGTGACCATTCCGGAAATCGGCGTCATGAAGGCGCCGGAGCCGCCGATCGTCGTCATCACCTCCAACCGCACGCGGGAAATTCACGACGCGCTGAAACGGCGCTGCCTCTATCATTGGGTCGGCTACCCCGACACGGCGCGCGAAATGGCGATCGTGCGCGCCAAGGCGCCGCGCGCGCCGGAACGGCTGACCAGCGAGCTCGTCGCCTTCGTCCAGCGCCTGCGCAAGCAGGACCTGTTCAAGTCGCCCGGCGTCGCCGAAACGCTCGACTGGGCGTCCGCGCTGACCGAACTCGACGCGGTCGCCCTTGACCCGGCGCAAGTGTCCGATACGCTCGGCGTGCTGCTGAAATATCAGGACGACATCGCCAAGATCGAGGGCGCCAGGGCGCAGACGCTGATCGAGGAGACGCGCGCCGAACTGCGCCGCCTGGAGCTTGATTAGCGCAAAAGGCGCGACCCGGATGACCTACGACTTCAAGCTCGAATGCGCCCTGCCCGCCCCGCCCGAGGCCGTTTACCATGCATGGCTCGACAGCGCCGTCCACACCGCGATGACGGGCGGCGCGGCCAAGATCGCCAAGCGCGTCGGCGGCCGGTTTACCGCCTGGGACGGCTACATCTCGGGCAAGACGCTGGCGCTGGCGCCCGGCGCGCGCATCGTGCAATCCTGGCGCACCAGCGAGTTCACGGCCGCCGACCCGGATTCGACCCTCACCGTCGAACTCGCGCCGACGAAGACAGGCACGCGGCTGACGCTTTTCCACCAGGGCGTGCCCGACCGTCACACGAGCTATGAGAATGGCGGCTGGAGAGACTTCTACTTCGCGCCGATGAAGGCCTATTTCGCGCGCGAGAAGCGGATGGCGAAGCCGGCGAAAACAGGGGGTTGAGGATGCGCGCGCCGCGTCTTGCCCGGGCCGAGAGCGAGCCGCGGCCCGGATGACCGCCCTACCAGAGACGCGGCCCGCGGGCGGCGGCGCGCTGGCGCAGAACATCGTCCATTTCGCCCGCGCCCTGCGCGAGGCGGGCGTGCCGCTCGGCCCGGGCGCCGTGCTCGACGCGCTCGACGCGGTCGAGGCGGCGGGCTTCGGCGATCGCGATGACTTCTATGCGACGCTGCATGCGGTCCTGATCAAGAAGCATGAGCACAGCCTGCTGTTCGACCAGGCGTTCCAGATCTTCTGGCGGCGCAAGGGCCTGCTGGAGAAGCTGATCGCGATGCTGTCGCCGCAGGCGCCCAGCCAGCGCAAGCCGAACCGCGCCGAAGCCGGGGCGAGCCGCGTCGCCGACGCGCTGTTCAAGACGCCGCGCAACGAGGCCAGGGAGGTTCCCTCGCTCGATCTCGACGCGCGCTTCACCATGTCGGAAAAGGAGATCCTGCGCGCCAAGGATTTCGCGCAGATGAGCGCGGCGGAAATCGAGGAAGCCCGCAAGGCGATCAGGAAGCTCGTGATGCCCGAGGACGATCGCCGCACGCGGCGCTTTGCGCCCGACGCCCGGCGCTTGCGCGTCGACGCCCGGCGCAGCTTTCGGCGCTCGCTGCAGCCCGGCGGGGCCATCGATCTCGAGTTTCGCGCGCCGATCAGGCGCGCCGCCCCCGATTGTCGCGCTTTGCGACATTTCCGGCTCGATGAGCGAGTACACGCGCCTGTTCCTGCATTTCCTGCACGCGCTGGGCGAGAGGCGGCGCGTCTCCACCTTCCTGTTCGGCACGCGCCTGACCAATGTCACGCGCGCCATGCGCGCCCGCGATCCCGACGACGCGCTGGCGCAATGCTCGACGCTCGCGGTCGATTGGTCGGGCGGCACGCGAATCGGCGAGGCGCTGTTCCAGTTCAACCGCGAGTGGTCGCGACGCGTGCTCGGCCAGGGCGCAATCACGCTGTTGTTCACCGATGGCCTGGAACGGGACGGCGTCGATAAGCTCAAAGCCGAGATGGAGCGGCTCGCCAAATCGAGCCGGCGGGTGATCTGGGTCAATCCGCTGTTGCGCTTCGACGGCTTTTCCGCCAAGGCCGGCGGCGTGCGGGCGATGCTGCCCTATGTCGATTCGTTCCGGCCGATCCACAATCTCGCCAGCATGGCCGACCTTTGCCGGGCGCTGTCGGGCGCAATCGACCTTTCCCGCAGCCCGAAACAGTGGTTGCTGGCGTCCGCCTGATGCGCCGCGGTCTTGCGGATGGCGCCGAGCGGGGCCATTTTCGCTGAGACCCGGGCATGGATGCGAGAGGGAGGAGCGACAATGAACGACCAAGCCGTTGAAACGGTGACGGGCAAGGCGGCCACCATTCGTTTCGACAGCCGCCTTTGCATTCACGCTCGCCGGTGCGTGCTCGCGGAGCCGGGCGTGTTCAAGGCCAATGTCGTCGGGCCCTGGATCGATCCCGACGCGGCGAGCCCGGAAGACCTGGTGCGGGTCGCGATCAATTGTCCGTCCGGCGCCATCCATGTCACGCGCCACGATGGCGGCGCCGAGGAGGCCAATCCCAAGGTCAACACGATCACGGTGCGCGAAAACGGTCCGCTGGCGGTTCACGCCGAGATCGAACTTTCAGGCGCGCCGATCGGGACTCGCGCGACGCTTTGCCGTTGCGGCCAGTCGAACAACAAACCCTATTGCGACGGCTCGCATGTCGGGTCGGGGTTCCTGGCCACCGGCGAACCGGCGACCACGACGAGCGCCGCGCTGGCCAGACGCGACGGCGTGCTGACCATCACCCCCTATCCGAACGGACCGCTCGGCGTCGCGGGTCCGGTCGAAATCATTTCGGGCACGGGGCGCACGATCGATCGGGTCGAGAAGACCGCGCTCTGCCGCTGCGGCCATTCCTCTCGAAAGCCCTATTGCGACGGCACCCACGCCAGGGTGGGGTTCGTCGCGCCTTGATCGGTAAGACTGGAGAGGTTTTCCCATGCTGACGAGAGACGAGGATGTCTTGGCCGCCGCCGAAGTCCTGGCGGCAAGCCGGACGCGACGTCGCGATCGCGACCGTGGTCGAGACCTGGGGCTCGGCGCCCCGGCCGGTCGGCTCGCACCTCGTCATCGACGGCGACGGCAATTTCCTCGGTTCCGTTTCCGGCGGGTGCGTCGAAGGCGCGGTCGTGGAGGAGGCCGCGGAGGTGATCGCGGAGGGCGCGCCGCGCATGTTGGAATTCGGCGTCGCCGACGAGACCGCCTGGCGTGTCGGGCTCTCCTGCGGAGGCCGGATCAAGGTCTATGTCGAGAAGCTGAGCTGATGCGTCTCGACGTTCTCAAGGCGATGAACGCGGCGCGCCGCGAACGGCGCGGCGGCGTCATGGTCACGCGCCTCGCCGACGGCGACCAGCGCTTCGTCGAGGCCGACGCCATTGGCGCCGATCCGCTCGCGGAAGAGCTTGCGACGGCGCTGCGCATGGGCAAGAGCGGCCAGGCCACGTTCGAGAACGCGGACTATTTTCTTACCGTGCAGGCGCCGTCGCCGCGGCTCACGCTGGTCGGCGCGGTGCATATTTCGCAGGCGCTCGCGCCGATCGCGCGCATCGCCGGCCTCGACGTGACGATCATCGATCCGCGCACCGCCTTCGCGACGCCGGAACGGTTTCCGGAAACGCCGGTCCTGGCGAAATGGCCGGACGAGGCGCTGGCGGAGGCCCCGCTCGACGCCTACACCGCGGTCTGCCTGCTCACGCACGATCCCAAGATCGACGATCCGGCGCTGAAGATCGCGCTCAGGGCCGATTGCTTCTACATCGGCGCCCTCGGGTCGCGAAAGACCCACGCCAAACGATTGGAGCGCATGCGCGCGCAGGGCTTCGACGACGCGGCGCTGGCGCGCATTCACGCGCCGATCGGCCTCGATATCGGCGCGGTCAGTCCAGCCGAGATCGCGGTTTCGATCATCGGCGAGATCGTCGCTTCGCTGCGCAGGAAGCCGTTACGCTCGGAAAGCGCTGCGAAATGAAATTCGGATCGGTCCCCCTCAGCGAGGCCGAGGGCGCCATTGTCGCCCACGGCGTGAGGGTCGACGGCATCGCGCTAAAGAAAGGCGAAATCGCCACGCCTGAACGCTTGCGCGCGCTGGCGGCGGCGGGTGTCGCGAAGCGTCATGGCGGCCCGCCTCGAAGACGGCGACGTCGTCGAGGATGAGGCCGCCCTTCGGCTGGCTAAGCGCCTGGCGGGCGTGTCCGTGCGTTGCGCGACCCCGTTCACCGGGCGCGTCAATCTGTTCGCCGAGACCGCCGGACTCGCGATCGTCGACGCCGCCGCGATCGATCGGCTCAACGCGATCGACGAGTCGATCACGGTCGCGACGATCCCCCGGCACCGTCCCGTCGCCAGGGGCGACATGATCGCGACCGTCAAGATCATTCCGTTCGCAACGCCTGGCCTGACGCTCGAGGCCGCGCTTGCGGCGCTTGGGCCCTCCGCCGCGGTGGCGATCGCGCCGTTCCGGCCGCTGCGCATCGCCGTCGCCTCGACCTTGCTGCCGGGCCTTAAGGCCAGCGTCGTCGCCAAGACCCTGCGCGTTCTGGAGGCGCGCCTGGCGCCGACCGGAGCGCGCGTCGTCGCGCACGAGACGACGGCGCACGAGATCGGGCCCCTCGCCGACGCCCTTGCGCGGCTGTCGCGGGACGCCGACGCCCTCATCGTCTTCGGCGCCTCGGCCATCACCGACCGAAGGGACGTCATTCCCGCCGCCATCGAGGCGTTCGGAGGACGCATCGAGCGGTTTGGCATGCCGGTCGATCCGGGCAACCTGTTGCTCCTGGCGGCGCGCGGCGACATGCCGGTCATCGGCGCGCCGGGCTGTGCGCGCTCGCCGAGGGAAAACGGCTTCGACTGGGTCCTGCAAAGGATGCTTGCCGGCGTGCCGACTCACGACGCCGACATCCGCGCCATGGGCGTCGGCGGCCTCCTGATGGAAATCGCCTCCCGCCCGCAGCCGCGAGATCCGCGTGAGTAAAATCGGCGCGGTCGTCCTGGCCGCCGGCCGGTCGTCGCGCTTTCGCGCCCAAGGCGGCGCCGAAGAGACGAAACTGGTCGCGACCCTGAACGGCGAACCGATCGTGCGCCGGGTCGCTGCGGGCGGCGTTGGCTTCCAGGGCGCGTCCGGTCGTGGTCGTCGTCGGCCACGCGCGGCGCGCGGTCGAGGCCGCGATCGCCGACCTGCCGGCGACGATCGCCTTCAATCCGGACTACGCCAGCGGCATCGCATCCTCGCTGCGCGCGGGCCTGGCGGCAATGCCGGGCGATGTCGGCGGGGCGCTGGTCTTGCTGGGCGACATGCCCAAAGTCGAGGCGGATCTGATCAACGCCCTGATCGAGGCCTTTCTCGCCCGGCCGCATGCGCAGGCGGCCACGCCGTTGCAGGACGGCCGGCGCGGCAATCCCGTTCTTCTCGGCCGACATTTGTTCGAAAGCGCCAAGCGTCTGACCGGCGACGAGGGCGCTCGACGGCTCGTCAGCGCCTTGGACGCACGTAGCGTCGTCGAGATCGACGCCTTCGGCTCGAATGTCTCGTTTGACGTCGATACGCCGGGTGACCTAGCGTCGGCGCGGCGCGGGGAGTAAAATCTCCGATCGACCTATGGCGATTGACAATCGACGATATATGCAATTTATTGGTTGTGTCTGATTTACTTGGGCTCTATTTGCGTGAGGGGATATGGCGGGTCGTCGGGGCTTGGCGATCGTCGCGTTCATCGGTGTGATATGCGCGCTCGGCGCCGCGGGTTCGGCGCGGGCGCAGCAGTCGATCGGCTCGGCGACCGCCGCCCAAAATCAGGTCACGCGTGAATTCGCCGGAGCGTCGAAGCCGCTGTCGGTCGGAGACGCCGTGTTTCGGGACGAAGTGGTGCGCACGGGGGCGGATTCGATCGCGAAACTCGTGTTTCTCGATTCAACCAACCTCGCGGTCGGTCCGACCTCGCGCATCGTGCTCGATCAATTCGTCTATGTGGGGAATGTCGGCACACAGAAGATGGCGGTCAACCTGGCGAAGGGCATTTTTCGCTTCACGACCGGCGCCCTCGACAAGAAAGCCTATAACATCCAGACGCCCACGGCGGCGATCGGCGTGCGCGGCACCGTGCTGGACATCGACGTGCGCAATGCGCAAACGCGCGTGACGCTGGTCGAGGGCCGAGCGTTCGTCTGTCCGCGCCGAAGCGGCGTCAGCTTGGAACAACAGCTCAGCAGCTGCGCGAAGGGCGGGCGCTGCGATTGCGAACAGCTCCTGAATTCCGGCCAAACCGCCCTGGTCAAGAAGGTCGGGGGTTCGAATCGCGCCACCATGACGGCGACGCCGGTCAGTCTGGGGTCGCTCTGCTCCGACCCCTCGATCTGCTCGGGCGCCACCTACGCCGACGCAGGGGGAGGAGCGCTGTGCGGGCGGTAGGGACAAGAACAGGGGCCGGTAATGGCGGACCAACCGCCGGGACATGACGGGGACGAGAAATGGGGAAGCTATCATCAGTAATTGCGGCCTTGGTCGGGGGAGCGGCCTTGCTCGGAGCATCCTCCGCGCAGGCCGCCACCACCTTGCTGTCGCTCATCGATCCGCCGGGTCAGACCGGAACGCCCTACAGTCTCGACTTTACGGCGAACGCGGCGACAACGACGATCTCGATCGGCGGCTATCAGACGACCGCGTATGAGTACGTATCTGGCATGAGCGTCACTCGCGGCGGCGGAGCGAACCTGCTGACCACCGCATGGACGCTGACGCCCGGCACCCCGCCCGGATTCGGAACTGACGCCAGAATTCAGCCGCTTGGAGGCTATCCTCGGCTGTGGTTCGGGGGCTTTTCCTCTGGGGATTACGACACGTTCTCTCAGACGTTCGCAACGACGCCGGACGCCAATTACGTGCTGACGTTCAACTTCACCAACGATTCTTTTGCCGGACTGAGCGCGCTTCTCAATTTTGGCTCGAGTGTCTTTAGCTCGAGCGCGCTTCTGGTGACGACCACCGGCCGCGTCTCCGTCCCCTCGATCCCGGAGCCTTCCACCTGGGCCATGATGTTTCTCGGCTTCGTCGGGCTGGGCCTCGCCGGATATCGGCGGACGCGGAAGACTCAATTGCTTTCGTGTCGGTGAACAGGTCGGGATCGGCCTCGTGAAATCGCTTGGCCGAATGTCCAGGCTTAACAACGTCTCGCGAGCGAGCGCCGCCCTCGTTCGCCTGCAATTCCATCCGAAGGGATGAAATGCTATGTCTGTTCGGTCGACGCGCTTTAGTGAAATGGACTGGGGGTTCGAACGAGGCTAGGCGTCGACGGCCGTCGAACCGGGGGCGCTTTGCCTGGGCGCGCCGATGAGCTGGAGCGCCAGTCACGCCGACCACGGTTTCGCCGGCGCATAACAAGGAGGGGCCCTGTGCTTGCGATAGGGGCAGGATCGGCGGGACGCGCAGCTGGGCTTCTCGCTTCGACGAGCCTTGTGGCGCTCGTCTTTTCTTCGAGCGCGGCCTTTTCCAGTTGCACGTTCAATAGCACCATCCTTCCTGATTCCCACGTTCTCGCCCTTTCCGGAGACAGTTGCTTTGTCTCCGGGACCTACTCGACGACGACAAGCGGCCTGATCGCGGGGCGGGCGTCGGGCGGCGTCATCTTCGGGACGTTTAACGGAGACGGCTACGTAGGCTCGGTTTCGTTCTCGACCTCCGCCAGCTTCACCCCCGCGTTGCAAGCCGACACGGGCGGATCCATCAACCTCGACCCTGGACCCAACACCGCGACGGTGACGACCTCAGGCGACAACTCGGTTGGCATCCTCGTCACCGGCGCAAATTCGACCTTCACGGCGTTGGGCGTCGACGTGACGACCGGCGCCGTCGTCGATGGCGCAATAACGGGAGCGAACTCCGTTGGACTCCTGGCCGTGAACGGAGGAACGGCCACATTCACCGGCGGGTCGATCACCACTATCGGGACCAACGCTCCCGCCGTCCTTTCTCAGGCCGGCGAAGGCGGCGCCAGCATCACGCTCAATGGAGGGACCACGATCCTGACGTTCGGCAGGGTTCGGCCGGCGTGGCGGCGAACGGCTCGGGCGCGTCGCTGACCGCGACCGGGATCGGCGTCAAGACCCACGGCGTCGGTGCGTTCGGCGCACCAATGGCGACGGTCCAACGAGGCCGGCGGCGCGATGACGCTGACGGACGCGACCATCGTCACATCCGGTCAGGACGCGCACGCGGTGGTCGTCAGCGGCGCCGGCTCAGTGACCAATCTCGGCGACGGGAACGTCCTGACCACCCAGGGCGACGGCGCGATCGGAATTTACGCAACGGCCGGCGGGGTCGTCACGGGGACCGGACTGACCACGGTCTCGACTTCGGGAACGAATTCGGAAGCGACGGGTCTCAGCGCCTACGGCGTCAACGCGGACGGCTCGGGATCGCAGATCAATCTCTCAGGCGCGACGATCACGACCTCCGGGCAAGGCGCGGTCGGCCTCTACGCCAGCGACGCCGCCGACTCCGGCAAAGGCGGGGCGATCACAGTTTCCGGTCCCCTCTCGGTCACGACCGGGACGGCGCCTTTTGCCTACGGCGCGTGGGCGCAGAGCCCGGGGTCGACGATCGCCCTCAATGGCCCGAGCACGTTTACCATCAACGGCGGCGCCTACGCGCTCTACGCCACCCAGGGCGGCTCGATCTCGAGCGGCAGACATTCTGGGGATCACCATCAACGGCGACAACGCGGGCGGCGTGGAAGTCAACGACGCCGGCAGTTCGGCGACGCTGAAAGGCGCGACGACGATCGCCCTGAATGGGAGCGCGGACGCCGGCCTGTTCGCGGCGGCGGGGGGCGCGATATCCGTTCAGGGCCCGACGACGATCAGCGTTTCGGGCGCGAATTCCGTCGGCGTCGCAGCGTTCTCGAGCGCCGTCACCGCGTCCGGCCCGTTGAATGTCACGAGCTCACAGATTTCCAGCCCCGCGTTCACGCTCAGCGGCGCCTCTCCGACCATCGCCGCCACGGGCGGGGGAACCGTCTCCACCGTCGGAAACGCGATCGAATTCATCAACGCGTCGAACGCCGTCGCCACCTTCGACAATTTCAACTTCGAAAACAAGTCCGGCGATCTGATCCTCGCCGATCCGTCATTCGCGACGATCAATTTCAATAGCGCCATCGCCAACGCCGGCGACCAACAACCTCCTCGCCTCGACCGCCGGCAGCAATGTCACGCTCAACGCGAGCGCCTCCACATTGACGGGGGCGATCTTCACCGACGCGACGTCGACTTCCAACGTCAACCTTATGAACGGGGCGGCGTGGAATATGACGGGGCCGTCAACGGTCTCGACCCTGAGCGTCTTCAACAGCGCGGTCGTGTTCGCTCCGCCGGGCGCCGGCGGCGCCTTCAAGACGCTGACGGTCGGCAACTATGTCGGTTCCGGCGCCAACGTGACCCTCAACGCCTTTCTCAGCGGGTCCGATTCAAAATCGGATCAGATCATCATCAACGGCGGAACCGCGACGGGCTCGACGTCGCTGACGATTCGCAACGTCGGCGGCCTCGGCGGGCAGACGACGGGCGCCGGCATACCGATTATCGTCGCGACCAATGGCGGAACGATTGCCTCCAACGCCTTCGCGCTCGCCAACCCGCCAGTCGTCGGCGGCTACCGTTACACGCTCGACGAATCCAGTCAGGCCTATTATCTCGTCTCGTCGCCGACCTCGACGGTTTCGGACATCGCGAACTCGCTCAACAATCTGGCGAGGGCGCAACAAAGCCAGATCATCACCAACCGGGTGCTCACCTCGATCCTGCTCGGGGCGACCGAGCAGATCAATTGTTCGAATTGCAGCTCGGGCTTCGGCGCCATCGGTTCATACGCGCTCGGCGCGCACGGGCGATGGAGTTCTCAGCGATCGGCTGACCTTCATGGGCGGCTTTTCCTACAATGAATATTCGGCCGCGGGCGTAACCGTCGCCAACGCTCCCATCTTCGCCGGTTCGCTGGTTTATGACCTCGTCGATTGGGGGCGCAGCCGGCCGTTCTTCGAAATCGGCGGCGGCGTGACGCCGTACGAGCAGGTTTCCTATAACCGCTACTATGCGAACGGCCTGACGAACGGCTTTGGCAGTTCGACGGCGACCGATCGAAACGCGGCCATATTCGGACGCGTCGGATGGGTCGCGCGCCTGACGCCGATCGACGAAGCGGCGGTCTACACCGACTTGAGCCGCAACTGGATGCAGACGGGCGGGTTCACCGAGGCGACGAGCCCGCTGAACCCCTACCCCGCGAGCGTCGCAAACGGCCTCGACACGCTCAATATCGCCAGGATAGGCGCGCAATATACGCATCTCTTCGCCGGCAATTTCGAGGTCAACGTCAGCGGCGCGGTCGCCTACGGGTTCGGAGCGGGACTTGGGTCTCTGGCGAGCGTCATCGACTTCGGGACGGTCGCCCCCTACCCGATCGCGAACTCGGGCTGGTTCGAGTACGGCGCCCGCATCGGCTATCGAGTCAACCAGCGCATGATCATCGACGCTTTCGCTATCGGCACCCTCGGAAGCGAGCCCGCCGGAAACACCATCCACGGCGGCCTTGGCCTGCGATACCTATTCTAAACGGACCTGCGCCGCCCGCCGGGCCCGGTCGCGATCGTCCCCGCCGTCACCAGGCGCGCGGGAGCGTCATTTCTCATCGAGAGCAATCATCGGCGACCAGGCGTCGGAGAGATCATGCGCGGCCAGTTCGGCGAAGCGCTCTTGGTAGAAGTAATAAAGGCCACGAATCTCGAGCGGCGCGAATTTCCCCGCGTCCGCCGCCATATGCATGGCGTCGGCGAACCTGCGCGACCTGTACGCCGCCAAGATTTCCTCGTGCCGCGCAAGCAGGCTCTTGAATTCCTCGGTGGAGGCGTATTCCGCGCTGCCGGCCAATGCATAGACTGGCACGGAGCGCGTCTTGTTCTTCAATTGAACCTTATCGATTTCGAGCCATGCGAATTCTCGAGCTTCCTCACGCGTGGCGGCGCTGGCGACGATATCGACGCCAAAAAACTTTGAAGAGCCTTCGAGCCTGGAGGCGACGTTCACTTCGTCGCCGATCGCGGAATAATCAAAACGAAGCGTCGACCCCAGATTGCCGACGCAGCATTCTCCAGTGTTCAAGCCGATGCCGAATTTGACCGGGCGAAACTCCTCGCCGGCTTGTTCGGCCCGCTTTCGCCATTGAATGTTGAGATCGGCGAGCGTTTCGCGCATTTCCAGCGCGGCGCGGACCGCGTGAACCCCATGGGCGGGATCGTCGAGCGGCGCGTTCCAGAACGCCATGATCGCGTCGCCCATGTATTTGTCGACGGTGCCCATCTCCTTCAGCACGACATTGGTCATCGGCGTCAAATACTCGTTGAGGAATTTCGTCAGTTCGACCGCCGAAAAGCCTTCGGAAAGCGTGGTGAACGAACGCAAATCGCAGAACATCAGCGTCAGGTCGCGCTGCAGCCCGCCAAGCTGCAAATTCTCCGGATGCTCCGCCAGCCGCGCGACGACAGCGGGGGAGACGAACCGCCCAAACGCCGATCGGATTTCATTCACCTGCTGCCGCTTCTGACCGTAGAGCTGCCCGACGGCCGCAAGAAATACGAATCCGGATGAAAGACTGGGGACCACGGGGTCCAGCAGCACGCCATGCTGGGTGAACGCAATCCAGCTCACATAAATCATCGCCCCGGTCGCGACGAAACCGAGAAGAGCGGTCCATAGGATCGGCATGAGCGGCGCGATCGCGACCAATCCCAGGGACAGCAATGCGCCTGTCACCAGTTCCGCGCCCGGGGCCCAGTCGGGCCGCAGCAGCGTCACGCCGCTGAGGATCTGCTCGATCAATTGCGCATGCGCTTCCACCCCTGGCGTCGACGGATTGAGCGGCGTCGCGACCATATCCGACAGCAGCGAGGCGCTCGCGCCGACGAGGACGATCTTGCCGGCAAGATCGGAAAGGTCGGCGCCGGGACTGAGTATCTTCCAGACGGGAATCGACCGGCGCGGGTCGGACTTTGCAAACCAGACGCGCAGATCGCTGGCGGGCTGGGTCGGGATCACGAGGTCGCCGACCTTGATCGCCGCGACGCCGGCGCCCTCGCTCAACGACGCTTTCCCGTATGCGTTGGCGGACTTCACCAGATAGCTCGAAGCGCCCTGAGCGACCCGCAAGGTCTCGATCGCGAGGCTCGGCTCGACCTGCCCGTTGACGTCGAGAAGCAATGGAACCCGACGAACGATCCGATCGTTGTCGGGCAGCCAGTTCATGAAGCCGAGCCCCGCCGCGCTTTCCGTCAGGGCGGGCAACGGCCAAAGGGCTTCGCTCAGATGGTGAAGATAGGGCGCGGGGCTGTCGCCGACAAACGCAAAGCCGGCCTTTGCGGGGATCTTGCTCCTTGGCCCGTTGCTTGCGTTGGTGAAATAACTGCCGAGAACGACGGGGCGATCGGCGATCGCGCGGGCGAATGCAAGATCGCCGTCGGCGCCGTCCTCGCAGCGCGCGTCCGGATTGGCGCCCTTGGCGTCGGGCGCCGCGCAATTCGCATCGCCCGGACCTGAGTCATCCTTCTCGGAAAAAAGCACGTCGAAACCGACCGCGGCGACATGGGCCTTCATCAAGGCGTCGACGATCTCCGCCATGGTCTGGCGCGGCCAAGGCCACCGGCCGATCCGACGGATGGATTCGTCGTCGATGTCGACAATGCGAACCGGTTGATCGAAATTATAGGGTCTCGGCCACCAACGCTGGTATTGATCGAAGACAAGATTTTGCAAATTCGCACGCAACGGCGCCGACGACGATCCGACACCCAGCGCCAAGACGTAAGCGCAGATGACCACCAGAATATATGCCCGCAACTCCCGCCATTTGTGCAACCTTGACTTTATCGACCGCAATTTCATCAGACCGACCACCTCACGCCACGACGATCGCAATTATGAACAATGCGCCGCGAAGAATAATCGTATCCGATCACGCTGCAAACTCAACGGCCGACATCCAGTACATAACGGAAGCGGCGCGCGGGCTCCAGTGAATTTTGCCGAATTCTGCTTCAATGTCTCCCAATCGACCCGTTCCACGTCTTCAAATCAACCGCATTCCCTTGAGCGAGGCGTGGCCGTCTCGGCCGACGATAATGTGATCATGCACGGCTGACGCCCAAGGGCTTGCCGATCGCCATGATATCCAGCGTCATTTTGACGTCTTGCGTCGATGGCGCCGGGTCGCCCGAGGGGTGATTGTGAACGAGCACGAGCGCCGTCGCCGACAATTCCAACGCGCGACGCATGACCTCGCGCGGATAGACCGGCGTGTGGTCGACAGTGCCGGTTCCTTGAACCTCGTCGGCGATCAAGCCGTTTTTCTTGTCGAGAAACAGGACCCGAAAGATTTCGCGGCCCTCGAAGGCCATCGACGTGCGGCAATAGTCGACGACCTCGCTCCAGGAGCCCATCGGCAGACGTTTCTTCACCGCGCCCCTGGCCAGGCGCTGCGCGGCGGCGGAAACCAGCCCGAATTCCGCAATCGCGCCGGCGGACATGCCCTCGACTTCCGCCAATCTCCGCGGGTCCGCCGCGACCGCCTCGGCAAACGATCCGAAGCGGGCGATCAGCGCCTTGGCGAGCGGCTTGACGTCGCGGCGGGGTATCGCGCGAAAGAGCACGAGTTCGAGAACTTCATAGTCAGCGAGCGCCGCGGCGCCGACTTCGCGCAGACGCGCGCGCAGCCGCTCGCGATGCCCATGATAGTGAGGAGCATCGCCCTCGGCGGCTTTCGGCTTCATCGGATCGGGGCGCGGTCGGCGCCCGTGGGCGAGAGGGTGAAGATTTCATAACCCGTCTCGGTCACCGCGACGGTGTGCTCGAACTGGGCCGACAGCGATCGGTCCCGGGTCACGGCGGTCCAGCCGTCCGACAGGATTTTCACGCCGTATCCGCCGAGATTGATCATCGGCTCGACCGTGAAGAACATGCCGGGGCGCAGCAGCACCCCTTCTCCCTTTCGGCCCACGTGCAGGATGTTCGGTTCGTCGTGGAACAACCGCCCCAGACCGTGGCCGCAGAAGTCGCGCACGACCGAACAGCGCTCGCCCTCGGCGTAGGACTGGATCGCGAAGCCGATGTCGCCCGTGGTCGCGCCGGGCTTGATCGCCTCGATCCCGCGCATCATCGCCTCATAGGTCACGTCGATCAGCCGTTGGGCGCGTCGGGGCGCTTCCCCGGCGACGAACATGCGGCTCGCGTCGCCGTGCCAACCGTCGACGATCAGGGTCACGTCGATGTTGACAATGTCGCCGTCGCGCAATGGTTTCTGGTCCGGAATGCCGTGGCAGACGACATGGTTGATCGAGGTGCAGATCGACTTGCGATAGCCGCGATAATTCAGCGGCGCCGGATAGGCATGGTGGTCGCGCGCGAATTCGAATATGAACCGGTCGAGACTCGCCGTCGTCACCCCCGGCTTGACGAGCGGACCGATGAGATCGAGCGCCTCCGCGGTCAGCGCGCCCGCCTTGCGCATGGCGGCGAAATCCTCCGGCCCATGCAGCCGAATTTGCCCGATGGCGGCGCGAGACCTTTTCCCCCGCATGCACGAATGTCGTCGATGTGGTCACCGGGGTTCCTTTGCCGGACGAATTCGCAGAGACTACAAATATGCTCCGCGCCGCTGATAAGACAAGGCGTTGTCCCGGGGCGGGAGGAATTTCGCCGCCGCGCGGGCGTTTGACGGAGACTTTCAGCATGAGCGGACAGAAGACCGTGACCGCCGCCGTCCTCGTGATCGGCGACGAAATCCTGTCCGGCCGCACCAAAGAGCGAAATATCGGCTATATCGCGGAATATCTCGCGCGGATCGGCGTCGACGTCCGCGAAGCGCGCGTGGTGCCCGACGTGGCGGACGAAATCGTCGCGGCGGTCAACGCGCTGAGGGCGCGGTACGACTACGTCGTGACGACGGGCGGCATTGGCCCGACGCATGACGACATCACGGCCGACGCCATCGCCCGGGCGTTCGGCGTCACGATCGACGAAGACCCGCGGGCGCTCGCGGTCATGATGGAGCGCTACCTGCCGGCCGACCTCACCGCGGCGCGGCGGCGAATGGCGCGCATCCCGGCCGGCGCCGACCTGATCGACAATCCGATTTCGAAGGCGCCGGGGTTTCGCATCGGCAATGTGATCGTGCTCGCCGGGGTGCCCGCGGTCATGCAGGCGATGCTCGATTTCGCCGCCAAGACCATGAGCACCGGTTCGGTCATGCTGGTCGAGGTCGTCTCCGCGGACAGCATTCCCGAGGGCCGCTACGGCGACGCCCTCGGCGCGATCGCCGCCGCCCATCCGGAGGTGGCGATCGGCTCCTATCCGGCCTTCAAGGACGGGCGCTTCAACAACCAGATCGTGGTCAGGGGCAAGGACGAAGGCGCGGTCGCCGGCGCGCGCCGGGCGATCGAGGCCATGGTGGCCGCGCTCAGAGGCGACGGCAAGCCGCTTTGAGGCGGCGGCCCGCGCGCGGCCGCGCTCCCGGGCGCCGCCGCCGCGGCCAAAAGATGTTGATCGGCCGCGCCGGCGCTCGCGCCGCCCCGCGCGGCTTGATAGAGAGACGTCGTTTCCACGCCAAGGAGCCGCCGTGACAGCCCCCCGCGACAAGGCCTTTCCGGTTTCATGGGATCAGTTCCATCGCGATGCGCGCGCGCTCGCCTGGCGTCTGGCCGGCGCCGGCCCCTTCGACGCCATCGTCGCGATCACCCGCGGCGGGCTGGTCCCGGCCGCGATCGTGGCGCGCGAACTCGAGGTCAGGGTGATCGAGACGGTCAGCATCGCCTCCTATCACGACTACAAGAACCAGGGCGGGCTCAAGGTCCTCAAGACGATCGCCCCGGAGGTCGCCAGGCTGAACGAGGGGGCGAGGATCCTGATCGTCGACGATCTGGTCGACACCGGCGCCACCGCCAAGGTGGTGCGCGAAATGCTGCCCAGGGCGCATCTCGCCACCGTCTACGCCAAGCCGCTCGGCCGGCCGCTGGTCGACACGTTCGTCACCGAAGTGTCGCAGGACACCTGGATCTACTTCCCCTGGGACATGGGCCTCGCCTTCCAGCCGCCGATCGCCGGACCGGGCTGAGGCTGAAGCGCGCGCGCCGGTCGCCGCCCGGCGATTCGGCGTTCGGGCTTTTACCGCCGCTTTGCCCTCGCCTACTCAATCTTTTCAAACACTTGCGCTCCCGTTTACCGCCGCCTGCAAAATCCCCGCTCGGCGGCGCCGGCGTTCAGCGTCGCGGTTGCGCGTCGGGGCTCGCCTCCTGGTTGCGCCTCGACAGGCGGAATATATTACGTATTATTATAGTATTTATAGGAAGATAGTCGACAGAAGTTTTTTGGACAAGGCCGCCGACGTCGCATTCGGACTTCGCAAAAGGGCGCGGCTGCGCGTCCGGGTTCAATTCGTCGGCAAAACATGACAGAAACGCCGGCGCGCGGACGTGGCGAAACCGGTAGACGCAAGGGACTTAAAATCCCTCGGCCGCAAGGCTGTGCGGGTTCGACTCCCGCCGTCCGCACCATGCAAGCCCGCATTGGGCGAACGCGCGATCCGCGCCCGGCGGCGGCGCGGCCCCTTGGCCCTGGACCTGACCAACGCATGAACCCTGCTCCCGATTCCCGCCGCCTGACCACGCCGACAGACCTCATCGAGGCGGGCCTCGCCGCGCCGGAGCGGCTGGCGGAGATGGAGGCGGTCGCCGGGCGCTATGCGGTCGCGCTCACGCCGGCGCTCGCCGGGCTGATCCGGCGCGGCGACCCGGCCGACCCGATCGGGCGCCAGTTCATCCCCGACGCTCGCGAACTCGAGCGCGATCCGGCCGAGACCGACGATCCGATCGGCGACGACGCGAGGAGCCCGGTCAAGGGGCTGGTGCACCGCTATCCCGACCGGGTGCTGATCAAGCTCAACGCGGTGTGCGCCGTCTATTGCCGCTTCTGCTTCCGCCGCGAGCGGATCGGGCCGGGGTCGGCCTCCCTCAGCGACGGGCGAATTCGCGGCGGCGCTCGACTATGTGCGCGAGCGGCAGGCGATCTGGGAGGTGATCCTGACCGGCGGCGATCCGCTCACGCTGTCGCCGCGGCGCGTCGCCCGCGACGACCGAGGCGATCGCCGCGATCGATCACGTGAAGATCCTGCGCTGGCACACCCGCCTGCCGGTCGCCGACCCGGAACGCGTGACCGCGGCCCTGGCGCGCGCGCTTCGCGCGGAGGGCAAGACCGTCGTCGTCGCCGTGCACGCCAACCACCCGCGCGAGCTCACCCCCGCCGCCCGCGCCGCCTGCCGGCGCCTGATCGAGCACGGGGCGATGCTCGTCTCCCAAAGCGTGTTGCTGAAAGGCGTCAACGACGACGTCGAGACGCTCGAAGCGCTGATGCGCGCCTTCGTCGAAGCGCGGGTGAAGCCCTATTATCTTCACCACGGCGACCTCGCGCCCGGCGCCTCGCACTGGCGCGTGCCAGTGTCGACGGGCCAGGAGCTGATGCGTCGCTTGCGCGCGCGCCTCTCGGGCCTGGCGATGCCGACCTACGTGCTCGACATCCCCGGCGGTCACGGCAAGGTCCCGATCGGCCCACGGTCGATCAGGGCGGACGGCGACGGCAGGCATGTCGTCACCGACCCTCAGGGGATCGAACATCTCTATGCCGATCGGCTCGGCGGCCGGCCGACTTGAGCCGAACGCGGCGTCCTTGGGGTCAAGGGCCGACAAACGCGATCGGGGACTGGCCGCCCTCGGACACGTTCGTCAACGCGGTCTGAAACAGCATGGAGACGCCGACCGCATAGGCGAGCAGAGCGACCAAAAGCGCCGCGCTCTTGAGGGTTGGCAGGCTCGGCACAGGGCGCGGAACAGCCAGAAAGTCGTCACGCAAATCCGATTGGCTTTGGCTGGCGGTCATGGCGGCATCTCCTCGAAGATCAAGAAACTCGCTTGCGGCGGAATCCAGGCCGCGCCTTGCGCGGTTTACCTCGGCAATCGCCTAAGGAGAGATAACCATCGCGCTCAACGTTTGACCGTGACCGGCGTCACAGTGTCCTTTCCGGCGCCCGGCGGCTTGCGCGCGTGAGGCCGCGCGTAAAGCAGGATCGTCGACCTTGCGGCGCGGGCGGCGGCGCTGGCGGATCGCCATGCTCGCGCCCATTCCAGCGCCAGAGGGCCGCATGCCTTCAGTCGCTGACGGGCGCGTTCGCCGACAGCGCGGCGATCACCTGATCGATTCCGTCCGACGGAATGTTGAAGAACCCGACATAGGGCTGACTGAATTCGAGGATGAGAAAGATCGCGCTCGCCACCGACACCGCCCCCAAGAGCTCGACGATCACCGCCAGCGCGTTGAAAGTCGACACCGCGCCGACGCATGAAAACACCAGCGTCGCCCAACAGACGACGCTGATCAGAAGCGAATTGGGAATCGGGCTCCTGAGCTGCCTCGACATCAAATAATGCGTCTCCACAATCGACTCCGACAGTTGCCGGGCGGTGGCGAGCGCGTTCCGCTGCTCGTCGGTGGAGGGTTTCAGCGTCGCGAAAAAGCCGTCCATGCCGCGCAGTTCGGCGCGCGACTCCGCGTAAGTGAAAAACGCCGGGCCGGCGCCGTCCCGGCCCCAGAAACGCTCTCGGGTGCCGATCAGCTCATTCTTCAGGAGCTCGCGGCCGCGATCGGCCTCGGGACCATAGCGCTCCAGCGCGAGGTCGAGCTGCAGGACCTGCGAGCCGAGGGTATGCGCTTCCGACTGCTGCTGCGAATAGACGCCGTAGCTCGTCCACACCAGGAGCCCCAGCACCAGCGCCAGCAGCAGCGTCACCAGCCCCTGGATGGTGGAAATGGCGTTCTTGGCGTCGGCGATGTGCTGCGTGGGCAGCAGCCACTGTAACGCCGAGCCGACCAGGGCGCCGGCGAAGATGACACCGGCGACGAACACCGCCTGGCGGACAAAATGCATCGCGCGCCCCAATCAAGTCGACCCGACGGTCGCAAGTTAGCGTGACGGCGATCGCCGCGTAAACTCGCCGTCTCCGATCGAGCGCTGTGATCGAGCGCTCGCGGCTGCGGATCGGCGGGTTCCTTCGCCGAGCGAAGTCCCGGTCAGGCGCGCGTCGCCTTGGGCGGCAGCGCCCGCGTTTCCAAAGCGGCCGCCGTCGCTCATCGGTTCGCGGCGGCGAAACGGCTTGATCGCGGCGATCAGCCCGCCACGCGCGCTGGTCGCCCGCCTTCGTCAGCCGCTCTTGGTCTGGGAGCCGGCGAGGGCGCGCAATCTGCGCGTCGACCAGGGAAGCGCCGAAGTCCAGCACGTCGCCGGAGGCTTCCCGCATCAGCGAGAAGGCGGTCGGCCGGCGGGCGGTCAAGCGGCCGGCCAGCGCATTTTCCTCGAAGGTGAACACCGTCTTGAACTTCTCCGCCAGGCGCTGCATCCCGACATTGTCGGGCGTGCAGACGATGTCGATCGTCTCGACCCCGTGGTTGCTCGCGGCGCGCTCGATGCGCTTGAACAGCTCCTCGCCGACGCCGCGCCGCCGGTAGCCCTCTTCGACCGAAAACGCCGCCTCGGCGTGGATGTGCCGCCCGAACGGCGCCTGCTCGCTCCAGATCGCCTGATTGGAGCGCAGCTCGGCCGCGCCGATCAGGCGCCCGTCGACAAAAGCCCCGTACAGGAGATCGCCCTTGCCGAAGCAATGCTCGGCGTAATGGACCAGGAAGTCATCCGACATGCCGCCGCCAAAGCGCTCGTGCCGGCTGCGCTGGTCGAGCCGCAGCAGATGATCGCGGAACGCGTCCATGTCCGACGGCCACAGGCGCCGGATTTCGACATCGGATGATTTTGCGTCGCTCATAGGCTCACCTCGCCGATTTGGCCTCGGCGTCTCGTCCCGGGCTGCATATTGTGCACTGCAACATAAATTTCAAGCCGCTGGAATTATCCCTCAGCGCCCGCGGCGAAACGAAGCAGCGTCTTGCCCATGGTTTGGCGCTTGGCGATAGCTTCGAACGCCTCCCGGAATTGTTCAAGCGCATATTTCGCATGAATATGGACGCTCAAAGCCCCGCTTTCGGCCCAATTCAGGAGCCGGGACATATTGTCGCGCTGCGCTTCCGGCTCTCTTGCCGTGAATTCGCCCCAATAGACGCCGCGGATATCGCAGCCCCTCAGCAGGACCAGATTGAGGGGCGGGCGGGGAATCTCGCCCGAGGCGAAGCCGATCACCAGCAGGCGTCCCTTCCAGGCCAGCGAACGCAGCGCCGCCTCGGTCAGCGCGCCGCCGACCGGATCATAGACGACATCGACCCCCTTGGGAGCGAGCTCCTTCAGGCGCGCGCGCAGATCGTCCTTCGAATAATTGATCGTCTCGGCGGCGCCGTAGCGGCGCGCGAACTCGAGCTTTTCGTCGGCCGACGCGCAGGCGATGACGCGCGCCCCCATCGCCGCGCCGATCTCGACCGCCGCCAGCCCGACCCCGCCCGAGGCGCCGAGCACCACGAGGGTTTCGCCCGGCTTCATGTCGGCGCGCTGGTCGAGCGCATGCAGCGACGTGCCATAGGCGATCGCCAGGCCCGCCGCCTTGTCGAGCGGAAGGCCGTCGGGAACATGCGCCAGCCGGTTGGCCGCGACCGCCACCCGCTCGCGCGCCGCGCCATAGCCCGAAAAGCCCAGCACCCGATCGCCGACCGCAAATCCGCGCGTCTGCGGCCCCAGCGCGACGACGCGGCCGGAAAACTCGCCGCCGGGCGAGAACGGCGGCGCCGGCTTGACCTGATACTTGCCCTCGATGATCAGCGTGTCGAAAAAGTTGAGCGCCACATACGCGACCTCGACCACGACCTCGCCGGCGCCCGCCGCCGGCGGTTCGACGTCGGCGACGATCAGATTGTCGGCCGGACCAAGCGTCGGGCAGATCAGGGCTTTCATGTTCGGCTCCCTATTTTACTCATTTTTCATTAACCACCGGCAGGTTTACAAGGCCCGCGGATCGCGGGAAAGCCGAGGGCCGGAATTTTGCCCCGATCGCTCGGCAAGGAAAGCTCGCCAAACCGGCCAATCGCCGCGACGCCCGGCGACTCGAAGGACTGATCTCGATGATTTTCCCCGCGTTTTCCTCTCCTCGGCGCGCCGTTGTCGTCTGCGCGATCGCCGCGATCTCGCTGGCGGGCGCCCTCGTCTCGGCCGAGGCGGCGTCGAAGAAATCCGTCGACAAGAAAGTCGTGAAGAAGGATGAGGCCGCCAAGCCGGCCTTGGTCGCCACTTTCGGCGACTGGAACGTGTTCGTCGGCCAGGCCGGAAAGGGACGCATCTGCTACGTGCTTGCCCAGCCGAAGTCGCGCGAGCCCGCCGGCCTCAACCGCGATCCGGGCTACGCCTTCATCTCCGACCGCCCGGCGGAGGGCGTGCGCAACGAAGTTTCGTTCATCATGGGCTTCGATGTCGCGGCGGGCGCGGACAATGCGGAAGCGAAGCCGGAAACGAAAACCTCGTCAAAGCGCGCCTCGAAATCGGAGTCGAAATCGAAAACCCCGCCGGTCGCCGCGCCGGTCGCCATGGTCGACGAGGCGACATTCGAAATGCTGCCCAAGGGCGCAGACCTGTGGGTCAAGAACGCGGCGCGAGAGGCCGAACTGATCGTCCAGATGCGCAAGGGCGTCGAAGCTGGTGGTCAAGGCCTCCTCGCTCAAAGGCCGCCAGTCGACCGACGTCTATTCGCTGACCGGCTTCTCCCAGGCGATGGACCGGCTGTTGAAGGAATGTCCGGGGAAATAGCGCGAGCGGCTCAGGCCTCCGGCTTCCGCGCGGCGAACAGATAGTTGACGCTCGAATCCGCCGACAGAAGCCAGGCGGCGCGCAGCGGATCGTAGACGATCCCGTCGGTCTTGACCGGCTTCAGCCCGGCGGCGCGCGCGGCGGCGCGGAACTCCTGCGGCGTCACGAACCGCTCCCAGCGGTGGGTTCCCGGCGCCAGCCAGCGCAGCACGTATTCCGCGCCGATGATCGCGAACGCGAAGCTCTTGAGCGTGCGATTGATCGTCGAGGCGAGGAAAAGGCCGCCCGGCTTGATGAGCGAGGCGGCGGCCGCGACGAAGCGCGCCGGATCGGCGACATGCTCGACGACCTCCATCGCGCTCACCACGTCGAAGCGCCGCGGCTCGGCCGCCAGTTCCTCGACCGTCGCGGCGCGATAGGCCACATGAGCCCCGGTCTCCTCGGCGTGCCGGCGCGCGGCTTCGATCGCTTTCGGCGCCGGATCGACGCCGAGGACGCTGGCGCCGAGGCGCGCCAACGGCTCGGCGAACAGCCCGGCCCCGCAGCCGATGTCGAGACAGTCGAGGCCGGCGAGCGGCGTCCCGGCCGCCGCCTCGCGGCCGAAATGCGCAACGATGCAATCGCGCGCCCAGCCGATCCGGACCGGGCTCAGGCGATGCAGGGGCGCCATCGGCCCGTCGGCGTCCCACCAGGCGTCGCCCAGCGCGTCGAACCGCGCGACTTCCGCGGCAATGAGGCTCGGCGCGGCCCTGGGCGACATTCGATCCCCGCATTGGCCGGGGCGTTGACCCGTCCGGCCAGCGCCATTATACGCCGCCGCCATGCGTTGCGCGAGGCCGCCGCGCGTCTCCCTCAAGGCTGAAAAGTCCATGCCGCGTCTGGTGATGAAATTCGGCGGCACGTCGCTCGCCGGCGTCGAACGCATCCGCAACGTCGCCCGCCACGTGCAACGCGAGGTCGAGGCGGGGAACGAAGTCGCCGTCGTCGTTTCCGCGATGGCCGGCAAGACCGACGAGCTGGTCGCCTTGTGCAAGGAGGCGGGTTCGCATTTCGACAACGCCGAATACGACGCGATCGTCGCCTCGGGCGAACTCGTCACCGCCGGACTGCTCGCCCTGGTGCTCAAGGACATGGGACTGGAGGCGCGCTCCTGGCAGGGATGGCAGATTCCGCTGACCACCGACGACGCGCATGGGGCGGCGCGCATCAGCGGCATCGACGGGTCGAGACTGATCGAGCGTCTCGGAGCGGGCGAGATCGCCGTCGTCGCCGGCTTCCAGGGCCTGCACAAGCCGACCAATCGCGTGACCACCCTGGGGCGCGGCGGCTCCGACACGTCCGCGGTCGCGCTCTCCGCCGCGATCGGCGCCGACCGCTGCGACATCTATACCGACGTCGACGGCGTCTATACGACCGATCCGCGCGTCGTGCCCAAGGCGCGCCGGCTCGGCAAGGTGTCGTTCGAGGAAATGCTCGAAATGGCCTCGCTCGGCGCCAAGGTTCTGCAGGTGCGCTCGGTCGAAGTGGCCATGTTGCACAAGGTCAAGCTCTACGTGCGCTCGTCCTTCGACGATCCCGCCCGCCCGAAGCTCGGCACGTTGATTTGCAGCGAGGAGGACATCGTGGAACAGCAGGTCGTCACCGGCATCGCCTTCTCGCGCGACGAGGCGCAGATCACCTTGCGCGAAGTCGCCGACAAGCCGGGCGTCGCGGCGGCGATCTTCGTGCCGCTCGCCGACGCCAACATCAACGTCGACATGATCATCCAGGTCGTCTCCGACGACACGACGACGACCGACATCACCTTCACCGTCGCCGGCGCCGAATTCGACCGGGCGAAGCAAATTCTCGAGGAGCGGCGGGAGAAAATCGGCTACGCCAAGCTGCACGGCGCCGAGGACGTGGTGAAGATTTCCGCCATCGGCATCGGCATGCGCTCGCATTCGGGCGTCGCCGCCCGCGCCTTCAAGGCGCTGGCCGAGAAGGGCATCAACATCCGCGCGATCACGACCTCGGAGATCAAGTTCTCGATGCTGATCGACGAGCCCTACACCGAACTCGCGGTGCGCACGCTGCACACGCTCTATGGGCTGGACGCGCAGGCGTGACATCCCCCTCGTAGCGGTATGACGACCGTTTCATTTTTCGTTCTGAGAGAATTCCCAGGGGAACCAAACGGGCTGACGCCATAGATCGCGGAATTGCATGATCGTGATCGGCTTATAGCGCTTTATATCCGACTCCAAGCCGCGTGATCGGCTAAAGCAAGATCGCATCGTCTGAGAAGTCAGATAAAATAAATCAGGGTCGAAACAAGGCGTCCGGCGCGCAGTCTCGATCGAAGCCGCCGTGCAAGGTCACGGCGGTTTTCTTATGTATTCGTCCTGATCAAGCGGACGCCGGACCCAATGCGGAAGCAGAGGTTCCGGCGTCGCCCGTTCCGCGCAGGAAACCCGAATTATCAGCAGGAGCGGTAATGAACGCGGCCGTACCGGTCGTGGTAGCGACAGCGACGATGGTGGCCTCCGAGGACAGAGCCAGGCCTCGTGACCACTGCGCCCGTCGCGCCGCCGACAACGGCGCCAACCGGACCGCCGATGATGGCGCCGCCGACCGCACCGGCCGTCGTGCCCACCGTTTGCTCTCGAGTCGCGCAAGCGGCCAAGGTCAGGGACGCAAGCAATACGAGTGCGATCTTGCCCATGGTTCGTACCTCCTCATGACAATAACAAATTGAAATCGAACAAAGCGGCCGCAATTCGGGCGGTCGGTCGATCCGGCCACCTTTGCGCGGGCGCATCACCGGGTCAACTCGTCTCGACCGGGAAAGCGTCGATCAGTCGCCTGCGGGATCGGCCATTCCGGCGAGTTCGAAACTGAGCGCGCGCAATCGTTTGCGGGCATTCGGCTCGTAGGCCTGCGCGGCGGCGCGGGAGACGCGCATGCCGTCGAAATAAAGTCCGCTGCGGCCTTCCAATTCGGGCGACCTCACGAGCTGCAAAATCGCCGCGCCGCCCTCTTCGACCGTGCTCATCGGCGGGACGCCGCTCAGGCGAACCATGGTCGTGTCCATGTAGGTGGCCGGATGCAGGCAATTGACGGCGACATTCCGTCCCGCCAACTCCTCCGCGAGATCGAAGGTGAACATCACTTGCGCCAGCTTGCTTTGCCGATAGGCCCTGACGCCGCTGTAGCCGCGCGTCAGCATCACGTCGGAGAAGTCGATCGGCTGCTGACCGGCGGACGCGACGTTGACGATCCGCGACGGTCCGCGCGCCTCGAGCAAAGGCAGAAGCAGACGCGTCAGCAGAAAGCCGGCGAGATAGTTGACCGCGAACCTGAGTTCGAAGCCGTCGCCGCTCAGCTCCCGTTCCGCGCCGCTCGCGCCGATCCCGGCGTTGTTGACGAGCGCGTCGAGGCCGCGGCCGTCGCTCAGCACCGCCTCGCCGAGCGAGCGGACCCCGGCGAGCGAGGACAGATCGGCGATCAACAGGCGCGCTTCGCCGCCCCGCTCGGCGATCCGCGCCGCCACCGCCTCGCCGCGGGCGCGATCCCGCCCATGAACGATCACCCGCGCGCCTTCCGCCGCGAGGCGCTCCGCGACATGACGGCCGACGCCGTCGGTCGAGCCGGTGATGAGAACTGTCTTCGCCTTCATGGTCATGTTCGCCGGCCTTTGAACGCACTGGAGACGGCGACGTCAAATCTGTTAGGACGTCAGCCGTCGGACCCGATCGCTTCGGAGGCGCATTTTGAAAGACCCCTATCAGATCCTTGGCGTCGCCAAGACTGCCTCGGCCGAAGAGATAAGAAAAGCCTATCGGGTCTTGGCGAAGAAGCTGCATCCGGACCTGAATCCCGGAAACAAGCATGCCGAGGACCAGTTCAAGGAGGTCGCCTCCGCCAACGATCTGCTTTCGGATCCGGAAAAGCGGCGGCGGTTCGACGCGGGAGAGATCGACGCCTCGGGCGCCGAAAAGGCGCCCCATCCGCAATATTATCGGGACTATGCCGGCGCCCCGGACGGCCATCGGTATGAAAGCCAGTCCGGCTACGCGGACTTCGCCGAGGCGAACGATCTGTTCGCGGAACTGCTGCGCCGCCGGGCGGAGCACGCGCGGCGCGCGCCGGGCGCGGATCTGCATTACGGCCTTTCGATCGGATTTCTCGACGCGGTCAATGGCGCGAAAAAGGTCATCACCCTGCCGCATGGAGGAACCCTGCATGTGACGATCCCGCCCGGGATCGAAGACGGGCAAATCCTGAGGCTGCGCGGGAAAGGCGCGCCGTCGCCGGGCGAGGGCGAAGCCGGCGACGCGCTGGTGGAGATCTCGGTCGATCCCCATCGGTTTTTTTCGCGCCAGGGCGACGACATCCATCTCGATCTGCCGATCACTTTGCCGGAAGCCGTGCTCGGGGCGGAAGTCAGGGCGCCGACGCCGGGCGGCAGCGTGGTTCTCAAAGTCCCCAAGGGATCGAACACCGGAGACGTTCTTCGGCTGAAGGGCAAGGGCGTCAAGCGGCGCGACGGCGCCGGCGACGAATTGGTCAGGCTGAAGGTGATGATGCCGCCGGCGCCCAACGCGGAGCTGGAGGCGTTCCTTTCCGGCTGGAAGCCGCCAGAAGCCTATGATCCCCGCAAGGAGATGCACTCATGACCATCACCGAGCCGGAATTTCTGCAGCGCGCCCGCCTCGATCGCGAAACGTTGACGATATGGATCGAGGCGGAATGGCTGCTCCCTGCCCGGACGGACAGCGAGCTGAGGTTCACCGAGATGGATGTGGCGCGCGCGAATCTGATCCGGGATCTCAAACAGAACATGGGCGTCAACGACGAAGGCCTGAGCGTGATCCTGCACCTGTTGGATCAGATGCACGGCTTGCGCAGGGCGCTGGCGCATTTGCTCGACGCCGGGCGCGACCGATCAGCCCCGCCGGGAACGAATTGACGGGCGCCAATCGGATTGCACGGCCTCGTTCGCGGGCCCTCACTCCAGCCGCACCACGATCGAATCCGAGGCGCCGCGAGCGTCGATGACGGAGACGCGGGCAAAGCCCGCGCCGTCGGGCTTCCATGCGGATTGCCGGCGCCGGTCGGCCTCGCCGACCGGCTCGCCGTTGACGAACCAGGTGAACGGCGGCGCGCCGCCCAGCGCCTTCAGCGCCAGCGAGGAATTGCGCGCCCCCTCCTTGAGGCCGAGGTCGATCAGCGCGCCGTCCGGCGGAAAGGCGATCTTGAGCCCGGCCGTCTCAGTCGCGGCCATGGTCTTGGGCGCGTCCTTGCGCAGGTGGCGCAAAGGCGGCGGCAGGTCGGCGCTGACTTTTGCCTTGAGCACGCCCTTCGGCGGCCGGATGACTTCGATCTCGCGACCGAGCCGCTCGAACGCGTCGAACAGGATCGGCGCCGCGGCTTCGCGACCGATCAGGCCGGGCGTCGGCCCGTTGTCCGGCCGGCCGACCCAGACGGCGATGGTCGTTCCCCGATCGAAGCCGATCGCCAGCGCGTCGCGGAATCCGTATGAGGTTCCGGTCTTGAAGGCGATGCGTCCGCTCAGAGCATTGGCCGGCGGCGGCGCGCCGCGCAAAATGTCCTCGACGTAAAAGGCGGCCACCGGATCGGTCACCCGGCGCGGCCCGATGATCGGAGGCGCGCCGTCGAGCCGCTCGATCAGCGCCGGCGCCTCGCCGCCGCGCGCCAGGCCCGCGTAGAGGCGGGCGATGTCGGTCAGCGAGACGCCGAGGCCGCCGAGGCCGATGGCGAGGCCGACCGGCGTATCCTTCGGCAGCGCGATTTCCGCGCCCGCGCCGTGCAGCCGCGCGAGGAAGGTCGCCGGGCCGACGTCGGCCAGGAGTTCGATCGCCGGGAGATTGAGCGACATCTGCAACGCCTTGCGCGCGGTCACCGTGCCCTGGTAGCCGAGATCGAAATTCTGCGGCGCATAGGCGCCGTAGCGCATCGGCCGGTCGAACAGCACCGTTTCGGGATGGGCGAGGCCCTGCTCGAACGCGAGCGCGTAGATGAAGGGCTTCAGCGCCGAGCCCGGCGAGCGCGGCGAGCGCGACATGTCGATCGCGCCGGCGCGCGCGGCGTCGCCGTAGTCGGCGGCGCCGATGCGGGCGCGGATCTCGCCGCTCGCATTGTCGACGACCACCAGCGCGGCCGAGAGTTTCGGCCCCAGACGCGCGACGCTCTCCTTGACCAGGGCCTCCAGCCTGGCCTGCAGCCGCGCGTCGATCGAAAGCCTGATCACTTTGGATTGCCTGTCGGCGGCGACCGCTTCTTCCGCCGCATGCGCGGCGAGCGCGGGAAAGGCCGCGCGCGCGCGCGGGACCGGCTCGCGCTTCGCCGCGGCGGCGTCGTCCGCGCTGATGACGCCACGCGCCGCGACCCGGTCCAGCACCCGGTCGCGCGCGGCGCGCGCCGCCTCGGGGAAACGATCCGGCCGGCGCTGCTCGGGCGATTGCGGCAGCGCCACGAGCAGCGCCGCCTCGGCGATGGTCAGCCTGCGCGGCTCCTTGCCGAAATAGGCGAGCGAGGCCGCGCGCGCGCCTTCCAGATTGCCGCCGAACGGCGCGATCGTCAGATAACGATCAAGGACGCCGGCTTTGCCGACTTGGCGCTCGATCTGAACCGCGCGGGCGATCTGCCGGAGCTTGGCGCCGAGCGTCCGCTCGGCCCGCGGCTCGATCAGGCGCGCGACCTGCATGGTGAGCGTCGATCCGCCGGACACGACATGGCCGCGAAGCAGCCATTGCCCGGCCGCGCGCATCAGCGCCCGCGGGTCGACGCCGCGGTGCTGATAGAACCGCCCGTCCTCGTAGGCGACCAGCATCGCCAGGTAGCGCGGATCGACGTCATGCGTCGTCGCCGGAAGGCGCCAGCGCCCGTCGGGCAGAGTGAACGGCCGCAGCAGCCGCCCTTCGCGATCGACCACGATCGTCGAGCCCTCGCGCGAGGCCATGAGGTCGATCGGCCCGAGGCTCGCCACATAGCGCGGCCAGACGATCGCCGCGGCGAGGCAAGCGGCCAAGACGAGCGCGACGCCGGCCGCGACGCCCTCGCGCCAGCCCTTCGCCCGCCGGCGGGAGAGGGGCTCATCCCTTGTCCCGTCAGCGGAAGAAGGCGGCGCGAAGCGCCGGATGAGGGGCCTGCGCCTCACTTCGCCGTCACCTCCAGCTCCGAGAACGCCGTGCGGCCATAGCGTTCGGGGGCGTACATGTCTTCCGCCGTCGCCGGCGGATAGACGTAGTGGCCGGGCGCGACGGCGCGCGCGACATAGGCGATGGCGATGAACGCCGATTGCCCGGGCTCGCGGTCGAACGCGGCGACGAAGCGATCGTCGCGATATTCCGTATGCGTCGGCTCGACGTCCTTCGACAGCCAGGCGAAGCCTTCGACCGAGCCGCCGTCGACCAGCGCCGGATTGTCGATCTCGAGCCCGGCGGGCAGCCGGTCGACGATCAGCAGGCGGGCGCGGCGCGCCTGCGACTCGGTGACCTTCAGCGCCACGACGACGCGCTCGTTCTGCGCCAGGCTTTTCAGGTCGATCGGGGTTCCGTCGAGCCTATAGAACGTGCGCTCGACCGCGTAGCCGTTCGAGGCGGCGGGTTCGGGGGCGATCGGCGCGCCGGAGATCGTGGTCACGAGCTGAGCCGTATTCTGTCCCGAATTGGCGATCGCGATCGTCTTGCCGATCAGCGCCGCGCCGCTCCAGCGGCGATTGACGGCGCCTTTCACCGGCTCTCCGTCGACGCTGAACCGGCTCAAGGCCGAATGCTCCGCCAGCGCCTCGGCGGCGAGCGCCATCCAGTTGTTTTCCTGGGTGCTGGTCGTGGAGCGCTGCGCGCGCGCCGCCTCGAGGACCGCGCCGGCGCGGGCGATGGCGTCGCCCTTGATTTCGCCGGCCGCGGGATTGGCCTCGGCGATGAGCGCGAGCACGGCCGCGGCGTCGCGCAGGCGCGAGCCATAATCGGGACGCGAGAACCCGTCGTCGCGCTCGCCTTCGAGCGCATCGAGCGCGGCGTCGAACAATTTGCCGGCGCGCGCGCGGTCGCCCAGCATCGCCAGAGCCGCCGCCAGCTGCGCCTTGGCGAGCGGCGTCGCGAACATGTCGAGCTTGGCGTCGCCGAGATAGCGCAGATCGCCGATCACCGGCCGCCCGTTGCGGGCGAGAACATAGAGCGCGTAGGCCAGCGCTTCGGCGTTGTCGCGGTTCGGCTCCGGCGCGTTGACGACCTCGTTGCGCAGCCGGTCGAGCGCCTGCTCGAACGCCACTTGCGGCACCGCGAAATTGCGTTCGCGCGCCCGGGTGAGGAAGTCGGTGACGAAGGCGTCGAGCCAGACGTCGTCATTGGCGCCGTCGGCGCTCCACATGCCAAAAGCGCCGCTCGCGCTCTGGCGGTTCAACTCGCGTTCGATCGCCTGCCTGACGCGCCCGTCGAGATCGGGGTCGATGCCGAGATTTTCGATCGAGGCGAGCCGGTTGGCGTAGAGCAGCGGCATGGCGATGCTGACCGTCTGCTCCGAGCAGCCATAGGGGTAGCGCTGCAGCGCCTGCAACAGCGCCGGCGCGTCGAGCGCGCCGAACGGCGAGGCGGAGATCGAGATCGAACCGGTTCCGGGAATGAAATCGGCGAGGAGATCGCTGGCGATCGTCTGGGTCGCGCCGCCCGGCAGAGGGGTCACCGTCCGCCGGTAGACGTCGGGCGCGCCCGAGACGACGCCGAGTTTCAAATGCTGCGCCAGATCGGTGTTCGGGCCGGTCAGCCTCAGATCGAGTTCGGCCGTTCCGACGCCGGCGGCGGTGATCGGCATCGACAGCGATTGGCGCTGACGCGCGTTGAGACGCACCATCCTGCTCATCGCCTCGGCGTCCGCCGTGAGGGGCCCATGGATGTCGAGATCGAGCTTGTAGTCGCCCGCGTCGCCTTCGACGTTGTCGATCTCGACATGCATCTGCGAGCGGTCGCCGACGTCGAGGAAGCGCGGCAGCGTCGCGGCGACGACGACCGAGTCGCGCACGGTGACGTCCGCCTGGGCCGAGCCGACTTTCCCTTTCGACCACGCGATCGCGGTCAGCCGCACCGATCCGTTGAAGGCGGGCAGATCGAACGAGACCGTCGCCCGCCCATGATCGTCGAGCCTGACCACGCCGGAAAACAGCGCGAGCGGCTCCTGCGTCGGCAGATTGCCCTCGAGATTGCCGCCGGTGTCGCCGCCGGTATGAATGGCGCCGGCGACGCCCTGCATGCCGTCGATCAGCATGCCCCACAGATCGCGGATGTCGACGGGAAGCTTGCGCTGCCCGAAAAAATAGGCCCCCGGATCGGGGGTCTTGAAGCCGGTCAGATTGAGAATGCCGACGTCGACCGCGGAAACCGTCACCCGCGCTTCCTCGCCGGGCGCGAGGCCCGCGACCTCGAGCGGCAGCGTCATCGACTGGCGCGGGCGCGCGAGCGCGGGCGGCTCGAGCGTGATGTCGAGCTTGCGCGAATCGCGGTCGATGGCGAACCAGGCGACCCCGATCGCCCGGCCGGGCATGCGCTTGGCGCTCGCGTCCAGCGGGCGGTGGGTCAGCGCCACCGCGTAGGCGCCGGGGCCCCAGTCGGCGCCGACCTTGAACGGGACGACATTGTCGCCCGCGACCAGATCGACGTCGATGAAGCGCTCGATCGCGTCGCCGACCAGCGCGATCGTCGCCTTGCCGGCGGCGGCCGAGGCGATGCGCAGCTTCGCCTCCTCGTCCGGCGCGTAGTTCGTCTTGTCGAGCGTTATGACGACATTGTCGGGCGTGTCGGGGCTGGCCGCGCCCGACCAGCCGACGTCGAACACGACGCTCGTTTCCTCGCCGTCCAGCGTCTTGACGTCGAGCCGGTGCTGGCCCCAGCCGACGGCGGCGGAGAACTTGGCCGGCGCGTCGGCGCCGATGTCGACGGTTCCGCTCGCGATCCGCTTCGACGACTTGACCGGCTCGAAGCTCCAGCGGCCGTCGGCGTTGAACCATTGATAGTCGTTGGCGATCTGATAGAGCGACCATTCGGCGCCCTTGCGCGCGACCCGCGCTCCGTCCGGCGCGACCGCGATCGCCTCGAAGGTCGCCATGTCGCCGGCGCTCAAGGCCTCGTCGAAGTCCTTCTTGATCCCGACCGTGACGCCTTTCCCTCGGACGGGCAGCGTCACGGTGCGCTCGACCGTGCGGCCGCCGGGTTCGGCGACGTCGACGATCAGCTTGGCTTCCAGGGGCCGCGTCGAGGCGCCCTCGGGCAGGTCGACCGAAAGATCGGCGTGGCCCTTGTCGTCGGTCTCGACCTTGTCGGTGAACTGGGTCTCGATGGTCGTGAAGTCGTCGTCGGCGAGGCCGCCGACGTAGCCGGGATAACCGGCGAGCGCCGCGCCGGCGACCGCCTGCAGGCGGATGGCGCCGGTCACGTCGAGCCCGCTCGCCGGCGCGCCATAGAGGAACCTCGCGTCGAGCGAGAGCTCGACCGGCTCGCCGGGAACGATCGACCGGCTTGGCCGGATGCAGGCTGAAATCGAGCCGCTCGGGAATATAGTCCTCGAGCAGGAACGCGACCTCGCCGATGCTGTCGCCCTTGGGGTCGGCATAGGCCTCGATCGTCCACTTGCCGGCCGCGGCGCCCGGCAGCAGCGGGATGGCGAAGGCGCGCCCGCCGAGCCCCTCGTCGGGCAGGGTGGCGCGCCTGTATTCGACGCCGTCCGGGCGCTTGACGACCAGCGTCAGCGGCAGGCCGGTCTTGGCCGCGCCTTTGGCGTCGCGCAACAGCGCGGCGGCGAACACCGTCTCGCCGGAGCGGTAGACGCCGCGCTCGGTGTACAGGAATGCGTCGAGGCCCTTGGGCGCGTCGCGGCCGGCGACGCCGCGATCGGTGAGGTCGAAGGCGTTCTGCGCCAGGTTGAGGAAGCCATAGTCGTCGCCGAGCGTGGCGACCAGGAGGCCCGGGGCCGAACCGCCCTTGCCGCGCGACAGCCCGGGGTCGAAATCGACCCGGCCGTCGGCGCCGGTCGTCTTCGTCGCCAGCACTTCGTTGTTGCGCGCGACGAGCTTGAGTTCGACGCCGGCGAGCGGCGCGGCGGAGCCGAGCGACTGCACGATCGCGTGCAGGCCGTCCTCGCCCGAAATGGTCGTCAGCCCGAGGTCGGAAACGACCATCCATTGCGTGGCGAGCTGCACGGCCTCGCCCGAGTCGGAATCGCCGGGCTTCGTCGAACCTTTCCATGGCCGCGCGGCGATCAGATAGACGCCGGGCTCCATCTTGCCGACCGCGTCGAGCACGGGAAACTCGGTGACGACGTCCTTGTTGAGCTCGGAGGCGACGTCCATCGTCCCGCTCCACACCTTGGCCCCGTCCTGCGACTCGATCTCTTCAGCGCGCGACGAATCGATGGGCTTGAGAAAGTCGTCGCGGTTGACGGTCGCCAGCAGATTGCGGTCGCCGACGCGGTAGACGTCGATCGAGACCTTGGCCGTGTTGACGGTGACGAGCGGCGCGCCTTGCTGGCCCTGGCGCGGCAGCACGTAGGCCCTGCCGGCGAAATGAGCCTGGGCCGAGCGGTCGCGGACATAGATTTCGTAGTCGGCGGACTTCAGCAGCGATTCGCCGACCGCCGACGGCAGGCCCTGGCGCAGCACGATCGCGTAGCGCTCGCCGTGCTTGAGGCCCTCGACGCAAATCTGCTGATCCTCGTTGGAGACGGCGGTGTCCGACGAACCGGAGACGGCGACATAGGGCGAAAAATCCGTCTTGCGCTTGAGCTGCTCGGAGAAGTTGAAACAGACGCGGGGCGAAGCCGATTCATTGTCGACCTTGTAGTCGAGGATGCGGAACCCGTGGCTCTCGCGCATGTCCTGGTAGGTCTTGCGGACGTCGATCGAATCGCGCCGGGCGAGCGAGGCGCTGAGAGCGTCGAGCGCCGGGCGCCACATCTCGCGCCGCGCGAGAAGATCGCCGAGAACCGCCAGCGCGTCGGCCTGCGCGGCGGGCGTCGTCGACCGCTGATAGGCGGCGTAGGCCGCGGTCGCGCCGCGGGTCATGAGATCGTAGCGGCGATCCAGCTTGGCGTCGTCGGCCTTGATCGCCAGATTCGCCAGGGCGAGCCAGTTGGCGGGGTCCTTGGGCGCGGCGGCGATGGCCGCGCCCGCCAGCTTCTGCGCGGCGTCGAATTTGGACGCAGCGACGGCGGAAGCGGCGTCCCTGCGCAATTCATCGGCCGTCCTGCCCTTGACCTGCGCGCCGATCGCCGCCGTCTCGTTGCGCAGCGTCTCGGCCAGCCGCACGACGTCGCTCGCCATGTCCTCGCTCGCGTAGGGCTTGACCTCGGCGCCGATCGCCGCGCCGGCTGTCATGAGCAAGACGAGGAAGGCGATGGAGCGCAGAGGATGGAGCATGGTTCGACCCCGGCCCGACGGGAGCGCCGCTCATCTCGTCATCACGAGGAGCGAAACGACGCGGCGAGCCAGGGCCGCGGTTCCGTCGATCGACTCTTGCTCTAGCATGGCCGCCGCGCCGCCGACCAGAATCGCTTGAAGGGCGGCGGCCGGCGACGAGTTGCGCGCCAACCGCGCCGTGGTCTTAGGAGTCTTGGCGTCGCGCCATCGCAACGCCCAGCGCGTTCGCGACGTCATGCAGCCTTCGGTCGTTCGTCCACAGCGCCGCTCCGGCGGTCAATAGCGCCGCGGCGAGCAGATGCGCGTCGAGATACCCGACGCCGCTTCCGAACAACGGCTGGCGATCGATGAAGCCAAGGACTTCGCAAGCAGTCACGGCAGCCGCGGCCGATTTGCGACGACGCGCTTCGAGCGGCTCGGCAATTCGCAATTCGGCCGGGCGCGATTTGCGACGACGCAGCCGGCTTGCCATTCGTGAGCAAACGCTGTCCAATTGGAGATGTCGCGCATCAAAAGCCGCGAGATTACGAGGGCTTTCATTTTGACCTGAGCGGAAGCCATTGTTCTTGCCACCGGCGATTCCCACGCCTCTCCGAGGCCGGCGCCGATGAATCGAGGCCCGCCACGGCTAGCGTTCGCAATCGCGCGCGGACGTGGGGGGACGCCGTGAAACGAACGCCGTCTCGCATCATGCTTCATCGTTGCTGGCGGCCATTCTCGCGCCGCCGAACGCCCATGCCCAGTCGCCGGCGGCGGGCGCTTCTCTGTCCGATCAGAAAGCAGCCTTCCTCGCCCTCCCGGATGAGACGAGAAAGGCGGCGCAGGACGCGCTCGTGTGGCTCGGCTTCTACAACGGCGTGGTCGACGGCGACTTCGGCAAACGCACCCGCGACGCGATCCTGGCCTTTCAGGCGAGCGTCAGGGCGCCCGCCGACGGCGCCCTGTCGGCGGCGACGCTCCAGGCGCTGCTCGCGGCGGCGCAAGTCGCGCGGCAGGCGGTCGGGTTTCACGTCATCGACGACGCCAGGACCGGCGCGAGGATCGGCGCGCCGGCGAAGCTGCTCACCGGCCGCGTGAAGCTCGAGTTCGCGTCGAGCGCCGACCCGGACCTGGGCGCGCTCTACGCGCGCCTCACGGCCGAAACGGCGACCCGCAAAATCGCCTACAAGGCGATGAAGCCCGACGCGTTCTTCGTCGTCTCGGGTCAGGACGGCGCGGACGAAGTTCTATACGCGGTTCGAGAAGAGCGAGGCCGCGACCCCGCCGATCCGCGGCTTCACCTTCGTCTATCCGGCCTCGCAGGGCGCCCTGCTCGACCGGATCGCGATCGCGGTCGCCAATTCGTTCCAGGCGTTCCCTGGCCAAGCCGCCGAGCCCGCGAAGACCGTGACCGCCAAGGCGCCGGCGGCGGGCGCGTCCGATTCGGGCGCAAAGCCGGCCCCGCCGCCCGGTCCGGTCTTGACCGCGACCGCGCTTGTCATCGCGCCGGGCAAGGCGCTGACGGCGCTGAAGGCCGACGATTGTCCGGGCGCCAGCGTCGGCGGCAAGCCCGTCCGCTTCGAGCGCACGGACGCGGCGACCGGCCTGGCGATCATCGCCGGCGATTTCGGACCGAAGGCTGAGGCCCCGCGCCTGAGCCCGCTGACGCCAGATCTCGTCGTCCTGAGCTTCGGCGGCCGGCGGGTCGCGGCGAGTCCCGCTTTGCTCACGGGCGACGACGCGCGGCCGGTCGTTTTCGCCGCGGTCGAAAAGAGCGCCAGCGGCGGGCCGGTGTTCGATCGCTCAGGGGCGCTGATCGGCCTCGTCGCGCCGATCGCCGAGGAGCCGAAGCGCGTCGCCGGCGTCGCGCTCGCCGCCCCGCACGCAATCGTCGGCCCGGACGCCTTGCGCGCGTTCCTCGGCGCGGGTCAGGGCGAGCCGTCGGCCGCCGCCGCGCCGCTCAGCGCCGGCGACATCGCCGCGCGCGAGCAGGGCGCGCTGCTGGCGGTCTCCTGCCAGAAGTAGAAGGGAACCGCTCCTTCCTCGGTTACGCGTGGACGGTCATGATCGACCTCGAACGCCGCGACAGAATAGCCCAGGCGCTTCTCGAACTGATGTTCAGGCCCGAATGCGAGCCTGCGAATCTCGGAATGCAGGCCGTCGGCGCCGATCACGAGATCGAACCGGCGCTCGCCGGCATGTTTGAACTGAACCTGCACGCCGTCGGGCCGCGCGTCGAGACCGAGGATTTCGTCGCCGAATATGACTTCGGTTCCGCCTTTCGCCTTGTCGAACAGCAATCGCGACAGGTCGCTGCGCCCGAGCGTCACGTAGCGTCCGCCGGTCAGTTCGCGAAAGACCTTGGTTCCGAACCCGGTGACGCGCCGGCCGTGATCGTCGACGATCCGCAGCTCGCGCATGTGATAACCGGCGCGGTTGACCTCCTCCATCAGACCCATGCGCTCGGCGATGTCGTATCCGAGGCCCCAGAAGTCGATCACATAGCCGCCGGCGCGCAGCGCAGGCGCGCGCTCGACCAGCGTCGGTTCGAAGCCCGCCGTCCTCAGCCAATAGGCGAGCGTCGGGCCGGCGATCCCGGCGCCGGCGATCAATATGGCTTTATCGGTCATCTCTTGGCGCCTCCGGCGGTCGAAACGTCGGGCGGCGGACTTCGCGGCGGCGACGAGGCTGCGGCGCTCCTGGAGGAGCGCGTGATTGGCGCGCCTCAGGCGGCGTTGGTCTCGCTCACGGTCCGCGGGGTCGTCCGGAACGCGATCATCATGCGGTTCCAGCTGTTGATCGCCACGACCGCGGCAGTGAGATCGACGAGCTCCTTGTCCGAGAACTGGCGCCTCGCCTCGTCATAGACCTCGTCGGGCGCATGGCCCCGGCTGATGAGCGTGACCGCCTCCGTCCAGGCGAGCGCCGCGCGTTCGCGCGCGTTGAAGACCGGCGCTTCACGCCAGGCGTTGAGCAGGTGCATGCGCTCGTCGCTCTCCCCGAGCTTGCGCGCATCGGTGGTGTGCATGACGATGCAGTACGCGCAGCCGTTGATTTGCGACGCGCGGATTTTGACCAGTTCCAGCAACCGGCGTTCAATCCCGCTGCCGTCGACATGGTCCTGCAGCGCCTTCATCGCACTGTACAAGCCGGGACTCGTCTTCATCGCATCCAGTCTCTGCCGGGCGAAATTTTGCTCCATGCCATCGTCCTTTTGAACTGCCGGAAGCTTAGCACGCAGGAATGGCGTTTCCTTGAAGGCGTGGCGGCCGGGACTCTCGCAATCTCGGCGTCCGGTTTCGCCGGCGTCCATCCTTGTGGCGTCTGCGTCGTCTTTCGGGCATCATCGCCTGTAGGAAATAGACGACCGCGCAGGAGAAATCGATCGTCAGGACAAGGGAGGAAAAGATGAAGCTGATGTTTCTCGGATGCTTGGCCGCCCTGAGCATGACCGGCGCGTCCCTTGGCTCCCCGGCTTTGGCGCAGCCCGTTTGCAGGCAGGGATACGTCTGGCGGGAAGCCTTTTCCGGCGACACCGTATGCGTATCGGTTGAGAGGCGCCGGCAGGTCGCGGACGAAAACGCGGCGGCGGCTTCGCGGCGGAACCCGCGTGGAGGCGCCTACGGGCCGAACACCTGCCTCCCCGGCTTCGTCTGGCGTAACGCGGCGCCGAACGATCTCGTCTGCGTCCCTCCCCCTTCCCGTGATCTGGCCGCTGAGGACAACGCCGCCAGCGCTTCGCACACCGCCGCCGCCTCGCCCGCTCCAGCGCCCGCGCCCGCCGCCAGCGCTTACCAGCTCAGCGCATGGTCGGGATGGAACCGCATCGACGGCGCGGAATATCGCTATCGATGGGGATGGAATCCGCGGGCCGCCAATTTTCCCGGCACTATCGACGCGCTGTTCGAGGTCCACAATCGTCTGCCGGGGAACTGGACCGGCGCCGCCCGTTCGATCACCTGCACATCGAACACTTTGGGCGCCAGCGCGCCCGACATGACTCTACGACCCGGCGAAACCAGGCCCGTCAAGTTCACGACCGCGAACTGCGGCTCCCGCGATCGGCCGTTTTTCAAGCCGAGCGTGGTGCGAAGCGGCACATCTGTAATTCCTGCACGGCCCGCCGGTTCCCGCCTTCACTGTGCAGCGGCTCAAACTCTCGCGAAGAATCGGGCTCTTATCGCGTTAGCCGCGCTCCCGGCGCACGCGCTCGGAGGCGAGAGCGAGGATTAACAACACATTATTAATGTAATATCATCTTCCAGGCGTTGGTGCGCCGCCGGCCAATCCTTCGAGCCGCCCCGCAAGGGTCGCCGGCCCGTCGAACGCGCCGGGCCGGCCCGGCCCAAAAAGGCGCCGCAAGGCTTTGAAACTACGGATTCCGCGGCCGAAAATGGCTCGCGCGGCGTCACGGCGCCCGGCAGGCGTCGACCAGCCGCTTGAGCTCGGCGCGGCGCGTCGCGTCCAGCGCGCCCAGCCGGTCCGCTTCGCCCGAGCGGTCGATGACGTCGGCGACGCACCGGCAGCCGCGCTCGCAATCCTCGGCCTCCCTCCCGCTGGCCACACAGGCGCGCTGGCAGGCGGCGAGGAAGGCGGGACGGTCGGCGGGAGGCGCGAGGCCGCCCCATGCGGTCAGGACGGTGAGCGCTCCGATCAGCAGCGGCTGGTGGACGAGATAGACGATGAGGCTGTGGCGTCCGGCGAAGCATAGCGCCCGCGACGGCCGCGACGCGGCGCGCCAGCGCTCAGGCGACGTCAGCCATGCGATCACTCCGGGCAGGCGCGCGAGGCCGAGGCCGATCAGGACCACCCCTCCCCAGGGCAGGAGCGGGCGCCAGTCGAGCGTGTTCGGCAACGCTTCGCCGAGCCCGAGCCACAGAAGCGCGGGCGGATCGAACAGTTTCGAATGAACGAAGGCCGGCGTCACAATGGCGACGGCGCCCGACGGCGAGGCTCGCCCAGGCGGGCGCCTCGACGAAGGGCGCGGCGAGAAGGCTCGCGACCGCGATGCAGTGGAGGATGCCGAACAGGATCGGCTCGCCGGGCGCGAACACGAAGCTTCCGCCGGTCACCAGCGCCGCCGCGCCGGCGACCAGACCGAGCCGCCGCCAGAAGGCGGGCCAGTTCAGCCGGTCGACGATGAGCGAGCGCCAGCGATAGTCCGACCAGCGCCAGAAAGGCGCTCGCCACCGCATGCGAAAAAAGCCGCAGCGGCAGCGAGAACGGAAGCATCGGCGAAGCGAGGCGAAAATCGGCGAGGTCCCAGCTCAGATGGTAGAAAGCCATGCCGATCAGCGCCACGCCGCGGGCGCAATCGACCGCGTCGACGCGGCCGCCGCGCTTGACCGCGCGGCCGTCCCCGGGCGCGTCGGCGTTCACGGCGCGGCGGCTTCGAACAGCGCCTCGTCGAGAATGACCTCGCCTTCGTATTCGACCGGGCCGGTCATCAGCACGTGATCGTCCGACGTCCGCCATTCGATCTCGAGCTCGCCGCCGGGAAGCCTGACGATTCCCTTGCGCTCCATCAGGTCGAGACGCGAGGCCGCGACCAGGGTCGCGCAGGCGGCCGAGCCGCAGGCGAGCGTCAGCCCGACGCCGCGCTCCCAGACCCGCGCCGTCACGTCGTCGCGCGCGTTGATCTGCGCGAAGGTGACGTTGGCCTTCTCCGGGAACATCGGATGGACTTCGATCTTCGCGCCCCACGCCGCCGCGTCGACATGCGCCAGATCGGGCACGAAGAACACCGCGTGCGGATTGCCCATGCTGACGACGCAGGCGGGCCCGAGCCCGGCCGGCCCCCCTGCCTCGGGCCAGGAAAGGTCGACGCGCCGCGTGTCCTCGACGGCGCGGGCCAGCGGAATTGCCTCCCAGCCGAGCCGCGGCGCCCCCATGTCGACCCGATACGACCAGGGGCCGAGCCGCTCGCAGGCGATCAGGCCGGAATCCGTCTCCACCTCGACCGCTTCGACGCCGAGCTGCCGGCACAGCCGGTCCGCGACGCAGCGCGCGCCATTGCCACAGGCGCCGGCCAGCGAGCCGTCGTTGTTGTAGATGCGGACGCGGGCGGCCGTTCCGGCGCGCCCCGGATCGCTCAGCACCATCATCTGATCGTAGTCGAGCCCGGGCGCGCGATGGATGGCCCGGGCGTCCTCGGGCGTCGGCGCGAAACGCGAACCGCGCAGATCGAACACCAGAATCTTGTTGCCCGCTCCGTTCATGCGCGCGATCGCGCGCCCGGCAAGCGGATGGCGCCGGGTCACGTCACTCGTCTCCTTTGCGGGAGCGCGTCGATTTGTCGATCGCCCGCGCGCCGAGGCGCGTCAAGGCGTCGCGCAGCTCCCCGTCTTCGATCGAGGCCGCGGCGCGGCTCGCGGCGGCCTCGGCCTCGGCGCTCGGGGCCGGCGGCGCGCGGCGCCTTTCCTTCGGCGGCGGCAGCGGACCCTGCCGAAAGGCGATCTTGTCGACGCAGCGCCAGCCCAGATGCGCATTGACCCTGGCGACAATGATGCCGGCGCCGTGCTGCGCCTCGAGCGCGAAAGCGCCGTCGACCCTCAGCACCAGCGTCGCGGGCGCGAGCGCCGCCTCGGGATCGCGCCTGGGCGGGCGCGGCGGCCATTGCAACTGGATCGGCCGGGCGTAGCGCGCGATGGTCTCGCCGACGATCGCCGGCCAATCGGCGATCAGGCTCGCCTCGCTCAGGCCCCGCGCGGCGAGCGTCGCCTCGATGACCTCGGGCATGAATTCAGCGAGCGGCTTGGCGCCGCGGCGTACAGGTTTCATCATCGTCCCGACGGGAAGAGGGTCAATCGCATGAACGCCAATGTAAGCGCGCTCGAGCTCGAGACAAAGCGAAAGGCCATTGTCGCGCGGACCCTTCGATGGTGGGACCGCCATCGCCGCGAGCTTGTCTGGCGCCCGGCGCCGGGGGAGACGCCCGATCCCTACCGGGTTTGGCTGTCGGAAGTGCTGTTGCAGCAGACGACCGCCCAGGCGGCGACCCCCTATTATCAGGTATTTGTCGCGAAATGGCCCCGGGTCGAGGATCTCGCCGCCGCCCCGGGCGAAGCCGTCGTGAGCGCCTTCGCCGGCCTCGGCTATTATTCTCGGGCGCGCAACCTGCATGCCTGCGCCAAGGAGATCGCCCGGCGCGGCGGGCGATTTCCGAGCGAAGAGGTCGAACTGCGCGCGGCTTCCCGGCGTCGGCGACTACACCGCGGCGGCGATCGCCGCGATCGCCTTTGGCCGCCAAGCCGCCCCTGTCGACGGCAATGTCGCCCGCATTTTGGCGCGTCTCCTCGCCCTGGAGGCGCCGATCGTTGAGGCCAGAGGCGAAATCGCGGCGGCGGCGCGCGCGCTGGCGCCGAGCCGACGAGCGGGCGATTTCTCCCAGGCGCTGATGGATATCGGCGCGACGATCTGCCGCCCCCGCAATCCTGATTGCGCCGCCTGCCCGCTCAGCTATGGATTGCGCCGCCTTGCGCTCTGGCGCGCCCGAAGCCTACCCGCGCCGATCCGCCGCCAAAGCCAAGCCTCGGCGCGAGGGCGCCGTGTTTTTCGCCCGGCGGACCGACGGCGCCTTTCTGGCGCGGCGCCGGCCGCCGCACGGCCTGCTCGCTTCGACGGTCGAATTGCCGGGGACGCCTTGGACCAACGAAGGTCCGGGCGGGGCCTGGGCCGGCGCCGCCCCGGTCGCGGCGCGCTGGCGCCGGCTGCCCGGCGCCGTCAATCAGGTCTTCACCCATTTCGCGCTGAGGCTGACGGTCTACGCCGCCGCTTTCGATGGCGCAGCTCCGAACGGGCATTTCTGGGTCGCGCGCGACGCTGTCGGCGAGGCGGGATTCTCGAACGTCATGCGAAAGACCGTCGCTCACGCCTTTGAGCGCGGCTGACCCGTCCCGCGACGCCGGCGCCGGCGCCGAACCGTGACGGGCGAGGATCGTCGCTTGCCTGCGGGCGCTTGGAAGGCGTCTCGGGCGGCGAATTCTGTGGAACCGTTAACGCATAGAAGCTAGCCTGCCGTCATGATTGCACCGCAAACAGAGGCCGGCGTCGGCGGATCGACGCCGGTCAAATCCATGGCGCCGCTGATCCCGCCCGCGGCCTTCCGACTGACGCCGAAGCAGAGTTTGCGCGTTCGCTTTGCGCACGTCACGACCTGGGTGTTCGACCTCGACAACACGCTTTATCCGCCCGGCAGCGGAATCTGGCCGCAGATCAACGATCGGATCACGCTGTTCCTGATCGAGCTGTTGGGCCTCGACGGCCAGTCGGCGCGCGCCCTGCATCAGCATTATTACAAGCGGCACGGGACGACCCTGCGCGGGCTGATCGAGGACAATCTCGACGTAGCGGAACGCTTTTTGGAGTTTGTCCACGACATCGATCGCTCGACCTTGACGCCCAACCCGGTTCTGGCGCGGGAAGTCTCAAAATTGCCCGGCCGCAAACTGATATTCACCAACGGCTCGCGCAACCATGCGATCCTGACCGCCCGTCAGCTCGGTCTCGACGGGCTGTTCGAGGACGCTTTCGATATTGTCGCGGCCGGCCTGACCGCCGAAACCGGCCGAGGCCGCCTATGACGCCTTTTTCGCCAGATATGACGTCGATCCGCGATGCGCGGCGATGTTCGAGGACGTCGCGAATAATCTCTCGGTTCCCAAAGTCAAAGGCATGACGACGACGCTGGTGACGACGAAGCCGGGACAGATGGACCACCGCCAGGACCACGACCGGACGACCTCGGAGGCGGCCGCGACCGCGGCTGATTTCGTCACCGACGACCTGGGCAAGTTTCTCGGCCGCTTGAATGCGCGGATGGGCCGCTCATGATCCCCTCTGGTTGACGCGACGGGTAATCTCGCGGACTCGAGCGGCCGCTCTCGCCTGGCGGAGCGCGGCAGGGTCTCGACCATGCGGTCGCCGATCGTATCAATTTTGCTCCGGTTCAATCGCCGCCGCGCATCGCGGCCTCGACGAGCGCCCGCGTGTAAGGTTGTTGCGGCCGGGCGAAGATCTCGGCCGCCGGTCCGCTTTCGACGACACGGCCGCCCCGCATCACCGCCACGTCGTCGGCCATCGCGCGGACGACGGCGAGGTCGTGGCTGATGAAGATGTAAGTGAGCCCGTGGCTCGCCTGCAGCGCGCTTATGAGGTCGAGAATGGCGCGCTGCACCGAACGGTCGAGCGAAGAGGTCGGCTCGTCGAAAATGACGAGGCTCGGGCGCAGGATCAACGCGCGGGCGATGGCGATGCGCTGCCGTTGTCCGCCCGAAAAGGCGTCGGGCGTGCGCGACCGCGCGGCGGGATCGAGGCCCACGTCCTCCAGCGCCCGCGCAGCCCTGTCGTCGCGCTCGGCGGCGCTCAAGCCCGGCTCATGCGCGAGCAAGCCCTCGGCGACGATTGTCCCGGCGCTCATCCGCGGCGAAAGCGAGCCGAACGGATCCTGGAAGACGATCTGCATGCGCCGGCGCAAGGGACGGAGCGCGCGCTCGTTCATCGCCTGAATGTCGCGGCCTTCGAACAGGATCGCGCCCTTCGCGGGAACGAGCCGCAGCAGCGCGCGCGCCAGCGTGGACTTTCCCGACCCGGATTCGCCGACCACCCCGAGCGTGCGGCCCTGCCGCAGGTCGAGATCGACGCCGTCGAGGGCGCGCCGCGCGGGCGCGCGGATCAGAAAGCCGCCGCCGCCGTAATCGACCGTCAGGCCGCGGGCCGAGATCAGGACGGGGCCGCCCGGCGCCGCCGCCGGCTTCATCCCGCGCGGTTCGGCCGCGACGAGCATGCGCGCGTAAGCCGTCGCCGGCGCGCTCAGCACCTTCCGGCTCGGCCCGCTTTCGACGATCGAGCCCTCGCGCATCACATAGACCCGGTCGGCGAAGCGACGCACGAGCCTCAGATCGTGGCTGATGAGGACCAGCCCCGCGCCGAGGCGGCGGCGCAATGCCGCGATGAGGTCCAGAATCTGCGCCTCGACCGTGACGTCGAGCGCCGTCGTCGGCTCGTCGGCGATGATGAGCGCCGGTTCGTTGGCGATCGCCATCGCGATCATCACCCGCTGGCGTTCGCCGCCCGACAGCTCATGCGGAAAGGCGCCGAGCCGGCCAGACCCGCCCGCGATGCCGACCTCATCGAGGAGCGTCGCTGCGCGCCGGCGCGCCTCGGCGCGATTGGCCCGCTTGTGCGCGACCATCGGCGCCGCGATCTGCGCGCCGATCGAAAAGAGGGGATCGAGCGCGGTCGCCGGCTCCTGAAAAATCATCGTCGCTTTCGCGCCGCGCAGCGCGTCGAGCGCCCGCTCGCTGGCGCCGATCAGTTCGAAGCCGTCGAGTTTCGCCGAGCCTCGCACCCGTGCGCTGTTCGCGGCGAGCCCGAGCGCGGCGAGCATCGTCTGCGTCTTGCCCGATCCCGATTCGCCGACCAGACCCACGACCTCGTCGCGCGCAACGTCGAGATCGACCCCGGCGACGACCCGCCTGGACCGGTAGGCGACTTCGAGCCCACGCAGCGACAGGAGCGGCGCGCTCACCTCATGGCTCGCGCGGATCAAGCGCGTCGGAGAGTCCCTCGCCGAGAAAATTGAATGCGAGCAGCATCAGCGACAGCAGCGAGGCGGGAAATATCAGCATCCATGGCGCGCTTTCGATGTGGCGGGCGCCTTCGGCGACCAATACGCCCAAACTCGTCAGCGGCTCCTGAACGCCGAGGCCGAGAAAGGACAGAAAGCTCTCGAGCAGGATCACCCTCGGCGCCAGCAGCGCGAGAGTCGCGGCGACCGGTCCAGCGAGGTTGGGCGCGATGTGGCGGCTGAGGATCGCCGCCGGCGTAAGTCCCAGCGATCGCGCGGCGACGACGAAGTCCTGGTTCTTGAGGCTCAGCGTCTGCCCGCGGACGATTCGCGCCATGTCGAGCCATTCGACCGCGCCGATGGCGACGAAGATCAGCACGAAGCGCCGGCCGAACACCACCACCAGAAGGATGACAAAGAACAAGAACGGCAGGGCGTAGAGAATGTCGACGACGCGCATCATCGCCATGTCGACGCGTCCGCCGAAATAGCCGGCGACCGCGCCCCAGATGACGCCGATCGACGCCGCGACGGCGCAGCCGAGCACGCCGACCAGCAGCGAGATGCGTCCCGCGATCATCATCCGCGCCATCAGATCACGGCCGTTGGCGTCGGCGCCGGCGAGCATTCTGACGTTCATGAACGGCGCGTCCAAAACCAGCGTGCGCCCCCCGTCGCGCCGTTCGACGACATTCGGACGCTCAAATACGTCCGACCGTTCGAAATAGGCGGTCAGGCGTTCATCGACGGGTCTGACGGCGGTCAACGTCACGCGCGCGCCGCGCTCGTCGAGGCTCACGGCTTCGAGTGTCACATGCATGCGCGCGACGACGCCCGCGAGCGCGACGCGCGCTTCCGCTTCGCTCGGGTGCGCGGCCAGCGACGGCGCGGCGCGGACGTAAACCGGATAGGCGCGATCGTAATCGAGCGGATCAATGAGCGGACCGAGCGAGCAGAAGACGGCAATGGCGAGGAGCGTCAGCAGGGCGAGGAGCGCCGGACGATTGCGGCCAAAGCGCGCCGCGGCGGCGCGAGTCGACGTCGGCGCCAAGGCGTCACTCATGCCGCACCCTCGGGTCGATCAGCACATAGGCGATGTCGACGAGAAGGTTGAACAGGACGACCATCGTCGCGACGACGATCGCCACCCCCATGGCCAGCGTGTAGTCGCGATTGAGCGCCGCCTCGACGAAATAACGGCCGACGCCGGGAATGCCGAAGATGGTCTCGACCACGACCGAGCCGGTCGCCAGCCCCGCGGCCGCGGGTCCAAGATAAGAGACGAGCGGAAGAGCGGCGGCGCGAAAGGCGTGCGCGAGGATGACGCTGCGCTTCAAGCCGTAGGCGCGCAACGTGCGTGACGCGGGCGCCGCCAGCGCCTCGATCATCGCGGCGCGGGTGAGGCGCGCAACGGCCGCGACCTGGGGCGCCGACAAAATCAGGACCGGCAGCACTACATTCGCGGGGGCGCCTCCGTTCCAGCCGCCGACCGGAAGCCATCCGAGCCATAGACCGAACACGAGCTGCGCCAAAGGCGCAAGGACGAAATTCGGCGCGACGACGCCGAGACTCGCCGCGGCCGTGACGATGCGGTCGAGCGCCTCGCCGCGGCGCGCGGCGGCGACCGCGCCCGCCGCCGAGCCGACCGTCAACGCCACGATCAGCGCCGCGGCGCCGAGGCCGAAGGAGATCGGCAGCGCCTTGGCGAGCAACTCGCCGACCGAGAAATCGCGCCAGCCGTAACTGGGTCCGAGATCGCCGTGCGCGAGCGCGGCGAGGTAGTCGAGATATTGGCGCCAAATCGGTTCGTCGAGACGGAAGACGCGTTTCAGATTGTCCATCACCGCCGGATCGAGCGGCCGCTCCAGATCGAACGGCCCGCCCGGCGCGGCGCGCATGAGGATGAACGCGATCGTGACGACCGCCAGCAACGTCGGAGGAACCAGCGCCAGGCGCTTGAGGATCATCTTTTCCATCGCGCTCAGCCGCGGGGCGGTTTGCGCGTCGAGCGCGGCCGTTCCGGCGCGCCGGCGGCGACGAGAATCTTGCGGTATTCGTCGCGCTTTTCGTGGATCGACGCGATGACGAGGCCCATCGGCACGCCAATGTCGACCAGCACCGCTTCGGAGAGTTGGAGGCTCGCCTCGACCGTCTCGGGCACCACGTCGGTGGCGCCGAGCTCATAGAGAGCGCGAGCGTGATTGGCGTCGCGGGCGCGCGCGACCAGCGTCACGTCCTGACGCAGCTGGCGCGCCGTTTCGACGACCGCCTCGTTGGCCCGCGGCGCGTCCATCGTCACCACCACCGCGCGCGCGGTCTCGACGCCGGAACGGCGCATATATTCCGGCCGCGAGGCGTCGCCGAAATAGACCGGCTTGCCGGCGGCTCTTTGTCGCGCGACGAGGCGAGCGTCCATGTCGATGGCGACGAAAGGGATCCGGTGCACCTCGAGCATGTCGCCGATCAGCGCGCCGACGCGCCCATAGCCGACGATGATGACCCGGCGCTCCTCGCTGTCCGGCGGCGCCTCCGGAATCGTCTCATCCGCCGCGCCGCGGCGCGGCGAGCCAATACGCGCCCCGAGCTTGGCCAGCGCCGGAATGGCGAGCATCGAGATGGCGACGACGCCGACCAGCGTCGTTGCGAGCGGGCGCTCGACGAGCCCACCGGCGAGGGCCGCGCCGATCATCACAAAGGCGAATTCTCCGCCCGGGCCAAGCAGCAGCGCCATCTCGACGCCGACCCGGGCCGGAAGCCGAAACCCTCTCGCCAGCGCGAACAGCGTCAGACCCTTGATGACGATCAAGGCCGCGACGAGACCCAGGATCAAGCCGGGTCGGGAGAACAGCAGGGGCAGGTTGATCTCGGCGCCGACCGAGACGAAATAGAGCCCGAGCAGGAGGCCTCTGAAGGGGTCGATGGTCACCTCGATCGCGCGCCGATACTCGGTCTCCGCGAGCAGCAGCCCGGCGACGAAGGCGCCGAGCGCCATCGAGAGATGGCTCGCCGCGGCCGCGAGGCCCGCCCCCAGCACCACCAGCAGACAGGCCGCCATGAAGAATTCGGGGCTCTTCGTCTCCGCCACCGAGCGGAACAAAGGCCGCAGGGCGACGCGCCCGAACAGGATCAGGGCCGCCAGGGCCAGCGCCGCCGGAATGAGGACGCCAAGGAGCGGCGCGCCGAGCCCGTGCTGGGCGCCGCCGGCGAAGGCGGCCGCCATCACCAGCAACGGCGCGACGGCGAGATCCTGAAACAGCAGCACCGCGAAACTGGCCCTGCCCACGGTCGCGCTGAGCCGTTTGCTCTCGCCCAGAACCGGCAGGACGATCGCCGTCGACGACATCGACAGCGCGCCGCCGATCGTCAGCGCCGCGGCGGGAGCGAGGCCGAGGGCCCAGGACGCCGCGCCGAGAATGAGCGTCGTCGCCAGCACCTGCCCGAGTCCCAGCCCGAACACCAGCCGGCGCATGCGCCGCAGGCGCTCGAAAGAAAGCTCCAGCCCCATAGTGAACAGGAGCACGACCACGCCAAAGGCGGCGATGTGGTCGATCGCGTCGACGTTGCTGATGGCGAGCGCGCTCAGCCAATGGGCGCGCCCGACCAGCCGTCCGAGGCAATAGGGCCCGAGCAAGACCCCCGCGAGCAGGTAGCCGAGCACCGGGCTTATGCGCAGCCGAAAGAACAGCGGCGCGACGACGCCCGCGGTCGCCAGGAAAAGCAACGCCTCCTTGTAGAGCGAAAGGTCGACCGTTTCGTTCACGTCGGGTTCCTTCGGCGCCGGGCGGCGCCTTTGAATCCCAGATTAGTCGATTCGTCCTTCAGCGCGAGCCTCGCCGTCGGCGGGTCCGGACGTGCTAAGGCGGTCTCGACGAACATTCGGAGTTTTGGCGATGACGCTCTCTTCCCGTGATGGCGCGGCTTCGATCATGGCGCTGGCGCCGGTGATCCCGGTTTTGACGGTCCATAGCGTCGAAGACGGACTCGAGCAGGCGAAAGCCCTGGTCGCCGGCGGTCTCTACGCCATCGAGGTGACGCTGCGCACGCCGAGCGCGCTCGCGGCCATCGAAGCCATCGCAAAGCAGGTGCCTGACGCGGTTGTCGGGGCCGGCACGATCGTCTCGGTCGAGCAGATCGACGAAGCGGTCGACGCCGGCGCGCGCTTCCTCGTCAGTCCTGGCGCAACGCCTCAACTCGCCAAAGCGGCGGCGCAGGCGCCGGTGCCGTTCCTGCCCGGCTGCGCGACGGCCTCCGAAGCGATGGCCTTGATGGAGCTCGGGTTCCACGCCTTGAAGCTGTTTCCGGCCGAGGCCGCCGGCGGGACCAGGCTCCTCGCTTCGCTCGCCGCGCCGCTGCCCGACTTGCGCTTCTGCCCGACCGGCGGGATCGATCTCGCCAAGGCGCCGGACTACCTCAAGCTTCCCAACGTCGCCTGCGTCGGCGGATCATGGATGCTGCCGAAGAACGCTCTGGCCAGCGGCGACTATGCGGCGGTCGAAACCCTGGCGCGCGAGGCGGCGGGGCTTCGGCGCGCGCGGGCGTGAAACAAGAAACCGCCCCGCGAGGGCGTCGGGGGCGGTCGTCGAAACAAAAACCTTCGAGACCGGCGGGTTTAAGCCGCCTTGGCTTCCGTCTCGGCTCTCTTCTTGGCGATTTCGCGCTTCAGCGCGACGGCCCCGTCCGACAGTTGCGCGTCGCGCGCCTTGGCGAGAAAGCCGTCGAGCCCGCCGCGATGCTCGACCGAACGCAAGGCGGCCGCGCTGACGCGCATTCGCACCCCGCGCTCGAGCGCCTCGGAGATCAGCGTGACATGAACCAGATTGGGCAAGAAGCGCGTGCGCGTCTTACGGTTGGAATGGCTGACCTTGTTGCCGAATTGAACGGCCTTGCCCGTCAGCTCGCAGCGGCGTGACATCGCGCACGATCCTTCAACGACGAAAACTTCAATTGAGGCGCAAACAAAACAACGACGGGCCGTTCTTCGCAAGAAGCTTCCCGCCGGTCGATCCGGCCCTGGCTTATTCGGTGGCGGGTCTATAGGGGAAGGGCCTTTCACCGTCAACCTTTTCAGGAGGCGACGTTGGCGGACATCGCCCGCCCGGATGACCCGCTGGGAGCCGCGGCCCGCCTGCGAGCGCTCGAGGAGTCGATCGCCCGACGGGCGCGCGACTGCGGCCGGACGCCGGAATCGGTCAAGCTCGTCGCGGTCTCCAAGACGTTCTCGGCCGACGAGGTCTGGCCGACGATCGCCATCGGCGGGCAGACGCGGTTCGGCGAAAACCGGGTGCAGGAGGCGATCCCGAAATGGCGGGCTTTGAGAGCGCGCGCCGCCGCTCTCGGCAAGACGATCGAGCTGCATCTGATCGGCCCGCTGCAGAGCAACAAGGCGCGCGAAGCGGTGGAGAATTTCGACGTCATCGAGACGGTCGACCGCGAGAAGATCGCCGCCGCGCTCGCCCGCGAAATCCGGAAGCTCGGCAAATCGCCGCGGCTGTTCGTCGAGATCAACACCGGCGCCGAACCGCAGAAGGCCGGCGTCCTCCCCGAGGCGGCGGACGCTTTCCTGGCGCTCTGCCGCGACAAGTACGGCCTCAGCATTGACGGACTGATGGCAATTCCGCCCGTGGGCGAACAGGCGTCGCCGCATTTCGCCCTGCTGGGCGTCATCGCCGCGCGCAACGGGATCAGGGAATTGTCGATGGGCATGAGCGCCGACTGGCCGCTCGCGGTGCAACTCGGCGCGACCTACGTGCGCGTCGGCAGCGCGATTTTCGGCTCGCGCGGCTGACGCCGGGTCGATCTCGCCGCGCGGCTGCCCTGCAATTTTGCTATATAGCCCCGACTTGTCGTGGTTTCGTCATAATGTCAGCATTGATGGCGCCATGGCGATTCTGATTTTTGTCCTGAGCGTGGTTCTTCTGGTCGCTGGCGCGGCGAGCGGCTACGCGAGTCTCGACCTCCTGCCGCTGAGCAATGGGGTGTTGTACGCGCTGGCGGGAGCGGTCGCGGGTTGCGCCGCGATCGTGACCTTCGCGCTCGGCGTGGCGATCTTGCGGATCGACGGCCTCGCGAAGCTGATGCGCCAACCCCTCGCGCCCACGCCCGAGAATTTGGTCGAGGCCGCCGTGGCGGTCGCCGCCGAAGAAACGCCCCAGCCGACGCCTGCCGCCGACGCGCAAGCGCCTGCAATCGCCGACACGCCGGTTTCGCCGGAAGGCGAAACGCCGGCCAACGAATACCGGGCCGGCCATCTGCCATCCCTCGACGAGATCGAGACCGTCCTGGAGACGCCCGAATCGCCGCCCGGCCTGATCGGCCGCTACTCCTCGGGCGGGGCCAGTTACATGATTTTCGCCGACGGTTCGATCGAGGCCGAGACTTTGGAAGGCACGTTCCGATTCGCCTCGATGGGCGAATTCAAGCGCTATGTCGCCGAGCGCGACGGCGACAAGGCCGGATAGCGATCGAACCAGAGTCCGCCTGTCACGAATAGCTCCTCAGAAGACGATCCCCTTGTCCTTGGCCAGCGCCGCGAGCGACACGTTCGGCCGCGCGCCGAGGTGCTGGATGATCTCGGCGGCCGCCAGGGCGCCGAGCCGCCCGCAGGTCGTCATGTCGGCGCCGCGCGCCAGGCCGGCGAGGAAGCCGGCGGCGAACATGTCGCCCGCGCCGGTGGTGTCGACGAGCCGGGCGATCGGGAAGGCGGGAACTTCCCAGGTCCTCTCGCCGTCGACGATGACGCAGCCTTTTTCGGAGCGCGTGACGGCGCCGAGCACGTTCTCGGCCCGCAAGGAGTCGAGCGCCTCGGCGAAATGCGGCGTCTCGTACAGCGACAGCAGCTCTTCGGTGTTGGCGAAGATCGTGTCGACCACGCCCGATCGCATGAGGTCGATGAATTCGCCGCGGAAGCGATCGACGCAGAACGCATCCGACAGCGTCAGCGCGACGCGATGGCCGGCGTCGCGGGCGATCGTTCCCGCCTTCTGGAAGGCCGATTTGGCCGCCGGGCGGTCCCACATGTAGCCCTCGAGATAGATGACGCGCGCCGCGCGCACCAGAGCCTCGTCGACGTCCGGGGGCGACAGATAGGTGCTTGCGCCGAGATAGGTGTTCATCGTGCGCTCGCCGTCGGGCGTCACATAGACGAAACAGCGTCCGGTCGCCGGTCCATGCTCCGCCGGAGGAGTCGAGAACTCAACCCCGGTCGAGCGGATGTCGGCCGCGAAGGCTTGGCCCAGCGGGTCGCGCTTGACCTTGCCGATATAGGCGGCCTTGAGCCCGAACGAGGCGACGCCGACGATGGTGTTGGCGGCCGAGCCGCCGGAAATGACGCGCGGGTCGACGCGGGCGGCGTAGAGCGCCTCGGCGCGGTCCTCGTCGATCAGGGTCATCGCGCCCTTCAGCATCTCCTGGGCGCTGAGATAATCGTCGTCCGCGAGGCTCAGAATATCGACGAGCGAATTGCCCAGCCCCAGCACCTCGATCTCGTCCGTGCTCATCGCGCCCCTCTGATTATTGAGCGGCCCTCCTCGCATTGGCGGTGGACGAGGTCAATCGGCGGGCCCTGGTTTTTCCGACCGTCACGCTTTCAGCCCCAGCCGACGCGCGATCATGTTGTCGACGAAGCGCTTGGGCAGAGCGATCGCCATCATGTTCTGGACCGGATTCGGCGTGACCGTATAGCGGACCTTCGGCCTCGAGGCGGTGAGCGCGGTCTTCACCGCTTCGCCGATTTTTTCCGGCGGCAGACCTTGCCTGCCGCCGGAAACCATGGCGCGCCTCAGCGTGTCGAGCGCGGGCGCGTAAGCGCCGCCGGCGAAGGGCGCGAAGTCGGCGGCGTCCGCCTTGTCCCAGATCGGGGTGGCGACCGCGCCCGGCGCGACGATGACGACATCGACGCCAAAAATCATCAGCTCGCGGCGCAGGGATTCCGACATGCCTTCGAGCCCGAATTTCGACGCGCAGTAAGGGCCGAGGAACGGCGCGGCGTTCTTGCCGCCCACCGAAGACATCATGACGATGCGTCCCGGCGGCCCTGTTCGCGAGCGGTCGACGCCGAGCAGCGGCGCGAACGCCTGGGTCACGATCAGCGGCCCGGCGAGGTTGACGGCGAGCTGGCGCGTGAAGTCCTCGAGCCCGAGCTCGAGCAACGGGCCCGGGACGGCGACGCCAGCGTTGTTGACGAGCCCGAACAATGTCTCCCCGCCGAGCGCGGCCTCCACCTGGCGAGCGCCCGCCGCCACCGCCGCCTCGTCGGTCACGTCGAAGATCAAAGGCATGAACCGCGCCCCGAACTCGCTCGACAGCCGGTCGGCGTCCGCCTGCTTGCGCACGCTGCCGAAGACGCGGAATCCGGCCGCGGTCAGCACCTTGACGCACCCCCAGCCGATGCCGGTCGAGACGCCGGTGACGACGATGGATTTCATCGAAAGAACCCTTTGCCAGAAAATCACGGCGACCGGGCAGCGCTTTCGCCCATCCCGCCGCAAGCGCCGAGGAGCGCGGTCGGAAAATTTTTCGCGCTAAAGCTGCGCTTCGATCGCCGCCCTATCTATAACAGACCAAACCTGACTAATCTTTTCTCCCCTAAATTCGTAGAATACATTTTCGGCAAAGGAAACTCTCTTGCCGTTGACATCGAGGCCAAGGAACTTTCCCTTTGGCCTACAGTCGAAGCCGAGCCGGCTCGCTACATAAGGCGGATCGGAAATCAGCAGTTGAATGTTGAAATAAAGATCGGAACGAATGTTGAAATAAAGGTCGGAATTTCGTAAAAATCCGTCTCCAGCATTTCGCGATAACCTGACAGCCCGATCCGCCGACCGTTGTAGCACACGTCGTCGTCAACGAATTTTGCCAGCTTCGGCCAGTCCTGCTCGTTCAGGCAGGCGATGTAGTCTCGGTAGACGCCGGAGAGGTCGGTTTTAATCACGGCGATCGCCTTCCCCCCGCGGGGCGGCCCAGCAAGAAAGCTCTCAGGATGTTGGCGTTGTCCGCTGAACCGCCGGTTGCCGACGTGAAGCGGTCGTAGCAGGTCGCAACGGTGGAGGTCTTAAGTTGCGTTCGGATCAACGGAGTTCGCGACTTCGATGCTCCCAAAGGCGGGGCGTCAATGTGTTTTTCGCCTCGACTCCGCCTTGCCGACGGAACCGGAATTAAAACAAATAACCCACTCTCAATTGCGTCTTGAAAGTGTAAACGGGAAAGTCCTTGATGATCGGAATGCCGAACTCGGCCGAAATCACCGTACGCTCGGTCGGCTTCCAGCCGATCATGAAGTTGAGCGGCAGAAACAACCGGCCCGTCTGGCGCCACACCGGGGTCCCATAGTTCCATCGAATGTCCGGGCTGGGGTAAAGCGTGAAGAACAGGCTGTGCGGCAGGTTGATGTTGAGCGTCGGCGCAAGGCGCAGCTGCCGCAGCATGCGGCCGTCGTCGTTGCCTTCGAAATCGATTCCGTAGCGCGCTTGCGGCGCGAAATAGCTGCCCGGACTGATTTCCGGGAGCATGGCGCGGACGACGAAACCCGTGACCTGTTCCCAGGCGTTGGTCGCCACACCATTGGTCGAGGTCGGCGCGATCAGCTGCCCGCCGAGCGCGACCGCCCAGCGTTGATCGAAGTCGTGGACGATCCACGCCTGGGTGAGCACGTTGCCGAAACCGGACACGGTCGCGCCGGTCGGATTCTCGGGCGTCACCCCGTTTGTCCACACGACCGGAATTTCGGTTCGAAAGTTCAACTCCCATTGCGGCGCGAGCCTGAACGGCGCGTCGATCCGGGCGAACGGCGTATTGGTTTCGACTCCCTTCGTCGTTCCCTCCTCGACCCCTGGACCGGGGGCTTCGGTATAGCGGTCAAGAAGTTCGATCCTGCCCAACGGATGAGTTGGATCGTCGCCGGTCGCGTTTGCGAGGTCGGGGCCATCCGAGTCGGCAAGAACCGGGCCCGCCATGCTCAGAGCGCCCGCGACAGAAGCGCAACGCGCAACAGTGAGAAGTGACCGCCTTTCTTGCGCGGATAAAACGCGCGCAAGCTTAAAGAGCGTTGTCGTCACGACCGCCGCTCACTCACTTCATCGCAGCGAGATTCCTCCAGAAGGACTTCGAGACTCTTCGTGCCGCCGAACAGTGTGGTGAAATTGGTGGAATCGACCAGAACGATGTCTCCGGCCCTTTGCTCGTTCGGCGGCATCCACAGAAGGCAGTTGAACTCCCTGGCGCCCGCCTCAGTGAAAGGATGCGGACGTTCGAGGTCGATCGGCTGCCGCGCGAGCACCTGGATGGATTCCGCGCCTCCCGTCAGTTCATAATGCGGCAGATGAGGGTGGAAGTTGAGGGTCGGGACGTTGCGCAAGAGGCCAAGGCTGTCGAGATCGTGGAAGGGCGTGAGCGGAGCAATTTCGTTTGTGCCTTTCACGACCGCGGGCCGAAGGCCGTAGGTGTTGTGCACGGGAACGCCAAGCCCCTTCATCAATGAGCGCGTATACTGCCCAAATCGCTGCTGTCGAGGCACGAGCGGGTCGCGGTGATGCAGATATTCCATCTGGCGTTGCTTCATGTCGCCGGTGAAGCCGACGTCATGATGGGGCGCAAGCAGGAGACAGGCGCCGTCCCGCTTCAACCATTCGCGGATCGCGGCGATCTCCTCCGGCGCCGCCTCCTGCTCGGAGAGAATATGGTCGAGTCCGAACACCATCAGGGTGTCGGCGTCGGCCAGAATGCGTTCATCGATCGGCAGCTTGAATCCGGCTTGGTCGATGCGTTGGAAGACGGCGACCGGATGACCCGTCGCTTCGCCGGCGATCTTCTGGAAACTGAGCGTTGAGCGGTGAAACAGCTCGAGCGTTCCCGCGATGCCTTGAAGGAACTGCGCGGCGCTCCATTCGGGCGTCTCGTAGGCCGGCCAGAGGACGTTCCGAACCTCGGTCATGGTGGAGAAGCGGTTCTCCATCGCAGCCGGGTCGCGCTGCGCCTCCCAGGGATAGCTCCACGTCCAGTAGATGCTCACGCGCCGCTTGCCCGGCGTATATTTGCGCGGAATGTGATCCTGATTGTAGGTCCGGGCGGAAGCTTGCGCTGACATTAGGATTCTCCCTTTTGTCCTGTTGGCGGCTCAGGCCCGGCTGTGTGTGTTCAGCGACGCCAAATAGCCAAGCGCCTTGAGGCCCGGGAGAAAGAAGTACGCGCCGCCTCTTAACGTGGTGAAGGCCGGCAAACCGGCGATTTTCTTGCGAATGGGCCGCTTGGGAATCTTGTATTCGAGCGTGCCGTCGTGGGCGCCGATGATCGGGTCGCGTTCGTTGCCCAGCTCGTTGAAGTTCCGGTCGTTGATCCAGACGTTCTGCGCGAACTCGAACTGGCGGATGAGGCTCGCGCAGATGACGAAGGCGGCGATCCCGCGCTCGACCCCGTCGTCGGGAGCGCCTTCGGGCAGAGGAGGGCCATACGGCGCCCCTCGGCGGATCATCCGGCGCCGGTTCATGTTGTGCGCCGTGTCGCGGGGATTCATCCGGCGAATGTGCGAGCCGAGCGGAACCGCGTAGCCGTGCGGGTCCGTCTCCTTGTAGCTGAAGTCGTTGTTGCGTTGCGCGTCCGCGCCAAGCGCCGGATCGTCCTTTTCGGGCGCGAGCACGAGCGGCGCGCCGCTGCGCCAGCGCCCCATCAGCTTGGCGGCGACCAGTTCCTGCTCCTCCGCGGTGTCGCCGTGCTGCCGCAGAAACTCGCGAAACTTCCCCACATGCTCCTCGAGCCGTCGATAGGCCATGTAGCTCCCGTTGCGCGCCAAAATATCGGGCCGCGGACTGTCGGCTATGAAGCCGTATTCGTCGGGATAGCCAAGGATGAACTCCCCTGCCTTCAAAGGCTCGCCGGTTCCCGGCGTCGGTTCGACGCCGTTTCCCTCGATGGCCGGCTCTGACAGCCTGTCGCGATAGCCGAAATGCTCATGCGCGTAGCCGAACGGCGGAATGGCCTGAAGGTCGAGCACGGAGAGGACCTCGACGCCCGGGCAGCTGGCGACGAGCTTCCCGTGCTCCGCGACGCACCGGTCCTGCTCGGCCTTGTCCCGTGCAAAGAGAATGACGATCGCATGCAGATCGGGGCTGGCAAGGCCGCCAACCCAATGTTCGGGGGCGTTCAAGCCGGTGTCGCCGAGCACCTCCGCCCGCGCCGCCATGCCCTGCCGGAACTCCTCCGGAAACGAGGCGAGCGAAGCCTCGTCCAGTCCCAACGCGCGCAGGCCGTTCCAGGTGAAAGCCGCCGTCACCCAGCGCTTGTCCCGGTCGACGCCGGCGCGCATCGACGCCGCCGAATGAATGGTCTCTTTGATCGCCGACGCCCAGGCGCGGCCGCCGGCCCCCTCGCGAAACGACAGAAATTCGTACCGGGCCGTGAGCGCCGGGGCGCGCGTCAGCAGCAGGTGCTGGATGTCGTCGAATTCGAGCATCGAGACGTTCCCTGTTAGTCTGCCGATTTCAGACCCGGCAGCATGGTTGACCGCGCACGCTTTACGACGTGCGCCCCCACGCCTGCGCGTCTATCTTCCATTCATCGCCGTGCTTCGAAAAAGTATATGCGAGGGTGCCAGTCCGCGCGACGGTTTGGCCCTTCATGGTCACCGTCAGCGTCCCCGCTATAACGGCGTACGCATCGGAACCCTCCACGGTCCAGAACCCCAACTCGTACGACAGGTGCTCGTACGAGACCCCAAGATTTTGACGCCACTTTTCTACGTCAGCAAGCCATTGGGTCGGCGCGTTCGGGTTCAACCAGCGATACGGTGCGATGCCATCGATGATGATAGCGGTGTCTCCAAAAATGCTCACGAAAAGCTCAATATTCTGTGTGTTGAAACCGTTGATGTGATTGTCGATAAGGGTCTGGATTTCCTTCGGGGGGTTGCCAGTCACATCATCCTCCGATCGCGCATAGTATAATGCTAGCCCTATCCATCGCATGCGCCTGCCCTGCAGACCCAACAACCATTCGCACGTCGCAGAATCATTGCATCTGGTCGAGCATGGTCGAGAACGCGGCCTTCAGTTTGAGGGCTTTCTTGATTTCGGTGGCGCTCGCATACGGATATTCCGCGTATTCGAGGAAGCTCGGGCATTGATGGTCGCGGACGAACTTGACGAAGGCGGCGGGGTTCGTCTGCCAGTCGCTCGGGAAGCCCTCGAGGTTCTCGAACACCGTCCGCAGGCCGGTGATCCCGAATAGCGTCACTGCGTCTTCGGTATATTTGTCGAAGTCGGTGTCGAAAATGCCCTGATACATGAAGTAAATGTCCCCTTTGATCGGAAAGAGCACCCAGCGCAGGTAATGCAGCTGCAAGACAGCCAGGGCGTCCGGCTGCGCCGCAATCGTGTTCTCGATGTCTTTGGCGTATTTGTAGAAGACGTCCTCGCGGCCTGGGATGATTTTCGCGAGGATCGAGAAGCCGTAGCAGGCCGGGGTCTTAGGAAAGATAGGCCCGTAGCGCCCCTGTTCGACCTTGTCCTGGAAGTACCCGCCCTTGGGAATCGCCATCGCCGCGGGCTTCGACCAGTCCTGTGTCTTGGAATTGTTCGACATTGTGTTGGCCTTTCTTCGATGTGTTTCTTCAGGGAATGAATTTATTCTCGTGGACTGGATTCTGCTGGCGGCGGCCGAGCTGCCGGGAGAACAGCCGCGCGAGGCGATTCAAGGGTCCTCGCAACAAGGCGTATGGGACAAGCGCCAGCAAAGTCGCTGAAAACAGGAGTTCCAGTGGATAGACAAACCGGACTGTCATGAGCTGATAGATGCAGTCGAGCGCGATCGCTGCCACGAACGGAGTCATCGCTCCCCGCCAGCCCTCGTGGAGCAACTGCAGACGCCTTTCCGGGCGCGTTAGCGCCGCCCACAGATAGCCCTGCCTCGCCTCGCTCGCGTCCTGAACGCCAGCACGCAGCGCTAACAAGCCCGCCATCGCCGGCTGGACCTAGAACCGCAAACTCAGGGAGCCATTTGGCCGCGCGAGAAAATTATCCCAACCACGGCCGATCATTTCTAACAGAACGCTCATAACTCAGACGCCGCGAGCGGCAAAAAAAATATGCTGTGCTCAATTGAAAGATTAGTCAAATGCGCATGGCGCCGAAAACGGACTTCGTTTGCGTCAAGTGCAGCCTCAGGAAGCGATTGAGCCTTTTTTGGCGAGGAATCAGTCTTCCTGCCGCGACATTTCAGGGCCCGGTTTGACCCGTTCGCCAGGCCATCGGCGAACGACCGCTACTTAGCGCATATCGGTCATCGAAACGCCCCAAGCTTTCAGTCCTTGACTTCGGCATCCGGGCGATCGCTCCCCTTGGCGGTTTCGTCATGCCAGCGGCCCGCCTCGTCTTCGTATTCGATCGCCTCGGTGTCGCCCGGGGTTCTCTGCTCGCGCGCGGCCCTGACGGCGGCGGCGCGGGCGAGCTCCCTCGAGGCGAAAGTTTCCGAAATGACGTCGCCGACCCTATACGCCCAGCCGTCCTCATGTCGGACGATCTGATAGACGACATGCGCCATGGCCTTCACTCCTCATTGTCGCGCCTTTCGGCGGCCCATTCCTTCGCCCGATCGAATGATCGCTCGGCGGCACTATGCGCTCTGGCCCGGAGTTTGACGATATCGACCGGTCGCCGCCTCTCGCCCGGCTCTGTCGAGCCTGACGACGCCCGGCGATCGTCAACGATTTTTGAACAAATCCTTTCCTAAAAACAGAAATCGTGGCATCATCCCTCTCGCCATGAATGACGCGATCGCAGAGCGCCGAGCGCTCACCGACGAGGGCGGACGCCGCCTGGCGGGCGCCTGCGGGACTTTATAAACGTAGTTTATACGTATTTAAGAGCCGGCAAGCGAATTTTTTTGCTTTGGAATCGTCGCAACCTATTGAAAAGTCACGATTTGGACGAGAGAATCCAAGCAAATCCAAGGATTTTTGTCTTGGATTTCCTTGGTTTTCCTTGGTTCTGTTTGGTCCGGCTTGGATCGGCTTGGAAAAATTTGGTCGTCAGGCCCGGGCTCAGCCTTCGGCGGTGACGAAGCTGTCCATCACCAGCTTGCGACCGGCCCGATCAAAATCCACAGTCAGTTTTGGGCCATCGACCGCGACCACGCGGCCGGGGCCGAACTTCAGGTGGAAGACCCGCGATCCCGCGGCGAAAGCTGAACCGCCCGCATCGAGGCTGTGAGCCCGACCTTCCAACATTCGGCCCGAACCGGCGCCGGCGCGAACGCCGCCGTCATCCTGACGACGCGACCATTCCCCGGCGCGGCGCCCGCCCGGGGTGTCGCTGCGATAAGCGACGCCGCTTTCGCTGACGACAAATCGCGTCGCGCCATAGCCGCCGTAGCTCGACGAGCCGGCGGCATCCTCGAACTCGACATGATCGACCGGCAGTTCGCCGATGAAGCGGGACGGAAACGAGCTTTGCCAAAACCCGCGCACGCGCCGATTGGCGGCGTAATAGATCTTCACCTCCCGTCGCGCGCGGGTGATCCCCACATAGGCCAGCCGCCTCTCTTCCTCGAGGCCCGCCCGGCCATTGTCCTCGAGCGAGCGCTGGTGCGGGAACAGCCCCTCCTCCCAGCCCGGCAGAAAGACGATCTCGAATTCCAGCCCCTTCGCCGCATGCAGCGTCATGATCGAAACGCGCTCGCCCTCCTGTCCGCCCTCGACGTCCATGACCAGCGACACGTGCTCGAGAAAGGCGCCGAGGTCGGGAAATTCGCCCATGGAGCGAACGAGCTCCTTGAGGTTGTCGAGACGGCCGGCCGCGTCGGGCGTGCGCTCGGCCTTCCACATGTCGATATAGCCGCTCTCCTCGAGAATCTGCTGCGCCAGCTCGTCATGGGCGATTTCGCTCCCCCGCTTCCTCCACAGTTCGATCTGGGCCAGGAGGTGTCCTAGAATCCGGCGAGGCCGGGCCTTCAGCTCCTCGGTCTCGACCAGCATGCGGGCGGCGCGCATCAGGGAAACGCCCGCGCGGCGGCCGTGCTGGTGAAGGGTGGCGAGCGTCGCGTCGCCAAGGCCGCGCTTGGGCTGATTGTAGATGCGTTCAAACGCCAGATCGTCATCGGGCTGCGCGACGCAGCGCAGATAGGCGAGCGCGTCGCGAATTTCGGCCCGCTCGTAGAAGCGAGGACCGCCAATGACCTTGTAGGGCAGCCCCAATGCGATGAAACGCTCTTCGAATTCGCGCATCTGAAACGAGGCGCGGACGAGGATCGCCATGTCGTCGAGCGAAACGCCGGCCCGCTGGGCCGTCTCGATCGATTCGCCGATCACCCGGGCTTCCTCCTGGCCGTCCCAGACCGCGGTGACGGTCGGCCGCTCGCCCAGCGGCGCATCGGTGAACAGCGTCTTTCCCAAACGGCCCTGATTGTGCGCGATCAACCCCGAGGCGACCGCGAGAATATGGCCGCCGGATCGGTAGTTTCGCTCGAGTCGAATCACCTTCGCGCCGGGAAAATCCCTCTCGAACCGCAAGATGTTGTCGACGTCGGCGCCGCGCCAGCCGTAGATCGACTGATCGTCGTCGCCCACGCAGCACAGATTGCCGTTGGCCTGGGCGAGGAGGCGCAACCACAGATACTGGACGACGTTGGTGTCCTGGTACTCATCGACCAGAATGTACCGGAAGCGTCTTTGGAAACTGCCGAGAATATCGCCGTGTTCGCGAAACACCCTCAGCGATTGGAGCAGCAAATCACCGAAGTCAACGGCGTTTAGCGCCGTTAGACGCGCTTGATAGGCCTTGTAAAGCGTTGCGCCGCGACCGCCGGCGAAACCCGCCGCTTCGCTTGCAGGCGCGTGTTCGGGATCCAGTCCCCGATTTTTCCATCCATCGACGAGCGTCGCCAGCGCTCTCGCCGGCCAGCGTTTGTCGTCGAGATTTTCGGCCTGCAGGATCTGCTTGAACAATCGAAGCTGATCGTCCGAATCGAGAATGGTGAAATTTGGCCTCAGTCCAACGAGCTCCGCGTGCATTCGCAGGATTTTGGCCCCGATCGAATGGAATGTGCCGAGCCAAGCCATCCCCTGTGCGCCGCCGATAAACAGACCGACCCGCTCCCGCATCTCGCGCGCGGCTTTATTGGTGAAGGTCACCGCGAGAATCTCGTCGGCGCGAGCCCGCCCCGACGCAATCAAGTGAGCAATGCGCGTCGTGAGGACGCGAGTCTTGCCGACGCCGGCGCCGGCGAGCACGAGAACCGGCCCTTGCAACGTTTCGACCGCAATCAGCTGTTCGTCGTTCAACCCATCGAGATAGGCTGGAAAAGCCGGCGCAGCGCCGTTTCTCGCCAATGGACGAAGCGCGCTATCGCGCGGCGCCCCCGCCGGGGAACCAACCTCCGGGTCAAATCTATCGGATCGTCGCGGCACGGATCGAATCATCGGCCTGGACCGTGCAGGGCGCAACCCGAATTGTCGAGCCCCGCTAACGGGCGCGCGCCAAGAAACCTGAAGCCGGCCTAATGCCACCCGTTGATCTGAATCATGGCTGGGGTCAGGATCGCCGCAAACAGCCCAGGCAGGAAGAACAGGATCATCGGCACAGTGAGGGTCGGCGGCAGCGCAGCGGCCTTCTTTTCCGCTGCAGTCATACGCTGGTCCCGGCTTTCCTGGCTCAAAACGCGCAGCGCAGCGCCGAGCGGCGTCCCATAGCGTTCTGATTGGGAAAGGACGGTCGTCAGGGACCGAATGGAGTCCAGACCTGTTCTTGCGGCGAAGTTTTCGAACGCAACCCTCCGTTCGGCCAGATAGGACATTTCCGCGGTGAGCAATCCGGTCTCTTCGGCCATCGCGATGCTCTCGATGGCGATCTCCTGGCTAACCTTGCGCATAGCATGCTCGATCGACATGCCGGACTCGGCGCAGATCAGAAGCAGATCAAGCGTGTTTGGAAACGCGCGCTCCAACTCTTTTTTTCGTTTCACAGTCTTGTTGCGCAAGAACAGTTCCGGCGCCTTGATGCCGATGTAGCTGGCGGCGATCGCGGCGCCGATCTTGACAACGGCTGGCTGTTTCCAATGTAAAATGAGGAATATGTAGATGACCGTGACTAAGAAAAAGCTGATTGGAGTCAGAAGACGAAAAGCGAGAAACGCGTACTCCGCGCCCGCTCCTCGATAGCCCGCCATCGCCAGCTGGGTCTTGGCTTTCTCCGTGCTTAGCCAGCTCGACAGACTGAGGGATTCGACCAATTGCTTGACCAGACCGCTCGGCCTGACGCGCAAGGTCGACTTGTTCTGCGTGGCCAGGAGCCGCTCGCGCTCCCGGGCCCGGATGCGTTCGCGCTCCGAACTGACGGCTTTGATGCGGCGCGCAAGGGTGTCGGGTTGAAGCCAAGGCATCGCGGCGGTGAGAACGGTCGCAGCTGAACCGATGGCAGCGAATAGGACCGCCAGGAAATGGGGATCGGTGAGTTTTTCGACGATCTGGTCCAACATCGGCGGAAGCTCGATTAAAAGTCGAAAGCAATCATTTTCTTCATCATCGCTACGCCGACGCCCATCCAACATATAGCGATCGCAGAAATCATTCGTCCATGGCTTGTCGTCCACAGCAGCGATACGTAATGCGGGGATGAGAAATAGAGCGCGCCGACCACCAGAAACGGGACTGCGCCTATGATCACAGCCGAGGCTTTCGCCTCCATGGACATGGCATTGATCTTTCCCTTCATTTTCTTGCGCTCTCGCAGGACACGCGAAAGATTGCCGATAGCCTCGGACAGGTTGCCACCCGCCTTCCCCTGGATCGCGATCACGATCGAAAAGAAGTTCGTCTCGGTGATTGGAACCCGCTGAGCCATCCGTTCAACGGCCTCAGGCAGAGTCAATCCGAGCGACATCGACTCGACAACCTTGCGGAATTCGGACTTCACCGGCTCGACGCTTTCATTCGCGGTGATCCGGATCGTATCGCCTAGGGGAAGACCGGCTTTTACGCCGCGGACAATGAGGTCGATCGCGTTTGGAAAATTGGCGATGAACTTGTTGATACGACGAACGCGAAGACGCGCGAGCGCCAGTTGCGGCAAGCCGACCATGCCGATTACAACAATCAGCGAAGCCAGCAACGCGCTGTCCGACTTTACGTACGTCGCGGCGCCGAGCAACAATCCGAGGACAACGCTTCCAGCCAGATATTGCCGACGCGTGATCGAGAGTCCGGCTTGTTCGATCCTGGTTTCCAGGTTGAAGCGCTTTTTGCCCTTTTTCTCCAGGCCGCGGAGACCCTCGGCGATCTGCTTCTTGCGCGCGGCCCTGTCGGCCTGAGCGGAGGCGTCGGCCGTCTTGGCCGCGTTCTTGGCGACTGCCGCGCGACGCTTGTCAGCGCGAGAGTCCCCTGCGATAAACGCGAACGCTAAGCCGCCGAATCCGACCGCCAAGCATCCAGCGATGATTATCGGGTTGGCCATGCCGTTCGTTCCTTTCTAAATCAACCCGAGCTGTTTCGGTGCGATACTACAGCGCGCCGCTGATTTCGGACGCGTCCAAAGCCGCAGCAAGACGCTTCTCCTCGCTAAACATGCGCGCCCGGTCCCAGAATCGCGGCCGTCCAATTCCGGTTGAGCGGTGTTGTCCTTTCAGCTTGCCCTGGGCATCTTCGCCAAGGATATCGTACACGAACAAATCCTGGGTAATAGCGACGTCGCTCTCCATTCCCATGACTTCGGTAACGTGCGTGATCCGACGCGAGCCATCGCGCAGACGGGCCGCCTGAATAATGACATCGACCGACGATGTGATCATTTCGCGGATGGTTTTCGTCGGCAGCGCGTAACCGCCCATCGTGATCATGGATTCGATTCGACTGAGCGCTTCTCGAGGCGAGTTCGCATGCAGCGTGCCCATCGAACCGTCGTGACCGGTATTCATCGCTTGCAGCAGGTCAAAAGCTTCGGGTCCGCGCACCTCGCCCACGATGATTCGCTCAGGGCGCATACGCAGGCAATTCTTCACCAGATCCCGCATCGTGATCTGGCCGGCGCCTTCGAGATTGGGCGGACGCGTCTCCAATCGCACCACGTGGGGCTGCTGAAGTTGCAGCTCGGCCGCGTCCTCACATGTAATGACGCGCTCATCGCCGTCGATGTAATTCGTCAGGCAGTTGAGCAGCGTTGTCTTGCCGGAGCCTGTTCCGCCCGAGATGATGACGTTGCAGCGGACGCGGCCGATTATCTTGAGAATCTCCGCTCCCGCTGGCGAAATTGCGCCAAGGCGCACCAACTGATCGAGTGTGAGCTTGTCTTTCTTGAACTTTCGTATTGTCAGCGCCGCCCCGTCGATGGCCAAAGGCGGGGCAATGACGTTGACGCGCGAGCCGTCAAGCAGACGCGCGTCGCAGATCGGCGAAGCTTCGTCGACGCGCCGGCCGACCTGGCTCACGATTCGCTGGCAAATGTTCATCAGCTGAGCGTCATCGCGAAATCGCACGTTCGTCAGTTGAATCTTGCCGCCGACTTCGATGAAGCAGCGCGTCGGGCCATTGACCATGATGTCGGAAATGTCGTCGCGCGCAAGCAGCGGTTCCAACGGACCAAAGCCCAGGACATCGTTACAAATGTCATCGAGCAGATCTTCCTGTTCCGCGATCGACAGCACCAAGTTCTTAATCGTGACGATTTCGTGCACGATGTCGCGAATTTCGTCGCGCGCGCTATCTGAGTCGAGCTTGGACAGGGCGCCAAGATCAATGGCCTCGATCAACGCGCCGAAAATCAGGGATTTTGTCTGGAAATAGGAGTTCAGACTTGCGTTCGGTTTGACCGGACGGACCGGCGGTTGCTGGTGACTTGGCCGGCTCCATGGGCGCGTCTTGCAACGCGACGCGCGGCGGGGCGAGCTCAGCGCTGAGACCCGGATTGGCGCGTTTGCCGAACATCTTTGATATTCCTCTTCGCCTGTGCAAACGGCTTGGCGCATTCACCAGGCGCGTCGATTCCGTTTACGCCCGCTTGAGTACGAACTTCGCCATCAATGGATCGAGAAGACCTTTCTTGGGCTTGCGCATGTCCGCGCGACCCGCGACCACAGAGGCGAGATTGGCAAGAATTTCCGCGATTTTTCCGTTCGCCTCGATTTCCGCGATCATCTGACCATTGTTCGCCGCCGAACCAAACAATTTGGCGTCGTTGGGGACGACTGCGATCGGCTCGATTTCCACTGTTTTGGCGAACTCCGCCGTGGCGATTTCCGGCCGCTTTATCATTCCCACGCCATTGAGTACCAGTCGGGGCGGGTGGTCGTGCGGACGAGCGCTCCTGATGTTGTCAATCAAGTTCTTTGTGTTGCGAAGGTTCGCGAGGTCCGGGCTCGCGACCACTACCACTTCGTCGGCGGCTATAAGCATTCGACGCGCCCATCCAGACCAAACGTGCGGCAAGTCGAGCACGATCCAGGGTGTCGAGGCCCGCATAGCGTCGACGAGGGAGTCAAAGGACGTCTCAGAAAAATCGAGGATGCGGTCGAGAGTCGCTGGCGCCGCCAACAAGCTGAGATTGTCGCCGCATTTCGACAGCAATCGATCCACAAGCGTTGCGTCGACGCGCTCCGGCGCGAACACCGCTTCCGCAACGCCTTGCGGCGGATCCTGATTATAGTCGAGCCCGGCGGTGCCAAACGCGAGGTCGAAATCCGCAATGATCGTGGCCATCTCGGTGATGGACGCAAGACACCAAGCCAGGTTGTGGGCGATGGTCGAGGCGCCTACTCCCCCCTTTGCGCCGACGACTGCGATGACACGTCCGAGCGGCTTGGCGCCGGGGGTGCGGAACAGGTTCGATATCGCATGGACGAAATCCACAACTTCGATCGGCGCCACCAGATACTCACTGACGCCATGCGCGATGAGTTGACGATAAAGAATGATATCGTTCGTCTTCCCCAGGACAATGACTTTGGTCCCGGCATCGCAGTATTGTGCAAGCTCCTCAAGCTGCTCTATCAGAGAGTTTCGACCGCTCGGCGCCTCCAACACAATAACATTCGGAGTGGGCGCGTTCTTGTAGGCTTCGACTGCAGCAGCAGCCCCGCCCATATTTTGCTTGACGTGCGCCTTGGTCATTCGGCGATCTGCTATCGCCGCGTTGACTAGGGCCGCCATCTCGGGCGTCTCGCAGAACGCCTGGATCGACACCCGCGGCACGGGATCGATCTGGAGGGCTACGCGGTTCGCCCGCGACCCATCGGCGCTCGCGCCGCCGCCATCGTCGTTGCCCATCTTTCACTGTCCCCCGGCGGTAGTGCCAATGGGCGTTAATCCGGTTGTCCACATTGTGCCCGGATCTTCACCCTTGCGAACATTTTCGATCGCCCTGGTGCGCATGGCGACATCGGAAGCGGCCAATGCTCGCGATTGCACCAAATCGCGCGGATCGTCGACTTGGGCGGCCATTGTCGCTTGTGTGGCGCAACCGTAGTTCGCATACGGTTCGTTCTTCCATCCTGCCAGTGACGAGCCAGATGCAAGGTCGTCTGGCCATAGCCCGCAGGGCGTCTTTACCTCCGCCTTCAGGCCGGTAAACGCGACCCGAATTGGCGCGTAGCGATCGATATCCAGAGGGGCGTAGGAGCCCACGCCTACCACGCCGCCCAGTCCTGCGCTCGAGAGGGTCTTGCGAATCTCATTGACTGCCCTCGTGCTTGACGCTCTCCGGCCGGGGGTAAAGATCATGATTTCCCCTGAGCCGAGGCGTCGATACCGTTCGGCGAACGCGCGCAGGTTCGCGACAGACCGCGCGTCGAGGGCGCCCCCGACAGGATAGACGTCCAAAGTCGTCGGCGCGGAAGCAAGCACAATCGGATGGCGCGCCTGGAAATCCCCGGGAAAGGCCGGATCGGAAGAAGCGTAATCGACGCCGCAGCCAGTCAGGGCGCAGGCCGCGGCGACAGCAAAGCCCAAACCGAGAATGCTTTTGCTGAGCGCTCGCTGGGGGTCGGGAAGAGCGGTCATGCGTGCTGTCCTTCTCTTTAGAGTTCCTAGTCGTCGCAACCAAGATTCGGCCGATCTATTGCGTGATGAAGCCAATTTTTCCGGTGTAGCCCGGCATCGGCTGGAGCGCGCCGGATGTTGAATAGATTCGGTTGACGCGACCAAGGAACCAGGCTTGGGGATCGCTGGCTTCTTGGAAATTCTGATCCGGCCGAACGACTTGGCCCGGGTCGATGGCATGAACAATGTAGGGCGTGACCACAATCAGCAGTTCCGTCTCGTTGCGCAGATAGTCACGAGATCGGAATAGGGCGCCGAGCACCGGAATATTCATCAATCCCGGCAGTCCATTGATCGCCTGCTGAGTCTGGGTGCCGATCAAACCGGCCGAGGCGATCGAACCCCCAGAAGGCAATTCGACGGTCGTTACATTGTTCCGGGTTCGGAAACCGGGGATCGAAAGGCCGCCAGGCAGCGTGATTTGCGTCGAAGCGTCGACATCGGTGACTTCGGTCGCGATTCGCAATTGAATGCGTCCTTGGGACAGGACGACTGGGGTAAAATTCAGGGTCACACCGTACGGCTGTTGTATGAACCCGACTTGGCAGCCTCCCTGGTAGCAGGACTCGCTGGTGGCGATCGGAATGGTGCCGCCGGCCATGAATTTCGCACTTTCTCCCGAGACCGCCGTTACAGTCGGCTCGGCAAGAGTATGAGCGACGCCCTCTCGCTCGAAGGCCTGCAAGGTCGCGCTCAGGCTCTGATTCCCCTTGGCCCAATTCAATGCCGCCTGAGACGTCGTGAGGACCCCGTTGACGGCAAATGGATTGTCGAGCGTGAAGCTTCCGTTTGGCCCGCTGCCGCTCATGTTGACGCCAAGTTGCTTGACGATCTCACGGCGAATTTCTGCGATCGTGACCCGCAAGCTCACTTGGTCCAACCCTCGGATCGTCAGCGAATTGATCACTTTTCCACTTGAGCTGTTGGAGGCGGAAATGCCGGCCGCACCGAACGAGAACGACCCCGTCGATTCATTGACAAAGCCGGACGCGATATCGATCGCCTTCTGGGCCTCTCCGGCTGACCCGACCGATCCGGTGAGGATGATCGAGTCGGCGACTGTGCGGACATGAATGTCATTGCCGGGAATGGCGGTGTTGAGAAGATTCGACAATTCTCCCACGTCACGCCCGACGGTAACGTCAATGATTGCGATCTTCCGGCCGTCCTTGGCCAACGCGAATATGCTTGTCTGGCCGTTGGCGACCGCGGAGACGTAAATCCGCTTCGCCGAGCGCACGATTGCGTTGGCGATCTTGGGATCGCCGACATAAATTTCGGCGGCCTCCTCCGGCAAATCGACAATCGTAGATTTGCCCACTCCCAACTGCAAATTCTTGACTTGCCCAGTCTGGGCGCGCGTCATCAAATGAGAGACGCCGGTTTCCGCGGCGACCGAGGTCGCGGCGAATCCGATCGTCATAGGGGCCAAGGCGACGCTGACTGCGGCTACTGTTTTCCGCAAGATCCGAGCAATGGTCATGGGTCGAGCCTCGTTCTCGCTGTATGAGTCTTGAATGGGATTCGGTTCACCGGACTGCCTGTTGGGCGGCGCCGAAGCGAATGACCGTCAAACCGCCTTTCGGTCCGCTGGTCGACCCAAGGACGGTTTTGGCCGGCCCTCCGCTGTCGACAAGGCTGCGCAGAGCGAGATGAAGGTTTGAATTGCCTGATTGCTGGGCCAGTATGATCAGATTGACCTGGTCCGGGCTCAACTCGAGCGTCGCATTCGCCCCTGTGACGACTTTCTTGCCGTTCTGCTCTTCAACGTTCTGGCCGATCGCGAGGACGCGCACGTTTGCGAGAATCGTCTCCGCGGTGACGACTTCAACCCCGCGCTCCTTCGTCGCTTCGTCGTCGCGCGCCAGACGAACGACGTCGACGCGATCGTTGGGCAGGATGAAGCCGCCGGCGGTGGAGTCGCCGCCATTGTCGATCTTGATCGCGACTGCCCGCATTCCACTCGGTAAGATGGCCGACATGAACCCGCCTGTTCCGGCCTTGACCAGCTTGTCATGCCGGATCGGCTCGCCGCGAATGAAACCAACCCGCGTCATGGACCCTTTGACGTCCTCCAAGGGGTCGCCCTTATCCGTCTTTGTGATCATGAATTCGGAAACCGCGGCCTTCGGCCATGTCTGCCAACTCACCGCGCCATCGTTGACGACAGTTCCCATCGGCAGATCTTGACTTGCTACCAGCACCTGCTCGACGTCGAGCTTCGGAGACGCCTGGACGACGGGGAGATTCGGCTTCGCGTTCTCGCCTTTGGTCATCAAGACGTACGTGGCGCCGAACGCCAACATCGCGATCGCCCCGACTATAATGAGTTTTCGATTCATGAAGCCCCAACCTCTTACGCATCGACGTCAAATACGTGCCGATTTAGAACCGGCAATCGTCAAATTACGGTTAATTAGGCGTATCTAATTCCTTAGAAAATTGCCTTGGAGTCGGTCATATCGGGAAATTGTTGGTTAATCTTTGACACTGTGCGCCATTGTTATTCCGTTGAGGAATCGATTAACTGCAAACAAGTTGAAGGCAAACTATTAAATACCAAAAGTTGTGGAGACGCACGGAGATAGACGCGATTTTTTATTATCGATCGCCTGACGCTACTGCGGCCTACATTCAGAACCTTGGCGACCACGCGCTTTGCGTGACCGCGTTGCCGTTTCGGTCGGTTGTGCGTTGCGAACCGCCTCCGCGCTTGATCGATCAACCCGCTTTCTCTAGAAACGCCGACCATCGGCCCAGCGACCTCGGCGCCAGACCCCTTCTCCGCACGGCTTTTTGAGCGGAAGATCAAGGATGCAATATGCGTGTCTTTTACGACCGAGATTCCGACCTCAATCTCATCAAAGGCAAGAAGGTGGCGGTCGTCGGATTTGGCAGCCAGGGTCACGCCCATCTGCTCAATATGCGCGATAGCGGCGTGAAGGACGTCACGGTCGCATTGCGGCCGGATTCGCCGTCAGTCAAAAAGGCGGAGGCGGAAGGAATCAAGGTGACGGATGTCGCCAACGCCGCCAAATGGGCCGACGTCGTGATGATGCTGACGCCGGACGAACTGCAGGCCGACATCTATCGCAACGATCTTGCGCCGCACATGAAGCCGGGCGCGGCGCTGATGTTCGCGCACGGCCTCAACATCCATTTCAACCTGATCGAGCCGCGCGCGGATCTCGACGTGCTGATGGTCGCCCCGAAAGGTCCCGGCCATACGGTGCGCTCGGAATATAAACGCGGCGCAGGCGTGCCTTGCCTGATCGCCATCCATCGAGACGCGAGCGGCAACGCCCACGACCTCGGCCTATCCTATGCCTCCGCGATCGGCGGCGGACGCGCCGGGGTCATCGAGACCTCGTTCCGCGAGGAGTGCGAGACCGATCTGTTCGGCGAGCAGGTGGTGCTGTGCGGCGGCCTTGTCGAACTCATACGCGCCGGCTACGAGACTTTGGTCGAAGCCGGTTACGCGCCGGAAATGGCCTATTTCGAGTGCCTGCATGAGGTGAAGCTGATCGTTGACCTCATCTACGAGGGCGGGATCGCCAATATGAACTATTCCATTTCCAACACCGCCGAATATGGCGAATACGTCACTGGCCCGCGGATCATAACGCCCGGCGCCAAAGCGGAGATGAAGCGCGTCCTCGAGGACATCCAGTCTGGCAAGTTCACGCGCGACTGGATGCTGGAAAACAAGGTCAATCAGACCTCGTTCAAGGCGATGCGCGCGCGCGTCAACGCCCATCCGATCGAAGAGATCGGCGAGAAATTGCGCGCAATGATGCCCTGGATCGGCAAGAACAAGCTCGTCGACAAAGCCAGGAATTGAGCGGTCGACGGGCGGTTTTCGCAGGCTGGCGGACGGACGGTAAGTCGGGTCGGATTTTCGCTGGACAGCGCTTTGCGCCTTTGCTAATGGCCGGGACTTCCTCGGCCCCACGGTCCGGCGATTTCGATGGGCGCATAGCTCAGTTGGTAGAGCAGCTGACTCTTAATCAGCGGGTCCAAGGTTCGAGCCCTTGTGCGCCCACCATCGAACGCGTTGGCGGAAATGGATTTTGTCGGGCCCCTTGCCGTGGGGTCGATCGCGCAGAAGTTGGGCGCGGACCCCGAGCGCAAACTCCCGCATGATCCAGCGTCAGCGCCGCCGTCTCGTCTTGCCTCTGCGGTCGCCGCAGCCCGCGCCATCCCGATGGGGAGATTTGGCCGGCTGCGCCGCGGGCGGAGCCGCGTCTTGGCTCGCGCGCTGATAGCGAACGCCGGTAAAGACAAAGATCTGCGCGCCGCCGTCCAGCGTGGCCGTGCGTCTAGGAAACCTCGCGGGCCGGAAGAAGATGAGATTGTTCATAGCCACCCCCAATGGCCCGGGATCGACCGGCCCAATGATTCGGAATTTCGGGGAGCGAAGGTTAATACTCCGTCAATGAGGTCGCGATAACTTGCTGTAAATTCGTCCAACCCAGCGGTCTGTTTCGTGCACGATCTCACGCTTTCGGCGTTCCCCTTTCTGACCTCCTTGGCGGCCAGCGAGAGTCCCAGGGATCGCAGGATTTGGCTGCGCGTGGCGAGCGACCATTTCGTCGCCAGCCCCGCGAACGATCCCGAGGCGATCGGACGATTCGCGGACGCGATGGCTTCGCGTCTGGAGGTCGCGGACGCTGTTACGCGGCTCGAAATCGCGCGCAAACTCGCGCCGTGCCCGCGAACTCCGGCCAGATTGCTGGCTCTCTTCGAATCGGTCAACTCCGAGGCCGGCGACTTCAGTCTCCAACACGCGGTGGCTTACAAAAATGGCGCTCTGGCGCAGGCGATCACGCGCGGCAATCGACGCGCGATCGCGGTCGCCAAGCGCAAAAATCTCGACCCTTCCCTCATCGGCATGCTCGCAGAGCATGAAGACACGGACGTCCTCGCCGCTCTGGCCGCAAATCATTCGGCGCCGCTCGAGGGCGCGACGTTGGCGCGCCTGATTCGGCAGGCGCGCAGGCAGACCGAGGAGGCGGGCGAGCGTCGACTCGCCGACGCGCTGCTCGAGCGCAGGCCAGTGCGAGCCGAGAACGCCGCGCTTTTTCTTTCGGCCACGCCGAACCAGCGCGTGGAGATCCTGCTCGCCGTTCAGCGGGCGCAGCTCGGTCGGCCGGCAAGTTCGCTTCTCGCCGCGCAGCCGACCAAGCTGGACGAACTGGAGCTGGCGGCCGTCTCCCGCCGGCCCGATCAGTTTCTCGCCATTCTCGCGGAAGCGCTGGATTGTGATTCGAATCTCGCCCGGCGGATCGTCGACGACCCGTCGGGCGAGCCGCTGGCGGTTGCTCTGGCCGCCCTCGGCGCGGCCAACGACGTCCTGGTGCGGGTGCTGATTTCCAACGACCTGTCGGCGGGCGCCAGCTATCAGCGCATTCGCGCGCTGGCGCGTCTCAACAACGCGCTCAACAGAAACGCCGCCATGGCGGTGATCGCGGCGTTGCGCGGCGAACCCCTGACCCGCCGGCGCCCCCAAGCGCCGCCCGACAGTCTGAGCGCGAGCCCTTCCGCGCGCGCGCCTTCGTCGCGTCCGGCCGCCCAGGCGCCTGCGGCCGCGCGGCAGCCGGGGACGCCGGCCGCGGCGCGGGAGCGCTTCGACGCGGCCTGACGCCCCGCGGCATAATTACTTATTAATAATGTGTTATCCTGCGCCGCGCCAAATTATTCCAAGAAAAACCAAGCCAGACCAAACAAAACCAAGGAAAACCAAGAAAAAAACGCTTGGATTTGCTTGGATTGGCTTGGATTCTCTCGTCCGAATCGGGACTTTTCAATGGGTTGCGGCGACGCCACGCCAAAAAAATATCGAGCGCGCTTCATAATCACTATTTTCCACAGTAATATACGCTCCCGGACTCCGAACAACGCCGGCCGCCTCGTTCGAGTCGAGAGAGCAGACTAGCATGCTTTTTGATTTTCCGCAAAGAATCGCGCTGCGCGACCGCTTGCCGGGACCAGCCGCGCCGCCGAGCTTCAGCCCAACGCCGTCAGCATGGTCGGGGCGAACAGGCCCAACGCCATCAGCGCCGCGCCGATCACCCCCAGGCCGACGCTCAACCAGATCAGCGCCGCGATCCCGGTGATGATCGCGGCCGAGGCCAGCACGATGGCGATCTGGATGAGGCCGCTGCCGAGTTCGTAATGCGCCAGCCGACGATTTGCGGTTTCCCGGCGCTCGGCCGCCGCTTTCGCCCGCTCCTGGATCGCGTCCAGGCTGTCATCCGGATTCTTGGGGTCCTTTTCGAAACGCGCGACGGTCGCCCTGAAAGCCTGGATCTGCTTTTCGAACGCCTCTTGCGCCTTGGGATCGCTGACGGCGGTCCTTTGCGCTTCGAGCATCTGGGACGCGGTTTCGACCATGGTCGATCGAATCTTCTTGGCCTGGTAGAAATTGAATAAATCCGAAGATTCGATGTTCTTTTCCGTCGACAGGTGCTGGGCGTTTTTCGCCCCGGCCTCGGCCAGAGCCAGCAACAGCGCCAGAATCGCGATAATGAGAGCGACGGTCCGGTCTTTTTCCTTGGCCTCGACCGCCAATTCTGTGGCCTCAGACATCAATCATCCCCTCGCCAGCGTTTGGAATCTGAAATTTGATTGCCGCCTTAAATCTCGGGACCACACCCGACGCGGATATTCGTTGCGAGCGACTGAACGTCGGGGATCGACTTCAAGCGCAGGTTGGGAATCACGGCCGCGGACGTCGCAGGTGGAAGGGCCAGCAGTCGTAAACCGGCGCGACGGGGAGGGCAAGAGTCCGCCCGAAGCGGACGTACTGAAGGTCTGTTGTATCGTGTCGCAGTCCGCTGCATCGTGAGCGGGACCCGCACGCTCTTACGTACAGATCAACGTAGCAAGAGGCCGCTGGCAGAGGCGCACTATAGAGCGATCAGTGTTACTTCACCGCCCATCCCGGCCATCAAGTCACGAAGGCGTGGAGCCTGTGTCCTCGGAAGTGCCAGCGCCAGCAGCCGCTGCGCCCGTGAGGCGCCGACATAGATCTTGCGCGCTTCTTCATTCTCATCATTGCCACCGTCGGCGGTGAGGAAATCGACAATCCCCTTCGCGGTGCTGGGCGACATCACAACGCAGACCGCCGGAAACTCCATGCCCTTCACGCTATGGATAGTGCGGGCGGGATGCCCGCTGGGCGCCGCGGCAGACAGCGCCCTCGCCAACTCGGGGTTGCGCCGAAGCCGCTGGCTGATCGATCGGCCTCCGCCGGCCGGGAGCAATGGTTCAAGCAGGACCTTTGCGTGGTCGTGCCATGCATCCGCCGTCGCAAACCGGTCGGCGCTGAAGCGCAGCTCTTCCGCGATCGCAAGTGCGCGCGGTCGCCACGAGCCCGGCTCTTCCTCGGTCTCTGCGAGGTGCTGATAATAGGTCCTTCCGGCCATGCTCCCTTCGAGCTCAAGCATGATCCGATGGATCGCCGCTAGCGCCTCCTTGCGGCCACCGAGCTCGAATGAGAAATGGAAGTCGGTGACGGCGACCGCTAAGCGATAGCTCAGGTCCCGGATGCCGCTGTCTTGCGGATGGCCCAGCGCATTGGCCGCTGTCTGGCGCGTCGCTGAGACAACGGGACAATGACGCGCTTCGAACCCCATGGCCTCGGTCAGTTCGTGAAACTTCGCCCCGATCGTCGCCGGTACGCCCTGCCCCGAGTACGAGAGGATATGCACAGCGATCGGCTCGTCGCGATGCTCGCCAAGCGCCTCGTCTCTCCTCATCCGCATGCCGGGTGCCCGCAGCGCCACAATTCCCCGTGCGATATGACGGCTTGAACGAAAATTCCCGTTCACCGGAAGCCGTTCCTCCTTCCGGAACGTCCGCGCAAAGTGCTCGAGCTCACGGGTGACACCGCCGCGAAAGCCATAGATCGCCTGATTTGGATCGCAGATGACCTTCACTGGCACGCCAGCATCTCGGAACCAGATGATGATTTCCAGATGACTGGATTGCAGTCTTGCGCCTCGTCAACGATCAACTCCTGGAAGCGGGCGGCGAAGGCGGGTCCCAGCACCGCACCGCACGTGGGATCGCGCAGCCGGGCCACCGCGATCTCTCTCGCGTCCGTGAAATCGAGTTCGCCTTGTTCGAGAAGGCGGCGGCGCGTGTTTCGCGCGGCCGTTTCATGCGCCTTGATTTTCCACCGAAAGCCGTACCTTTGGAGCTTCGCAGGGATAGCCGCGCCCGTTACGCGGTCGAAGCATTCGAGCGGGAGCGCCTGCGCTCCTTCGAACGGTTGGATGGGTCGATCATCCTTGTCGGGGATCAATCTAGGCCGCCTCATGCAGCCGTTGACCCCAAACGGCGCAATCAGGTATTGCCAGAGGAAAGCGTCGAACGTCCCAATGAAGTGTGGAAAGGCAGGCGTTTCCACCAAGCCCTCGCGCCGCAAGCGATCTTCGAGTTCGGATACCGCCGCGACAGTGAAGGACAGAAACGCGATGCCGCGCCCTGTCGGCCGACCGCCCAGAAGCTGACGAGCGCGCTCGACCATGACACGCGTTTTTCCAGCACCCGGGCAGGCGGCGATGAACGCTGATCCCGCATGCCCGATGATCCGCGCCTGCTCGTCCGTCGGCGCGAACACCTTTGCGGTCATGCGACCAAGGCCTCGATCGCGCGCTTGCAGATACGGCGGCACCGTGAATGTCTTGCCGGCGATGATCTCCTCGGCAAGGAGTTGGGCGAAGTCGCCCTTACGCGTCGACTCGAAGAGCTTCTGGATCGCTACCGCTTGCGCAGCGTCCGTCTGTGCGACGGCGGCGTCCCACTTGTCGCCCGATTGCGGGTGAAAAACGAGGTAGACCTGCTTCAGCAGCTCGGCATTGCCTGCTCTGACCAGCTCGGTTTCCAGCGAATAGTCATTGATGACGACGTCGAGGAGATCGGCCGCGCCAAGGCCCTTCGCGACAGCGTCGAGCTTGCGCTTCCGCGCGACGCCTGGAAACTCTGTCCCCGCGGCCACTTCGCCGCCATCGCCGTCTGTCAGGACGACGAGGCGATCTGCGATCCGCACATCCTCGTAAGGCGACAAAAGGAGCTTCGTGTAAGGCTCGAAATCCACGCCATCGATCGGCACAAGCACCGCCGACCGGAAGAGCCGAAGTTTTTCGACATCCTCTCTCAGCATGATCTTCTTGGCTATGACAGGAAGGAGAAGCGCCTCTGCGATCCCTTCGGCGAGAAGAACGCGCCCGCCGAAGAGCAAGGCCGACTTCGTTACGTCCAGGTAGCGATCGACCTTCCGACGCTCGACATCGTTCAGCGCAAGAGCGGCGAGCGGGATGCAGCGCGTGAAACGTCGCGGTCGACCAACCGGCAGCACCGGATCGGCTCGATCTCGGGCATCATCTCGACCGGCACATCGGCTGGCGGCTGCGGCTCCTCGACCGCCGCGCGCCGCAGCAGCGGCGGCCAGGTTTGCCGGCCTCGGGAGAAACGAGCGGAAGAAGATCAGCTTCTTGCTTTCCACCCACGCCGAAAAATTCGGCGAGTGCGTTGCCACGATGACCTGCAATTCGCCGGCCGGGCCTTGATGGCCCTCGCGCGCCTTGCGGGACTTCTCCGCCTGCTCGTCAAGAAAGCTCAGCACCGCGGCCTGAAGCTGCGGATGAAGGTGCGCCTCCGGCTCTTCGACAGAAAAAGTGTGAGGTCGGCGTCGTTCACCTTCTCGAGTTCGACGGCGATCGTCGCCATGTAGAGAAGGTTCGCGTACCCATGTCCGGAGTAGCGAAGGTCCTCCGGCTCGATGCCGTGATCGGCGAGCTTGAACCGCAGGTCGCGCGCGACGTCGATCAACTTTTCGTCGTTCGCGAAGCCGAGCGAGGCCGCCTGCCGACGGACGCCGGCGGTCAGCGCGCTGAGATCCGAGTTCGACCGCCCCGCCAACCTTGCCAAGGATCTCGGCGTCCGCCCCGCGCCGCAGGGTTTTCGCGAGCTCCTCCGGGTCCTTCCCTTCCAGGAAATGGTTCAGCAGCGCGTAGATGCGAGTCGGATTGCCTGACGCGAGCGCCCGCTTCGCGTCGCGCAGCGGCGGCAGATAAACGTGACGCACCATCTCATGGCATCCCGGCTCGGGATTGCCCTGCTGGTATCCGGCCCACAATTGCGGTCGAAATGGGAAGCGGCCGGTGGTCTCATCATACTTTACGCCAAACACGCATCCTGTTATCGCCGCGTCCGTCGCAGCTGAGATCATTCGCCCTTTCTGCGCTGGGTTCAGATCTGCAAAGGACGCAGTCAGTCCGAACTTCCGCGTCGCGCTTCCGAACCGGATGTCGGTCGTCTCGCAGTAGAGCTCACGACGTCCGCCCAGCGGCGTCGTCAGCAGCCGGATCGCATCGATAGCGTTGCTCTTGCCGCCGTTGTTCTCGCCGACAAGGATCGTTAGATCCTTGCGGAGAGGAACTGTCACCCGATCGAAGGAGCGAAAATTATCCAGCCCCAATTTTTCAAGATGCATAGCCTTCCCCAGATCCACCGACAGCATCGATCGGTCTGCGCCGTTATAGCAGGAGGCGCAGCGCGAAGAATGCCGGAGCCCGAGATGCGGCTACTTCGCAACGCGAAATCAGGCAATTTTCAAATGTCACCGTTGCGGCCCCGACCAACTTCCGCTCTTGGCGCATTCTTTCCGTACCGGGACCGACCAGGAACGGCAGCAAGGGCTCGATTTGACCGATTCGCCGCGCTGTCGACGAACGCCCGCTCTTGCGCATTGCCGTCATCCGCTCGGTCGTCGGCGCACGGCTCAAGTCCCCCATAAGACGAGCGTCGCGGGAAACAGGCGTCGGATGATCGCCGCCGGCGCCGCGCCGAACGATCCCTCCGGGATCGCGCCCCGTCGGCCGGCGGGACCGCGACGGCGAATTCTGAGCCAGGCCAAGCGCGATTGGCGTCAAACCCGCCGTCAACGATCCGGGGCGAGGGCGCCGGCGACGCGGCGCCCAGAGCCGTCGACGAAACCGCGCGGCTCGTCGTTGGAAGGCCCGGCAAGCGCGCCCGCGTCGCGTCGGCCGAAGCGGGGACGAGCTCCCGGATCATGCTCTTGCCCGCGATTGATCGACTGCCGCTCGGCGAAAAGGCGCGCGACTTCGCGCCCGAGCCGTTCGATCGATTCGCGCAGCGCCGCGTCGTCGGCGCGCTGGGCGCCGGAGGACTCAGGCGTCGCCGCCGTCGCCTGATCGCCCTCGCTTTCCCGTTGCGATCGTTCGTGGCCGGCGCGCGCGGTTCTCAGCGCCGCCTCCCGATCCGCCAGCATCGCCAGCTGACGGCTGTTCTCCAGCAGCGCTTCCTCGCGGGCCTGCTCGCTGACGGCGAGCCGCGATTCCAATTCCGCCAGGCGCCGCTGCGTCTCGTCGCGTTCGGCGCCGCCGCTCGACAGCCTCTCGCCGAGTCGTTCGTTTTGCAGGGCGGCGTCGCCCAGCCGGCCTTCGAGCCGGCGGATTTCGGCCATCTGGCTGGCGAGCGCGTCCATCAGCTGGGCGCGGGTCGTCTCCGCCTTCTCGGCCGCGGCCTTGGCCGAACGCGACAGATCCTCGAGCCGCCCCTCCATGTTTTCGCCCCGTGCGGTCAAGATGGCGATTCTCGCGCGATCACGGCTGGCTTCCGACTCGAGCTCAATCAGGCGAGCGGTCGCCACGCTTTCAGCGATATTGGCCCGATCTCGCTGAGCGAATGCATCGTTGAGCGCGATCTGGCTCGCCGCCAATCCGATTTCAAGCTCACGACGATCAGACTCGCCCTTGGCGATTTCCGCACGCTGGTCGACGATTAGGCTCATGTGCTCGGCGGCCGCGGCTTCGAGCGCGAGGATTTTGACCGATTGCCTGCCGACCGCGACGCGCAGCCGATTCGAGGCGTCCTCGACCAGGGCAAGTCGATGCTCGAGGCGCACCTGCTCGACCGCGTTGGCGGCGCGCAAGGCGTCCCGCTCGGCGCTCGCCTGCTTTTCGATCGTCGGCGCGCCCAATCTCGCGCGCGCTTCGGACAGCCGAGCCGCCCGCCGCGAAAGGCGGGGATTCCCACGACCGCCAGCAGGCAGGCGGCGAGAAACCCCATCGCGAAGTAAAGCGCTTGCTCGACCAACCCTGCCCTGTCCAAAACTCAAATGAGCCGGGTCATCTTCGCACAAGGACCGGTTGCTGCAAAGCCGGGCGCTCGAACGCTCGAAGTCTGGGCGCCCGGCTTCGTCAGAACGGGTTCCAGGTCGCCCGCTGGGTGAACTTCAAATAGTTGACATTGACCCCGAGGCGGGCGCCCACGCCGGTGCGGATGGGAACGACGATCACGCCCTCCGCGCCCAACGCGGTAAAGCCGAAGCCGCCGACGAAATAGGCCGAGCCGTCAATTCCGCCGAACCGGCGGTAGATCGCCCCGACCGCCGGCAGATTATAGACCAGCATCATCGTCCGGTCGCCGTCGGCGCCGGCGTCGAAGCCGATCGACGGCCCCTGCCAATAGATCGGCTGGTCTCCGGCGTTGCGCGTATACATTTTGCCTTCGCCGTAGCGCAAACCGCCGACGAACGCCGCCGAGGCCTCCTGACCGAGAATATAGGCGTTGGGCAGGCCCCAACGATGGGCCGCTTCCTGGACCGCCTCGGCCAGGCCGCGAGACAGGCTGCCAAAGAATCGGTGACCGTTATCGACGATTTCGTCGGCGGTAAACTGCCCGGGAACGTCGGCGCGGGCTCTCGTCCCGAGGCCGAGGGCGCCGAGCGCCGCCGCCATCGCCATAAGGTTTCGCCGCGTCACACTTGTCATCACGACACTCCTCGAGGCCGGCGTCCTGGCCGGCGCGCTCCTGCTTTCCAGCCAAAGCGCGTCCCGCCAATGACGCAACGTTCACCCCCCGGACGGATCAATAATCTCCCAGTCCCGTTGACAGCAAATTAACGATGCGCGAAGCGCCTCGCCGCCGCGCCGTCGCCCCAGGCCACGAACCCGCCGTTGCGCAGGTCCTTGTCGACTTTTCCGTAAACGAGCGGATCGCCGGAAGGATCGAGAACGACACCCCCCGCGGCGCGCAGGACGGCGTCGGCCGCCGCCGTGTCCCATTCCATCGTCGGCGCGAACCGGGGATAGACGTCGGCCAATCCTTCGGCGATCAGGCAGAACTTGAGCGACGAACCCGCCGTTCGCCGCTCGGCGATCGGCAATCGTTCGAGAAACGCTTCCGTCCGAGGGTCGCCATGCGAGCGGCTCGCCAGGGCGACCAGGGCGCCGGGGGCGAGGCGCGTATGAATGCGCCGACGCGGCACGCCCTGGGGCAGGCCCGCCGCGACGGGCGCCTCACAGACGAAGGCGTGCTCGCCGCCGAACCATAGCCGGCCGATGGCGGGCGCATAAACGGCGCCGGCGCTCGGCTTTCCCCGCTCGACCAGCGCGATGTTGATCGTGAATTCGCCGTTGCGGGCGATGAATTCCCGCGTGCCGTCGAGCGGATCGACGAGGAGAAATCGTTCGGCGACGCTGATCGGAGTTCCGGCCGCGGTCGATTCTTCGGCCACCATCGGCACGGGAGGAACGGCGCGAGCGAGACGGTCGCAGATGATCGCTTCCGCGCGTCGATCGGCGAGCGTCACCGGGCTGCCGTCGGCTTTCGCGCCAACGTCGCAGCCGCTCTCGTAGACCTCCATGACCGCCGGTCCGGCCGACACGGCGACCTCCGCCAGATAGAGCGCGATTTCGTCGCGCGTGGAGCGGTCGAAGTCGAAAGGATGCGCATCTGCGCCAGACGTGACCAATGCGACTTCCCCTTCGCTCGAGCGCGCGCCGGGCGCAGGCGCCCTAATCTTCGCGAGCGCGATAACTGGCGTCAGACCAGGCCGGCAAAATTCTTCGCCGCGGGAGGCATCGCGGCCGACGAACGAATCGGATAGATAGGCGAAATGCAACGAATCCGATTCGGCGGCGCCGCTTCCGCCGCCGGTCTGTTGGCATTGACCATAGGATCAACCGCTTGACAATCGCATCTTTGGCCCCTCTCGACCTCGCCGCCCTGCTGTGTTCACGCGTCTGCCACGACGCGATCAGCCCTGTCGGCGCGATCATCAACGGTCTGGAAGTGCTCGATGGCGAAGAGGACGAGGACATGCGCTCCGTCGCCATGGACCTCATCAAGAAGAGCGCGATTTCGGCCTCGGCGAGGCTCCAGTTCTGCCGTCTCGCCTTCGGCGCGGCAGGATCGCTCACCGCGGCAATTGACACTGGTGACGCGGAAAATGTGGCGCGGGGTCTCTTCAGCAATGATCGAACCACCTTGCAATGGAACGCCCAACGACGGCTCGCGCCCAAGAACTCGGTCAAGCTGCTGCTCAATCTCTGCTTGATCGCGGCCTCATCCGTGCCGCGCGGGGGCGTCATCGTCGTCGATCTCGAAGGGGAAGGCGACGCGATGTCCATGCGGGTCGAGGCCAAAGGCGCGAATGCGCGTTTGTCGCACAGCGCCTCGGACCTGTTGTCGGGCGCCTCCGCGGTCGAAACCATCGACGGCCACTCCATTCAACCTTATTACACGACATTGCTGGCCCGCGAGTGCGGCATGACTTTGGTGGCGTCGGCCGCGGCGCAATCCATCATCCTGTCCGCGACTCCCGAAGCCGTCGGCGACGCCGGGACGAAGACCGCGAGCCTGGCCGACGATCCGCCTCTCGGGTCCTGAGCGAGACCGGTCTTGGCGCGCTTTGCCGCCTCCGTCCATCCTCAGCGATCGCGCTTTAGGGCTCCTTAACCGGCTATCGGCATATTTCCGCGGCGATCCGCCGATCGGGCCGGTCAGGGCGGTCGGCCTTTAGAGGCCCGCGATGGGCGAAAGCAGCGAATTGGCGATGACAGGCCCGGCCGAAGCGCGCCGTTCGGGTTCCGCTCGCGATCACGGCGTAGGGCGCAGGCCGGCGACCTGACAGGAGCGTGGAATGAGGCAAGTCCTGATAGTGGACGACTCCGCCGTGGTGCGGAAAATAGCTCGACGCATTCTCGAGAATATGGGCCTGCAAGCCTCCGAAGCGTCCGATGGAGGTCAGGCGCTCGCGACCTGTTCATTTTCGATGCCGGACGCCATCTTGGTCGACAGCAGCATGCCTATGCTTGACGGTTACGAATTTCTCCGCCGACTGCGTCGCATGCCGGGCGGCGATCGACCGAAAGTCGTGTTTTGCGCCAACGAAAACGACGTTTCCCAGATCGCTCGCGCGATGCACGCGGGAGCAAACGATTTCATGATGAAGCCGTTCGATCGCGATCTCTTGCAAGCGAAATTCGCGGGCGTCAGCGCGCGCTGATCGGTGAAATCAGCCTATTCGCCTAACGGAGGTTCGTCGCTGACCGCGGGCGCCTGGCTCTCCGCGTCGGAATCCCCTATTGCAGGGCCGTTGAACCCATAGGGAGATCTCAGGCGGCGACGTCGGCCGCGGCCAGGAAAACGGCCTTCAGCGGACGCCGACTCGTGTGTGGCCAGGTCCCCTTCGGGCGCTCCCGCCGGCGTCGCGAGCGCGTCCGCGGCGGGCATGTTGTGAGGTTCGGCTGTTTCAGCGCCGCCCGGTCTTGGCCCCCCGGTTATGAACGACGGAAGATTCGTGGATTCCACGCTCTCGGCAGCCCCTTCTCGGGCCGGCTGCGGCGACGCATCGCGATACGGCCGGAACTCGCGCGGGCGACCGTCGCGGCCCTGCCGATTATCCCGATAGCCCTCGGTCCTGTCTGAGAACGGACGGTCGGGGCGCGGACCACGGTCGGGAAAGCGATTGCCTTGCCGATCCTGACGGTTTGAGTATCCGCCCTGATCTTTTGGCACCCTGTCGATCGGGCTCGAAAGGCGGGCGCTCGATATAAGGCTGCGGGGCGTTCGGCGCGGCGCTGGGTTGGACCTGAGGCCCATGCTGCTGCTGTTGATAAAGACCACCCGCCCGCTCCGAGGGCGAGGCGAAGCGGTCAGACAAACCGCCGATATCATCGTCGTCTTCAAGATCGTCGCCGTTGACGTCGCCCGCTAGCCGGGGCTGACCGCTTTGCGCCAACGCCTGCGCGGCCTGCGCCGACGCTATCAAGCGAAAATAGTGCTCAGCGTGCTGGAGGTAATTCTCGGCCGCGACCGGGTCACCCCCGGTATGAGCATCGCGCGCAAGCTGGAGATATTTCTCAGCCACGTGATGGGCGTTGCCCCAAATCTTGACGTCAGGTCCGTTCGATTCATAGGACCGCGTCAAGGGGTTGGGACCTCGCCGATTATTTGTCGGCCTGTTGTTGCGCATCCTCTTATTCTGACCAGGTCTCATTGCATGTTCCCAATATTGGTTCGGTTGAGCTCAACTTGCCCCGATGGATCGCGGGGCGAGAGGGCCGCCGATTTTCGGGCGACCGACGGCATTTTCGCCATCTACAGTTGTCGCCTCGAAGGCCTTGCGTTCGTTGATTCGCCTGATCGCAGTTCGGCCGCGCCGCGACTTCCACGGCCTTCGATCAGCGCCGAGTTGATCCTGTACAAAATCCCTATTCGTCACGGGACCTTTTCACCAGCCGAGCCGCGTCGAGCCGTTTGACGAAGACGAACGCGCGCGCCACTTCACGGTCAACTGTCCCGCGCTCGAAGGGCATTCTGCATTCGGCTAAGTGAGCATTTCGGCAATTGCGCGCGAGCGTAGCCGCCGATCCCTCGCTTTCGGCCGTCCGGCCGAGCCAACCTCTTCGTCCCTCAGAAATCAGGCGGGCGGCGAATTTTCGATTCCAGAATAGCCGCTTTTGCGCTCGACGCCAAGCGCCGAATCCGCTTCAAAGGCGCTAAATCACAGCCGACGATACGTCAACCTGCTCAAATCGTCCGTCACTTCGCGGCCTGATCCGTTGTCGGACCGACCGGGGCGCGAAAGCCCTTCGGCGGATCGGTCAACCACTCGCGATCCGGCTCAGGACCCAACGGCGTGGTCTTTCCCATTCCGACCCAGCTCAACGGATTCAGGCTGCTAAGGAACGACGACGAAGACCCGGTCGAAGACCCGCATCCGCCGTCGGGACATTTTATCTCGTGGCCTTCCGGGTCGACGGCGCGAACCGTGACCGTAGCGTTGGGATCGAACGGATGCGTATAGCGCAAACGCACGTCGCCCACGCCCGCGATCGTCTTCTTGGCTGCTTCCTTTTGCGCCTTCTTGCTCACGCCTTCCTGATTGACTGGCCAATCAGGCGGATCCGCGGCTGATCGCGATCCCGGAGGCGGAAGGTCCATTGTCGGCGGGACAACGATCTTTCCGTACTGGCGGTAATTGATGGGCGGCGCCTTGTCTTCCTTGCCCCAACCGACACCCGAACTAAATACCGAACCGATACCCACCCAGATCGGCGCCGCGCCGTCGTCGCCCGCCAAGGCCGCCGTCGCGCCGCAAGCGACAAAGCTCATCGCGATCGCCGCCGACATCCAGCGAAAGCCGAAGTGCATAGGCAAACCCCCTTGTGATTCCCGCCGGACCACGATTGTCTAGAAAGCGCAGCGTCGGCGTTCCTCGCCCCTAATTCCGGCTATTCCGTGGCGCTGCCCTGCGTCCCGTCTGAGACCGCTGACGTAGCGATCATATAGGCGTTTCGTTAACAAATCCAAGACGCGGCGATCGCGCGCCGGTTGCGCCCGGTTAATTTGCGCCCGGAGTCGGAGCGGTTTCGTTGTGGCCGTTGTGCGGCCGGGAGAAGAACATCAGATCGATGATCAGCAGCGCGACACCGATATTAATCGCCGCATCGGCGAGGTTGAAGACGAAAAAGTGTCGTCCGAAGGCGTGCAGATCGAGGAAATCAACGACCGCGCCATGAACAATGCGATCGAAAACATTGCCAAGGGCGCCGCCAACGATCGCGCCGAGACCCGCCGCGACCAAGCCGGAGCGGGCGCGCAGCAGCCACCAACCCAATAGCGCGATCGCCGCGAGAGTCAGCGCCAGGAGGACGGCCCGGCCAAAATGAGACCCTTGGGCGAACAGGCTGAAGGAGATGCCCGGATTCCACCGCAACGACAAATCGAGAAACGGGGTCAAAGGCGCCGCTTCCGTCGCGGCGTGGCCCGCGCGCGATAGGACCACGACCTTCGCTGCCTGATCCGCGACAAGGACAGCGAGCGCGATCCATCCGCCGAGCGCGCGCGGCTTCACGGCATGCGACCGAGCGCTCTGAGTTCGCGCAGAGCCTCGGCGTCGCGGGGGCTGACGTCTGGAAAATCGGGCGACGCGGTCGAAGGATCAAAGTAGCGCCAGGAGCGTGCGCATTTGACGCCCTTGGCGCGCTCGACGACAACGGCGACGTCGAGGGAGTTCGTGCAGGCGAAACGCTCCTTCGGGGGCCGGCGCGGCGGTCTCGATGGCGATATCCGAGGTGATGCACACTTCCGCGAAATCGATCCCCCGCAGCGCCTCGACATGCTCGGGGTCGCTCAAATAGACGATCGGCGCGGCTTCCAACGACGAGCCGATCTGCTTGTTGGCTCGAGCAATCTCGATCGCTCCCGTAACGGCAAGGCGCAAGGCCCGGATCGTATCCCATTTCGCCGCAAGACCGTCATCGCGCCACGCGGCTGGAATGGCGGGAAATTGTTCGAGGTGGACAGAGCGATGGGAGGAGTCGCGGGCGGCCCAGGCCTCCTCCGCCGTGAATACGAGAATCGGAGCGAGCCAGGTCGTAACCGCGCGGAAGATGTGCTCGATCGCCTCCAGAGCCCCGCGGCGCTTGAGGCTGGATGGCGGGTCGCAATAGAGCGCGTCCTTACGGATGTCGAAGTAAAACGCGGAGAGGTCGGCGTTCATGAACGCCGTCAGCGCGGCGGTCACGCGCGCATAGTCGAAATTGGCGTAAGCGTCTCGGATCTTGGCGTCGAGCTCGACCAGCTTGTGCAACATCAGCCGATCCAGTTCGCCCATCGCCGCCACGCCGACAGGGTCGCCGCTCCGGTGGTGCGCGAGCGTTCCCAGCATCCAACGAATCGTGTTGCGCAATTTGCGATAGTTGTCGCCGACGGCTTTCAGGATCTCCGGACCGATGCGCTGATCGTCGGAATAGTCGACGCTGGCCACCCATAGACGCAGAATGTCGGCGCCCGACGCCCTGATCACGTCTTGCGGGAACGTCTGGTTTCCCAGCGATTTCGACATTTTGCGGCCTCTCTCGTCGAGGGTGAAGCCGTGGGTCAGCACGATGTCGAAGGGCGCCCGGCCGCGCGTGCCGCAGCTCTCCAGCAGAGAGGACTGGAACCAGCCGCGGTGCTGGTCGGAGCCTTCGAGATACATCACCTCGTCCGCGCCGCCGTCGATCGCGCGCCTGACGCCGGCCAATCCGGGAAAGTGGACCGCGTCTTCGAGCACATACGAATGGGTCGATCCGGAATCGAACCAGACGTCGAGCACGTCATCGATTTTTTCATAAGCCTCCGGCTCGTAGTCCGGCGCGAGGAAGCGGCGGGCCGCGCCCTCGGCGTACCAGGCGTCGGCGCCCTCGTTTTCGAAGGCCTCGGCGATGCGCGCGTTGACGCGCGGATCGACCAGCGGCTCGTTGCCGCCCTTTCTCACGAACACCGCAATCGGCACGCCCCAGGCGCGCTGGCGGCTCATCACCCAATCGGGCTTGGCGCGGACCATGCCGCGGATGCGGTTTTCGCCCGATGCGGGCGCCCAGCGGGTTTCGCCGATCGCCTTCAGCGCCGTTTCCCGCAGCGACGGCCCGCCGGCGATCGGCCGGTCCATGGCGATGAACCATTGCGGCGTGTTGCGGAAGATGACGGGCTTCTTCGAGCGCCAGCTATGCGGGTATTGGTGCTTGAGCTTGCCGCGCGCGAGAAGGGCGCCGGCATTGATCAGGGCCTTGATGACCGCCTCGTTGGCGTCGCCCTTCTCGCCCTTGTCGTTGATGACGCGCCTGCCCTCGAAGCCCGGGGCGTCGCTCGGTGAAGGCGCCGTTTTCGTCGACGGCGTAGGGAATGCGCGCGTCGATGCCGCGCGCTCTGAGCCGTTGCTGGGTTTCAGCGGAGGTCCAGAGATCGAAATCCTCACGGCCGTGACCGGGCGCGGTGTGGACGAAGCCGGTTCCGGCGTCCTCGGTGACGTGGTCGCCGTCGAGAAGCGGCACGTCAAAATCATATCCCAACTCTCTGAGCGGATGGGCGCAGGTCAGCCCCCAAAGGTCCTCAGGTCGCAGATCGGCACGCAGTTCGTAATCCTCGACCTTCGCCGACGCCATGACATCCGGCGCCAGTCGCTTCGCCAGGACAAACAGGTCGCCGGGCCTCGCCCAGTTCCCGGCCGGCGCCGAAAGGACCTCGAAGATTCCATACTCGATGCGCCGCGAATACGCGACAGCGCGATTGCCGGGGATCGTCCAAGGCGTGGTGGTCCAGATGACGACGCGAGAGCGTTCGAGCAAAGTTGAAATCTCGGACGAGGACGGAACTTCGCCCGCGGCCCGATGAATGCCGGCGGACACGCCCGTTTTTGACGGGACCACCGGAAACGCCACATAGACCGTGTCGCTGGTATAATCCTCGTACTCGACCTCCGCCTCCGCGAGCGCGGTCTTTTCGACCACGCTCCACATCACCGGCTTGGAGCCGCGATAAAGCAGGCCGTTGGCCGCGAATTTGTGGATTTCGCGCGCGATCTGCGCCTCGGCGGGATAGCTCATCGTCGAATAGGGATGATCCCAGTCGCCGATCACGCCCAGGCGCTTGAACTCCTCGCGCTGCACGGAAAGCCAGTGTTCGGCATAGGCCCGGCACTCCTGCCGGAACGCGATCATCGCCCGGGCGTCGGCAAAGTCGGGCTTGGCCTTGCCCTTCCTCTGGTAGAATTCCTCTTCGACTTTCCACTCGATCGGCAAGCCGTGACAGTCCCAGCCCGGGACGTAGTTCGACTCCTTGCCCGCCATCTGATGCGAGCGCACCACGAGGTCCTTGAGGATCTTGTTGAGCGCGGTGCCGATATGGACATTGCCGTTGGCGTAGGGCGGCCCGTCGTGGAGCACGAATTTGGGGCGTCCCCTGCCGCTGTCGCGCAGCGCCCCGTAGAGATTCTCGCGCGCCCACCGCGCCAGGATCTCCGGCTCCTTTTGCGGCAGGCCGGCCCGCATCGGAAAATCGGTCTTCGGCAGATACAGCGTCCGCGAATAGTCGAGGCCTGTGTCGGGCGCATCGGTCATGAGGTCGGGGGCCAAATTCGGGTTTCGCCGGAAAGATCGCGAGGGATTAGAGGATTTCGCGCCAATCGCCAAATCCGCTTTCACCGGCCGACGGCGAGAAGCGCGCGAGCCCGCTCCTTGTCGCGCTCCATCTCGGCGACCAGCGAGGGGAGCGAATCGAACTTGCGCTCTTCCCGGATGCGCTCAATGAATTCGACTTCCATTTCGCGCCCGTAGAGATCCGCGTCGAAATCCAGCAGATGAACCTCGAGCATCGGCGGGCCGTTATCGACGGTCGGCCGGACCCCGAAACTGGCGACTCCGGGACGAACTTCGCCGTCGACCCGCGCTCGCACCGCGTAGATTCCGTGCGCGAGCCGGTTGTTCGCCTCCAGGGCGATATTGGCCGTTGGAACGCCGAGCGTGCGTCCGAGGCGCTGCCCGGAAATGACCGTGCCGATCACTGCGTAAGGGCGCCCGAGGCCTTGCGCCGCGGCCGCGACGTCGCCTTGTTGGAGCGCCTGGCGAATCGCGGTCGACGACAACGCCAAGGCCTGCTCTCCGGCGCCCGTCTCGACCTTGCCGACAATCTCGACCGCGAAGCCGTATCGCGCGCCCGCTTCGACGAGAAAGGCCGGCGAGCCCGACCGGCCTTTGCCGAAATGAAAGTCCCATCCGACCACGACCGCCCCGACGCCGAGCCGCGCGACCAGGACCTTGGCGACGAATTCCTCCGCGCTCATCGAAGCGAGCGCGGCGTTGAACGACAGCACGACGATGCCCGAGAGCCCGAGGCGGGCGCACACGCTCGCCTTGATTTCCGGCGGCGTGAGGCGGAACACGACCGAACGCGCGGCAAAAAAGTCCGCGGGATGCGGCTCGAACGTCAATATGGCGCTCGGGGCGGCCCGGTCCCTGGCCACGGCCAGGGCGCGCGCGATCACCGCCTGGTGTCCGAGATGGACGCCGTCAAAATTTCCGAGCGCATAGACCGCGCTTTCGAGCCCGCGCGGCGGCAGCGTCGGGTCCGTGGCGAGCACGAAGCCGTTGGTCATTGCGTCCTGCCGATCCCCATGCTCCGGCCGGCCCGTCCCCGGCCTCGAAGCCGGCGGAACCTGCCCCGGCGTCCCGGAACGGTCAAGCGGGCGCAAGCCTTGATTTCGGCGCTGGCGGGACGCTGAGAAGGCCTTCGCCCTCGAGGACGAGCTTGAGCCCGACGCGGCATTCGCAGCGCAGCCGGACGCGGCGGCCTTTTTCCGTCAATTCGATCACCTCCACGCTCGAATCGACGACGTCGCCGATCATGACCGGACCCACGAAATTCAGGGTTTGAGAGATGTACACCGCGCCAGGCCCCGGAAGCCGCATGCCGATGACCGCGGAGATGAGGCTGGCGGTGTAGAGTCCATGCACGATTCGGCCGCCAAACCGCGTCTTGCGCGCGAAATGTTCCGATAAGTGGATCGGATTGTGGTCGCCGGACAATTCGGCGAACCTGATCACATCCTCGTTCTCGACCGTCTTGCGTATCGTCTCGCGCATGCCGACCGCGAGGTCGTCAAAGTAGAGGATCTGAAACGAGGTCTTCTCCATCCGGTCCACGTGTCCTTCAGCCCGTCGAGATCGAGCGGCCGTTCACCCCTGGAGCGCGCCGATCGCGGCGATCGGCCACAGCGCATGCTGAGCGTACAGGCGCCGCAATTCGATCGGATCGGCAGGCGACTCCAGCGTCTCGCCGTGAAGGGCCAGCCGATGGATCCCGTGGGTGACGAACAGCGCATCGAGCCCGGCCCGCGCCGCGCCGGCGATGTCCGTGTTCATTCCGTCGCCGATGGCCAGAACCCGGCGCTTGTCGATCGGCGCGCCGCGGGCGCGCTCCGCCAGCGCCAACGCCAGGCGGTAGATCGGAGGGTGAGGCTTGCCGGCGTAGACGACCGAACCGCCGAGGTCTTCATAGCGGCGCGCCAACGCTCCGGCGCAGTACACGAGCTTTGCGCCGCGATGGATCACGACGTCCGGATTGGCGCAGATCATCGGCGTGGCGCGAGCCGCGATGGCGCCGAGTTCCGGTTCGTAATCCTCGGGCGTCTCGATTTCGTCGCGGCGCAGACCGGTGCAGAGCGCGTAACGCGCGTCTGCGAGGGGGACGAGTTTCGGCCGGCGGCCCGTCGCCTCCGCCGCGGCGTCGAACAGACCCAAGTCGCGGGAAGGCCCGATGTGGAGAACCGGATCATCGATCCGCTCCTCGATCAATCCGATCGTCACGTCGCCCGAGGTGGCGATGGCGTCGAACGCTTCCGGGGAAACGCCGAGCGTCTCCAGCTGGCGCCGGATCGGCGACCAAGGCCTGGGCGCGTTCGAGACCAGAACAACCGCGCCGCCGCGTCTGCGAAACGAAATCAGCGCTTGCGAGGCCGGCGCGAACGCGCTCACGCCATCATGCAGGACGCCCCAAATGTCGCACAGGATCGCGTCATAGCGATCCGAGATGTCTCCAAGACCCCCGATTTGCGGGACGTCCCGTGCAAGTTCGTGCGAATTCATCGGCCGCTCGGCTACGGCGGGCGCGCATGACTGTCAAGCCGCCCGCGCCATTCGACGGCTCGACCGGACTGGCGCATTGACCGCGCTTCGGCCGGCGCGGCAAAGCTCCAGCGCAACCAACGGCAAGGAGACAGACAGATGACGCAGGCCGCCGAGGCAACGCCCACGATCGCCTTCGACGACTTTCTCAAGGTCGACATTCGGGTCGGAACCGTGATCTCCGCCGAGGAGTTTCCGCAGGCGCGCAAGCCCGCGTTCAAGCTCCTGATCGACTTTGGCCCAGAGATCGGCGCCAAGAAGTCCTCCGCCCAGATCACCCGCCACTATCGCCCCGACGCCCTCGTCGGCCGGCAAGTCGCCGCCGTGGTCAACTTTGCGCCGAGACAAATCGGACCCTTCCTGTCCGAGGTGCTGACGCTCGGCTTTCCGGACTCCGAGGGAGAGGTGGTCCTGGTCGCCCCTACGCGCTCGGTCCCGGACGGCGGGCGGCTGTTCTGAATTCTTGCCCGCCCGCTTGACGCAATTCGCCGGGGTCCCTACCTACTTCAGGCGCGGCCGTTGAGCCGCGCGACTTCTGAGGACGCCATGTCATTAACGGCCAAAGTCACCGACTCGAGTTTCGAAGCCGACGTCATCAAATCGACCGAACCCGTCATCGTCGATTTCTGGGCGGAATGGTGCGGGCCGTGCCGCATGATCGCTCCCGCGCTCGAAGAAATCGCGACGGAAATGAAGGGCAAGGTGAAAATCGCCAAGCTCAACGTCGACGAGAACCCCGGCGTGGCCGGCAAATATGGCATTCGCTCGATCCCGACGCTGATGGTGTTCAAGGATGGCAAGCAGGTCGCCACCAAGACCGGCGCCGGGCCGAAAAGCGAATTGTCCCGGTGGATCAACGCCTCCGTCTGAGGACTTGGAGCGCTCCCGCTAAACGGGAATTCGCACTGTAGCCCTGAGACCCCCCAAAGGACTATCCGAGAGCGTGATATCGCCGCCGTGGGAGCGCGCGATGTCCCTTGCGATCGCCAGTCCGAGCCCGGCGCCGCCCTCGTCCTGGTTGCGGGCTTCGTCCAGGCGGTAGAAGGGCCGAAACACCTCCTCCCGAAGCGCGGGCGCGATGCCCGAGCCGTCATCGTCGACGACGATCGACACCAATTGCGCTTCGCGAATGGCCGAAACGCTGACTTTGTCCGCATGACGCTGAGCGTTGGCGACGAGGTTGCCGATGCAGCGTTTCATCGCCATCGGCCGGACGCGGATCGTGAGATCGCCTTCGGTCTCGACTCTCAGCTCCCCGCCGTGGCGCTCGGAATCGGCGCGCAAATCCTCGAGAATCGCGGCGATGTCGATCCGCTCGGTCGGTTCGCTTCCGTCTCCGCGAGCGAAAGCGAGATAGCCCTCCAGCATCCGCCCCATTTCATCGACGTCCTTCTGCAGCAATTCGCTGTCGGCGGAATTATCGAGCAAGGCCAGTGAAAGCTTGAAGCGGGTCAGGATCGTTCGCAGATCGTGGCTGACGCCATTGAGCATGGCGGTGCGCTGTTCGGTCGCTCGCTCGATCCGGCGTTTCATCTGGATGAAGGCGTAGCCGGCCTGTCGGACCTCGCGGGCGCCGTGCGGATTAAAGTCGAGATCCCGGCCCTTGCCGAAGTCCTCCGCCGCCCGGGCGAGCCGCAAAATCGGACGAATTTGATTGCGGAGGAAGATGATCGCGACCGTCAGAAGGACAATCATCGCCCCCAGCATCCAAAGCACGAAAATATGGGCGTTCGCCTCGTAGGCCAGGGCGCGGCGCGTCACCAGCCGAAGCACCCGATCGCCGAGATTGACGCGGATTTCCATCAGGCCCGATCGGCCGACCGTGTCGATCCAGAACGGTTGGCGCACCTGCTTCTTGATTTCGCTCGGCAGCGTGCGCGTCAACGGATCCAGCGCTCCAAAGAAGGACTTCGGCATCGCCGGCGGCAGCGGACCCGCCGGCAGCACCGTCGCATCCATGCGGAAGCGCTCGGAGGCGAGATTGTCGAGAAAGGCGTCGTTTTTGCTGGACGGAAGCTTCAGGTAGAGATCGGTGAGCGCGCCCACGTCTCTGGCGACCGCCTCGGAAAGGCGGCGCGTGACGAGGTCGAAATGATGCTGCATGAAGACGAATGTGACCGCGGTTTGCAGCAGAACCATCGGCACGATGATGATCAGCAGCGAGCGCCTGTACAAGCCCTTCGGCAACATGTCGGCGAGGCCGCGCGCGGCGCGCCGCCAAAGTTCACGGGTCGGCGCAAGCATGCTCGCGGCGCCAAATGAAGGCAGCACGCTCATCGGTCCGCGATCAGCCGGTAGCCGGCCCCGCGGGCCGTTTGAAGATATGCGGGGTTGGCCGGGTCTTGCTCGATCTTGCGCCGCAGCCGATTGATGAGGACGTCGACCGTTCGTTCTTGCGCCGCGCCTCCTGACCCCGACAAGGACTCGCGAGAGACGCTGGCGCCGGCGTTGGCGCAAAGCAGGCGCAGCATTTCCCGTTCGCGTTCGGTTATGCGGACGATCTCTTCGCCCGCGCGCAGTTCTCCCCGCTCGAGCGAAAATGCGAAGCGGCCAAAACGAACGACCGCGGCCTCGAGCCTGTCGGACGGCTGGGCGCGGGTGCGCCGAAGGACGGAGCCGATGCGCAAAAGCAGCTCGCGCGGCTCGAACGGTTTGGCCAGATAGTCGTCGACGCCGATTTCCAGGCCCCGCACCCGATCCTGCGGCTCGCCTCGCGCCGTCAGCATCAGGATCGGGACCTGGGAGCGGCCGCGCAAATGCACGGCGAAATCGAAACCGCTCTCCCCCGGCATCATGACGTCGAGCACGATGATGTCGAACGCCAACCCCTCGAGAAAGGCTCGCGCCTCCGCGGCGGTGGCCGCCGCCGTGACGCGGTGGCCGTTCTTGCGCAGGTAGCTCGAGAGCAGGTCGCGCAGCCGCCGGTCGTCGTCGACCACGAGAACGTGCGCGGCGTCGTCCTCGGGCAGGATCGCATTCAAAGTCGTCGCGCTCCTACTGCCGGCTCTGTCGGTCCGATGGGCGTTGCGGGAGGTCAACAAGGTCTTGAGGATCAATCATCGCGTTGAGAAAGTCCGTCGCCGATTGCAGGCCCGAATCGCCCAGATGCTCCAGCGCGGAAACGAACCGCCGGGTTTGCACTTGCGCCAGCCGCAGCGCCAGACGCTCGCCTTCGGCGGTCGCGTAAAGCTGCCGGCGCCGGCGATCCAGGGCGCCCGCGCGGGTCTCAACGAAATTCTTGTCGACGAGCTCCCGCAACACGCGATTGAGGCTCTGCTTGGTTATCCGCAGGATCTCCAGAAGTTCGGCGATAGTTAGGCCCGGCCGGCGCGAGACGAAATAAAGCACCCGGTGATGCGCCCGCCCGAAGCCGTAATCCTCGAGCAAACGGTCCGCGTCGCCGACAAAATCCCGATAGGCGAAAAAAAACAGTTCGATCAATTCGTACATTGGCTCCTGATCGGCGCGCGGCCGCATTGTCGGATTGGCTTTGGCGGCGTTGGGCGACATCGGGGCGCTCATTAGGTCAGCAATGTTGACATAATTGGACGGTTTTGCTAGAGCGTAGGCGACGACCGGGGACTTGCATCTAAACCCAAACGCACAAAAACAAAACCAACTCGTTATCCGGAGAGAGGAAAGCGCCATGTCCAGCCCGACTTTTGACGATCGCGATGGATGGATCTGGCTGGACGGTCGAATGATCGAATGGCGCGACGCCAAGATCCACATCCTCACCCACGCGCTGCATTACGCGAGCGCGGTGTTCGAGGGCGAGCGCGCCTACGGCGGGCAAATCTTCAAATCGGCGGAACACTCGCGCCGGCTGAGAGAGTCCGCCCGCATTCTCGACTTCGAAGTGCCCTGGAGCGTCGCCGAGATCGACGCGGCGAAGGCCGAGGTCTTGAAGCGGAACGATTTCGTCGACGCCTATGTGCGGCCGATCGCATGGCGCGGCTCGGAGATGATGGGCGTCTCGGCGCAACACAACAAGATTCACCTTGGCGTCGCGGCCTGGGTTTGGCCGAGCTATTTCGACCCCGCCCAGCGGATGAAAGGCATTCGACTGGATTTTGCCGAATATCGGCGGCCGGACCCCGCGACCGCGCCGTCGCTGGCGAAGGCCGCCGGGCTCTACATGATCTGCACCATCTCCAAACATCGCGCGGAGCGCCGCGGCTACGCCGACGCCTTGATGCTGGACTGGCAGGGCCGCGTCGCCGAAACCACGGGCGCCAATGTCTTTTTCGTCAAGGATGGCGCCATTCACACGCCCACGGCCGACTGCTTTCTCTCCGGCATCACCAGGGCGACCGTCGTCGACCTGGCCCGGCGGCGCGGCATGGACGTCATCGAGCGACGCATCATGCCTTCCGAACTCGGCGACTTCAGCGAATGTTTCATCACCGGAACCGCGGCGGAAGTGACCCCGGTCGGCGAGATCGGCCCGCATGTCTATAAGCCGGGCGCCGTCACCGCGACGCTGATCGACGCCTATGCGGAGGAAGTGAAACCCAAGACCAAGGCCGCCTGACCGCGCCGCGCGGCGTGGATCGAACCAAGCCTATCCGGTTAAGGCAGACACCCACTACATATAGAGGCGGCGTTACGCCTCGTTTGGCGTCAGCAATGCGCCCGACATAGCCGTTCAGCCGATGGCCGCCGCAACTCCGAAGCAGAGGTTCAGGCGACGGGCCGGTTCGACTGCATTGGGCGAAGAGCGATTGTTCGACGCTTGTCGTCGAGCGGCAAGGTTGCGCCATGAGCGTACGATCACAGCTCGCTTCGTCTAGCTTGGTCGGCTGACGTCTAGTACGACAATGTCCACCCGGCCAGCGAGCGCCGCCTTACTCGTCGCGCGCAACACCTCTCGCAGCTCTAGGGCTGTCGTAGGCCTTCGCGCTCCGTCCGGCGGAGTTGGCAGGGTGATCTTCCCTCCAAACCAAAGCACAAGGTAAACCCCACGCTCGGCTCGCCAATCGTTGACGTAGAGGTGGTCCAGCTGTTTGTCTGCCGCGGCAAAAAGCTCGGGGTGCCACTGCCCCTTAATCTCTATGGGCACAGTTAGCCGCTGGTGAGCCTTTGCGACGATATCAACCCGCTTGTCATCGGCGACATGCGTCTCCGGAATATATTCCAAGGTATTGTCAACCGCGCGCAGCATCTTAATGATCTCATCGCGGCAGACCTCCTCGTCTTCGTGTCGTCCGTCCTCACGGAAGAATCCGCGATACCAATCGACATCGCTCCCGCGCAGCAATCGTTGGGCTGTTTCAAGTGCTTCCAGCGTCACTGCCTGCAGGTCGGCTGCGTCAACCGGAGGGCCTGCTTCGAGAATCGACCTGATTTGCCGGAGCGTCGGCGGAAGGTATGTCTTTTCGACGCGCTTCTGACGCTGTTCGGCGGCCACCAGCCGTATATGATCCGTGTAACCATCCTGCGGCATGTTGCGTAAGGCTTCGATCGCGGCGACGGCTTCATCGGACGTGTCATCACCTAAGCGTGAGACCAGGCTCCATAGGTACTCGGACGCCTCCCAAGGATTTGTGTCGCCCCAAGTCGCGCCGCTACCGCGGCTTTCCGCAGGCCACAACTTCCGGAAGGCGGCGAGGATCCACACGATCTGGGCCGGGCGTATCTTGATCGGCGCCCGCTGGGCGAAGCGCTGATCCCCTCCACGCGCGCGGATATGCCAGAGCAAAGCCGGCTCAATCTTTTCGTTAAGGCGAGCGCGAGCAGCTTCGAAGTCGACAAGCACCTGGAGGGCGTCCCAATTACGCCGTCGCTCATCGTCCGCTGCGTTTGCCCTCCTTGCGTCGCCGATGTCGCGAAGTTCGGCGCGGCGCGGCGAATGTAGGAGCCGGTCGATCAACTGTTCTTCGGCCTCGGCAACCAGATTGGGGCAACTTCGCAACCACTCGGCCGCTAGGCCTCCGGCAAGCGCAGCATCGGCTTCCGACCTCATCAGGGAGTAGAGAGGTTCTACATGGCGAACGCGGCGCTTGAGTTGCGGCGTCAGATAGAGACGAAGCGCCGCTTCCCAAGCGCCTCCCTTCCTTAATTCGCTCTCGATGCGCTCGCGAAGGTTCGGAAGCCCAGCGTGATCTTGGATGCCCGAATTCCAGAGTTCAAAAATTCCGGCCATCAGCCGCTCGACAGGCAGGTCCGCAAAGGGGTCGGCGCGCGTTCGTACTCTTTCGGCGAAGGCAGCGACTATGACGCGACCAGCATTGAAACTTCGGCCGTTCGCGGCGGTTACAGCGATGCGCTTCGCGCTGGGCCGAGCGGGCTGACTCGTCAGGAACGCCTCAAAACCTTGGTGCGCCGCCTCGGCCACATCTCGGCCAAGCCATTGTGCAACGCGCTCGTGCGGTGCGCAGTCATCACCCATATCGTGGAATAGTTTCAAGTAGGTCTGCGCCAACGGATATACAAAGCGAAACTCGCCTGTTCGAACCTTCTCCACGTTCGCGATAAAGTCGCGACGATGCTCGGCGAACCGCACGGCGCGCTTCGCCGCCCGCTGCCGTGCTTTCGTCTCCTGTTTGACCTTCCAGTCCGGCACCCGCGGTTCCGCGAGCCGCTCGAGCCAATTGCGGAGTTGCGCGTCGTGCCCAACAATGGTTTGGCCGCTTCGCGCGCCGCTGCGCCGGTCTGGCCGTCATGCGGAATTAGTTGCAGTACATCACGCCACCGCATATCAGCGCGGTCGGCGGGCTCAAGTGCGGTTAGAAGCGCGACGACGTCGCCTTCGTTCGGAGTTAGGCCGGCGGAAACTCGCCCTAGCCGACTCACCTTTTTCCAAATAGGCCTCTCAGAGCCATCCAAAATCACACTTCGATGGATGCCCCTCCGCACATCGTCGTGTGCCTTTATCCAGTCCTCAACCCTCCCTCGATCCTCGGACCAGTAGTCCCCGTAAGGCGACAGCCATGTCCAAAGCCTGAGCGATTCGACCTGACCCGCCTCAAGTCGACGAAGGATAAGCTTGTATGCGAACCCGATGAGATAGTGTTCCTCGATTCCGGGATGCTCGGGTAGCAACTCGCGGACGTAGGCGGTCAGCGTTTCCAATAATCCATCTAGACGTTCGACCGGCACGCCATCAGCGAAACGCCAAAAGCGGACGACGAGACCGTCATCGCTTCGCCTTGGCCAAGGCGAGGCGGTTAGGCCTTCATTTGCCAAGACGACCTCGATGATCTGGGTGTCTGAAAAAGTTGGGCACCCAATTGCCTGCATGAGCTCGAACGCCAGCCGTTTCGCTTCGGCGTCCCCCTGAACTCGCAAGTCGTCGATGAGCTTGGGCCAATCTTCGCCATTCAAATTCGCCAAGGCGTCGCCCGCTTGGCGTCGGATCAAGAACACTTCGTTTAAGTCGAGAAGCAGCTCTCTGAGTGTCCTTCTGAATGGTTCCGCCAACGCGACGTCAGAAAGCTGTTCAACCAGCAGCGCGCGTAGCCCTAAGGCCGCCGACTTGTCCCTCAGGAGTAAGTCGACCTCGTCGTGTGAAATGGACGATACGAGCGCGCGAGCTCGCGCTCCCCGCACCCAAAACGCCGGATTCTCGCCTGCGACCCTTTGGAGAGCGGTCAGCATTGCACGCGACTGCTGCGGCGTCAGAGTGTCGGCGTCCCCGTACTCGATAACCCCCACCGGGTCCGCGGCGATGACCGCGTCCGCGAGGCGGGGATCGCGCACTAGCCACGCATGGAGGCCGCGCAAGCTTGCGGGCACGAGCTTCTGTGCATGGAACAGCTGCAATAATCGCCTGCGCTTCGCGGGCGTATCAGCTCGCTTGGCAAACCACGCAGCGCCGAGAAATTCGCCGACGCGACGGTGCCAGTACGTGAAGTTGTCGCCGCCTCCGGCAAACAACCGCGTGTTGATGACTTGCGCGACGTTGCCAGCGTCGAATTCCTCGACTTCCGCGATTTGGAGGTCACCCTCCGCGAGATTCGCCGACCCGTAACGGACTATGTTCGCACTTCCCGAAAGGATCAGGCCTCCGAACGCCGCACCGGCCGCATCGAGCGCCACGTCGCGAGCGAGTTCTGATCCGCCTCTTGCGTTCCTGTGCTCAACACGCAGTGTATCGATCGCTTGCTCGAAGACCGTACCTCTGCCAGTCGGCAAGAGGCGATCGAATCGGCAGACGAGCGATCAGGTGTAGCGTTTGCGGGTTGCCGAGGAAATCTAGCCCGTACCTCTCGTAGTGCTCGATTAGGACTTCCGCGCGTCCGTCACCAACCGTTGCCGCCAGGATCTCCAATTGGTCGGCGACGGTGGAGCGGCTCGAGGTGTAGCTGCACGGGCGCGTCGATGTATTGTTCCCCGAATGGCTTCGGCCGAAGTCGCCGCCTTCCAGTCAGCGACGCGGCATGAAAGGATGAAGCGCGGGTAGTCGAGCGCGCCGAGTTTCTGCAAGACAAGATCGATCGCGTCTCCTTCGCGGTTTGCCGCCACCTCGTCGAGCGCATCGATTATTATGAGCGACTGATCTTCAATAAGCGTCCTCGGGTCTGGCCGGTTGATCAGTTTCCGAGCCGTAACCAATGGCGTAGCAGCGGTCTCGGCCAGCTTTCGTAAGAGGTTGCTCTTCCCATACCCGGCTCGCCCAGAATGACCAACGATTCGGGCCGCCTAGGAGCTCGTCCTCCCCCGTCTCCAGACGTTCGGACTTGGGGGTGTAGTACCACAGCCTACGCTTTACGTAGGTCATGTTTGTCTCTCAGCCCTCTGAACCAACCTGTATCTGCGTCTTGCGTGCGATACTGTCAGTCCCTCAAACGCGGTTCGCATGTAATGACACAAGAGGTTTTGCGATGGAAGTATGGGTCTTATCCCGCCTGTAGGCCGGGTCGGCCAAACGTCTCGTTAACGTCGGGGGCGGGGCGTCACCAGCCGCATCGGAACTT
>CAWAIM010000009.1:0-19582 GCA_963781895.1 uncultured Alphaproteobacteria bacterium
CGGACCCGGCGGCCATCGCCGCCGCTGCATGGGTCCAATGGCCGCCTATGATGCAATCCCCGTGCCGCAAAGCAAGGGCCGAAAGGGAGGCTGGCGGGACGATCGCATCCGGGCGCGCGGCGGTCGCGGCGGCGGAGCCCGCGCGCTGTCTTCCCCTGCTGCGCTCGATCTCAGCGCCTTGGCGAACGAGTCAACTGGCGTCGCGGAGACGAGGATGGCGTCGGCTATGGTGGGATTGCGGCCGTTCGAGACCACACACTGGACAACGGCAATGCGCGAAATACCGATCGTTCCCGATACGGCGTGGAAAATCGGGCAAATCGACCCGAAGCTGAGTTCGCGTCCTCCAAACACCAAGAATTGTGACGAAGGAAAATACGTCGGAAAATGCTTCGGTTTTGACAGAGTTGGCTTATGCTTCACGCGGCCAAAGGCGCGGGTGTAGCGTGAGCGCCGCGAGTATTCCGAGGAGTTGCGCAAGGATGAAAGCGACGACCCCCGAAGGCGCGGTCCCTGCGAGGGTGTCGGATACGGCGCGGGCGACAGTCACCGCGAGATTCGTGAACGACGTTGACGGCGTGAACACGTAGGCCGAGTGATTTAGAGGCCGACCAATTCAAACGGCTAGGCGGAACTGCTTGCGTATGGTTTTGTCGAACGTCTCGGCGGGCGCGAAGCGGCGCAACAAGCTGACCATACGCGCTGCCGTGCCAGCGGTGTAGCGTCGGCGCGGGCGTTTGTCGGTCGCGGCGTTAAGGACCACCTTCGCTATGACTTCCGGTCGATCGGCTTTCGGCATCACATCGCGGAGAAGCGCGGCGACTCCAGCCCGAGCCTGATCGTAGTCGTTCACTACGGAATCCGGCTTCATCCCGTTCTGGTCAAAAACGGTACGGACAAATGCGGGTTCGATGACTGAGACGCGAATATTGAAAGCGCGAACTTCATGATCGAGCGATTCCGAGTACCCTTCGACCGCATGTTTGGCCGCCGCATAATGCGCTGAGTAGGGCGCCGGGATCACTCCCAGGATCGAGCCGATATTGATGATGCGCCCCTCGCCGCGATTTCGCATCGCGGGCAGAACGGCATTGGTCATGCGCATCACGCCGAATAGGTTGATGTCGAAGAGGGCTTGGGACTGGGAGACCGAGGATTCCTCCGCGCCCCCAAACATACCGATGCCGGCATTGTTGACCAGCAGGTCGATCCGACCGCACTGAGAGAGCACCGCCGAAATTAGCGACGTGACCGACTCGTCGTTGGTCACGTCACAAACCAGCATCCGTACGCCTGTTGGGCCTTCGTTGGTGGCTTTGCGGCTCGTCCCGAAGACAGTGAATCCCGCCCTCGCCAGCGCCTCGGCGCTGGCGCGGCCGATGCCCGAAGAGGCTCCCGTCACAATCGCGGTTCGTCCCGAATCTGCGTTCATTTGACTCTCCATATTCACGAGCTCTGCCCATGTCGGCCTATTGCATTACGACCGTTTAGTGATATTATGAGTGTAATGCAATAGGGAAAAACGAACGGCGTGCGCTACGAAAAAGGACGGAAAGACGCATCGCGCCGGCGGATCATGGAGGTGGCTGCCGAACGCTTCCGTTGCGACGGCATTGCGGCCTCCGGACTCGCCGGCATCATGAGCGAAGCTGGGCTGACGAATGGGGCCTTCTATCCGCACTTCCAATCCAAGGCGGACCTTGTCCGCGAAAGCGTAGGGGCGGCTCTGGAGGATCAGTCGCGTCGCATGCAGGACGCATTCGATGCTGGCGGCCTGGACGCGGTTCTCGCGCTCTACCTATCGACGGAGCACCGCGATGATCCCGGAGGCGGCTGCGTATCCGCCGCGCTCTTGCCCGAGATCGCGCGTCAGCCCCCCGAGACGCGCAGCTTCTATGCCGAGCGCCTTCTGAGCATCGTGCGCCAGATGGCGTCGTCTCTGCCGCCGCAGGCGCACGATCCCGAAGGGGTTGCGCTGGGCGTCTACGCGACCCTCATCGGCGCGCTTCAGCTCGCCCGGGCAGTGAAAGGGACGGCATTGTCGGATCGCGTCCTGGCGGCAGGAGCAGATGCGGCGCGGGCGCTGGTACAGCCGTGTCACCACGACGATCCGAGGGGGTCACGCAGCAAGTCCTTACCGAACAACAGGACGAAGAAAACATCATGAAGGCGTTCATCGTCGATCGATACAAGAAAAATGCCGCCATGCGACTTGGCGAAATGCCGGAACCACAGTTGCGGGATGATGATATTCTGGTCCAGATCCATGCCGCCGGCCTGAACCCTCTGGATTCCAAGATCAGGGACGGCGCGTTCAAGCTTATGCTCGCCTATCGTCCGCCCTTCATCCTCGGGCACGAAGTCGCCGGCACAATTATCAAAATCGGACCCACGGCCAAGCGATTCAAGTTGGGCGACGAAGTCTACGCGCGGCCGCGCGATCACCGGATCGGCGCTTTCGCCGAATTCATCGCCATCAACGAAGCCGACGTCGCCCGGAAGCCCAAAAACCTCACCATGAGCGAAGCGGCGTCCATCCCGCTGGTGGGGCTGACCGCCTGGCAGGCGCTTGTCGAGGTGGGCAAGGTGAAGCCCGGCCAGAAGGTCTTCATTCAGGCCGGCTCCGGCGGCGTCGGGACATTCGCCATCCAGCTCGCCAAACATCTGCGGGCTACCGTCGCGACGACGACAAGCGGGAAGAATATCGAGTTGGTCAAAAGCCTCGGGGCGGATGTCGTCATCGACTATGAGCATCAGGATTTCGAGAAGCTGCTGTCGGGCTACGATATTGTGCTGAACAGCCAGGATTCGAAGACGCTCGACAAATCCCTGCGCGTACTCAAGCCGGGCGGACGGCTCATCTCCATTTCCGGCCCGCCCGATCCCGCATTCGCCGACACGCTCGGCATGAACCCGTTCTTCAAACTGCTCATGCGTTTGCTGAGCCGGGGAGTGCGGAAAAGGGCAAAGAGCCTCGGCGTAGGCTACTCATTCCTGTTCATGCGCGCAGACGGGCGACAGCTGGATGAGATCACTTCGCTCGTCGAATCCGGCGTGATCCGGCCGGTCATCGACAAAGTGTTCCCGTTCGAGAAGACCGGAGAGGCGCTAGCCTATGTCGAGTCCGGGCGAACGAGAGGCAAGGTCGTGGTAAATCTGAGGCCAGAAAAATGAACGGGAGCATTGAGCCAAAATTCGGCGTGGCCACGCCTGAGGAGGTTGCCGGACTGACCGGGCGGCAGCATCTGCAAGCCATTATGGACGGCCTCCTTCCCGCCCCGCCGATCGCGAAGACCATGTCCTTCACGATCATCGAAATCGGCGACGGCTTCGTAAGTTTCGAAGGGAAACCTGGGTATCATCTGCTCAATCCGCTCGGCGTCGTGCATGGGGGTTGGGCGCTCACGCTCATCGACACCGTCACCGGCTGCGCCGCCCATTCCACCCTTCCTGCCGGCGAGGGTTACGCGACGATCGAAACCAAGGCCAATTTCTCTCGTGCGATCACGGCGGAGACAGGGTCCGTGCGCGCCGAGGGGCGGGTCGTCGGCAAGGGCCGCACCATCATCTCATGCGAGGGAAGGATTATCGATGCCGCGGGACGCCTGCTCGCACACGGAACTTCAACACTGATCGTGCGGAAATCCACAAATGGATGACAGGGAGCTCATGGCAGTGCAGGCGATGAGATCGACGGCCTTGAACGGCGCGGTGTTGCCGGTCAATTCGAGATAGGACGTCACCGGCTGCCGCAGCGGCTGGGCGACCGCCACTTTCGGCGGCGGCGGCGCGACATAGGCGTTCTTGGCGCCGTTGCAGCCGGCAAGCGCCAGCGCGCCAATCGCGACGCAGGCGGCCTGAAAGAGCGGCCGGCGCGGATCGGGCGAGGAACGAAGCTGCTGCGTCGACATGCGGGCGCCGGTCCTGAAAAAGCGTTGGAACACACTCGATCGTCGGACCCGGCGGCCATCGCCGCCGCTCGCATCGGTCCGACGCCCGCCTATGAGGCAATCCTCGGGCCACGGCGCAAGGGCGAAACGCGAGGCCGGCGGGACGGTCGCGTTCGGGGCGCGCGGCGGTCGCGGCGCCGGAGCTCGCGCGCTGTCTTCCCCCGCGCCGCTCGATCCAGAGCTTTTGCGAACGCGCGGACTGGCGTCGCGGGGATGAGGATGGCGTCGGCTATGGGCGGAGAGCGGCCATCCAAGCTCCGTTAACCGACGCTCGAGAAGAGCGCCATCGCGACGCGCCGACGCAGGGGGAGAAGGAGCCGCGCGACGGCGCGCGGCTCCTTTAGCGTCTTGCGCACGTTGTGGATCGGCGCCGGCACATCCCGGCCGTGACTCGGGAGTTGCGTCGCCGCGGAACTGACGGATCCCATGCCACAAGAAGCGCGCGGCACTATTTCGGCCAGGCCTTGCCCCGCAGGCGCCTCAGACCCAGGTCTAGCCGAGGAGCCACGCCCGCTGGCGCGGCGGGAATTTCTGCACCTTCCCGGTCGAGGTCTTCGGGATCTCCGCGAACACGACGGTGCGCGGGCACTTGTGATGCGCGAGCCGCGCCCGGCACCATTCGATCAGTTCCTCGGCGGTCGCCTTATGGCCGGGCTTCATCTCGACGAAGGCGCAGGGCGTCTCGCATCGTCGACGTAGTGGCCCTTGCCGGTGATGAAGCGGATGTCCTCCTTGCGTTTGACGGACGCGCCGATGCCTGTCGCGCTCATGTTTCTCTCCCTCGGAACGGCTTAAAGCGAATCTTACGCGGCGGCCTTCGGCATCGCGGCGATTTCCCGCGCGCCCTGGGCGACCGCCTTGACGATGTTGTGGTAGCCGGTGCAGCGGCAGATGTTGCCCTCGAGGCCGTGTCGTATCGTCGCCTCGTCCAGGTTCGTGCCCTCGCGGTTGACGAGGTCGATGGCCGCCATGATCATGCCCGGCGTGCAGAAGCCGCATTGCAGCCCGTGGTTGTCATAGAAGGCCTGCTGCATCGGATGAAGCTTGCCGTTCTGCGCCAGCCCCTCGATCGTGGTGACGTTGGCGCCGTTGCAGCTGACGGCGAGCGCCGTGCAGGACTTGATCGCCTCCCCATCGACATGGACGACGCAGGTGCCGCACTGGGAGGTGTCGCAGCCGACATGGGTGCCGGTCAGGCGCAGATTCTCGCGCAGGAACTGCACGAGCAACGTCCTCGGATCGACCTCGGCCGAGACGTGCCGGCCGTTCACCGCAATCGAGACAAGAACGACGTTGCGATCGCGATCGCGGTCGTCGATATCGTCCTCTCGCCACAGCGACAGGTTCGTCGCCGGAGACAGATATCCTTCGAGCTTGAGCCTAGACAGTCCATCGAATGCTAGCTTCTTAAGCGCCGGATCCTCAAGAAATCGGGCGATCTGCAAGAAGCAAGAAAGGACGCTCCAGATACTGAGCCGCGTTCTCTGTTAATACTTCTGCTATCGCGCGCGAGGAACCAATAAGCTCTTGCCCGTCTACCGTCGTAAAAGTGACTAACTCCTCATCGCCGACGCATACCTCAATAAACTCTTTCACTGCTCTCAGACCGTCCGTGCATTCAAATTCGACAGGAGCAAAACCAAACACACGGTGATCAGCGTTTTCCTGTATTGCGTACGCGTTATCCCGTTCAAAGATCGGAACAGTGAATCCCGGCTTATTAAGTAATGGGTTCCAAATGTGCGTTAGACGATAATTCATGACTGACCCTCAAATCAGGCCGTTTGCCTTGTAGTAATCGCCAAGCCTCTCAATTATAACTTCGGTCCACCCCCCGGGGGTCGAACGCCGCATACGATAGGGTAATGGCATCACGTTCCATAACTTTAGTTTCTCTTTTACCTCCGGTTCTTCACACAGTCGGTCCGGCATTACAATCGTAAGCAAGCGAGCCGTTTCGATACTGATCGACGTATTGAATTGAAGTTCACAGGTGCAAGCTCGGTCGTCAAAATTCACAGAAACGACGGTTTGCATCATACTTCTATATATCTCAGAAGCACGATCAAGCGCTGACAGGTTAACGTCTTTTTTTGGCTGGCCTACAAAATAGTTATTGTTCTTCCCAAAGAATGCAGCAACGAGTTTTGCAGGCCATTCACAATCGTTTGGGAGACGGAAATCTTCCATAACCATTCCATTCGGAAGAAACTCGTCGTACCGGTTCCCAAAAAACGCCCCGGTGTCCAGTGCGAAACTTCGGCGAAGGACGGGCATCGTGGCTAGGTCGAACACAAAACAGACCGCAGCGTCACCGAGAATGCGCGTCGCGGGTTCAACGCCGTCAACGCGGCGATTGATTTTGTACGCTGGCTTGCCGTAAAAGAAATACAGGAGACTTCTCGTGATAACATGGACATTCCACGGGTTCTAGCGAACCGCTGTCCATTATCGGCCCAAACGCGTTCACGTTCACCGTGCGCACAGCTGGCAAGATCGGGATCGCAGGCTCGTGGTTGCCGATGAAGTGAACAAACCTTTGATTGTTGTCCATTGAGAACCCAGAACGCTGTTCTGTCACAGGGTGGAAGCAATCCTACCTCGATAACGGTGGGGCTACCCACCACAAGTATACGCCCGACGTTTTCCTCCTAAATTTTCCGGCGGTCAAGCAACCTGCCCGGGCGATCACGGCTCGGAATCCAGGTTAATAAAAGCCGTTAAGCTGACGTACGATGGCGATTGTCGGTTGAGTCGAGTGCGTTCGAGACTCGTCACGCGAGCAGTGGACGGGGCTATCGCTTGCCAGAGGTCATTCGACGACCAACCTCAAAACCGAAAACGCGCGCCCGGCCGCTATTCGTTAATGGCAGTTAACCTGACTTCCGAGCCGCGCCGGCGATAGCCGACGATAGCCCCGTGCGAACAGGCTCCGCAGCCGGTGACAAGACAGGGCGGTCTCCAGCTGTCAGTGGAAACCTGTTCAGCTCATTCTTGTCGCCCCTCGCCTTTTTCCTTCTTGTCGTCTTCAAGCCGCTTCGTTAACCAATCAGTGTTAGTTTCCTGAAGGGCCGCTTGCAGACGTTCGTAAAGTTCGTCAACTTCTTTTTTCGATAGTTTTACTTGCCGCGACATCGCGTATTCTAAATCGTCGGATATACTGTAGAGATTATTGAGAGTCGATGTATAGCGCACCCAAAGCCAGCGGTAATTAAAAAACGTCTCCCAAGTTACTAAGATGGGAACTGAGGCAGTAATCACCAAGGCCAGCGCTGTTAGCCACTCGGAGTCTTTATTTGGAAAGTACGATTTTATCCCAAGAAAAATTGTCGCGATGGACCCCAATATTACCACCGACAATTTGAGTCCAAATGCAAGTTTGCGGTTTTGCGAACGCTTGGCATAAAATGATTGAATATTCTTTTGGAGTTGATCACGCAGGAATGCCACCTCTCCCGCGAAGTCTTTCCCGTCGCCCGCCCCATCAGGTTCCGTCACAAACCCCTCGTCCCGACCTGCCTCCGACGAGGCTAGTTCTGCCCCCTCTTTGTGAGGCGTGTCAATCCAGATTTCTGCACCAAAGGCAATGTCTGCAAAGGGTCGATTCCGGTCCCCTGTCGGCCAGCAATTCCTTAGTTCCCGCCCAAAATTTCCTGTCGAACAATTCATGTCGCGTGCGTTGCCAGGTCGCTCAGAATCTGCGAACCTGACAGGCTTCCGCAGAGACATGCTTTTTGCTCAAGCAGTTCTGCCCGGGGACAAGGGAGGTCATCGACCCGCCCCGCCCAAGATCCAGATATGTCGGAAGTGCATATAAGGGAAGGAGACGCTCATGCCGCTGAACAGGTGGACCAAACTCACGCTCGCCGCTGTTGTTTCCGCGCCTTTGGCGGCCCTGCCGGCCGTGGCGATGGCCGAGGACGCGCCGCTCGCTCCCCGGGAAGTCCCGGCGAAGTCGCTGCCGGTTCCGACGGATGTGAGCCCCGGCATGCAGAAGTTCATCGCCGCGCCCCTCAATCCGGATTGGAACAAACTTTGGAAAACCGGTGAGGAGTGGCGCAAGGCGGCGGACAAAATGGACGAAGGAATCGTGCCTACGATTCCCGCGATGGCCGAGCGGCTCCATGTGAAAATCGAGCCGGCGACGTTGGACGGCGTGAAGGTCTTCGTCGTCACCCCCGACGAGATTCCACCCGAAAACCGCAACCGTTTGCTTATTCATATCCACGGCGGGTGCTACGTTCTGTTCCCCGGCGAGGCGGGAGCGACGGAAGCCATCACCATGGCCGGGCTGGAGCACTTCAAGGTGATCTCGGTCGACTACCGCATGCCGCCCGAGGCCTACTTCCCGACCGCGGTCGACGACGTGCTGACGGTGCTCAAGGCCGCGGAAAAGACGACCGACCCGAAGAACATCGCCATCTTCGGCACTTCGGCCGGCGGCGCTCTGACCCTGGAGGTGATTCTCCGCGCGAAGGAAAAGGGCGTGCCGCTGCCGGGGGCCATTTCAGCCGGCACGCCGATGTCGGACGTGACCAAGACCGGCGACAGCTTCTACACGAACGAACTGGTCGACAACGTACTGGTGTCGCGCGACGGGTTCTGCGACGCGGCGACGGTCGTGTATGCAAATGGCCACGATCTGAAGGATCCGCTGCTGTCTCCTGTCTATGGCGACATGCACGGGTTCCCGCCCGCTATCTTGACCACGGGCACGCGCGATCTTCTCTTGAGCAACACCGTGCGGTCGCACCGCGCGCTGCGTGCGGCCGGTGTGGAGGCGCAGCTTGAGGTGTACGAGGGCCAGTCGCACGCGCAATATCTATTCGACGACCGCCTGCCCGAAACTGCGGTTGCTTTTGGTGAGATCGCTGAATTCTTCGACAAGCATCTCGGCAAGTGAACGTCCGGCCAAACCGCACGCGCGGCTCGGCCAACGACGACCGAGCCGCGGCAGCCAATTCCTTTGGCTTCGCGGGCGCCCAATGCGGGGCGGATGGCGAAGACGACGTCGGACGGCAAGTTCTGTCTTTTGTTCGGTTCGCCAGTTCAGATAAGATTGTCATATCAGAGTTTTATGAGAACTGGCGCGCCCGAAACGATTCGAGCTCCTGACTCCCTAGTCCGAGTCAGTTGCTCGCGAAGGGCCGCTTCGCATCGATTCCGGTCCCCTGCCGGCCAGCAATTCCTCAATTCCCGCCCGAAATTTCCTGTCGAACAATTCATTTCGGAAAATAACAATCCATGCTACCATGCGTTCGACCCTGAACTGCGGGACCGGCGGTTCGTGCGCGGCGCGGACGTGCAGATGATGCCGCCTGTTCGACGCGTCGCGCGCAAAACTACGTGTTCAACACGGTTTAACTGCCCCCAAAAGGCGTCCATGAAAGAAATCGTCATCGAGGCCGCCAAGTCCTTGAAAAGGCTCAAAACGGCGATGGGCGGCTATTCCGCTAAGTTCACATCAATGCCGTTCCGGCGCCATGTTCGCAACGGGTTGGCGCCGCCCAGGCATCGGCGCGGCGCCATTGGCCGGATCGGCTTTCGGCGTGCGCCTATTCTAGCGAGTGAGATATGTGTTTTCTGTTTCCCATGAAACACGCCCCTACATCGCCGCCCGGTCCAACCCGCCGCTGACGCAGGCGATCGCGAAGGCGTAGTTGCGGGCGACGTCCTCCAGCCGGTCGAACCGTCCAGTCTGGCCGGCGTGGCCGGCCTCCATCGCGGTGCGCAGCAGGATCGGCCCGCCCCCTGTCATGGTCGCGCGCAGGCGGGCGACCCATTTGGCGGGCTCCCAATAGGTCACGCGCGGGTCGGTCAGGCCCGCGAGCGCCAGGATCGGCGGATAGCGCTGCGGCCGCACGTTGTCGTAAGGGCTATACGAGCGGATGGTCTCGAACGCCGCCCGGTCGTGGATCGGATCGCCCCACTCCAGCCATTCCGGCGGCGTCAGCGGCAGGTCGGCGTCCAGCATCGTCGCCAGCACGTCGACGAACGGCACGTCGGCGATGATCCCGGCGAACAGCTCCGGGGCGAGGTTGGCGACCGCGCCCATCAGCATGCCCCCGGCGCTGCCGCCCTGGGCGACGATCCGCCCTGCCCCGCTGTAGCCCTCGGCGATCAGATGGCGCGCGGCGGCGAGGAAGTCGCTGAAAGTGTTCGGCTTCTTGTCGAGCTTGCCGTCCTCGTACCAGCCCCAGCCCTTGTCCGCGCCGCCGCGCACGTGGGCGATGGCGCAGACGAAGCCGCGATCGACGAGCGAAAAGCGATTGGCCGAGAAACCCGCCTCGGCCGCATAGCCGTAGGCGCCGTAGCCATAGATGCAGCATCGGGGCCGAGCCGTCGAGCGCGAGCCCGCGCTTGTGCAGCACCGACACCGGGACGCTCTCGCCGTCCTCGGCGGGCGCGCAGAGCAGACGCGTGACGTAGGACGCGGGGTCGAAACCGCCAGGAATCGTCTGCGTCTTGATCAGCGTCCGCCGCCGCTCGGCGACGTCGTAGTCGTAGGTCTCCTGCGGGCGGTTCATCGACGAAACGCTGAATCGGATCGCTCGCGCGTCGAACTCGAACACCGGCTCGAGTTTGAGAGCGTAAGTCTCCTCCTCGAACGCGATGTCGTGCGCCTCGCCGCTGCTCAAGTCGTGGACGACAAGGCGCGGGCGGCTGTTCTCGCGCATCAGCAGCACGAGCCAGTCCTTGAACAGCGTCGCCTCGGCGATCAAGCGCCCGTCGCGATGGGCGACGCAGTCGCGCCAGTTGGCTTCCTGCGGCGCCTCGCCGGGCGCGACAACGATCTTGAAGTCGCGCGCTCCCGAATTGGTGCGGATGTAAAGGCGATCGCCGTGGTCCATGACCTCGTAGCGAACGCCCGGCCGTCGAGGCGTGATCATCCGCGGCGGCGCGGTCGGCGCGTCGAGATCGACGATCCACGCCTCCGAAGCGTCATGGCCGTGCACGGAGATCACCGCCGAGCGGCCGAGCCGGGTCGGCTCGATCCCGATGAACCACGCGGGGTCGTTCTCGCTGAAAATCTCGGCGTCTTCGCCCTGCGCGGTTCCGAGCCGATGCAGCCTCACCCGACACGGTCGATGGTTCTCGTCCTGCTCGACGTAGAGAAACGCCTTCGAATCGCGCGTCCACACGATGTCGCCGGTCGCGCCGCCGACACGGTCGGCGAGGTCCTGCCCGCGCTCCACGTCTCTGACGGCGATGACATGCATTTCCGAACCGAGACTGTCGGAACTCCAGGCGAACCTGGCGTGGTCGGGCGAATGACGGGCGGCGGCGAGCTGGAAGTACGCCTGTCCCCGAGCGCGCGCGTCGCCATCGATCAGCACCGTCTCCTTGCCGCCCGCGCGCGGCCTCCGGCAATCGATGCGATGCTGCCCGCCGCGGCGAAATCGCGAATAGTAGGCCCAGGGACCGTCGACCTGCGGCGGCTCGCTGTCGTCCTCCTTGAGCCGCGCGCGCATCTCGCCGACCAGCTGCGTCTGCAGCGTCAGCGTCGGAGCGAGCAGCGCGTCGGCGTAAGCGTTTTCCGCCTCCAGCAGCGCGCGGATGTCTTTCGGCAGCAGGCTCGGATCGCGCAAGACCTCGCGCCAGTTCGCGGCCCGTATCCAGGCATAGTCGTCGGTCCAGGCGAGGCCGTGGGCGCGCAGCTGCGACGCGCGCGCCTGGGCGCGCGGAGGCGCCGGCGCGGGCGCGGTTGGTCGCGGATCGGGAAGGGACTGCGACGCGGAATCAGTCATAAGGCCTCTTGTTGGGGGGATTCGCCGAAGAGAAGCGTCGCCAGGACCCCGGGAACCTCCAATGGCGCCGCGCACAACGCCGCCGCGCCCGCCTCGCGAAGCTCTTTCTCGCCGCCATAGCCCCAAAGCGCGCCGATGGTCGGGATGGCGCGCCGGCGCGCCGCGATGACGTCATGCCTGCGATCGCCCCACATGCAGCACTCGCCGGCGTCGAGTCCTCGGCTTTCGAGAATATGGGCGATGAGGTCGCCCTTGTCCTCATAGCGGCCGTCGAGCTCCGCTCCGCATACGTCCTCGAAATAGCGCTCGAGATCAAAGTGACGCAGGATCCGGTCCGCATAGACGACCGGCTTGGCCGTGCAGAGAAACAGCCGCGTCCCTCTCGCATTCAGCTCCGCCAACGCCTCCCGAACCCCGTCGTAGACATGGGCCTCGAACAGGCCCTCCGAGGAATAGCGCCGACGATAGACGCCCAGCGCCACCTCCGGATCGCCAATCCCACCGAGCATTTCCACGAAAGATTGGCGCAGCGGCGGTCCGATGATCCAGGTCAGATCGGCCGCCGGCGGCGGGATTCGCCCGAGCGCTTCGAGGGCGAAGCGAAAGCACCCGATGATGCCCTTTGCCGGGTCCGTCAGCGTTCCGTCAAGATCGACGAGGAGGACCGGTCGCGCGCCGAGTTTCGTCGTCATGGCGTCGCTCGAGCGCCTGCCGCTCCCGTCTACGGCGCCTCCCATGATCCGTTTAGCGCCGAGCGAAACAGGGCGTCGATGACGCGCATGTTCGCGATGGCGTCCTCGATCGGAAACTCGAACGGAGCCTGCTCGCGCACGGCGCGGGAAAAGGCGTCGCCCTGCAACGTATATTGATCGCAGACGGCGAATTCCTCGACATGCATGCCGCGGCCGTCGAGGTCGGCGCCGGTATCGATGACGATGTTCGTCGGCCGATCGGGAGGCGCATTGAACGGAATAGCGATCTCGATCCGTCCGGCTTCGCCGACGATCGTCACCCGCTGATGCCCAGAGAGCTGCGTCGCGGCGCTGAAAGTCAGATGGCGACCTCCGGGGAATTCGACGATCGCGCTCACGAGACGGTCGGTGCGAAAATTCGGGTCGCGGTCCATCGTCGACACGACCCGCGTCGGCTCGGCGCCGAAAATATACCGCGCCGTCAGGACGGCATAGCAGCCGATGTCATAGAGTCCGCCGCCACCCGGCGGCCGATTGCGCACATTGGCCGGATCGAGCAGGCGGTAGGAGAAAAAGGTTTGGATCGCGCTCACCGCGCCGATCGAACCTGCCGCGGCAAGCTCTCGCGCACGTCGCCACTGCGGATGGAACCGCACCATGAAAGCTTCCGCCACGATCCTGCCCGACCGCGCCCGCGCCGCGATCAGCGCGTGCGCCTCTTCGGCGTTTAAGGCGATCGGCTTCTCGCACAGCACGTGTTTGCCGGCGTCGAGAGCGCGGACCGTCCAGGGAATGTGCAACTCGTTGGGCAGCGGGTTGTAAACGGCTTCGATCTCGGGGTCGGCGAGCAGGTCTTCATAGGAACCATAGGCGCGCGCGATGCCGAGCCTATCGGCGGCCGCGCGCGACTTGGCGAGGTCGCGCGAGGCGATCGCTTCGATTTGCGACACGTCGCCACGCTGCATCGCCGGGATGACCTTCTCGACGGCGATTTTGGCGACGCCCAGCACGCCCCACTTCACTTTTCGCACCTCGGCCTCCTACAATGCATCCCTTCTCTTCGCTCGCGCGAGACCGGAATGTCTATCCCTTCGCTCCCGGAACGCGGCCCTCGGCGTGCCGCGCCAGCATCCAGCCCGGATATTCGGGTCGAAGCGCGCTGACCTTGTCGAGACTTCGCGATCTCCTGCGCGCTCAAGGTCAGATCTGCAGCTGCGAGATTGTCATCGAGTTGCTGCACCGTCTTCGCGCCGATGATCACGCTCATCACCCCCTTGCGTTGCAAGAGCCATGCGAGCGCGACGCGCGCCACAGACGCGTCATGCGCCTTGGCGATCGGCGCCATCGCGTCAATAATGTCGAAGGCGCTCTCCTTGTCGACTGGTGGGAAGTCGAAAGAGGTGCGCCGAGAACCGTTGTCGCCGCGCTGGTTTCGGGTGAACTTGCCCGACAGGAAGCCGCCGGCGAGTGGGCTCCACACCATCACTCCGAGGCCCTGGTCTTCGACCAACGGCAGAATTTCACGCTCGAGTTCACGGCCGGCGATCGAGTAATAGGCCTGCACCGTCTCGAAACGCGCGAAGCCGCGTTGGTCGGAGATCGCCAGCGCCTTCATGATCTGCCAGGCGGCGAGGTTCGAGCAGCCGATCGTGCGCACGAGGCCGCGGGCCACGCAGTCGTCGAGGGCGCGCAAGGTCTCCTCGAGCGGCGTCACGGGGTCGAAACCATGGATCTGATATAGATCCACATGGTCGAGGCCGAGGCGCTTCAGGCTGGCGGCGATCTGATCCATGATGTGGCCTCTGGAGAGGCCGACGGCGTTCGGCCCCGGCCCCATCCGCCCGCGCACCTTGGTGGCGATGACAACGTCCTCGCGGTTGACGCCGAGGTCGCGTAGCGCCTGTCCCAGTTGCACCTCGGACTGGCCTTCGGAATAGACGTTCGCGGTGTCAATGAAATTGACGCCCGCTTCAATCGCGCGCCCGACGAGCGCCGTCGAGGCTGACTGGTCGAGCGAGCCGATCGCGCGCCAGAAACCGCTGCCGCCACTGAAAGTCATAGCGCCGAGGCAGATTTCGGAAACAAATTGGCCGGTTCGGCCCAGCGGTCGATAGCGCATCCGCACAACTCCCAGATTTTTCGTGCTATGACGACTGATCGCGAAGGCGGTCGTCGCGAGACCAAAGTCAAGCCCGTGCGCCTCAGCGATTTAAGTCGCAGTTTCTGGTATGCGCCAAAAGCGCGTCAGGCTGCCTGAGCTTCCGTCGGCGGCGCCATGGCGCCCGTCATCATCGCGACGGCGTCCGACATCGTGACCTGTTTCGGATCAACGACGGTTAGACGGCGGCCGAGACGGTGGATGTGGATACGGTCGGCGACCTCGAAAACATGCGGCATATTGTGCGAGATCAGGATGATGGGGAGACCTCTCTTCTTCACGTCCAGGATCAGCTCCAGGACGCGGCGAGATTCTTTCACGCCGAGCGCGGCAGTAGGTTCATCCATGATCACGAGGCGCTTCGCAAAAGCCGCGGCGCGAGCGACCGCGACGCCCTGGCGCTGGCCACCCGATAACGTCTCGACCGGCTGACTGATATTTTGGATCGTCAACAGGCCGAGTTCGGTGAGCTTGTCACGGGCGAATTTTTGCATCGCGCCGCGATCGAGGGCGCGAAACCACTGCCCGAGGGGCCCTTTCGAGCGAATTTCCCGCCCCAGGAACATGTTGTCAGCGATCGAGAGCGCCGGCGACAAGGCGAGGTTTTGATAGACCGTCTCGATCCCCGCCTCGCGCGCGTCGATCGGGGATTTGAAGTTAACAACCTCGCCGCCGAGCTTGATCTCGCCCGAATCCGGGATAACGGCGCCGCAAATCGCCTTGATCAAGGTCGACTTCCCGGCGCCGTTGTCACCGATTACGGCCAGGATCTCGTTCGGATAGAGATCGAAATCCGAATGGTCGAGCGCGGTGACGCGACCATAACGCTTGACCAGCGAACGCGCAACGAGGATGGGCTCAACACTCACTTGGAGACCCTCCGGATCCATTGGTCGAGAGCGACCGCGACGATGATCAGCACGCCAATGGCGAACTCTTGCCAAAGCACGTCAAGGCCCGCGAGCGAAACCGCCGACCGGAAGACGCCGACGATCAGCGCCCCGATCAGAGTTCCAACGATCGAACCTCGGCCACCGAACAGACTGGTGCCGCCGATCACGACCGCAGTGATGCTGTCTAGGTTTGCGTTCCCGCCCGCCGTTGGGCTGATCGCCCCAATTCTCCCGATCAATGTCCACCCGGCAATAGCGGAGATGAGCCCCGCCAGAACATAGACGCTCAACAATATCCGATCGGTGTTGATGCCCGCCAAGCGCGCCGCCTCCGGATCGTCGCCGGTCGCGTAGACATGACGGCCGTAGGCGGTTCGGTTCAGTATGTACCAGAAGATGATTGCCATGAGGATCAAAAGAAAGCTGCCCAAAATGATGCGCGCGCTCCCGATTTGAAAGGGAATGCCCATCACTTGCAAAAACGGCGCCTTGGCCGCGAGATCCTGCATGCGGATCGTTTCGCTCTGCGAGTAGAAGGTGTTGAGGGCGCCAATGATGCTCAGAGTGCCCAGGGTGACGATGAACGGCGGCATCTGCATCCGCGTGACCAGCGCGCCGTTGAGCCAGCCAAACGCTAATCCGCAGAGCAGGCCGAGCGGAAAGGCGATGAAAATCGGCACGCCATCGACGACAGCCAGTCGCCCCATCACGACCGACGAAATCACCATGATGACGCCGACCGAAAGATCAATACCCGCGGTCAGGATGACCAGGGTCTGCGCGATGCCGAGGATGCCGATGATCGTCACCTGGGTCAACACGGTCGACAAATTGCTGCCAGTGACAAAGTGCGAATAGTTGACGGTCATGCCCAGCAGAAGGCCAAGCAACAGTACGACGAATGGAACGGTGGTCGGATAAAGATGCAGGAAGCGCTGGAGGCGCTTGGCGGGGGAAAGGCGCTCCTCTTCGAACGAGGCCTGCGCGGTCGAGGCCGCAGTCAGAACCTTCTCGAACTCCTGCGGCGCAGGCCGTCCACTCTGCGACGCTTCGCTCATGGCTTCCTCGTTCGTTTCCCGAATTGTTGCGTCTTGTAAGATTGGCGCCCACGGACAGAGGGCCCACGGGCGCCGATTCTTACCCCTTCACGTGATTAAGCTCTCAACCTCGGGGGAAATCAACCCCAGCAGAGCTTCATGCCCTCGTCAGAGTTGATCGAGGGAACGCCCGGGACCGGATGGTCGGTGACCAGCTTCTCGCCGGTATCCATGCTGGCGGGCTTTTTCCCGGTCTTGACGTAGTCGACGATTGCCTGCACACCGTCCGCCGCCATCAGCAGCGGATACTGCTGCGCGGTTGCGCCAATGATGCCTTCCTTGATGCTCTTGATGCCGCCGCAACCGCCGTCGACCGCGACAATCAGCACGCCCTTCTCTTTGCCGGCGGCTTTGAGGGCCGCATAGCCGCCGTCAGCGGCCGGCTCGTTGATCGCGTAAACGACGTCGATGTGATCGGTCTTCTGCAGGATGTTCTCCATCGCCTTGCGGCCCCCCTCGTCCGAACCCTGCGTCACGTCGGAACCGACAATCTGTGGGCTGTCGCTCATGGCGTAGTGCTTTGGATCCTTGACCGGGATGCCGAAGCCGGTGAGGAACCCGTTGTGGCGCAGATAATCGACCGTCGGCTCGTTGGCCGCCAAATCGAGCGTGGCGATCTTGGCGGTCTTCGCCTTGTCGCCCAGTGTCGCCTTCGCCCACTGACCGATCAGTTCGCCGGCCTTGAAGTTGTCGGTGGCGAAATTGGCGTCGGCTGCAGTGACCGGATCAAGCGGCGTGTCGAGCGTAATCACGAGAATGCCGGCCTTGCGCGCCTTTTCGACAGTCGGCACGATCGCAACCGAATCGCTCGGCACCAGCAGGATGCCCTTGGCGCCAGCGGCGATCAGCGCCTCGATCGCGGCCACCTCTCCGTCGTTGTCGCCGTCGAATTTGCCAGCGTAAGCCTGCGTCTTGACGCCGAGTTCCTTGGCTTTCGCCTCGAAGCCTTCCTTCATCTTTACGAAGAAGGGGTTAGTGTTGGTCTTGGTGATGAGCCCGACCAGCGTATCGGCTTGCGCAGTCGCGCCGATCATTGCGACGGAAAGAGTCCCAGCGGCGACGCACGTCAATATTCTGGAAATTTTGAACACGGATTTCCTCCCTAGAAGGTCTTAGCGGCGGCGTCGAATTCGCCCGCGGACTCAAAAGACGCTTCGTGCTCTTGAGCCCTGCAACAGGTATTGCGCCGACGTAGCGTCATAGGGCCAAACTTTTCAACAAGAGTCAAGGATAATTACACCGGATTGAATAATTCTTGACAGCCAACCGTATCAGGCACAATGTTTGGAAGCCGTAGTATTTGTAACAACTTAGGGGCGGAGGATGAAGGTGACTGGCGCCAGTCCGCGCGCGCTCCGGGCGTTTGAGGGCGTCGGCTCGCCGGAATCCTGGCATCTGGCGCCAACTTCCAGCGCCGACGCCAGCGGAGCGGATCAGGCGGGCATGCGCGTCTACAATGAGCGACTGCTGCTCTCCTTGGTGCGCCGCTTCGGTCCATTGTCGAAGATCGAAGTAGCGAAATTGACAGGTTTGTCAGTGCAGTCGACGTCCGGAATTATGAATTCGACTTCAAGCGGACGGGCTTCTGAAGCGGGAAGCCCCGCTCCGCGGCCGTGTCGGGCAGCCGACGATTCCGATGTCGCTCGACCCGGAAGGCGCCTATTCCTTTGGACTCAAGATTGGTCGGCGCAGTTGTGATCTCGTGCTGATCGACTTTTGCGGCGCCATTCGGCAGCGCGAGCATCACACCTATGCGTTTCCCACGCCCGCGATGATCCTCGATTTCGTACAAAGCTCTCTACCCCCGCTCATCGATTCGCTGAGCGCAACGCAGAAGTCGCGGATGGCCGGCCTGGGCGCGGCCGCGCCGTACCAGCTTTGGAACTGGGAGGCCGAAATCGGGGCGCCAAGCGGCGCCATGGGCGCCTGGCGAGACTTTGATGTCGAACGGGAAATCGCTGCGGTGTCCCCCTATCCGGTGACCCTGAGCAACGACGCGACCGCCGCCTGCGCGGCTGAATTCTTTTTTGGGCGCGGTTGGCGCTATCGTGATTTCCTCTATTTCTTCCTCGGCGCGTTCGTTGGCGGCGGATTGGTGCTCGACGGAGCGTTGCATCCGGGGCGCACCGGCAACGCCGGCGCACTCGGATCGATGCCCGTCGTGACCAAAACCGAAGGCGGCGTTCCGCCGCAACTCATCGCGTGCGCCTCCATCTATCAACTCGAACGCCGGCTCGAAAGCGCACGCATCGACGCTTCCTCGATTTGGGCGACGCCTGACAAGTGGGCCGATTTCGGCCCGCAACTCGAGAGCTGGATCGAGGACGCGGCTTCGGCTCTAGCGTACGCGTCCGTCGCCGCAATTTCGGTCATCGATTTCGAGGCGATCGTGATCGACGGAGCGATGCCATCAGCCGTACGCGACCGTTTGACGACCCGAACGGCGCAGATTTTCCGCCGACTTGACCGCCGCGGATTGAGCAATGTCGAATTCGCTTTAGGCACAATCGGCGCGGACGCCCGAGCCGTCGGCGCTGCGGCATTGCCGCTCATCAAGCATTTTTCGCGCGATCGCGAGCTTCTGTTCAAAGACGTGATCAGTCAGGCGAGTTGAGTTTCCGGCGCGAGCTTCATCGCTACCCGCGAGCTTGGCGAAGAGCGATGGGATCGATAGAGTTGCGCCAGTCGCCCGCGGCAGCGGTGCGCTCCGTTCTAGCTTGTTGCCGACGACACTGAGAGGCGCCATGGTCGCACATATCGTCAAGGTTGAACCGTTCGATCTCGTCGTCTTCGGCGGTACCGGCGACCTGGCTTATCGCAAGCTCTATCCCGCGCTGTTTCATCGCGAGAGAAGTGAACAATTCTCTGAACCGACACGAATCATTGGCGTCTCGCGTCGTCATCTCGATCGTGACGAGTTTCGCGCGAGCGTCAAGGATGCGCTGGTCAAGTTCAACGTCATTGACAACGAAGCTGGTGCAGTTGTGGATCGCTTCCTGTCACGAATTGATCATATCGCGGCGGACGCCGTGAGCGATTCCGGC
>CAWAIM010000010.1:0-23842 GCA_963781895.1 uncultured Alphaproteobacteria bacterium
AGCCGCGGTAGGGATCGATCGACCGGTCGAATGCGATAGCTCGGGCGACTTGTTGCAGGCCAAGACCCTGTTCGGCCTTTCGAAGGTCACCTCGGTCGCCAAATGGCCTCTGCCTTTCCTCGCGCGTCCAGCCGTCGTCGAAAACCTCGCCGGGGCGAGACTTGAAGCCGCCCCGGGAGTTCGATTTCCGCCCCTCGCCTGCGTCCCAGCTCGGCGGGAATGAGGCGTCGAGCGACCGCCGCCGGAGTCTTTGCGCGCTTCGGGCGAAAAAGAACGAATCAGGATCCGAAGTCATGACCATGTCCCACATTGGAGGGTTTGGAACGAATCAGGAACAGACAGGTAGCCTTCGGCCATGCGCCCGTCAAGTCTCGCCGACGTAGGCCTGCACTGGATTGGGGCCTTTTCTGCGGACCCGCCGCAGCGTCACGCGGCGCGCCTACAGTTTCATTCCGACAGCGTCCGTCAACGCTTCGTCCCGAGCAAAAGCAATCATCGTTCCCATGGAAGGATCAAATTTGCCGGTTACTTTTGAGCACAGACCTATAAGCTCTATGCAAATTCCAATCAATCGTTGAGATTCCGAAGCCGTTAGAGTAACTTCTTCCACCCTTCGCCTTGATGCTGCCAGCCTGTTTATTTCGCTTGCTTCAGTCATCTTCAACTCCCAGCCAAACCAAATCCCCTAACGTCAGTAAGCTCCGATGAGGCTCAGATTACAATAATCAGATGTGTGGAGCCCAAATCGTGATGCTGACAGATATGTGGAGGCTAAAATGGGCACGGCTGATGTGCCTTGAGCTCGCGCGAGGAGAAATTGGCGGTTCCGCGTCGGCCAATTACTCGGGCATTAGCGCCCGGAACGCTTCGTCGGCAACATCGCACTGATGATGGCGAGGTTGCAAGCCGCGCATGATGGCGATTTCGCAACCACTGTGAAGGCACGGGGTCGAGGTTTTGGCTACGCGGGGGCGTGGACAAGGGACGGTCTCGGTCCATCCGGGGAGAGACCCTCTCGAGCGCGCCGCTCGCGGGCCCGACGAATCGAATGTAAGAGCTGCTGCTGCTGCGTTGACGGCCTGTCACCTGGAGCGGGGCGACCCAATTCTTCATCCTTTGTTCAGACGCCAAGGCATGTTGTGGACCCGGATGCGGCAACATGGAGGGAATCATGCTTTCGCGCTTTGTCCCGGGCGGCGCTCTCGCCGCCCTTGCAGGAGCGACGATGCTGCTTGCGGCGTCGTCCGGCCCGTCGGCCGCGTTCACACTGTCTTCGCCCTCGCTCGAACGGCCTGTCGCCGCGGCCGGCGTCGAACACGTGTGGTGGGACCGCTGGGGACGCTGGCATCCGAATGGGTGGGGCTGGCGCGCTCCCTGGCGTCCGTGGGGCTGGCGTGGTGGTCCCTATGCCTACGGCTACGGGCCCGTCCGCCATTGCTGGATTGGCCGCTGGGGCTATCGTCATTGCGCGTGGTGACGGCTGAGGTCTGAATCCGGGGGCGTCGCCGCTCGAGCCGCGGGACCGGTCGACGTCCGGCCTCGGTCGGCCCGACCGCTCACCCTTGCATCCTCTCCATCAGCTGGTCGGAAATCTCGAAGTTGGCGGTGACGTTCTGAACGTCGTCGTTGTCCTCGAGAGACCCGATGAGACGCAGGATCTTTTCGCCCGCCTCGTCATCGACGGCGACGGAATTCTGCGGCCGCCAGACGAGTGAGGCCTTCAGCGGTTCGCCGAACTTCGCCTCCAGCGCCTTCTGTGCGTCGCGCAGAGACTCGACGGAAGTGACCACCTCGTGCCCCTCGGGTCCGGAAACGACGTCGTCGGCTCCCGCTTCGATCGCCGCCTCGAGCATCGCCTCGTCGTCGGCGACCTTGCGGTCGAAGACAATGAGCCCGACCCGGTCGAACATGAACGACACCGCCCCGGTCTCGGCGAGCGAGCCGCCGGCCTTGGTGAAATACGAGCGCACTTCGCCAGCGGTGCGATTGCGGTTGTCGGTCAGCGCCTCGACGATCACCGCCACGCCGCCAGGAGCATAGCCTTCGTAGCGCACCTCGTCGTAGTTTTCGCCCTCGCCGGCCGAGGCCTTCTTGATCGCGCGCTCGATATTGTCCTTGGGCATGTTCTCGGCCCGCGCCGCGAGAACGGCCGCGCGCAGGCGCGCGTTCATCCCCGGATCGGGCAGGCCCAGCTTCGCCGCGACGGTGATTTCGCGCGCGAGTTTCGAGAACAGCTTGGAGCGGATCGCGTCCTGCTTGCCCTTCTTGTGCATGATGTTCTTGAACTGACTATGACCGGCCATAAATCGCCTCGATGAATGCGCGAATACGCGCATGGGCTAGGATGAAATCGGCGCTTCCTATACGCCGCGCCCGAGGGTGTGGGAAGGCGCGACGCGCCGAAGACGCGCAAGGGGAACGGTCAAATCTCATGCCGCTCGCGGCCATCGCCATCGCCCCCGGAGTCGATTACTTTCCGGGCTTTCTCGACCGCGCCGCCCAGGAGGACTTGCGCGAGGAGGTTCGCGCGATCATGGCCGAGGCGCCGCTGTTTCGCCCGCGCATGCCGCGCACCGGCAAGCCGTTTTCGGTGCAGATGACCAATTGCGGGCCGCTCGGCTGGGTGTCGGACGAAGACGGCTATCGCTATCAGACGGCGCATCCTGAAACCGGGCGCCGCTGGCCGCAAATGCCCCCGCCACTGATCGACGCCTGGGAGGCGATCGCCCCGCGAGCGCCGCCGCCGGAGGCGTGTCTCGTCAATTTTTACGATTCCCTGGCGCGAATGGGCCTGCACCAGGACCGCGACGAGGACGACCGTTCCGCTCCCGTCGTGTCATTGTCGCTAGGGGACACGGCGCTATTTCGGGTCGGCGGAATCACACGCGCCGCGAAGACGCGCTCGTTCCGGCTGGAATCGGGCGATGCGATGGCGCTTGGCGGCCCGGCGCGGCTCGCCTTCCACGGCGTCGATCGCGTCATCGCCGGTTCTTCGACCCTGCTCGCCGGCGGCGGCCGGATCAATCTGACGCTTCGGCGCGTGACGCGAGCGGCCGTCTAGCGGCTATTTCCCGCCGGACGCCGGCTCCTCCCTGGGGGCCGCTTTCGGGCCCCCCTTGGAGACGGCGACCATCGCCGGGCGCAGCACGCGATCGCCAATCGTCCAGCCGCTTTGCATCACTTGGCTGACTGTGCCGGCGGGAACGGTCTCGTCGGGCGCCTCGAAAATCGCCTGATGGAAATTCGGGTCGAATTTTTGCCCCTTGGGATCGAGCTTCTTGACCCCATGACGCCCAAGCGCGACCTCCAGGTCCCGCGCGGTCAATTCGACGCCCTCGATCAGCGATTGGAGTGCTCCATCGGCGTTCGCGCGCGCCGAAGCCGGCACATGCTCCAGAGCGCGGGAGAGATTGTCGACCACGCCCAACACGTCCCTGGCGAACGTCGTGACCCCATAGGTCTTGGCGTCGGAGACCTCGCGCTCAGTCCGCCGGCGCAGGTTCTCCATCTCCGCCAGCGTCCGCAATAGGCGGTCCTTCACTTGGGTGTTCTCGGCGTTCAGCGCCTCGATCACCGCGAAGGCGTCGCGCTCGGCGGTCTGCGCTTGCGCGGTCTCGCCCGCCTGATCTGCCGCTTCAGCGCCGCGTTCGGCGTTCGTTTCGTTCATGGTCGGATGAGCCCCTTCGGAATTGGCCACGCATATCAGCGCTGACGAGGCAAAAATCAAGTTCGCGGAGAACCGAATATTGACTTCCGGCCACGCGCCGTTATTTGGACGCGAAGTCCGCCAGCAGCCGCCGCTTGATCGCCGCCTGCCGGGCAGGCGCGTTGATCTTAAGACCGGTTAGGTCGGTCACATAGAACGAATCGACCGCCTTTTCGCCGAACGTGACGATATGCGCGGAACCAATGTTGAGATTGAGGCTCGACAGCGAGGCGGTTAAGTCGCGCAGGAGGCCGGGTCGGTCGAGGCCCGAAACCTCGACAACCGTATAGCGGCGGGAGAGGCTGTTGTCGATCATCACCTCCGGCTCGATCGCGAAGGCGCCGCGCCGCACGTCGCGTCCCTCCTTCGGCGGCGCGATGTCCGCGAGACGGATTTCGCCGCGCAGCGTCTTCTCGATCGTGGTGGCGATGCGTCGGCCTCGGCGCAGCTCGTCGTCGTCGAGATCGAAGGCGCGCGAGAGGAAAATGGTGTCGAGCGCGAGGCCATCCGTCGTCGTAAAAATCTGGGCGTCGACGATATTGCCCCCGGCAGCCGCACAAGCGCCGGCGATTCCGGTCAGGAGTCGCGGATGGTCCGGCGCAACCACGGTCACGGCGGTGACGCCGTGAAATGCGTCGGTCGCCACTTCGGTCGCCAGCGAGCGCATCTCGGCGGCCATCGCGTGCAACAGTTTGGCGTGAGCGACCTGTCGCGTCGGCTCCACCTTCAGCCAATAGGCGGGATAGTGGCGTTGGGCGTAGGCGTCGAACTCGGGATCGGACCAGCCCGGCAGCGCGCGACGTAAGGCGTCCTGCGCGGCCTCGACCCGCGCTTTGCGGTCGATGGCGGAATGGCCGCCGCCGAGCACGACCTCGGTCTCCCAGTAGAGCGTGCGCAGAAGCTGGCCTTTCCAACCGTTCCAGACGCCCGGTCCGACGGCGCGAATGTCGCAGACGGTGAGCACGACCAACATCTTCAGCCGCTCCTTAGTCTGCACGATCGCGGCCAGCCCCTCCGCCGTTCGCGGGTCGGAGAGATCACGCCCCTGGGCCATGTTGGACATGATCAGATGGTTCTCGACCAGCCAGACGACGTGTTCGGCGCTGGCGGGGGACAGACCGAGCCGAGGGCAGAGTTTACGCGCGATTTCGGCGCCGGTCAGCGAGTGGTCGGTCCCGCGGCCCTTGGCGACGTCATGCAGAAAAGTGGCAAGATAAAGTTCGGTGCGATGGGCGACGGTGCGGATGACCTCGCTCGCGAGCGGCAGATCCTCGCTGAGGCGTCCCGCCTCGACGTCGCTGAGCGTTCCGACCGCGCGCAGGAGGTGCTCGTCGATCGTGTAGTGGTGGTACATCGAGAACTGCATCATGCCGACGATGCGGCCGAAATCGGGAATGAACCGGCCCAGCACGCCGGCCTCGTTCATGCGCCTCAGCGCGGTCTCGGGCGCGTGGCGCGAAGTGAGGATCTCGAGAAATAGGCGGTTTGCCTCCGGGTCCGCGCGCAGGAACGCGTCGACGCGCTTTAGCGATTGGGTGACGAGCCGGGTGGCGTCCGGATGGATCGGCAGATTTGAACGCTCGGCGACCCAAAAGAGGCGGATCAGGTTGACCGGATCGCGCTCGAAGGCGTCGGCGCGGATGATGTTGAGGCGACCGTTTTCGACCTTGAAATCCTTGGCGTCCGCGATGGCGCGAGGGCGCCGCCTCAATCGTCCGACGAAGCGGTCGAACACGGGCGCCGGTTTGGCGTGACGCTGCTCCAGAGCCGCGCAAACGATCGCCGTCAGGTCGCCGACATCCTTGGCGACGAGGAAATAGTGCTTCATGAAGCGTTCGACGTCGGTGAGCCCCGCCCGAGAGGAATAGCCGAGCTGCTGCGCGATCGGCCGCTGGACGTCGAAGCTGAGGCGCTCCTCGGCCCGGCCGGCGAGAAAGTGGAGTCGGCACCGCACCGACCACAGGAATTCCTCGCACCGGCGAAACAGCGCGAACTCGCGGGGAGAAAACAGCCCGGCGGCCACGAGTTCGTGCGCGTTGTGCACGCGATAGACATATTTCGCGATCCAGAACAACGTATTGAGATCGCGCAATCCGCCTTTGCCGTCCTTCACGTTCGGCTCGACGAGATAGCGCGACGCTCCCGCCCGTTGGACGCGCTCCTCGCGCTCGGCGAGCTTGGCGGCGACGAATTCGGGCGCGGTCTTGGCGACAATTTCCTTGTCGAATCGGGTCCCGAGCGCGTCGAACAGCGTTCTGTCGCCGGACACAAATCGGGCCTCGATAAGAGTTGTTCGGATCGTCATGTCGGCGCGGGCCTGCTTCAGGCACTCCTCGACCGTGCGGGTCGCATGGCCGACCTTCTGCTTCATGTCCCACAGCACATAAAGCAGCGCCTCGACCACCTTTTCGACGCCAAGGGCCGGCTTGGCGGGCAGAAGAAACAGGAGATCGATGTCCGACCCTGGCGCCAGCATCCCGCGCCCGTATCCGCCGACCGCGACGATGGTCGGCATTGCCCGAGCCCCGTGCGCCGGCGCGAGCCAGCGGGCGCAGACGTCCAGCGCGACATGCAAAAGATCGTCGATCTGGGCGCTGAGCGCCTCCGCGCAGCCGCGGCCCGTTCCGCCCGCTTCCAACTCCCTGCGCGCTTCATTGCGCCCTTCGGCCAACGCCGTAGCCAAGGTCACGATAGCCGCGCGGCGAAACGCGTCGGCGTCGCCGGAATGCATTTCGTGCAGCGCCGCCAGCTTCTCCACCAGTCCGGTTCGATCGAGCCCCTTATGCGAAGGCGGCGCGGAGCGCGAGGACCGCGAGCGTCGCTCGGTCACAGAGACGTTTGCGATTGACATGGAGCGTATATTCCCCTTCCGCCCAGCGCCCGCAAGTCCCGCGGGCGCCTCGGGAAATGCTATCGACCGCCGCGTTTGGCCTCGATCGCGTCCCAGATCGCGGCGGCGAGATCGGGTCCGCCGAGTCGCTTGATTGCACGGATTCCGGTCGGCGAAGTGACGTTGATCTCGGTCAGATAGCCGTCGATCACGTCGATGCCCGCGAAGAGGAGGCCACGCCGTTTTAGCTCCGGGCCGATGGCGACGCAGATCTCGCGTTCGCGCGGCGTCAGTTCCGTTTCCTGCGCCGCTCCGCCCCGAACCATGTTGGAGCGGATATCGTCGCTCGCCGGCACCCGATTGACCGCGCCCTTGGCCTCGCCGTCGACGAGAATGATGCGCTTGTCCCCGTGGGTGATCGCGGGCAGGAATTTCTGAATGACCCAGGGCTCGCGCAGCGTGGCGGTGAAGAGATCGAACAGCGAACCGAAGTTCGGGTCCTGAACGCCGACCTTGAACACCGCCGCGCCGCCGAAGCCGTAAAGCGGCTTCATCACCACTTCGCCGTGCTCGGCGCGGAACGCCTCGATCGCCGCCCGATCGCGGGCGATGAGCGTCGGCGGCATCAGCTCGGGAAAATCCATCACGAACAGTTTTTCCGGCGCGTCGCGCACGCCGCGCGGATCGTTGACGACCAGCGTTTCCGGATGGATTCGCTCCAGAAGATGGGTCGTCGTCACATAGGCGAGGTCGAAAGGGGGATCCTGTCGCAAGAGCACGACGTCGACGCTGGAGAGATCGACGAGACGCGGCTCGCCGAGGGTCGCGTGATCGCCCTCGACGTCCTTCACCGTCAACGGCTCCGCCATGGTTTCGACCCGTGAGCCCGTGAGCCGCAGCCGGTCGGGGGTGTAGTGCAACAGGCGATGACCGCGCGCCTGCGCCTCGAGAAGGAGCGCGAAGGTCGAATCGCCAGTGATGCGGATGCGTGCGATCGGGTCCATCTGCGCTGCGACGGTCAGGGTCATGGGGGTCCACAGTCGGGGCGAGGCGAAACGTCGTGGGATCAGTCGATCTCCAGCCTATACGCGCACGGGGCGTGGCGGGGAAGCCGGCGGGGGGCGACGAAAATGGCGTCGCCTCGAAGGGTGAGGCCCGCCGCCCACGGGTTACGCGCGAGCCAGACGCGCGCGGCCCGGGCGATGCGCCGTCGCTTCGTCGCGCTGATCGCCTCGGCGGCGGCATCGAGATCGCCGCGCGCCTTGACCTCGACGAAGGCGATCGAGCCGCCCCTTCGCGCGATAAGATCGATTTCGCCGCCGGATACCGCGAACCGTCGCGCGAGAATCGAATAGCCCTTCAGGAGCAGCAGAAGCGCCGCAATCGTTTCGGCTTGGAGACCGAGACGATGCGCTCCCCGACGGCGATTCGTCCGCGAGAGGGGGCTTTTGGTCCTCACCGCCGGGCGCCAGCCAATGCGAGCGCCCTGGCGTAGACATGCCTGCGCGGCAGGCCGTGCCTGGCCGCGACCGCCGCGGAAGCATCCTTGACCGAGAGATTGCTCAGCGCCTCGACAATGTCCCGATCGAGAGCATCCGGTGAAATCGCCGGCCGCGCCTCGGCCGGGCCGACGACGATGACGATCTCGCCTTTCGGCGCGCCTTCGGCCGCGTATTGAGCGGCGAGCGCGTCGAGCGCCCCCCGCCGGATCTCCTCGTGCAGCTTGGTCAATTCACGCGCCACCGCGGACGGCCGGGCCCCGAGCTCTAGGGCGAGGTCGGCGAGCGTCTCGGCCAGCCGGCTCGGAGCTTCGTAGAAGACGAGCGTGCCGGGCGTTGTGGCGAGCATGTTGATTCGTTCCCGCCGCGCGGCGCGCTTGGGCGGGAGAAATCCCTCGAAAAAGAAACGATCGGTCGGCAGGCCGGCGACGCAAAGAGCCGCGAGCGCGGCGCAGGGTCCGGGCGCGGCGGTGACGGCGAGGCCCATTGCGACGGCCTCGGCCACCAGTTTGTAGCCGGGATCGGAGATCAGCGGCGTCCCTGCGTCGGAAATGAGCGCCAGCGCCTGACCCTCGGCGATACGCCGAAGCGCGCGCGGGCGCGCCTCGACGGCGTTGTGCTCATGGTAGGGCGAGAGGGGGGTCTCTATGCCATATCGTGTGAGCAAGGTTCGTGAAACGCGCGTATCCTCAGCTAGGATCGCCTCCGCGCCGGCCAGGATGGCGAGCGCGCGCAAGGTCATGTCGGAGAGATTGCCGATCGGCGTCGAAACCACATAGAGCCCGGGCGCAAGGGGCGGCGCCGGGACGAGTGCGCCATGGACCAGGAACGTCCGATCCGAGCGCGGGCTCCCGACGGCCTTGGAGGGCGGAGCTCTATTCACCGCCGCTAAGCTCCGTCTCGCGGTCTCGGTCATGCATGGGCGCCCGGCCAGGTGAAGTCATGGACGGCATAGCCAAGTGGAAGTGAAAATGCCACAATTTCCGTGGAAAGCCGGCGAATCGTTGCTGGCGCGGGAGCAATGCGCCGCGTTGGCGTTCCAATATCCCGTGGCCGGGGCGGCGCCCGCATAGGAGGTCGTCATGAAGGACTTGGCTGTTCCGCCAGAAGGTCGACGTTTGCTGACGAGGCGGGCGGCGCTTGGCGGCGGACTCGCCCTGTCGTTGGCGGGTTGCAATTCGATGGGCGTCGATTTGCCCGGGGCTGATCTGGGAAAGCCGGCCGCCTCGCTTCCGGCCGCGGGCGGACCGCTGGTCGGCGAAACGTTGGGCAATGGGCCGGTCCGCGTCGGGATGATCTTGCCGCTGACGCAGAACGGCGCGCCGAGCCCGGTCGGCGCCTCGATGCGCAATGCGGCGCAATTGGCGATCGACGAATTCGCCGCCCCTTACATCACATTGATGATTCAGGACGATCGCTCCGGCCCCGACGGCGCCGCGCAGGCCGCTCAAGCCGAAATCGGGGCCGGCGCCCAGATCCTTCTCGGACCGGTGTTCGCCAGCGATGTGAAACAGGCGGCCTCGGTCGCGAAGGGCGCCGGCAAACCGATCATCGCCTTTTCAACCGACGTCGGCGTCGCCTCTCCAGGGGTCTATTTGCTATCGTTCCTCATCGAGGGATATGTCGAAAGAATCGTTCAATATGCGGTTTCCAAGGGCAAAATGTCCTTAGCGGCGCTGGCTCCGCAGAACGACTACGCCAACGTTGCGATCGGGCGATTCCAGGAGGCGGCCGGGCGGCTCAACGCGCGAGTGGTCGTCGTCGCCCGCTATGGGCCGGGCCAGCCGGAGAGCGCGGTCCAGCAGGTCGCGGCCGTGGCCAATCAGATCGACGCCCTGTTTATCCCCGAACAGGCTGAGGGAATGCCTGCGGTCGCGTCCGCGCTAAGCGCGAGCGGCCTCAAGACGCAGCTCCTGGGCACGGGCGTCTGGAACGACGCGCGCGTGCTGAGGCTGCCCCAGCTTCAAGGCGCCTGGTTCGCCGCGCCCGACAACGCCGGATTCAATGCGTTCGCGCAGCGCTACAAAGCCAAATTCAACAGCCAGCCCGCGCGATTGGCGACCCTGGCCTACGACGCCGTGACGCTGACCGCCGCGCTCGCGCGCGGCGGCGCGGCGGATCCTTTCAGCGATAGGGCGCTGACCAGCGTCTCCGGCTTCAACGGCGCCGACGGCGTGTTCCGGTTCCGCGGCGACGGAACCAACGAGCGCGGCCTTGCCGTGATGGAGATCAACAACGGCGCGGCGACGGTGATCAGCCCGGCGCCGCGCAGCTTCGCGGCGGGGTGAGCGGCCTTTGCGCGCGATTGAGCGCCAGCTGGGTCGCCAATGGAGGTCGTGAAGGCGGCGCTCGCGTATTTTGGCACGGTTTTCGCGCTCGGATTCGCGGTCGGGGCGACGAGAGTGATTTGGCTGCAGCCGCGCGTCGGCGAAGCGGCGGCGGTGGCGCTGGAAGCCCCGCTGATGATAGTGGTTTCCTGGATCGCCTGCGCCCATGTCGTTCGCTGGGCGAGGCCGCCCGCGACCGTTCCGGCCAGGCTGGCGATGGGCGGCATGGCGCTGTCAATGTTGTTGATAGTGGACTCCCTGCTCGGCTGGGCTGCATTCGGCCGCTCTTTCGCAGAGCAATTGGCGTCTTATGGGCGCGTCCCGGGCGCGCTCGGGCTCGCGGCGCAGTGCGCCTTTGGCCTGCTGCCGCTCGTCCGGCTCAGGACAGTCGGGTGAGGCGCGGCCCGCGCGTCACAGCATGCTGGGCAGAACGCGGTCCGGCGGGCGGTGGCCGTCGACGAAGGTCTGGATGTTGATAATGACCTTCTCGCCCATGTCGGCGCGGCCCTCATGCGTCGCCGAGCCCATATGCGGCAGCAGCGTCACCTTGCCAGTCCGGGCGAGCGCGATCAGCTTTTCGTTGACGGCGGGCGCGTGTTCATACACGTCGAGCCCGGCGTTGGCGATTTCATCGGCTTCGAGCATCCGGATCAGCGCATTCTCGTCGACCACCTCGCCGCGCGCGGTATTGATGAGAATCGCCTCGGGGCGAAGGTACTTGAGCCGGCGCGCCGAAAGAAGGTGAAAGGTGCCCGGAGTGTGCGGGCAGTTGATCGAGACGAAATCCATCCGCGCCAGCATCTGGTCCAGCGAATCCCAGTAGGTCGCCTCCAGCGATTCCTCGATCTGGGCGGTGACGCGGCGGCGATTATGATAGTGGATCGACATTCCGAAAGCGCGCGCGCGCCGCGCGAGCGCCTGGCCGATGCGGCCCATGCCGATGATGCCGAGCCGCTTGCCGGTGATTCGCCGGCCAAGCATCCAGGTCGGCGTCCAGCCGCCCCAATGCCCGTCGGGAATAATATGCGAGCCCTCCACCAGCCGACGCGCGGTCGAGAGGATCAGCGCCATCGTCATATCCGCGGTGTCTTCCGTCAACACCCCGGGCGTATTGGTGACGGTGATGCCGCGGCGGAGCGCGCTGGTGACGTCGATGTGGTCGACGCCATTGCCGAAATTGGCGATAAGCTTCATCTGCTCGCCCGCCTGGGCGATCATCGCCGCGTTGATTTGGTCGGTGATGGTCGGCACGATGACGTCGGCTTCGCGCATCGCCTCGGCGATATCCGCCTGAGACATCGCCTTGTCTTCGAGGTTGAGGCGAGCGTCGAACAGTTCGCGCATGCGTGTTTCGACAAGGCCAGGCAGCCGCCGAGTCACCACGACAAGAGGCTTCTTCTTGCTCATGAGCGCCGCCCTTTTCGCCCTCGCGGCGCCACCGCCGCCGCCCCGATTTCAAACATTCGCGCCCACAATTTCAACCAATTTAGGCCTCGTTAACGGCGCGCGCGGCAAATGTTTGCGCCTACGTTCGCCGTGCAGGTCGCGAACCGCCAGCTTGCCGGCCTCTCTACCAGAAGACTCGGCAAAGACAAGGACAGCCACAGAGCTGTCGGGGAACCCGCTATGAATCGAAAAAATCAACCTCTCCGCGCGACCGGCCTCACCCGTCGCGCAGTTCTGGCGAACCTCGCCCTCCTGTCGATGCCGCTTCTGGCGCTTGCCGATCCGGTCGGGCCGGTCACCAAGCTGCCGCTGCCGCGCTACGCCAGTCTGAAGACGGACCGGGTCAACCTGCGAGAGGGTCCGTCGAAGGACCATGCGATCAAGTGGGTGTACGAACGGGCGGGGCTTCCGGTCGAAATCATCGCCGAATTCGAAATCTGGCGGCGCGTGCGCGATTCGGAAGGCGTCGACGGTTGGGTTCTGCATTCTCTGCTCTCGGGCCGACGCACTGCGCTGGTGACGCCAAACAAGAAAGGCGAAAATTCGCAAATCTATACGCGCCCGTCCGAGTCCGCGGCCGTGGCGGCGACCCTGCAGTCGGGCGTCATCGTCAATATCCGCAATTGCGACGGCTCCTGGTGCCAAGTCGACGGGGCCGGATTCAAGGGCTATATCGAGCAGGCGAAACTGTGGGGGGTATACCCCAACGAAAAGGTCGAATAGGGCGGGACCGACCGCCGAATCGAGGATTGTCTGGTCGGCGTGTTTGCGCGCGGTGAAGAAGGTCTTGGCCGGCAGGCGCGCCGTCTGCGCCTCAACACGCTCATCGGCTTGCGCTGGCTCGCCGTCGCGGGACAAACGGTTGCGATCGTCGCCGGCGCATTCGGGTTCGGCCTTGAATTCCCGATTTTGACCTGCTTCGGCCTCGTCGCCGTCTCGGCGCTACTCAATCTGGCGTTGCGCTGGCGCTTCCCGGTCAGCACGCAGCTGAGCGAACGCGCCGCGACGACCGTTCTGGCCTACGACGTGATTCAACTCGCAGGTCTGCTTTTTCTCACCGGCGGCGTCGCCAATCCGTTCGCCATTCTGTTCCTAGCGCCGGTCACCATCGCCGCGACCTCGCTCTCGCTGCCTCGTGCGCTGGGCCTGCTCGGCCTCGCTCTCGTCTGCGCGACCGTACTGGCGCGTTGGAGCCTGCCCCTGCCCTGGATCGGGGGCCACAACCTGATCCTGCCGTCGATTTACATTCTGGGCCTATGGAGCGCGCTCGGGGTTAGCGCCGCATTCGTGACCATGTACGCATACCGGGTCGCGGCGGAGGCGCGCCAAACCGCCAGCGCCCTGACAGCGACCGAACTCGTGCTCGCTCGAGCGCAGCACCTGTCGCAGATCGACGGTCTGGCGGCCGCGGCGGCCCACGCGTTGGGAACGCCGCTGGCCACGGTGGCCCTTATCGTGCGCGAAATGGCGGCCCACCCGCCGCCAAGCGAGGAATTTAAAGACGACTTGCGTCTGCTCGAGCAGTCCGTGGACCGCTGCCGATCCATTCTGGGCAAACTTTCTGCCCCTTCCGAGCTAACCAACGAGGAAATGGAAATATCGAGTCCGGTCGAACTGGCGGAAATCGCCGCCGCCCCACACCGACTCCTCGGCGTCTCCATAACGGTCGAGGGCGAGGGGCCCGAACCCGCGCCGACGTGCCCACGCAATCCGGGCCTCTTGTACGGTCTCGGCAATTTGATCGAGAACGCGGTCAGTTTCGCCGAAAAAGCGGTGGTCATTCGCGCGACCTGGACGAAATCCATGGTCAGGATGGTCATTACAGACGACGGGAGGGGCTTTCCGCCGAACATCCTGGCGCGCGTTGGCGAGCCTTACCTTTCTCAGCGCGAAGGCGCGGTTCGAAGCGAAATGGCGGGCGGCGGACTTGGCCTGGGACTGTTCATCGCAAGCTCCCTCCTCGAACGTTCCCGCGCCACGCTTCAGCTCGCCAACGCCGAGCCGCCCGCTACGGGGGCGATCGCCACAGTTCAATGGTCCCGCGCGGCCTACGAACAGGGTCGACGCCCCGACGACTGACACCCGCCGACCTTCGACATTGAAGCGCGAATTGCGCTTGCGACGCGATTCCCGATACGAAGCGACAAATTTCAATCTGCCGGATTTCCGGATAAAAGGCGGCATGACGGACAAAGACGCATCCGACCAAACGTGGAGCCAAGGACCGAACGGCGGAGACGCGCTCGATAAGACGTTGCTGGTCGTCGACGACGACGAAGTCTTTTGCGAGCGTTTGGCGCGCGCCATGGCGTCACGCGGCTTTACGGCGCGAACGGCGGTCAGCGTCGCCGAGGCGCTGGCCTCGATCGAAACGGCGCCGCCCGCCTTCGCCGTCATCGACCTCAGACTGGGCGACGGCAGCGGTCTGGACGTCATGCGGGCGCTGAAAGCGAAACGCGGCGATGCGCGCGGCGTCATCCTCACTGGTTACGGCGCGATCGCCACCGCCGTGACGGCCGTCAAGCTCGGCGCCTTCGACTACCTCGCCAAGCCCGCCAATGCTGACGACGTCGTCTCCGCCCTGATGGCTGAACGGCTCGATAGTCCCACCGAGCACGACCCGCCGATGTCCGCCGATCGGGTGCGCTGGGAGCATATTCAGCGCATTTACGAATCCTGCGAGCGGAACGTCTCGGAAACCGCTCGCCAGCTTAATATGCACCGGCGCACCCTGCAGCGCATCCTGGCGAAGCGCGCGCCGAAATAGCGACGACCGGCCGCCGCGGCGGCGAACGCGGACTAGAACCCCAACCGCGCCGCTGGGCGGACTGTCGCCGCGGGCAACGTCCTCAACCGCCGTCGCAGCCGCTCGTTGAGCGGGCTCGCCGGCCTCTGGGCCGCGCGCTCCGCGACCAGCGCGGAGGCGAGACGCGCCATTTTCGCGCGCATCGCCGCCTCGATGAAGGTCAGCTGGACGAGATCGCACTGGGCGAGGCTGCCGCCGCAGCGGTGCGAGATATGGCGCACGCGCTCGAGCCATTCGACGCAGGCCTGGTAATCGCCCTTGGCGAAGGCGCGCAGCGCTTCACAGAGCGGCGGCGCGAGCTCGTCCTCCAGCAACGATGGGGAGGCGTCGCCTCGGCCATCGGCGCGCGGAAGCGACTCGAACGCCCGCGAGGCGGCGGCTGCGCGTCCTGCGGCGACGAACGCGATGATCGCGTGAATGACGTGGAAGGACCGCGCGCCGGCCAGCGGTCGCCATTCCCAGCGATCGGCCAACAGCCGCCATCGCTCTCCGACGTCGACGTCCCGAAGCCGCAAGCGCCATAGCAACGCCGAGGCGTCAGCGAGCGCATTCATGTCCGAAGCGCGCGCGCTGGCGATTTGTTCGTCGTAGGCCGCGAGCGCGGAGATCGGATCGTCGGCGTCGAGATGGAACAGCGCGCGGTGCCAGGCAAGATGCACGGAATAGCCGGTTCCTTCGACCCAGGCCGGCTCGGTGTCGGCGAGGAAGGCCAAACCCTCACGCGCGCGTCCCTGCATCTCCAGCACATGGGCGACGACATGGATGGCGCCGGCATGCCGGGGGTCGAGGGCGAGGGCGCGGCGCGCCGTCTTCTCGGCGCGGCGATACTGCCCGTTCTCCTCGAGGCCGAAAGCGTACATCGCAAGCACGCTGGCATAGCCCGGCGCTCCGGCGCTCCACTCAGGCAGCACCTGAGCGATCCGATCCCGCAGCATTCGCCGCCGGCCCAGCCGGAAGTCGAGCGCGTGGGCGACCGCGAGCGCGAGAATGTCGCGGGGCTGGTCGACGACGATCGGCGCCGTAAAGCTGGAGCGTAAGCGCCGCATCGCCCATGAGCCAGGCGCGAGCCGCCGCAGCGTGGCGGCGCGCGGGATCGTTTCCGTCCGGGCGCGCGGCCTCGATTGCGTCCACGCTTTTGGCGAGCGCCAATCTCACGGCGTCGGAATTATCCTCCGCACACACGATGAGCGCCAAGCGCAGGCAATGAGCGAATGCGCAATGGGGGTCGTCGGCAAGCACGCGCTGAACCTCGAGAAAGGGATTCTCCCGATGCGTGAGCATCAGCTCGAGCGCGCGTTCGCAGCGCGCCGTCGACCCGATGGCCGCGTCAGCGGCGACCGGCGACGCGGCGCGCAGTCTGACGATTGCGTTCATGGCCCACCCATTCTCTGACTTGGCCGGATGTTCTGGTTCATGCGGAACAGGTTGTCGGGATCGTAGCGGCGCTTGATCTCGGCCAGGCGGCGATAGTTCGCGCCGTACGCCTTCTCGACCCGGTCGCTTTCATCGTCCGGCATGAAATTGACGTAGACGCCGCCGGAGGCGAAGGGCGCCACGGTCTCGAACAGCTGCCGCGCCCACGCGATGCAGGCCGAATCGTCCGCCTTGTCCCGCCAGCGCGTATGGACGTTCATGATGAAGTGGGCGTCGCGGTTCGGCCACGCGGTCGCATTGGCCGGAATGCGCGTCATCGCGCCGCCGACATGGGCGATGAACAGCTCGCATTCTGGCGACGGCAGTGTGCGGGCCGCGTCGACAATCACTTTGATCGCCGCGTCCGGCAGTTCGGGGAAGTCGTGGCTCTTCCAATAGTTGCGGGCGCCTGGCGTCAGCAGCGGATCGAACGCCGCCTGCCAGGCCGTGAACAGGTGGGGAGAGATCACGTCGGCGATCGGATTGCCGAGCGCGCGCAGGGGTTTGAGGGCCTTCTCGCCTTCCTTCATGTCGCCGGCGTAGCAGGCGGCGAAGATCAGAACCTCCTTGCCGTGCCACTCGACCGGCAGGAAGGGCAGCGGCGGCGCCTTGCGCATCACCGCCCAGACCGCGACCTCGTCGGGCGCCTCGCTTGACGATGCGGCGGAACTCGGGCAGCAGCGCGCCCGCTTGCTCGAGCGGATGCACGACGAGACCGGACAAAACCTGCGGGCCAAGCGGATGGAGCTTGAACTCGAACGAGGTCACGACGCCGAAATTGCCGCCGCCGCCCCGCAGCGCCCAGAAGAGGTCGGGGTTGTCCGTCTCGCTGGCGCGAACCAGCCTGGCGTCGGCCGTGACGACGTCGGCAGAGATCAGGTTGTCGATGGTCAGTCCGAACTTGCGGGTAGTCCAGCCGAAGCCGCCGCCAAGCGTGAGGCCGGCGACGCCCGTCGTCGAATTGATGCCGAGCGGGGTCGCCAGCGCGAACGCCTGCGCCTCCTTGTCGAAATCCGCCAGCGTCGCGCCCGGTTCGACCCGGGCCGTGCGAGACGCAGGATCGACGCGCACCGATTTCATCAACGACAAATCGATCAGCAGGCCGCCGTCGCAGACCGCGTTGCCGGCGATGTTGTGGCCGCCGCCGCGCACCGCGACGAGCAGATTTTCGTCGCGCGCGAGCTTGACCGCATTGATGACGTCGGCGGCGCCGAGGCAGCGCGCGACGAGAGCGGGCGATCGGTCGATCGTGGCGTTCCAGATCGTGCGGGCGGCGTCGTAGCCGTCCTCTCCCGGCAACGCGACCGGGCCGCGCAGCTTGCCGCGGAAGGCCGCCAACGCGTCAGGCGAAATCGTCTTGGTTGACGAGTTGAGCGTGCGGATGGATAAATCTGTCATGGTTCCTCTCCGTTATCGGTTTTTTTTCAATCAATGAGTTCCTGGGTCGCCGTCTAGCGACCCGTAGTGTGGGCATGACATCCCACATCCGTTCGCTCGGCGACTAGTTCACGAACTGAATCGCGCCCGGTACAATTTCTGAACTGGCATGCGTCGTCCTCGGCGACTAACTGTCGGATCGCCGTTCGATCACGACGGCGTGATCTGGGAGGCCCTCATGGCGGAAAGCGGTTACAAACAGTTCTGCCCGGTGGCGATGGCGGCGGAGATCCTCGGCGCGCGCTGGACCTTGGTTCTGCTGCGTGAGTTCGTCGCCGGATCCACCCGCTTCAATGAACTGAGGCGCGGCGTGCCGAGAATGTCGCCCGCGCTCCTGTCGAAGCGCCTGAAGGATCTGGAAAAAGCGGGCATTGTCGCCCGCTCCCACGTGACCGGCGAGCCCGACCTGTTCGAGTACCGGTTGACCAAGGCGGGTCAGGATTTGCAGCCGATCATCGAGTCCGTCGGCATATGGGGGCAACGATGGATCGAAACCGAAGCGTCGCTCGGGAATCTCGATCCCAATCTCCTTATGTGGGACATGCGGCGCAACATCGACCCCACGCCCATGCCCCGCACGCCGAAGCACGATTCAGGTCATTTTCAAGGATCTTCAGGAAGCGCGCCGAAACTGGTGGCTGGTCGTCGAGCCCGGCAAGGAGGTCGATCTGTGCTCGGTCGATCCAGGGTTCGACGTCGATCTTTACCTGTCGACTGATTTGCGGACCATGACGGAGATCTGGATGGGCTACACCACCGTCGCGCGCGCCAAGGAGCAGAATAGGCTCGTCATGACGGGAAGCCGGCAGCTGGAAGCGGCGATCGGAAGCTGGCTGAGGCTGAGTCCATTTGCGAAAGTTGAAAAACTGGTCGCATAGACGATTGTCTTCGGCCGCCACTTGCCGTTATGGCGGCGGCGACGGTCTGGAGGCCGAGCGCATGGATATTCAGGACATAGCCAAGGAGGCCATCGCCGTCCTGGGGACAGGCCGCCAGGTTGCGCCGTTCTCGACCCGTCGGCCCGATTTCGGGCTCGAGGACGCTTACCGGGTCACGGCCGCCATTCGGGCGCAGCGCGAGACGCGGGGAGAGCGACCCGTCGGCCGCAAGATCGGTTTCACCAACCGGACAATCTGGCCCGAATACAACGTCCATGCGCCGATCTGGGGATACGTGTACGACCGCACGGTCCATGACCTGCCGAAGGGGGGCGCGGACTTTTCTTTGAGCGGTTTGGCCGAACCGCGCATCGAGCCGGAGATTGTGTTCGGATTGGCGGCCATGCCTGCTCCCGGCATGGACGAACATGCTCTGCTCGGCTGCATTGATTGGGTCGCTCACGGTTTTGAGATCGTGCAGTCGATCTTCCCCAATTGGACGTTTCTCGCCGCCGACACCGTCGCCGCCTATGGCCTCCATGGCGCCTTATGGATCGGGACGCGTCACTCGATCGCCTCGCGTCCTGACGACTGGCGGCTCGAGCTCTCGAACTTCGAGGTCGACATCCTTCGAAATGAAGTCGTGGTCGACCACGGCCGCGCGGCGAATGTCTTGGACGGTCCGCTTTTCGCGCTGCGCCATCTCGTCCAGTTGCTCGCCTCCGACCCGGTCAATCCGCCGCTCGCCGCTGGGGAGATTGTCACGACGGGAACGCTCACGCGCGCCTTTCCGGTCGCGCCCGGCGAAGTATGGACGACGGAACTGACCGGCATTCCGCTCGAGGGCGCGCGCATTCGCTTCATCTGATTGGGTCGGCGTTGGTTTCGGCGGCGCCGGCGATGAGCTGGAACGAGCGCAGTCGCGCGGAATGCTCATAGACGTCGGACACGACGATAAGTTCGTCGGCGCCAGTTTCCGCGACCAGCGCGTCAATGCCGACGCGCACCGTATCGGGAGAGCCGACGATGGAGCGCGCGAGCATCCGCGCGGCTTGCGCCTTTTCCATCGGCGACCAGTAGCTTTCAATGTCGTCGATCGGCGGCTGGCTCAACCCGCGCGCGCCGCGGAAGATGTTGGCGAAGGCCATCTGCTGGGTCGTCGCCAGGCGACGCGCTTCCGCGTCGGTCTCGGCGGCGACGATGTTGACGCCGACCATCGCATAGGGACGGTCGAGCTGCGCCGACGGCTTGAAGCGACTGCGATAGATTTGCAGCGCGGGAATGAGCAGTTCGGGCGCGAAATGCGACGCGAAAGCGTAAGGCAGCCCCAGCTCGGCGGCGAGCATCGCGCCGAAATTGCTCGACCCGAGGATCCAGAGCGGCACTTCCGTCCCGGCCGCCGGCACCGCCTGGATACGCTGGCCGGGACCGGCCGGGGCCAGGAACGCCTGCAGTTCCAGAACGTCGTGCGGGAAAGCTTCCGCCGCCTCCGGCGCACGGCGCAGGGCGCGCAGCGTGACCTGGTCGGTGCCGGGAGCGCGGCCGAGCCCGAGGTCGATGCGGCCCGGAAACAGACGCGCCAGCGTCCCGAACTGTTCGGCGATGACGTATGGCGCGTGGTTGGGCAGCATGATGCCGCCTGCGCCGACCCGGATGGTCTTTGTCCCGGCGGCGAGATGGGCAAGCACGATCGAAGTCGCGGCGCTGGCGATGCCCGGCATGTTGTGATGCTCCGCCACCCAGATGCGCCGGTAGCCCCAGTCCTCGGCATGGGCCGCGAGATCGCGAGCATTGTCGAGCGCGCCGCGGGCGTCGGTGTCCTCGGTGACGCGGACAAGTTCGAGGATGGATAAGGCCGTCATGGCGCGCTCCGGAATGAGCCGATCGCAGGCGACGACCGCCCAAGAGGCCAGCCGCTTTAACATCTGCCGTGAAACAAGGAGACGAGCCTATATGGGGGCGATTGCGGCTGTTTCGCTAGGCCGAGTCGCATTATCCCGTCGCCGGCGACTATGGCCTCGCGATGGTCCGGCCAGTTTGCCCCGCCTCGGCGGAGCGTCGGAACAACGCCTCAATCTGAACCAGGACGCCCCCGATAATCCGCTGGAAGTTGGGATCCTGCGGCGCGCCGCCAACGGCGCACTCGCCAGCATGTAGTCCTGCGCTTGGAAATCGACAATGTCGCATCCGAAAGGGACCCCGCTCGATTCGCCATTCTCTTCTCTAAAACCGAAAATCATGCTATTTTCCCAGCGCCGCGTCAAAACAACTGGCCTTCGTTTAATCCGCGCGGCCTTTCGCTTGGAGTTGTTAAGGCCCCGATTTGCGGAACAAGATCGGGTCGGGAGGCGAGCCCCGCTTCCGCGAACGCTTAAGCGCTTGAAAAGGCTCAAAACGGCAATGGGCGGCTATTCCGATAAGTTGGCATGGATTCGGGGTCGGCGCCACGCCGGCTTGGGGTTCCTGCCGGTCGAATTTGGGTTCGGGTCGGCGGCGGCTCGCTGGGCTGACGAAGACGGACGGGTTCAGCCGCGATCTGACCAGCGTATCGGCCCGGTGGACCACTGCGACGGCTAAAGACCGTTGTGGATTGGCGGCTTGAGGGATCGAGAAGCCTGCGACGCTGTTGGTCCGTATCGGTGGAGGTCGAGGTGGAAGCAACGCGGGACAATCGTTCGTCGGCCGGCGACGGCGGAGCGAAGTCCGCGGATCGCGGCCCCGTCGCGGAAACTCGGGCGGACAGGCCCAAGGCGGAACTCGATCAGCCGCTCGACAAGCCTGCCGCCCCGCCGCGGCGCGGCGCATGGGCGTGGATCGCGACGCACCGCATCGCGACGTTTGTTCTGATCGTTGGGCTGTTTGCCGCTGCGGCGATCGGCATCGTCTGGTGGCTCAACGCCCGCCATTATGAGGACACCGACGACGCCTTCATCGACGCGCGCCCGAGCGCCATCAGCGCTGACGTCGCAGGCGCCATCGTCGACGTTCCGGTGACGGATAACGAGGTCGTGGAGCCCGGACAGACGTTGGTCAGGATTGACGATCGCAACTATCGCGCGGCACAGGCGCAAGCCAAAGCCCAGGTCGCGCAGGCCGAGGCGGCGATACGGTCCGCCGTTGCGCAGTCCGTCGCGCAGCAGGCGACAATCGACCAAATGTCGCTGCAGGTCACCCAAGCGCAGGCTGCATTATCGTTTTCCCGTGATCAGAACACGCGCGCCCAGACGCTTTTGAAGCAAGGGTCAGGCACGTTGCAGGAAGCCCAGCAGACGGACTCCGACCTCAGGCAAAAACAGGCGGCGTTCGACGCCGCCGAAGCCGGACTTGCGCAGGCGGAGAAACAGCTCGCGGTGATTTCGGCGCAGCGTCAAATCGCTGAGGCGCAGCGGACGCAGGCTGAGGCCCAGCTCGCGCAGGCCGATGCAAATCTTTCGCGCGTGACGCTGGTTGCGCCGTTCAAAGGCCGGGTGACGCAGCTGACCGCGGCGAAGGGCGCCTATGCGACGCCGGGCCAGGCATTGATGCTGATCGTGCCGCTCGACGTCTGGGTCACCGCCAACTTCCGCGAAACGCAACTCGCCGACATGCATCCGGGTCAGCCTGCGACCATCTGGGTCGACGCCTACGGCCGCAGCTTCAAGGGCCATGTCGACAGCATCCAGGCCGGCAGCGGAACCGCATTCAGCCTGCTCCCGGCCGAGAACGCGACCGGCAATTACGTCAAGGTCGTCCAGCGCGTTCCAGTCAAGATCGTGTTCGACAGGATGCCGGATCTGGAGCTTGGCCCGGGCATGTCGGTCACCCCGTCAGTCAAAGTGCGATGACCGGCAATCGACAAGACGTTGGATGGGATGCGAGCCGTTCGGCCGCCGGAGCCCACAACCCTTGGCTCATCACATTCATCCTGTCGATGGCGACCTTCATGCAGGTGCTCGACACCTCGATCGCCAATGTCGCGCTGCTGCACATCGCGGGTTCGCTGGGCGCCAGCGTCGACGAAAGCACTTGGGTCATCACCTCCTATCTCGTCGCCAACGCGATCATCCTGCCCATCAGCGGCTGGCTTTCGGAGGTTATCGGCCGCAAGCGGTTCTACATGCTGTCGGTGGCGCTGTTTGCCGTGAGTTCCCTTTTATGCGGGATCGCGCCCAGCCTGGGTCTCCTGGTCGCCGCGCGCGCGCTCCAGGGACTGGGCGGCGGCGGAATGGCGCCCAGCGAACAGGCGATGCTCGCCGACACGTTTCCGCCGTCCAGGCGCGCGCAGGCTTTCGCGGCCTATGGCGTCGCCGTCATTGTGGCGCCGGCGCTCGGACCTACGATCGGCGGCTACATCACGGACAATGCGTCCTGGCACTGGATCTTCTTCATCAATGTCCCGGTTGGAGCGCTCTCGCTTGCGCTCGTCGCCGCGTTCGTCGACGAGCCGCCGATTCTGGTCGACGCGCGCCTAGCGTTGTGGCGCCGCGGGCTTCGCGTCGATTGGCTTGGTTTCGTGCTGGTCGCCCTGTGGCTCGGCTTTCTCGAAATCGTGCTCGACAAGGGGCAGGAGGACGATTGGTTCAATTCGGGCTTCATCGTGTCCTGCGCGATCGTCTCCGGGCTCGCGTTCCTCGCGTTCGTGCCGTGGGAACTGTCGCGCAAGGAGCCGATCGTCGACATCCGCCTGATCGGGCGAAGACAATTCGGCGTCTCCTTTCTCGTGATGCTGGCGGTCGGCGCGATCCTGTTCAGTTCGACGCAGTTCATGCCGCAGTTGCTGCAGGAGAATTTTGGCTACACGGCGACTTGGGCCGGGCTTTCCCTGATGCTTGGCGGCTTCATATCGCTCGTCTCCATGGCTGCGGCGGGTCAGGTCAGCCGCTTCGCCCAGCCGCGCTATCTGATGGCGGGCGCTTTGATTGCGATCGCGATCGCAATGCGCCACTTCACCGGCCTATCCCCGGACGCCGATTTCGATTGGTTCGCCTGGGCGCGCGCGTTCCAGATGGCCGCGATTCCGTTCCTCTTTCTGACCATCACCAGCTATTCCTATGTCGGCCTGCCGCCGGGCAAGTCCGGCCAGGCTTCCGCCCTGATCAACGTCGCGCGCAACCTCGGCGGCAGCATCGGCGTGTCGATGGCGCAGACTCTGCTCGCGCGCCGCGAGCAGTTCCATCAGTCGCGGCTCGGCGAGAGCCTGAGCCCTACGTCTCTTGCCTACCGGCAAACGCTCGAACAGGCGACCGCCTATTTCCAGCAGCACGGCGCCAGCGCGGCGGACGCGAGCCGTCAGGCCATCGCCTTTGTCGGCCAGACGCTGACGAACCAGGCCGCCTTCCTTTCCTACATCGACGTGTTCGCCGCGTTATCGCTGTTTGCGCTGCTTCTCGTCCCGCTGGCGTTTCTGCTGCAGCGCGTCGACTTACGATCTCCGCGGCAGAATCATTAACCTGGCCAATCGACCGCGGCGCCCGCGTGGAATTGGCTTTGAGCTTCGCCGATGGGCCGCATAATCGAGCGC
>CAWAIM010000011.1:0-22228 GCA_963781895.1 uncultured Alphaproteobacteria bacterium
CAGGCGTCTTCCGACGCATGCGACCTGTCACGGTTCGCCGAACGCGCTCGGCGAAATTGTCTCGACCCGGAATTTGAGAAATCCTCCAGCTGCGAGGCCGATCGAGGTCAACTTCAGGCCGGGCGGCGCCGGGAGCGCCGCCGCCGCCGGGGAGGTGAGGTAAGTTACGACGATTTCTCCGGGCCACGGGGCGAAGCGCCAATTGCCGTCAGACCGGGGCGCGATCTCGCCGGCGCTGGCGATGTAGCGCAGCACGACGTCGCGGTTGGATTCCGGCGCCTCGATCGCCACGCTTGTTCCGTCGCATCCGGGAAACCCGCCGCCTCCGCTGGCCCGGTAATTGTTGGTGACGACGAGAAACATTTGCTTCGGGTCGACGGCCGCGCCATCGAACGTCAGATCGCGAATGCGGCGCGCGTCCGGCGCGATCAACACGCCGAAGTCGTCGTAGCGGGCCGGCTCGAAAACGTCGATGGCGTATTCGACGCCGTCGATCACGTCGAAATTGTAGCAGGCGAAGGCGGGACCGAGCAGCGGCTGCTCGTCGTGCGAGGCCCTGTCGAGGCGGCGATAAATCGACGCCGAGCGTTCGAGCCATTCGCGCAACGTCCCGCCGTCCACTTTCACCACGCGCAGGCTGTTCGGGTATGGATAAACATCGGCGACGTCCTTGATCGCGATCGAGCCCGGCGCGACGTCGGTGTAGAAGTCGGGCCCGCCGCGTCCGCCGCATTTGAACGGAGCGCATGCCGAAAGGATCGGCAGCGCGGCGAGGTCGGCGCGCGCGGCTACGAGCGGCGCCGCGAAGGCGCGCTGGGCCTCGTTGACAAGTTGCACCGTCGGATCGTCGGCGATCAGCGCCAGATATGTGTGCAGCGGCTCGGCAAGTTCTCCGACCGGCCCGCGCACGTAGTCGAGCGTCGCCAGATGCGCGGCCCGAGCCGCCTGGAGCACGGTCGGTTCGGATTCGACGAGCGCGACGGCGGCGCCGTTTTGGTTGCGTTTGGCGATCGGCCGGATTTCGACCTGCGCGTTCGCGACCCGCCAGCCGGCCGCGGCCTGTTCGAGAGCGATGTCGATGACACCCAGATGGCTGCCCCAGAAGCCGGCCATCACCGCCGGCTTGCCGTGGATCGTCCCTCGCGCCGCGTCCAGGCCGTCGACGCCGGCGAAATCCTCGCCGGGAAACAACAAATGCTGGTGACCCAGGAAAAGCGCGTCGATTCCGTCGACCTTCGCGAGGTCCAGCGCCGCATTCTCTTCGCCGAGCCGCGACGGCAGCCGAGAAATGCCCGAGTGGCACAGCGCGACGACGAGATCGACGCCCCGTCCCCTGAGCGCGCCGATTTCCGCGCGCGCCGTCTCGACAATGTCGAGCGAGGTCAGAACTCCCGCCACCAGGGCTTCATCCCATCGCGCGATTTGCGGCGGCGCAAAGCCGATGACGCCCACTTTGAATCCGCGCGGCTCGCCGGCTTCGTCCGCGAGCGTACATTCGATCACGACCCAGGGGGGGAACCAACGGTCCCCGTCATTGCGCCGGATGTTGCAGCAAACCACCGGAAAGCGCGCGGCGGCGTAGGCGCGCTCGAGAATATCGAGGCCATAGTTGAAGTCGTGGTTGCCGGGCGTCGCCGCCGCGTAGGCAAGCGCATTCATTGTCGCGATCACCGGATGGACCGCCTCCGGGTCCTTCGCCATTCTCTCCGCCGCGAAATCGCCGAGCGGCGTGCCTTGAAGAATGTCGCCGTTATCGAACAGCAGGCAGTTCGGCGATTCCTTGCGCGCCTCGGCGATCAGGGACGCGACGCGTGCGAGGCCGACGGAATCATCGGGGCGGTCGCGGTAGTAGTCGTAAGGGTAGAGGTTGGCGTGCAGGTCCGTCACGCCGAGCAGGCGCAACTTGAGGCGCGGCAAGGCGCTGATAGAATTGGGTTCCATTTCGTCCTTGCTCTCGGCGACGCCGAAGCGTTAGGACCGGAATGTGTTGACGGCAAGCGCGATTGCGCCGCGACGGACGCGCGGCGCATGCCAAGGCGAGCCGCTCAAAGCGGCGATTGCGGGCGCGCTCCGCCGACGGGCGGCGCGGTTTGGCCGAGCGAGGGCGATGACGATTTGGCGTCCCAGCCGCCGGGCGGAGCCGCGACCTCGTTGGCGATCGGATCGGGGCTGACGACTTTGAATTTCCCCAGCGCGTCCGCCGCGGCGGCGAGCGCGGCCGGGTCCATCTTGGCGGCGACCTCGTCGCGCTTCCTGGCCGCGTCCTGGTCGCCCTGCGCGGCGGCAAGCGAAAACCACAGCCAGGATTGGCGCAGATCCTGCGCGACCCCGAGACCACGGGCGTAGAGAATGGCGAGATTGAACTGGCTGTCGCGAACGCCCATCTCGCCGGCCTTGCGAAACCACTTGGCCGCTTCGACATAGTCCGGCTTTTCGCCCACCGATTCGGCGTTCATGACCGCCAGATTGTGCGCGGCGCGGGCGTTGCCCGCCTCCGCGGCTTTCAGATACCAGCGCTTGGCCGCTTCCAAGTCGCGCGCCACTCCGACGCCCTTCTCGTACATCGCGGCCACCCTGTATTGCGCGGGCGCGAGGCCGCGCGAGGCCGCGCGTTCGAACCAGAGCGCCGCGGCTTGCTGGTCCCGCGACAATCCGCGGCCCTCGAAGAGGCGCTGCGCGAGTTCGTATTGCGCGCCTGGGGCGCCGGCGGCGACGGAGTCGCGCAGGGGCTGCGATATCCCGGCCGGGATCGCCGCCAGGAGATCGAGCGATAGCGCCGCACTGGCCTTGGGCGGCTCAGGCGCATCGGCCTTGACGGGCTCGGGAGCCGGGGCGATTGACGCGGTCGGCGTCGAATTGATCGGCCGGCGGGCCATCCCGGTCGGGCCGGTCGAGGCGACCGGCTTGCGGGACTTCGCGTCGGCGGCGACCGACTTGACTGGACGCCCTTCCAGATCAGACTTTTGCTGAAAAGGCGTGTGCACACCGACGAGACGGACCGCGACGGTCGCCACAATCAGCAATGCGACGCCGAGCAATACGGATCGCTTGTGGTTCGTATAGAAAGTCTTCGCCCGTTCGACGCCTCTCGCCGCCAACCAGACCGGTTGCGCGCCGCGAGAGGGCTTGGGCGCCGCGCCTTTGCTTTCCGCGAGCGCGGCTTGCGCCGCCCGGCGAGCGGCGGCGATATGAACGCTGACGGTCGAATTCGTTCTCGAACCGATTGCCTGGGCGAGGTCGCGGGCTTCTCGCGCCCGCCGAGGCGCGCCGACGCCGGGTTCGAGCAGAAAGTCCTCGCTGTCAAGCGAAGGCAGGGAAGCATCGTCTTCGCCGGCGCTCGGCGAGGCCTGGGCCAAGTCCGCGCGCGCCGCCGCCTCGACCGCGCGTTGATGCGGGGCGAAATCGGCCGCGTCGTGGGCCCCCAACGCCTCGACCCCGGGAAGCGCCGCGGCGGAAGCGTTGCGTGTGGCCTCCGCCCGAACTGGCGTCCGCGCATCGGCCTCCAAGTCGTCCGAAATTTCGCTTTCGATGCTGGCGAGCCGCTCGGCGAGTTTCTCCAGAATCTCTTGGAGGCTGATCAGACGAGCGTGAGTGCGTCGGTCGGCGTTGGCCAGCTCGGCCCTCAGTTCCGCGAGACTGGCGGCCAGACCGGCGGGCATTCCAGCCGGTCGGTCACCCCCGCCGGACATCAATGACGGGCCGGCCTCGCGCAGCTTGTCCAGTAATTCCCGGACGACCGGCTCCACGTTGTTGGACCGCTCGGCTTGCCTGGTCAGCGCATCCAGACGGTCGTGGATGTTGGCGATCTGTTCAGCGAGCACTTCTGCGTCGACTTGACCGGCGGCGCGATCCTCTAGCCGCCGCATGACATGGTCGGCGATCTCTTCGATGGCCTCCCGATCGAGCGTCGGGGCGCCGATCGCATCGAGCTTGGCGCCGATTTCGGCCAGCAATGGTTCGATGGCGTGCGCATCGTCGTCCTTGCGGCCGGCGGCCTCGACTGCCGGCGCGGGTTGGCGGTCCATGCGGGCGGCGATATCTTGCAGCAGCGATTGCATTTCGCGCGCGTCTGGGCCGCCCGCGGTTCTTTCCAGCCTCGCATTGAGCTCCTTCAGCGAGGCTTCGAGTCCGTTCGCGTCGACCGGCGGTCGAGCATGCGCCTCCAGCGATTGGCGCACGCCGTCGATACGGCTGGCAAGATCGTCGAATGGGCGTGAATCGATCACGGCGCGAGCGGGACGGGCGATTTCATGATCGAGCCGTTCCGCGATTTGTTCGAGGCGCCGCTCGATCGACGACAACGCCGCCAGGGGCGTAGAGCGCTCGATCTCCTTGCGCACGTCGTCGAGCGAGGCCGCCATTTGCGCGGATTCGACTTGCGGCGCCGGGCTCGCGCCCAGCCCATCTACGCGATCCGCGAGTTCGCCGATCTGGCGCTCCAGTCGTTCAATGGGCGCCGAACGCATGGCCGCCGCGGCCAGAAGGTTGCGCACCTCCTCAGTCTGGCGCCGAATGCGTTCGAACGTCTCCGGGTTGATCGCTGTCTCGGCGAGGCTGTCGATCTTTCCGCCGATCGCGCGAATTTCGCGTTCGAGCCCCGCGGCGACCTCCTGCGGATCGTGCGCCTTCAGGGTCGCGCGCAGTTCAGCCGCCATCGCGTCGAGCGGCGCCAGCAACGATTCGCCGTGGCCGTTTTCGCGCAACATGGCTACGCGCTGGGTCAGATCATGGATCGCGCCCTCGAGGGCGATGACCGCGTTGCGCGGCGCCAAGTCTGCGAGACTGCGCGTCATCGCGGCGATCTCGACGCGCATGGCATTGACTTCAGCGGCGCTTACGCATTGACCGACCTGTTCGCGATGCATGTCGTCGAGCTTGCCGACGAGGGCTCGAAGGTCCTCGAACAGGGACTCGGAAGCCGCGGTCGGACGACTGGTCCGAACGCGGTGCACGTCGTCGAGCGGATCGGCCGACGATCGTGCATCCTCCGGCGCTCCCGGTTCGGGGTCGCCACGCCCTACGTTCGCCGGCGGCTCCGTCCGCTCCGTTCGCGGCGTAGCGGACGCGCCCCGCGCTCCTCGAGCTTCGAGCTCCTGGCGACGCATGGCGATCTGCGAGACGGCGACTTTCAGATCCAGACGCGGCTTCTCAGCGATGGATTCAAGAGCGTGCGCCGGTTGGCGCGGCGACGCGGCGACCTGCCGAGCGATTTCGTCCATGCGCGCGTCCATTCGAGCGCCGGTATCGCCACGTTCGGCCGGGGGCGCAGTGGAGCCGCTGCGCGCGTCGACGGTATGGGTCGCGTCGCGTGGCGAAGGCCGGCTCATCGTTTCCAGCCGCCGCGCTGCCTCAAGCAATGCGCGCCGGTCGCCGTTTCGGATCGTGTTCGAACGCTCGAGCATCCGGGCGATCGATTCGAAAGCCCGCGCGGCGCGCTCCTCGCTGCGCGCAACGCGTCTCTCGAAGCGCGCGATTGTCGCGCCCAGCAGGTCCTCGCCGTCGCGCTGGCGCGCATCCGCGCGATGTGGGTCTCTTCGCAATCCAGAGTTGTAGAGATCAGGGCTGTGCGCCCCTCGCTCGCGGCGCGAGATGCCGCCGCGGCCTCTTTCGACGGCGTCCGGCCAATCGTCTTCGCCGTCGCGCACTCCCGCGCTGGCGCTCATTTCCGCCGCCTGTTCGACAGCCTCGTCGAGCCATTCCTCCAGCCGCATTCCAGCGCGGCGCGCCGCCTCCTCGGCGACAAGCCGGGTTTGCGGTCCAACGCCAGCAATGCTCCACGCTAGATTTGTGCTCATTCTCTCAACCATCGCTGGCGTTAGCGATTCGTCGCGGTCAGGCGACGGCGCCCCGAACGAATGATTCGGCGGTCATGGTGAAGAAACTGTTAAGGACGCCTCATTTTGGGGCGAGGCCGTCGCGACGCCTCCACAAAGTTGTGGTGTCACGTGCGGCAACTTTAGGTTGTATTTTGTTTTTTGTAAGGCATAGTTGGGGCGACTCGCGCAAGGTCGCGCGAATCGGTAAGGCGCGAACGCAACGGCGCCGACGAAAGGAGAGCGTATGAGCCGGATGTCGTCCCTAAATCACGCAGCCAGTGGCGCCTCGAGTCCGCTGGAAGAGGAAATCCACGCCGCGCCCGAACCGGGGCAGGCGGAAATGACGATCAGCCAGATGTCGCGAGCGTACGGCGTCAGCCTACGGACATTGCGATTCTACGAGGATCGGGGTCTCATCAAACCGCGGCGAGAAGGCAACGCCCGCTACTATCGGGGCGCCGACCGAGTGCGGATGGAGATGATACTGAGGGGCAAGAAGCTCGGCTTCACCCTGACGGAGATCAACGACCTCATTGGCGGCAAGGGCGCCAACGAGACCCCCGACCTCGAGGAGCAGCTGCAGCCCCAGCAAATCGTCAGTCAGATCGGCCACCTGGAGCGCCAACGCAGCGAAATCGACACCGCCATCGAGCGATTGCGCGCGACCCACAGCCGCCTGTCGCAGGGCGCCGCCGCCTGAGCGGCAGTCGGGGCGTAGGGCCGTCGCGTAGCGCGCGGCCCTACGCCTTGATCCGCGTCGCCTCGACGATCCGTCGCGCCTCGGCGACGGCGGCTTCGACCCCGAGATGGGTCGTGTCGAGTCGAATCGCATCGTCAGCAGGACGCAAGGGCGCCGTCGCGCGCTCGGAGTCCCGCGCATCGCGCCGCAAGATGTCGGCCAGAAGCGAATTGTAGTCGGCCTTTTCGCCGCGCCGCGCCAATTCGAGCGCGCGCCGCTGGGCGCGCGTCGCCGCGCTCGCGGTGACGAAGATCTTCACTTGCGCTTCGGGGCAGACGACGGTGCCAATGTCGCGTCCGTCGAGAACCGCGCCTCCGGGGCGGGCGGCGAACGCCCGCTGGGTCTCGATCAGCGCCGAGCGAACCCCCGGCATGGCGGCGACCACGGACGCCGCCTCTCCCATCTGGCGGCCGCGCAAGGCCGCCTCGTCGAATTCAGTCAGGCCGAGTCCGCGGGCGGCGGCGACCGCCGCCGCCTCGTCGTTGAGGTCGCGATCCTCCGCCATCAGGGCCGCGGCGGTCGCGCGATAGAGGAGTCCAGTGTCCAGGTGCGGCAGGCCATAATGGGCGGCAAGGCGCCGGGCGATCGTGCCCTTGCCCGACGCGGCGGGGCCGTCGATGGCGATGATCATCAGGAGCGCCCAGATCCCTTCGGGCCGATTGCCCTTCGGGGCTCTTAGTGCGCGACGGCGACGCTGTCGAGAATGGCGCGGCCCGAGACGTCCGGATCGGAGCGCAAGCGCCGTTGCGGCTTCGCGGAATCCAAGCGACGTGGCGAATGGCGCTCGCCGAGAATTCGTATAAGGTCACGGCGAAATGACGCCGAAGGCGACACGTCCGGCAATTCGGAGGACGTCCGTGAATTTGACCGCGCCACAAATACGAACGATTGTCGCCGCATTTCTTGGCTGGATGCTCGACGCGTTCGATTTCTTCCTCTTGACCTTTCTCCTGAAAGACATCGCCAATGAGTTCGGCGTCGAAGTCTCCGCGGTCGCCTACGCCCTGTTCCTGACGCTCGCCATGCGGTTCGTCGGCGCTTTCATCTTCGGCCGGATCGGCGATGTTTGGGGGCGCAGGCCGGCGCTGATGCTCGACATCCTCTGCTATTCGATCATTGGCGCGCTCGCCGCCTTCGCCCCGAACCTCTGGGTCTTCCTGGCGCTGCGGGCGCTGTTCGGCGTCGCGATGGGCGGCGAATGGGGTCTCGGCAGCTCGCTGGCGATGGAGTCGATCCCGCCCCAGGCGCGCGGGCTCGTGTCGGGCATCCTGCAATGCGGCTATCCGGTCGGCTTCATTGTCGCGGCGGTGGCTTACGGCCTGCTGTTCGGCCATACGTTCGGCGGCTACACCGTGGGCTGGCGCGCGATGTTCCTGCTCAGCGTTCTGCCCGCGTTCCTGGTGCTGTTCATCCGCTCCAGCGTGCCCGAATCCCCCGCCTTCGTCGCCTCGCAAGCGCACGCCAAGCCCAGCCTCTGGAAGACCCTGAACGAGAACTGGGGGCTTGCGATTTACATGGTCGTGCTGATGATGTGCTTTAATCTATTCAGCCACGGCACCCAGGACCTTTATCCGACCTTCCTGCAGAAGCAGCACCATTTTGACCCCGCGACCGTCAGCTGGATCACCATTGTCGCCAATCTCGGCGCCATTGCCGGCGGCCTGACGTTCGGCCACCTGTCGGAGAAGATCGGACGCGTCAACGCCATCACCATCGCCGCCCTGATCGCCCTGCCGGCGCTTCCGCTCTGGGCCTACGCCTCGACGCCGGCCCTGCTGGCTCTCGGCGCTTTTGTCATGCAGATCGCGGTGCAGGGCGCCTGGGGCGTGATTCCGGCCCATCTCAACGAAATGTCGCCCGGCGCGGCGCGCGCGACCATTCCGGCCTTCGTCTACCAGGCCGGCAACTTCCTCGCCTCGTACAATGCCCCATTCCAGGCCCACATCGCCGAGGCGAACGGCGGTAGCTATGCTTATGCGCTGGCGCTCGTCGCCGGCGTGGTCGCGGTCGCAATCGTCGTCGTGATCCGCTTCAGCCCGGAGCGGCGCGGCCAGTTGCTGACCGCGCATTGAGCAGGACTGACCACGCGCGTCTCATCGCAAGACGGAAGCGCAGGTTCGCGGGGGCGCTCAATTTTTACATGACCGAATTATGAAATTGAACTTAAGTTCCGCTTGCCATGTGCGCCATTTGGTTCATATACGAACGGTGACGGCCGATGAACGGGGACTTCATCGCCCGTAGCGGAGTGACGGAGCGATCCAGGGACGTGGGGTCATGGCCCTTGGATCGCTTTGTTTCCGTTGCCATGTCTCAATTGCGCTCGACCCTAGGGCGCCACGCCCCACCTGCGGCGATGAACGCGGCCTTCGTGGCGGACTGAGATCTCATAAAGCGTCGGTCCCATCGAACGCCCTCTTCCCTCGCCGCATAACGCGTCCTATATTCGTTGTGCTGCTCGCAAGGGCGGCTATGGCGATAAATGGGCATCGTAATAAGTCTTTCGGACCCGGGGGCGGTACCCGGCGCCTCCACCCAAGCCCGCTGCTTCGAAGGCGGGTTTGGGCGGGGGCGAAATAGGTTCGACGGGGGACCCAAAGGGTGATCTTTTGCCCGGCATGATACCGCCGTTATCGGGTCAAACCTATAGTTGCGAATGACAACTATGCTCCGGTGGCCCTCGCTGCGTAATGCAGCGCTGGTACTGGGAATAAAGTCCTAGGGGTTTGCACCTCTAGGCGGGGTCCGGAGGCGCCTGGCAACAGAAGCCTCCACTTCTCTCTCTAAAAAGTCGTCCGCACGATCGTACGGGCGAGCGCGAGTGGCGGCAACGCACATTGCAATGCCCAGGGGGCTCGGCTAATTCTTCGCCTTCGCGGCGCGAGCTGATTCCTCATGGCGACCGATTTGATCCGCTACGACCTCCTCGTTCAGGACGCCCTGCGTTCGGTCGTGCGCAAGGTTCTGTCCGACACCGCGCGTTCGGGCCTGCTCGGCGAGCATCATTTCAACATCGCCTTCAAGACCCAGGCGCCAGGGGTCGTCGTCCCGCCGGCGGTCGGGCAGCGCTTCCCGGACGAAATGTCGATCATCTTGCAGCATGAGTTCTGGGACCTCGCCGTCACCGAGGACGCCTTCGAGGTCAGCCTCAACTTCTCGCGCAAGCCCGAGCGATTGACCGTGCCGTTCGACGCCATCACCGGATTCACCGATCCGTCCGTGCCGTTCGGTTTCAAGCTCGAACCGAAGATCCCCGATGCTGAGCCGGATGCGGCGCCGGGTCGGACCACCGCCCCGAAACGCCCGCCAGCCGCCGCGAAACAGCAGGACGCGCCGCCGCCGGCGGCGGCGCCTCCCACGCGATCCGCCGCCGTCGCCAAGGCGACCGAGCCGCCGACCCAGACGGCGGAGCCGCCGGGCGAAGCGAAGGTCGTGTCGATCGACGCCTTCCGCAAGAAATAGCCGCGGAAAGCAGCAGAAGGACCGATGGCCGAAATCGTCAATTTGCGACAAGCGCGCAAACGAAAACAACGCCAGAGCGAAGAGGCCGTCGCCGCCGAACGTCGCATCGCGTTTGGCCGGTCGAAGGCGGAACGACGTCTCAGCGAACAAGAACGTTCGAAGGCCGAGCGCGACCTCGAAGGCCACAGGATCGCCCGTCTCGATGGCGAGTGACGCCGCGAACGCCAGGGTCGTCAAACGCTCGCTCGCCATCGCCGGCCACCGCACCAGCGTTTCGCTCGAGGACGCCTTCTGGCGCGGCATGCGCCGCATCGCGGCCGAGCGCGGCCTTTCCGTCAACGCGCTGGCGGCGACGATCGACGCCTCGCGCGGCCAAGCCAATCTGTCCTCGGCGATCCGGGTCTTTGTGCTCAAGGCGGCGACCGATGGAGCGCGCGCCAGTCTCGCGGACGATTCGCGCGGTCAGTAAAGCCCGCTTTGGGTTGGATCAGCCGGCGCGGCGCGCGGCTTTGGCCGGACCGGAGGGGACGGCGCGTTGGCGCCTAATTCGTCCGCGCCGGACGTCCCGGGGGTTTGGACGGCCGGCCCGCCTTCGAGGGGAAGGTTGAGAATTTCCCCTGCGGCTTTATCCGCGGCCGCTTTTTCCGCCGCGGCTTTTTCGGCTGCGGCTTTCTCAGCAGCCGCTTTCTCCGCTGCGGCTCGTTCGGCGGCGGCTTTTTCTGCCGCGGCCTTCTCCGCTGCGGCCTTCTCCGCCGCGGCCTTTTCGGCCGCTTCGCGCTCGGCCTGCAGATGCTCGGTCAACCCCTTGAGCCGCGCTTGCTCGGCCCGCCAGTCCTCGATTTCCGCCGCTCGCCGGTCCATGAACCGTTCGCCCTTGAGGCGCCGGTTAAAGAACGCGCGCTCGCGAATGTCGGCCTCCATCGCGGCGATGCGGTCGCTCTCGCGCGCGATCGCCTGTGTCGCCAGTCCCGCCGACAGCGCGCTCACATCGAGCTGACGCTTCAGCCCTTCGAGCGTGTCCTGAACTTCGACCGTCGCGCTCGGAGGCGGTCCGGACCAGAATTTCAGATCGGACGCCGGCGAGGTGATCGCGAGCCGGGTTTCGAAGGCGAGCTTGCGCAAATCCAGGCTGCCGCTGAGCGAGGCGTCCCCATGGAGGCGCGTGATCGCAAGGGGGCCGAACTTCAGTGCGCCCGCGCTCAGCGCGACCGGCGCCGATCCATCGGGAATCGGCAGCGGCCCCTTGTTGAGCTCGTTGCCGAGCGCATAGGCGATGTTGGTCTCGTCCAGCAGGGCGTCGGGCGTTTGCGCCTTGGCGATGACCCGGTCGAGAGCGGCCGGATCGCTTCGCGCCAGCGCCGCGCCGGCGAATTGCGCCGTTCCGCGGCCGGCGAGGCCCTCGACCAGCGCAGCGGCGCTGCGTCCGGTCGAGGCGAATTCAAGCGTCCCGTCGACCCGGGCGGAAAATCCCGCCCGGTTGATCGCCACCGAATTCGCCGCCAGCGTTCCCGTCACCGTCGCGGTGTCGTCGTCGCGGCGCAACGTCGCGTGGCCGCTGACGGCGCCGCCGGCGACTTTCATCGCGATCTCATCGAGATCGAGCCGGGCTCTGTCGAGGCGCAGCGTCGTCGTGAAGCCCTGCGCCGGGACGCCGTCGGCGATGTCGAGCGTTCCAGCCTTGAGCCGGACAGCGGTCGATGGAGGACTGAGCGTGGGAGCGAGGAACTTGGCTTCCGACCAGCGCGCTCCCGCTCGGACCCGTTGCGGCGGCCCCAGCACGATCGCCAGGAGGCCGGCGAGGGGGAGACGGTCGACAGACAGTTCGCCGGTGATCTCCGCGGGAGGCGGCTCGCGCGGCCGCGCCGTTGCGGCCGGCCCCTCGATTGCGCTCTCGGCCCGGGCGACGTCCGGGTTCAAAATCGGCGCGGCCTCGAGATTTGCCGCCGGCTGATAGCTCAGGTCGCCGCTCGCCTTGACGCCGGCGACCGTCGCCGCGATGCGCGAGCCTGTCCACCGATCGCCGCGCAGCGTCACCTCGCCGCCCGCGTCCGCCGGTCCGAGCGCGCCGCCGCCTGCCCGCGCGAGACCGAGCGCGGCGATCAGCGGAGCGACGTTTTCGCTGTGCATTTGGACCGAGCCGAAAAGCCGCGCCGCATCGCCGCGGGCGTCGGGAAAAAAGCGTCCGCGCCACGTCAGATCCGCGCCCGCGACAGCGCCCGTCGCGTCGACGTCGTAGCCGGCGGTCCACGCGCCCGAAGCATGGAGCGCCACGTGAGCCGGCCCGCTCGAGACCGTCGGCCCGGTCGAGCCCGACCTGATGCAAAAACGCGGCCGTGTCGGGCGAATCGAGGCCGAGGGTCAGAGCCTGTCCGCTGTTCGAGGGTCCGGGACCGAGCGCGAGCGCGACCTGGGTCCGACCGATCGTTCCGTTCGCCTTGAGCGAATCCAGGCCCGGCGCGTCGACCGAGCCGCCGTGGCCGCCCGCCTCAAAGGCCAACGAGGCCGGCGACAGCGCGGCGGCGCGGTCGGCCAGCGTCCGGCTCCAAGCGCCCGGAGCCAGGCGCGCCACCAGCAAAGCGAATTCTCGCAGCCGATCGGCGCGCAGGCGCCCAGTCGCCACGATCCCTTCGGGCCCGATCGCGCCCTGGGCGTCGAGGGAGGCGCCGCCAAGGTCCGTCACGCTCAAGCGGTCGAACGAAACGTCGGGACCGCTTTTGGTCGCCTTCAGGACCATGGAGCCGCTGTCGATCGCCGCTTCGCCGACGTGGGCGATGTGCATCGAATTGGCTTGCAGCGAGAGAGACAAATCGAGATCGCCAATGAGCGCTGCGCTTGCCTTGAGGTTCGGCAGCGCCTCGACGTCGAGCGAATCGCTCGAAAGATCCATGTACAGGCGGCCGGGATTGGTTCCGACCGGACCGGTGATGGCGAGAGAACCCGTCATGGTCGACCGATCGAGCCCGATCTTGAGATTGCGACCGGAAAACCCGACCGCGGACGCTTCGATGTCGCCCGACAGGGACGCGCTGCGATAGGCCAGCGTCTCGCCGAGAGCGGCGGCTTTGGCGGCGAAGTCCGGCGCGCCGAGGCTCGCCCAATTGCGCAGGAGCGCGATATCGCCGCTGTTGAAATCAATCGCGCCGCGGAACTTGGCCGCCGCGCCCGTTTCCAGATCGCCTTCGCCCCGAAGCCGGCTGCGCCCGGGGAGGCCGAGATCGAACCGCGCATGCAGCGGCGCGCCGGGGCCGGCGCGCATTGTCGCCGTGGCCTCGGAGAGCGTCTGCGCGCCCAGGACAATGCTTTCAGCCGAGAGATCGGCGTCGATCGTCATCGACCCCGCCGACCCCTCGAGCGCCGGCTCGACGGCGCGGGAAAGAAACGCCACGGCGCGGACCGGCGCGACGCCGTCCTCGCCCTTGCGGCGCAGCAGCGAGTCGACATTGGCCTGCTTGGCCCTCAGCGCGAGGCCGAGTCGGGCGGGCGAGCCATATGTCAACGCCGCCGACCCATGCGCCGCGAGCGCCCGTTCGTCCGGTCCGAGCCGAAACTCGACCTCCTCGATCGCCGCCCGGTCGAGATCGGCGGACATGCGCCCGACCGCCCGCCAGGGCGTCAGCCCTTCGTCGCCAGCGACGGCGCCGACCAGCGTGGCGGAACCCACGAGGCTGAGATCCCTTGCGCCGGACGCCGCGGCGGTCTTGAGCGCGCCGTCGAATTCGAGCGCCGGCCAATTCTGGCCGGAGTCGACCGAGAGCCGAACCGGCGTTTCCGACGGACCCGCCTTTTCCGAGGCGAAGTGAAAGACGACCGGCGCGCCGTTCGGCCCCGCGAACTGGCCCGAGACCTGGTAAGGTCCGTCCAGGGACGAGGCGGTCGCATCGAGCTGAACGCCGGCGATCTCCCGGACCTCTCGGCTGGCCCGCGAAACGATCCGCGCCCGCCCATCGCTGACGACGAGGCGGTCGAATCCGATCGTTTCCGTTCGTCCCGACGGAGGCGCGGGCAGACGCAACGCGCCGTCGGCGGCGCGCGAAATTGTCAAAACCGGCTTTACGAGTTGAATATCCGCGAATCGGATCGCCCCGCCCGCCAGCTTGACGAGCGCGAGCTCCAGGCGGGCCGAGGCGAAGGATAATTGAGCCGCGTCCGGGCCCGGCGCCGACACCGAGCCCTCTCCCAGCGCCAGATAAGGCGTCGGCAGCAGCCGAACCGCGATCGGTCCGGTCAAAGCCACGTTGGCGCCGGTCATTGCGCCCAGCCGCGCCTCGACCTCCGCGCGGTGGGCGGTCCAGTCAATGAAGTACGGAACAACGAGCGCGGTCGATAGCGCTACAACGAGCGCGACCGCGATGATCGTCAGGACATGGCGCACAGAGTAAGGACTTCGCCTCAGTAGGAAACTGCGGGAACGATTCGCGGACCATCGCACAGCAAAATGGCGCGAAAGTGTGGCCGTGACAATGAAGCCCCCGTTGGCGCCGGCGTTTCTGTCGCTCCTTGTCGACGGCCGGATCGACGGCGGCCGGCCCCGCCTTGCCTGAATATGATGGAGCTTAATCTATCGCAGGCCTGTTCGCCGACCCGCGCGTCCCGCGCCTGCGCGAAGAGCGACCGGCAGACTTCGCGCCGAGGCGCATCGCCTGCGTCGATAACGCGCCCGCTCCGCTCTCGCCGCCGAGGCTCGTCAGTTCTTCGGCGCTTCCTTTTGCGTCTCGCCCGCCGGCTTCTCCCCCTCTGTCGGCGCCTCAGTCGCCGGAGTCTCGCCCGCCGGAATCTCGGCCGCCGGCGTCTGACCGCCAGCCGCCGGCGTCGGAGCGGTCATGATGCGCGCATAGTCGCCTTCAAATTTGGCGCTCGCGAGCGCGGCCGCGGAGGTCTGCTGCGAATCCTTCCTGGCGAGTTCGGCGATCACTTGTTGCTTGGCGAATCGATCCGCTTCATCGCCGGTCATGGGTTTGTCTTCGACCGAGGTCACCTTGAAGAAAGAGGCTCCCTGTCTGAGGCGGAGGAGAAAAATGTCGTCGGGCTTTCTCGCCTCCAGCGGTTTCAACAATTCCGCGGGCATGGTCGCGCTATCCAGCGTCCCCGGGCCGCGGCTGTAATTGACGCCGAATTCCTTGAGCTTGGCCTCGACCTGATCGAGCGACTTGAAGTCTTTCGTCGCCGCGGCGATCGCATTCATGTCCTTTTGTATCGGGAAGTTGACTTGCTCGATATGAAACAATTCTCGTTTCGCGAACTGAGCCGGATGCGACTGAATGTATCCGTCGACCTCGGACTTGGAGACGCCGCTCGCCTTGGTCCCGAAGTCGCGCCGCATGAAAGCGGTCGCGAGCGTCTGCTCGCGCGCGCGCAGCAGATCGAGGTGCACCGTGGGTTCGCGATCGAGCTTCGTGGCGACCGCCTGCTGAGCCAGATACTTGCGTTCGATCACGCGACTCAGAGCCGCTTTCAGGATCGCGTCGCTGCGCTTGTCGGCAGGGACGTTGGCGAGACGAAGCTCGTTATCGACCTCCTGCTGAGTCACCTCATCGGGCCCGATATGCGCGATGACTTGCCCGACGACGGCCTGCGCCTCTTGCTTTTTGCCGCACCCGGCGAGAGCGGCGGCCGCCGCCAACGCGCATAGGGTCGCGACGACGCGCCAGCGACCACGCGAAGTTCTCGAAACGTGCAGCAAAGCTGTTCTCCCAAGTTATTCTAGACGCCACAATCTAGCGACGCGCTCAGCGCCGGTCTGTCCGAACGCTTTCGGCCTGCGGCGCGCGACAAGCTGCGTTCGGGCTTGCGAACCCGCGCCCCCACGACCGTTCGTTGCGTCGCTCCTGCTACCACATGTCAGCAGGCATAAGCACCACCGAATATTGGCGGAAAACGGAAAGCCGGCCTGAAAAGCCTGTTCCGACCGCTTTGTTGAACCGGGGATGGCTAAACAGCAAAAGTGCGCAAATGCAAGAGTTCCGCGCGCTGGCCAACCCAAGGGAAATAGTCCCTGGCGCGCAAGCAACGACGACTCGCCGGCGTGAAAGCGGCGCGGAAAACGCCGCGTCGGCTGAGCCGGAATTCGCCGCCGCCGGCGATGCATTGATTTCATCGATCCGAACGGCGCCTTCAACTTCGACCGACCGCAAGACGTGATCGCGCGCCGGACGTCTCGCCCTCGGGACGCTTTTGGACGCGCTCGCAGGGGCCTGTCGCGACCAGCGTCAAAAGAGCGTCAATGCGAAGCCGCACCCGGGCTGCGCGCTGCCGAGGCCCAAGGCGCCGCTCGCTCGATATGCCTCTCAATTGAACATTTATTCGGCGCCGCGCCCGTTTCGGGGGCGCCCACGCTCACGAAAGCCGACGAAAGCGAGTGGCACGCTCGTTGCGAAGCGGCGTTCGGGGCCAAGCAGCCGTCGTCCTGAGTACGGGGCGCGTACGAGGAGGTAATTCATGTCATTGACGAGACGTTTGTTTTTGCGCGCGACAGGCGCGCTTGTGGGCGGAGCGCTTGCGCTTTCCGCCACCGCCGCACGGGCGGATGACACGATCAAAGTCGGCATTCTCCACTCTCTGTCCGGCACGATGGCGATCAGCGAAACGACGCTCAAGGACGTGATGCTGATGCTGATCGACGAGCAGAACAAGAAGGGCGGCCTGCTCGGCAAGAAGCTGGAGGCGGTCGTCGTCGACCCCGCTTCGAACTGGCCGCTGTTCGCCGAAAAGGCCAAGGAGCTGATCGAGAAAGACAAAGTCGCGGCCGTGTTCGGCTGCTGGACCTCGGTCTCGCGCAAATCGGTGCTGCCGGTGTTCAAGGAGCTCGACAACATCCTGTTCTATCCGGTGCAGTACGAGGGCGAGGAATCCGAGCGCAACGTGTTCTATACAGGCGCTGCGCCCAATCAGCAGGCCATTCCCGCCGTCGACTATCTGATGAGCGCGGATGGCGGCTCGGTGAAGCGGTGGGTGCTCGAAGGAACCGACTATGTCTATCCGCGCACGACGAACAAGATCCTCGCCGCCTATCTGAAATTGAAAGGCGTCCCCGACGAAGACGTGATGATCAACTATACGCCGTTCGGTTTCTCCGACTGGCAGACTGAAGTGTCCAAGATCAAAGCCTTCGGCTCGGCCGGCAAGAAGACCGCGGTCGTGTCGACCATCAACGGCGACGCCAACGTGCCGTTCTACAAGGAGCTCGGCAACCAGGGCGTCAAGGCGACGGACATTCCAGTGGTTGCGTTCTCGGTCGGCGAAGAAGAACTCGCCGGTCTCGACACCAAGCCGCTGGTCGGCCATCTCGCGGCCTGGAACTATTTCGAATCGATCGACACGCCGGAGAACAAGGCGTTCATCGATAAGTGGCACGCCTTCATCAAGAAGCCCAATCGCACCACCAACGACCCGATGGAGGCCCATTACATCGGCTTCAACATGTGGGTGAAAGCGGTGGAGAAAGCGGGCACGACCGATCCCGACAAGGTGATCGACGCGATGATCGGCGTCGCCGTGCCGAACCTGACCGGCGGCCTTTCGACGATGATGCCGAACCATCACATCACCAAGCCAGTCTACATTGGCGAGATCCAGGCCGACGGCCAGCTCAACACGGTCTGGCAGACGCCGGGCACGGTTGTTGCGCAGGAATGGTCGCCCTATCTGGAAGGCTCGCGTGATCTCATCGCCGATTGGCGCAAGCCCATGTCGTGCGGCAACTTCAACGTCAAGACGGGCAAATGCGGCGGCTGACGTCGGGCTGAGGGCCATCGCCACAATCCCCTCTCTCCGAGAGCGGAGAGAGGGGCGCGGCCCCGCATCCACTGGCGGCGCAAGGCGGTCCAACCCGCCGGATCAGGACCCGCCTCCAACGAGCGCCGCCGCCGAAAAGTGAGCCATGTCGCCGTCGAATCCTTTTCGCTTCGCACATTGGGACGTCGCCGCGGTGGCGCGCGCCCACGCCGTCGCGGTCATTTCGCTCATCGCCCTGCTGGCGTTCGCGGCGGCGGCAAAGGCGGACGCGCTCGATGACACCCTGGCCCGCTTTCTCGCCGACAAGTTTCCGCAAAGCGAGAAAGCGGTCGGTGAACTGGCCGCCGAGGCGCCGCCGCAGGCCGCCGCGATACTGGATGCGCTCGGCGATAATCGCCTGCTGTTCGACGCCGCCGATCATCTCGTCGCCTACCGGACGGCGGCGGGAGCGATGCTCAACGCCAAGACGGGCGAGCCGATCCCGGAGGCCAACGTCGCCGCTTTCAAGAAAGTGCGGGTCAACAACGCGCTGCGCCAGGCCATTCAGGGCGCGGTCGGGTCGCTGACCCTGGCCAACCCGGATCCGCAAAAGCGGATGGCGGCGGCCCGCGACGTGTTCAAGACTCGCGACGTCAAGGCGCTGCCGGCGCTCGAGGCGCAGCTCCAGAAGGAAACCGACGCGCGCGTCGCCGATGCGCTGAAACTCGCCCGCGCGGCGATCTTCGCGACCAGCGAAAGCGCGTCGCCGCAAGACCGCCTCTCGGCGATCGCAACGCTGAAGGAACGTGGCGACGAAGACGCACAGAGCCTGATCGACCAACTCGTGCAGAAGACGACCGACCCGGCGGTCAAGAGCGCCGCCGAATCCGCGCTGGCCTCGATCCACAGGCGCCTCGCCGTGTGGAGAGTGGCGCAGAATCTCTGGTATGGCCTCTCGGCGGCATCGGTTCTGCTGCTCGCGGCGATTGGCCTTGCGATCACTTTCGGCGTCATGGGCGTCATCAACATGGCGCATGGCGAAATGGTGATGCTCGGCGCCTATGCGACGTATGTGGTGCAGACCGTTCTGCCCTCTTCGCTGCAGAATTGGTCGATCGCCTTCGCTATTCCGCTCGCCTTCGTCGTCGCGGGGATCGTCGGCATTGCGATCGAGCGCCTCGTGATCCGCTATCTCTACACGCGCCCGCTGGAAACGCTGCTCGCGACCTGGGGCGTGTCGCTCATCTTGCAGCAGGCCGTCCGAAGCCTGTTCGGCGCCAACAATCGTCAAGTCGAGCAACCCGCCATTCATGTCGGGCGCATTCGAACTGGGCGGCCTCTCGATCACGACCAACCGCCTGTGGATCATCGTGCTTGCGGCTCTTGTCTTCGTCGGGTTGCAGCTCGTGCTGCGCGCGACGCCGTTCGGCCTTCAGATGCGCGCGGTGACGCAAAACCGCCGCATGGCGGCGGCGATGGGCATATCGACCGCGAAGATCGACATGCTGGCCTTCGGGCTCGGCTCCGGGGTGGCCGGGATCGCTGGAGTCGCGCTGTCGCAGATCGACAACGTCTCGCCCAATCTCGGCCAGGGCTACATCATCGACAGTTTCATGGTCGTCGTGTTCGGCGGCGTCGGCAACCTGTGGGGCACGGCGCTCGGCGCGCTGGCGCTCGGGATCGCGAACAAGTTTCTGGAGCCGTTGATCGGCGCCGTTCAGGGTCAGATCGTGCTTCTCGTCTTCATCATCCTCTTCATCCAGAAGCGGCCGCGCGGACTTGTTCGCGCTCAAGGGCCGCGCGGTGGAAGCATGAATGCGCGTCTCGACAGGCTGGGCGTCGTCTTCGCCGCGACGCTCCTCCTCATCGCGATTCTCGTGCCGGCGCTGTCGCTGTCGACGCCGCCGACTTCCGTCTTTCATATCCCTCCCTATGTGGTGCAGCTTCTCGGCAAATATCTCTGCTACGCGATTCTGGCCGTCGCGCTCGATCTAGTCTGGGGCTACTGCGGGATCCTTTCGCTCGGGCACGGCGCGTTTTTCGCGCTCGGCGGCTATGCGATGGGCATGTATCTGATGCGCCAGATCGGCGCCCGCGGCGTCTACGCCAATCCCATCCTGCCCGATTTCATGGTGTTCCTGAACTGGAAGGAGTTGCCGGTCGCCTGGTGGGGATTCCATTTCTTTCCCTACGCGATGCTGATGGTCGTTCTTGCGCCCGGCCTGCTGGCGCTCGGATTCGGATGGTTCGCCTTCCGCTCGCGCGTGACCGGCGTCTACCTGTCGATCATCACCCAGGCGATGACCTTCGCCCTGTTCAAGGAGTTTTTCCGCAACGATTTCGGCTTCGGAGGCAACAACGGCCTGACCGATTTCAAGGACCTGCTCGGATTCTCCCTGCAGTCGGCCTCGACCAAGGCGGCGTTGTTCTCCGCCAGCGCCGTCGCGCTGGTGAGTTCCTACGCTGTTGCACGCGCGATCGTCGCTTCCAAATATGGCAAGGCGCTCACCGCGGTGCGCGACGCCGAGAGCCGCATGCGCTTTCTCGGCTACCGTGTCGAGAACTTCAAGCTCTTCGCCTTCGTCGTTTCGGCGATCATGGCGGGCGTCGCGGGCGCGCTCTATGTGCCGCAGGTCGGCATCATCAACCCCGGCGAATTCGCCCCCGCCAACTCGATCGAGGCGGCGATTTGGGTCGCGGTCGGCGGCCGGGGACTCTCGTCGGCGCCGCGATCGGCGCCATCGCCGTCAACTTCGCCAAGACCTATTTCACCGGCACCATTCCCGAATACTGGCTCTATGGCCTGGGCGCGCTGTTCGTCCTCGTCACCCTGTTTCTGCCCAAGGGTCTGCTCGGTCTCGCCCTCGAGTCGCGGCCGCGAAACCGCGCGCGCCCTCCGCCGTCGCCGTCGAAGAGGGCGGACCCGTGAGCGATTCGGCCAGACAAGTCAGCGGTTCTGGCGATCCGAGCCTGACCCAGACGCTGCTGTATCTCGACGGCGTCAGCGTCTCCTTCGACGGCTACAAGGCTCTGCGCGGCCTGTCGCTGGTGCTGGCGCCCGGCGAGATGCGCGGCGATCATCGGTCCGAACGGGGCCGGAAAGACGACGATGATGGACGTCATCACCGGCAAGACGCGCCCCGACGAAGGCGAGGCACTGTTCGACGGCGGCACGATCTCTCCGACTCGATGAAGCCGAGATCGCCACCCTCGGATCGGCCGGAAGTTCAAGCCGTTCGTGTTCGAGAACCACACCGTCGAGGACAATCTGCTTCTCGGCGACGAAGGCCCCGCGCGGCGTGTTCGCGACCCTGTTCGGCGCGACAGCTCCGAGGCCGATCGACACCATCGACGCGATCCTCGCCGAGACCAGACTCGGCCATCCGCGATCGGACTCGCAGCCTCGCTGTCGCACGGGCAGAAGCAGTGCGCTGGAGATCGGATGCTGCTCGCGCAGGACCCCAAGCTCCTGCTGGTCGACGAGCCGGTCGCCGGCATGACCGACGCCGAGACCGCCGCGACCGCCGAGCTGCTGCGCGAGATCGCGCGCGATCATTCGGTCGTGGTCGGTCGAGCACGACATGGCCTTCGTGCGCGAAGCTCGACGTCAAGGTGACGGTGCTGCACGAAGGCCCGTGCTGGCCGAGGGCACGCTCGATCAGGTCAGCGCCGATCCGCGCGTCGTCGAAGTCTATCTCGGCGCGATGATCCCATGCTGAGCGTCGAAGCCATCGATCTGTTTTACGGCGCCGCGCAGGCGCTGCGTTCGGTGTCGCTGAAGGCGCGAGTTCGGCCGCGTCACCTGCGTTCTGGGCCGCAACGGCGTCGGCAAATCCTCGCTGCTGCGCGCCATCGTCGGCCAGCACCGATCGCCGCGCGGCTCGATCCAATGGAACGGCGAGGAGATCTCGACGCCTGCCGCCGCATGTGCGGGCGCGCGCGGCCTCGGCTACGTGCCGCAGGGCCGCGAGATCTTTCCGCTGCTCACGCGTGCGCGAGAATCTCGATGACGGGCTATGCGACCCGCCCGCGCGCCGAGCGCGTCCTCGACGAGGAGCTTCGATCTGTTCCCGGTCTTCCGACATGCTCGGCCGGCGCGGCGGCGATCTCTCCGGCGGCCAGCAGCAGCAGCTCGCGATCGGCCGCGCCCTCGTGACGCGGCCCAGCTTCTCATCCTCGACGAGCCGACCGAAGGCATCCAGCCTTCGATCATCAAGGATATCGGCCGGGCGATCGTCTACCTGCGCCGCAAGGGCGACATCGGCGATCTCGTCGTCGAGCAATATTTCGAGTCGGCGCGCGATCTCGCCGACGATTACGCGTGAATGGACAGCGGCGGCAGTGGTGCTGTCGGCACGCGGCGCGATCGGACGAGGGCGAGGGTGCGGCGCAGGCTGACGGTGTAGCGGCGCACGAAGGAGCGGCGAGGGCGGCGGCCTCGGCGCGGTCGACGAGCCCACCGTCATTCGCGGCTAGGAAGGTTCCCGGCTAATCGCGGCCG
>CAWAIM010000012.1:0-17122 GCA_963781895.1 uncultured Alphaproteobacteria bacterium
GCAAATACCTGGAGCACGGAAATTCAGCCGCCCGGAAATGAAGGCGCCGGGCCAAGCGCCTATTGCATGCCCGTGTCGGTCAGGTGTTCAGAAACGCCGCCAGCGCGTCAACATCCTGATCGCTGAGCCGAGGCTTTTCGCCCGGCTTGCGATCATAAGGAACCTCTTGCGTGTTCGCGTTGTCCTTGTAGGCGCCGGGCAAGTCGTCGAACTTGTCGACCTCGCCGGTCTTGAGCTTCGGATACCAACGCTTTCGATCAGTGTCGCGGGTGGCGTAGAAGGCGATCGCGTCGCGCAGCGAGACGAAGCGGCCATTGTGATAGTAGGGCCCGGTGATCGCCACATTGCGCAAGGTCGGCACTTTGAACTGGCCGCACAGCGAACTGAGCTTGATCTCCTTGGGCAGCATCGACTCGATCCCGGGGCGCTTGCACAGGCCGAGATCGAAAACCGTCGGATCGGCGTTGACGGGAATCGCCGCGTTTCGCGGCACGCCCAGCGCGTCATAGGTAAAGTCGGTGAAGATCCAATCGGTCGGGTCCTTCGAGTCCGGCTTGCCCACGTGACAGGCGATGCAGTTGCCCTGCTTGGGGTTGGTGAACAGCTCGAACCCGCGCGCCTCCAACGGGCTGAGCTTCGCCTTTCCGCGCAGGGCGTCGTCGAACTTGGACGAGAAGGGGGCGAACCGCTCGGAAGCCTCGTAGGCGAACAGCGCATCCGCCAGCTTGGTCATCGCGGTCTTTGGATCGTCGAAAGCGGCCGCGCCGAAGACCGCAACCATCATGCCGGCGTAAGCGCCGGCTTGCACCTTCCGCACCACCGCTTCGATCGACGGATTGTTCATCTCGACCGGATCGAGGAGAGGGACTATCGGCTGATCGACGAGATCGGACGCGCGGCCGTCCCAGAACTGGCCGCCCTTGGCCTCCAGCGTCTCCCTACCGTCGTCGATGTCCTTGTAGAATCCAAACGCCGGGCTGTAGGCCTTGTACATGATCGTCGGCGTCTTTCGCCGGCCGAGCTTGTCCGGGGTGCTGCCGGCGGCGACAGCCGCGATCGGCGACCCGTTGTTTCCCTGGAAGGCGTGCTTCGGCTCGTGGCAGGACATGCACGACATGCCGCGAGGCTCCGACAGGTTCGTATCCTCGAATATGCGCTTGCCAAGCAACTGGATGTCGGTCAGCGACTTTTCGTCCTCGGCGCGGACCATGGCGGCGGGCGGCGCTATTTGAGCGCCGGCTGCGCCGACGAAACAAGCGAAAAGCCCGACGTAAAGCCATAGTGCGCATTTGCCTCGGGCCAACATCAAAGCCTCCTGAACCGGCGGGTTCAAGCGCCGCCGCTCGGTGGGCCGATTATCGGCATTCGCGGTCGCCGGCAACGAAGCCCAACGCAAATAGAAATCGATTCAAATTGAAATCATTGCAAATTGGAATCGTTTCAAAGCCCGCCGCGCCAAGATAGCCGACAATGTTCGTGCCCTTAACGCTCAATTCAAGCCCCGTCTTTTACTGTCCGAGTTGCCGAACGCGCGCCTGGAGTGCCCAATGTCCGCCGAAGACGCCCCCGCGCTCGAATTGCGCGCCTTGACCAAGCGCTTCGGCCGTCCGGCGGTCGACCGGCTGGATCTCACGATAGCCGCCGGCGAATTCTACGCGCTGCTCGGCCCTAACGGCGCGGGAAAGACGACGACGCTGCGCATGGTCGCGGGGCTGCTGCCGGCCGACAGCGGCGACATCTACGTGTTCGGGATCGACGCGCGCTCGAGGCCCATCGAGGCCAAGCGCATCGTCGCCTGGCTGCCCGACGAACCGATGCTCTACGACAAGCTCGACCCGCTCGAATACCTCGAATTCGTCGCCGGCCTCTGGTCGGTCGAGGGCGGGCGAGCCGAGCGGCTGGCGGGCGAGTTGCTCGATAGCCTCGGTCTGTGGCCGCATCGGCGCGAACGCTGCGAAGGATTTTCGCGCGGCATGAAGCAGAAGGTGGCGCTCGCCGGCGCGCTCATCCATGAGCCGCGCCTCCTGATGCTCGATGAGCCGCTCACCGGCCTTGACGCCGCCGCGGCCAGGCAGGTGAAGGACATTCTGACCGCAAGAGTGCGCGCGGGCGCGACGATCATCATGACGACGCACATCCTCGAAGTCGCGGAACGGCTGGCGCACCGCATCGGCATTATCGCGCGCGGCAAAATGATCGCAGAGGGAACGCTCGACGAACTCGGCGCCATCATCGGCGCCGGCGGAGCGACGCTGGAAACAGTATTTCTCGACCTCACGTCCCAGGCGGGGCGGGCGGCATGATCCCGCTGGCGGCGACTTTCCCGCGTTTCGTGCTGCATGATTTGCGCCTCAGCGCGCGCGGGCTCGCCTCAATGTTCGGCGGGGCGTCGCCGGGCAGACTCGCAAGCCTCGTCGCGTTCCTCTTGATCGCTCTCCATGCCACGGTCTGGCCGGTCGCCGGCTGGCTCGCCAGGATCGAGGATGGTCCGCGCGGCGCCGAACGGATTGCGATGATTCTCGCCAGCGGCTGCGTGCTGGTCGTTCCCTGGATCGTCGCCCAGTCCATGACCGCCCTAACCCGCACCATGTTCGGGCGCTCCGACCTGGAGTTGATCCTCTCCTCTCCGGTCAACGCCCGCGGCCTGCTCTGCGCGCGCGCCTTCTCGATCGCGATCGACTCGGTCGCCTCGGTCGCGCTGTTGCTGGCGCCGCTCGCCAATGTCGCGGCGCTTAGGGGACATCCGCATTGGCTCTCGCTCTATCCCGCGCTGATCGCGGCCGGGCTCATGGGCGCTGGCCTCGGCGTCGTTCTCGCCATGGGTCTGTTTCTGGCGGTCGGGCCGCGCCGAGCGCGCCTCCTCAGCCAGGTCGCGGCGACGATGGTGGGCGCGTCCTTCGTGCTCGGCGCGCAGGCCGTCGCCATGCTGCCCGAACGAATTCGCGCCGCCGTCATGGCCGCATTCGCGCCGCCAGCGGACGGCGCTCGCGCCCTAGAACGCATTCTCTGGACGCCCGTTCGCGCGGCGGCGGGCGATCCCTCCGCAATTCTCGCCTGGGCAGCCTTCGGCGCCGCCGCCTTCGCGCTCGCCTGCCTCCTGTTCGGCACGCGTTTCGCTGAAGCCGCGGTGGCGTCGACGGGAGCGCCGGCGAACGCCGGCCGGTCCGCGAATCGGACCGCGCGCTTTGGTGCGGGCGTCGGCGCCGTGCTGCGCGCCAAGGAACGGCGCGTCGTCTGGCGCGACCCCTGGCTGATGTCGCAGCTTCTCCTGCAGGCCGCCTATACGATGCCGGTCGCGGTGATTCTCTGGCGCAGCGGCGGCCCGACGGGCAAAGTCGGCGTCGCGTTCGCGCCAGCCCTGGTCGTGATCGCCGCGCAACTCGCCGGAGCGCTATCCTGGATCGCTTTGTCGGCTGAGGACGCGCCCGATTTCCTTGCAAGCGCTCCTGTCTCGCGCGGTACGGTCGAACGCGGCAAGATCGCCGCTATCGGCCAGCCGATCGCGCTCGCCCTGGCGCTCCCGCTGGCCGCGCTGGGGCTAGCCTCGCCATGGGCCGGGCTCTGCGCGCTTGTGTTCGGCGCCGGAGCGGTCGCGTCGGCGGCGCTGGTCAATCTGTGGCGACAGGCGCCGTCGCGCCGCGGCCTCGTGCTGCGCCGACATTCCCAATCGAAGCTCGTCGGCCTGATGGAGCATCTGGTCTCGATTCTCTGGGCGGTCGCCTCGGCGATCGCTGTCATTGGCTCGTGGGCGGCGATTGTCCCTCTGGCATTCGTCGCCGCGGTTTTGGCGATCAACCGGAAGTGGGCCGCGATGGCGCGCTCGTGACCATGTCGCGTGCTTACGTCCCGCGTGGCTTCGCCCGCGCGGTCGGCGCGGCGCTCGCCGGGTCCTCAGGCCAGAAGTGACGCGGGTAGCGGCCGCGAAGGTCGGAGCGCACGGCGGCCCATGAGCCGCGCCAGAAGCCGGGCAGGTCGCGGGTGATCTGGATCGGGCGAAGGGCGGGCGAGAGGAGATGAAGCGTCAGCGGGACCCGCCCGCCCGCCAACGAGGGGTGCGCGCTCTGTCCAAACAGTTCCTGCACGCGCAACGCGATCGCCGGACCGCCCTCGGCTTGGTAGTCGATCGGCGCGGCGGTCCCGGTCGGCGCATGGAAGTGGGTCGGCGCCTCCTCATCCAACCGCCGCACCAGCTCCCAAGGCAAAAGCGCTCGCAAGGCCTGCGACATGGCGTCGGCGCCGAACTCGTCGAGACGCGTCTTGCCGACAAGAGACGGCGCCAGCCAGCGCGCGTCGCCCGCCAGCGACCGATCCGACAGATCCGGCCAGATATCGCCCTCGGCGCGGCGCAGGAACATGACCCGGTCGCGCCATTGCTCGAGCGACTTGCTCCACGGCAGACGTTCGAGGCCAAGAGAAAGGACGCCGCGCGCCAGGGCGAGCGCGCTCGCGTCGTCATGCGCGACGGCCAGCGTCTGCTCGGCCAGCACGAGCGCACCGAGGCGCCGGCGCCGGCGCGCCCGCAACGCCGCGGAAGCGGGGTCGAAGGCCAATTCGTTCGCCGTCTCGATCGACGCGCCAGCGACCGCTTCGATGTCAGCGAGCGTCAGCGGCGCGGCCAGAAGAATCCGCGCCGAGGCGGGGCGGCCGACGACCTCGCCGATGGCGAGAAACGGCTCGCCCGCCAGCGCGTCATGCGCCTCCAACGCCGCCGCCCGCCCGTTCGCCATCAGAAACTCCCCCCGTTTTCCGCGCGCCATGGCGATGCGGTCAGGGTAGGCGGCGGCGAGAAGGGCCCCGGGAGTGACATGATGCGCACCCTCTTCCGACGCTTCGCGCCGCCTTCTCCCGCAAGCGGGAGAAGGGATTCGCGCCCTCTCCCGCTTGCCGGAGAGGGCCGGGGCGAGGGCCTGCGCCGCCCTTTGCGCCAACCCTCGCGCCAGCCGCCTCGCGTCGTCGCCGCGCTGAGAGCGGTCGCGGCCGAAGGCCTGCAGGCGGCTCGCCAGATCGACGGCGTCGCCGCCGAGCCCGCGCTCGGTCAGCACGACGGCGACCTCGCTCGCTAGTCCAGCATCGCCCCGGCGCGCCGCGTCGACGACCATGCGCGCCAGACGAGGCGGCAGCGCAAGACGCGAGATCGCGCGCCCTTCGTCGGTGATGCGTCCCTCGCCGTCGACGGCGCCGATGGCTGTCAGCAGCGCGCGCGCTTCCGCCTGCGCGCCGCGCGGCGGCTGATCGAGGAAGGCCAGCCGCGCCGGATCGACGACCCCCCAGGCGGCGCAATCGAGCAGGAAGCCGGTGAGGTCGGCGGACAGAATCTCCGGGGCGGCGTAAGGCTCCAATCCGCCGTTTGCGGCCTCTTCCCACAGGCGGTAACAGATTCCTGGTTCGACGCGCCCCGCCCGCCCGCGCCGCTGGTCGGCATTGGCTCTGCTGACGCGCACCGTCTCCAGCCGGGTCAGGCCGATGTCGGGCTCATAGCGCGGCACGCGCATGACGCCTGAGTCGACGACGACGCGCACGCCCTCGATGGTCAGCGACGTCTCGGCGATCGAGGTCGCGAGCACGATCTTGCGCCGCCCCGGAGCCGCGGGCTGAACCGCGAGATCCTGCGCCGCGCGCGTCAAGCGTCCCATGGAGCGGCGCGATGTCGATGTCGCTCCCCTTGATCCGCGCCGCCAAAATCTCCGCGACGCGCCGGATTTCGCTTACTCCCGGCAGGAAGACGAGGATCGATCCGCCCTCGCTTTCCAGCGCGGACACAGTCACGCGGGCGACTTCGTCCTCGATTCGGGCGCGCGAATCGCGCCCGACATAGCGCGTCGCGACCGGATAAGCGCGGCCCGCGCTTTCGATCAGCGGCGCATTGCCGATGAGCGCTTGCACCCGCGCTCCGTCGAGCGTCGCCGACATCGCCAGAACGCGCAGGTCCTCGCGCCAGCCCGCCCGAGCGTCGAGCGCCAGCGCGAGACCGAGGTCGGCGTCGAGCGAGCGCTCGTGAAATTCGTCGAACAGCACCGCGGCGACGCCCTCGAGCGACGGATCGTCAAGAATCATGCGCGTAAAGACGCCCTCGGTCACGACCTCGATGCGCGTGCGCGACGAGACCAGGCTCTGCAGGCGCACGCGCAGGCCGATGGTGCCGCCGACCGTCTCGCCCAAAGTCGCGGCCATGCGCGCCGCGGCGGCGCGGGCGGCGAGGCGGCGAGGCTCGAGCAGCACCAGGCGCTTGCCTTTCGCCCACGGCTCATCGAGCAGGGCCAGGGGCGCGCGCGTTGTTTTGCCGGCGCCCGGCGGGGCGACGAGCACGGCGCCGACGTGGGCGTCGAGCGCGGAGCGCAGCGCGCCGAGCACGTCGTCGATCGGGAGAGGCGCGGCGGGACGGATCATTCGCGCTGACCCTTAATGCCGAATCACGATGACCAGAACCGATCATCGAGATTCGCGAGTGCGAAGGCGCGCCCGCGCTGACGCACGGAATCTGCAGAGCGCGACGGCTCGCGCTCTGCAAGAATTGGAAAGAGACCGCGCCCCGTCCAACACAACGAAAACGGCGGGCCGCCCATGCGGAGGCCCGCCGTCGAACGTGGTCGTGGGCCCTTTTAAGCCCCCGTCATGCCTACCGACTGCAGCGTCGCGAGGTCGAGCCGCACGCCCGGCCCCATGGTCGAGGACAACGCCGCGCGCAGGAGATAATGACCCTTGGCGCCGGGAGGCTTGGCGCGGTTGACCGCATCGACGAAGGCGCGAACGTTCTCGGCGAGCTTGTCCTCGCCGAACGAGGCCTTGCCGACCGAGCCCTGTACGATCCCGGCCTTCTCGGCGCGGAACTCGACGGCGCCGCCCTTGGAGGCGGCCACCGCCGCCTTGACGTCCATCGTCACCGTGCCGACCTTCGGGTTCGGCATCAGGCCGCGCGGCCCGAGCACCTTGCCGAGACGGCCGACCAGCGGCATCAGGTCGGGGGTGGCGATGCAACGGTCGAAGTTGATCTCGCCGCCCTGCACCGCCGCGACCAAGTCTTCAGCCCCCACGATGTCGGCGCCGGCGGCGCGCGCTTCGTCGGCCTTGGCCCCGCGCGCGAACACCGCGACCCTGAGCGTGCGCCCGGTGCCGTTGGGCAGATTGACGACGCCGCGCACCATCTGGTCGGCGTGCTTGGGATCGACGCCGAGGTTGATCGAAAGCTCTACCGTCTCGTCGAACTTGGCGTTGGCGGCGCCCTTCACCAGCTTCAGCGCGTCGTCGAGCTTATAAAGCTTGGTGCGCTCGACCGTCTCGCGCGCCCTCTTCACCCTCTTGCCATGATGCGTCATCGTTCAGCCCTCCACCTGCAGGCCCATCGAACGGGCGGAGCCCTCGATCATCGCCATCGCCGCCTCGATCGTGTCGCAGTTGAGGTCGACGATCTTCTTCTCGGCGATCTCGCGCACCTGCGCTCTAGTCACCTTGCCGACGGAGCCGCGGCCGGGCGTCTTGGCGCCGGACGCAGGCTTCTTGCCGAGCTTCAGACCCGCCGCCTTCTTGAGAAAGAAGGTCACGGGCGGCTGACGCATCTCGAAGGTGAACGAGCGGTCCTGAAAGGCGGTGATGACGACCGGAATCGGCGCCCCCTTCTCCATCTGCGCGGTGCGTGCGTTGAAGGCCTTGCAGAATTCCATGATGTTGAGGCCGCGCTGGCCGAGCGCGGGACCGATCGGCGGCGACGGATTGGCCGCCCCCGCTGGCACCTGCAGTTTGATATAGCCGACAATTTTCTTTGCCATGAGGCTGCTCCATTCGTAGACGCGGCCCTCGGGGCTTTCGCTCCAAAGGCTCACGCCAGGTTGCAGTTTCGTGGTGCGAACGGCGCTCCCGGCTGGCTCTCCGGGCGTTCTCCCACGTGAAGGAGGGGCTGCTATCAGGTTTGTCGCGCCGAGGCAACGGCGTCATCGCGCCCGCTTTAATGAAGCTGCATCGCCGCGTCGTCGCCGCGCGCAAGCCCGATCGTCGTGATCGCCACCAGCATTTCCGCGCGCGCTCTCAGGTCGGGCGCCTCCAGCAGCGCCTGCTTTTCCTTCGGCCCGCACGGGCTCATCATCGACAGGCCATTGACCAGCGCCTCGTTTGACGCCTTCTTGATGTCGCTCCACACGACCTTGACCTCGTGGACCTCGGCGAATCGGCGCAGCGTTGCGATCAGGCCCTCGCGATCGACGGCGGCTTCCCCCGCGCCCTCCTTGAAATCCTCGGCAAAGGACGAGTAATCGGCCACGGCGACCCGATATGGGGTTTCGGTCCGGGCCTCCGAGGCGACGCGGAACCGCGCCACGCCCATCAGCGTCACAAAGCAGCGGCCGTCGCCAATCTCCGCGAATTGGACAATGCGGCCAGCGCAGCCGAACTGATAGAGCTCCGGCGCCGGATCGGAAGTCTCCTCCGCGCTCGACGGCTGGATGACGCCGATCAGGCGCTCGCCGCTCAGCGAATCATCGAGCATGGAAAGATAGCGCGGCTCAAATACGGTCAGTTGAATCGGCCGGCGCGGCAAAAGAAGCGCGCCTTCGAGCGGAAAGAGCGGGATGGTCGCCGGCATGTCGGCCGGCCCGGCAAAAATACGGTTGAGCTTCATAGCTCTCGAACTCGCTTTCGGACGCCTCTTGAGTTACGCGCGCCCGGTTAGCGCCGGGCGCCAGAATCGGTGTTCGTGTTCAAAACCAGATCGCCGAGAGCTTGCGGCGCGCGGCGACCGTCGCGGAGTCCATCAGGCCCCAGGCCTCGAACAGCTGCAGCAACTGCTTGCGCGCCGCCTCTTCGTTCCATTTGCGGTCCCGCCTGATAATCTCGAGCAGTTGGTCCGCAGCGCCCTCCCTGTCGCCCTTCGCCGACAGCGCAACGGCAAGATCGAAACGCGATTTGTGATCGTCGGGATTGGCCGCGACGGCCTGCTCGAGCGGCGCGAGCTCGCCGATTTTCGAGGCCTGTTCGGCAAGGCCCAGCGCCGCCCAGGCGGCGGCGACCGCCGGATCATGCTCCTTGCCGGGCGCCGGCGGCGTGGCCGTTTCCAGCAGCGCCTTAGCCTCGGCGAGTCGACCCTCGGCGACCCGGAGCTTGGCCAGCCCACCGATCGCCTTGGCCTCGGCCGGGTTCTCAGCCAAAGCCTCGACGTAGAGCGCCGCCGCCCCGGCCGCGTCGCCCTTGGCCGCGGCTTCGTCGGCTTCGACGATGAGCGCCGCCGCTTCGTCCTCCAGAGGCCCGACAAGACGCTCGATGAAGCCTCGAATCTGGCTTTCGGGCAAGGCGCCGACGAAGCCGTCGACCGGCTGTCCCTTGTCGAAGGCGATGACCGCGGGAATCGACTGGATGCCGAGCTGGCCGGGGATTTGCGGATGATCGTCGATGTTCATCTTGACCAGCGTGACCTTGCCGCTGGAATCCGCGACCGCCTTTTCGAGCGCTGGGGCAAGTTGTCTGCACGGGCCGCACCAGGGCGCCCAGAAATCGACCAGAACCGGCTGGCGGGCGGATTCCGCGATCACGTCCGCCCGGAACGAAGCGGTGGTGACGTCCTTGACCGCGGAGGCGGTCTTGACTTGGGGCGCCGTGGCGCCGTCGCTGATGGCCATGTTTCTCATCTCCAGCCCGGCGCCAACCCGGCGCTTCGCGTACGTTCGTTATTTCGCGTGCCTAGATGGAGGCGCGCGGCGCGTTATTCAACCGGCGGCCGATCTTGTCCGAGCGCCACGACCAGCGGCTCGTGGCCGGTCGAACGCAGGAATTTGACCAGATCGGCGCTAGCGAGGCCCGTCGTGCTTGTATTGACCAGCGGATGAAAGTTGAGTCGTTCGCAGCCCATCATCGCCTCGTCCAGGACGACGCTGACGCGGCCAGCCCTGTCGTTGATCGCGCCGAAAGGCGTGACGGCGCCCGGCTGTACGCCCCACACCTCCGCCAGCAATTCGGCCGATCCGAAGGAGACACGTCCCTGCGCGCCGATTTTCTCATGCACGCGCTTGAGGTCGACCGAAGTCGTCTCGCCCAGCACCAACAGGAACAACCGGCCCTTCTTGTCCTTGACGAACAGATTCTTCGTGTGCCCGCCCGGAATGTCGCCGCGCGACGCCTGCGAATCCTCCACAGTGTGCAGTGGGGGGTGATCGACGGTCGAGGCGTGTATCGACAGAGATGCGAGGTAAGATAGCAGAGCTTCGGGCGATGTCGTCATTGCGCGGCAGTGTGATTTGTTGGGGCTTGCTAGCCGTTCCCTGGGCGCTGGGCAAGTCGCCGACGCGGGTCGACGCCGAGGCGAATGTCGAGAAAAGTCTGGCGCCGCGGCCCAAAATCTGTATAAGCGCCCGATCCGCGACCGCAAGCAGGCGCGGGGTCAGCGACGCGACCGACCTGGACGACATCCCGGTTCGGCCGCTCAACAACGTTCAGGCGGGCCTCGGCCGGCCGCATTATTAAGGAACAATCCGATGTCGATCACCGCCGAGCGCAAGACTGCGCTCATCAACCAGTATGGCCTGAAGGTCGGCGACACCGGGTCGCCCGAGGTCCAGGTCGCGATCCTCACCGAGAGGATCGCCAATCTGACCAACCACTTCAAGACCCATGTCAAGGACAACCACTCCCGCCGCGGCCTGCTCAAGATGGTCTCGCAGCGCCGGACGCTTCTCGATTATGTCAAGAAGCAGGACCAAGCGCGCTACAAGACCTTGATCGAGCGTCTGGGCATCCGCCGCTAAAGGCGACGGCGCGATTGAGGGGCGCATCGTTCGAGGCGCGCCCCGGCGTCATGAACGGGCGGCGGCAACGGCCGGCGTCCGCAACGAAATGCGAGAGCCTCGCGTCATGGCAGGATCGCAAGGGGCTGGGTTCCATTGGGCCAGCCCCTCGCCGTCTTGCCGATGACGAGCCCGGAATGTGGGCGGCGCGGCCGCTGGCCTTCGCATCCTATCTATTTCACAGGACGAAGAAAGATGTTTGACATTCAACGCGAAGAACTCACCTGGTGCGGGCGCACGCTCGTTCTAGAAACCGGACGTGTCGCCCGACAGGCCGACGGCGCCGTCTACGCCACCTGGGGCGAAACCACCGTGCTGGCGACCGTCGTCGCCGCAAAGGAGGCCAAGCCCGGCCTCGATTTTTTCCCGCTCACGGTCCACTATCAGGAGAAGGCCTTCGCCGCCGGCCGCATACCGGGCGGCTATCTCAAGCGCGAGGGGCGCCCCTCGGATCGCGAGACGCTGACGTCGCGGCTGATCGACAGGCCGATCCGCCCGCTGTTTCCCGACGAATTCCGCTGCGACACCCAGGTGATCGCGACGGTCTTCTCTTATGACCTCGAGTCGGACTTCGACATTCTGGCGCTGATCGCGTCCTCGGCGGCGCTTACCCTGTCCGGCGTGCCATTCATGGGTCCGATCGGCGCGGCGCGCGTCGGCGTGATCAAGGGCGAGGTCAGGGTCAACCCGACGGTTGAGGAGATGAAGGATTCTTCGCTCGACCTCGTCGTCGCCGGGACCGCGGACGCGGTCCTGATGGTCGAGTCGGAAGCCAAGGAGCTTTCCGAGGAAACGATGCTGAAGGCGGTCATGGCCGGCCATGTCGGCTTCCAGCCGGTGATTCAGGCGATCATTCGCCTGGCGGAAAAGGCGGCCAAGGAGCCGCGCGATCTTCCCCGCAGCGACCGCCTGGAGGTCGAGAAGGCTGTGCTGGAGGTCGGCGAAGCCGACTTGCGGGCGGCCTACGCGATCACTCAGAAACAGGAGCGCTATGCCGCCATCGCCGCCGCCAAGGCCAAGGTCATGGCCGCGCTCGCGCCCGAGGAGGCCGAACCAAAATTTCCCATTGAGCACATCGCCGAAGCGTTTCACAACGCCCAGGCGAAGGTCGTGCGTTGGAACATTCTCGACCACAAGCGCCGCATCGACGGGCGCGACTTGACGACCGTGCGCCCGATCCAGGCGGAGGTCGGGGTCCTGCCGCGCACGCATGGGTCGGCGCTGTTCACGCGCGGCGAAACGCAGGCCCTCGTCGTTGCGACTCTCGGCACGGGCGAGGACGAGCAATATGTCGATTCGTTGGACGGCACCTACAAGGAGCGCTTTATGCTCCACTACAACTTCCCGCCCTATTCCGTCGGCGAGACCGGGCGCATGGGCACGCCCGGACGGCGCGAAATCGGCCATGGCAAACTCGCCTGGCGCGCGATCCATCCGATGCTGCCCACCCCGGCGGAATTCCCATACACAATCCGTGTCGTCTCCGAGATCACGGAATCCAACGGTTCATCCTCGATGGCCACGGTCTGCGGCTCATCGCTTGCGCTCATGGACGCCGGCGTGCCGCTGAAGCGCCCAACCGCCGGCATCGCCATGGGGCTCATCCTCGAAGGATCGCGCTTCGCCGTCCTGTCGGACATTCTCGGCGACGAAGACCACCTCGGCGACATGGACTTCAAGGTCGCCGGCACCAACGAAGGGGTCACCTCGCTGCAGATGGACATCAAGATCGCCGGGATCACCGAGGAAATCATGAAAGCCGCGCTCGCTCAGGCGCGCGATGGCCGCCTGCATATCCTCAGCGAGATGGGCAAGGCGATCACCGGGGCCCGGTCGGAACTCGGCGAGTTCGCGCCGCGCATCGAGACCATGAAAATTCCGACCGACAAGATCCGCGAGGTGATCGGCACCGGCGGCAAGGTGATCCGCGAAATCGTCGAAAAAACGGGAGCCAAGATCAATATTGAGGACGACGGCACGGTGAAGGTCGCCTCCAGCGACGGCGCCAAGATCAAGGCCGCCGTCAACTGGATCAAGTCAATCGTGTCGGAGCCGGAAGTCGGTCAGATCTACGACGGCACGGTCGTCAAGACGGTCGAGTTCGGCGCCTTCGTCAATTTCTTCGGCTCCAAGGATGGCCTCGTCCATATTTCGCAACTCGCCAAAACGCGCGTCGCCAAAACGACGGACGTCGTTAAGGAAGGCGATAAGGTCAAGGTCAAGGTGCTGGGCCTCGATGATCGCGGCAAGGTGAAACTGTCGATGCGCGTCGTCGATCAACAGACCGGCGCCGACCTCGAAAAGGCCCAAGCCGTGGAGACAGCGGCGGCGGGCGAATAGGACAACGAGCCGATTTGGTCGAAATCAGAAGCGGCGCTCCCCAGCGCCGCTCGTCGTCTCGTCGGACCGCGCGCCAGGCGCGTGCGCCAAGACACAGACGGCTTCAGCCTACACGCTCATGATCACGATTAACGAGCCGGAAAGCCTCCGGCGCCTATGGTTTAGACGTTGAGTAAAATGGGGATGATCGGACCTATGCAAGTGAGTTTTGCGGCCGCCCTCGAGGACGGCCGGCGTACAATCGCGATTGGGCGGATCAAGGCCACGGCCCGCTGGCGCGCCGTCGATGATCCCGGCTCCGAGGCCGAGCGTCAGGCGGCGATCGAGGCGCTGACGCGCGAGGCCGAGGAATACGGCGCGGACGCCATCGTCGACGTGCGGTTCGAAGTGGACGGCGTCAAGGGGTGCGATATCGACGGCGTCATTCTTCAGCGGGTCACGGTGACGGGCCTGGCGGTGCGCTTCGCGCGCGCGGCCTGACGTTTGTTGCGGTCATTGCTGACGGCGCTCGGCGCGGATCGAGTGCGTGCGCTCGCGCCTCAGGTTTCACTCGGCCGCCTGCCGCATCGGCAGTCGCGCCGCCTCCCGGCTGCGCAGTTCCGCCTCGCGCTCGGAGATATAGTCGCGTGTGAGCGGAACCGCGTCCTGGCGCTTGGCGATCTGGATCTGGAAAACCATATGACCGTCAACACGGAATGACGTCTCCGACCCGGCGAGGTAGAATTCCCACATGCGGCAAAAGCGCTCGTCATAGAGCCGCGCCGCTTCGTCGCGATTGACTATGAAGCGCTCGCGCCACGCGCGCAGCGTGTCGGCGTAGTGAAGCCGAAGAATCTCGATGTCGGTAACGTAAAGTCCGGACCGTTCGATCGCGGGCAGGACTTCGGACAGGCTCGGAATGTAACCGCCGGGGAAGATATATTTGCGTATCCAGGGATTGGTGGCGCCGGGAACGGAGTTCCGGCCGATCGCGTGGAGCAGCATCACGCCGTCGTCCTTGAGCTGTCGTCGGGCGGTGTTGAAATATTCGTCGTAGCCAGGGGCGCCCACGTGCTCGAACATCCCGACCGAGACGATGCGATCGAAGCTCTCTTCGACGTCGCGATAATCCTGAAGTCGGAAATCGACCCGATCGGCAAGGCCCATGAGCCGGGCGCGTTCGGTCGCGATGCCAAATTGCTCCTTCGACAACGTAACGCCGGTGACCTTCGCTCCGGCGACGCCCGCCAGATAGAGCGCCATGCCGCCGAACCCGCAACCGATGTCGAGCGCCGTCGCGCCATCCTTCGGCAGCAACTTGGCGGCGATGTGGCGCTTCTTGGCGGTTTGCGCGTCGTCGAGCGTTTGACCAGGATATTCGAAATAAGCGCAAGAGTATTGCCGATCGGAGTCAAGGAAAAGATCGTAAAGACGCGCGTTCAGGTCGTAGTGACGCGCAATGTTTATTCTGGCGTTCTCACGATCGTTACGCTGATGCAGACGGCGAATGGCAACCCGAAACTTATCAATCGCCTTGACCCAGGGCAGAAATTCCACGTCGGCGAGATTCCTCGCTCCCAGCTCGAGAACCTCGTAGAGGCTGCCTCGGGTCACCACGAGTTGCCCGTCCATATAAAGTTCGCCGAATGACAGCGCGGGATCCAGAAGTATTTCCCGCTCCGCCGCGCGATCGAGAAGCCTAACCCCGAGGCGCGGACCTACGCCATCGCCCAAAGTATGGATCGCGCCATCGGCCGTCTCCACGTCAAGGCAGCCCTTCTGCACCAGTTTCGCCAAAAGCGCCGTGAACGATACCGACATGACGCACCACCCAAACTCGCGTCTCAAGGCGAATCAACGCTGGAGAGACGCACTTTCTCCGTTTGACGTTAGATAATGAAACTTTGAGGGAAATTTTCAAGTCCAGGCCCGCCAGGCGCGCCTTGACGCGCTGCGGCGCGCGCGCAAACGTCTTGGTTTGGCCCCAATCTTGGGACCATGTCCGCCGACATTCCCCTTTCGCGCGTTTTGCGCTAGACGAGGATCAAATCGGCCAGGGATTTCAGGTTCGTGCAATATATTTCGACGAGAGGTGCGGCGCCGACGCTGGGTTTCGCCGACGCGCTTCTCACGGGTCTGGCGCGCGATGGCGGCCTCTATTCGCCGCTCGCGATTCCCGAATGGCCATCCGAGGCCATCGCGGCTTTGAGGGGCCTGCCTTACGAGGAGGCCGCGACGCGCGTGATGTCGGCTTTCGTCGCCGACGATTTCGCGCCCGCCGAGCTCAGCGCTATGACCGTGGACGCCTATGCCGGCTTCCGCCACGCCGCGACGGCGCCACTGGTGCAGCTCGACGACAATTTGTTCACGCTCGAACTGTTTCACGGACCTACCCTGGCGTTCAAGGATTTCGCCATGCAATGGCTTGGCCGGGCGATGAACCGCGTGCTGCGCCGGCGCGGCGCGCGGGCGACAATTCTCGGCGCCACGTCAGGCGACACCGGCGCGGCCGCGATCGAGGCGTTCGGCGGTCATTCGAACACGGATGTCTATGTTCTCTACCCGCGGGGGCGGGTGTCCGACGTCCAGCGGCGGCAAATGACCACGGTCGACAAGCCCAACGTCCACGCGCTGGCGATCGAAGGCACGTTCGACGACTGTCAGCGCATGGTCAAAGAGCTCTTTGGCGATCTCGCCTTTCGTGACGAGATGAGCTTATCGGGAGTGAACTCGATCAACTGGGCGCGCATCCTTGCCCAGATCGTCTATTATTTCGTCAGCGCCGTAGCGCTGGGCGCGCCCGACCGCTCAATCTCGTTCGCGGTGCCGACCGGGAATTTCGGCGACGTGCTCGCGGGCTATTACGCCAAACGCATGGGTCTGCCGATCGAGCGGCTCGTCGTCGCCACCAACGAGAACGACATTCTCGCCCGCGCTCTCGCAAGCGGCTGCTATGAGCCCAAGGGCGTCAAGGCGACCCAATCGCCGTCGATGGACATTCAAGTATCGTCGAATTTCGAACGCCTCCTGTTCGAGGCCTCGGGACGGGACCCGGAATTGATTCGGGCGGCGATGGGCAGCCTCGTCAGCGACGGCTGGTTTGCGATTCCCGCCGCGACCCTGCAACGAGTCCGGGCCGACTTCGACGCGCTACGGATCGATGAGGCGGCCTGCGCCGCGGAGATGGGCCGCGTCTATCGCGAGAGCGGCGTCGTCATCGACCCGCACAGCGCGATCGGCGTCGGCGCGGCGAGAAGCGCGCTCAGGGTCGCGCCGGCGACGCCTGTCATTGCGCTCGGCACCGCTCACCCGGCAAAGTTCCCCGACGCCGTCCAGCGCGCCACGGGCCTGCGCCCCGCACTGCCTCCACACCTTTCCGATTTGATGGATCGCAACGAGTTCGATCGTCGTTCTGCCCAACAACCGCGACGCGGTGGTCGACTATCTGCGTCAAACCGCGCGAGCCGCCGCGTGAACGCTAAGGTCACGACCCTGCCCTCCGGCCTCTGCGTCATTAGCGAGGCGGCGACCCATCTGAAAACGGCCGCCATCGGCGTGTTCGTTGGCGCCGGCTCTCGCCACGAGAGCATCGCCGAACACGGGCTTTCGCACCTGCTCGAACACATGGCGTTCAAAGGCACCCGCCGCCGGAGCGCTCGCGATATCGCCGAGGCGATAGAGGATGTCGGCGGCGACCTCAACGCCGAGACCGGCGTTGAGCGCACGGTCTATTTCGCCCGCGTGCTGGGGGACGACGCGGGTCTGGCGCTTGACGTCATTGGCGACATTCTGACCGACAGCCAGTTCGACCAAACCGAGCTCGATCGCGAGAAGAATGTGATCATGCAGGAAATCAGCGCGGTCGAGGACACGCCCGATGACCTCGTGTTCGACCTGCTCACCGCGCGCGCATGGCCCGACCAGGCGATCGGACGGCCGGTCCTGGGCACGCGCGACGGCGTCGGCGCCTTCGACCGCGAAGCGATCGGTCGCTACCTGCGCCGGCACTACAACGCCCCCGCCATGGTGGTCGCCGCCGC
>CAWAIM010000013.1:0-28967 GCA_963781895.1 uncultured Alphaproteobacteria bacterium
CGCCAAGCGCCTCGAAGCGGGCCGCATCCTCCTCGCACAGCTTGCGCACGAGATCCGGAGACGAGGATGCTGTTGGCCTCCGCTTCGCCGCACAGCCGGTTCGCGAGCTGCACCGTCGCGCCGAACAGGTCGTTATGGTCGGCGACCGGTTCGCCGGCATGAATGCCGATCCGAACGCGCAACTTCTCGGAGGCGAGCGCATTGAATGCGGCAAGATGGCGCTGGATGTCGGCGGCGGCCAGCACGCCGTCCGGCACGTGATCGAAGGCGGCCATGATGCCGTCGCCGGTATGCTTGACTTCGCGCCCGCCATGCGCGTCGAGCGCGCGCCGGACCAGCCCGTCGTGCACCCGCACCAGTTCGAGCGCCGCGCTGTCGCCGAGGCGCGCCGTCATCTCCGTCGAACCGACGATGTCGGTGAACATGACGGCGCGCATCGCCGGCGCGGCTGCCTCTGAGGCCTCGCTCGGATCGCTGGTGCGGCCAAGGAAGGCCTCGACCGCGGCAAGATCGACCGGAATGATGGCGGTTGGGACTCCGTCATCGCCGTGCGACTCACGATGGCACCGCACCGCCGTGGCGGCGTCGGGCGCCTCGATGAGGCAGAAGACTGTGCGACACTGATGGTCGAACCAATAGGTCCGGAATATTCGCCCCGAACCGATCCTGATTTTCGACGTCTTTGCGGTGCGCAGCCGCCATGTCCTCCGCCGTAAAATCGGGCGGCGTGTCGTGGCGGTCCATGAAAATCGGCATGGGGTCCTCCCACCGTCCATCAAACGACGGATCAGCCAGCCGGCCGGATATTCTGGTTCACACGGAACAGGTTGGTCGGATCGTACGCCTTCTTTGCCGCCGCCAGTCGATCGTAATTTGGGCCGTAGGCGGCCTTGACGCGCGCCTCGCCCTCATCGTCCATCATGAAGTTCGGGTAGGCGCCGGGCAGATTGTAGGGATGGACCGCCCGCCAATAGGCCTGCGCCCATTCCTTGATGCGCGGGGCCATCGCCGGATCGGGATCGACGCCAGCAATTATCAGCGACCACGCCGCATCGCGACAGCCCCAGGCGGCGGTGTCGCTGTTCCGCCGATGGACCGCGCCGTCGATCGGATAGAGGTGCATGCAGGAAAGCACGCTCGGCATCTTCGCAGCAAATGCGACATGCGCATCGATGGCGGCGTCGGGCAATTCCTTGACGAAGTCGCCTTTCACGTACCATTGGTTGCCTTTGGGCGCCGCCGCATCGAACATGGTCTGGATCGCCATGTAGGGCATGGGCTGGGCCCAATCGATGATCGGATTCGGCAAGGCCGCCCGCACCGCGTTGACGGCCGCTTCGGCCTCCGAAAGCGGCCCGGAATGCGAAACGATGACGACGCACGTCTTCTTCGACCAGTGTTCCTTCGGGGTTGGATCGGCGGGCAGCAGCGTGTGGAACCCGAGGAACATATAGAACTCGTCCGGGGCCTTCGGCTGATTTTCGCGGAACCATTTCATGACGGTCGGCGCGTCCGAAAGCTCGAAGAAGATCGGCCCGCCGTAGACCATCGCAACCGGGTTGGTGCGGAACAGGAAGCTGGTGACGACGCCAAAGTTTCCGCCGCCGCCGCGCAGGGCCCAAAGAAGATCCGCATTGTCCGTTTCCGAGGCGACTACGAATCTGCCGTCGGCCAGCACCACGTCCGCCTCGAGCAGATTGTCCGCTGCGAGGCCATACCGGCGGCTGAGATATCCGTGCCCGCCGCTTAAGGTGAGGCCCGCGACGCCGGTCGTCGAAACGATCCCGAACGGCACGGCCTGCCCGAACGCCTGCGTCGCATGATCGACGTCGCCGCTGGCGCACCCCGGGCCGACCCGCACTGTCCGATTTTTCGGATCGACCCTCACGCCTTTCATCAGCGAAAGGTCGATCACCAGACCATCGTCGACGCTGGCCAGACCCGGCGCGTTGTGGCCGCCGCCGCGAATGGCGATCGGCAGCTTGTTGTCGCGGCCGAAATTGACGGCTGCGATCACGTCGGCGACATCCGCGCATTTCGCGATGACAAGCGGCCGCCTATCGATCATGGCGTTGTAGAGCTGCCGCGCCTCCTCATATTCCGGATGCTCTCGCCCGATCACCGGCCCGCGCAGACTTTCAGCGAACTTGGCGATGATTTCGCATTTCATCCGGCAGTCCATGACCTCCCCCACGAGCGGCGCTGGAACGCTCGGCGCCGTTTTCGCCCCGCCCCCCTGGCGGGGTGAAGTCGCGCGAACCTCGCCCGTTGGACAAGGCTCGTTCGCCGCCCTCAGCCGCTCAGCACGTCTCCGAACAGTTCCCAATTCTCGCCGTTGAAGCGCTGAAGCTGGAACTGCCGGATCGGCATATAATTGGTCGGCGAGGTGTTGACCGTTATGCCGGGGAGCAGCTGCGGGGTGGTGAATTCCTTGATGCTCAGCGCCTGGCGCATGATGTTGTCGCGCGACAGGTGGTCGCCGCACTGTTTCAAGACGTGAGTCATGACGCTCGCGACATGGTAGCCGTAGAAAACGCGTACCCGTCCTGAAAGTCCGTGGCGGAGAGATAGGGCATCGTCTGGCCGATCTTGATCTCGGTGGCGCTGACGCCTGGAGCGTTGGCGGCGTAAGCTGGTGATGTGGCCCGCAATCCCCGGTAAATAAATGACGGTGCGACCGCGGCCAAAGGCAGAAAAGATCGACGCGAAATCATGGCATTCCTCCGCCGAGGAACATAATGGCTGCAAGCAAACTCACACGTTCGGGCCCAATCGGCCCCTTAAAAGCATTGTCCTAATAATCAGCCATCCTCGCGCCATTTGAGGGTCGACGTCAAGGCCGCTCCGCCAGGGCTTGCCGGACGGACGCAGCCTTGATTCGCGACGGCCGTTGATCGGCCCGGGCAGCGACTTCCGGCGCGCGCCGCTCTAGCGCACGCTCGAGAACGAGGTCGGCTGCAAGATCGAGCTCGCCGCGTTCGCCAGGATCGGTCCGTCCTTCTCGCTGTCGCGCTTGGCGGCGATCCACTCGGGATCGCTGACGAAGGCGGCCCACTTTTGCTCGCGCTCGGCGAGCAACTCCCAGGCCAGGAGGTAAGTGAGATCGTTACTCAACTCTCCGATCAGCGTCGTCCAGAAGCCGGCCTGCCGGACGCCGTGTCTCTCCCATAGCCGCAGCGTCGCCAATTCGAACCGCTTCAATAACGCCGGCATCCGGTTCGGGAGGCAGCGATAGATGCGAAGCTCGTAAATCATCTCGGAACCCCTGTGTCATCGGCCAGCGTCGGTGTGCGCCGCGCCCGAACCCCGCCGACAGGAACGCTGCGCCGACCGGCGGGCGGCAGGGCGACGAGGCGCGGCGACATTGACAGCGAATTCAAATTCGCCCCCGGTCCTCCGCCACAATAGTCACTCTCGAGCAATGTTCACGAGAGTTTCATCGGTCACGGCCCGCTGGCCCCCCTGTCGCCGCCCAGCGCGAACGGCCGGTCCGCCGCCCCATTAGCCTCTGACTGGGACGGCGATCCTGACCATCAGACCGGCGGCGACCGAGCGATCGTTCGCGGTGAAGCTCGCCTTCGCCGCCATTCTCGCGTTTTCTGGACTTGCCTCGACGCCGTCCTGACGCGTCGACTCTTGCCGCGACGACAGCGCGCTTGATCGGCGCCCCGCGAAAATTGCATGGTGGTCCCAGCCTCATCTCCAGCCCCCGAGGTCGGCGTCCGCCGATGGACAAGCAACAACAATGGCACGCATGGTACGTTTTCGTCGCCATCATGGGCGTGATCCTGTTCGCGCAAATGTGGGCCTTGGGCCAAAACGTCGCCGTCATTCCCTACAGCCAGTTTCTCGATGACCTTAGCGGCGGCAAGATCGCCGAGGTTCGCGTCTCGGGCGACTATATCGAGGGCGACTGGAAGGAAGCGCAGAAGAACGGCGCCAAAAGCTTCCAGACGACCCGGGTCGCGCCGCGACTGGCCGCCGAGCTTCAGAGCCATCATGTGAAGTTCAGCGGCCAGGTCCAGAACACGGTTCTCGCCACGCTGCTGTCCTGGATCGTTCCGACCGCGCTGTTCTTCGCCCTATGGGTGTTCTGGTTCCGGCGCCTCGCGCAAGGCCAGGGCGGACTGGGCGGGATGATGTCGATCGGCCGCAGCAAGGCGAAGATCTATGTCGAAAGCGACACCAAGACGACGTTCAAAGATGTCGCGGGCGTCGACGAAGCCAAGTCGGAGCTCGAGGAGATCGTCGACTTTCTCAAGCATCCGGCCGAATACGGCCGCCTCGGGGCCCGAATGCCCAAGGGCGTGCTGCTGGTCGGGCCGCCCGGCACGGGCAAGACCCTGCTGGCGCGGGCGGTCGCCGGCGAAGCCGGCGTGCCGTTCTTCTCGATCAATGGCTCGGAATTCGTGGAGATGTTCGTCGGCGTCGGCGCGGCGCGGGTGCGCGATCTGTTCGTGCAGGCGCGCGAGAAGGCGCCGGCGATCATTTTCATCGACGAACTCGATGCGATGGGACGCGCTCGCGGCGCCTATCCCTACATGGGGCACGACGAGAAGGAGCAGACCCTCAACCAGCTGCTGGTCGAGCTCGACGGCTTCGATACGCGCAGCGGCCTGGTGCTGATCGCGGCCACCAATCGGCCCGAAATCCTCGACCCGGCGCTGCTGCGCGCCGGCCGCTTCGACCGTCAGGTGCTGGTCGACCGCCCGGACAAGCTCGGACGCATCGACATCGTCAATCTCTACCTGAAGGGCCACAAGATCGCCGCCGACGTGTCGGCGGAGAAGATCGCGGCTTTGACGCCCGGCTTCACCGGCGCCGACCTCGCCAATCTCGTCAACGAGGCGGCGCTGGTGGCGACCCGGCGCGACGCCAAGGAAGTCGCCATGAGCGATTTCACCGAGGGCGTCGAGCGCATCGTCGCCGGCCTGGAAAAGAAGAAGCGCGTCCTCAGTCCCAAGGAGCGGCAAATCGTCGCCTATCACGAAATGGGCCACGCGCTGGTGGCGATGTCTCTGCCCGGCGCCGATCCGGTGCATAAGATTTCGATCATCCCGCGGGGCGTCGGCGCGCTCGGCTACACCATTCAGCGGCCGACCGAGGATCGTTATGTGATCACCCGCGACGAGCTGCTCGACAAGATGGCGGTGCTGCTCGGCGGGCGGGCGGCGGAATGGACCGTCTTCCATCATCTTTCGACCGGCGCCGCCGACGACCTCGCCAAAGTGACCGATATCGCCCGCGACATGGCGACGCGTTTCGGCATGGAGCAGACGCTCGGGCCGGTCTCCTACGAGAGCGCGCCGTCTCCGTTCCTGACCGGGCCGCCGGGTCTCATGGGTTTGCACGAGAAGCGCTACAGCGACGAAACGGCCCGCGCGATCGACCAGGCGGTGCAGAAGATCGTCAGCGACAGCTTCGAGCGCACGGTCGGCATCCTCAAGGCGCATGAAGGCACGCTCGAGCGCGGCGCCAAACTTCTGCTCGAGCGCGAGACGCTCGACGAGAACGCGTTGCAGAAGATCCGCGATGAATTGCGCGCGCCGCCCTCGATTGTCGGCGCGGCGCCGGCGGCTCAGGGATAGGCCGATGCTTCCTCGCTTCGGCCTATCGCTCTACCAGCTTTCGACCTGGATCATCCCGCTGGTGATCGCCATCACCTTTCACGAGGCCGCGCACGGCTATGTCGCGCGGCTGTTCGGCGACGACACGGCATGGCTGCGCGGCCGCGTCACCTTCAATCCGCTCAAGCACATCGACCCGTTCGGCACGGTGCTGCTGCCGGCGCTGCTGATGCTGTCGCACTCGCCGTTTCTGTTCGGCTACGCCAAGCCGGTGCCGGTCAATTTCCGCGCGCTCAACAATCCGAAGCGGGATTCGGTGTTCGTCGCCGCGGCGGGTCCGGCGATGAATCTCGCGCTCGCCACTCTCAGCGCCGTCTTGTTTCGTCTGGTTCCGTTCCTGCCGAACGGCGCCGCGGGCTGGGCGGCCGACAACCTCGACAACGCCCTGCTCATCAATGTGCTGCTCGCGGTCTTCAATCTGCTGCCGATTCCCCCGCTCGACGGCGGCCGCATCCTGGTCGGGCTGCTGCCCGGCGGACCTTCGCGCGCGCTCGCCTCGCTCGAGCCCTACGGAATGATCATTCTCATCGCGGCGCTGCTGATCCTGCCGATATTGGGCGCGCAGACGGGCCTCGATCTCAACTTCGTCTGGCAATTCGTGTCGAGGCTGACCAACGACATCGTCACCGGCATCGTGTGGCTCACGGGCGCGGGCTGACGATTCGCGACCGGCGTGATCGCGCGGCGCCAGGAAGGGCGCTAGCCCAGCTCGAGCGCGAACGGCGTTCCTTCGAAGCACTCTTCGCCGCGGCCGATCTCGGCGACCGCCGCGCTCATGCGGCCGCGCCGGTCGAGCCTGGCGTCGGCGAGCGCGACCAGGCGGGCGTTGGGGGTCGCGGTCGGCGAGGCGGCGCGCAGCGTCCGGGCGATCTCGAATTCGTCGCGGGTCGGGGCGAGCGCGCAGGCGGTGATGAAGGCGGCCGCGGTCGAACGGCTGACGCCCGGCGAAGCAATGGATCAGCATCGGCTGGGCGCGGTCCCAGGCGCCGATGAAGGCGATCAGATCGTCGAGATGCGCATGGTCCGGCAGCACTTGGCCGGGCATCGGCGCGACGATGTCCGACACCGCGAGATAGAGGTGCCGCTCCGGCGCGATCTCGGCCGGGCGGTCGACCGGCGTGCCAGGGCTCAGCAGGGTGACCAGCGAACGCGCGCCGGTTCGCGAGGCGATTTCGCCGATCAGGGACAGCGGGCAGACGTGCAGGCGCGGCATCGAGGCTTCTCAGGAACGAGGCGCTTCTCTCATACCGGCGGCCTCATGCCAACTCCGCCGGACGACCCGCGCCGCTCGCCCGGATTCGCCCGGCGGCGCTCAATGGCTATTCTCATGACGGCCGCCTCGATGACCGGCGCCATGGGTCGGGATCGCGGTTTACCGCCGCTTTTCCCGGCACGGTCAATCTTTTCAATAGGTTGGCGCTCCGTTTACCGCCGCAGGCGACGTCGCGGATATTTTACATTTGAAAATTATGTTATAATATTCCCCAAGACATCGGCGCGACGTCTTTCGGCGGGCGTCCTCTGCCAACCGCGCTGGCGGCGCGTCGAGGCGGAGCAACAGGACGCCGGCGCCGACAGCGCCGGTCCGGCGCGCGATGCCCGTTCGGCGCGCCCTCGCGCTCACGATATTGCGGAAACGCCGCGCCGTTTCTGAGCGATCCCGACATCCTCGCCAGTCCCGCGAAAGCCCGTGCGTTACAATTGCGCGCCAATCCGTGAGCAAAATCGAATCGGGGCGTCGGCATGATTGGCGACATTACGGGCGGCCTCCTCGGTTCGGTTATTTTCCTCGCCGTCCCAGCGTATTTTGTGCTTCAGCCCTGGTCGGCGAACCGTCTCGAGGGCGGGTGGAGGGTGGCCGCGCTGGCGCCGCTGCTGTTTGCGATCCCCGCCGTCCTGTGGAGCCTTTACGCTTTCAGCCAAGGCTCCAACCTGTGGCCGCTGGTCTTCATCCTGTTCACGCCCTTCGGAACGCTCTATCTCGCCATTCTGCTCCTGATTTCCTACTACCGATCATAGGAGGTCTTTGCTCCGCCCTGCGCGCGCTTTGAGAGCGGACTTCGCCCTCGCGGCGCCGGCCGCCTTAGACGGGCGGCGGTTCGCGCCCGCGGGCTCTGGCGCCGCCGCGCCGCCCCTCCGACGCCGGCCTGGACGCGAGGGCGAAGGCGGCCCCGGCGACCGCCAAAATCGGGAGGAGCCGCTTGACGCCGATCGCCTGCACAATCTGAAGCCCGACCATGATGACCCGCGGGTCGGCGAGCGCCGATAAGGGCGGCGGCTCCGAAGCCGCGCGCGCCTCAGCGTCCCGCCGGCGGCGGGCGGCATAAATCGCGTAAGCCCCGAGCAGCGCCAGGGTCGCCAGCAGGAACACGCCGGCGCCCGCGAGACAGGCGGCGACCAGGCCGTATCGTTCAAGCGCGACGACGAAAGCCGCGGCGCACAGAAAGCTCAGCGCAACCGTCGCCGTGGCGAGCGCCGCCGCGGCGATCACGACCAGCCACAGAGCGCCCCTCGCATCGTTCTTCCAGCGATCGGAGATCCGCTCGAACATGATGATCTGCGCCGGACTACCGGCGCCAGGTCACGCCGATCAGAAAGCCGATCCCGACCGCGAAAGCCAGCGTGGCGACCGGCCGCTCCTGGATCACGTCCGCCAGCGTGTCGCCGACCGAAGACGCGGCGTCCTGCGCGGCGTGCGCGATCGTGCCCGCTCGATCGGATGCGTCCGACATCACGGAATCGACGTTCGCGCGCGCGCTTCTCAGTCCACGCCGCGCCCGGCCCTGCGCGACCGCGCCGAGGGCGTTTACGGCTTCTGAAATCTGTTGGGCGAGATGGGCGATATCGTTTTTCACGGCCGTCAAATCCTTCTCGAGACGAGCGTATGCCTGGTCGTCGGCGGCGTCGCTTGCAGCTTCGTTCATTTCTGCCTCCGCAAATATCCCAGGCGCAGCTTGCTGAAAATCAGCGCGCCTCATGTCCCTCAAACCTCGTCGACGCCGATTGCGCGGGGCGTCGGTTCAGAACCAACGTCCCCGCCCCTTTCAGCCGAACAAAAAAATATCAGGACGAGGATCGCTCGACGAGACTAATACCGACGGTGACCGCCATGATAGGCGCCGCCGCGGTAGCCGCCATGATAGCCGCCGCGGTGATAGCCGCCGTGGCCGTAGGCGCCGCGAGAATAAACGCCGCGAGTATAAACGCCGCGCCGATAGGCGCCGCCGTAATAGCCGTGGCGATAGCCGTACCCGCCGTAGTAGCCGCCGCCATAGACCGGGGCGCCGTAGCCGCCGTAGTAGCCGCCGCTATAGACGACAGGCGAGCTGTAACCGCCGTAACCAGCGTAGCCCACCGGCGCACACCCCGCGAGCGTGCCGGCGAGCCCAGCGATGATCGCGCCCAAGAGAATTCGCTTGCGAAACATAGCCCGGTTTCCTTTCCCTGGTTGATCGCTACGCATCTTTCTCGGCTATTCTGAAACTGTCGTTGATTTGCGTCAATTCCCAAAAGGAGACGACCATTGTCAGAGCGAACAAGAAAGTCTGCGGTCGGAAAGACGTAGGACAGCCGCACTGAACATGATCGAGAAGTCGAAGCCTTCATAGGCTCGGAAAATACCTACGCTGCGTCGACAAAGGTTGAGGTCCTGCGTCGCGGAAAATTCGCCCCGATGAATTGCGCCGTCCAACCAATTGAAGCGTCGCCCGCTATTCGGGAGCAGATCCCTATATTGCCCGATGCAAAGCGGCCTTCCAGGAAACATCGGATGGACATCGACTGATCTAAATCAATGCCCACGGCAAATGACAGCGGTATCTGAAACTGACCGAAACGGCCGGAGCATTGACGAACACGCAAGCGCGTCGTTTCGCGCACGCACAGAGGAGAACGTCATGGACAAGGATCGTGTCGCGGGATCGGCCAAACAGGTCAAGGGCGCGGTGAAGGAGGCGGTCGGAAAGGTGGTCGGCGACTCCAAGTTGCAGGCCGAGGGCAAGGCTGACAAGGTCGAAGGGAAAGTGCAGAACGCCATTGGCGGCCTGAAAGACGCGGTGCGGGACGCCGTGAAGAAGTAGTCGACTCTCCCGGCGCGGCCGGGATTTCGAGCAAACCCTGAGGGACATTGCGGCATGGGCACGATTCTTCTCATCATTCTGCTGATTCTGATTTTCGGCGGGGGCGGTGGATATTATGCGCACGGTCGCTATGGGACCACGGGGCTCGGCGGCGTCCTGGGCGTTCTCTTGATCGTCCTCATCGTGCTTTGGCTCGTCGGCATGATCGGCGTCCACGGACCGCACATGTGACGCGCGCCGGCACAGACTGAACGCGCCATGGCGCCCCGCGCGATCAGCGTCGGGACCCTGCCCCCGGGGCGTCCTAAGCAGGGATTCGTCGGCTCGCCAACGAATCCCTGCTTAGAGTCCTTTGAAGAAGCAGGATTTTTGTCGGAAAACCGGCGGCCGCTTTTCCGAAATCCTGCTTAGGCGTCGAGTTCGGCGAAACGGACGAGGAAGCGGTTCTCGACTTCGCTCGGCCGCAGCGGCTCGAGATAGGCGGCGAAATCGCGGGTCGAAAACGCCGGCTCGCCGAACAGCTTGCGCGCTTCGGCGAGGGTGAAGCCGGCGAGCGTGATCGCTTCGAGATAGGCCGAGGCGCGATCGACCGCCTTGATGCGCCTGGCGAGCTCCGCGGGCAGCTCCGCGGGCAAGCCGAATCGGATGTGGATCGCCCGGTGGAGGCGCGCTTCGACGCGCCGGTAGTCGCCGCCGATCGCCGCCTTGAACGGCGAGATCATGTCGCCGATCACATATTCGGGCGCGTCGTGCAGCAGCGCCGCGAGGCGGGCCTTGCGCGGCTGCAGCGGGCGAACCGGATCCGAACAGCGCCTCGACCAGCAGCGAATGCTGCGCGACCGAGAAAATCTCCGGTCCCCTGGTCTGGCCGTTCCAGCGGGCCACGCGCGCCAGCCCATGCGCGATGTCGCCGATCTCGACGTCGAGCGGCGACGGGTCGATGAGGTCGAGCCGCCGCCCCGACAGCATGCGCTGCCAGGCGCGCGGCTTCGCGCTTTCGCTCACCGCCAAACGTCCCGCGCCAGCGCGCGGCAGGCCGTGTGGCGGCAGCAGTCGACGAGATGGTCGTTGACCATGCCCGTCGCCTGCATGAAGGCGTAGACGATCGTCGGGCCGACAAAATTGCCGCCGCGCGCGCGCAGGTCCTTGGAAATGGCGCGCGCGATCTCGGTCTCGGCGGGAATGTCGGCGAGGCTGCGGCGTTCGTTCTGAATCGGCCGCCCGTCGACGAAGCTCCACAGGTGACGCGCGAAGCCGCCCTTGTCGGCGAGATCGAGAAAGACGCGGGCGAGCGCGACCGTCGCCTCGATCTTGGCGCGATTGCGCACGATGCCGGCGTCGAGCATCAGCGCGTCCTTTTTCGCCGCGCTCCAGCGCGCGATCTTGTTCGGCTCGAAGCCGTCGAAGGCGGCGCGGAAGGCCGGGCGCTTGCGCAGAATCGTGATCCACGACAGGCCCGCCTGAAACGCGTCGAGCACGAGCTTCTCGAACAGGGCCCGGTCGTCGTACTCCGGCGCGCCCCATTCCTCGTCGTGATAGGCGACATAGAGCGGGTCGGCGCCTGGCCACGGGCAGCGGCGCAGTCCGTCCGCGCCCGGCACGGCCGTCAAAACGCGCGGCGGCCTCTCTCGCTCGGCCATGGATTCCTCTCGAGTTTCGCAGGCGCCCCGCACTCATGCCGCTTCGCGCGCCCGCGGGCAAGACCAGCTAGGCGCGCGATGTCGCCGCCGCCCGACCGGATCGCCGGCCCGACCGGGTCTTGCAGGCTTTCGTCGTCGTTCGCCACACGATTGACCGCCGGCCCGATCTCGACCAGTTCGAGCGCGGATTCCGGCGCCGGCTTCAACAGCTCGATCGCCGCCGCCGCTCCCACCCCGTCGCAGTCGAGCCAGGCCGCGAAGTCCCGCGGATCGAGGATCGCCGGCATGCGGTCGTGCGCCAGGCTGACCAGCCGATTGGCGGATGTGGTGACGATGCAGGCGGTGTCGATCTCGCCCCCGGTCGGATCGCTCCAGGTCTCGTAGAGGCCTGCCAATCCCATCGGCTCGCGGCTGACGCGGCGCACGAGATAGGGACGCTTGGCCGCTCCGCCGCGCGCGCCCGGCCCGCTCTCCCGCCGCCATTCATAGAACCCGTCGGCGATCGCCAGACAGCGCCGCCGGATCAGGGCGGCGCGAAAACTCGGCTTTGCGGCGAGCGTTTCGGCGCGGGCGTTGATGAGCAGCGGAAAACTCTTCGGGTCCTTGACGAAGCCCGGCAGGAATCCCCAGCGCGCCAGCAGGAAATGCCGAACGCCGCCGGCGCTGCGCGGTTCGGCGATCACCACCGGGATCGGCTGGGTCGGCGCGATATTGTAGCGCGGCGGAAAATTCGGCCGTTCGACGTAGGAGAAATACGAACGCACCGCTTCCGGCGGCAGAGTGATCGCATAGCGTCCGCACATCCGCGCTGCCCCCACCCTCGACCGCGGCGCGGCAAGGCAAACGGCTCGCGGCCCGGTTCCGACCACCGCCCAAGGGAAGATTCGGCGCGAGACCGGTCGGAATTGTGGCGCCAGGCGATGCGAAAAAGTTCGGATTCACCGCGTTGCCGGTCGGGCGTTAACCTTTTCGAAGGACTTGCTTCGCCTTCCCATTCGCGAGGTCCTAATATCGACAGCGATGCCGCCCGCCATGCAAATCCCGCACGAGGAGCGTAGCGCCGCCGACGCGCGCAGCGCCGCCTTGAGCTATGTGAGCGAGGCGTTCGCATTGGCGCTGCTCGACGGCATAGACGCCGACGACTTCGCCGAAGCGGCGCTGTGCGCGGCGATGTGCGAACTCGTCGCGGCGCATGGCGAAGACAGCGCGGCGCTCGTCGCCGCCCGCTTGGCGGACCGCGCCGCGGCCGGCGAATTTTCCGTCTCTCGACGACAATGACGCCGCTCCCCGCGCGACGGATTTGACCGTCCGCGGAATCTCGCCAATAGAATTGACCGACAAGAGATTCAGCGGGCGCCGCCGGAGCCGCGCGAGGCGCGGACGACGACCAGGCTCGCGCGAGGAGGAAATTCCGATGTCGTTTCGCGCCGTACGGGCCGACCAATCCGACGCCGGACAGAACGTCCGTTTCGTCGACCTGGAGATGTCCGATCTGATGGAGGGCGACGTGACCATTCGCGTCACCCATTCGGCCGTCAACTACAAGGACGGCCTGGCGCTATCGGGCAAATCCGCGATCATCCGGCGGTTTCCGATGGTGCTCGGAATCGACCTCGCCGGGATCGTCGAGGCCTCGAGCCGGCCGGATTTTTCCGCAAGGCGACGAGGTCATCCTCAACGGCTACGGCCTCAGCGAGACGCATTTCGGCGGCTACGCCGAAAGGGCGCGCGTGAACGGCGACTGGCTGGTCAAGTTGCCGGCGGGACTGTCGCGCGCCGAGGCCATGGCCATCGGCACCGCCGGCTATACCGCGATGCTGGCTCTGATGGCCGTCGAGCGGCAGGGCGTGGCGCCTTCGGCCGGCCCCGTGCTGGTCACCGGCGCGGCCGGGGGCGTCGGGTCGACCGCGATTTCGCTGTTCGCCGACAAGGGCTGGACGGTCATCGCCTCGACCGGCCGGCCGAGCGAGTCCGGCTACCTCAAGGGGCTCGGCGCCGCCGAAATCATCGAGCGCGCCTCCCTGGCCGCGCCCGGCAAGCCGCTCGGCAAGGAGCGTTGGGCGGCCGCGGTCGACAGCGTCGGATCGCAGACGCTGGCCAATGTGCTGGCGCAGACGCGCTACGGCGGCGCGGTCGCCGCCTGCGGTCTGGCGGGCGGCATGGATCTGCCGACGACGGTGGCGCCGTTCATTCTGCGCGGAATCGCCCTCGTCGGCGTCGACAGCGTCCATTGTCCGATGCCGCGCAGGCTCGAGGCCTGGCGCAGGCTCGCGAGCGATCTCGATCGCCGAAAGCTCGCGGCGATGACCGAGACCATCCGCCTCGACGAGGTGTTCGACGCCGGGCGGCGAATCCTCAAGGGCGAAACCCGCGGCCGGCTGGTGGTGACGATCGGGTGAGCGTTCGAGTTGGTTCGAACGCTCGCGCCGCGTCGCGTATCCGCGCGGACGCACGTCCGTCCTGCGGATGTGCGTCTTTTGAGTTCGCCAATGCGGACGCTAGACCGAAATCTCGATCGCCTCGCGGCCTTTGGGCGTAGCGATGACCCGCATCGCCACCGTTTGGCCTTCGGCGAGGCGCGAAACCCCGGCGGAGCCGAGAATCGAGCAATGGACGAACACGTCCTTGCCGAAGTCGTCGCCGGCGACGAACCCGAACCCCCTGACGCCGTCGAACCACTTGACCCTGCCGGTCAAATCGACCGCCGCGGAGGCGTCGGGCGCGGGGCGGCGTTGCGCCCTGGCGCCGGCGGAGAGCGAACGCTCGGGCAATTCGACAATGCCCGAAGTGTCGACCTCGATGACGCGGCTCACTTGCGCGCCCTTGGGGCCCGACTGAACGACCACGTGGAGCTTCGCGCCCGTCGGCACGGATTCGCGTCCGGCGAGGCGCAACGCGTTCAGATGAAGGAACGCGTCGCCCTGCCCGCCGGGCAGCTCGACAAAGCCATAGCCCTTGTCGGCGCGGAACCATTTCACGGTCGCCGCGACCGCCGATCCGTCGATCGAATCGGCGGCGGCCGTCCCGTCGGGATGATCAGCGCGCTCGCCAGGCGCCCAAGAATTGTCGTCGTTGCCCATTGCCTAAGCCTCCTCCAGTCCATGGCCCACGGAGCGCTGTCCTCGGCGCGCCAGCGGCGCCCTCGCCGTAACGCCGCCGCCGCGCTCTCTCGCGGCCCGCAGGGATTTCCCGCGGACTTTGGCATAGGACGACGGCGCCTCGAGGGTTGTGATCTGGGTCACAATGCGATTGCGGGCCGGCCGTGCGGGCGACGGCGCCGCCGCGGCGATCGACGGTGCGCGCTCTCTGGCGATTGGACGATGGCCGGACCGGCCGTCAGGCGCCGATCAGGCGACCTGGGCAAGCGCGACCGCGTGCGGCCCGCGCTGAACTCTCGGCAGGGTGACGAGCGCGACCGCGCCTTCGCCCGGGCGCGAGGCGAGGCGAAGCGTTCCCCCATGCAGTTCGACCAGGGAGTTGGCGATGGCCAGACCGAGCCCCGAGCCCTTCATCCCGTTGGCCATGACCACGCCGCCCTGCTCGAACGGCCGCCCCAAGCGCGGGAAGTCCTCGGCCGCGATGCCAGGGCCATTGTCCTCGACATAGAAATAGACCTGCTCGGCGATGGCCTGCGCGCCGATGCTGATGTCGCCGCCTTCTGGCGCGAACTTCACCGCGTTGCGCATCAGCGTCGTCAGAATGCGTTCGATCGCCGCCGGGTCGGCGTCGATCGTCAGGTCCGCGCCGATGTCGACCGTGACTGCGATGCGCTTCTCTCGCGCCGTCGCGGCGATGTCGAGCACAGCGCGGTTTACCGCCTGCTCGGCGCGGAAGCGCACGCGGCTCAGCCGCTCGCGGCCCGCCTCGAGGCGCGACATATCGAGAATGTCGCTGAGGATATGGAGCAGGTACTCGCCGCTGGAGAGAATGTGCGCGCAATAGTCGCAATATTTTTGCGATCCCAGCGGCCCGAAGGTCTGGCTTCCCATCAACTGCGAGAATCCGATGATCGCGTTGAGCGGCGTGCGCAGCTCGTGGCTCATGTTGGCGAGGAATTCCGCCTTGGCGCGGTTGGCGGCCTCGGCTTGCGCCTTCTGCTCGTGATAGCGCTCGGCCAGATCGGCGAGCTGCCGGGCCTGCTCCTCGAGCGAACGGCGCGACTGCCGCAATTGCGTGACCGTCGCCAGCAGAAGACGCTCCGAGTTGACCAGGTGCTCCTCATGCCGCTTGAGCGCCGTGATGTCGGCGCCCACCGAGACATAGCCGCCGTCGCGGGTGCGCCGCTCGTTGACCTGCAGCCATCGCCCGTCCGCGAGACGCGCCTCATAGGTCCGAGAGCGCCCTTCGAGGGCGCCTTGGCCGACCGCGACGGCGGTCTCTTCGGCGTCCACCGGGGCGTTTCCCGGCGAAGCCGGCAGGTCGGAGGATGCGCCGGACCTGACCGCTTTGCCGGCAAGATTGCTCAGGCTTTGATACTTCGAGTTGCACAGCACCATCCGGTTGCTGGAATCCCACAGGACGAAGGCTTCGGAGATGGCTTCGATCGCGTCGCGAAGGCGCTGGTCCGCCGTCTCCGACAGTTCCGCCTCGCGCTTGCGCTCGCTGACGTCGAAGGCGATGCCGACGAGGCTTGCAGCGCCGGTGTCCTCGTCCTCGATGATTTCGGCCCGCTTGCGCAGCCACACCCAGCGCCCGTCCGCCGCGCGCATGCGAAACTCGACATCCACGCAATCGCCGCGCCGCTCGGCGGCGGTCCGCGCTATCGCCTCCAGGCTCTCGTCCTCCGGATGCATCAGGGCCTGCAGGTCGGCGACCGTCCAATGGCTGGGACGCTCGGCGAGTTCGAGAACGTCGAACATCGAGGCCGACCAGACGATCCGCCCGCGCTCCAGGTCCCAGGTCCATAGCCCGCAACGGCCACGATTGAGCGCCAGATCGATGCGCGCGCGCCGGGTCCGCTCCTCGCGGATGCGCTTGCGCTTGCGTCGGACCTCGGCGGCGTAGAGGCCACCCGCGGCGACGATGAGCGCGACCGTCGAACCGAGCAGGAGAACGGTCACCCGCGCCGTGCGGCGCCAGACCGCGAGATGAATGTCGACCGGCGACGCGAAGGCGACCAACCACGCTGTCGTCGGCAGGGTTCTCACCGCGGCGAACTGATCGCCTCGCCCGCCGGCCGCGACCAGAACGACCCCGGTCTGGTCGGCGCCGGAAGCCTTCAGCCCTGTCCCGCCGATCATGCGCATGAGCGGCGAGTCGGCTGCGTCTTGCCGCGCGTCGATGGCGATCCGTCGTCCGTAGCGATCGACCAGGATCGCCTCGGCGAGGCGCTCGTCGGGATGGGATTCGAGAACGCGGCGGAAAATCGCGGCGGGAGACGCATGCGGCGCGGTCGACAGCGCCGCGTCGAGCCTCGAGGCGAGAATGGTGGCGCGCATGGCGACCTCGCGCGCGGCCGCGCGCAAAGCCAGCTCCCGTTCGAACCACAGATGCTGAAGCGTTAGAGTGACGGCGGCGACGACCGCGAAAACGACGCCGATCGAGGCGGCCGAGGGGAGATGGCGCGACCCCGCCAGCGCGCGGACGAAATCCGCGAGCGCGACCTGACGCGCGTCAGACGGTTCGCGAACCGTCCCAGCGAACCGGAGAGCCGCATCCCCGCCCGGCGCCAGAAACATGTCTGGACAAGCGCCCTCGTTTGCCGCGTCGGCACGCGTCATCGCAATTCCCAGACCTCTGCAAAATTCGCCTGCCCAACCGCCACAACGCGCGAATCACCATGATAAGAATCCTTGTGTGAATCTTTGTCTAGCCCCTTGACAGCGGATCGCGCGTTTTTTTGCCGGCGGCTCGCCGCGGGCCGCAACGAGCGCCCCGCGCCTGTCGAAAGGGAAGCAATCGCGCGGTTTACCGCCCTGGTCTAACCGAGGCTGCGGGTCACAATGTCTCGTAGGTCCGGCGACAAATTCGTCTGGCCCGCGATGCGTCGCAGCATCGCCTCCGCCCGGCCCCGACGGGTCTCTTCCAGCGAGCGCCATGACCGCATCGCGGTCAACAGCCGCGCGGCGATCTGCGGATTGGTCGGATCGAGTTGAACGACCACTTCCTCGAGCAACGCGTAACCGGCCCCGTCAGCGCGGTTGAACTGGGTGTGATTGGCCGAGAACCCGCCGATCAGCGCGCGAACGCGATTGGGATTGGCGAGCGAGAACCCGTGATGGCGCATCAATGTCCGCACCCGATCGAGCGTCTCATGCTCGGGGATCTGCGCCTGCAGCGCATACCACTTGTCGAGGATCAGGGGCTCGACCGCGTAGCGCCGGTCGAAGGCCTCCAGCGCGCGTTCGCGCTCCGAACCCGGATTGAGGGCGATCGTCGACAATGCGCCGAGCCGCTCGGTCATGTTGTCGGCCTCGCTGAACTGGCGATGCGCCAGCGCCAGGCCCTTGATCGCATCGCCGTCAACAAACAGACCGAGCGCGCCATTGCGAAGCGCCCGCCGACCGGCCGCTGCGGCGTCCGGGCTGAAGGGCGAGGAATCGGCAAGCTGCTTGTGCAGCTCGTAGAGCGCCGCGCCATGCGCGCGGCCGAGCGCGCCGCGCACGGCCTTTCGCGCGGCATAGATTGCGTCGGGATCGACGTCCTCGCCCAATTCGCGTGCGATGTCGGCCTCGCTCGGCAGGCTCATCGCCAGCGCCGCGAAAGCCGGATCGATATGGCGGCCGCGCGCGTCGTCGATCAGCGCCCCGATGGCGGCGAGGAGACCCGGACTGTGTTCGGGCGCGCGGCCGGCGCGAATCGCCGCGACGCCGCGCAGCAGCACGCGCGTGGCCAGGCTCTGCAACGATTGCCATCGGTTGAAATTGTCGCTGTCATGCCGCGAAAGGACAATGAGATCGTCCTCGCTGAGTTCATCCTGCACCCGCACCGGCGCCGAAAAGCCGCGCAGGAACGACAGCGTCGGCGGCCGCGCGACGTCGCGAAACACGATCGACCGCTCGGCGTCCTTCAATTCGAACACGCCGGAGGCGAGCTCCGCTTCGCTGGCGTCGGAGGACTTGAGCGGGAACTCGCCGCCGCGCGGGTCGACGAGGCCGAGCGCGAGCGGCATCGCCAGAGGCAGCTTGACCGTCTGTCCCGGCGTCGGGGCGAGCGACTGGGCGATATCGAGGCGGTAGGTCCGCGCCCCGGCGTCATAGGCGCCGCGCACCGCGACCTTCGGCGTGCCGGCTTGGGAATACCAGCGCATGAAGCGGGTGAAATCGCGTCCGGAGACTTCGGCGAAACAGCCGATGAATTGCTCGACGGTCGCCGCCGTGCCGTCATAGCGCTGGAAATAGAGGTCCATGCCGGAGCGGAAGGCCGCCGGGCCGATCAGGCGCTTGAGCATGCGGATGATCTCAGCGCCCTTTTGATAGACAGTCGCGGTGTAGAAATTGCTGATCTCGTGGTAGATTTCGGGCCGCACATTATGCGCGAGCGGGCCCGCGTCCTCGGGAAACTGGGCCGCCCGCAGCGTGCGCACTTCGGAGATCCGCTTGACCGGCGCCGAACGCATGTCGGCCGAGAATTCCTGATCTCGGAATACGGTCAGACCCTCCTTGAGGCAGAGCTGGAACCAGTCCCGGCACGTCACCCGATTGCCGGTCCAGTTATGAAAATATTCGTGCGCGATCACGCCTTCGATGTTGGCGTAGTCGTCGTCGGTGGCCGTCTGGGGCGAGGCGAGAACGTATTTATCGTTGAAGACATTGAGGCCTTTGTTCTCCATCGCGCCCATATTGAAGTCAGAGACGGCGACAATATTGAACACGTCGAGATCGTATTCGCGGCCGTAGGCGCGCTCGTCCCACGCCATCGAGCGCTTGAGCGCATCCATCGCATATCGGGCGCGCTCCTCACGGCCTGGCTCCACGTAGATGGCGAGCGCGACCTTGCGTCCCGAAGCGGTGATGAAGGAATCAGAGATGTGTCCGAGATCGCCGGCGACCAGCGCGAACAGATAGCATGGCTTCTTGTGGGGATCGCTCCAGATCGCCCAGTGGCGTCCGGGGACATCCGCGTTCCCCGCGCTTTCGAGATTGCCGTTGGCGAGCAGAACCGGGGCCTCGGCGCGATCCGCCTCCAGCCGCACACGGTAGACGGAGAGGACATCCGGCCGGTCGAGGAAATAGGCGATGCGGCGGAAGCCCTCGGCCTCGCATTGCGTGCAATAGGCCGAGCCGGATCGGTAGAGACCCATCAGCTTGGTGTTGGCCGCCGGATCGAGGCGGGTTTCGATCTTGAGTCTGAACGGGCGTCGGGGCGGGTTCGGCAGCAGGAATTGCGACGCGGTCGCTTCATAGTCGGCCGGATCGAGGGGCGAGTCGTCGATTTCGGCCGAGACCAGGACGAGTTCGTCGCCGTCGAGCGCAAGCGCGGCGCCGGTCTGGCCCGCCGGATTGGGGCGCAACGAAAGCGTCGAGACGACGCGCGTCGCGTGGGGGTCGAGCGAGACGTCGAGTTCGACGAAGTCGATGAGGAAGTCGGGAACGCGATAGTCGACGAGACGAACGGGCTGACCGACCGGTGTGCGCATGGACGCTGGCCTTTCCGATGATTCTTCCAAAGCTCCTCTTGAGCGTTCGCGCGAGCGGCGAAAGCGGATCGCCGAGGAGCCGGGCTCGGGAAATCTCGCTCAGGCCGGAGCCAAGCCGATCGTCGCAGTGGGCGTAAACGTCAACGCATACTGGCGCAAGACCTTTTGCAGGTCGGGATGGGGAGCGACGCCGCTGGTGAAGATCGCCGCGCCTTCGCGGCGCGCAGGCGCGGCCTTGCGAGCGGCGCCGACGAGCGCGTCGAGCCGGCGCGCGATCGCAGGCGCCGGATCCACGTAGACGACAGGCCACGGCGCGAGCCGCTCCAGTTGATCAATGAGCAGCGGGAAGTGGGTGCAGGCGAGTACGACGTGATCCGTGCGTCGTCCATCCCTTTGCACGAAACAGGGCGCAATTTCCCGTCCGATCGCGGACTCGTCGACCGCCTGGCCGCGCAGCATCCGCTCGGCGATGGGCGCGAGCAGCGCCGAGCCGACCAGCGTGACCTCGCAGTCGGCGGCGTGATCGCGGACCAGGGCCTGCGTGTAATCGCGCGCCACGGTCCCGCGCGTCGCCAAGACGCTGACGAGGCCCGAACGCGAGGCGTGAGCCGCCGGCTTGATCGCCGGCACCGTGCCGACGAACGGCAGATGCGGATAGGCCGCCCGCAGGCCGGGCAGCGCCAGCGTCGAGGCGGTGCTGCAGGCGATGACGACGATGTCGGGTTCGATGTCGGCCACGACGCGCGCCATCACCGTCTCGACCCGGGCGATCAGCTCCGGTTCGCCGAGCCGACCGTAAGGGAAGGCCGCATCGTCGGCGACGTAGACGATCTCGACGTCCGGTCGAAGGCGCCTGATTTCCGCGAGCACGGTGAGGCCGCCCAGGCCCGAATCGAAGACCAGCGCGCGAGTCGCGCGCCCTTCGCCGTCAAAGCCCGCTTCCATCAAGCCATTTTTTCGCCGCACGGCGGCGCTCCCCTCGCTCAACGCCGCTGGACGCCATACGCCAAGCCGGCGCTCGCGGCAAAGTGAGCGGCCGAGGTCATTGACCGGGCGGGTGGGAATGGACCAAGGACAGGGGCCGCGTTCGCCCACGGAGATCCGCGCCGCACGTCATGTTGTCCTCGGAGGCCACTTTCCACGCCGACGCGCTCGATCACCAATCTGGACCGACAGCGCCGAGCGCCGCGGAGCGTAGAGGACTGGCGCTGGCGCTGATCGCCGCGGCGGCGCTGCATCTGATCATTCCCCTGGCGCTGCTCGCCTATTACGCGCTTTGGCCCGTGCCTCCCGTCCCGATCGCGCAGGAAATTCCGGTCGAGGTGGTCGTCGAGCCGCCGCCCCGCCGCCCAAGCCGGAGACGGCCGAGCCGAAGCCGCCGCCCGAGCCGCAGGACGAGAAGCCCGCTTACGACGCCCCGCGCGCCGCCACCGAGGAGGACGTCAACCGGAATACCCAGGACGACAAGACGCAGGCGCCAGCGGCGCGAACGCCGAGCCGCAGCCAAACCCCGGCGCTCCGGAAAAATCCGAATCGCAGGCCGCGCCGGCGCAGGCGCAACAGACGCAAACCGCGGCGCCCGTCGATCTGAAGCCGACCCCGGAGGCCGACCAGCCGGCCGCTCCGACCGCGACGCCCTCTGACGCCGACGCTTCGCCGGCGGCCGAAAAGACGGCGCCGAACGCCGCCGCGCGACCGGCGCCCCCGCCGCCCGCCGAAACGCCCCTCGGCGTGCCGCTGCCGACGTTCGACGAACTGCCGCAATACAAGTTCGCCCGGGCCGCGAAAAAGTCGCCGGTCACGGGCGGAAACGCCGAATCGCGGTATTTTACGATCGTCTATGGGATGATCAAGGCGCATATGCGCGAACCCTCAGGCCCGCACGCCGTCCGTCCGAGCAAGGAGGGCGCGGTCGTTTTCGCCCTCGACGAGACCGGCAATCTGCTTGGCCGCAAGCTCGTCAATTCGAGCGGGTCTCCGAATCTGGACATGGCCGTCATGAACGCGATCGCCGAGGCGGCGCCCTATCCCGTGCCGCCGTACTGGCGGGGCAAATATTTGCGGTTGACCTACGGCCGCATGGAGCATGCGGCGCCGAGGGCGCCATAGGCCAAGCCGGCGCTCGCGGCAAAGTGAGCGGCCGAGGTCATTGACCGGGCGGGTGGGAATGGACCAAGGAGAGGGGGCCGCGTTCGCCCACGGAGATCCGCGCCGCACGTCATGTTGTCCTCGGAGGCCACTTTCCACGCCGACGCGCTCGATCACCAATCTGGACCGACAGCGCCGAGCGCCGCCGAGCGTAGAGGACTGGCGCTGGCGCTGATCGCCGCGGCGGCGCTGCATCTGATCATTCCCCTGGCGCTGCTCGCCTATTACGCGCTTTGGCCCGTGGCTCCCGTCCCGATCGCGCAGGAAATTCCGGTCGAGGTGGTGGTCGAGCAGCCGCCGCCGCCGCCCAAGCCGCGAAGCCGAAGCCGAAGCCGAAGCCGCCGCCAGAGCCGTTGGACGAGAAGCCCGCCTACGACGCCCCGCGCGCCGCCACGGAGGAAAACGTCAACCGGAATACCCAGGACGACAAGACGCGAGCGCCGGCCGCAAAAGCCGAGCCGCAGCCAAACCTCGGCGCTCCGGAAAAATCCGAATCGCAGGCCGCGCCGGCGCAGGCGCAACAGACGCAAACCGCGGCGCCCGTCGATCTGAAGCCGACCCCGGAAGCCGACCAGCCGGCCGCTCCGACCGCGACGCCTTCTGACGCCGACGCTTCGCCGGCGGCCGAAAAGACCGAGCCGAACGCCGCCGCGCAACCGGCGCCCCCGCCGCCTGCCGAAACGCCGGTCGGCGCGCCCCTGCCGGCCCTCGACGACCTGCCGCAATACCAGTTCGCCCGCGCCGCGAAAAAGTCGCCGATCACGGGCGGAAACGCCGAATCGCGGTATCTGACGATCGTCTACGGGATGATCAAGGCGCATCTTCGCGAATTGCCGGCCCCGCACGCCGATCCCCGCAGCAAGCAGGGCGAGGTCGTTTTCGCCCTCGACGAGGCCGGCAATCTGCTCGGCCGCAAGCTCGTCAATTCGAGCGGATCTCCGAATCTGGACATGGCCGTCATGAACGCGATCGCCGAGGCGGCGCCCTATCCCGCGCCGCCGGACTGGCGACCCGCATCCATGACCTTCAATTTCAGGCGCTGATGAACCGGCGTCAAAAGGATTTTGTTGGCGATAATTTGTCGGGCGGCGGGGCTTCGGTTTCCTTCGTCGTCGACGTTGTCGCTCCTCTCCGCCGGCCACGCTCAAGCCTGGGACGCGTCCGTCATCACGTCCCGCCATTCAGGATGCTTTTTGTACTGGGCGCGCACGTATGGACAGATCGGAACGATCTTGAACCCGTTGGCGCGCGCGTCCGCGATCATGTGCTCGACCAGAGCCGTCGCCGCGCCGGTCCCGCGCATGCTTTCCGGCGCCTCCGTGTGGTCGGCGCTGATCAGCTTCGGCCCGCGGATGGTGAAGACGAGCTCGGCCTCGCCCTCGACGCCGTCGACGCGCGCGACGTAGCGGCCGGCCTTTCCGGCCGTCTGTTTTTCGATCCGCACCGCGCTCTTCATCGGATGATCGCTTCGATTCCATCGACCTGGGAGCTGGAGCGTCAGCGCCGTCTCGGTTCCGATCGACCGAAGAAGCAAGAGGCGGAACGTTCAAAGCCCAATCGCCGCAGTTTCCGCCGCCCTCCGCTCAGGCGGGCAACCCTACGCCCGCAACCATAGCGAGCCCAACGAGCGCGGAGACGACGCCGGCTGCGACGCCGACCCGCGGCCCGATGGGCAAGACCTTTTCGGCGAGGACAAACAGCGCCAGCGCGGCGACCCAGACAAGGTTCATCACGCCGAAAACGAACAGCAGCGCCATCAACAACGCGCAGCAGCCCAGACAATAGATGCCGTGCGCGAGCCCGAGGCGCGCTGCGCCCGCCCAGCCCGGCCGCCAAAATCGCATCAGAAACGACATTGGGGAACGGCAGTTCTGCAGACACGCCCGTTTGAGCGGCGTGGCCTGATAGAGGCCGGCCGCGATCAGGAGAGCGCCGCAGACGCGTTGATTGCCGAATGCGAGGTTGATTTCGGAGACCGCGCCCGACCGCACAAGCAGCCATTGAGCCAAAGCCGCCAGCGCCGAGAAACCGCCCCAAACGGTCAGGTACGCGCCGGCGAAAATCGACGTCGGCGCCATCGCCGCTCGCCCCTCGCGGGCGCCGCGCGCAAGTCCGCCGTAAAGCATGATCATCGGCGCGGCGGAGGGCAGCATCATTGCGATCATCATGACGAACCACATGACGAATGCGCTCGCCAGGTAGGCCGCGGCGTCCGACGGCGACGCCATCGCCGCGCTCGGCATGTCCATGCCCGGCATGGACGTGTCAGGCGCCATCGCCGCCCACTCCCGCCACAGCCAAAGCCAGGCGAGGACGGCGATCGCCGCGACGCAGCCGCCGACGATCCAGCGGTCGCGCAACAGCAAGCGGTCAACCGCCCAGTCGGACATGTCCCTCTCTTCGCATGAGCCGGCGCCAGGGTGCAGAGACGGTCAGTTCGACCAGTTGATCGGCGCGTAGTGGCCGTTCTTGCCCGAATTGTCCCAGCGCATGCCGTGATCGGCGAACCAGTTGCCCTCGCCGCCCACGGCGAACGCGAGCTTGTCGGGCGCAACCGGATGACCGGCCGCGGCCCAAGTCTCGCCACTGGGGTGCGCGCTGGGAACAGGCGCGACCGTCAAATGCATGATGTCGGGGATTTCGACCGATCGGATTTTGCCGTTGATGCTGTACTTGATCGGGACCTTCTTCACGCCGAGATGCTTTCCGACCATTGGCGCGAAGGCCGCCATCGGGCCGCCCTCGCCGCCGCCGAAGATGGCTGCGAGCGCGGCGGTCTGCTTCTCGTCGGCGCGCTCGTCGATATAGGCGGCAAGCGTCCAGTTGCCGTCGGCCATTGGGCCCGGCGTGTGGGCCACGACCGCGACGTTCAGGCCGTCGAGCGCGACGCCGTCGTAATCGCCCTTGTCGATATGGAAGACCAGCGGCACGTTGCATTCCCCCTGGGTCGGCCGCGCGGTGAGCGGCGCGGCCGTTGACACGAGGCACGGGCAGACCACATCGCAATTGCAGTTTTCAAAATAGTCGCCCGAAAGACGCCACTTCTTCGCCGCCGCCATTGGTTCCTCCCGCATTTCCGTTGTTGACGCAAACTCCAGCCCTGTTGCTCGGCCCCGGGCGTCGCGTCCGTCAGATTTAACCCCCGCCTGCCGGACCAGTCGGAGCGGTTGCCGCGTCACAGGAAGGTCGTCGGCGCCAACGCTCGTCTCGAATTGTGGCGATTTCACAATCAGGACCCAAAGTCCGCCCTCGGGCGGATCCTGTGTCCCGAAGGGTCGGTGAAACATGCCGTCGGTCCGGCATCGACACGAGGAAGGTCGTCGGTCGAGCCAGATTGGCGCCTGGTCGCGCGCGAAGGAGTCAGAGCATGGCTCAGCCCCCGGTCGGCGGGAATGCGCCGTTCTCACGTCGATATTCGTCGCCAGATTGCGCGATCCGGCTGGACCGCCGCGGCGCCGGCCGCGTTTTCTGGCGACGCGATTGATCCATGTCATTGCATGAATGCGTTTTTTCGGAGCGTCATCAGGCCGGAGAACTGGGGAGGGTCCGATGCCAACCGGCCACGATCATTCAATCGGCGCGCCCGCGACCGCGGACGGGGTCGACGAACTGCTGCGGGCGCGGATGAAAGTCTTGGGGCTCGATGTCGAGGCGATCGGACGCGACTACCCTGAAGTGTTCGACAAAATCAAGAGAAATTGCCCGAGTTGCAGCGATCGGAAAGCTTGCGCGCTGGATTTGAGGCGCGACCCCAACGACGTGATGTGGGAAGCCTATTGTCCGAACTCTGAAGCGCTCTACGCCCTCGTTTCGCTCACCGACGTGATTCGCTGAGCGAGGTTCGGCTGGATCAACGGGGCGGAGATTTGGGAGCTCCGCTTCGCCCCTTCGACCTCCCACGGCCTCGAGCGCTCGCCGCGCGACTCTCGCGCCGCTGATCACAATCGTGTTACCCGGCTTCCTCGCGCGCGCAACGAAGGAGGGAGCGGACGTCCGGCCGAGCCGTGATGCGAACCCTTTGACCGGATTTGTTCACGGGTCCTTCAAGCAAATATCGCACACCCAATTGACGTGCGGTCCGTTTTGCCGCGATGGGTCTGTCCTTGCGCTTGTCCCTGCAAACAAGGCTTGAACTCCGGTCGATCGCCGACTATCGACGGGAGCTTCCGAGCGCGGCGTTGGGAACGGGAAGACATTCCCGCTGTCTTCCGCCGTTTGAGACGATCGAGGCGAGCGCCGCGAACGTCCCGAGGCCGCCTTTCCGGCGGCGGCTCGCCTCCACCTTTTTGCTAGTTGGCGCCGGCCCGCCGCTCGAGCAATTGGATTCGCCCTCCTCGACGCCATCCCCGTAGGTTTGCTTCATGAAACAGCGGCTTTCGATCCATGCCGAGACGGCGCCGCCCGCGCCCGGTGGGCGGCGGGCCGCTCTCCAGCCGGGGCTGGGAACGTTTGATCCTGCCGCACCATCTTCCAAGGGGGCGCCGCTTTACGAGTTCGACAGTTTCGGCCTCCTGCACCGGAACGGGCTTCTTCAATTCCAGCAGGCCAGGAATAAGGAAGCGCTGGCGTCTTTGAGCGCGGCCGTGCGGGCGTCGCCGGCGCATGCCGAGGCTTGGTCCGATTTGGGGGTCGTCTATGCCGCGACGGGGCGCCTCGAGGAGGCCCTGGACTGCTACGACAGGGCGATCGCGCTCGATCCCATCCATGCCGCCGCGCTCAACAACAGAGGCATCGCGCTGGCGGCGCTTCAGCGCCCCCAGGAGGCGCTGGCGAGCTACGACCGGGCGCTCGCGGTCAATCCGCGCTTCGCGGCCGCCCTCAACAATCGCGGCAGCGTTCTGCGCGAACTCGGCCGGCTCGAGGACGCGCTCGCCAGCTGCGACGAGGCGCTGGCCATCAAGCCCGACGACCCCGATGCGTTCAACAATCGCGCCAATGCTTTGGTCGGTCTCGACCGCGCCGAGGAGGCGCTGAAGGACTACGACAGCGCGCTCTCGTTCAGGCCGAATTGCGCCAAGACGCTCAACAACCAGGGCAACGCGCTGTTCAGTCTCGGCCGCGTGCATGAAGCGCTGGCGAATTACGAAAAGGCGCTCGCGCTGACGCCCCAATCGGCCGAGATCCACAACAGCCGCGGCAATGCGCTGCGCACGCTCAAGCGCTTCGAGGAAGCGCTGGACTCCTACCGGATCGCGCTCGCCTTGGCGCCGGGGAACGCCAAGGCCCACAACAATCTGGCGAATGCTCTGATGGACCTCGGACGTCCGGCCGACGCCCTGGCGAGTTACGATGCGGCGCTGGGCCTCAAGCCAGACTATGTCCTGGCCTATTGCAATCGCGCCCAGGCGCTGATCGAGCTGAGACGCCCCGCCGAGGCGTTGGCGAGTTGCGACCGGGCGATCGCCCTCGACCGCGACTGCGTCGAGGCCCATAACGGGCGCGGCGACGCCCTGTTCCGGCTCAACCGCGAGGAAGAGGCCCTGGCGAGCTACGACCGGGCGATATCCCTCCAGCCGCGGGGCGCGTTGGCGCACAACAACAAGGGCCTCGCGCTGCTGCAGCTCGGCCGCGTCGCCGAGGGCCGCGCCCTTCTGGAGGCGGCGATCGATCTGGCGCCGCAGCGCGCGCAATTCTTCCACAACCTGGCGCGCGCCAAGCGGTTCGAACCCGATGATCCGAGCCTTCAGGCGATGGAGGCGCTCACGCTCGAGACCTCGCCTCTGGATGCGGGGGAAAGGATTCACGCGCATTTCGCCCTAGGCAAGGCCTATGCCGACGGGGGCGACTATTCTCGCTCGTTCCATCATCTGTCGCTCGGCAACGCCGCCAAGCGTCGGCAATCCGACTATGACGAGGCGCAAGTTCTGGGCATCCTGCAGCGCACGCAGTCGGCCTATACGCGCCAGCTGATGGACCGGAATCGCGGCCAGGGCGAGGTGTCCCCGATCCCCGTATTCATCGTCGGCATGCCGCGGTCCGGCACCACTCTGGTCGAGCAAATTCTGGCCTGCCATCGCGAAGTTCATGGCGCGGGCGAGATCAACGACTTCGAGATGACGGTCGCGGAGCTCGGCGGCGCGCCCGGTCAAGCGTTGGTCAGCCCGGAAGCCGTTGCGCAAATCTCAGGCGATCAGTTGCGTCAGATCGGCGCGAACTACGTTCGACGCGTGCGGGCCGCCGCCCCGCGAGCGCGTCGGATCACCAACAAGCTGACCGAGAATTTTCGTCTCGCGGGACTGATCGCCCTCGCCTTGCCGGGCGCGCGCATCGTTCATGTCAAGCGCGATCCGGCCGACACCTGCCTTTCCTGTTTCTCGACGCTGTTCACAGAGAACATCCCCTACGCTTATGACCTGGCGGAGCTCGGCCGATATTATCGCGGCTACGAGACGCTGATGGACCATTGGCGCAGCGTGCTGCCGCAGGGAACGATGCTGGACGTGCTGTACGAAGAGGTCGTCGCGGATCTGGAGGGACAGGCCCGCCGCATCGTCGGCCATTGCGGCCTCGACTGGGACGCGCGTTGTCTCGACTTCCACCATCTGGAGCGGAGCGTCCGCACCGCGAGCTTCGCCCAGGTGCGCCGCCCGCTATACGCCAGTTCGGTGGGGCGATGGCGCGATTACCAGGCGTTCCTCGGGCCGCTGCTCGCAACGCTCGATCCGGACGTTCCGGCGAGCCGGGCCCGGCTTACGGCGTGACGCAGCTGTAGGTCGACCTCACCCGCTGCCAGTCCGTCCAATTGTCCCAGTCATGAACGGCGACCAGCCCGTATTTCGAGCATTCCTTTTGCGCTTCGCGTTGGAAGTCGTATTGCTGGGGGTATCCAGCCCTGGCGGGGGCTGTGGGATAATAGAGGAACGTTATGGTTCTCGCGGACCCGCAGCCCGCAAGA
>CAWAIM010000014.1:0-17338 GCA_963781895.1 uncultured Alphaproteobacteria bacterium
GCGCGGCGTCAATCGGCGTTTGCAAGCCGCGCACGCGCGAGGGCCGCCGCAAGCGCGTCCGGCCGGCCGAAATGGCGCTGACCCTCGCCCTCGACGCTCGACCTAGAGCAGGATCCGGGCTTCTCCGGGGACATTGACGCCGCCCTGCTTTCTCGGCGAGGTTACGCGCGTCACTCTTCGGGCGAGGCGCCGATGTCCGCGTGGTTTTCTTCTTCGTATATGGCCAGGCGCGGCGTCGCCAGGGGAAGCGCCGGGGCGACGCATCATCTGACGGAGGCCGCCCAGGGGTCATATCAATATGTCTATGGCCCCTATGCCGCGCCTGTCCTGACCATTGCGCCGGGCGACGTGGTGGTCGTCGAAACGCTTGACGCTTTTGGAGGCGCGATCAAATCGATCGACGACCGGCCCTCGCAGAAGCTGAACATGCCGTTCGTCAATCCGCAGAACGGCCCGATATTCGTGCAGGGCGCGGAAAAGGGCGACGTCCTTTGCGTGCGCATCGACAAGATCGTCCCGCGCGGCCCGCAGCCCGTGGGCACCTCGGCCCTCATACCGGAATTCGGCGGCCTGGTCGGGAACGCCGGCACGCCGATGCTCAACGCGCCGCTGCCAGAGCGGGTGATGAAATACGAAGTGACGGAAAAGGGGGTTCGCTTCAACGACACAATCACGCTGCCTTTCGAACCCTTCATCGGCACGCTCGGGGTGAGCCCCCAGATCGAAGCCGTGCTTTCGCTGCAGCCCGACTATTGGGGCGGCAACATGGACCTTCCCGATGTCGCGCCGGGCGCTATCGCTTATTTTCCGGTGCAGACCAAGGGCGCGTATCTCCACCTCGGCGACTGCCATGGCCGGCAGGGCGACGGCGAACTATGCGGCGTGGCGGTCGAAATCCCGTCGACCACGACGATACAGGTCGATCTCATCAAGTCGTGGGCGATCAACTGGCCGCGTCTGGAGAACGAGCATGTCCTGATGACCATCGGTTCGGCGCGTCCGATGGAGGACGCGGCGCGGATCGCCTATCGTGAACTGATCCGCTGGCTGGTCGCCGACTACGGCTTCGACGAAATTGAGGCCTATTTCCTGCTCACGCAGGCTGGCAAGCTGCGCGTCGGAAACATGGTCGATCCCAAATATACGCTGGGCGCTTCGATCCTTAAGGAATACCTGCCGTCGTCATGAACCAGATGCGAATGGGATAGAGAAATGGATCTTGGATTGAAGGGCCTTCGGGCGGTCGTCACGGGCGGCAGCAAAGGCATAGGACGGCGTATCGCTGAAATATTCGCTGAGGAGGGCGCGAGCGTCGCGATCTGCGCCCGCAACGCCAGTGAAGTGGAGGCAACCGTCCAGGCGTTGAAGGCCAAGGGCGTCCAGGCCTTCGGCGCCGCCGTCGACGTGACGGACAAACCCGCGCTCGAGCGTTTCGTCGGCGACAGCGCCTCCGCGCTCGGCGGGATCGACATTCTCGTAGCCAATGTCTCGGCGCTCGCCGTTGAGGACAACGAGGAAGCCTGGCAAAAGGCTTTCGAAACCGACATGATGCACACGGTGCGCGCGGTGAATGCCGCTCTCCCCCATCTCGAAAAGTCCAAACATCCGGCGATCGTCATCATCTCGTCGGTCTCGGGACGTGAGGTTGATTTCACCGGTCCGGCTTACGGCGCCTTCAAGGCGGCGCTGGTCCATTACGGGCAGCGGCTCGCTTATCAGTTCGCGCCCAAGATGATCCGGGTGAACTCGGTCTCGCCCGGCAACACCTATTTCGAGGGCGGCGTCTGGCAGCATATCGAAAAGAATATTCCCGATCTGTTTGCGCAGACGCTTGCTCTGAACCCCACCGGCCGCATGGCGACGCCGGAAGAGATCGGTCGCGGCGTGGTCTTTCTCGCGAGCCCGGCGTCGAGTTTCACGACCGGTACGAACCTCGTCATTGATGGAGCGCTGACTCGCGGCGTGCAGCTATAGTCGCCCAGTCGCGCAAGGCCGCGGGCGCGAAATCTCCGCAACAAACGGCGGTAGAGCGCGGCGCGCCGCGACACAGCTCCGCCGCGCCCGCGGCGCTGTCAATTTATTGAACGCCGCTTTTCAGTCCCGCGCCGGTGTCGGGCGACCTTGAGGGGCGCCGTCCTCCCGACGCCCCAACGCCGGCAAAGGCGATCAGTAGCGGTCGAAGTAGGTCTGCAGTTCTCCGACGTCCTGCGTTTTTGTCAGAGCGAGCATCAGGAGCACGCGGGCCTTCTGCGGATTGAGCTCGCCGCTGGCGATGAAATGCAGCTTGTCGTCATCCAGCTCCACGTTCCGAATGACCGCCCCGCTGCCGGTGCGGCTGCTGCGCACCACCGCGACCCCGGCCTTGACGGCGTCCTGTAAACCTTCGATCGCCACGCTGGTCATGTTGCCGTCGCCGACCCCGGCGACCACGATGCCTTTCGCCCCATTCTTGACCGCCAGGTCGATGAAGTCGCGACCCATGTTCGCATAGGCATAGACGATCTCGACTTTCGGCAGAGCGTCGAGATTATCGATCGAGAACGCGCTGCTCTCTCCGAAGGTCCGCGACGGCCTGGCGAAGAACGTCACGGCCGATCCTCCGGCATGGCCCGCAAGTCCGCGGTTGGGAGACTGGAAGGTGTCCAGGGCGGTGGTGTTGCGCTTCTCGACTTCCCGCGCGAAATGGATTTGATCGTTCAGCACCACGAGAACGCCTCGATCGCGCGCTTCGGGACTGGACGCCACGGCGACGGCCTCATAGAGATTCATCGGACCATCCGCGCTGAGCGCGTTGGCGGGGCGCATGGAGCCCACCATCACGATCGGCTTCTGTGTCTTGACGACCAGGTTGAGAAAATAGCCGGTCTCCTCCATCGTGTCGGTCCCGTGGGTGATGACCACGGCGTCCACGGCGGGCTGCTTGACCAGCTCGTTCACCCGGCGCGCCATCTTGAGCCAGATCTCGTTGTTCATATCCTGGCTGCCGATGCTGACGAGCTGCTCCCCGCTCACATCGGCGAGATCCTTCATCTGCGGCGCGGCGTCGATGAGGCGCTGGATGTCGAACGCGCCCGACTTATATCCCACCTCCCCCGGCTTGGCCTGCGCGCCGGCTATGGTTCCTCCGGTCGCGACGATCTGGATATGCGGCTTTGCCGCGACGGGACCAGCCAAGAGAGCCGTAACGCAAACCGCGACGCCTGCAAGGCAGTACAATTTCCGCATGACACCGATCCTCCATTGCGATGGCCGACCCGCCATCCGCCCGCGCAACGCACGATCGTGCGTCGCCATTCCGATTGAGAGCGTCAGGACGGCGGCGCCAGCCCCGCGATCTCCATTGCCGACGCGCCCGCGCCGGTTCGGTCTCTACAGTCCCGGAAGCATCTCGGGCGTCAGCATCTCCTCCTGCTCCACGCCGCGGGGAGTTTCGAGTTCGCCCTCCCACTTGGCGACCACCGCCGTGGCGATGCCGTTGCCGATCACGTTCGTCACCGTGCGCCCCATATCGAGGAACTGGTCGATGCCCATGATCAGCAGCAGCCCAGCCTCGGGCAGCTTGAACATCGGCAGCGTCGCCGCCACCACCACCAGGGAGGCGCGCGGCACGCCCGCGATGCCTTTGCTGGTCACCATCATCACGAGCAGGAGCGTGATCTGCTGGGCGAAGGACATATGGATGTTGTAGGCTTGGGCGATGAACAGCGCGGCGAACGCCTGATACATCATCGAGCCGTCGAGGTTGAAGGAATATCCGAGCGGCAGCACGAAGCCGGTGACCCGGTCCCTGACCCCGAATTTCTCCAGTTGCTCCATCGTCTTCGGATAGGCCGCCTCGCTGCTCGCCGTCGAAAAGGCGAGCAGCATCGGCTCGCGCAGAAGCTGCAGCAGCGTGACGACCGAGCCTTTGAGAACCAACCACCCCGCTCCGGCCAGCAGACACCACAGGAGGACGAGGCCGAAGTAGAACGCGCCGATCAGCTTGCCGTAGGTCAGGAGCACGCCGAGGCCCTGCACGGTGATCACGGAGGCGATGGCGGCGAACACGCCGAACGGCGCGAACCGCATCACATAGTCCGTAATCCTCAGCATGACGTGGGCGAGTTCCCCGATCGACTTCACCAAAGTCGTCGCCGTTTCGTCCTTGAACGAGGCGATGGCGAAGCCGAAGAAAATCGAGAAGACGAGGATCTGCAGGATCTCATTCTGCGCCATGGCCTGGATGGCGCTGGTCGGAAACACATGGGTGACGAAGTCTCGGAAATTCAGAGTCGCCGTCGGCAGGTTGGTCGTCGCGCCGGCCGCCGGCAACGGCAGGTCGAGGTTTGCGCCCGGAGCGAGAAGATTCGCCAGAAACATGCCGAGCAGCAGCGAGATGAGCGACGCCGAGATGAACCACAGCAGCGCCTTCATCGCGATCCGGCCGACCGCCTTGGTGTCGCCGAGACTGGCGATCCCCGCCACCAGCGTCGAGAACACCAGCGGGGCGATGATCATTTTGATGAGGCGCAGGAAAATGTCGGTTATGATCGAGAAATAGCCGGCGATTGCGCGCGCCGATTGCGCGTCGGGCGCCATCCGGTTGCAGATGTAGCCGACCACGATCCCGAGGATGAGGCCGGCCATGATGAGGCCGGTCAGCCTGTTCGAATTCGTCGAACCGCCATTGGCTTTCATGCGAAGGTTTCCTTGGAAGTTCCTCGTTGGCGGGATCGGCGTTCTCACGAAGCGCCAGGCTCTCCGCCGCGACGCAAGCTTGTCGGCGCCGCAGCCTGCTATTCGCGCATGACAATCGGCTGCGGCTTGGTGAGCACTTCGGGTCGGAGCACCTCGTCGAGCTTCTCCTTCGGCAGCAGCCCCTTCTCCAGAACCAGTTCGTACACCCCTCGGCCAGAGGCGAACGCCTCTTGCGCGACGGCGGTGGCGTTGGCGTAGCCGATGTAGGGGTTGAGGGCCGTGACGATGCCGATGGAGCGCTCCACGCTGGCCCGCAGCACTTCGCGGTTGGCCGTGATGCCGCGGACGCAGCGCTCTTCCAGCGTCAGGCATCCCTGCCGGAGATGGGTGACGCTCTTGAAAATGCTATGGGCGATGATCGGCTCGAAGGCGTTGAGCTGAAGCTGCCCGCCTTCCGCCGCGAAGGTCACCGTGACATCGTTGCCGATGACCTCGAACGCAATCTGGTTCACGACCTCGGGGATGACGGGGTTCACTTTACCCGGCATGATCGACGAGCCGGCCTGCATCGGCGGCAGGTTGATCTCGCCCAGACCCGCACGCGGCCCGCTGGACAGCAGCCGGAGGTCGTTGCAGGTCTTGGACAGCTTGACCGCCACGCGCTTGAGCACTCCCGAAAGCTGAACGAATGCTCCGCAATCCTGCGTCGCCTCCACCAGGTTGGGAGCGGTTATGAGCGGGATGCCGGTGATCTCGGAGAGGCGCCGGCACACCAGCCCGGCATAGTTCGGATGCGCATTGATGCCGGTACCGATGGCCGTCGCGCCCATGTTGATCTCACGAATCAGCATAGCGGCTTCCTTCAGCCGGTCCTCGTCCTCGCCGAGCATGACGGCGTAGGTGCTGAACTCCTGACCGAGCGTCATGGGGACGGCGTCCTGCAGCTGGGTGCGTCCCATCTTCAGCACGTCCTTGAACTCGTCGGCCTTGGCGTCGAAGCCGTGGCGCAGCACCGCCATGGCGTCGACCAGGCGGTAGATGCCGAAGTAGGTCGCCACCTTCAGCGCCGTTGGATAAACGTCATTCGTGCTCTGGCTCATGTTGACGTGTTCATTGGGGTGCAGAAACTGATACTGCCCCCGCTGATGTCCCATATGCTCCAGCGCCCGGTTGGCGATCACCTCGTTGGCGTTCATGTTCGTCGAGGTGCCGGCGCCGCCCTGGATCACGTCGACGACGAAATGGTCGTGGAGCTTGCCTGCGCGGACCTCCTCGCAGGCCGTGACGATGGCGTCGCGCATCTCCTGGCTCAGAAGCCGCAGCTCGCAGTTCGCCAGCGCCGCCGCCTGCTTGATGCAGGCCAGCGCGCGGATCAGATCGGGATAGATCGCGATCGTCGTGCCAGTGATGGGAAAATTCTCCATCGCCCGCAAAGTATGCACCCCGTAGTACGCGGAGGCGGGCACCGCCCGGTCGCCGAGTAAATCGTGTTCGAGACGCTCTTCTGCCTTGGACATCGTTGCGCTCCAGAATGGCTGTATCGCCTGCGATCGCGTCGCGTCTTCGCTAGCCGGGTTCCGCGAACCAGAGGTCATATGGCGGTCGTCCCGCGGCGCGCGTTGGGTCCCCGCTCCGCCCTGATCGCATCGACGGCGAACAGGACGCCAGCGATCGCGTGGGGTTCGAGCGCGTTGCGCCAAGGATCGGCAGTGTTCCAGGGAACGGCGCCGCAAACGCGCGCCGGAATGCGATGCTGATCGCGCCGCGCAGGGGCGTCCTTGCCCAGGCCGGGCACGACGCCGGCTGTCACGAGCCAACCCAAACATCCTTGGGCGTCAAGCACGTTTCCACTCCCGAAAGGACCTTACACCGTCCTTCGGGCCGACGATAAACTCCCTGCTCTATCTTCACTGCGCGCTCCGACGCCGAAGGTTCTGGAATTACGCCGACGCTTGCGTATTCGCCGACTGTGATGCAATCGCCAATCTGCCCTGTTTCCGGGTCCCGCGCGCCGTCCCCGCCCGACCGCCTTTCTGAATTTCGAAACATTCTCTTTCTGAAAACCAGAATGCATGGTATCCTTATCGTTGTTTGGCTCAGAAACCCGCCCATGTCCGAAAGTGATGAAAGTCCCGCCCGCCCCGCTGCCGCCCGACGCGACAGGTCGATCGCCGCGCGGCGCGCGGCGCGGCGGGCGAAGGCCGGTCGCGAGAAGCGGATTGTCGACCTGCTCAACCGGGGCGTCTCGGTCGCCGAACTGGCGTCGCGCGAAGGGCTGACGCAGAAGCGGATGCGGGCGCTCGTGCAGGAAATTCTCGCCCGCCGCATGCCCCAGCCGCCGGCCGAATTCCTGGCGTTGCAGGTCGGGCGCCTCAACGAAGCGCTGATCGTCGCCTTCGGCGCGATGGCCGACGGAAATCTCCAGGCGGTCGACCGGGTCGCAAGGCTGGTGCGCGAGCTCGACCGCTATCACGGCTTCTCAGCCGCTCCCGCCCCCGCGCCGGCCGAACCGTTCCGCCTCGCGCCGCCGCCGCAAACGCGCCTCGCGCTCGCGCCGCCGTCGGCCGAACCGGCCGGAAACGGCGCCGCAACTGACTGAAAAGACGGAATCCGCGCCCGGAAATGGCGGGCCTCCATTCTCCCCATAACCCGTTTTCAGACGGGCTTTGAGGAGAAGGGTCAAAACCCGACCGCCAGCGTTCCCCTCTGCCGCAGGTCCGAGGCCCCGGTCAGCACGCCGTCGGGCGAGCGGGCGATCGTGTTGGCGGAGCCCATCGCCTCGCCGACCACCACCTTGTGGCCCATCGCCTGCAGCAGGCGGATGGTGTCGGGCGAAATGCCGCGCTCGATCCTCAGTTCGTCCGGCCACAGCTGGTCGTGGGCGCGCGGCGCGTTTTCCGCCTCGGCGACGTTGAGCCCGTGGTCGATCACGTCGACGATGATCTGCAAAACTGTGGTGATGATGCGCGACCCGCCGGGGCTGCCGGTGGCGAGTTCGACCTTGCCGTCCTTTAACACGATTGTCGGGCTCATCGACGACAGCGGACGCTTGCCCGGCCCGGGCGCGTTGGCCTGGTCGCCGAGCAGTCCATAGGCGTTGGCGGCGCCGGGCTTGGCGGCGAAATCGTCGAGCTCGTTGTTGAGCAGCACGCCGGTTCCCTCGGCGACGAGGCCGGAGCCGTAGGAAAAGTTGAGCGTGTAGGTGTTGGAGACCGCGTTGCCGTCGCCGTCGACGATCGAGAAATGGGTGGTCTGATCGCTCTCGTAGCGCTGCGGCTCGCCGGCGCGGATGTCGGCGGCCGGGCGGGCGCGGTCCGGCGAGATCAGCGCGCGCAGATGCTCGGCGTAGGCCTTCGAGACGAGCCCGGCGAGCGGGATTTTGACGAAATCGGGATCGCCGAGCCACACCGCGCGGTCGGCGTAGGCGAGCTTTTCCGCCTCCGCCATCTCGTGCAGGGACGCGGCCGAGTTGAGGCCCTGCTCGCTCAAGGGATAGCCCTCGAGGATGTTGAGGATCTCGATGATATGCGCGCCGCCGGACGAGGGCGGCGGCATCGAGACGATGTCATGGCCGCGATAGGTTCCGCTGACCGGCTGGCGCTCTTTGGCGCGATACTCGGCGAGATCGTCCATCGTCATGCGCCCGCCAACCGCCCGCGCCGCGTTGACGATTTTTTGCGCCACCGGCCCGGTATAGAAGCCCGCCGCGCCCTCGGCGGCGATGGTTTGAAGCGTCGCCGCGAGATCGTCGAGCGCGATGTGATCGCCGACCTGGGGCGCGCCGCCGTCGGGCTTGAGAAAGATGCGCGCGGACGAAGGATGCCGGGCGAGCATCGGCGCGGCGAACGCGAGCGAGTAGGCGAGATCGTCGTCGACGGTCAGGCCCTGACGGGCCAGGGCGGCGGCCGGCGCGACCAGATCCGCGAAAGAGAACTTGCCCGAACCGTATTTGCGCCAGGCGAGCTCGAGGCCCGCGACCGTTCCCGGCACGCCGATGGCGAGGCCGGAAAATCGCGACTTGAACGGATCGGCCTCGCCGTTGGCGTCGAGAAACACGTTCTCGGTGGTCCCGGCGGGCGCCGCCTCGCGGTAGTCGATGGCCGTCGTCTTGTTGAGATCGGCCCGGTGGATCAGCATGAATCCGCCGCCGCCGAGATTGCCCGCGCGCGGCAGGGTGACCGCGAGCGCGAAGCCGACCGCGACGCCGGCGTCCACCGCGTTGCCGCCGAGCCTCAGCACCTCGACGCCGATCCGCGAGGCCGCCGCGTTCTGGCTCACCACCATCCCGTGCCTGGCGACGACCGGCAAGGCGGTGGCGAAGCCGGAAATGATCGGCGCGGGATCGGCGCCGGCGGCGGGCGCGACAAGCAGGAAGGCGAAGGCGGCGAAGCAAATTCGTCTCAAGGCTTAAGTCTCCCGAAGGCGTTTCGGCCGGTTCAAACGCGGCCGCGACAACCGCGTCCTGTGAGACGCGGCCGTGCGGCCGCTCCTCCGGACGAGGATATTTCTCTTATACGCTCGCCCTCGTCGTGAGGAGCGGCGCGGAGCGCCGCGTCTCGAAGGGCGTCTCGCCGAGCGCTATTCCCGGCCGCCGTCAGGCGTTCGATCGTCAGCCGATCGCCATGACGGCGCGGCGCGCGAGCCGGGGCGCGAGCTTACGCATGTCGGCGGGCGCGATCGCAACGCAGCCGGCGGTGGGCGCCAAGCCGGGGCGGGCGAGATGGAAGAAGATCGCGCTGCCGCGGCCCTTGGCGCGGCGCGAAAAATTGTGATCGAGCACGAAAGTCAGGTCATAGAGACGATCGTTTCGCCACATCCGGTCCGTGCAGTCGCGGGCAGGCAGGTCCACAGGGCGATTGTAGCGCGGGCTCGACGGGTCCTCGCACCAGCCCTGGCCGCGCCGCATCGGCTTCAGGGGCACGCCCGCGGCTTGCGGTCGAGGGCGGTCCGGCCGGTAGTAGCCCCACAGGAGCCTGAATCGTCCGGCCGGCGTGGCGTGATCGCCCTCGCGCTTGATCCTGACGATTCCGGCGGGGCCGAGCGCGCAAGGGATGCGGAACGGTCCCGCCGTGAGCCAGCCGCGCGCGCGGTCTCCGGCGCGGGGGCGGACGCGAAGGACGGTGAGGCGCGGGGACAGGTTCATCACGGATTGGAGCCGGCGGAATTGACGATTCGGGTCTGTTCCCAAAGCTTATAAACATCAATCCGGCGTCCGCCTGAATCGCTTCAGCGCCAGGATCGAAGGGATCGGGACGGCGGTCGCCGCCGGCGCTCTCGTCGCGGCGCGAAGCGGGACTTCGGCCCGGACCTCGGGCGATCGGGAAGAATTCCCGCCGCCCCCGGGAGCTGACGCGGGAAGGTTTTTGAATTAATGAACTCTTCGACCGTGAGAGAAGGGGTTATCCTTGTGCGGTCGCGGGCGGGCGTTCGAGGCTTTGCGTCTCTCTCCTCCCGGAAAGCCGGCTCGCGACGTTGCCGCGAGAGCTGGCGAGCGAAGGGGAGGAACTTCACATGGGGCGCTTAACGCCCTGCGGCCCGCTCGGCTTCGCGCTGCTCGCGGCTGCGGCGACCGGCGCCCGCGCCGATACGATCGTACTCCCGACGTTCGACGTGGTCGCGACCACGCCGTCAGGCGGCGCCATCGACGTCGCGAGATTCCCGGGCGCGACGCACTCCGTCGAACTCGACCGACATCCAGTCCTGGTACGACACCACATTGACCCAGGCCATGGAGCGTCAAACGCCTGGCGTCACCGTCGGCAACGTCTCCGGCAACGACTTTCAGCCCAATTTGAGCTATCGCGGGTTCGACGCGACACCCATAAGCGGCACGCCGGAAGGACTCGCCGTCTATCAAAATGGGATACGCATCAACGAGGCGTTCGGCGACACCGTCAACTGGGACCTGATCCCCGCCAACGCAATTGACAAAACGACGCTGGTCTCCACCGACCCCGCGTTCGGTCTCAATGCGCTCGGCGGCGCCGTGCTGGTGACGATGAAGAACGGCTTCACCTGGCAGGGGTTCGAAGCGGACCTTCGCGGCGGCTCCTTCGGGCGCGCGCAAGGCGCGTTCGAATACGGCAAGCAGATTGGCGACTACTCGGTCTATCTCGCCGGCGAAGCGATCGGCGACCAAGGCTGGCGCACCGACGGAACGTCGCAAATACGTCGAGCCTACGGCGACATCGGCTATCGGGCCAACGGCGCGGAACTGCACTTCAATATGACTGTCGGCGACAACTCTTTCGGCGCGGCGTCGATGGCCCCGATCCAGTTGCTGCAGCAGAATTGGGGCAACGTCTACACGGTTCCTCAGTCGTCCCTCAACCAGCTCGCCATGTTTGGGCTCACTGGAACCTACGCCCAGTCGAGCACGTTGAACTTCCAGGGCAACCTGTATTTTCGCGCCTTCAATCAGGCCCATGTCGACGGCAACACGACCGACGTCGCGCCCTGCCCGCCCTATTCGTGCCTGAACGGCAATCCGGTGCACGACACCCTCGGCCAGACCATTCCTGACATTTCGCGGAACGGAGCGGTCGACCTCGGCGAAATCGACCGGACGTGGACGCAATCGCGTTCGCTCGGCGGCAATCTACAGGCGGTCGACACGGATAAGGTCTTTGGCCACGACAATCAGCTGACGGTCGGGGTGGCGATCGACTACGGCTGGACGAATTTTAACGGCAACAGCGAACTCGGGACAATCAGCTCCGCGGGCAACTCGTTTCCCGTCGCCGGATTTGGTTATCTCATCAATCAGCCGGACAGCTTTCTCGCGCCGGTGTCGATCAACGCGACCAATCTATACGCTGGCCTTTATGGCGTCGACACGTTCAAGGTGACCGAAAGCCTGGCGGTGACCGGCGGCTTCCGGGCGAATTATGCGGGCATCGACCTGACGGACCAGACGGGCGGCCTCGTTACCGGCTTTTCGAACTATGCGCGGATCAATCCGGTCCTCGGCGTGACTTACCAGATCACGCCTGAGGTTTCGGCCTATGGCTCCTATTCGGAAGCCAATCGCGCGCCGACCCCGCTGGAGCTCGGCTGCGCCGATCCGAACCACCCCTGCATTATCGACAATTTCCTAGTCTCCGATCCGCACCTCGATCAGGTCGTGGCGCGGTCGTTCGAGGCGGGCTTTCGCGGCCATCGCCCGCTGCTCGACGGCAAACTCCAATGGTCGGCGGGCGTGTTTCACACGATGCTCGCCAACGACATCCTGCCGCTGCAAAGCCCGGCCAACGGTTTCGGCTATTACGCCAATGTCGGCGCGACGCTGCGCCAGGGCGTGGAACTCAGCGCGACATGGCGGGACGACCGGTGGACAGTGTACGCAAACTATACGTATATCGACGCGGCGTACAAGTCGAACTTCCTCGAGCCGTCGCCGTTCAATCCGGCCGCCAACGCGAACGGACTCATTCCGATCACGCCCGGAACCCCGATCGCCGGCATTCCCAGGCAGACGTTCAAAGCGGGCTTCGACTTCGCCGCTACCGACAAATGGAAGATCGGCGGCGACATGGTCGCGGCGAGCAGCCAGCAACTTTTCGGCAATGAGAACGGCGCGCTGCCGCCGGTTCCGGGCTACGCGGTCTTCAACTTTCATACGTCCTATCAAGTCAGCAAGCAGCTTCAGGTCTATGGGTTGGTCCAAAACGTCTTCGACACCCGCTACTACACTTCCGGCGGGCTGTTCGACGTGACCGCGCTGCCTGTGGCGGCGCCGCAGCTGACCGATCCGCGCACGCTCGGGATCGCGATGCCATTCGCGGTCTATGCCGGATTGCGATACACGATGTGATACGCAAAGTGTTGCGTAAGGGTAGAATGCGAGGCGATTGGCATGGAAGGGTTGAATCTGTCCCCGGTCGGACTGTTTCTCGAGGCGGGCCTCGTGGGCAAGTTCGTGATGGGGGTTCTGTTCATCGCCTCGCTGTGGTGTTGGGTGCTGATCGTCGAAGGCGTGATTTCGGTCGTGCGCCTTCGCCGCGCCGTGCGCGCCACGCGAGCGGGCGCAGAGGTCGCGAAGCCGCTCGCCGGTGTGGCGATCGCCGGCGACGAGGAGGTCCGGCGCCGCATTCCCGGCGAATCGGTGAGCGAGTTGAGAGCGCGCGTCGCAGACGCGATGGCGCGCGCCGCGCGCGAGCTGCTGACGCGCTCCGAGGGCGGATTGCCCAATCTCGCGGTCATCGCCTCGGTCGCGCCGTTCGTCGGGCTTTTCGGCACCGTCTGGGGCATCATGACGAGCTTCGCCGCCATCTCCCAGGCGCAGGATACGAGTCTCGCCACGGTCGCCCCAGGGATTGCGGAGTCGCTCGCCGCGACGGCCTACGGCCTCGCGGCGGCGATCCCCGCCTCGATCGGCTACAACCGCATCGGCGCGGCCTACGCCCGCCTCGGTCAGGAGATGGCGTCCTTGGTCGAGGAACGCGCGATTGCGCTCATTTCGCGTCCAGCGCAGGTGACGCGCGACGAAGGACAGCGCCGGCGCGCGGAGGCGCCCTGATGACAATGAAGCCAAACAAGATCGGCGAAGGCCTGTACCAGCCGCTCGCCGACATCAATGTCACGCCGCTGGTCGATGTGATGCTGGTGCTGTTGATCATTTTCATGGTGACGGCGCCGATGCTCGCTGCCGGGATCAGGGTCAACTTGCCCACCGCGCGCACGGCCCGGCCGCTCGATTCCAGGGATCCGGTCGTCGTCGTCGTCGCCAAGGATGGCGCCGTTTCGGTTGGCAAGGATCAGGTTTCGCGTGACCAGCTTGCGGCCGCGGTCAAGGCCAAACTCGGGGATTCCAACGGAATCGTCCAATTGCGGGGCGACAGGGATGCGGCCTATGGCGACGTCGTGTCGGTGATGGACGACTTGGCGGCCGACGGCATCGCCCGCATCGCGATCGTGTCCGGCCCCCGCCGCGCTGCGTCGCCGGCGCCGGCGACCTCGACTCCATTCTCGCCAGCGCCATGACCGACGCTGCGCTGGGCGGGCGCGTCTTCGAGCCGCCGTCCTTCAATCCTGCCTGGCAGCGGCCGGCCGTCGTTGCGATCGTCATCGCGCTGCACGCCGCCGCGGTCGCGACATTGCCCTATCTGGCGCGCAACGCGCCCGAGCCGCCGACCGAGGTTGTCGTCGACATCCAGCAGGAAGCGCCGCCTGCGGAGGCGCCGGCGGCGCCTGCCGAGACGCCGAAGCAGCCCGAGGCCACAGCCGAGCCGCCGCCTCCCCCGCCCCTTCCGCTGTTGCCGCAGGAGACTGCGCCGCCGCCGCAGGAGACCGCGCCGCCCGCGGCGGAGACGCCGGCTGTCGTCGAGCCGCCGCCGCCAGTCGCCGAGCAGCCTCTCCCGCCGGAACCAACGCCGCCGCCCCCGCCTGAGCAGACGCTTCCGCCGCCTGAGCCTCCGCCTCCTCCGGCCCCGGTTGAGCTTGCGCCCCCCAAGCCTGCGCCGCCGCCGCCCAAACCTGCGCCAAGGCCAGCGTCCGCACGTCCGAGACCCGCGCAGGTCCAGCCCAAGCCGGCTTCGGCCCAGCCGACGCGGACCGCCCCGCCGGCGAACGCGCCCCGGGCCGCCGCGGCGAGCGCGGCGTCGCTTTCGGCCTATGTGGCCGAGATGAGCGCAGCGATCCGCAGCCGTTTGTTCTACCCGCCGGCCGCACGCGCTCGCGGCGCGAGGGGCGTCGTCGGCGTGACTTTCACCATCGGTCCGTCTGGCGCGCTCGCCGCCTTCGCGATCACTCGTTCTTCCGGCGACGCGGATCTCGACGCCGCCGCGCGGACGCTGGTGCGATCGACGCATTTCTCGCCGCCTCCAGGCGGTTCGGCCCGCGTCTCCACGAGCTTCAACTATGACCCTCGCTAGCAGCGCCTCCTCGCGCCTGAGGGCGCTCGTACTCGGCTCGGGCGGCGGCGGCGGCGTGCCGCAATGGAATTGCGGCTGCCGGGTTTGCCGCCTCGCCTGGAGCGGCGACAAGCGGGTGCGGCCCCGCACCCAATCGAGCCTCGCGGTCAGCGTCGACGGCGCGCGCTGGCTGCTGCTCAACGGCTCGATCGACGTGCGCCAGCAGATCTTGGCGACGCCCGCGCTGCAGCCCAAGGAACAGGGACGTCATTCCCCGATCGCCGCCGTATTGCTGACCAATGCCGACGTCGATCACGCCGCCGGGCTGCTGGCGCTGCGCGAGCGCCAGCCGTTCACGATCTGGGGCACGAGATCGACCCTCGACACGATCGGCTCGAATCGAATCTTCGACGTCGTCGGACGCGACATTGCGCCGCGCCGCGCGGTGAGCCTCGGCGAAAAGTTCGAGCCGCTGCCCGGCTTGAGGCTCGAATTGTTCGCCGTGCCGGGCAAGGCGCCGCTGTGGCTCGAAGAGGGCGAGGTCAAGACCGACGTGGTCGGCGAGGGCACCGTCGGCGTCGCCGTCGAAGCGGCGGGGCGCGCGCTGGTGTATGCTCCCGGCGTCGCGGGCGTGACCGAGGATCTGCACGCCCGCGTGGCCAAGGCCGACGCGCTGTTCTTCGACGGCACTCTGTTCGTCGATGACGAGATGATCCAGGCAGGCCTCGGCGACAAGACCGGCCGGCGCATGGGCCACATGCCGGTGTCGGGGCCGGACGGCGCGCTCGAGGCGCTCGCCCGCCATACGCACGTGCGCCGGATCCTGATCCATATCAACAATTCCAATCCCATCCTCATCGAGGGTTCGCCCGAAGAATCAGAAGTGAAGGCGGCGGGATGGGAAATCGCCTACGACGGAATGGAGGTCACGCCATGAACAAGCATTCACCGTCCGAACCTCTGAGCCCGGAAGGGCTCGAAGAGGCTCTGCGCGCGGTCGGCCCTCAGCGCTATCACGATCTTCATCCGTTTCACGATCTCCTGCACGACGGCAAACTGAACAAGGGCCAGGTGCAGGCCTGGGCGCTCAACCGCTACGTCTATCAGGCGGCGATCCCGCGCAAGGACGCCTCGCTGATCGGCCGCTGCGACGATCGCGAATTGCGGCGCGAGTGGCTGCACCGGGTCGTCGATCATGACGGCTTGGGCGAGGACCCGGGCGGCATCGAGCGCTGGCTGATCCTGACCGATGGATTGGGGCTCGACCGCGATTACGTGATCTCGCAGGAAGGCGCGCTGCCGGCGACCAAGTTCGCGGTCGAGGCCTACGTTCACTTCGTGCGCGAGCGGCCGCTGATCGAGGCGGTGGCCTCGAGCCTGACTGAACTGTTCGCCCCCTCGATCCACCGGCGCCGCATCGCCGGCATGCTGGCCAATTACAGCTTCATCGACGAGACGGTGGTGGCCTATTTCCGCCGCCGGCTCGATCAGGCGTCCAGGGACGCCAATTTCGCCCTCGACTATGTCAAGCGCAACGCGCGCACGCTCGCCGAGCAGCGGGGCGTCATCGCCGCCCTCACGTTCAAAACCGATGTGTTGTGGGCCCAGCTCGACGCGCTGCACCACGCCTATGTGACCGGCGCCATCCCGCCGGGCGCCTTCCGCCCGGGCTGAGCCATAGCCATATGACGACGGATCTCGACTTAAGTTCGCGGCCGCGCCTGCCCAGGGGCGTCAGGCTCAGACATGACGACGTGCGCGGACGATGGACGCTGTTGGCGCCGGAGCGGATCTTCGAGATCGACGCCACCGCGGCGACGGTGCTGGAGCTGTGCGACGGCGAACGCGATCTGGCGGCGATCGTCGCCGAACTCGCCCAGCGCTATGACGCGCCGCCGGCCGTGATCGAGAAGGATGTCGTCGCCATGCTCGGCGACCTCAAGGCCAAGAGAGTGCTTGAAACATGACCGTCCACGCCCCGCCGCCCCCGCCGATCGGCATCCTGGTCGAGCTCACCCATCGCTGTCCGCTCGGCTGCCCGTATTGTTCGAACCCGCTGACGCTGGAGCGGCCGGGCGCCGAGATCGACACGCAGACGTGGAAGCGCGTGTTCAGCGAGGCCGCCGCGCTCGGCGCGCTGCACGTCCATCTGTCCGGGGGCGAGCCGACGGCGCGGCGCGACATCGTCGAGCTGGTTCGTCATGCGTCGCAAAGCGGCCTCTATACCAACCTCATCACTTCAGGGATCGGGGTCAGCCAGAAGCTGATGGACGAACTCGCCGAGGCCGGGCTCGACCATGCGCAGCTGTCTTTCCAGGGCGCCGACAAGGAGACCAACGACCGGCTCGGCCATTACGACGGCTCGTGGGAGCGCAAGCACGCCTTCGCCGCGATGGTGACGAAGGCCGGCCTGCCGCTGACCATCAACGCGGTCATTCATCGCGGCAATCTGCATCAGGTCGGCGACTTCATCAGTCTTTCGCTCGAACTCGGCGCGCGCCGGCTCGAAATCGCGCATACCCAATATTACGGCTGGGCGCTCGCCAATCGCGCCGCCCTGATGCCGCCGAAGAAGGACGTCACGGAATCGATCGCCCTGGTCGAGGAGGCGCGCAAGCGCCTCGAAGGCAGGCTGGTCATCGACATGGTGATTCCTGACTATTACGCCCGCTATCCGAAGCCGTGCGCGGGCGGCTGGGGGCGGGTCGCGATCAATGTATCGCCATCGGGCAAGGCGCTGCCGTGCCACGCCGCCGAATCAATTCCGGGCCTCGAGTTCTGGAACGTGCGGCAACATTCCTTGAGCGACA
>CAWAIM010000015.1:0-65714 GCA_963781895.1 uncultured Alphaproteobacteria bacterium
AGTTCATCGCAAGTGGCCGGGCGAGCCCAACAAGACCCTTTGACCCCCGGCCATTTGGTGACGATTACGGCTTCACCCACCTTCCGTTGGCCTTCGACGACTTGACCGCCGCTTCGATGAAGGCGAGGCCCTTGACGCCGTCGTCGATGGTCGGGAAATGGACGCCCTTCGGCGGCTTCTTTCCCGTTCGCGCAGCCTTGACGGTCGCCGCAACCTCCGAATAAATATTGGCGAAGCCCTCCAGATAGCCTTCTGGGTGTCCCGGCGGGAGGCGGGTCACGCGCGCCGCCGCATTGCCAGACTCCGGACCACCCCGGGTGATGATACGCGTCGCTTTCTCGAACGGCGACCAAAGCATTTGGTTCGGATTGTCCTGCCTCCACTGGAGGCCGCCCTTCGTTCCATAGACGCGCAGCATCAGGCCGTTCTCGTTGCCGGGCGCGACCTGGCTCGCCCAGAGCGCCCCTCGCGCCCCGTTGGCGTAGCGCAGCATGATCTGAGCGTTATCGTCGAGCCGGCGGCCCGCGCCGAACGAGGCGAGGTCGGCCGCAAGCTCCACGAGTTCGAGGCCGGTCACGTAATCGGCGAGGTTGTACGCGTGGGCGCCGATATCGCCGAGTGCGCCTCCGGCGCCGGAGCGTTTAGGATCGGTCCGCCATTCGGCCTGCTTGTCGCCGGTCGTCTCGATCGGGCCGGTCAGCCAGTCCTGCGGATATTCGACATGCACGAGCCGGATGTCGCCAAGTTCCCCGCCCCGCGCCATCTCGCGCATGCGGCGAACGAGCGGATAACCGGTGTAGTTGTGGGTCAGCGCAAAGATGAGGCCAGACTTCTCGACCGCGGCTTTAATCTTCTTGGCTTCGGCCAACGACACCGTGAGCGGCTTGTCGCAAATGACATGGATCCGCGCCTCAAGGAAGGCGTAGGTGGGGCCGGCGTGCATGTGGTTGGGCGTGACGATCGCGACCGCCTCGATCCCGTCGGGGCGCTTGGCTTCGACCCTGGCCATGCTCTCGTAGTCGCCATAAATGCGGTCGGCGGCGAGGCCGAGCGCCTCCCCCGAACGGCGCGCCTTCTCCGGCGTCGACGACAGCGCGCCGGCGACGAGTTCGTAGTGGTCGTCGATGCGCGAGGCAATACGGTGGACCGCGCCGATGAACGCGCCCTCGCCACCGCCAACCATCCCTAACTGAATTCTGCCGACACTGCCGCTCAGTCGAGTCCGCGTCGCCATCATCCCTCCTCAGCGAGTCCGCGTCGATGTTTCTCCTTCTTCCGAAGGCGCACGCTCCGCTCTGCCCGAGCATTGCAGGGAGAGCGCTAAGGCGACCGGTCTAAGGACATCACGAACAATAAACGCTTTGATTTGACAGCTTTCGGGGTCTGATCGTGTAGTTCCATTCAGGATGAAACTGATCGCCGGTGATGTCGAGGGATTTCATCTCGGCCTTGCTGACCCGGATGCCTTTGCGGTAGGTGCGGGTGTCGAGCGCGCTGTCGACTTTCAAGCCGGTCTTGGTGGTGGTGGCGCCGATCAACTCGACCACGGCAAGGCGAGTGGTGAGTGGCCGGCCGCGCCAGTTCTGCGTGATGTGGCAGAACAGCCGGTGCTCGATCTTGTTCCACTTCGACGTGCCCGGCGGATAGTGGTGGACGTGGATCACGAGCCCGGTCTCATCGGCCAGCTTTTGCAGTTCGAGCTTCCAGAGCCGCACCCGCGCGCCGTTGGAGCCGCCGCAGTCCGCCGTAATCGTCAACTCTCGTGCATTCGGATAGCGCTGCTCTGCCATGCGCTCGCGCCAGCAACGAATGGACTGCACGGCAAACTCGGCCGTGTCGCTGGTGATCCCGACGCTGACGAAGCCGGTGTTGGCGGTCACATCGTACACGCCGTACGGGACCACCTTGCCGAGCTTTTTATTCTCGAAGTCGTGCACGTTCACCCGCTGCGGGTTGCCTTTGGGACGATAATCAGTTCCGCCGTTCTTGAAGTTGCCGATCAGCTCTTTCTTCTTCGTGTCGACGGAGACGACAGGCTGTTGTTGGGCCTGCGCCGCAAGGACTTTCGCGTTGATATAGTCGAACTGGGCATTGCGGTCGGGATGTTTTGAGCCTTCCTCCGCCTTGCGATTGGACTGGCGCGAAAACCCGAGCTTCACCAACTCCTTGCGCACCGTATCGGCGCTGATCGGATGCCCCATCTCGGTCAGCGCTGCCGCAAGCTTCTCCATGCTTTTCGATACCCAGATCAAAGGCCGCATGGGATCGCCAAGCGTCGCCGGTTCGACCAGGCGCTTGAGCGCGGGCACGAGCCCCGGGTCATTCTCAGATACTGCCCGACGCCCGCCCCCGGCGCGGCGAACCTGCCCCCTCGGCAATGGTTCCGCGTCGAGATCATCCTCGCCGCGGTTTATCGTCGAGCGGGCGAGCCCGGTAATCCTCGAAACCGCCGCCAGACCGCCCCAACCAGCGCTCCGCACCTCGCACGCCGCAAACAATCGCCGACCTCGCTCGTCAAGCTTCGAGCCAACCGTTTCCCATCGCTGCCGAATTGCATCTTCGTCGATCATCCGACCGACCTACCCCCGTTCGCCGACCACCGGAATCCCCGTCAACCGGGTCATTCTGACGCATGACCACCCATCGCGATTCAACTATTGTTCGAACTGTCCTTAGCGCCGGTGTCGGACGCATTGCTCGCCCTCGCCGCGCCGCGCGCGGCGAGCGGGTGCTGGACGTCGGCTGCGGCTGCGGCGCGATGACGCTGGAGCTTGCCCGCGCCGTCGGCCCGCCGGCCGCGTGGCGGCGCTCGACATCTCCGCGCCGATGCTGGCTGAGGGACAGGCGCGCGCCGAGGCCGCTGGCGTCGCCAACGTCGATTGGCTGCAGGCCGACGCCGCCTCGACGCCGCTGGACGCATTCGATCTGCTGGCGTCGCACTTCGGCGTGATGTTCTTCGGCCAACCGGTGGCCGCCTTCGCCCACATGCGCCGCCCAGCAGGGGAATCGCATTTGGAATTCTGCGGCCGGCTGCGGTCGTGTTGGGTTGGTTTTGCGATATTGAGCGAGATGGATTCTACCGGGTCGCGGATGATTGGCGGCGCGGGAGATGGTCTTGGATCGCCTTATCGAATGCTGGGACGGTTTGGACGACCCGCGCGAAGGAGCCGTTCCTGCGTGGATTTCTCAAGCTCGAGAATGGCGTGCCGAGCCATGACACGTTCAGCCGACTTTTCCGCATGCTCGATCCGGAACAGTTTCGGGCGGCGTTTCAGCGGTTCATGGCCGGTTTCTCCGAGCGGTGCGAAGGGATTGTGGCGATCGACGGCAAGGTTCTGCGCCGCTCGTTCGACAGCGCCAGCGGCAAATCGCCGTTGCGCATGGTGTCCGCCTGGGGCTGCGAGCAACGCCTCGTGCTGGCGCAGATCGCCACCGACGCGAAGTCGAACGAAATCACCGCCGCGCCGAAGCTATTGGCGATGCTCAGGCTGAAAGGGACGATCGTGACCGCCGACGCGCTCAATCGCCAGCGCGCCATCGCCCGGCAGATTGTCGATCAGGGCGGCGACTACGCCCTGCGTGCAAGGGAAATCGGGGAACGCTTCATGACGACGTCGTGCTGTATCTCGACGATCCGGCCAGCAAGACAATCGCCGCCGAGCCGGTCGTCGAGGCCGATCATGGCCGCATCGAAACCCGCACGGCCACGGTCTCGACCGACGTCGCGTGGCTGAACAAAGACCATCATTGGCCGGGCCTGACCGCTGTCGGCAAGGTCGAGCGCATTCGCGAAACCGCCGGCAAGACAACGTCCGAGACCGCCTACTATCGGCTCGGCGCGCCGTTGACGCCCGAACGTTTCAACGAGGCCGTTCGCGCCCATCGGGGTGTCGAAAATCGGCTGCACTGGCGGCTCGATGTCGTCATGAACGAGGACCAGGACAGGAGTCGATTGGGAAACGGACCCCATAATCACGCGGCTCTGCGCCACATGGCGATGAACGTCATGCAAAAAGACGGCGAGAAAGGCTCACTCCGGGGCAAGATCAAGCGAGCCGGCTGGGATGAAGTCTACCTCGCTCGGTTACTGCCCCTGTCTTGAAATGCGATCACCCTGGGGGCTGGGGCGGCTTCACGACGCACGATCTCGCCCGTTGTCGGCTCGCGGCGCGGCTCGTCGCGCTGTTCTACGACTGGTGGAACATCTTCGTTCGCCTCGCCGATCCCGACCTGCATCGCCAGGCCATCACCAGCCGGCCGCTGTTCCTCCCGGCGATCGCGACGCGCACGCGCCGCGCGCGGCAAACGCTCATCCGCGTGACCAGTTCGCACGCCAAGGTCAAGCCCGCCGCCAAGGCGCTCGCGGCCGTCGCCGAATTCCTGCGACGCCTGGCCAAAATTGCGGAGCAGTTGACGCGCCTGCAAAGATCGCGGGCGATCCTGTCGCGCGCGTTTCAGGCCTTCCTCAACGGCCGCCTCCTGCGCGCCCCGCCCCGCCTCACGCCAAGTTGATGCAACCTAACCGCGCAAATCGAAGAGCGCCAAAGCCTCAACTGCCGATTTTAGGCTGAACGGCTGACGCGGATCGCGTTGATCGGTTTGGTGGCTGTCCTCGGAGATTTGTGACGTAGGCCGTCGTATGGGACCAGCGCGTCGCGCTCGCGGGAAGGCGGGAGTTTACCGTCGTCAGGCCGCGTGACCGCGCTCTCGACATTTGTTGAGGATTGGCTCGCCGGGAAAATGCGCCGCTGACGCCCGAAATTGGGCCTGCATCCTCGGCGGAACAGCGTTCCGCTCCAATTGTCGCGCCTCGAGCGAAAGAGATTGCGCGGTGCGAGATTGTGCGGAGCGATTGACATTCGCCGGGCGCGCGAGCGATTGTGAGGAGTTAGGCGACATCGGGTTGGGGTCAGGGCGTTTGCCGCGGCATTGTTTCAATTCGGCGGGCGCGTCATCCAACGCAAGCCGCTTTCGCTTTGCCTTCGCCGCGCCAAGCGCGCGCGAAAGGGAGGATCAATGTCTTTCAATACGAAAACACTTGCTGCGCTGACGGTAGCCGCGGCGTTGGCGGGATGCGCGACCATGGGCGCGCAGGAAAGGGAATCGATGCTTGCGGCCGCGGGCTTCGTGCAGCATCCGGCCGATACGCCTCAGAAGCTCGCCAAGCTTCAAGCGTTGCCTCAAAACACCATCGTTTACACCCAGCGAAAGGGCGGCAATTTCTACATTTACGCCGACGCAGCGGGGTGCAATTGCGCCTACATCGGCAATGCCGCCGCCTATCAGCAGTATCAGCAGCTGCGCGCGGCCAACAATATCGCGCAGATGCAAGAGACCACCGCGATGCTGAACGCGGAAAGCGCGATGGATTGGGGCGGAGTCTGGGGTCCCGTGGTTCCGGGGTGGTATTGACCGGCGCCCCAGCCGCGCTGGGCCAAACGTGCTCGAGTCAGCGGAAGCCTGTCCGAACACTGGTCATGGGCTTTGCCGCTCATCGTGCTGGCGTGCTCGCGGACAGCTTTGGTCCGGTGGTGATCCGTGCGAACGTCGTCGACAGATTGGCGCTCGGACTGAAACTGCGTCGCTCCGTCGTCGAGTTCGCGGCGATGGTGGCTGTGACCGTGCTGTCGACGATCCTGCACGCAATCGAGGGCGCGGCCAGGGCGAGCGCTTATGTGGCGCGCGGCGCGCGTCCGATTTCGCGTCCGCGATGCTCTGATGACGTCCTACGGTCACGCCAACGTCTTTCTCGCCGCTCGCTGACGCCTGATGGGCGGCCGCGGAGGCGCTCAACGGGATGACGCTATTCGGGTTGACGACAGCGTTCCTGTTCTCGCGTGCTATTGCGCTACTGGCCATGACGCGCGCGTCCGGAGCTGTCAGGCGATTGAGCGAATGCGGAAAGGCTCCACTCGGGTTCGGGCGGCGCGACGGAGACGGATCGGAATCGCTCATCGATCCGCTCTCGCGGTCGGCGACGAGCGTCTAGAATCCCAGACCGTCAAACGCAATCACTCGACACGCCTCGCCCGCCTTCGCGGCTTCGGCGTGCGGCGCCCTGACGATCAGGCCGTCGGCGCGGGCCATGGTCATCACCAGCGAAGAATCCTGCGAGGCGACCGGGGTGGCGAGCAGAATCCCCCGTGCGTCGCGGCGCAACGAGGCGCGCATATAGTCCTGGCGCGGTCCGTTGGCCGGCAGGTCGACGGCGAGGCAGGCTGGCTCGCAGGGATCTGCGCCCGCGCCTGGCTCGCCGTGCAGGGCGCGCATCAGCGGGCGCAAGAACAGGGTCGCACAAACCATTGACGAGGTCGGGTTTCCGGGTAGGCCGAGGACGCGCATGGCGCCGAGCCGGCCGTGCATTAATGGCTTGCCCGGGCGCATCGCGATGCGCCAAAAGCCGAGCTCCATGCCCGCAGCGACGAGCGCCTTCTGCACGAGATCATAGTCGCCGACCGAGGCGCCGCCCAGCGTCACGAGCACGTCTGCCTCAGCGCCGCGCGCGCGCCCGATCGCCTCCTCGAGCGATTCCAATGTGTCGACAGCGATCCCGAGGTCGATCGCGACCCCCCCGCAGGACACAACGACTCCCGCCGCCGCGAAATTGTTCGACGCGATGATCTGCGCCGGGCCGAGCGCCCCGCCGGGCGCTACAAGTTCGTCGCCAGTGGCCAGGATCGCCACCCTGGCGCGGCGTCGAACCGGCAAGTCGACATGGTTGGCCGCCGCCGCCAGAGCCACATCGCGCGGAGTGAGGCGGCGCCCCGCGGCTATCAGCGCTTCGCCCAGTTGAAAGTCCATTCCCACCGCGCGCAGATTCTCGCCGGCGCATACGGTTGATTGAAGGCTGATACGTTCGCCGTCGCGTCGAACATCCTCCTGAACGACGACCGCATCGGCGCCGTCCGGCATCGGCGCGCCGGTGAACACGCGCGCCGCCTGGCCGGGGCCGATCACCCCGTCGAAAGCGCGCCCGGCCGCCGATTCGCCGACCACGGTCAAGGTCGCGGGCGCATTCGCCGTATCGGCGGCGCGCACCGCGTAGCCGTCCATGGCGGAATTGGCGAAGGGCGGCTGGGTGCGCAGGGCGCTCAAGTTTCGCGCCAGCACGCGCCCGTAGCTGGCGTCGAGCGCCACTCTTTCTTCAGCAAGCGGCTGAGCGGAAGCGAGCACGCGCGTGAGCGCCTCCTCCACTGTGATCATTCCGCTCATGCGCTCGTCTCCTCAAGCCCGCCATTCGCCCGACTTGCCGCCGCGCTTTTCAACGAGCCGCACCCCCTCGATGCTCATGCCACGGTCGATCGCCTTGGCCATATCATAGATTGTCAGGCACGCGATCGAGACTGCTGTCAGCGCCTCCATTTCAACGCCCGTCGGACCGATACAACTCGCCTCGGCTCGGACGCTGAGTCCCGGCAGGCTGTCGTCGGGCGTAATGTCGACTGCCGCCTTGGTTAGATAAAGAGGGTGGCATAGCGGGATGAGTTCGGCGGCCTTCTTGGCGGCCATGATACCGGCGACGCGCGCCACGCCGATCACATCGCCCTTCTTGGCGTCGCCGGCCAGGATCGCGGCCAGCGTCGCCGCCTTCATGCGGACATGGCCCTCTGCGATCGCGACGCGGCTCGTCCCGTCTTTGTTCGAGACGTCGACCATGCGCGCATCCCCCTTGGCGCCGATATGGGTGAGGCGGCCGACGCCGTGTTTCCTGGAGGAGTCCATCGATCGCCCGCGCCTTTCGCCCGCAGCCATGCGGCCCCTGCGGCCTTTGTTCCGCCGCTAGCTGCCCGCACTTCAAGCAAAATTCGCAGCGCACGGCAATCGCGGCGGATAATTGTCCCCTCGCCGGTCGGCGTGTAAGGACGCGGGAGGCGCGTGGTGCGAGCGGCGCCGCTGAGGTCGTTGATGGCGCGTGAGCCGAAAATCGCCTACGTCCTATTGCGCAACGCGCATTTTGGGCCGCGGCGCGCCTCGTCTGTCGAACTTTGTGTTCGTGACCTGGCGCTGCACAGCCGCCATGGGCGCTCGATTCTTGTCGTCTGCCCAAGGGTGGACGAGCCGTTCGGGGGCGTTGACGTCGCGACTGTTCCCGAGGTTCCGCTCGGCGGCAATCTCGGCAAGGCCTGGGGCGTCGGCCGGCTGTTGCGTCGCCGCGGGATCGATCTCGCGATTGTCGAAAACCATCTGCCGGCCGCGGCGTTCATCGCGTGGACGTCCGGCGTTCCGGCGATATTACACAGCCATGCCTATGAGAAGCAGCCTTCGGGCGCACTCAAAAGGGCCGCTCGCAGCCATGAGCTGCGGGCGCTTTCCGGCTTGGCCTTCGTGAGCCAAGACTGCGCGGATCGCTTTCGTGCGAATTTCCCCGCCGCGCGCGCGCCCATGCGAGCCATTCCGAATGGACTGGATATGGCCGATTGGTCCTCCCGGATTCCCAAGGAGAGAACGATCCTAAGCGTGGGTCGGGCGCTTGAGGACAAGGGCCACATCGAGGCGATGGAGGCGATAACGCGGGCCCTGGCGTCTCGGCCCGAATGGCGCGCGCGGTTCATCCTCTCCGCCACCGACAGGGAGCCGCGGACCGTCCAGGCGCTTCACCGCGCCGCCAGAGCGCTCGGCGGGCGGGTCAGGATCGACACGGACCTGCCTTACGCCGAGGTCAAAGCGGCATGGGAGAAGGCCGCGATCGGCATGGTGCTGACAAAGTCGCCTGAGCCTTTCGGCCGCACGGCTCTGGAGGCTCTCGCGAGCGGCTCAGCGCTCCTCACCTCGGGCCTCGGCGGTCTCGCCGAAGTCTGCGGACTCGACGCTGTCATGGTCGATCCCAACGACGCGGGCGACATCGCCGCCGGCCTCGTCTCGTTGATGGACTCTCCCGCCCGGCGCTCGGATCTCGCGCGCGCCGGACGCGCTCGCGTGGAGCGACTGTTCGATATTCGAACCGTGGCGAAGCAGATGGACGAATTTATCGAAGAAACGCTCGAACGAGGGCGTAAGCGCGCCTGAAGTCCCGTGCCGGGCGGGTCAAAAGTAGGCGCCGATGAACAATAACTTGCCGCCGATTTGGCGAATGGGCGTCAGGGCCCGGCGTCCGGTCCCGGGGCGTCGCGCCATTCCAGCGTGACCACCTTGCCGTTTTCGACCGTCAGCGCCAGACGGCCGCGCTTGAGCTCCAGAGCCCTGTCGCCGAACAACTTGCGTCGCCAGCCGCCGAGCGCGGGCACGTCGGCCTTGTCGTTGGCGGCAATCGCTTCAAGGTCGTCCACGGTTGCGATCAACTTGGGCGCGACGCCGCTTTCATCGCTTACCTGCCGCAGCAGCACTTTGAGGAGTTCCACGGTCGCCCCGATATTGGCTCCGTTGCGCCGCTCGCGTTCAATTTTCGGCAAAGTCTTGGGATCGCGAGCCAGGCCGCGTTCGATCGCCTCCAGGATCTCCCCGCCCGCGCGCGATCGTTCCATGCCGCGTGGGAACGCGCGAAGATTGCCGAGCGCCTCGACGCTGCGGGGCGCGGCGAGCGACAGTTCGATCAGCACGTCGTCTTTCAGCACGCGCGCGCGCGGCACATCGCGCGCCTGCGCCTCGCTCTCGCGCCAGGCGGCGAGCTCCATCAGCACCGCCAGGTCGCGCGGTTTGCGGGCGCGCGTCTTGAAGCGCTCCCAGGCGCGCTCGGGATGTTGCTCGTAGGTCGCTGGCGAGGCGAGGACCTTCATCTCGTCTTCGAGCCAGGACTGGCGCCCTTCCGCATCGACACGCTTGGAGAGCGTCTTGTAGATTTCGCGTAAGTGGGTCACGTCGCCGATCGCGTATTCGATCTGCGCCTCGGCCAGCGGGCGGCGCGCCCAGTCGGTGAATCGCGAAGACTTGTCGATCGCGACGCCGCAGATCGATTGAGCGAGCTCGCCGTAGGCGACCTGCTCGCCGTATCCGCAGACCATCGCCGCGACCTGCGTATCGAACAGGGGAGTCGGCAGGACCCCGGCGAGCTTCCAGAATATCTCAAGGTCCTGGCGGGCGGCATGGAAGACCTTGATCACGCTTTTGTCGGCCATCAACTGTAAAAGAGGCCGGAGATCGAGTTCGTCGGCCAGCGCATCGATCGCCAAGGCTTCCTCGTCGGTCGCGAGCTGAACCACGCAGAGGATCGGCCAGAAGGTCGTCTCGCGCAGAAATTCGGTGTCGACTGTGACGAACGGGCCGCGGGCCATGCGCCGGCAGGCAGCATCGAGTTCGGCCGTGGTCGTGATCAGCGACACCTGGGTGGGCCTCATTCTTTGCCGTTCTGCGGCCCGGCCGGCTTCGAGCGCTCCCTGCGCGCGGGAGCGGGCGCATGACGCGGCATGCCGAGCCGCTTATCGAGATAGGCGCCCACAACTCCCTGGAGATCGTCGATGCAATCTTCGAAGAAGTGGTTGGCCTCGGGAATCACCGCATGCTCTATGACGATGCCTTTTTGGGTCTTCAGCTTCTCGATCAGCGCCAAAACCTCCTTGAGAGGCGCGACGCGATCCTTGTCGCCATGCACGAATAGGCCGGACGATGGACAGGGAGCGAGAAAGCTGTAGTCGAAGCGGTTGGCCGGCGGCGCAATCGAGATGAAGCCCTCGATCTCCGGCCGCCGCATCAGCAACTGCATGCCAATCCAGGATCCGAAGGACACCCCGGCGATCCAGCAGGCGCGCGCCTCGGGGCTGATCGACTGCGCCCAGTCGAGCGCGGACGCCGCGTCCGACAATTCGCCCTGGCCGTGATCGAAAGCGCCCTGTGAACGACCGACGCCACGGAAATTGAAGCGCAGCACGGAAAAGCCGCGTTCGGCGAAGTTGTAATAAGTATTATAGACGATCTGATTGTTCATCGTGCCGCCGAACTGCGGGTGCGGATGCAGCACCACTGCGATCGGCGCTCCGCGCTGCTTGGCGGGATGAAACCGCCCCTCCAGCCGACCGGCGGGACCGTTGAAGAACACCTCGGGCATAAAAACTCCAGGCTACATGCGGTCCCCGCGTCGCGCCTTGCGGCGCGAGTTCGGCGCGCGTATGTCTCGACGACCTAACGGGGCTCGCCTCGGAGGCAGCCTCATAGCACGCAGGGCGCCCGCGATTGCAAGGAAAAACGGCTGCGCGGATGGGTGAATCGCCGCGGACCTTGTTCAATCCTGAGCCATTGGAGCGGTCATGGCCGGCGATAGGCCACAGACAAGGACATATTTGGACTACAATGCGACCGCGCCCTTGCGCCCGGAGGCGCGGGATGCGGCGCTTTCGGCGATGGAGACGATCGGCAATCCCTCGTCGGTCCATGCCGAGGGCCGGGCGGCGCGGCAAATCGTTGAGGGCGCGCGGGCCGACGTTGCCCGCCTCGCGGGCGTGACGCCGCGTTGTGTGACCTTCGTTTCCAGCGCCACGGAAGCCGCCAATTGCGCCCTCAATCCCCTACTGGGCGTCGGGTCCGGGGCCGCGCCGATCCAGCGGCTGATTGTCGGCGCCGGCGAGCACCTCTGTGTTTTGGCTGGGCACCGTTTTGCCGCCGGCGCGACCGAGGTCGCGACTCTGCGCGGCGACGGGCGCGTTGACCTCGAATGGCTGGAGGCCGCCAGCCGGCGGCCGGGGAGGGCGCTCCTGGCCTTGCAGGGCGCGAACAACGAGACCGGCGTCGTTCAGCCGGTCGCCGAGGCGGCGGCTATGATCCACGCCGCGGGCGGCTTCGTCTTCTGCGACGCCGTGCAGCTCGCTGGGCGGACAAGCTGTGACATCGCCGATCTCGGCGCCGACGCGCTGGCGCTTTCGGCCCACAAGATGGGCGGACCGAAAGGCGCGGGGGCGCTGGTGACGGCGCACGCCGACTTCAGCACCGGCGAGCGGCTAATCCGCGGCGGCGGCCAGGAGCGGGGCGCCCGTGCGGGTACGGAAAACGTCGCGGCGATTGCCGGCTTCGCCGCCGCCGCGCGCTGTTGCCTCGCCGAGCGGGAGGCGGAGGCCCGACGGCTCGCCGCGCTTCGAGAGCTGTTCGCCGCCGCCGTCCGGGCCGCCGCCTCCGACGCTGTCATCTTCGGCGAAGCGACGGCGCGTCTTCCCAACACTTTGTGTTTCGCCATTCCCTCCGTCGAGGCCGCGACCATGATGATCGCCCTGGATCTCGCCGGCGTTGCGGTCAGCTCCGGCTCGGCCTGTTCGTCGGGAAAGGTCACGTCGTCACACGTCCTCGCCGCCATGGGCGTTCCACGGGAGCTGGCGCGCGGCGCGATCCGCGTCAGCCTTGGATGGGCGTCGGGGCCGAAGGACGCGGATCGCTTCGCCGAGGCGTTCAAGGGCGCGCTCGCGCGGATTCGCGAGGGGCGCGCTGAAGCAAGCGTCCATCCATGATCGGCGCTTTCTCTCTTGTGCGCGGTAAGTGGCCGCTCCAACGGTCCCCGTGACGCGGGGGATGCAAAAAACTTGCGCCGTCGCGACGGCCGGTGTAGGAGGCGCGCTTCTTTCCCTTCGTATGAATTCTCAGTCAAGGAGTCTCCATGGCTCGCGTCACCGTCGAGGATTGCATCGACAAGGTCGACAATCGCTTCGATCTCGTTCTGATGGCCAGCCACCGCGCCCGCGCCATTTCCTCAGGCGCGCCGATCAATGTGCCGCGCGACAACGATAAGAATCCAGTCGTGGCCTTGCGAGAAATCGGCGACGGCAAACTATCTCCCGGCGATCTTCGCGAAGACGTGATCCATGCTCTGCAGAAACATGTGGAGGTGGACGAACCCGAGGCCGAGGCGGCTCCGCCGATGGTCAATCCGGACACCCAGGCGCAAATCGAGCTCGGCGCGGATGCCCAGTTCGACCGAATGACGGAAGAAGATCTGCTGCGCGGTCTCGAGGGACTGGCTCCGCCGCCGGAGCCGGAAGACGAAGGAGAGTAATGCAACGCGCCTTGCAGCCTAACGTAGCGACATCGTCACGCTGGGCGGAACGCTTTCGTTGGTCGTCGCGCCGCAGCGGGATTTTTTTCCCGGTATCCACAGCTACGCTCAAGTTTCGCATGTTTTCCATATTCATCGCCGGATGATTTGATATCTTCGTCAAGAGAATCACTTGTGTTGCGAATCTCCGCCGCGTGGCGGAGGTCCAAGCGGACGGTTCCGATCGCGAGGCGCAAGGGGTTCGAAGGCGGCGAGGACTTTCGTCGACGCGTTGAGTGGGTGCTGATTTGAGCGAGGAATTTCTTAAGCCACTGGCCACGACAGCGCGCGCCGAGCCATCGGATGAAGGTGCTGTGGCGCTGGTCGAGATCGCGGGCCACGTCAAGTGGTTCGACGCCGCCAAGGGTTACGGGTTTATCGTGCCGGACGATGGCGGGTCGGACGTTCTCATTCACGTGACGGTTCTGCGCCGTGACGGCTTTTCCGCGATCCGCGAAGGCGCGCGAGTCGTGGCCGAGGCGCAGTTGCGCGAGCGAGGCCTTCAAGTATTCAAAGTGATCTCCGTCAGCGAGCCTGAAGGAATCCACGCGACGCCTCTGGCCCCCGCGCGCACTCGCGCGCAGGCGAGTTCGGTCGGCGGTTTCGAGATCGTCATCGTCAAGTGGTTCAACCGCTCGCGCGGATTCGGATTCCTTACGCGGGGCGAGGGTACCGAAGACATCTTCGTCCACATGGAGACGCTGCGTCGCTACGGCTTCGTCGACCCGAAGCCCGGCGACAGCATGCTGGCGCGTTTCGGTCCCGGGCCGAAAGGATTGATCGCGGCCGAGGTGCGCCCGCTCGACGGCTCGAAAATCCTGACGCCGCACTGACGCTCGAGCGGCGGCGCTTGGCGCCTCGCCGGCTTGACCGGTAACCTGCTTTGATCTTGAAGGATGCGCTCGCAGGCGCAGCCCGGCTGGCGGGCTTAGGATTTTCGCGCCTCGCTGTTTGTTTATCCCGCGCGTTATCCGGATGAAGGAGCACGGCTATGACGGCGATCAGGATTCGCCTTTGGGCGGCATTGGCGTTCGTTCTGATGGCCGGCTTTCTCGCGGCCCCGGTCCGCGCCGATGGACCCGAGACGCTTCAGATCGTCACCTCGGGAGGGACGCACGCTTTCCAGGTCGAAATCGCCAATGATGACGCGACCCGGGAGCTCGGTCTGATGAATCGCCGGTTCATGCCCGCCGACCGCGGCATGCTGTTCGAATTCGATCGCGACGGTCCGGTTTCCTTCTGGATGAAGAACACCTATATCCCGCTCGACATGATCTTCATTTCCCGCTCGGGGATCGTGACGAAAATCGTCGCCAGCGCCGAACCCCTGTCTGAGCGCGTGATTCCCTCTGGCGTCCCTTGCGCGGCGGTGCTCGAACTGAATGGCGGCACGGCTGCGACGATCGGGCTCAAAGTCGGCGACAAAGTCCGCCACGCGTTCTTCAAGACTTGACCGGAGGGGCGGGGTTTCAGCGCGCCCGACGCCGAATGACAGGCTCGATCCCTCGCGTTGCATCCTTCGTCAAGCTTGCTACATTCGCGCGACAAAGCCGCCCGCGGACGGATTCGTTTCGTTCGGGCGTCGGCGGGGAATTCATTTGACTCAATCGTCGACATTGAGTCCAGGCCGGGAGATGGATACGCCGCTTTCGGGTTCCCAAGGCCGTTCAGCCGCCGCGCGCGGGGGGCCGGCCGGGACTTATGCGGCTCTGGACCTGGGCACCAACAATTGCCGGCTCCTGGTCGCGCGGCCGACGACCGACGGCTTCCGGGTGATCGACGCGTTCTCGCGCATCGTGCGCCTGGGCGAGGGCCTGTCGCTGACGGGACGCCTCAGCGAGCCTGCGATAGCGCGCACAGTCGAGGCGCTTCGGATTTGCCGCGACAAGATGATTTCGCGTGGCGTCACGCGCGCCCGCACCATCGCGACCGAAGCCTGCCGTTCGGCCGCTAACGGGCTGGCCTTCGTCAACGAAGTCCGCGAACGGCTGGGCATCGATCTCGAAATCGTCGACCGCGAGACCGAGGCCCATCTCGCCGCGGCCGGCGTCGGCGATCTTGCCGACCGCGACGCCAGATCGATCGTGATGTTCGACATCGGCGGCGGATCGTCGGAGATCATCTGGCTTCGCGCTGACGATCCTGCGCGGCGTCACGTGCGCCGGGTGAAGGCCTGGGAATCTCTGCGGCTCGGCGTCGTGTCGCTGGCGGAAAAGTTCGGCGGCGTCGACGTGAGCGACGACACCTTCGCTGCGATGACGACTTACGTGGCCGAGGCGCTCGCGCCGTTCGTCGCGCGGGTCGCCGACGAGACTCGCTGCTCGCGTTTCCATCTCCTCGGCACTTCGGGCACGGTGACGACCATCGCCGGCGTGCATCTCAACCTGCCGCGCTACGACCGCCGCGCGGTGGATGGCCTCTGGCTCGGTCGCGAGCAGGTCGACGCCGCGGTCGCGCGGCTGCGCTCGATGAGCTACCCCGAACGCGCCGCCAACGCCTGCATAGGCCAGGATCGCGCCGATCTGGTGCTCGCCGGCTGCGCCATCCTGGAGGCGATTCGGCGCGATTTTCCCGCGGAGCGCCTGCGCATCGCCGATCGGGGCCTGCGCGAGGGAATCCTGAGCCAGTTGATGCGCGAGGATGGCGTCGGCCCCCACCGGCGTCGGCGTCGGCGACGATGACCGGCGGCGGCTCCGGGCGCGAGGGCGGCCGGGCTCTGAAGACGAGAGTGAAGACCGCGCGCAAGCGCTCGCTGTCCTCGACCCTGTGGCTGGAGCGCCAGCTCAACGATCCCTATGTCGCGCAGGCCAGGCGCGAGGGCTATCGCTCGCGCGCCGCCTATAAGCTCCTGGAAATCGTTGAGAAAGCCAAGCTTTTCCGCCCCGGCCAGCGCATCGTCGATCTCGGCGCCGCGCCCGGCGGCTGGAGCCAGATCGCGGCGGCGCAGACGCAGGCGCGCGAGGGCAGGGGCCGGGTGATCGCCATCGACCTCATCGAGATGGACCCGATCGAGGGCGTCGAGTTCAAACGAATCGACTTCCACGACCCCGAGGCGCCCCGGCTGTTGCGCGAATGGCTCGGCGGCCCCGCCGACGGCGTCCTTTCCGACATGGCGGCCAACGCCACCGGCCACCGCAAGACCGATCATCTGCGCATCGTCGGCCTGGTCGAACTCGCCGCCGACTTCGCCGGCGACGTGCTGGCGCCGGGCGGCTTCTTTCTCGCCAAGGTGCTGCAGGGCGGCGCCGAGGGCGCGCTGCTGGCGCGGCTGAAGCGCGACTTCAAGACCGTGCGCCACATCAAGCCCAAGGCCAGCCGCGCCGGCAGCGCCGAGCTCTACGTGCTGGGGACGGGGTTCAGGGGAACGAACGCGCAGCCCGGAGCGGCCTGAGCGGGGGCGGCTTTATCTCTGTCAGTTTCATGTGGAATGAGGGCGAAGCGTTGCCCGCGCCAAATTTTTTTTGAAGCAAAGCGCCTAAAGTGCGCCGCTGTCGATGACGCTTGTTTGGCGATGGAGATTCATCCTTGTTCGCGACATCGCCGCCTCGCCGATGAAAACGCGCTGTTTTGGCCTCCAAAAGAGGGGGCGGGCTTGAGAGTTGCTCCCTTGGTCCCTTTCCCGACTCCCGAAACCGTTGTTCAAGTTCCGCTAAGGGGCTGGCGCCTTTTTGGGTCGCGGATTGCGTCTTTTCAATCGCTTGCGGCGCCATTCGGCGCCGATTCGGTCGACCGCTTGGCCTTCGCGAGACCCGTGAGCTGCGCTTCGCCCCCGGATCATCCCCTGAAAGACGGGGACGAAGGACCGGGAGCCGGACTGGGCTTTGCTCAAGACGTCCCGGCATGGGCGTCCGCTCGGAACCGATTCCGGTTTCGGACCCGAGCGGACGAGGCGCCAGCCCCAAATCCATGCCGAGAGCTTAAGACTTCGCGCCCGTCGCCGTTTTTCAGCGTGTCAACTCGCCCGCATGAAGGCTTGAAAGCGGCCGCTGCCCTCGGCGCCACAGGCGCGCCTCGATCAGCGACGAGGACAACCATAGCACGGCTTTCTGATTTTCTCAAAGCGATTGTCGCGAAAAATTGATTTTCCGCAAAAAGGGCGCGCCGCGCCGGCCGCCCGGGAACCCGGCAGGCCCGGTCGCGCCCGCCCCGTCCCTCAATGGACGCGTCTCACCCGAGGGGTGCAGTCCACCATTGTCACCCCCGCGAATGCGGGGGTCCAGACCGCCGCAGCGCGTTCAACAACTGTTGCTGTCGACCCCATCCTGAGCCGACGGCGACGGCGCCATGGATGCCCGCTATCGCGGGCATGACAACGATCGATCGGCTTGGGAGTTACGAATCCCGTTTGTTTGGAGGAATTTCTCGAGTGCGACAAGTGGACTCGCCGCGGGCTGCCTTATTCAAACTTGCTCAGTACCGGGCGGGTCGGTAGCGGGCGGGTCGAGCGCCTGGAGACAAGCGGCGGCGAAAAGCCTTGGTTCCGTAAAGCTTTGCAGCGGCGCCCTCGTCGACGGCCCGGACACGCCCCGCCAAGACGACTGCGGATCGAAGGTATGCCAGCGATTGCGGCCGACCAACAGCTCACGCGATAACCGAATCGCATCAGGATTTGAATGGGGCGGCCCCGCGACATTCGAGACCCGCCCCGAGGCGAGGCCGCATCGCGCCTCTTCAACCTGCGACAGGTTCGAGCCGGTCGGCGCCGGCGGTTTCCCCCTCGCTATCGGAGACGGAGGCCGCAGGGTTGCGGCCACGGCCATATCGCCGCGGCGATGAGCCCATGACCCGCTTGAAGGCGGTGCTGAAGGCGCTTTCCGATTCGTAGCCGAGCGACCGGGCGATGAGGGAAACGGGATCGGTGGAATTCGCCAGCCTGTCCCCGGCCTTCAGCATGCGCCAGCGCGTCAGGTAGTCCATGGGCGACGCCCCGACCGTCTCCTTGAACTTCAGCGCGAAGGTCGATCGCGACATGCCGGCGCGTTCCGCCAGTTCGTGCAGGGTCCAGCCATGCGCGGCATCCTCGTGCATGGCGTTAATCGCCGCGCCCATCTGCTTGTCCGCCAAGGCGAAAAGCCAGCCGACGCCGCCCTTCAGCCCCTCCGCCAGATGCAGCCGCAGGGCCTGGACCAGCATCAAGTGAGCGAGATGTTGCGCGACCAGGAAGCCGCCCGGCTGCGGCTCGCGCAGCTCCTGCCGCATTCGCTCGATCGACCAGCGCAGCGCCGCCTTGTCGGACTCCTTCCGGATATGAACGATCGGCGGCAGCATCCCGAGCAGGATGCCGGCGTGATCGCCGTCGAGCACGAAGTGGCCGCCGACAATGAAGCATTCCCCGCCGCCATTGTGGCAGGCGACGCCGCCGTTCGGCTTGGCCCGAAACATCGCGAGCGCGTCGATCGGCGTCGCCGTCAGATCGCTGGCGAGGCGAAACGGCCGCCCGCGCGGCAAGAGGAAGCAGTCGCCGGTCTTCAGGCGGACCGGATCGGGGACGCCCTCAACGGACAGCCAGCACTCGCCGGAAACCACGGCGTAGCATTTGATGCCTTCATGCCGAGGGAACTGGATCGAGATTTCCGCGCCCGCATCGAAGCCGCCGGCCTTGTAACTGCGCGGTTTCAAGAGCGACAGCACGTCTGAGAGCGGGTCCATGGGCCATTCCGGACGATTGCGAAGATAATACGGACTTCATAGCATAGATCGTATTCCCTCGATCCCCTATCTCGATCACAACGCGGCTGCGAGCGCGGCCATGAAACGAAGCGTCAGGAGACGTCGTCATGCGTGTTTTCGTCACAGGGGCTACAGGATGGGTCGGCTCCGCGGTGGTTAAGGACCTGATCGCCGCGGGGCACGAGGCGCTCGGCCTCGCCCGGACGGACGCGGGGGCCGCGGCCCTGGCCGCGACAGGCGCGCAGGTCCATCGCGGTTCGCTCGAGGACCTGGAAAGCCTGCGCAGCGGCGCGGCCGCGGCGGATGGCGTGATCCATACCGCCTTCAACCACGACTTCTCGAAATTCGCGGAAAACTGCGCACTGGACCGGCGGGCGATCGAGGCGCTCGGCGCCGTGCTCGAAGGCTCCGACCGCCCTCTGCTCGTCACCTCCGGCCTCGCGCTCCTGGCGTCGGGCCGTCTCGGGACCGAGGAAGACGCCGCTGTTCCCCCCTCCGGATCGTATCCTCGCGCTTCCGAAGCGACCGCGGCCGCGCTGGCGGCGCGCGGGGTGCGCGCGTCGGCGGTCCGCCTTCCGCCGTCGGTTCATGGCCAGGGCGATCACGGCTTCGTTCCGATTCTGATCGGGATCGCGCGCGAGAAGGGCGCCTCGGCCTATATCGGCGACGGCCTCAACCGCTGGCCGGCGGTCCACCGGTTCGACGCCGCCCCCGTCTTCCGGCTTGCGCTCGAGCGCGGCGCCGCCGGGGGCCCGTATCACGCGGTCGCCGAAGAGGGCGTGCCGTTCAAGGACATCGCCGCCGCGATCGGCCGCGGTCTGAATGTCCCGGTCGTCGCCAAGTCCCCTGAAGAGGCGGCCGGCCATTTTGGCTGGTTCGCGCGGTTTGCTGCGTTCGACGTCCCAGCCTCGAGCGCGCGAACCCGGGCGCTCCTGGGCTGGGAGCCGAAACAGCCCGGGCTGATCGCCGATATCGGCCAGCCGAGCTATTTCGAATCCTGAACGGACCGCCGCGTCCGCGGACGCCGCCCGAGGAGCGGCGACGCCCCTCGGATTCGTTTGTTTGGTCTTTCACAAGTAAATTCAATACTCTATTATCGAAATATAAAGTGTCGATATAATTCGCGGGATGCTGTAGGCCGTAACGCGGTCTTTGGCGCATTGCCGTGAATGTTCCCGAAGCGTAGTCTATCGCCTCCGAGGCGTCGCGCCCGGCCAAGCGGCGCGAGAGGCGCGATCGAAGCCTCGGCGCTTGGAAGTCGGCTTGAAAGCGGGATGCGGCTTTCAGGAATCGTCGCCAGATCAAATTCATTGGAGGAAACGTCATGAACGTCCAGACCAAGGCGCCAGTCGATCAGGCGGCGCAGATGGCCGGGCTGCCGAAGCCCCCGACATTCACGACCCACGCCGAGGAGCGGCTGCACCGCAAGCAAAGACTGGCGGCCGGCTTCCGCCTGTTCTCGAAATTCGGCTTCGACGAGGGGGTGGCGGGGCACATCACCGCGCGCGACCCGGAATTCCTGGATACGTTCTGGGTCAACCCGTTCGGCGTGCATTTCAGCCAGATCAAGGTTTCGAACCTGATCCGCTGCGACCATAAGGGCAATGTCGTCGAGGGCGACTATCCGGTCAACACGGCGGCTTTCGTCATTCATTCGCGCGTTCATGCGGCGCGGCCCGACGCCGTCGCCGCCGCCCATTCCCATTCGACCTACGGCCGGGCCTTTTCGACGCTCGGCCGTCCGCTGGCGCCGATCACCCAGGACGTGTGCGCCTTTTATAACGACCACGCGGTCTACGACGACTTCGGCGGCGTCGTGGTCGAACTCGACGAAGGCCAGCGGATCGCCAACGCGATCGGCAAGTACAAGGCCGCCATTCTGCAGAGCCACGGCCTGATCACGGTCGGCGCAACCGTCGACGAAGCGGTCTGGTGGTTCATCACCATGGAGAGGTCCTGCCAGGTGCAGCTCATCGCCGAGGCGGCGCTTAAGAATGGCGAGACCTTGAAGCTGATTTCGCCGCAAGCCGCGGCGCAGGCCTACAAGATCACTGGCTCGGCCTTTGCCGGCTGGTTCCAGTTTCAGCCGCTCTACGCAAGGATCGTCAAGGAGCAGCCGGATCTCCTGGAGTGACGCGGGGCCGTTTTGGCTGAGTCTGGCCCGCGTGCGGCCACTATACGACGCTGGAGGCGCAGGGCCGATTGCGGGCGGGCTCATTACGCTGAGACAAATCGTACATTAGAAATTCTGTTGATTTATCCCGTCGCAACGCAAAAAAACTTTTCGCCGCCCCTTGGCATGAGCGCCCGAAGGCGCTAAGAGGCCCGGCTGGGGTTGACGGCGCGATGCGACCCCAAATGATCATACATGGCTACCGCCCTGCGAGGATTGGACCGTTTGCGGCTGGTCGAAGCGGGGGCGGCGGGTAGGCCGGAGGGCGGAAAGGGGATACCTTTGCGTCCATTCCGGCCGTGTTCTGTCCGAGACTGCCGGCGCGTAACGCCTTCGGGCCGCACGCTTAATTCCTTTAGTCCCCGCGAGGGGAGGGGGCCAGCATAGACGGGGAAGACCGAGTTTCAAACCGTCCGGACATTCCCGGGCGGCAATTGCGGTTCGAACCATCTGTCCGGCGCCGGGCTTCTCACGCCCGCCTCCGGGGACAGGCGCAAGTCGTCGCGGCGTTCGATTCGGTTCCGAATCCGAGCGGCGCGGCATGTGCAGTCGGCGGGCTCGAGGTCGTTCAAGTCCGCCAACCGGAGACAGCACCGTGGAAAGAGCGGAAAAAAATGAAGCGGTCGCGGCCCTGCACGACGTCTTCGCGAAGACGTCGGTCGTGGTCGTGGCTCACTATTCCGGCCTGACGGTCGCCCAGATGCAGCGTTTGCGCAAGCAGATGCGGCAGGCCGGGGCCAGCGTTCAGGTCGCCAAGAACCGCCTCGCCCAGATTGCTCTCAAAGGCACGGACGTCGCCTCGATCGGGCCCTTGCTCAAGGGACCGACCCTGATCGCTCATTCGATCGATCCGGTGGCGGCGGCCAAGGCAGCCGTGGCGTTCGCCAAAGATCACGAAAGGTTCGTGGTTCTGGGCGGCGCCATGGGCAAGACGGCTCTCGACGTCGAAGGCGTCAAGGCGCTCGCGACCTTGCCTTCGCTCGACGAGCTGCGCGCCAAATTGCTGGGGCTCATCGCCGCCCCGGCGACCAAGCTCGCTCAGCTCTCCACCGCGCCGGCCGCCAAGCTCGCGCGCGTCGTGGGGGCCTATGCCGCCAGAGACGCAGCCTGAGGCTCAAGGGCACTTCACAAACATTCGGTTCGAACTACATATAGGAAACACGATAATGGCCAATCTCGAAAAAATCGTCGATGAACTCTCGAGCCTCACGGTTCTGGAAGCCGCGGAGCTCGCCAAGCTGCTGGAATCAAAGTGGGGCGTTTCCGCCGCCGCCGCGGTTGCCGTCGCGGCGGCTCCGGCGGGGGCGGCCGCCGCCGCGCCAGTGGAAGAACAGACCGAGTTCACCGTGGTCCTCGCCGCCATCGGCGACAAGAAGATCGAAGTGATCAAGGAAGTTCGCGCCATCACCGCCCTCGGCCTCAAGGAAGCCAAGGATCTTGTCGAAGGCGCGCCAAAGCCGGTCAAGGAAGGCGTTGGCAAGGAAGAGGCCGAAAAAATCAAGGCCTCCCTGGAGAAGGTCGGCGCGAAAGTCGAGCTCAAGTAATGCGCGACCGAGCCTTTACGGGCTCGGTTCGTAAATTGGACGGCCCCGGCCTTCGGCCTGGGGCCGTTTAGGCGTTTTGAACAATGAAGCGTTTTGTGAGCGCGCGGGATGCGATGGCTGCGGGGCCGTGGAGCGGCGCGTCACTTTACAGAAACCCAAGGGCGTCCGGGACGCCACGCCAGGTAACGGGATTTTGCCCAGCGCGGATTTCAGCGCGGGGCGGATCTCCGGAACGGGCGGCGAGAATTGAGGAGCGACATGGCGCAGACATTCACCGGCCGTAAGCGCGTTCGCAAGGTTTTCGGGCACGTCAAGGAAGTCGGCGAAATGCCGAACCTGATCGAGGTGCAGAAGGCCTCCTACGATCAGTTTCTGCTCGCCGGCGCGCACAAGGGCGCGCGTCCGACCGAGGGTCTGCAGGCGGTGTTCAAGTCGGTGTTTCCGATCAAGGACTTTGCCGACACCGCGCATCTTGAATTCGTGAAATACGAATACGAAGCGCCGAAATACGACGTCGACGAGTGCCGCCAGCGCGGCATGACCTACGCGGCGCCGCTCAAGGTGACCCTGCGCCTGATCGTGTTCGACGTCGATCCGGAGACGCAGGCCAAATCCGTCAAGGACATCAAGGAGCAGGACGTCTACATGGGCGATATGCCGCTCATGACGACCAACGGCACGTTCATCATCAATGGCACCGAGCGCGTCATCGTCTCGCAGATGCACCGCAGCCCCGGCGTGTTCTTCGATCACGACAAGGGCAAGAGCCATTCTTCAGGCAAGCTTCTGTTCGCCGCCCGCATCATCCCCTATCGCGGATCGTGGCTCGATATCGAGTTCGACGCGAAGGACATCGTTTATGCGCGCATCGACCGTCGCCGCAAGATTCCCGTGACCTCGCTGCTGTTCGCGCTCGGCCTCGACGGCGAGGAGATCCTCGCGACCTTCTATCGCCAGATCGTCTACACGCGCCTCAAGGACGGCTGGCGCGTGCCCTACGACGCCGAGCGCATGAAAGGCGTGAAGGCCACCGTCGACCTGGTGGACGCCGACACCGGCGAAGTCGCCATCGAAGCCGGCAGGAAACTGACCGTGCGCGCGGCGCGTCAGCTCGCCGACAAAGGCCTCAAGGCCCTGCGGGCGAGCGATGCGGACCTCTATGGCCAGTACATCGCCGAGGACCTTTACAGCGCGGAGACCGGGGAAATCTATGCGGAGGCCGGCGACGAGATCACCGACAAGTCGCTCGCCCTCCTGCTCGAGGCCGGTTTCGACGAGTTGCCAATTCTCGACATCGATCACGTCAACGTCGGCCCCTACATTCGCAACACGCTGAAAGTCGACAAGAATTCCTCGCGCGAGGAGGCCCTGTTCGACATCTATCGCGTGATGCGTCCGGGCGAGCCGCCGACTGTCGAGAGCGGCGAGGCGATGTTCCAGTCGCTGTTCTTCGACGCCGAGCGTTACGACCTCTCGGCGGTCGGACGCGTGAAGATGAACATGCGTCTCGATCTCGACGCGCCCGACACCCAGCGCACGCTGCGCAAGGAAGACATCCTCGCGGTGGTCAAGGCGCTGGTGAACCTGCGCGACGGCCGTGGCGAGGTCGACGACATCGATCACTTGGGCAACCGGCGCGTGCGCTCGGTCGGCGAGCTGATGGAAAACCAGTATCGCATCGGCCTGCTGCGCATGGAGCGCGCAATCAAGGAGCGCATGTCCTCGGTCGAGATCGATACGATCATGCCGCAGGATCTCATCAACGCCAAGCCGGCGGCCGCGGCGGTGCGCGAATTTTTCGGCTCCTCGCAGCTGTCCCAGTTCATGGACCAGACCAACCCGCTGTCGGAGATCACCCACAAGCGCCGGCTTTCGGCTCTTGGTCCGGGCGGTCTGACCCGCGAGCGCGCGGGCTTCGAAGTGCGCGACGTGCATCCGACGCACTACGGCCGCATCTGCCCGATCGAAACGCCGGAAGGGCCGAACATCGGCCTCATCAACTCGCTCGCGACCTTCGCGCGCGTCAACAAATACGGCTTCATCGAGTCGCCCTATCGCAAGGTGCGCGAGGGCAAGGTGACGGAAGAAGTGGTCTATCTGTCGGCGATGGAGGAGCAGAAATACTCGGTCGCGCAGGCCGACACCCCCATTGACGCCAGCGGCCATGTGACCGGCGACCTCATCGTGTGCCGTCACGCCGGCGATGTGGTGTTTTTGCCCGCCGACCGGGTCGAATACATGGACGTGTCGCCCAAGCAGCTCGTCTCCGTGGCGGCGGCGCTGATTCCGTTCCTCGAGAACGACGACGCGAATCGCGCGCTGATGGGCTCGAACATGCAGCGGCAGGCCGTGCCGCTGGTGCGTTCCGACGCGCCGCTGGTCGGCACCGGCATGGAGGCGATCGTGGCTCGCGACTCGGGGGCGGCCATCGCCGCGCGCCGCGCGGGCGTCGTCGACCAGATCGACGCGACCCGCATCGTCGTGCGCGCGACCGGGGAGACCGACGCGGCCAAGCCCGGCGTCGACATTTATCGGCTGATGAAGTTCCAACGTTCGAACCAGTCGACGTGCATCAACCAGAAACCGCTGGTGCGCGTGGGCGACCGGGTCGAGCAGGGCGACATCATCGCCGACGGACCTTCGACCGATCTCGGCGATCTGGCGCTGGGCAGGAACGTGCTCGTCGCCTTCATGCCGTGGAACGGCTACAACTTCGAGGATTCGATCCTCCTCTCCGAGCGCATCGTCAAGGACGACGTGTTCACCTCGATCCATATCGAGGAATTCGAGGCGATGGCCCGCGACACCAAGCTCGGCCCCGAGGAAATCACGCGCGACATCCCGAACGTATCGGAAGAGGCGCTGAAGAACCTCGACGAAGCGGGCATCGTCTATATCGGCGCCGAGGTCGTGGCGGGCGATATTCTGGTCGGGAAGATCACGCCGAAGGGCGAGAGCCCGATGACGCCCGAGGAGAAGCTGCTGCGCGCCATCTTCGGCGAAAAGGCTTCCGACGTGCGCGACACGAGTTTGCGCGTCCCCCCGGGCGTGCAGGGCACGATCGTCGAAGTGCGCGTCTTCAACCGCCACGGCGTCGACAAGGATGAACGCGCGCAGGCGATCGAGCGCGAGGAGATCGAACGCCTCGCCAAGGACCGCGACGACGAGCAGGCGATCCTCGACCGCAACGTCTATGCGCGCCTCGCCGAGACGCTCGAAGGGAAACGCGCGCTCTCCGGGCCGAAGGGCTTCAAAAAGGATCAGGTGCTGACCCGCGCCTTGCTCGAGGAGCAGCCGCGCTCGCAATGGTGGAGTTTCGCGCTCGAGACCGACCAGACGATGTCGGAGGTCGAGGCGATGCGCAAGCAGTACGACGAATCGAAGAAGTCGCTGGAAAGCCGCTTCCTCGATAAGGTCGAGAAGCTCCAGCGCGGCGACGAGCTGCCTCCCGGGGTGATGAAGATGGCCAAGGTCTTCATCGCGGTGAAGCGCAAGATCCAGCCCGGCGACAAGATGGCGGGGCGCCACGGCAACAAGGGCGTGGTGTCGCGCATCGTGCCGCAGGAGGACATGCCCTTTCTCGCCGATGGCACCCCGGTCGACATCGTGCTCAACCCGCTCGGCGTGCCGAGCCGCATGAACGTCGGGCAAATTCTCGAGACGCACCTTGGCTGGGCTTGCGCGGGCCTTGGCAAGCAGGTCGGCGAGGCGGTCGACGCCTATATGCGCAACAAGGATGTCAGGCCCTTGCGCGGCAAGCTCGAGGAAATCTACGGCGAGAACGAGACGATCAAGGCGCTGGACGACGACGGCCTCTCCGAACTGGGCGAGAACCTGCGTCGTGGGGTGCCGATTTCGACCCCCGTGTTCGATGGCGCGCGCGAGAAGGACATTGTCGAGATGCTCAAGCTCGCCAATTACGATCCGTCGGGCCAGGTCAAACTCTACGACGGCCGCACCGGCGACGCCTTCGACCGCAAGGTGACGGTGGGCTACATCTACATGCTGAAGCTCCACCATCTGGTCGACGACAAGATCCACGCTCGTTCGATCGGTCCCTACAGCCTGGTCACGCAGCAGCCGCTCGGCGGCAAGGCGCAATTCGGCGGGCAGCGTTTCGGCGAGATGGAGGTGTGGGCGCTCGAGGCTTACGGCGCCGCCTACACGCTGCAGGAGATGTTGACCGTCAAGTCGGATGACGTGGCCGGCCGCACCAAGGTCTACGAGGCGATCGTTCGCGGCGACGATACGTTCGAATCAGGGATCCCGGAGAGCTTCAACGTTCTCGTCAAGGAAATGCGCTCGCTGGGCCTCAATGTCGAGTTGGCGTCGATCAAGCGTTTGCCGGACGAGATCACGTCGGCCGAGGCGGCCGAGTAAGCGTCGGCAGGGGGCGCGCGCGCCGATGCGCGGACGCGCCTCTTGCCGAGCGTCTTCGTCGCGGCGCTTTCGCCGCGGCTTCTTATCCATCAGGGCGGGTTCGAGCGCGGGTCGCGGCGAACTTCGCGGGAGAGCAAGATGAACCAGGAAATCACCAATCCCTTTGCCCCGGTCGCCGCGCCGCAGGCGTTCGATCAGATCCAGATCGCCATCGCTTCGCCGGAGAAGATCCTCTCGTGGTCGTTCGGCGAGATCAAGAAACCCGAAACCATCAACTACCGCACCTTCAAGCCGGAGCGCGACGGTTTGTTTTGCGCCCGCATTTTCGGGCCGATCAAGGACTACGAGTGCCTGTGCGGCAAATATAAGCGCATGAAATATAAGGGCGTCATCTGCGAGAAGTGCGGCGTCGAGGTGACGCTTTCGCGCGTGCGGCGCGAGCGCATGGGCCACATCTCGCTGGCCGCGCCGGTCGCGCATATCTGGTTCCTCAAGTCGCTGCCGTCGCGCATCGGGTTGCTTCTCGACATGACGTTGAAGGACCTCGAGCGCATTCTCTATTTCGAATCCTACATCGTGCTCGATCCGGGCCTGACGCCGCTCAAGGACCGTCAGCTGCTGAGCGAGGACGACTATCTGCGCGCGCTCGACGAATACGGCCAGGACAGCTTCACCGCCATGATCGGCGCGGAGGCAATTCGCGAGATTCTCAAGGGCATGAACCTGCAGAAGATCGCTGAGGACCTGAAGGTCGAAATCGCCGAATCGAAGAGCGAGCTGAAGCCCAAACGGCTCGCCAAGCGTCTTAAGATCATCGAGGCGTTCCTGCACTCCGGCAACAAGCCCGAATGGATGATTCTGACCGAAGTGCCGGTCATCCCTCCGGACCTGCGCCCCTTGGTGCCGCTCGACGGCGGGCGCTTCGCGACCTCGGACCTCAACGACCTTTACCGCCGCGTCATCAACCGCAACAACCGCCTGAAGCGGCTGATGGAGCTGCGCGCGCCGGATATCATCATCCGCAACGAAAAGCGCATGCTGCAGGAGTCGGTCGACGCGCTGTTCGACAATGGCCGGCGCGGGCGCGTCATCACCGGCGCCAACAAGCGGCCGCTGAAGTCGCTCGCCGACATGCTCAAGGGCAAGCAGGGCCGCTTCCGCCAAAACCTGCTCGGCAAACGCGTCGACTACTCGGGCCGCTCGGTCATCGTTGTCGGCCCTGAGCTGAGGCTGCATCAATGCGGCCTGCCGAAGAAGATGGCGCTGGAGCTGTTCAAGCCGTTCATCTATTCGCGCCTCGACGCCAAGGGGCTGTCGGCGACGGTCAAACAGGCCAAGAAGCTGGTCGAGAAGGAGAAGCCGGAAGTCTGGGACATTCTCGACGAAGTGATCCGCGAACATCCGGTCATGCTCAATCGCGCGCCGACGCTGCACCGTCTGGGCATTCAGGCCTTCGAGCCGGTGCTCATCGAGGGCAAGGCGATCCAGCTTCATCCCCTCGTCTGCTCGGCTTTCAACGCCGACTTCGACGGCGACCAGATGGCCGTGCATGTGCCGCTTTCGCTAGAGGCGCAGCTCGAGGCGCGCGTGCTGATGATGTCGACCAACAACATCCTGCATCCCGCGAACGGCCAGCCGATCATCGTGCCGAGCCAGGACATCGTGCTTGGCCTCTATTACGTGTCGTTGATGCGGGACGGCGAGCCCGGCCAATACGAGGAGGATCCGAAGACCAAGCGTCCGCTGCGCGGATTCTATAGCGACATCGGCGAAATCGAGCACGCTCTCGCGGCCAACGCGATCACGTTGCACAGCAAGATCAAGGGCCGCGCCTGGACTTACAACGACAAGGGCGAGCGCGTCTTGAAAATCTACGACACGACGCCTGGCCGACTGTTTCTCGGCCAGCTGCTGCCCGAGCATCCGAAGATTCCGTTCGACGTCGTCAACAGGTTGATGACGAAGAAGGAAATCTCCAACATGATCGACGTCGTGTACCGCAACTGCGGTCAGAAGGAGACGGTCATTTTCTGCGACCGTATCATGTCGCTCGGCTTCCGTGAGGCGTTCAAGGCCGGTATTTCGTTCGGCAAGGACGACATGGTGGTGCCCGAGTCAAAGGCGCGCTTCATCGCGGAGACCTCGGCGCTGGCGAAGGAATATGAGCAGCAGTACAACGACGGCCTCATCACCCAGGGGGAGAAATACAATAAGGTCGTCGACGCCTGGGCGAAGTGCTCCGACAGGCTCGCCGAGGAGATGATGGCTGGCATTTCGGCCGTGCGCAAGGACGAGCGCGGTCGCGACAAGCCGATCAACTCGATTTATATGATGTCGCACTCTGGCGCGCGCGGCTCGCCGACGCAGATGCGCCAACTCGCCGCCATGCGCGGCCTGATGGCCAAGCCTTCCGGCGAAATCATCGAGAGCCCGATCATCTCGAATTTCAAGGAAGGTCTGTCGGTCCTCGAGTATTTCAACTCGACCCACGGCGCCCGCAAGGGGCTCGCGGACACCGCGCTGAAGACCGCGAACTCCGGATATCTCACTCGACGCCTCGTCGACGTCGCCCAGGATTCGATCATCACCATGCCCGACTGCGGCTCGAAGGGCGGCATCAGCATGCGTGCGATCATCGACGCGGGCACGGTGGTGGCTTCGCTCGCGACGCGCATACTCGGGCGCACGTCGGCCGAGGCTCTGCGCGACGGCGACGGCAATGTGATCGTGGAGGCTGGACGCATGATCGTCGAAGAAGACATGCCAGCGATCACTGCCGCGGGGATCCAGGAAGTAAAGATCCGCTCGGTGCTGACCTGCGAGGCGCCCAACGGCGTCTGCGGCGCCTGCTACGGGCGCGATCTCGCGCGCGGCACGCCTGTCAACATGGGCGAGGCGGTCGGCGTCATCGCGGCGCAATCGATCGGCGAGCCCGGCACCCAGCTCACCATGCGCACCTTCCACATTGGCGGCGCGGCCCAGCTCGCGGATCAGTCGTTCATCGAGTCGAACTTTGACGGGGAGGTGAAGATCCGCAATCGCAACGTCGCGCGCAACTCCAACGGCGACCTCATGGCGATGGCGCGCAACGTCGCGGTCGTCATCTACGACCGCAGCGGCGCCGAGCGCGCGGTGCATCGCGTGCTGTACGGCGCGCGGCTCAAGGTCGACGAGGGCGACAAGATCAAGCGCGGCCAGAGAATCGCCGAGTGGGATCCGTTCACGCGGCCCATTCTCACCGAAGTCGACGGCGTTATCGGGTTCGAGGATCTGATCGAAGGCTCCTCGATGTCGGAGCAGATCGACGAGGCGACCGGCATCGCCAAGCGCATCGTCACCGATTGGCGTTCCTCGCCCCGCACCGCGGGCCTAAAGCCGGCGCTGGTGGTCAAGGGCAAGGATGGCAAGCCCGCGAAGCTGCCGCGCGGCGGCGACGCCCGCTATGCGCTGCCCGTCGAATTGATCATTTCGTTCGAACCGGGCGCATCGGTGCGCGCAGGCGACGTGATCGCCCGAATCTCGATCAACAGCGCCAAGACGCGCGACATCACGGGCGGTCTGCCGCGCGTGGCGGAGTTGTTCGAGGCGCGGCGGCCGAAAGATCACGCGATTATCGCCGAAATCTCGGGGACGGTGCAGTTCGGGCGCGATTTCAAGAACAAGCAGCGCTTGACGATTCAGCCGAGCGAGGAAGGCGTGGAGCCGGTCGAGTACCTGATCCCGAAATCCAAGCATATCCACCTTCAGGACGGCGACGTGATCGAGAAGGGCGAGTACATCGTCGACGGCAATCCCGCTCCGCACGACATCCTCGCCATCAAGGGCGTCGAGGAGCTCGCGGCCTATCTCGTCAACGAAATCCAGGAAGTTTATCGTCTGCAGGGCGTCAGCATCAATGACAAGCATATCGAGGTGATCGTGCGCCAGATGCTGCAAAAGGTCGACATCGTCGATGCCGGCCACACCGACTTCCTCGTCGGCGAGCAGGTCGATGCGAGCGATCTCGAGGCGGCCAACGAGGCGGCGTTGGCCGAAGGCAAGAAGCCGGCGATCGGAACGCCGGTGCTGCTCGGCATTACCAAGGCGAGCCTGCAGACGCGCTCGTTCATTTCTGCGGCTTCCTTTCAGGAGACGACCCGCGTTCTCACCGAGGCGGCCGTCAACGGCAAGGTCGACACCCTCGAAGGCCTCAAGGAGAACGTCATCGTCGGCCGCCTCATTCCGGCGGGAACGGGCGCCGCGATGTCGAAGCTGCGCGCGATCGCATCGATGCGCGACACCTTGATCCTGGCGCAGAAGGCGGAAGCCTCCGAGGCCCCTCCCGTGCTGCCGCTCGTTGCTCCCGCATCGATCGGCTCCGGCAAGGAGAAGTCGAAATCGGCGGCCTGATCGGGCCGCCGCCCCATGCCGATAGGAGGGTCTTCGGAACGCTCGCCGAGTATTGCCTCAAAACAGCGGAATACCTCTCCTCAAGGGGTTGACGGCGCCAGAATCGGCGAATATGTTCCGCGCGCTTTCGCCAGGTCGTAGAGCTTCGCTGTATCGGACGACGCGTCAGATACCCAACGGCTCTAAACGCTGACGATCTCATCGAAGACGGACATGCCGACCCTTGAAGGGTCGGTTCTGTTTGGCACGATCGCGGCCTTTGCCCGTGATCCTCTGCCTTCGGCGGCGCCCAAACCCGATCGGGGTTTCGCGGGCGCTGTCGGTTTCGCTCGTTGCCTCCGAGGGTTCGCGGCGGCGACGAGCAATAGGATTGGATTGAGTTCGGCATCGCGCCGGACGCCAAGGGACGCGAACGTAAGGGCCTCGTATGCCGACGATTAGTCAGTTGATCCGCAAGCCGCGGCAGCCGAAAACCTACCGCGAGAAGGCCCGCCATCTCCAGGCGAGCCCGCAGAAGCGCGGCGTTTGCACCCGCGTTTACACCACGACGCCGAAGAAGCCGAATTCGGCGCTGCGCAAGGTCGCGAAGGTGCGTCTGACTAACGGCTTCGAGGTTATCGGCTACATCCCGGGCGAAGGTCACAATCTTCAGGAGCACTCGGTGGTCATGATCCGCGGCGGCCGCGTTAAGGACCTGCCGGGCGTCCGCTATCACATCCTGCGCGGCGTGCTCGATACCCAGGGGGTCAAGGACCGCAAGCAGCGCCGCTCCAAGTACGGCGCCAAGCGTCCCAAGTAATCTGACGGACGATAAGAGCAAAAGAAGAATTCATTTGGTGGCCGGGATGACCCCGGTCCTGGCGAAGAGAGAGAGTTAGGCCATGTCCCGGCGACATAGCGCTGAAAAACGCGAGATCATCCCCGACGCCAAATACGGCGACGTCGTGGTCGCCAAGTTCATGAACACCATCATGTACGAGGGCAAGAAGTCGGTTGCGGAGGCGATTGTCTACGGCGCGCTCGACAACGTCGAGGCCAAGGCCAAGAGCGACCCGCTCGCCGTCTTCAAGCAGGCGCTCGAAAACGTCGCGCCGTCGGTCGAGGTGCGCTCGCGCCGCGTCGGCGGCGCGACCTATCAGGTGCCCGTCGAAGTGCGGACCGATCGACGGCAGGCTCTGGCGATCCGGTGGATTATCTCCGCCGCCCGCGGGCGCAACGACAAGACAATGGTCGACCGGCTCTCGTCCGAATTGCTCGACGCCTCGAACAATCGCGGCGCCGCGGTCAAGAAGCGCGAAGACACCCATCGCATGGCGGAAGCGAACCGCGCCTTCGCTCACTACCGCTGGTAAGCGGCGGTCGACCAGGCAAGCGGGAACAGGATCATGGCGCGCAGCCACGCTATCGAGGACTATCGCAACTTCGGCATCATGGCTCACATCGACGCCGGAAAGACGACGACGACCGAGCGCATCCTCTACTATTCCGGCAAGTCGCATAAAATCGGCGAGGTGCACGACGGCGCCGCGACGATGGACTGGATGGAGCAGGAGCAGGAACGCGGCATCACGATCACGTCCGCCGCGACCACGACCCTCTGGCAGGACAAGCGCCTCAACATCATCGACACCCCGGGCCACGTCGACTTCACAATCGAAGTCGAGCGCTCGCTGCGCGTGCTCGACGGGGCGGTCTGCGTGCTCGACGGCAACCAGGGCGTCGAGCCGCAAACGGAGACGGTATGGCGCCAGGCCGATAAATACGGCGTTCCGCGCATCGTGTTCGTCAATAAGATGGACAAGATCGGGGCCGACTTCTTTCGTTGCGTGGAGGAGATCAACACCAAGGTCGGCGGTCGTCCGGTCTGCCTGCAGCTGCCGGTCGGGTCCGAATCCAGTTTCAGGGGCGTCATCGACCTTCTGCGCATGAAGGCGGTCGTCTGGGAAGACGAGGGCCTCGGCGCCAAGTATCACGACGAGGACATACCCGCGGACCTGAGAGCGAAGGCGGAAGAATATCGCCATACGCTGATCGAGGCGGCGGTCGAACTCGACGACGACGTGATGACCGCCTATCTCGACGGGCGCGAACCGGACGTCGACACGCTGAAGCGCCTCATCCGCAAGGCGGTCAGGCAAATTACGTTCGTACCAGTTCTCTGCGGCTCAGCCTTCAAGAACAAGGGGGTGCAGCCGCTGCTCGACGCGGTCGTCGACTATCTGCCGTCGCCGATCGATCGCGGGGGCATCAAGGGAGTCGATCCCAACACCGACAAGGAAATCGTTCGCATGCCGAGCGATTCCGAACCGTTTTCCATGCTCGCCTTCAAAATCATGGACGACCCTTTTGTCGGCACCATCACTTTCTCCCGCGTCTATTCCGGAAAGATCGAGTTCTGGCACAACCGTGTTGAATTCGACCAAGGACAAGCGGGAGCGCATCGGTCGAATGCTGCTGATGCACGCCAACAACCGCGAGGACATCAAGGAAGCCTACGCGGGCGACATCGTCGCGTTGGCCGGCCTCAAGGATACGCGAACCGGCGACACTCTGTGCGACACGGTGAAGCCGGTCATCCTGGAGAAGATGGAGTTCCCGGATCCGGTCATCGAGATCGCGATCGAGCCGAAGTCGAAGGCCGACCAGGAGAAGCTCGGCGTCGCGCTGTCGAAGCTTGCGGCCGAGGACCCTTCCTTCCGCGTCTCGACGGACCCGGAATCCGGCCAAACCATCCTCAAGGGGATGGGCGAGTTGCACCTCGATATCAAGGTCGACATCCTGAAGCGCACCTATAAAGTCGACGCCAATATCGGCGCGCCGCAGGTCGCTTATCGCGAGAAGCTCACCAAGAAGACCGAGATCAATTACACCCACAAGAAGCAGTCGGGCGGCTCCGGCCAGTTCGCGCGAGTCGTGATGGTGTTCGAGCCGGCCGAGCCGGGTGCGGGGTCGTCCTTCGAATCGAAGATCGTCGGCGGCGCGGTGCCGAAGGAATACATTCCGGGCGTCGAAAAGGGCGTCAACAGCGTATTGGGTTCAGGGGTGCTGGCTGGTTTCCCGGTCGTCGACATCAAGGCGACTCTCATCGACGGCGCCTACCATGACGTCGACTCGTCGGCTTTGGCGTTCGAAATTGCTTCTCGCGCCGCCTTCCGCGAGGGTCTGCAGAAAGGCGGATCGGTTTTGCTTGAGCCGATCATGAAGGTGGAAGTCGTGACTCCGGAGGAACACACCGGGTTCGTGATGGGCGACCTCTTGTCCCGTCGTGGACACGTCCAGGGCCAGGACATGCGCGCCAACGCCGCCGTGATCAACGCGATGGTGCCGTTGTCGAACATGTTCGGCTACGTCAATCAGTTGCGCTCGGGCACGCAGGGCCGGGCCAACTTCACGATGCAGTTTGATCACTACGAGCAAGTCCCGGCGAACATCGCCTCCGAGATCATTGAGAAATACAGGTAGGGCGCCGCCGCGCGTCGATACTGAACGGCCACGAGAAGGAGTCCGGCTATGGCCAAGGAAAAGTTTTCGCGTAACAAGCCGCATTGCAATATCGGCACGATCGGCCACGTGGATCACGGCAAGACGTCTTTGACGGCCGCGATCACCAAGGTCCTGGCGGAGACAGGCGGGGCGACGTTCACCGCCTATGACCAGATCGACAAGGCTCCGGAGGAGAAGGCTCGCGGCATCACGATCTCCACCGCTCACGTCGAGTACGAGACGAAGAAGCGGCACTATGCCCACGTCGACTGCCCCGGCCACGCCGACTATGTTAAGAATATGATCACCGGAGCCGCGCAGATGGATGGCGCGATCCTGGTCGTCTCCGCCGCCGACGGCCCAATGCCGCAGACCCGCGAGCATATTCTGCTTGCTCGTCAGGTCGGCGTGCCGGCGCTGGTCGTTTATTTGAATAAAGTGGACATGGTCGACGATCCGGAGCTTCTCGAGCTCGTCGAGCTCGAGGTCCGCGAGCTTTTGTCCCGATATGAGTTTCCCGGGGACGACATCCCGATCATCAAGGGCTCGGCGCTGATGGCGCTCGAAAACAAGTCCCCCGAGATGGGACACGACTCGATTCTCAAGCTGATGGATGCGGTTGACGCCTACATCCCGCAGCCTGAACGGCCAAAGGACCAACCATTCCTGATGCCGGTCGAGGACGTGTTCTCGATCTCGGGCCGCGGCACCGTTGTCACCGGCCGCATCGAGCGCGGCATCATCAAGGTCGGCGAGGAAGTCGAGATTGTCGGCCTGAAGCCGACCGTCAAGACGACCGTCACTGGCGTCGAAATGTTCCGCAAGTTGCTCGATCAGGGTGAGGCGGGCGACAATGTCGGATGCCTGCTGCGCGGCACCAAGCGCGAGGATGTGGAGCGTGGCCAGGTGCTCTGCAAGCCCGGCTCCGTCAAGCCACACACCAAGTTCAAGGCCGAGGCCTACATCCTCACCAAGGAGGAGGGCGGGCGCCATACGCCGTTCTTCACCAATTACCGTCCCCAGTTCTACTTCCGAACAACTGACGTGACCGGGATCGTCCAGTTGCCGCAAGGGACCGAAATGGTGATGCCTGGCGACAACGTGACGATCGACGTCGCGCTGATCGTTCCGATTGCGATGGAAGAAAAACTACGCTTCGCTATCCGGGAGGGCGGGCGCACCGTGGGCTCGGGCGTCGTCGTTTCGATTACAGAGTAGGGCGGCGCGGCGAGCGAAGTGGGGCGGGGCGGCGCGCGCCTCGCCCATGCCGGCAAAGGTTTGACACATGAACACGCAAAACATCCGAATTCGTCTCAAAGCGTTCGATCACCGCGTGCTTGACGCTTCTACGAAGGAGATCGTGTCCACGGCCAAGCGCACCGGCGCCAGGGTTCGCGGGCCGATTCCTTTGCCGACGCGAATCGAGAAATTCACGGTGAACCGCTCGCCGCACGTCGACAAGAAGTCGCGCGAGCAGTTCGAGATTCGCACGCACAAGCGGGTTCTCGACATCGTGGACCCGACGCCGCAGACGGTCGACGCGCTGATGAAGCTTGATCTGGCCGCCGGGGTCGACGTCGAAATCAAGCTCTAATGGATTTGCCGAGCGCCTTTCCGGCTCTTTTCAAAGGCGCTCACGAGGGATCAAGCCAATGCGTTCAGGCATAATCGCAAAGAAGCTGGGCATGTCCCGCATCTTCAACGACGCGGGCGATCACGTGCCGGTAACGGTTCTCCAGGTGGAGGGGTGCCAGGTCGTCTCGCATCGCACCCCGGAAAAGAACGGCTACACCGCTCTTCAGCTTGGACTTGGGAAGGCCAAGGTCAAGAACTTGTCGAAGGCCGAGCGCGGCCGGTTCGCCGTCGCGCATGTCGAACCAAAGATGCGCCTTGCCGAGTTCCGAGTCGCTGAGGACAACATGATCCCGGTCGGGGCGGAGATAACGGCTGATCATTTCGTCGTCGGACAATACGTCGACGTCACTGGCGTGACCATCGGCAAGGGTTTCGCGGGCGCCATGAAGCGCTGGAACTTCGCCGGCTTGCGCGCGACTCACGGCGTGTCGATCTCGCACCGGTCGCATGGTTCGACCGGCGGCCGTCAGGATCCGGGCAAGACCTGGAAGAACAAGAAGATGGCCGGACACATGGGCGTCGAAAAGGTGACGACCCAGAACCTTCGCGTCGTGCGCACGGATGTCGAGCGCGGCCTTATTCTCGTCGAGGGCGCCGTCCCGGGTCACGCCGGAGGCTGGATCACCGTGCGGGACGCGGTGAAAAAGCCGCTGCCGAAAGACGCGCCGGTGCCAGGGAAGTTCCGGATTCACGCCGCGGCAGCAGGCGACGCCGCGCCTATAGAAACGCCGAAGGGAGCATGACGTTATGAAATTCGACATGACGTCGATGGACGGATCGGCTGCAGGCTCGCTGGAGCTGAGCGACGAGATTTTCGGCCTCGAACCTCGCGCGGACCTGATCGCGCGCATGGTGCGTTGGCAGCTGGCGAAACGCCAGGGCGGCAACCACCAGACGCTGGGGCGTGCTGAAATCAATCGCACCGGCAAAAAGATCTACAAGCAGAAGGGCACCGGCGGCGCCCGTCACGGGTCCGCTCGTGTTCCTCAGTTCCGGGGCGGCGGACGCGCGATGGGTCCGGTCGTGCACAGCCATGCGCATGATTTGCCCAAGAAGGTCAGGGCGCTCGCGCTGCGCCACGCGCTTTCGGCCAAGGTCCGCGCCGGCGGACTCGTCGTGTGGGAGAGCGCGACGCTGGAGGAGGGAAAGACCAAGGCTTTGCGCGCCTCTTTCGCCAAGGCGGCGTTGAAAAGCGCCCTTATCGTCGACGGCGTCCAGGTGCACGAGAAGTTCGCCGTCGCCGCTCGCAACTTGCCGCGCATCGACGTTCTGCCGGTTCAGGGCGTCAACGTCTACGACATCATGCGCCGCGAGAAGCTCGTGCTCACCAAGGCGGCGATCGAAGCGCTGGAGGCGCGGTTCAAATGACCAAGGACGCTCGCCACTACGACACGATTGTCGCGCCCGTCATCACCGAGAAGGCGACGATCGCGTCGGAAAACAACCAATTCGTGTTCAAGGTCGCGCGCGACGCGACCAAGCCGCAGATCAAGGCGGCGATCGAGAGTCTGTTCGATGTGAAAGTGACCGCTGTCAACACCTTGCTGCGCAAGGGCAAGGTCAAGAGATTCCGAGGCATTCGCGGCCGGCAGCAGGACGTGAAGAAGGCGATCGTCACGTTGGCTGACGGCGATCGCATCGACGTCACCACTGGGCTTTAAGGGTTCAACGACCATGGCTCTCAAGACATTCAAGCCGATCACGCCGGGCCTTCGCCAGCTGGCGATCGTCGATCGCAGCGGGCTCCACAAGGGCAAGCCGGTCAAGTCCTTGACCGTGGGCAAGCCCGAGAAGGGCGGCCGCAACAACGCCGGCCGCGTGACCGTGCGCTTTCGTGGCGGCGGTCACAAGCAGGCTTACCGGATTGTGGACTTCAAGCGCCGCAGGCTCGATGTCGCCGCCACGGTCGAGCGGCTGGAATATGATCCGAACCGCACGAGCTTTATCGCTCTGATCAAGTATCCCGACGGCGAACAGGCCTACATCATCGCGCCCCAACGCCTGGCGGTCGGGGACGAGGTGATTGCCGGTCTCCAGGTCGACGTGAAGCCCGGCAATGCGATGCCGCTCGCCAACATTCCGGTCGGCACGATCGTTCACAACGTGGAGATGAAGGTCGGCAAGGGCGGCGCGATCGCGCGGTCCGCCGGCGCCTATGCTCAGATCGTTGGCCGCGATCAGGGCTATGTGTCGCTGCGTCTGGGTTCCGGTGAACAGCGCATGATCCACGGCCAGTGCTTCGCCTCGATCGGCGCGGTGTCGAATCCGGACCACATGAACGCTTCGATCGGCAAGGCCGGCCGCAACCGGTGGCTGGGGCGTCGTCCCCACAATCGCGGCGTTACGATGAATCCAGTCGACCATCCGCATGGCGGTGGCGAGGGTCGCACCTCGGGCGGCCGCCATCCGGTCAGCCCGTGGGGTAAGCCGACCAAGGGCAAGAAAACTCGGTCGAACAAGTCGACCGATAAGTTCATCGTCGCATCGCGGCACGTGCGCAAGAAGAGGGGCTAAGTCATGACGCGCTCGATTTGGAAGGGCCCATTCATCGACGGCTATCTCTTGAAGAAGGCCGACGCCTCGCGGATGTCGGGCCGCTCCGAGATCATCAAGATTTGGAGTTGCCGTTCGACCATCCTGCCGCAGTTCGTGGGCCTCACTTTCGGCGTCTACAACGGCCACAAGCACATTCCCGTGCTCGTTTCCGAGGAGATGATCGGCCATAAGTTCGGCGAATTCGCACCGACCCGCACGTTCCACGGGCATTCCGCCGACAAGAAGGCGAAGAGGGCTTAAACGTCTCATGTCCAAGCAAAGCAATCCGCGCCGTCAGGCGGAAAACGAAGCCAAGGCGACCGCGCGCATGCTGCGCGTCAGCGCTCAGAAGCTCAACCTTCTCGCCCAGCTCATCCGGGGCAAGAAGGTCGCGACCGCGCTCGCCGATCTGCAATTCTCAAACAAGAGAATTTCGACCGAGGTCAAGAAGGTGCTCGAGTCGGCGATCGCCAACGCCGAGAACAACCATGATCTCGACGTCGATGATCTCATCGTCGCCCAAGCCTGGGTCGGCAAGGATATGGTGATGAAGCGGTTCAGCCCACGCGCTCGCGGCCGGGCCGGTCGGATCGAAAAGCTGTTCGCGAACATCACGATCGTCGTGCGCGAAGTCGCCTCTGGCGACGCTAAAGCGGCCTAACGGAGAGACTTTAAGATGGGTCAGAAGATCAATCCGATCGGGCTGCGCTTAGGCGTCAACCGCACCTGGGATTCGCGCTGGTACTCGAGCAAGGGCGAATACGGCAAGCTGCTGCACGAGGACATGAAGATTCGTGACGTGCTGACGAAAAGTCTCAAGCAAGCCGCGATCTCGAAGATCGTCATCGAGCGTCCGCACCGGAAGGCGCGCGTCAACATCCACTCGGCCCGCCCAGGCGTCGTCATCGGCAAGAAGGGCGCTGACATCGACAAGCTGCGCAAGCTGGTGGCGAAGCTGACGAACTCGGAGGTGGCGATTAATATCGTCGAAGTTCGCAAGCCCGAAATCGACGCGACGCTGGTCGCCGAGTCGATTGCGCAGCAGCTCGAGCGCCGCGTCGCTTTCCGACGCGCGATGAAGCGCGCAGTGCAGTCGGCGATGCGCCTCGGCGCGGAGGGCATCCGGATCAACTGCTCGGGTCGGCTGGGAGGCGCGGAAATCGCCCGCCTCGAATGGTACCGCGAAGGGCGCGTGCCTCTGCACACGCTGCGCGCCGACATCGACTACGGGGTCGCGACGGCGCACACGGCCTACGGCACGTGCGGCATCAAGGTTTGGATATTTAAAGGGGAAATCCTCGAACACGACCCGATGGCCCAGGACAAGCGCCTGGCCGATGCCGACCATTCCTCGACCCATCGTCCGCGCAGGGAGCCGCGCGACCGGGACCATCGCGACCGTGATCACGGTCGCGACGCGGTCTGACAGACGCCCCAGTGAAAGCCTACGACGATGATGCAGCCTAAAAAAACCAAGTTCCGCAAGGCTTTCAAAGGCCGGATTCGCGGCAACGCGAAGGGCGGATTCGCTCTGAATTTCGGTGAATTCGGCCTCAAGGCGGTGGAGCCTGAGCGCATCACTGCGCGCCAGATCGAGGCCGCTCGCCGCGCTCTGACGCGGCATATGAAGCGCGCCGGGCGGGTATGGATCCGAGTGTTTCCGGACGTGCCGGTGTCCAAGAAGCCGATCGAAGTGCGGATGGGCAAGGGCAAGGGGGCGCCGGAGTTCTGGATCGTGCGCGTGGCCCCGGGTCGCATCATGTTCGAAATCGACGGAGTGCCGGAGCAGCTGGCCCGCGAGGCGTTCAACCTCGCGGCGGCCAAGCTGCCAATCAAGACCCGCTTCGTGCAGCGCATCGTTGAATAAGGAGAGCGCGAGATGAAAGAAAAAAACCGCCTTTCCGATCTGCGCGTCATGACGCCGGACCAGCTCGGCGACGAGATGTTAAGCCTGAAAAAAGAACAGTTTAACCTGCGCTTTCAGAAGGCGAGCGGCCAGTTGCAAAACACTGCGCGGGTGCGCATCGTTCGGCGCGACATCGCGCGCGTCAAGACCATTGCCGCGCAGAAGCGCGCCACCCCCAAGGCCGGAGACTGAGGACCGAAATGCCGAAGAGAATTTTGCAGGGCGTCGTCGTCAGCGACAAGCAGGAGAAGACGCTTGTCGTGAAAGTCGAGCGCCGCTTTACCCATCCGCTCCTGAAAAAGACCGTCCGCCGTTCGAAGAACTATCACGCGCATGTGGAAAACAAGACGCAGAAGGTCGGGGATATCGTCTCGATCGAAGAGACGAGGCCGATCTCGAAGCTGAAGCGCTGGATCGTGATCGGCGAGAACGCACGAAGCACGTAAGTCCGTTTCGGAGGCGACTGGGCTCCTTCAGACGAAGTCCGGTTCCGCGAGGACCGGAAACCGATCTGATCAGAAAGGCGAATAAGTCATGATACAGATGCAGACCAATCTCGACGTCGCCGACAATTCGGGCGCGCGGCGCGTGATGTGCATCAAAGTGCTGGGCGGATCGAAGCGCCGCTACGCTTCGATCGGCGACATCATTGTCGTGTCCATCAAGGAGGCGATACCGCGCGGTCGCGTCAAGAAGGGGGACGTGATGAAGGCTGTGGTCGTGCGTACTGCCAAGGACATCCGCCGATCCGACGGCTCGGTCATCCGTTTCGATTCCAACGCGGCGGTGCTCATCAACAATCAGTCTGAACCGGTGGGGACACGCATTTTCGGGCCGGTGCCTCGCGAGCTGCGCGCCAAGAACCACGTCAAGATCATCTCACTCGCGCCGGAGGTGCTGTGATGGCCGCCAAGATCAAGAAGGGCGATAGAGTCATCGTCACGACCGGCCGCGACAAGGGCAAGACAGGCGAGGTTCGCCAGGTGATCAGGGCTGAAAGCCGCGCGATTGTCGCCGGCGTCAATCTTGTGCGTCGCCATACGCGTCAGACTGCGCAGACCGAGGGCGGCATCCTGACCAAGGAGGCGACGATCCATCTCTCGAATCTGGCGATCGCCGACCCCAAATCCGGCAAGCCCACGCGGGTCGGCTTCAGGATTCTCGACGACGGCCGCAAAGTTCGCGTCGCCAAGCGCTCCGGAGATCTGATCGATGGCTGAGGTAAAGAACGAGAAAGGCGCCAAGTCGGCCAAGGCCGAGAAGGCCGCCGCGCCGAAAGCCGGCAAAGCCGATGCAGTCGCCGACGCCAAGGGCGCGAAGATCAAAGGGCGCAAGGAAGGCGGCGCGGAAGTCGCCGCCGCCGGCGCCGTCAAGGGCCCGCCGAAGGACTATGTCGCTCGGCTGAAGAAGGTCTATCAGGACGAGATCGTGCCGAAGCTGGTCAAGGAATTCGGCTACAAGAACGCCCTGGAAGTGCCCAGGCTCGATAAGATTGTGCTCAACATGGGGGTTGGCGAAGCAGTCAACGACACCAAGAAGGTGACGTCCGCCGCCGCGGACTTGGCCTTGATTGCCGGGCAGAAGCCGGTGGTTACGCGGGCGCGCAAGGCGATCTCGACCTTCAAGGTGCGAGAGAATATGCCGATTGGCGCCAAGGTCACCCTGCGCGAGACCCGCATGTACGAGTTCCTCGATCGACTCGTGACGGTCGCTTTGCCGCGCGTGCGCGACTTTCGCGGCCTCGATCCCAAGTCTTTCGACGGCCGAGGAAACTACGCGCTCGGCGTCAAAGAGCACATCATTTTTCCCGAAATCGACTACGACAAGACCGAAGCCATGCTTGGGCTCGACATCGTGGTCTGCACGACGGCTCGGACCGACGCGGAAGCGCAGGCCTTGTTGAGTGCGTTCAATTTCCCGTTCCGGCAGTGAGCAAAGAGCGCTCAGACGCGGAAAATGGAGTCCATTCATGGCAAAGAAAAGCGCAATCGAAAATAACCTGCGCAAGCAGCGCCTGGTCAAGAAATTCGCCGCCCGGCGCAACCGGCTGCTCGGCATAGCTAACGATGAGTCGCGTCCGATGGAAGAACGTTTCGAAGCCCGGCTGAGGCTCGCCGCGCTGCCGCGCAACGGCGCCATCGTGCGGGTGCGCAACCGCTGCGAAGTGACCGGTCGGCCGCGAGGCTTCTACCGTAAGATGAGGATGTCGCGCATCGCCGTGCGCGAGTTGGGCAACAAGGGCCTGATCCCCGGCCTGGTCAAGTCGAGCTGGTGAGGAGGATATGGCAGTGAACGATCCCCTCGGAGATATGCTCACCCGCATCCGCAATGCGCAAATGCGCAAGCGGGGCAAAGTCTCGACGCCGGGTTCCTCCTTGCGGCAGAAAGTGCTCGACGTTCTGGAGTTCGAAGGCTATATCCGCGGCTATTCCACCACGGATTACGGCAACGGCCGCACCGAGTTCGAAATCGAGCTGAAGTATTTTGACAACGAACCGGTCATCCGCAAGATCGAGCGGGTGTCCAAGCCGGGCCGACGGGTCTATGCGACCGTCGACGCCATGCCTCGCGTCGCCAACGGCCTGGGCGTTTCGATCGTCTCGACCCCGAAGGGGGTGATGGCCGACCACGCCGCCCGTGAAAACAACGTCGGCGGCGAAGTCCTATGCACCGTCTTTTGACGGCGCCGCCCGCAAAGATACGGAATTGAGCCATGTCACGAATCGGCAAGAAGCCCGTCGTCATTCCGTCCGGCGTCACTGCCAAGCTGGACGGCCAGACGATCGCCGTAAAAGGCGCCAAGGGCGAGTTGACTTTTACCGCGCCGCGCGAAGTGGCGCTTTCGATCGACGGCGGAGCCGTGCATGTCCAGCGGCATGGCGAGGACAAACGCTCACGTGCGATGTGGGGAATGACGCGCGCCCAGGTGCAGAACCTGGTCGGCGGCGTCACCAAGGGTTTCGAGAAGAAACTCGAAATCAATGGCGTCGGGTACAAGGCGGTGGTCGCGGGCAAGAACCTGCAGCTCTCGCTCGGCTACAGCCATGACGTCATGTATCCGATCCCGGCGGGTGTGACGATCACGACGTCGAAGCCGACCGAGATCACGGTCGCCGGCATCGACAAACGCCAGGTGGGACAGATCGCTGCGGAGATCCGCGCGTTCCGCGGCCCTGAGCCGTACAAGGGGAAGGGCGTGAGATACGCCGGCGAATTCATCTTCCGCAAGGAAGGTAAGAAGAAGTAAAGGGCGCCGCCATGGCCAAGTCGAACATCACCACCGAGCGGCGCAGGGCGCGGGTCCGCCGCGCCATCGCCACCAAGTCCGGCGACCGTCCGAGGCTCAGTGTCTTTCGTTCGTCCAAGCAAATCTATGCCCAAGTCATTGACGATCGGGAGGGCCGAACGATCGCGGCCGCTTCGTCAATCGAGAAGGCGATGCGCGAATCGCTCAAGACCGGGGCGAACGTCGAGGCGGCGCGTCGCGTCGGCAAGGAACTGGCCGAGCGGGCAAAGAGTGCGGGCGTCAATAAGGTCGTCTTCGATCGCGGCGCTTACATGTATCACGGCCGCGTCAAGGCTTTGGCCGAGGGCGCTCGCGAGGGCGGCCTGGAATTCTAAGTCAACCAACGGAGGCGAGCGGCGTCGCTTTTGAGTGTGCGCCGCGATTTTTCAGTGATGGATGAACGATATGGCGCGTGAAGGAGAAGGCGGCCGCGGCCGCGACCACAATCGCGAGGAGCGCGACAGCGAATTCGTCGATCGCCTCGTGCATATCAATCGCGTGGCGAAGGTCGTCAAGGGCGGCCGGCGCTTCGGATTCGCGGCTCTGGTCGTCGTCGGCGACCAGAAGGGCCGCGTAGGCTTCGGCCACGGCAAGGCCCGCGAAGTGCCCGAAGCAATCCGTAAGGCGACCGAAGCCGCCAAGCGCGGGGTCGTGCGCGTACCGCTGCGCGAAGGCAGAACTCTTCATCACGATGTCAATGGCCGCCACGGCGCGGGCCGCGTCGTTTTGCGCGCTGCTCCGGCGGGCACCGGCATCATCGCTGGCGGCCCAATGCGCGCCGTGTTCGAATCGCTCGGCATTCACGACGTCGTCGCCAAAAGCCAGGGGTCGTCGAATCCTTACAATATGGTCCGCGCGACTTTCGACGCTCTGTCACACGAGGACAGCCCCCGCTCGGTCGCCCAGCGGCGCAACCTCAAGGTGTCGACCTTGCAGTCGCGCCGCGTGGGCGTCGAAGCCGACGCCGCCGATTCGTGAGGGCAAGGATTACCATGAGCACGCAGAAGACCATCACGCTGGAGCAGACCGGGAGCGCCATCGGCCGGCCCGCGTCGCAGCGACAAACATTAAGGGGCCTCGGCCTCGACCGGATCGGCCGCCGATCGAGCGTCGTCGACACGCAAGCCAATCGCGGCATGATCGCAAAGGTTGCGCATCTCGTCCGGTTGGTCGACGGTCAATGAGGATCGCGCCATGAAACTCAATGACGTCAAAGACAATCCAGGGTCTTCCAAGGCGCGCATTCGCGTCGGGCGCGGCATCGGTTCGGGCAAGGGCAAGCAGTCCGGACGCGGCGGCAAGGGCCAGACGGCGCGTTCAGGGGTGCGCATCAAGGGTTTCGAGGGCGGGCAGATGCCACTGCATCGGCGCCTGCCAAAGCGGGGCTTCGTCCCGCCCGCGCGGCTCGTGTACAACGAGGTCAACCTGGGACGCATTCAAAGCGCCGTCGACGCCGGCAGGCTCGACGCCGGCGAGCCGGTCACGTTGGAGAGCTTGCTGAAGGCTGGAGTCGTCACACATCCGCGCGACGGCGTTAAGATTCTGGGCTCCGGCGTGCTGAAGGCCAGCTTAAGGTTCGAAGTCGCGGCGGCTTCCAAAAGCGCTGCGGCCGCTATCGAGGAGACCGGCGGCAGCCTCAAGCGGCTGCGCGATGAGGCCGCGCCGGCTTCTGCCTCCTGAGCGCGCGACCGCCTTCGGGGTGAGATTGGCGCGCGCCCAGACGATATGATAGGGGCGTTCGAGCCGCGCCGGGAAGGGGCGGCGAGCGTAGCATTTTGAACAAGGCGCCTATCAAGGCGCCGCCCGGAGCGCATCTGCCATGGCGTCGGCCGCCGAACAGCTCGCAGCCAATATCAACTGGTCCGCCTTCGCCAAGGCCGACGAACTCAAGAAGCGCATCTGGTTCACGCTGGGCGCGCTGGTGATCTTCCGCCTGGGGACCTATATCCCTCTGCCGGGCATCGATTCGGAAGCGTTCCAGACCGCTTTCCTCGGACAGAAGCAGGGCGTGCTCGACATGTTCAACATGTTCTCGGGCGGCGCCGTCCAGCGCATGGCGGTGTTCGCGCTGAACATCATGCCCTATATATCGGCCTCGATCATCATCCAGCTTCTGAGCTCGGTGGTCCCGTCGCTCGAGGCGATCAAGAAAGAGGGTGAGGCGGGCCGCAAGGTCCTCAACCAGTACACTCGCTACCTCACCGTGGCGCTGGCGGTGTTCCAAGCTTATGGAATCGCCATCGGCCTCGAGGGACGCGCGGGCGTCGTCAGTGATCCCGGATTGCTGTTCCGCATTTCGACGATCGTGACGCTGACGGGCGGGACGATGTTTCTCGTCTGGCTGGGCGAGCAGATCACCTCTCGCGGCGTCGGCAACGGATCGTCCCTCATAATCTTCGCCGGCATCGTCGCGCGCCTTCCGCAGGCGATCGCGCAATTGTTCGAGCTCGGCCGACAAGGGTCGATCTCGACCGGTTTGGTGCTGGCCGTCGTCGTGATGGTGTTCGTGGTGGTCACCTTCATCGTGTTTATGGAGCGCGCGCAGCGCCGCGTTCCAATCACCTATCCGCGCCGTCAGGTCGGGAACAAGATGTATGAGGGACAGAGCTCCTTCCTGCCGCTGAAGCTCAACACTGCTGGCGTGATTCCTCCGATATTCGCCTCTTCGTTGCTGCTGCTGCCGACGACGGCGGCTAATTTCGCACAAGGGTCCACAAGTTCGGGCGCGCTGTCGATGATCTCGGCGCTGCTGGGGCGAGGCAGCGCGCTCTACCTCACTCTTTATGTGGCGCTGATCGTATTCTTCGCCTTCTTCTACACGGCGACGGTCTTCAATCCAGCCGATACGGCGGACAATCTGAAAAAGCACGGCGGCTTCGTGCCGGGTGTCCGGCCGGGCGAACGCACGGCGCAATATATTGACTATATTCTGACGCGGATAACGGTGCTCGGAGCGCTCTATCTGGCCCTGATCTGCCTCCTTCCGGAATGGCTCATCTCCTATGCGGCGCTGCCGTTCTATTTTGGCGGCACGTCGCTTTTGATCGTCGTCAACGTGACGATGGACACTGTCGCGCAGATACACGGTCATCTCCAGGCGCATCAGTACGAGGGGCTGATTCGCAGGGCTAGGTTGAAGGGGCGGAAACGATGAGGCTGATTCTGCTTGGGCCTCCGGGCGCGGGCAAGGGCACCCAGGCCGAGCGTCTCGTCCGCAATCTCGGCGTTCCGCAATTGTCGACGGGTGAGATGCTGCGCGCCGCTGTCGCGGCCGGGACTCCGATCGGGCTCAAAGCGAAAGCGGTGATGGAATCGGGCGCGCTGGTGTCGGACGAGACAGTTGTCGCCATTATCAATGATCGAATTGAAGAGGCCGACGCCACCAAGGGCTTCATCCTGGACGGATTTCCACGCACGCTCGCGCAGGCCCACGCGTTGGAGGACATGCTTGCCGCCAAGGGGCTGAAGCTCGACGCGGCGATCGAATTGACGGTCGATTCGGCCAAGCTCGTCGACCGCATCGTCAACCGGGCGGCGGCGGCCAAGGCCGCCGGCCAACTGGCGCGCAAGGACGACGATCCGGATGTGTTCAAGTCGCGCCTCCTCGCCTACGAGCGCGACACGGCCGCTGTAACGCCCTTCTATCGCGAGCGCGGCCTGCTACACCTGGTCGACGGCATGGCGCCGATCGACAAGGTCGCCAGCGCGATCGACGCCGTTCTCTCGGAAGTCGCCGCGGCGTGACGAGCGCGGCGCGAGATGCCGAGGCGCTAGTCGAGCGACGCGGCAGCGCCGGCTTCGTCGTGCTTAACAGGCCCAATGCCCTCAACGCGTTGACGTTGACCATGGTGCGCCTGATCGCCGACGCGCTGGACGAATGGGAGAACGACGAGGATGTTGCTCGGGTCGTCATCCAAGGGGCCGGAGAGCGGGCGTTCTGCGCGGGCGGCGACATTCGCCGCCTGTATGAATTGGGTCGGGCCGGCGACCACGCCTCGCAGCTGACGTTCTGGCGTGAGGAATACCTGCTCGATCGGCGTATCAAGACTTATCCCAAGCCGATCGTCGCGTTGGTCGACGGTATTGTGATGGGCGGGGGCGTCGGCCTGTCGATCAATGCCTCACACACTATCGCGGGCGATCGGTTTGTGTTCGCCATGCCGGAGGTCGGCATTGGATTTTTCCCGGACGTCGGAGCGTCGTGGTTTCTGCCTCGGCTGCCCCGCCGCGCCGGCGTATATCTCGCGCTCACGGGCCTGCGCGCCGACGTGGGCGACGCACTGGCGTTTGGCCTCGCCCAGACTTTCGTGCCTAGCGTCGCGTTCGGAGATTTGGCGCAGAGACTGGAGGGACGGCAGCCGATTGAGGCGACGCTCGAGGGCTTGGCCGCGCCCGCGCCGCCATCGGCCCTGATGCGCGACGCCGAGGGCGTCGAGACGTGTTTCTCGGCCGCCAGCCGCGAGGTCATTTTGGAGGCCTTGCGCGAGGCCGCCGCTCAGGGCGCCTGGCTTCGCCGCGCTGGCGCGCGCGGCAATGCTGGAGAAGTCTCCGACGAGCCAGGCGATCGCTCTCAGGCAGATGGTTTTGGGTCAAAAGGTCGATTTCGACGAAGCTCTGCGCATGGACTACCGCATCGTCTCGCGCATCTGCCGGGGTCACGACTTCTATGAAGGCGTTCGGGCCGCCATTGTCGATAAGGACAAGCGCCCCAATTGGAGCGCATCGCCCTCTGAGGCGGAAGTCGAGCGCTATTTCGCCCCGCTCGGCGAAGATGAGTTGACGTTTCCGGTCCGGCGCCGATGAAATATCTTATGCGTCAGACGCGCGACGGCGTCGTAGAGCTCATCGACAGCTCGCCCGCGAAGCCGTCGGATGGCAGGCCGTCTTCAATAATCTCGAGTGTGCGGTGGGCGACGGCGCTGCTCTGGTACATGCGCACGCTCGCCTGGGTTTGGGTAAGCAAGGGCCTCCTCAATTGGGCGATTATTTTGGGAGCCTTCCCAAGCCTGGGACAGTTCACGAAGATGGCGCTGCCCCTGCAAGCGACGATCGTCGCCTTCGCCTGCTTCGACCTTCTAGCCGCAGTCGGGTTGTGGCTGGCCGCGCCCTGGGGCGGCGCACTCTGGCTGCTTTGCGCGGTGGTCGAGGCTGCTTCGCCCGCGCTGAGCCCGCGCGCGGCGTCGATCGGCGTCGGCGGGGCGCTGCTCAACATCGCGTTGGTCGCGGGCTATTTTTTCCTGAGCTGGCGCGCTGTCAGGGAGCGCGACTGACGTAACCGCACGGCTTTGCGATTATGGCGATTACGCCGCGCCGACGCCCTCCGCAACTGAATAGAAGAGCCGCCAGACTCCCCCGCCTGGTCGATTTTGCGCCTGGGACAGGGTCATGGCGCGGGATTCCTTTCCAGCCTGTCAACGTAAACAAAAGCTTTGATTCAATTGAAATTTACCAGGGTGAGAAAACCTTGCATTCATCTTGACTTTTAAACTCATCTTCATTCGTAACCATTACAGTTATACCCATAAGCGGACCGAATAAAGCTCGGCCACGGAGAGGCAAAGGGACGGGTGTGCTATGCTTAACGCTGTTAAAACTCAGGACATGACGGTTCGCGCGGAGCCTGAACTTCGGGTATTCAACTTGTACCTGGAAACATTGACTATGGTCGAGCGGTTGCACCGCCGGCTGCTCGACGTCATCAAGGACGAGTTCGATCGTCGTGGCCGCTCGGACGTCAATGCGGTCCAGGCGTTGCTGCTTTACAACATCGGCGACAAAGAATTGACTGCGGGAGAATTGCGAACGCGAGGATATTATCTCGGGTCGAATGTTTCCTACAACGTGAAGAAACTGGTCGAGATGGGATTTCTGCACCATGCCCGTTCGCGTGTCGACCGTCGCTCGGTTCGAATCAGCTTGACCGAACTGGGCAAGGAGGTTCATCGCATCGTCGGGGGCATTTACGAAAAGCACGCCCGCACGGTCGAGCAAATCGGCGGCATACCGGGCGAGGACCTTGCTCGGGTCAACGTCTCGCTCCTTCGCCTCGAACGCTACTGGACCGACCAGATCAAGTATCGGCTCTGACGCTCATTTGCGCGCATTCCGCGGCCCAGGCCCGGCGATGAGGCGGGGCGTCCGTGCGGGGACGCCCCGATCGGCGTTTTGACGCGCTTTGGCCAACGGCCATAAAATCGCCCGACTGGGCCATATCCTTAACACAGTGCCGCGTAAAATCGCTCGCTCGGGAAGAGCGGGACGAAGACGTCTCGGATTCCTTGCATTTTGGGACGTCGGCCTTGAGGACGGGGCCAGCGTGGCCTTGTTCTTTGGGGAGTTCCATATCCGATGCGGCAGATCAACGTCTCGCGGCCCACCCGCCGTGCATTTCTTGGCGGGACCGCGCTTGTCATGTTCGTGGCGGCCGGCAGCGCGCCAGTCGTTGCCCTAGCGCAAGAACGCCAGAGCGATCAGGCGGAATGGCCCCAGAGCTACGAGAGTTCGCCGGAAATGGCGGTCGGTCGCGAAACAACGCCTGTGCTGTCGCCGGCCACGCTGGCGGCCAGCGAGGCGGCGATTGCGAAATACAGGGATATTGTCGCCCGCGGAGGCTGGAACCAAGTGCCGGCCAGCGCCGAATTGAAGATCGGCTCGAAGTCCAAATCGGTGGAGGCGCTTCGCGAGAGGCTCGTCGCTTCGGGCGATCTCGATCCAGTCGTGGGTATGGGACCAATATTCGATTCGTTCGTCGAGGCGGCGGTCAAACGCTTCCAAGCCCGCCACGGCTTGAGCCAGACGGGCGTCGTCACGCAGGAAGTGTTCGCGGAATTGAACGTGCCCGCCGCGGCCCGGTTGCAACAGCTGGAAACGAATATCGTGCGGCTCAACGCCTATTCGGGCGATCTGGGATCGCGCTTCGTAATGGTCAATATTCCCGCCGCCACGGTTGAAACTGTTGACGGCGGCGTCGTTTATTCGCATCACGCCGCCGGCGTCGGCAAGATCGACCGTCAGTCGCCGATCATGCAGGCAAAAGCGACGGAGATCAATTTCAATCCGTTCTGGACCGTGCCGCCTTCGCTGATCAAGAAGGATCTGATCCCGAAGATGAAGGCCGACCCAAACTACCTGACTGAGGAGAAAATCCGGGTCTTCAACCGCGAAGGCCAGGAGGTTTCGCCCGCCTCGATCGACTGGAACACCACTGAGGCGACGAACTACAAGTACCGACAGGACACCGGCGGCGACATCAACTCGCTGGGCTTCGTGCGCATCAACATTCCCAACCCCTACGGCGTCTACATGCACGATACGCCGTCCAAGGGCATTTTCGGCGACGATTTCCGGTTCGTTTCCTCTGGCTGCGTGCGCGTGCAGGACGTGCGCGACTATGTGGCCTGGCTGTTGAAGGACAATCCCGGCTGGGGCCGCGATCAAATCGACGAGGTCATCCGCTCGGGGCAGCGCCTCGACGTCAAGCTCGCGACGCCAGTCAACGTCTATTGGGTCTACATCACCGCCTGGGCGACGCCCGACGGCGTCGTCCAGTTCCGCCCCGACATCTACCAGCGAGACGGCGCGGGCCCCGGTCCGCTGGCGTCGGCGATCCCAGCGCAGCCGCTGGCGACGCCGCAGGAGTGAGGATTCCTTTACTGCCACACGCTTCAAACGTCATGGCCGGGCTCGTCCCGGCCAGCACGCTTTGGCGCGTGTCCGCTTACTTCGCCTGATCCGCGATCCGCCCCAGGCTCTCTTCCCGCCCGAGAACGGCGAGCACGTCAAAAATGCCAGGCGAGGTCGAGCGGCCGGTCAGCGCGGCGCGCAACGGCTGCGCGACCGAGCCGAGCTTTGCGTCCACGGCTGCGGCGTAGGCCCGAACGACCGCCTCGGTCGATGGGCCGGTCCAGTCGGTCAGCGCGGCGAGCCTTGGCAGCAGCGCGGCCAGATGCGCGCGCCCGCCGTGCGCAAGTGCGTCAGACGCCTTCCCGTCCAACGCGAGCGGTCGCTCCGCGAACAGAAAGCCGGCGCCGTCGAGGAGCTCAACCAGCGTCTTCGCGCGTTCCTTCAGACCGGGAATGGCCGCCGCGAGCTGCGCGCGCTTCGCCTCGTCGAGTCGGGCGGCGACCTCCGGACCGCCCGGCAGGTAGGGCAGGGCGCCAATGAGCGCGTCGTATAGTTCCGCGTCGCTCGCGGCGCGCATGAAATGGCCGTTCATGTTCTCGAGCTTGGCGAAGTCGAAGCGCGAGGCCGAGCGGCCGATCGCCGGCAGATCGAAGGCGGCGATGATCTCGTCGGTGGTGAAGAATTCCTTGTCGCCCTGACTCCAACCGAGGCGCACAAGATAATTGCGCAGCGCGGCGGGCAGGTAACCCATGCCGCGGTAGGCGTCGACGCCGAGCGCGCCGTGGCGCTTGGAGAGTTTGGCGCCGTCGGGTCCGTGGATGAGCGGGATGTGCGCCCAGACCGGCACGCCCCAGCCGAGCGCCTGATAGATCTGAGTCTGGCGCGCGGCATTGGTCAGATGATCGTCGCCACGGATGACATGGGTCACGCCCATGTCGTGATCGTCGACGACGACGGCGAGCATATAGGTCGGATTGCCGTCCGAGCGCAGGAGCACAAGATCGTCGAGATCCTTGTTGGCGAAGGTCACTTTGCCTTGCACCTTGTCGTCGATGACGGTCTCGCCTTCCTGCCGCGCGCGCAGCCGAATGACCGGCGCGACGCCGGCAGGCGCCTCGGACGGATCGCGGTCGCGCCAGCGCCCATCGTAGCGCATCGGCTTGCCCTCGAGGCGCGCTTTCTGGCGCATGTCCTCGAGCTCCTCGGTGCTCGCATAGCAGCGGTAGGCGGCGCCGGCCGCCAGCATCTGACCGACGACCTCGCGATGGCGCTCGGCGCGTTGAAATTGGCTGATCGCCTCGCCGTCCCAATCGAGTCCCATCCATTTGAGCCCGTCGAGAATCGCGTCCACCGCGGCTTGCGTCGAACGCTCGCGGTCGGTGTCCTCGATGCGCAACAGGAACTTTCCGCCAAACCGCTTAGCGTAGAGCCAGTTGAACAAGGCCGTGCGCGCACCGCCAATATGCAGGAATCCGGTCGGCGAGGGCGCGAAGCGCGTCACCACTTGCGACATGAGCGAAGTCGATCGTCAGTTTGAAATAAATGGGCGGCGCTAGCGGCCGGGCGCGTCGCTTTAGCAGAACTGCGAGTGTGCGCAACCGTCCGCGCGACCGCACACCGCGATTGACGCACGCCAGGTCAGGTCAGCTTGCGCTCGGCTTGCGTCTTGGCCTTTTCGGCGAAGATCGCCGGCGACCAGTCTTCCGCCAGCGCCTGCCGCCGCTTCCGCCGAACGGAGCGCGCGGCGACATGCGCTAAACTCGCGAGGTCGCCGCTCGCGCGAGAGGCGACCTCGCGTTCGAGGCGCGAGCCGATTGAACGGGTATTTCGCTCAGCACGCTATTGGCGGATTCGTTCGAGCGCTCTGCGGAGCGTTCATTTGCAATGCGGACATCGGTAGGGCGGGGCGCGAGCCAAGATGGCGACGACGGCGCGTGGTGCCGCCGGCGACGTCGGTCGCGGAGGACCTGCGGCGATACGGACGCGAGCAGCGGCAAGGCGGTCCGGGGCCGCATCATCTGGGCCATTGCGAGCCAACGGGCGCGATCGTCGCCCCCAAACGGGAGCCGGGCGCAACGCTTCCGCAACGGCATGCGCCGGGGCCGGAGAAGCAAGAGCGGTCAGTTGATGAGTTGCGAAAACCAGCCAGATTGATTTGCGAGCGACAGCCGGCGCCACGCGTTGAAATCGGGCGCCTTTGCGATCCATTAACCCTAATGGTCTTCACTCGGTCCTCGGCGTTCCCCGCATCGCCGGGCTGGAGCTTTTGATTCATGTCGTTGCGTGATCGTGATCCGAGGCCGGGACTGCCGACGTCGCATTATTTCTTTTCGCTCTCTCGCGGCGACTCGATCCGAACTTTCGTTTTGAGACCGGCGGCGGTGTGGGCGCTGGCGGCGCTCGCGCCGCTGTCGCTCGCCTGGGGCGCCGCCGCGACCGCCTATCTCGCCCTTCACGACGACCTTATGGGCGCCATCGTGGTGCGGCAGGTGGAAATGCAGACGGCCTACGAGGATCGACTCGCCGAGGCGCGCGCCCAGCTCGATGTGGTCGCCAGCCGGCAACTGCTCGATCAGAACTCGTTCGAAGGCAAGATGCATGAACTCTTGTCACGTCAGGCCCGTCTCGAACAGCGCGGCTCAATCGTCGCGGCGCTGGCCTCGGAGGCCTCGGGGCCCAAGCCTTTGCCGTTCGCAGCGCGGTCCGCGGGGTCGGCCAATTTGGCTCCGGACGCTCTCGGCGCGATCCAGTCCTTGAGCCGGCCGAAAACAAGCGGCGGCGACGGCGACGGCTCCGCGCGCGCTTACGCCCCCGCGGCCGGCGTCGCCATCGAGCCCCGGACGGCCAAGCCGCGCTCGGTCGATCAGAAGCACGAAAATCTCAGCGTTCTGACCGGTGACCTCGGGGCGCCCGCGCTGGCCAGCCTGACTGCGGCTGCCGAAAGCCCCGATCTGGACGCTGCGGCGCGCCTCAATCTGATCGGCCGCTCGCTCGACCGCATGGAGAGCGGTCAGATGATCACGCTCGCCGCCATCGACCGGACGGCCACGCGCGCCTCGGCGCGCGATGCGGCGATCGTCGCCCAGACGGGGCTTGATCCGATGAAACTCGCCGCCCCGAGAGGCGCGGAGGGCGTCGGGGGCCCGTATATTCCCGTCGATGTCGACCCGAAAGCGCCCGGCTTCGACCACGCGGCCGCGCGCGTGGCGCGCGACGTGGCGCTCACTCAGCGGCTGAGGGCGCTGATGCCGTTCATGCCCTTGCGAAAGCCGCTCGACGGCGAGTTCGAGCGTCACTTCGCCGTTCGGGTACCGGATCGATCCTTTCCTCGGCCGTCCCGCGCTTCATCCGGGCGTCGATCTCGTAGAAGCCTACGGGGCCGACATCCGGTGCACCGGCGCCGGCCTCGTCATCCATGCCGGGCCGATGGGCGGCTACGGAATCATGGTCGAGATCGATCACGGAAACGGCCTGACGACCCGTTACGCGCACATGTCCGAAGTCCTGGTCGAGGAGGGCCAGGAGGTGGCGCAGGGTGCGCTCGTCGGCCGGATCGGCTCCACCGGCCGCTCGACCGGCCCGCATTTGCACTACGAGGTGCGCGTCGACGGCGAACCGGTCGATCCGGAGCGCTTTCTTCGCGCTGGCGCGCGACTAGCGGCGGCGGAATAAGGCCGCGCCAGGTTCCGTTCTACCGGGCATGCCGCTAAACAAACGAAATGCATGTCCTGATCTTTCGCGCCCTCGGTCTGCTCGGCCTTGCCATTCTCGTCGCGCTTGCCGCCCGCCGGCTTCGCCTGCCTTACACGGTCGGTCTGGTGCTCGCGGGAGCGGCGCTCGCCGCGTTTCGGATCGACACAGGTCTGGCGCTAACCCACGACCTCATCTTCGATGTCGTCCTGCCGCCGCTCCTGTTCGAGGCGGCGCTCAACCTGCATTGGCGCGAGCTCAGACGCGATCTCGCGCCGGTGCTCGCGCTGTCGACGGCCGGTGTGGCGCTGGGCGCGGCGGTCGTCGCCGCCGGGCTGGTCTACTGGCTAGGCTGGGGGCTCGAGTCCGCCCTGGTGTTCGGCGCGCTGATCGCAGCGACCGATCCGATCTCGGTCATCGCGCTGTTGCGCGAATCGAGAGTGACGGGCCGGCTGCGCCTGCTGATCGAGGCCGAGAGTCTCTTCAACGACGGCTCGGCGGCGGTCCTGTTCACGCTGGTCCTGGCCTGGGCCGCTCACGATGCGGCGAGCGCCGCCGGCCCGTTCAGCGTGGCGAGCGCGTTCGTCGCCATCGCCGGCGGCGGCATCGCGGTCGGGTTCGTCGTCGGCTTGGCGGCGGTCTTCGTCGCCGGAGGCTCAAGCGATCACCTGGTCGAAACAGCGCTGACCGTGGTCGCCGCGTTCAGCTCGTTCCTGATCGCCGACAGCGTCGGCGCCTCGGGCGTGCTCGCGACCGTCGCCGCCGGCATGACGATGGGCAATCTCGGCGTTATGCGCCAAAAGGGGAGACTCGGCAGGGCGTTCAGCGCCCAAGGGCGCGCCTTCCTGATCGACTTCTGGGAATTCGCCGCCTTCCTCGCCAACTCGCTGGTGTTCCTGCTGATCGGATCGGCGCTGGCGAGGGTCGAATTTTCTCGGGAGGGGGTTTACGCGCTGGCGCTGGCGATCGGGCTCGCGCTCCTCGGCCGGGCGGTCGCGGTCTATCCAGTTTGCCTCGCCTTCTCGCGCTCGCGCTGGGCGGTGCCGCTCAACCAGCAGCATCTGTTGTGGTGGGGGGGCCTGCGCGGCGCGCTCGCCCTTGCGCTGGCGCTCGCCCTGCCAGCCTCGCTGCCGCTGCGCGACGACATCCTCATCGCCACCTTCGCCGTCGTGGCCTTCTCGATCGTCGTTCAGGGGCTCACCGCGCCGTTGGCGCTCAGGGGGCTCGGGCTTGTGCCGATAAAGGAACCGTCGGCATTCGGCCGCAAGCAATCGGAAAAGCTCGAACCTGATCCCTGATCCCGTCCGCCTTCCGCCGATCGCGCCGACCAGCTCTACTTCGCCGCCTTGGCGACCTTCGCCGCCCGCAAACGCGCGACGTCGTGCATGTCGGCGCCGAGCATCGGACGCAGATAGTCGTGGAAGGCCTTTGTCACGCCGTTGCCGGCCGCGTTGATGAAATGGTCCTCCATCACCCGCGTCTTTCCGGCGACCGTGTCGAGCGGAACGAGCGGATAGTCGACCGCGTAATCGGCGACGCGGCGGATCGCGATCGAGCCGTCGCCGTGGCCCCCCATCGCGTATTGCACCGCCTTCTCGCCGACCTCGCGCGCCTCGCGCTGGTCGACCTTCGACACGCAGCCGACGAACGAGCGCTGCAGATAGCCGAACGTGTCCCCGCGCACGCGCTTGATGCCGAGCTTCGCCTTCACCTCCTCGCACAGGAGGTCGGCCAGCGCGCCGGTCCCGGAGAGCTGCACGTTGCCGTGCGCATCCTTCTCGACCGCGCCGGCGAGCTTGGTGATGATCGCCTCGCCTTTTTCGTCGTGAACGCCTTCGGAGACGGCGATGATGCAGCGGCCATGCTTCTCGTAGGCCGCCTTCACGTCGGCGAGGAACTTGTCGACGACGAAGTCGCGCTCGGGCAGATAGATCAGGTGCGGGCCGTCGTCGGGATATTTGCGCGCCAGCGCCGAGGCCGCCGTCAGAAAGCCGGCGTGGCGGCCCATCACCACCGCGCAATAGACCCCCTTCAGCGCCAGATTGTCGAGATTGGCGCCGGCGAAGGCCTGGGCGACGAAGCGCGCCGCGGACGGATAGCCCGGCGTATGGTCGAAGCCGACGAGGTCGTTGTCGATCGTCTTGGGGATATGGACCGAGCGCAGCCCGTGGCCGGCCTTCTTGGCTTCCTCCGCGACGATGCGCACGGTGTCGGAGGAATCGTTGCCGCCGATATAGAAGAACGTGTCGATCGCGTGCGCCTTGAGGACCTTTAAGATTTCCTGGCAGTATTTGAGGTCGGGCTTGTCGCGCGTCGAGCCCAGCGCGGCCGCGGGAGTCGCTGCGACGGCTTCGAGATTGGCGGCCGTCTCCTGTCCGAGATCGACGAGATTGTCGTCGACGATGCCGCGCACGCCGTGCAGCGCGCCGTACACATGAGTGACGTCCGGAAAACGCCGCGCCTCGAGCGCCACGCCGACCAGCGACTGATTGATGACCGCCGTCGGTCCGCCCCCTTGCGCGACAAGGATCCTGTGCGACATCGTTCACGCCTCCCTTTCGGCCGCGCTAGCGCGGTCCGGACCGCGCTCGCGCGCGACAAGCCTTTAGGAGGCAAGGGCGCTCGGTGCAAGTCCAGGGTCGATCGAACCGCGACGCTCGCCCCCAAAGCGACGGAAAAACGGGACGACTCTTTTAGCGCGCGAAAATGCGCCAGAGGTCCGCGGGCTCCTCCGCGCCGTCCCGGATATCGAGGGCGCTCTCGATATGGCGCAAATGACGCTCCATTTCCTCGACGGCGCGAGGGCCGTCGCGCGCGTCGAGCGCGTCGATGAGGGCCTTGTGCTCGGCTTCAGAGCAGGATCGGACGCCGCGCCTGCCGTAAAGACCGATGATCAGCGAAGTGCGCGCGACCAGCTCCTCGAGAAACCTGGTCATGACCGAATTGCCGACGACTTCCGCCAGGCGGAGATGAAACTGGCCCGACAGTCGGATCGACTCGCCGCGGTCGCCCCGCTCCTCCCCGGCCGCGCCGGCGGACACGTTGGCGCGCAGCGCCTCGAGCGCACTCCGGTCGATGCGGGTTACGGCGGACAGCACGATCGATCGTTCGATGGCGCGCCGCGCCTCGAACACCTCACGCGCCGAGGCGGCGTCGGGACTGCTGACGAAGGCGCCGCGGTTGGCGTGCAACGTGACGACGCCGCGCTCGGCGAGCACGACGAGAATGCGTCGGATTTGCGTGCGGCTGCACTCGAACGCGTCGCAAAGCACGTTCTCCGGCAGTTTCGCCCCGGCGGGGAGCTTCTGCTCCATGACCGCGCCGACGATCCGCTCGACGATCGCCGCATCCGAAAGCGGCTTTCGGACCTGGTCCGATGTGAGCGCCATTGGCTTTCCCCGTCATCCTTGCGCCCGAACCGCGCCGATCCGTCTCCGGCACAACTCTTGGACCGCGTGTTGCGCCGCCGTCAGCGGCCCCCATTGACGCTTCAAACGTCATCACTCTGCCAGTCTTTTGTGCGCGTGCACAAAAAGTGTCAAATTGTCGACAATCTTCGCTACTTCATGTTGACAACAATGATTGACCTGGCGCAACGTCATGGAAAAGGTTGACCGGTTCCGGCCCTGGCGTCCCGACTCCGGGACGTTCATGGCGGGCCCAATTCGGAGGAAATCATCCATGGCAAACCGCGCAAACTCGTTCCGCGCCGCCATTCTCGGCCTGGCGTCGGCGATTGCATTCGCCGCCGCCGTCCTGCCCGCGGAAGCGGCGAACAAGATTCTCAAGATCGGATTCGTCGGCGTGACCAGCGGCCCAGCCGCAGCCTGGGGCACATCGAACGTGCGCTCGATGCAGACCCTGGCCGACTGGTGGAACTCGACCGGCGGCGTCAAGATCGGCAACGACACCTATGATGTCGACATCGTGACCTTCGACGACCAGAAGGACCCGAAACGCGCCATCGCCGGCATGGAGAAGATGGCGCAGGAGGGCATCCACTATGTCGTTGGCCCCAACGTCGACGACGGCGCCGCGGCGGTCCGCCCCGTCGCCGAAAAGGCGGGGATCATTTACTTTCCCTACGCCTTCCCAAAGTCGCTCTACACCAAGCCCGCGTCCAACGCCGTGCTCGGCATGGTGGCGAACTATCAATCGGGTCCGGCTATCTACAAGTATCTGAAGGACAACAAAGGCGTGAAAACGGTCGCGTTCGTGGCCGCCAACGAGTCCGATCCGATCAGCCAGCGCGATGGCGGCGTCGCCGCCGCGAAGGCTCTCGGTCTGACCGTTGTGGCCGACAAGGACACCTACGAGAACGACACCCGCGACTTCACGCCGGTGATGACGCCGATCGTCAAACTCAAGCCCGATCTCCTGGTGCTCTCGGGCGTCGCCCCCGCCAACGCGCCGCTGCTGATCCGTTCCGCGCGTGAACTCGGCTACACAGGCCTCATCTCGACCGAGACCGCGCAGGACGCCAAGGTGCTGGAGGAAGGCGCGGGCGACCTCGCCAACGGATTCATCTCGGTCGGCGGCGCCTCGACGCCGGAAATCCGCTCGAAGGCGATGGAGGAATTCATCGACCGGTACAAAAAGAAGTTCGGCGAATACAACGACGAGTCGAACACGAAGGTTTATGCGCTGCAATATATCATCGACACGCTGAAAGCCGACCCGAAGGCGATCGACGACGTCAGCGAATTCAAAAAGACCATGGAAGGCTTTTCCGCGCCGAATCCCTTCCTGAAAGATACGTCGGCGAAGCTCCACTACGTCGGAACGACATCGTTCGGCCAGAAGCGCCAGCTCGCCGTGCCGCTCGTCGTCAACGAATATGAGGACGGCAAGTTCAAGACCCTGTTCGTCGCCGACGTCGACTGAACGGGGCGTTCAGCGACCGACCCGCGCCATATCGGGGGAGACGGAAAGCGCATCTCCCCACTGGGAACGAACGCCACATGGAACAGGTCGTCGCCAACGGGCTTTATCTCGGCGCCCAATATGCGTTGATCGCGCTCGGCCTGACGCTGATCTTCGCGCTCATGAACGTGCTCAATTTCGCCCACGGGCAGATGTATGTGATCGGCGGATTTATCACCTATGAAATCTACGGACTGCTGCACTGGCCGTTCGCCGTCGCGCTTCTCGCCTCCGCCGTCACTCTGGCCGTCCTCGGCGCGCTGATCGAGCGCTTCCTGTTTCGCACCGTCATCCGGCGCAGCGAGCGCGAGGAAAGCACGATGCTGCTCGCCGCCGGCGTCGCGTATTTTCTCGACGCGGCGATCCTTCTGCTGTTCGGCGAAAAGCAGCGCGGCGTTCACAAGATCGTCATGGGGGTGTTCGCCTGGGACAATCTGATCCTGCCCTGGGACCGCATCCTTGTCGCGTTCCTCGCCGCCCTCTTCATCGTCGCCTTCATTTTGATGATGCAATACACCAAGCCGGGGCGAGCGATGCGCGCGCTCGCGCAGGACCGCGTCGCCGCCCAATTGATGGGGGTGCCGGTGGAATTCTATTCGCTGCTCGGCTTCGCCCTCGGGGCGATGCTGGCCGGACTCGCCGGCGGCCTTCTGGTCACGATCACCGGCGTCAATTCGGGCATCGGCGGCCCGATCTCGATCAAGGCGTTCATGATGGTGATGATCGGCGGCGCCGGCGTCGTCAGCGGCGCCATCGCCGGCGGATTCATTCTCGGCATGCTCGAGTCGGTCGGCCTGACCGTGCTGCATTCCTATGGCGACATCACTTATCTCGCCATCTTTGTCGGACTGATGATCTTTCTCGCCATTCGCCCCAACGGGCTGATGGGCAAGCCGTGGGGTTAACGCCGATGACGCGCCTCGCCCCGATCGCCGCCGTTGCGGCCTTTCTGTTCGCGGTTCTCGTCGCCGCGCCGTTGGCGATCGCCTTCGCTCATCGGTCGGACCTTTATTACACGCTGAGTTCCGTCGCCTTATTGGCGATCGCCAGCGGAGGCGTCTGGCTGACCTTCTATATCGGCCGCATCAACATCGGCCAGGGCGCCTACGCCCTGGTGGGCGGCTATGTCTCGGCCATTCTCGTCGCCAGCTACGGATTCTCCTTCTGGCTCAGCCTGCCGATCGCAGGGCTTTTTTGCGCTCTGGCGAGCGTCCTGGTCGGGCTGCCGATCCTGCGGCTGCGCGGCGTTTATTTCGCCATGGTCACGCTGGTGCTGACGAAGTCGCCGAACGGATTCTCGTCGCAGCTACGGATTCTCCTTCTGGCTCAGCCTGCCGATCGCAGGACTTTTTTGCGCTCTGGCGAGCGTCCTCGTCGGCCTGCCGATCCTGCGGTTGCGCGGCGTTTACTTCGCCATGGTCACGCTGGTGCTGACGGAGGTCGCGCGCTTGTCCGCGCTCGCCCTGTCCGTGACCAACGGCGCCAAGGGCATCACGAACATCCCGCCGCCCGGCCCGATTCGCCTGTTCGGGCTGACGATCGTGCCCGCCTTCGACACGTTCGCCGAGCGCAACGTCGCCTTCTATTTCCTCTCCGTGACAACGATGATTGTGTGCTTCGCCGCGCTCTGGCGGCTGGTCAATTCCCGCCTCGGTCAGCTATTCGTGGCTCTGAGGCAGAACGAGGACCTCGCCTCCTCGATGGGGCTCAATGTGCCCGCGTTGCGCGTCCTCGCCTACGCGATCTCATCGTTTTTCGGCGGCGTGGGCGGAGCGATCTTCGTCGCCATCGCACAGTCGATCTATCCCTCGAGCTTCACCGTCAACGACAGCGTGAACTTTATGCTGAACTGCTTCCTCGGGGGCCTCGGCTATGTGTTCGGCCCGATGCTCGGCACGCTGGTGCTCTATTTCGGCTGGGACCTGCTGTTCCAGACCGGGCAGTATCAGCTTCTGATCTATTCGGGGGTGATGATCATCCTGATTCTGGCGCTGCCGAATGGGCTCTTGAGCCTGCGCCTGCCTTCGCGCGGCGGGAACTGAAGCGATGGCGGCGATCATGCAGGTCAAGCAATTGACCAAGCGCTACGGCGGCCTGACCGCCGTCAACGACGTTTCGTTCGACGTCGAGCCGAACGAAGTTCTGTCAGTCATCGGCCCCAACGGCGCCGGCAAGTCGACCATCTTCAAGCTCATCTCCTCATTCGTGAAGCCGACGAACGGCGAAGTGACGTTCAAGGGCGAGGTGATCTCGGGTCTGGCGCCGCATGTCGTGGCGCGCAAGGGCGTGGTCCGGACCTTTCAGGAGACCACCATCTTCAAGGGGCTGACCGCCCGCGACAGCGTCATCGTCGCCCATCACCTGCGCTCGCGCGCCACCCTCCTGGGCTTCTATCTGGGAACGGCGGCGGCGCGGCGCGACGAGGCCGAGTTCGGCCGCTCCAGCGACGAAATCCTGGAGTTTCTTGGCCTCGGGCAGGTCAAGAACGAAATCGCCAGCAACCTGCCGCAGGGCCACTTGCGCGCACTCGGCATTGCGATCGGTCTCGCCGCCGATCCGCAGGTTCTTCTGCTCGACGAACCGTTCGCCGGCATGAACCACGACGAGACCAACCGCGCCGTCGAGATGGTGCGCGCCGTTCGCGACCGCGGCGTCACGCTGCTGCTGGTCGAGCACGACATGGCGGCGGTGATGAAGATTTCCGACCGGATCGTCGTGATCAACTTCGGGGTGAAGATCGCCGAAGGGACGCCGGCGGAGATCCAGAAGGACGACAAGGTGATCGAGGCCTATCTCGGCGTCGAAGACGAATCGATCGGCCTCTAGCCCATGACCGCGATGCTCTCCCTTTCCGACGTCGAGCTGTTCTACGACCACGTCTACGCACTCAAGGGCGTGTCGATCGAGCTCAATCAGGGCGAGACGGTGGCGCTGATCGGCGCTAACGGCGCCGGCAAATCCTCGATCCTTCGCGCCATCACCGGCATGCGGAAGGTCCGCAAAGGGACGATCACGTTCGAGGGCCGGCGCATCGACGGCCTTGGCCCGGAGGCGATCGTCAAGCTCGGCATCGCGATGGTTCCCGAGGGACGGCGCGTGTTCCCGTATATGAGCGTGCGCGACAATCTGATGATGGGCGCGTTTTCGCGTTCCGACGCCGCGGGCGTGCGCGAGTCGCTCGACTCCGTGCTCGGCCGCTTCCCGCGCCTCAAGGAACGCCTGGGCCAGGCGGCAGGCACGATGAGCGGCGGCGAACAGCAGATGCTGGTGATCGGACGCGCGCTGATGGCCAAACCGAAGCTGTTGCTGCTCGATGAACCTTCGCTCGGCGTCGCGCCCAAGATCGTGCAGGACATCGCCCGCTCGATCGTGGCCATCAACCGCGACGAGAAGGTCAGCGTGCTGCTGGTCGAGCAGAATTCGCGGATGGCGTTGCGCATCTCGCATCGCGCCTACGCCTTGACGACCGGCTCGATCGCGCTCGCCGGCGCCTCCGCCGACCTCGTCGCGGACCAACGCATCCAGCATCTCTATCTCGGCGGCGATCTCTAGCGGGCGGGCCGGATGCGCATTCATGTCGTCAACCCGAACACCACCGCGTCGATGACGGTGAAGATCGGCGCGGCCGCCAAGGCCGCCGCCTCCCCCAGCGTGGAGATTCGCGCCGTCAATCCGGACTTCGGGCCGCCCAGCATCGAAGGCTATTTCGACGAGGCGTTCTCGGTTCCCGGGCTGTTGGCGGAGATCGGCAAGGCCGCGGACGCCGACGCTTTCGTCATCGCCTGTTTCGACGACACCGGCCTCGAGGCGGCGCGCTGCGCGACCGACGCGCCGGTCGTCGGCATCGGCGAAGCCGCGTTTCACCTGGCGAGCCTGATCGCCGAGAAGTTCAGCGTCGTCACCACGCTCGCCCGCTCGATCGCGCCCATTGAGCGCAATCTCGTCAAATACGGACTCGCCGCGCGCTGCGCCCGGGTTCGTGCGTCGAATGTCGCGGTGCTTTCCCTCGAAGAGCCCGGCTCCGACGCCCGGCGAACGATCGAAAGGGAGATCGAGCGCGCGCTCAGCGACGATGGCGCCGAGGCGATCGTGCTCGGCTGCGCGGGCATGACGGATCTGGCGCGCGACCTGAGCCAAGCGGCCGGCGTCCCGGTGCTCGACGGCGTCGCCTGCGCGGTCAGCCTCGCCGAAACCCTGGTGCGGCTAGGGCTCAAGACGTCCAAGCGCAACACTTACGCGCCGCCGCTCGCCAAAGCTTACGCCGGCGAATACGCGCGCTTCTCGCCCCGCTGAACGCGGCCAACCTGGAAAGGCGGCGCAAGGATGCCTGGCGCGATTTGACCGATCGCTGCGTCCGCCGCACAGGCCTTCGGACATGGACAAGGCGACGGACGCGAAAGGGGGCCGGAGGGCGGCGGCAGTGAGCAGGGCGGGCGTTCGACGCGGCGGCGCGACAGTCAACTCGACAAGCTGACGATTGGCGCAACGGTGGTGGTGAGGGCGAAGGCTCTGGCGGGTTCGCGTCACAAAGGCTATGGGGAGATCGTGGTTCAGGACCTGAGCCTGAAGCCCGCGGAGACGCGCTATCGGCGCGAGCGGTGGGAAACGCTGGACGGTGAAACGATCATCGGCGAACTCGATTCCGGGATTGTCGGGGGTTACGGCCCCAACCTGAATCGCTTGGTCTTGGCGCTGCACTTTGCCGGACAAATGACCTGCGAGCGGATCGTGGCGCTTCTCAACGGGATGGGCGTGGTGATATCGAAGCGGCAGGTGGTTCGCCTGCTGACGGTCAAGCTGGAAATGTTCCGCGCCGAGGATGCGGCGATGTTGAAGTGTATAAGTTTTGACATAATCTGACGGACGGCGTTCTCCAACACGGCGGTTCCAGGAGACAATGTTATGACCAAGGACTAGAAGATCATTCGCGCCAAGGTGGGCCTACTCGAGCTGCCCAAACGGCTCGGCAACGTCAGCCAGGCGTGCAAAATCATGATCGTCGGCCGCGCCGACACGTCTTGGCGATTGCGCCGGTACTATTTGTGCGATGCGCAATGGAGTCACTAACAATGTTGCATTGCACCATAAATTGGACTATGGTTAACTGAGAATAGATCGGTGATCGCGGATCGCCACCGCACCTATGGCGGGGCGCAGGAGATGCGATTCCAATCGTCGTCAATGGAATTCTAATTTCAGTCTGCCTCGGCGCTGCTCGTCGGACCGAAATCAAGCCAAGCCGAACACAAGTCGCGGTTCGCCTCGATAAGCCATCCGGAGGTTCGCAAATGTCCCGATTCGTCAGGGCTTGCCGTCAACTGAGAGCTGGCGAATGACGGAGAACCCCCTCCATCACATTGTCATTGTTGGTGGCGGCGCCGCCGGACTGGAGCTTGCGACCAAGTCGGGCGAACGCCTCGGCCGGCGGAAGCGCGCGCGCATCACGCTCGTCGATCGCAGCCGCACCCATATTTGGAAGCCGTTGCTGCACTCAGTCGCCGCGGGGAGCCTCCGCCGCTCTCAGCATGAAC
>CAWAIM010000016.1:0-81337 GCA_963781895.1 uncultured Alphaproteobacteria bacterium
GCCAGCGAAAGGCCGTCGTCGGATGCGCGCCGCAAAGCTCGGCTGTGCTGCTCCGCGCTCAAGCGCGCGACGCCGGAAAGCCAGACCGAGAAGTCCTCCGCCTTCATCGAATCAATCCTCACCCCTGCCCGCCACACCGACCTAAACAACTAACGCGATAAGAGCCTCAATTCTCTTTCGAGTTTGCCGAATTCCTAACTTTGGGATACGCTGCGTTCGCGCCGGAAAAAGTGACGCCGTCAGTCCCGCACAAACTCGAACGTGTCAACGTCGACAAGTCCTTTGTCGGTGATCTTGAGATGCGGGATCACCGGAAGGGGCAGGAACGCGACTTGCAGAAACGGTTCGGCGAGCGTCACGCCGAGGCCCTTGGCCGCGGAGCGCAGGTTGATCAACATCTTGCGCACCTCCTCGAAGCTCGCCAGGCTCATCAGACCCGCGACGGGCAGCGGCATTTCGGCCACGACCTTTCCCCCTCGGGCGACCACGAACCCGCCCTCGATCTGGCGCAGCCGATTGATCGCGATGGCCATATCAGTCTCGTCGGCGCCGACCACGCAAAGATTGTGGCTGTCATGACCGACCGATGACGCAATGGCGCCGAGCTTCATTCCGAAACCCTGAACGAATGCGGTCGACAAATTGTCGTTTACGCCGTGACGAGCGACGACGGAGACCTTGACGACGTCCTGGTCCAAATCGACGCCGCGCTGGCCGTTCGCGTAGGGAAGCGTCACCGGAATGCGGTTGGTGATGATCTTGCCGGGAATAACGCCGATCGCCTGCGTAGAAGGCCCCCGCCCGCGCGCGGCGAAATCACCGGGCTCGACTCGCCGAGCTTTGACGCTCTCGCGCCCGACCGGGGCGAGCGCGCCGCGCGAAGCGAACAGCGCGTCATCCACGACGCGCCCGCCCGCCAGCACCATCGTGACCGCGCAGTGATCGAGATCGTCGATGACTGCGAGGTCCGCCCGCCAGCCGGGCGCGACAAGACCGCGGTCGCGCAGGCCGAAGATGCGCGCGGCCGAAATGGTGGCCGCGCGATAAGCAGCGAGCCGCGGCGCGCCGAGCCGGATCGCGGTGCGGATGATGAAATCGAGATGGCCTTCTTCCGCGATGTCGAGCGGGTTGCGGTCGTCGGTGCATAGGGCGATGAAGGGCGAATTGCGTTCGGTGATAATGGGCGCCAGCGCGTCCAGGTCCTTGCAGACCGAGCCCTCGCGAATCAGCACTTGCATGCCCTTCGACAGCTTCTCCATTGCCTCAGGCAGATTGGTCACCTCGTGGTCCGTGCGCACTCCTGCGCTCAAATAGCCGTTGAGGGCGTAACCGCTCAACAGTGGGCTGTGCCCGTCGATCGGCCGGGTCTGAAACGCAGCGAGCTTGGCGAGGCACGTCGGATCGCGCGCCAACAGGCCCGGAAAATTCATGAATTCCGCCAAGCCAAGCACCTTGGGGTGATCCATTAGGGGCAGCAGATCACCGACCTCGAGCCGCGCGCCTGACGTTTCGAGCTCTGTGGCCGGAACACAACTCGAGAGCTGTACGCGTAGGTCCATGGCTGTGGCCATCGCGGCGTCGAGAAAGTAGCGAAGGCCCGCCTGCCCGAGCACGTTGGCGATCTCATGCGGATCGCAGATCGCGGTGGTCACGCCGTGGCCAAGCACGCAGCGGTCGAATTCAAGCGGGGTAATCAGCGAAGATTCGACATGGCAGTGGGTGTCGATGAAGCCTGGAACGATGACCTTGCCGCGCACGTCGATCTCGCGTGCCCCACTGTATTGGCCGAGCGTCCCTACGATACGGTCGCCGCAGACAGCGACGTCGCCTGGAACGAGTTCGCCGCTGACGAGATTGAATACCCGGCCACCCTTAAGGACGAGATCCGCCTTAGCGAGCCCCTGGCCTTGCTCAATCGCGCGAGACAGATGGGCGATGGCGTCGCTCATGGACCGCTCCTCGAATGTTTTTGCGTGCATTGTCGGCACATTGTTTCAGGCTCGCTTGCCGGGCTCAAGCGACAGCTCCTTCCCTGAAGTATTCACCCGATTGAGGCGCCAGGCAAAAGCTCCCGCCCGCCGTACAAATGTCTCCCGCGTAACTGACCCGAGACGAGCGCGCTTCCGAACCCCGGTCTGGGCGAAAGGATCTGTTTTGACGCCGCAAGGCGAATCGTCGTCTCGTGCGCCATGCTTGATCCGATCCTCTCCATTCAGTCGCATGTCGTCTACGGCCATGTCGGCAATTCGGTCGCTGTCTTTGCCTTGCAGCGACTTGGACGCGAAGTCTGGCCGCTGATGAGTGTGCAGTTTTCGAGTCATACGGGCTACATCGGCTGGCGCGGACGGGCCTTCGACGCGGGGATGATCGACGAGTGCGTGGCCGGACTGCAGTCGATAGACGTTTTGTCTCGATGCGCCGGCGTGCTAACGGGCTACCTCGGCAAGGCGGAGATCGGGGAGGCGGCCTTGAGGGCGCTCGCGAGCGTTCGCACCACAAATCTGGCTGCGGCTTACGCCTGCGATCCGGTGATCGGCGACGTCAGGCGCGGCCTCTACGTCGCGACCGGCGTCAGCGAGTTCCTCCGCGACCGAGCCCTGCCCTCGGCGATCATTGCTACTCCGAACGCCTTCGAACTGGAGTGGCTGACAGGCGGCCGGGCGCGGACCCTGAGCCAAGCCCGCGCGGCGATCGCCGCGCTGCGCTCGCGCGGGCCGCAGGTCGTCGTTGCGAAATCGCTGGAGCTCGACGATACGCCCTTCGGCGCGCTCGACATGCTGGCGGGAGACGAAACGGGACTTTGGCGACTGCGCACACCCAAACTGCCAATTTCGGTCAACGGCGTCGGCGACCTTTTCGCGGCGCTGTTCTTTCACCATTGGCTCAACGCGCACACCACGCCCGAAGCGCTTTCGCGCACGGCGTCGTCCGTGCACGGCGTCGTCGCCGCAACGCTCGCCGCCGGCTCGCGAGAGCTGGCGCTCATCGCCGCGCAGGATGAGCTGGTTCGGCCGTCGCTGGTCTTTCGGGCGGAGACGGTCTAGACTTTGGCCGTCGATCGGCGATCGTTTACTTTTTTTGCGAAACGGCCCAAAGTTGCATCGAATATGAAGTAAAGTTCGACATGGGAAAGGAATCATCCATGGCGCGTTCAACAGGGATCGTGGGAGCGGGCGCGCTGGGGGTGGCTCTTTGCCTGTCTTGCGCTGCAAACGCTGTGACCGTTCATCACCGCGCGCGCCATCCGACCGCCGCCGGGCGCCAGATCGTTGTTCATCCGCGGGATTCTTATCTGACCAACGGCACAGGCGCGAGCGTCGGCTCGCGCAACCGCTACGTCCTCGACACGCTGAGGCCGCTTCATCGCGACACTGTTCAAGGGACGTTCGTCGGCATGCGCGGCCTCGACCGGTTGCCCAACGAATTTACGGTACCGGGTTCGAGCGAACCGCTGTTCAAGTTCTAGCTGCAACCTTCCGCGAGCGCAAAAGCCCGACGTCAGCGGGGGATGACGACTTTATGGCCCGCCGATTTCAGACGCTCGACGTATTCGCCGAGACGGCGCTCGCCGGCAACCCGCTCGCCGTGGTCCTCGACAGTGAGGGCCTCGACGGCAATCGTATGCAAGCGATCGCCGCCGAGTTCAATCTTTCCGAGACCGTTTTCGTCTTCGAACCGAGGAACCCGATCAACAGCGCGCGCGTGAAAATTTTCACACCGGCCCGCGAGTTGCCGTTCGCCGGCCATCCAACCGTGGGGACCGCCGCGCTGCTCGCTCATTTGCGCGCGCCCGCACTGCTCGCCGCGCAGGACTTGCGGATCGTGCTTGAGGAAGCGATCGGCGACGTCGTCTGCGTTGTGCGCCATCGCAAGGGCCGCGCGCTGGCGGCATATTTCGACTTGCCGAAGTTGCCTGAGCGCCTCGACGATGCTCCGCCGTTCAACGGCGAGATTGCCGCGGGTCTTGGACTCTCGCTCGACGACATCGGCTTCGACGCACATCAGCCAAGTCTGTATAGCGCAGGCGCGCCATACCTTTTCGTCCCGGTACGCTCGCTCGAGGCGATCTGGCGCGCACGGCCCGGAGTCGCGCCTTGGGCGGGGCAAGGCGGCCCCGCCGCATACCTGTACACGCGCGAGGTCGTGCATGCCGAATTCGACCTATCACGCGCGGATGTTTGCCGGCGGCATGGGCGTGACCGAAGATCCGGCGACAGGCAGCGCGGCCGCCGCCTTCGCCGGCGTCGTGCTCGCGCACGACCTCCCGCCCGATGGCGAACACGTCCTGACCATCGAACAGGGCATCGAGATGGGCCGCCCGAGCTTCATCGCGCTGGGCTTCGAAGTCGAGGCCGGCGCGCTGCGCTCGGCGACGATCGGCGGCTCGGCCGTCATCGTTTCCAGCGGTTCGCTCGACCTTTGAAGGAGGCGGCGCGCATCCTCGAGGTCGCCGAGCTCGACTTCGTCTTCGAGCCTGCGCGCTGGGGTTTCGCTGAGCGCCAGGCGTCCGGCATCGCCGCCCATTGGGCCGCGCTCAGGGCGGCAAAGCCCATGCTCTACAACGGCCGTGTGCTGCTCCTGGGCCGACGCGCGCTCGAAACCCGCCCCGACGGCGCCCTCCGGTTGAGCGGCGCCTATTTCGACGCCGATTACGCGGATTTCATCGCCTGGCGCGACTTTGGCCATCCCGGCGAACCCGTCGACAATTGCTTTTCGATGGCCGCACTGCGGGGCGCCGACGGAGCTTTCCTGCTCGGCGAGATGGCCGCTCACACCCTTAACGCGGGGAATATCTATTTTCCCGCCGGAACGCCGGATGAGGCCGATATTTTCGGCGGCAAAGTCGATCTCGACGCCAGCGCGCGGCGCGAGTTGTTGGAGGAAACCGGCGTGGACGCTCTCGAGACGTCGATTGCGCCCGGCTGGACGGTGGTCCTTGCGCCCCCGCGCATTGCCTGCATGAAGCTGATGACGCTCGCCATTCCGGCGGCCGAGGCGAAAGCGCGGATCGACGCCTTCCTCGAGCGCGACCCTCACGCCGAACTCTCGCGCATCCATGTCGTCGCCGGCCCGGGCGACATCGACGAGGACCGGACGCCCGCTTTCGTCGCCGCATACCTGCGCAAGGCTCTCGCGCAAATATCCCCCTGCCAAGCCGGGAGCTTTAAGTCGTGAACCGCTCGAAGCGATAGGAGGGATCGCTGACGCGGCCCCTTGAGTTTGGAGCATCCCGAGGGTGGCGCGATCAAGGCTGGAGGTTCAATTGCTCGAGCCTCTTTTCCTTGTTCTCTTGATTGTGGCTGCAGGCGCGGATCGCCTCGTCGTCGCGCGCGACCGCGCTCACGAAAAAGCCGCGGCCCCAACAGCCCAACAATGTTGCCCGGCGGAATTGCGCTTGCGTCCTCCATAAACCCTGGCCACGTGGATCGCGTTCTTGTCTTTGATGAAGTCGACCACCTGCGACACCGCATATTTCGGCGGGGTCGAAAGCAGCATGTCCACGTGATCGGGCATCGATGCCTTGCTCAACTTTCGAGTCCTTCTGAAGCGCGAGCTTGCGGAAAATCTCGCCCAAATGCCGGCACACGGCGTCTTCCGTCGACATTTCGGAGTGAAGACAACATGATATTTGCAGTCCTAAGTCGTGTGGCTTAGCCTCTCATACTCGTCCATCGGTGGAATTCCTTTCGCGTGAGTGGCTCCTCACGTCGGAACTTCGCTGGCGGACCGCCGGAATCGTCAAATTCCTGCTGCCACGCCGGCATAGCCGAGGGGTCTTCTTTATACGCTCGATACGATTTCAACACGCGCGACGCCTCGAACTCAAGGTTTTTCCCGAAGGCGACATATGGTTGGCTCAGGGGCATGACATCTCGCTCGCACATTGGCATTTTCTCAGCCGCCGCCGGGCTCACGCGCATTTCGGAGTGGCGGCTGGATTGGCGCGGGGCCTTCGCGGACGCGCTGGCGCGCGAGGCGGAGGAGCGCCGGTTCTTCCTCTGGATTCCAGTCGCGGCGATGGGCGGCGTCGCGCTCAATCTGGCCGCCGATCGCGAGCCGGTGCTTTGGCTGCCAGCCCTGCTGACGACGCTGTTCGCGGCGGTCGCTTGGTCTTGCCGCGCGCGTCCGTTCGCGCTGGGCCTGTCGCTCGCCTTGGCGGCGCTTTTCGGCGGGTTTCTGGCGATGTCCTTGCGAACGGCGCGTGTCGCAGCCCCTGTCATCGACCGTGTCCGGATCGTCAACCTAAAGGGCTACGTCGAGGAAGTTGACCTGCGCTCCGTTCGGCGCGCGCATGGTGATCGGGGTCGCAAGCGCCGACGGCGTGCCAAAAGAGAAAGTTCCGCGCCGCGTGCGGGTCACGACGCGAAAGGCGCCCGACGTCGCCGCGGGCGACTTCGTGGCGCTCAGGGCTCGGCTGCTGCCGCCCTCCCATGCGGCGCTGCCGGGCGGCTACGATTTCGCGCGCGACGCGTTCTTTGCCGGCGTCGGCGCCGTGGGCTCAACCCTTGGCCCAATTCAGCGTCTGCCGCCGCCCGGCGACGCGACATGGCGCCAGCGTTTCGACGCGCGCGTCGACCGGGCGCGCAACCGCCTCGCGTCGCGGGTCAATGCGATCATCGGCGGCGACGAGGGCGCGATCGCGGCGGCGATGGTGACCGGCAAACGCGATTTTCTCTCCAGTGACGCCAAAGATCTCATCCGCGAGGCGGGGATCTTCCACATCATCACGATTTCCGGCGTGCAGATGACACTGGTCGCGGCAATTTTTTTCATCCTCACCCGCCGCCTTCTGGCGCTTTCGCCGACGCTGGCGCTCAAGCGCCCGATCAAGAAGTGGGCGGCGGGCGTCGCCATGGCGGGCTCGCTTCTTTACGACGTCGCCACCGGCTCACGCGTCGGCACCGAACGGGCGCTCGTCATGACTCTGGTCGTGTTGGGCGCGGTGATCATGGATCGGCGGGCGCTGACAATGCGCAACCTCGCCATCGCCGTTCTCGCTGTCATCGTCATCGAACCGGAGGCGATTCTAGGAGTAAGCTTCCAGCTCTCCTTCGCCGCAGTCGCGGCGCTGGTCGCGGTGATGGAAGCAAGGCTCGCAATCCATGAGAGCGATCCCGATCCTTATCCGCCGCAAAGGGGCTCGCCACCGAAGCGCGGTCTCTTCGCCGCCTATCTGATCGACAGACCGCTCGGGCTTATCATTGCGACCGCCTGCGCGACCGGCGCCACCGCCTCCTTCATGGCTTATCACTTTCATGACCTGAGCCCCTATGTGCTGATCGGCAATCCGCTGACGCTGACCGTAATCGAGTTTTTTGCCGTACCGGGCGCGCTGCTCGGCGCCGCGCTTTACCCGCTCGGGCTCGACGGGCCGGTCTGGCTCTATGTCGGGGCGGGGATCAAGTTCATTCTATGGGTCGCGCGCTTCATCGCCGATGCGCCCGGCTCAACGCTGCATTTCAGGGCGTTCGCGCCTTATGCGCTGCCATTTCTCGCGCTCGCGGTGATGAGCGCAACGATCTGGCGGACCTGGACCTTCCGCGCGAGCGCCGTTCCGTTCGCCCTTGTTGGACTAATCGGCGCCGCGAACGGCCGGCGCTATGACGTGATGGTAGCCCCATCGGGCGATCAGGTGGCGGTTCGCGACGCCGACGGCGCGCTGCAAATCGTCGGCAAGCGCTTCAACGCGTTCGCCGCCGAACAGTGGCTCACGGCTGACGGCGACGGACGCGACCCTGCGAGAGCGCGCGATCCGGACGCGCCTTGCGACCGGCTCGGCTGCGTCGCCGATCTGCCCGAGGGTCAGTCACTAAGCATCGTGCTTGATCGCTTGGCTTTCGACGAGGATTGCGCGCGGGCGGAAGTCGTCGTAAGCGGGCTCGCGGCTCCGGCGAGTTGCAAGGCGAAGTTCGTGTTCGACGAAAAGGCTCTCTCTCGCACGGGCGGGATCGGTCTCACCTGGAGCGACACTGGAGGCTTTACAATGACAGGCGAACGGTCGCTGCTCGAGAACCGCCCCTGGTCGCCCGCGCCGCCACAGGCGCGCGACGATCGGCTGGCGAGTCCCGGGCGCACGGCGTCCGCGGACGGCGATTCCGCCGATCCGGCGATCGGGCCAGAAGAGCGGCAGTAAGGAAGAAAAATTCTGTTTAATCTTTCGGAAAGAGTTCACTTGAGTTCAGGCAGGTATATTTGAATTTGCGTGCGAGGCGTGGATCAGGCGACGAAAATTTCGCGCGCGACTTCGATTCCATTTTTAAATATTATACCCTTGATAATCTTCGGCAACTGGTTTTGACCTTGCTGGTTTTGACCTTGCAGTCTGCACAAAAATTTCAACGCCACGTGCGCCCACAAGACCGAAAGCTTCGATTTCCACATCGAGCAATTTTCGACTCTCGAAGCCGGCGGCGAGCGCAATTGCGTGCATCTGGCGAAGATGCTGAAAAGCGGCGCGAACCTGCTGCTGCTCGACGAGCCGACCAACGACCTCGACGTCGACACGTTGCGCGCGCTCGAAGAGGCGCTGCTCGACTTCGCCGGCTGCGCCGTCATCATCAGCCACGACCGCTTCTTCCTCGACCGCGTCGCCACCCACATGCTGGCCTTCGAAGGCGACAGCCATGTCGAATGGTTCGAAGGCAACTTCGCCGACTACGAGTAGGACAAAAAGCGGCGGCTGGGGATCGACAGCGTGATTCCGCATAGGTTGCAGTATAAGAAGTTTTCGAGGTAGGGAGACAGGGCATCGCCATGACGCTCGTCGCGACGATCGGATCAATCGCCGATCGCATTAATAGGAACAGTTACCGGAACGAAACCGAGGTTCGCGAAGCGATCGTGAATCGCGTTCTATACGAGCTCGGTTGGGACATTTACGACCCTACGGCGGTTCGGAGAGAGTACACTGTCGATAAGCGTCGAGTCGACTATGCGCTTTTCACTTCGACAAGCGCTCCAGCTGTCTTTATCGAGGTAAAAGCGCCAAACTCCGGCGACGACGGCGATAGACAACTCTTCGAGTACGCTTTCCATCAAGGGACTCCCTTCGCTATCCTCGTTAACGGCAGGGAGTGGAGCTTCTACCTTCCTGCCGAACAAGGGAACTATTCGGAGCGTCGAGTTCAAAAGCTCGATCTCCTTGAGCGGGATCCCAAAGACTCGGCGCGCGTCCTCGAAAGATACCTTAAATTTGATCGCGTTCGTGACGGATCAGCCCACTCGGACGCGAGGACGGATTATCAGAGCGCCGCGCGCCAGCGCGAGGCCGAAAAAACCATCCCGAGAGCATGGCAAGATTTGATATCTCAGCCGGATGAATTGCTCATCGACCTGATCGCCGAGAAAGTGGTCAGTTTAATCGGATTTAGACCGACCGATGAACAAATAGAAGCCTTCCTATTGGCGCCAAACGCTACGATCGTTCGTTCCTTCCGCTCTGAACCCGCAGCTCCTTTTCGGAGGGTCGAACCGGTGCCGGAGACGCCGAAACCGCTTGGGTCTCGCAAAGTTTCCTTTCAGCTCTTGGGTCAGAAATACACAGAGCCAGACGCCATATCAGCGCTGATTTTCGTGCTTCGAAAGCTGGCCGAGCGCGACTTCGGCTTCTTGGATCGCTTCGCGAAACAAGCTCCCGGGCGAACGCGAAATCATATCGCGAAGACTCGTTCCGAGGTTTATCCAGGTAAACCCGATCTGCAGGCGTATTCGACGGAAATCGCGCCCGGTTGGTGGCTTGGAACAAACGTTGCAAATCGCGACAAAGACCGGCTGGTCAAAATCGCCTGCGACGTGTCCGGACTGCAATTCGGAAAGGACCTCATCATCGAGTTTCCAAACGCAAACGTTTAAGAACGAGTTCCAGGAATGCTCGAAGGCGGGCCCGCCTGACGCGCGGAATCCGCCGAGCGCCGTGAGTTGTGCTTGGCGAGACTTGGTATGGCAGGCGCCTCACCCGTCGCGGTAAACTCAAGCACCGGCAACATCAGGCTCTGAAAGTGCGGGATCGCCATTCTCTCCCGTGTCTCCCGCCAACGCGCCGAGGTTCCGGCATTTCGCCGGCAACCGGTCACGTTCCTCACCCCCCGACGCCCAGCAGCGCGACATCGGGAAAATACGTTCCGTACCTTCGCGCGTCTCGCGTCAGGATCGGCCAGCCTTCGGCGCTCGCCTGCGCGCCGATGAAGAAATCCGCGAGGACGTTGGTCCGTGTTCCGCCCGCCAGGCGGTATTGGCGAAAGGCCTGGCCGGCGAGATAGAGCCCGTCCCTCGACAGCCGCGTGACCACGAGACCGAAAGCTTCAATCTCCGCATCGAGCAATTTTCAACTCTCGAAGCCGGCGGCGAGCTCGGCGTAGATCACGTCATTGACGCCGACCGGCCCTCGCTTGGCGCATGCCGCCAGCGCATCGACGGAAGGGGTCGACCATTTGGCGTCGCCGCCGAGAATGTCGATCAGGATATTGCTGTCGATCAGCGTCAATCGTCGCCCCGCAACAACCGCATGACGTCGTCGGTCGGCATGTCGCGGAACGGCCCCGCCCGCATCGGCCGGCGCCTGGCGATATCCATCAGCCGCTTGCGATAGGCGCTGGCTTCGCCCGGGGCCGTCTCGCGCTCCACGACGACCCCGCCCTCGGCGCGAGCCCGCACGACCACGCGATCGCCGGGACGGATGCCCGCGGCCTCGCGCACCGCCTTGGGAAGGGTGACCTGGCCTTTGACCGTGACCGTCGTCGCCATGATGCGATCCGAGTAAGACTTCTAACACTTGGTATTACCACAGTCTGGCGGCGGCGTGAAGACGCCGGTTCCCCTGCCCCGCCTCCCTGCTGAGCCCCATCTTGATCAGCGACTCACTTTTGGCCATGGGTGGCCAATTCAGGCCGCGGCTAGGCGAACAGCGATGGCCTTCGTCCGCATCGCTGTCGAGACCAGCGCTTCCCATGCGCGCCAGTTGCGGTCCGTCAAGCGAAACACGATGATGGGCGACTCCATGAGCGCGGAAGTGGGAATGCGCCGGCAAACCCGCAAAGCGCCAACGCCCGACAAAGCTCTTCGTTCGAGCCGCCGCCCTGAAGGATAATCCCTTGATCGTCGTCTTTGATATCGGCAACGTTCTGTTGCGCTGGGATCCGCGCAATCTCTATCGCAAGACTTTTACCGACGGGGCGCGGATGGAGCGCTTTCTGGCTGACGCCCTCGGCATGGACTTCATCGCCCATACCGACGTCGCGCTGGATTTCTCGGGCGCCGTCGAAGAGCGCGCGCGGGCCTTTCCCGAATTCGCCGACGATCTGCGGCTCTACCACGCGCGCTGGATCGAGACGATCGGCGGGCCGATCGAGGAGAATGTCGCGCTCCTGCGCCGCCTCAAGGCGGCCGGGCGGCCGGTGCATGCGCTCAGCAACTTCGCGGCCGAGACTTTTGCGATCGTCGAACGGCAATACGACTTCCTGAGCGAATTCGACACCCGCGTGATCTCGGGCCATGTCGGCGTCGTCAAGCCGGATCCGCGCATCTACGACATCCTGTTCGCGCGCGCCGGGCGACGGCCGGGCGAATTGCTGTTCATCGACGATTCGATCGCCAATGTGCGCGCCTCGCAGGCGCTTGGAATGGCCGCGATCCACTACCGCCCCGGCGTCGATCTGGAGAGCGAATTGCGCGACTGCGGCGCGCTGCCGTGAATTTGACGGGCGCCAGTCGTCGCCGCACAATGGATTCCAGTTTGGAAGACGACCATCGCCGGGCGCCATTCGCCTCGCCGAAGCCGCGCGCGCCGCGGGCTACAGCGTCGAAATTCCATAGGGCGCGCTCAGCCTCTAAAAATCGATTGGCTTATGCGCTTGGGCGTTCGCCGGCCGCCGATCGGACTGAGAGGCGAATCGTCTTCCCATGAAGGCCGGGCGACCTCGCGCGGACAATCCCTCGATCGCTTACCCGACCTTCTCGCTGAGCCAGATCTTGATCAGCGACTGATAGGGCACATCACGCTTGTGGGCGGCGATCTTGATCTCCTCCAGCAGGCTGACGGGAAGGCGCAGCGAAATCGCTCTCGTGCTCGGCTGCAAGTTGGGCAACCGCACGCGCGCGGCGCGCGCCCAGTCGAGGTCCGCCCCGGAGTTCGCCCGCTCCCAATAGGCGCGTTCTTCCGCCTCGTCGGCGAAAGCCGGGGCGGACTTACGCGTCTTTGTCATAGACGTCCCTTTCTTTGGCGTTCATGTCGCGCGCCGAGATCACGCGGATCAATGTGGCGTCCCGGCGCAGCGTGAATGTGATGTGCAAACGCCTGCTCTCGCTCGCACGGCCAAGCGCATGAAAGCGCATTTCAGCAAAACTATGCCGCTCGTCCTCCAGGACAAGCAGCGGTTGATTGAAGAACGCCTGCTCACATTCCGACCGGCTCACGCCATGCTTTTCGAACTTCTTGCGCTCGTTGCCGGCGTCCCACTCGAAACCGACGACACGAGTCCAATCAATCATTGGTGTATATTATAGCGATATACACGGAAATCAAGGCGGCGCTGTTCCCTCGGCCACGACCACGCCTGCTACCCGAAGACAGCGTCGACAGGCCGCGCGGCGTCGCGGCCCCGCGCCCTCAGTCTCCCCTCAGCCCATCGGGCCTCGGCGCCGCGTCGTCGCGCACATGGACGACGGCGAACGCGTCGGAATAGAGCCGCCGCCACCCGGGTTCGCGGTCGAGCGTCGCCACGATCCTGGTGTCGGGCGCGAAGATCGTCCAGGCGATGCGATAGCGCTTCAGCGTGTCCTCGACGGCCTTCGGATCGCCGGCCGAAAGCTCGCGGTACAGGCTGAGCATCGGCCCGCCGAACATGTCGGCCCGGCCGTCGATGAACGGCCGCACATGCGACCAGATCAGATAGCCGCCGAAGCCGTATTCGTTGAGCGCCGGCTTGAGCCTCAAATCGGGCGGAACCGCCTTGAGCGCCGAGATCGGCGCGGCCGTCCCGTCGACCCGCTCGATCGGCGTGATGAGACGCAACGCGCCGATCGCCAGCGCCGCGGCGAGGCTCGCCGTCAGCGCGACCCGCGCGACCCGCCCCCAATCCTCGCTGGCCTTCTGGGCGCCGATCGCCTCGGCGATCGGCCCGGCCAGCAGCATCGGCCCGATGATCCCAAACAGCAGTTCGTGGCGCGAATGCTGCAGCGCCATCGCGATCAGCCCGACCAGCGTCGCGGCGCGGATCAACGGCATCCTGATCGGCCGGGTGAGCGCGAAGCCGAGGAGCAGCAGCAGCGCGATCTCCATCGGCCCGATATGGCTGAAATCCTGGGGCCGCCATTCGCTGATGCGCGACAGGCCGGCGACCCCCATCAGGCGGAAGGGAAACAGCAGCGCCTCGATTCCGTAAGGATTGACCAGCGCCGCCGCCAGCGACGTAAAGCCGAACAGCGCCCAATCCCGCAGCGCGATGAGCCGCGCCTCGCGCGGCGCGGCGTCGAGCGCCTCGAGCGCGAACGGACCGATCAGCGCCAGGCCGAAGATGAAGCCGCCATGCATGTTCGACCAGGGGATCATCAGCGCCGCGAGCGTCGGCGGCGGCGCCCTGCCCTGGTCGCGGGCATGGAGAAGACCCGCGCTCCATCCGGCCAGAAGCGGGAGCGCCAGCACATGCGGGCGCGCCAGCAGGCCCGGCGTCAACAGACCGACGCCGAGCGCGACGGCGACGGCGAGCGCCGCCCCGCCGAGGTCGCGCGCGACCCTCAGCCCCATGATCAGCGCCGCGCTCGCCGCGGCGAGGCCGGTCAGCAGCGCGACGCCGCTCCAGCCGCCGCAACGGAAGGCGAGCGTCAGAACAATCTCCGACAGCCATTCATGGGCGGTCCAGGGCGCGCCTTGCATCGAATGGCTGAAGGGATCGGCATGCGGCACGGCGCCGTGGGCGATGATCCATTCGCCGGTCGCCAGATGCGACCAGGTGTCGCCGTCGCCCAGGACCCTGGGCGAAAACGCCGACAGCGCGAACAGGAGGATGGCGACGACGGCGAGCGTCAGGCCCGAGAGGCGCGCGTCGGAAGTCTGCCCGCTCTCGGAGCGGGCGGCGAGTGGCAGGGCGAGCGACATCGCTCGACCATGCCCGCGCCGCGATAACATCGCATTAAGGCCGTCGGCGGCGTCCGCCGTCGCGGACCAGCGCCAGAGCGGGATGCGAAAAAGTGGATGCCGGTTTTTCGCAAAAATCCCGCGCTTTCAAAGACTCTGGACCATGATGCGATTCTGCCAAATCGCATCATGGTCTAGCGAAGGAAATCAGCGCATTTTTGGATATCGTTGACGCCCGTGCCCCATGGCGCGATCGGCACCGTCGACGTCGAATTTTTCGGCGATCCTTCAATCAATTTGTCGCTATAGGTCATGTAGACCAAAATATTCCGTTTGGTGTCGCACCCCCTCACGATTTGCATCTTCTTGAAGAAAAGCGACCGGCGCTCGCTGAAGACCACATCGCCCTGGGAGAATTTCTCCTTGAATTTGATCGGACCATATTGGCGGCAAGCCAGCGAAATGTCCGACGTCTGTTCCGCCAGGCCGAAAGCGCCGGTAAGGCCGCCCTTTTCCGGCGTCGTGTAATGACACGCGACGCCCTCGATCAGCGGGTCGTCGATGCCGTACACAGCCAATTTATCGTTCGGCGTCAAAAGCTTAAACGTTGTCGATCGGCGAAATATGAGGTCCGGATCGGAAGACTCGGCGTTGGCCGCGGAAAGCGCGGCGATAATAACCGCGCCGGCGGCCGCGGCCCGCGAAATAGACATCGCCATAGTCTCGCCTCTCCCAATGTCGCGGGCCGACTTGCACGAATGGACAGCATCCGCCCACGGTCCACTTAAGCGCTGCGCGCGACAGGGCAAGGGCGTTCATTCATCATGGACGGAGCATTCCCGGCGGGCTCGCGAAACTCGGCTGCAGATAAGTTCGCCGGCTCGCTGGCGTCGGACCGGCTTGGCGGGCATATTATGGAATCAGGCCGCCGCCGGGGACGAAGCGGCGGCTCGATTTCCCAACATCGAACGATGGGGTTCGATTGACTCGACGAACATCGCCTGCTGTCGCCGCTGAAGCCTCGGGTTCGAAACGGCTCGAGGCGTGGACGCGCGGCTATGCGCCGCTGCCCGGAATTCCGGACGAGTTCATGGACGCGGACGGCCGCAGCCGTCCGCATTGGCGACGCATGCTGTCGGCGCTCGCCGCCTACGAGCCCAATGAGATGCAGCAGAGTTTCGCGGCGGCGGACCGGCGCATCCGCAATCGCGGGCTCTCGTACCGCGTCGCTGGCGAAAAGGACGAGCGCGTGTGGCCGATCAGCCGCATGCCGCTGCTCATCGCCGAGTCGGAGTGGCGGCGCATCGCCGACGGCGTCGCTCAGCGCGCCGATTTGCTGGAGCAAGTGCTCGCCGACGTCTATGGCGAAGGTCAGCTGATCACCGAAAGCGCGCTGCCGCCCGCGGCGATCACCGGCTCGATCGACTATATCGCCGCCATGCGCGGCGTGACGCCGCCCGGCGGGCGATGGCTGCGCCTGTATGCGGTCGACATCGGCCGAGGACCCGACGGCTCCTGGTGGGCGCTCGGCGACCGGGCGCAGGCGCCGTCCGGATGCGGCTACGCGTTGGAAAATCGGCTGGTCGTCTCCCAGGCGTTTCCCGATCTCTACGCCCAGCTCAATGTCGAACGGCTCGCCCCGTTCTTTCGCGCGCTCGCCGCGGGATTGAAGTCCGCCGGTCACCGGGCCGAGCCTCGCATCGGCATTCTGAGCCCCGGCCCCTTGAGCCTGACCTATTATGAGCAGGCCTATTTGGCGCGATACCTCGGTTTCCTGCTGGTCGAGGGCGACGACCTCGTCATGCGCGAAGGCCGGGTGTTCGTGCGCACCATCGCCGGCCTCAAGCGCTGCGACGTCATCTGGAGGCATATCGACGCGGATTGGTGCGATCCGCTCGAACTCAACGCCTCGTCGCGCATCGGCGTTCCTGGCCTGCTCGAGGCGATCCGGCAAGGCGGCGTCGCCGTCGAGAACATGCCCGGGGCCGGAATGGTCGAGTCGCGCGCCATGCTGGCGTTCCTGCCCGCCCTGGCGCGCCGCCTGCTGGGCCAGGATCTGCTGATGCCCAATATCGCGACCTGGTGGTGCGGCCAGCCTCGGGAGCGGGAACGGGTCCTGGACGAATTCGACGAGATTTCGATCGCTCCGGCGTTCGGCAATGCGTTGCCCGGGATCGAGGGACGGACCAGCGTCATCGGCGCGGAGCTGACGAAGGGCGAACGCGCGCGCCTGCGCGCCGCGATCGCCGCCCGCGGACTGGACTTCGTCGGGCAGGATATCGTCGGCCTGTCCACCACGCCCCGCTGGGCGGAAGGCAGGCTCGAGCCGCGGCCATTCGTCTTGCGCGTCTATTGCGCGGCGACGCCGCAGGGCTGGCGGGTCATGCCCGGCGGATTCTGCCGGATTTCGGATCGCCCCGACGCGCGCGCCGTGTCGATGGGCGACGGCGTCGAATCGGCCGACGTCTGGGTGCTGGCCGAGAATCCGGTCGAGGTCTCGAGCAATCTGCCGTCTCTGGAGAGCGTTCGGATCACCCGCCTGCTGGGCAATCTGCCGAGTCGCGCGGCCGACAATCTGTTTTGGTTCGGGCGCTATCTGGAGCGGGCCGAGGCGACGTTGCGGGTGGTGCGTTGCCTCAGCGCCCGTTCGGTCGACCCCGACGCTCCGAGGCGCGCCGGGCGCCAGTCGCTGCAGCGGTTGATGGGCGTGCTGGTCGGCTGGGGCGCGGTCGACGCCGCCGGCTTGGCGAAGGGCGCGGCGGCCGTCGGCAATCAAGGCCTGCGCGACGCGGCCAATTACGGATCGGCGTTGTCGCTCGCCCGCTCCGCGCGGACCGCCGCTTCGGTCATCCGCGAAAGGCTCACGCTGCAGACCTGGGAGTTGATCGGCCGCCTGGAAAGCGGGATTGATCCCGCCCCCGCCCGGCGCTTCTCGGCCGGCGAGATCGTTGATCTCGCCGATGAAGCCCTGACCACCATCGCCGCGCTGTCCGGACTGTTCGACGAGAACTTCAATCGCGGCGCGGGCTGGGTGTTTTATGTCATGGGACGGTGCGTCGAGCGCAGCGCCAACACCTGCCGCCTGCTGCGCCAGTTCGCGGGCAACGACGCGACCGAGCACTCGCTGGGCGTGATGCTCGACCTCATCGATTCGCAGATCACCTACAGATCCCGGTATCTCGTCGGCCTGGCGCTGGCGCCGGTGCGCGACATGGCGCTGTTGGACCCGTTCAACCCGCGTTCGGTGGTGTTTCAGGTCAATCGCATCGACGAAGGAATCGCCACGCTTCCGGAATTGCGCAGAGACGGAATTCCCGAGGAGCCTCGGCGGCTGACGACGCTGCTGGCCGCCGAGCTGGCGACCGAACGCGCCGAGGCCCTCGACGATACGCGAATCCTGACGATCGAGCAGCGTCTGCTGGATTTGGCCAACGCGATCGCGGCCCGATATTTTCTCCAGGGAGCCGGCCACGGCCGCGCGGAGAAAATCACGGGGCTCGCGTGATCTACGACGTCACCCACGTCACCCGCTATGCCTATGCCGCGATTGTCGAATTGACGACCGGGGTGTTGCGGCTGACGCCGGTGACCGGGGACGGTCAGATCCTCGACAGCTTCAGCCTGACGACGGAGCCGGCTTCCGTGCCTCCGACCGAATGGAGCGATCCCTTCGGCAATCGCGTGACGAGCTTGCGGATCGAGACGCCGCACCGAGAGCTGTCGATCGCGGCGAAATCCCGGGTTCGGGTCGATCGTCCGCCCGCCCCGACCAATTCGCCGGCCTGGGAAACGGTCGCGGCCGAGGCGCTCGCCGTGGCCTCGCTTGCAACGGACTCGCCGGCGCCGGCGCTGTTTCCCTCGCGGCGCATTGCGCTGTTCGAAGACGCGACCGCCTACGCGCGCGAGAGTTTTTCCGCGGCTCGCCCCATCCATGAGGCGGCGATGGAGTTGACCCGGCGGATCCGCGCCGATTTCGTCTACGATCCCGACGCGACAAAAGTGAACACGCCCGCGTCCGAGGCGTTCGACCTGCGTCGCGGCGTGTGCCAGGATTTCGCCCACATCATGATCGCCGCCTTGCGCGGCCTCGGGCTGCCGGCGCTGTATGTGAGCGGCTACATCCGCACCATACCGGCGCCGGGCAAGCAGCGGCTCGAGGGCGCGGACGCCTCGCACGCCTGGGCGTCGTTATGGTGCGGATCGGCGCTGGGGTGGAAGGACTTCGACCCGACCAACGCGATGGCCGTGCAGAACGACCACATCGTGGTCGCGCGCGGCCGCGACTATTCCGACGCCTCCCCGATCGAAAGCCTGGTCCTGTCCTCGGGCCGCGCCCGGCTCGAAGTCGAGGTCGACGTCGCGCCGGTGTAGCGTGAGATGCGGCGGGCGCAGGGTCGAGGCGCGCTTGCGCCCTCGTTGCGAGGAGCGCAGCGGCGAAACAATCCCTAGCCCGATGCGCCCCGGGGCGTGGATTTGGGCTAGCCGTCATGTCCGATTGGGGCGTCGCCCTGCGTCTCCTGGACCGCTTCGCTTGCGCGGGCGAGAAGCCGCCGCTCGAAGTCCGCGAGCAGCTTGCCGGCGCCCCAGCCCTCGCCGCCGCGACTGGCCTTCAGCGCCTGCATGACGCCGACCAGGTTCTCGTCGCGGATGCGCTCGAGTTCGCGGATGGACAGGCCGGCCGCCTGTTCGTCCGACTGAGAGCCGATCTTCTCGACCAGGGCGTCGTCCAGGTCCACGACATCGGTGAGCCGGGTCCACGGCCATTTCAGGCAGGGGCCGAACTGGGCGAGGAAATGGCGCATGCCGGCTTCGCCCCCGGCGATGCGATAGGTCTGGAACAGACCCATCTGCGCCCAGCGCAGGCCGAAGGAATAGCGGATGACGTCGTCGAGCGTCTCGACGTCGCAGATATCGTCCTTGATCAGCCACAGCGCCTCGCGCCAGAGCGCCTCCAGCAGCCGGTCGCCGACGAAGGCCTCGATCTCCTTCGCGATGACGACGCCCTTCATGCCGATGGCGTCGAAAACGGCGCGGGCGCGGTCGATCGTGGCGGCTGCGGTCGCCTTGCCGCCGACGATCTCGACCAAGGGCAGGAGATAGACCGGATTGTAGGGATGGGCGACGAAGAGCCGCTCAGGATGGGCGAGCCCGGCCTGCAGGTCGGAGGGACGAAAGCCGGAGGTCGACGACCCGATCAGCGCATCCGCCGGGCAGGCCGCGTCGATCTCGGCGAGCACGCGGCGCTTGAAGTCGAGGCGTTCCGGCACGCTCTCCTGGATCAATTCCGCCTCGGCGACCGCCTCGGCGAGGCGCGCGCAGAAGGTCAGGCGCCCGCGCGGCGGCAGGGGAGCGGCGGTGAGCATGCCACAGGCCCGCTCCGCGTTGGCGATCACCTCGCCGACGATGCGTTTCGCGTCGGGATTCGGGTCGAACACTTTCACATCGATTCCCGCCAGAAGGAAGCGGGCGACCCAGCCGCCGCCGATGACCCCGCCGCCGACGCAGGCGGCCCGGGAAATCGGGGCCAGGCGTTTCGTGGACGCTGTCGTCGGGCTCATCGCGGTCTGCTCAGCGCTTCACGAGTTTGAGTTTCTCGCGGACCTGCGGCGGGCCGACGAGCCGGGCGCCCATCCCCGTCACGACGCTCGCCGCTTTCTCGACGAGCTGCGCGTTGGTGGCGAGGGCGCCCTTGCCGATATAGAGGTTGTCCTCGAGCCCGACGCGGACATTGCCCCCGGCCAGCACCGCGGCGGCCGGATAGGCGAGCGCGTTGCGGCCGATCGAGAAGGCGGAGAAGGTCCAGCTCGCCGGAATGTTGTTCACCATCGCCATGAAGGTGTTGAGGTCGTCGGGCGCGCCCCACGGGACGCCCATGCACAGCTGGATCAGCACCGGGTCCTCGATCAGCCCCTCCTCGACAAGCCGCCGCGCGAACCACAGGTGTCCGGTGTCGAAGGCCTCGATCTCCGGACGCACGCCGAGCGCCGTCATCCGCCGCGCCATCTCGCGCAGCATGGAGGGCGTGTTGGTCATGACGTAGTCGCCAAGATTGAAGTTCATCGTGCCGCAGTCGAGCGTGCAAATCTCCGGCAGGCATTCGGCGACGTGAGCGACGCGCTCCGTGGCGCCCGCCATGTCGGTGCCCGCTTCGTTGACAGGAAACGGCGCTTCGACGCCGCCGAAGACGAGGTCGCCGCCCATGCCGGCGGTGAGGTTCAGGACGACGTCGACATCGGCGGAGCGGATGCGGTCCGTGACCTCGCGATACAGGTCGCGCCGGCGCGAGGCCGCGCCGGTCTCCGGGTCGCGCACGTGGCAATGGACGACGGCGGCGCCGGCCTTGGCCGCGTCGATGGCGGATTCGGCGATCTGCCTCGGCGTGACCGGCACATGCGGCGAGCGGCCGGCGGTGTCGCCCGAACCCGTGACGGCGCAGGTGATGAAGACGTCCTGATTGATCGACAACGGCATGACGGCCTCCGATTCGGCGCCCGAACTTGACGGGAAAGGCGAAGCGTGACGCAACTGATTGCGCAAGCCGTTTTCCACTCTGCGCAGCCATGATCTTCGCCCACGCCGACGCGCCTCTGAAAGTGACGCTGCTGCTGTTCTCCGGCCTGTCGCTGCTGTCGCTGGCGGCGACGCTGGACCCCATGCGCGGCGCCAACCGAGTGCTGGGCCGGCCCGCCTATCGCTGGAAGCTGGTGTCGATCGACGGAAAAACGCCGGTGGCGAGTTGCGGGCTGCCGATCCAGGTCGAAGGCGCCTTCGATCCCGCCGAGCAGCAGGACGCGCTGATCGTGATCGCGGCTTTCGACGTGATGCAATATGCGACGCGGCCGATCCTGAAATCGCTCCGCGCCGGCGCGAAGCGCTCGGCCATCGTCGGCGGCGTCGAATCCGGCTCCTGGCTGATGGGCTTTGCGGGGCTGCTCGATGGACGCCGCGCGACGACGCATTGGGAGGATCTGGAGGATTTCGCGGCCCGATTTCCCAACGTGGACGTGCAGCCGGACCGGTTCGTGGTGGACGAACCCGTCTTTACGACCGGCGGCGCGACGCCCGCGCTGGACTGCATGCTGTCGCTGATCCGGGCGCGCAACGGGTATTCGGCGGCGCTCGACGTCGCCAGCCTCTACATCTACGAGGAGATGCGAACCAGCTCGGACGCGCAGCCGATCGTCTCCCTCGGGCGCATCCGTCAACACGAGCCGCGCGTCGCGGAGGCGATCCGCATCATGGAGACGCATATCGATCGGCCGCTGACGATCGCCGCCATCGCGCGCCGGGTCGGCGTCTCGACCCGGGCTCTGGAGACGCTGTTCTTGCGGATCGTCGACGTCTCGCCGGGCGCGTATTGCGTCGCCCTGCGCCTGAACGCCGCGCGTCGCCTGGTGCTGGACACCAATATTCCGATCGCCGACATCGCCGAGCGGACCGGCTTTTCCGCGATCGCGTCGCTGTCGCGGGCGTTCCGGCGGCAGTTCGGCGCGCCGCCCTCCGCGGCCCGCCGCGCGAGGCTATAAGGGCGAGCGCCGCCGCTTCAGCGGTTACAGGCCGACCCCGCTCTTGACCGCGGCGAGCCCCGGCTTGCCGTCGAGCGTCGTCACCCCGTCGAGCCACTTCTCGAGCACGGCCGGATTCTCCTTCATCCAGGCGCGCACCGCGGCGTCGGGCTGCATGCCCTTGTCGAGGATATCGCTCATCAGGCGATTCTCCATGGTCGAGTTGAACTTCAGGTTGGAGAGCAGGCGTCCGACGTTGGGGCATTCCTTCGTATAGCCGGCTCGGGTCAACGTGACGACCGTCGCGCCGCCGTCGTTCGGCCCGAAGACGTCGTTGCCCTTCTCGAGATAGACCATCGGCAGGTTGACGTTCATCGGGTGCGGCTGCCAGCCGAAGAACACCACGGGCTTGCCTTCCTTGAACCGGTGAGCCGCTTCCGACAGCATGGCCTGCTCGCTGGACTCGACCAGCGTGAAGCCGCCGAGGCCGAACGTGTCTTTCGCGATCATCTTCGAGATGGTGCCGTTGGCGCCGCTGCCGGCCTCGATGCCGTAGATCTTGCCGCCGAGCTGGTCCTTGAAGCGGGCGATGTCGGAATAGGTCTTCAGGCCGGCGTCATAGGCGGCCTTGGAGGTGGCGAAGCCGATCCGCGCATCGTCGAGGTTGGTCGCGGCGACGTCGATCTTGCCGGCCTTCACGAGCGGCGCCTGGCTCGGCTCCTGCAGCGGCATCCAGTTGCCGAGGAAAATGTCGCGGTCGCCGTTGACCAGCGACTGGAAGGTGATCGCGACCGAGAGCACGGCGACGTCCGGCTTGTAGCCGAGGCTCTTCAGGATCTGGTTGGCGATCTGCGTCGTCGCGGTGATGTCGGTCCAGCCGACATCGGAGAAGCGCGGCTTGGCGCAGGAGGCCGGATCGCCGGCATAGACAGTGGACGAGATGAACGTTGCCGATAGGGTCAGGCAGGCAGCGAGAGCGCGTGAAATCATTGCTGTTCCCTCCTAATGGCGGCGATGACGCGGATTCGGCGCCGCAGGGAGAGTCTAACGCCGGGCTGGCGCGCTGCTTGACCGTTTTCAAAGCGCGGATGACCGAATACGAAGGACGGTCTCGTTCATGCCGTTGCGGCGACAATCCCGGACGCCGTCATGACGTCGCCCGGGCTCGCGCCAGTCCGCGCGCAGCTATGGGCGCTGTCGCGCAGGGCGGCGGCGGTCGCGCGTGGTCTGGTTTGCTTCGCCTTCGGCTCGCAATGACGTGGCAGGCGAACGTCATCGCGAGGAGCGAAGCGACGTGGCGATCCAGACCCGCGCCGGCGCGGTTATTGCTTTACATCCATATCGTTCTTGTATTATCCACGACGCCAACGCCGAAAAGATGGGCAAGTTTTCAGAGCGGCGGTAAAATTTGTTCCAAGCCATTGAAAACATTGACCCGACCGGGACAAAGCGGCGGTAAACCGGCTTTGCCTGTCTTCGGCGTCGAGCCGTCGCCGGCTGGCGGCGGTCGGGTGAACATGCTTTAACCCGGGGCATCGGAGAAGGACGCTTTCCCCATGGCGGATCATGCAATCCCGCACTTTCACAACGACCCGGGCGTTCCGACCATCCGGGTCGCGGTGAAGGAGTTCATGTGCACCGGCGCGAGGCCGCCGTTCGACCATCCGCATATCTTCATCGATATGGGCTCCGACGACGAGGCGATCTGTTCCTATTGCTCGACCCGCTTCGTTTACGACGCGAACGCTGAGCGGCGCCTGCGAGCCGGCCGAATGCGAGCTCCGCGACGCGGCCTGACGCGTGGGCCGGCGCGCCATCATCGCCGGCGCCGGGATCGGCGGACTCGCCACGGCTTTGGCGCTGTCGCGGGCGGGTTTCGAGGTCACGCTGTACGAGCGGGCCGACGCGCTCGAGGAATTCGGCGCCGGGCTGCAACTGACGCCGAACGCGACCCGCGTCCTGTCCGGCCTCGGGGTCCTCGGGGCCGTGCGCGCCGTCGCCATGGTTCCGGACTCGGTCCGGGCGCTGCGCGGCTCGGACGGCCGCGAACTCATGCGGCTGCCGCTCGATGACGCCGAGCGCCGCTGGGGCGCGCCCTATCTGGCGGTTCATCGCGCCGACCTGCAGAATGCGCTGGTCGAGGCGGTCCGGCGGCAAACCAACGTTGTCTTGAGACTGGGCGCGGCCCTGGCCGGCTTCGCGGCCGAAGGCGATCAAATCTCGGTCGGCCTGAAGCGCGGCCCGATGACGATATCCGACAGCGCCGATCTGCTGATCGGCGCCGACGGCTTGCGTTCGTGCGCGCGCGAGCGCCTGGGCCTCGGAGCGGCGGCCGAGGCCGATTTTACCGGGCGCGTCGCGTTTCGCGCCACGGTCGAGGCCGCGCTGCGTCGATCCGCGCTGGCTGCGGCCGGTCATCGTCCTGCGCCTCGGCCGCAAGGCCCACCTCGTCCATTATCCCCTGCGCGCCGGATCGATCGTCAACGTCGTCGCGGTCATCGAGTCGACGTGGCGCGGCGCCGCCGGCGACCACCCTTGGGACGGCGTCGCCGACAGGCCGGCTCTCGATCATGCGTTGGCGCGCTGGTCGGCGGAAGCGCGCGAGCTCATCGCCGCCGCGGCGAACTGGCGGGCCTGGCCGCTTTACGTCCGCCCGCCGATCGGCTCCTTTTCGTTCGGCCGCGTGGCGCTGGTCGGCGACGCGGCGCACCCGATGGTTCCCTTTCTCGCTCAAGGCGCCGCCCAGGCGATCGAGGACGCGGGCGCGCTTGGCCGGATATTCTCGCACACGCGCGACGTTCCCGCCGGGCTGGCCGCTTATTCCCGCGACCGCGTCGCGCGGGCGACCCGGGTCCAGGTCGAGGCGTTGCAGCAGGGACGAATCTATCACATGGCCGGGCCGATGGCGTTGGCGCGCGACACGACGATGCGCCTGCTCGGCCACCGGCGCCTCAGCGCCCGCTACGACTGGCTCTACAGCGCCTGACGCGGCGCCGACGACCCTCCGGCCCGCGTCAGGAACAGCACGGCGCCGCCGGCGACCAATCCCCAGAAGGCCCCGCCGACGCCATAGATGCTGACTCCCGAGGCCGAGACAAGGAACGTGATCAACGCCGCTTCGCGTTCCTGCGTGTCGGCGAGCGCGTTGTGCAGCGCCGACCCGAATGCGTTGAGCAGAGCCAGTCCCGCGACGGCTTCGACCAGAATGGGCGCGCCTGCGGCGAATGCGGTGACGCCTCCCGCCAGCAGGCCGAAGACGATGTAGACCGCCCCGGCGGTCGCGGCGGCGAGCCAGCGTTTGGCGGGATCGGGGGAAGCGTCGGGCGAGGCGCAAAGCGCCGCGGTGATTGCGCTGAGATTGACGGCGTGTCCTCCAAACGGCGCCGCCGCCAGCGTAAAAACACCCGTGACCGCGACCAGCGGGCCGGGACTCGGACGATACCCATAGGCGCTCAGCACCGCCAGGCCGGGAAGGTTCTGCGAAGCCATCGTGACGATGAACAGAGGCAGGGCGATACTGACGATCGCCTCCACCGAGATCGACGGCGCGACGAAAATTGGCCGCGGCGTCATCATCGTCCAATCAAACGCCGCCGCCTGCCCGCTGAACGCAATCACGAGTCCAGCGACGATTGCGGCGATCGGCGTCGCATAGACGCGCTTCCATCGCGAGACGATCAGCCACGACAACACGATCAGGCCTGCGCCGCCAGGCGCGACGATCAGCGCCCGGACAGGCGCGAGGCATAGGCCGAACAGCACGCCGGCCAGCATCGCATTGGCGAGCGGGTCGGGAATCGCCGCCACCAGCTGGCCGAACGGCTTGACGAGTCCGGCCACCACGATCAGCAGGCCGACCACCAGGAACGCGCCGACGGCCGCCGGGTAGCCTCCCGCCGCCGCGCCGGTCGCGGCCAGGAGCGCCGCCCCAGGCGTCGACCAGGCCGAGGAAATCGGCATGCGCCACGCGAGGCTCAGACCGATTCCGGCGACTCCCATCGCGATCGACAAGGCCATCAGGCCCGAGGCGGCCTCCGCGTCGCTGGCGCCGACCGCCGTCAATCCCTTGAGAATAACCGCGAACGATGATGCGAAACCGACGAATGCGGTTATCAGGCCGGCCGCCACCGGCTGCATCGCGGATTTCACGCTCATCGGCCCCTGCCCGGCTGCATGACGAATCGCGCCATCTTACGCGGGCGGCCAAAGCCGGGCCAAATGCGGCTCCGCACATCGAAATTCAATGCAAAATCTGCCGCAGGAACATCTGCGTGCGCTCGTGTTGCGGATTGCTGAAGAATGGTTGCGGCGCGTTGATCTCGACGATTTCCCCGTTGTCCATAAACACGACACGATCGGCGACCTGCCGGGCGAAGCCCATCTCATGGGTCACGACGATCATCGTCATGCCGTCCTGGGCGAGTTCCGTCATCGTGTCGAGCACCTCCTTGACCATCTCGGGATCGAGAGCCGAAGTCGGCTCGTCGAACAGCATGATCTTCGGATTCATGCATAATGCGCGCGCGATGGCGACGCGCTGCTGTTGACCGCCGGACAGTTGGCCGGGGTACTTGGACGCCTGTTCCGGTATTTTGACCCGAGCGAGCAATTTCCTCGCCAGGTCTTCGGCGTCATGTTTGGGCATCTTGCGCACCCATATGGGCGCCAGCGTGCAATTCTCCAAAATGGTCAAATGCGGAAAAAGGTTGAAGCTCTGAAACACCATCCCCACCTCGCGGCGCACCTCGTCGATCCGCCGGATGTCTCGGGTCAGTTCGATCCCATCGACAACGATCCTTCCGCGTTGATGTTCCTCCAACCAGTTGACGCAGCGGATCAGTGTAGACTTGCCGGAGCCGGATGGGCCACATACGACGATGCGCTCGCCGCGCTTGACTGTCAGGTTGATATTGCGCAGCGCATGAAAGTGCCCGTACCACTTGTGGACGCCGACGAAGTCGATGGCGACGGAGTCATCGGAAGGCGCATTCGCCGAGACGTCCGCAAGAGTCATCTTTTCCGCCCCCGTGCAAGCGCGCGCTCGACAAAAACGGAATAACGCGTCATCCCGTAGCAGAAGGCGAAATAGAACACTCCGGCAAAGACGTAGCCTGTGGTCATAATCGTCGGCCCGCTCCATCCCGGATCTTTGATCGCGTTGTTCATCGCCTCGAGAAAGTCGGTTATGCCGACGACGGAGACCAGAGTGGTGTCCATGAACAGACCGATGAAATTGTTCAGTATGCCTGGAAGCACCATCGTCAGCGCCTGCGGCAGCACGACGAGGGCCATCATATGCGGATAGTTCAGTCCGAGCGCCATCGCGCCTTCGTATTGGCCCCTGCCGAGAGACTGCAGGCCGCCGCGCACTTCTTCAGCCATATAGGCGGCCGAAAATAGGGCGATGCCTACGAGCGCCCGGAGCAGCCGATCGGGCGCCCAAGCCTCCGGAACAAACAGGGGCAGTATATTATTGGCCATAAAAAGAACCGTGATGAACGGAACCCCTCGCACGAATTCGATGAACACGACGCAAGCTAGCCGGACGACAGGCATTTCCGAGCGCCGTCCGAGCGCGAGCAGCACGCCAAGGGGCAGTGAAAAGACGATGCCGATGACGGCGGTCAACAAGGAGACCAAAATGCCTCCCCACAGCAACGTGTCGACGACGGGTAAGCCAAGCAACCGGGATCCCCGCAGCAAGACAAAGGCGAGGATCGGATAGGCCACGAAAAACAGCAGAGCGCCCAAGTCGCGACGCGGCGCGCTCCGCCACAGCAGCCAGACGATCAAAAAGGCGCCGACCGCCTCGACAACATCGATGCGCCAGCGTTCCGCAATCGGATACGAGCCGAAGCGCAGGTAGTCCCACTTGGCCGAAATGAACGCCCAACACGCGCCATCCTGGCGCTGCCGGCACAAGGCGCCGTCCGGAGCCATCCAAATGGCGTGCGTCGTCGCCCAGGCGATCAACGGCGGCAGCAGCCACACGAAAAGCCCAACGAACGCAGCCGTCGTCAGCGTCGAGCCGATCGAGGAGAAGAGATTTGCCTTGGCCCAAGCCAGGGCGTTGCTGGAGAGAGCGGGCGGCCGGTCCGCCGGTTCCGGCCTCTTACGAACATAGGCCAATTCGTGAGCCAATCTCACCGTTCCTTGAGCGCGTAGCGCGCATTGAAAACATTGAGCGCGGCGGACACGGCCAGCGAAATGCCGAGATACACGGCCATCGTGATCGCCATCACCTGCACCGCCGCCTGGGTCTGATTGAGCACCGTGCCAGCGAAAATCTGCACGAGGTCTGGGTAGCCGACGAACACGGCAAGCGAGGAATTCTTGACGACGTTGAGGTATTGCGATGTCAGCGGCGGCACGATCAGCCGCATGGCCTGAGGAATGACGATCAGCCTCGCCGCAAGACCACGATGCAGGCCCAGCGCGGCCGCCGCCTCGCTCTGGCCGTGCGGAACCGCGAGAACCCCTGCGCGAACGATCTCGGCGATGAAGGCGGCGGTGAAGGTGACGAGCCCGAACACGAGGGCCGCCATTTCCGGGAACACCTGTATTCCGCCCTTCAGATTGAAGCCGGAAAGTCTGGCAAAATCGAATGTGAACGGCGCGCCGGCCAACGCAAGCGCGATTGCCGGCAGAGAGATGATGAGGACGGCAGTGACTAACGCGCTCGGCGCCTGCGCGCCAGTTCGATCCTGGCGTCGCCGCGCCCAGACATGAAACGCAGCGGCCGCGACGACCGCCAGGACGGCCGCGCTCGCAAACCAGACAACTCCGGGTCCCGCAACGGGCAGCGGCAGATACAGGCCGCGGTTGTTGAGAAACACAACATCGTACAGATTGATCGACTGACGCGGCCCCGGCAACGATCGAAGAACCGCATTGTACCAGAACAGCAATTGCAGCAGCAGCGGCGTGTTGCGCAACACGCTCGTATAGACAAGCGCGGCGCGCGCCAACAGCCAATTGGGTGACAGACGCGCCAAGCCGATCGCAAATCCTAACAGCGTCGTCAACGGAATACTGATGACAGCGATCAGAAGAGTGTTGAGGAGACCGACCCAGAAGGCGCGCCCGTAGGTCGAAAGGGCGGAATAGTCGATCAGCCGGAGATTGATATCGAAGCCGGCGATCTGATTCCAGAAGCCGAAGCCCAGTGGAATGCCGCGGGCCCGCATATTGGAATAAGCGTTATATCCCGCGCCGCTGGCCAGCGCCACGACGACGACCACGAGCAGCGCCTGATAGAAAAGCCCTCGCAGCCGTGGGTCGTTGAGCCGCAATGAGCGCGCACTGCCGCCCGCAAAGTCCATCCGCCGGTCCTAACGTCCCCAAAGCCGTTGCCGGGGCATATGACGGGCTCCGATAATGGTTGTCTCTTCCAATTCGTGTAAGCCGAGCCTAGCCCATCACCACATGTCGAGCGCAACCCGCGCTTCGTCGGACATGCGACTTTGATCCCATGGCGGATCGAACACCATATTCACTTTCGCGCCCGCGACCCCCGGGACGGCGCCGACCGCGTTCTCGACCCACTGTGGCATTTCCCCGGCGACTGGGCATCCTGGCGCAGTCAAAGTCATATCGATCGTCACAAAACGGCCGTCGTCGATGTCGACGCCGTAAATGAGACCGAGTTCGTAAATGTCAGCCGGAATCTCCGGATCAAAAACCGTCTTGAGCGCAGCGACGATCAAATCGGTCAGTTCGCGCAACTCCTCGGCCGTCATCTGCGACGGCGCGTTGATCGACGTGCTCTGCTGGGCGGTACCGGCGTGGCTCAGCGCGTCGTTCATGCTGCACCCTCCCTAGCCGAACAGCCGTTGTGCGCGCGCCAAGGCGTCCGCGAGCGCATCAACCTCGCCAAACGTATTGTAGAGCGCGAATGAGGCGCGGCAGGTCGAAGTGACGCCAAATCGTTGCAGCAGCGGCATGGCGCAATGTGTTCCAGCCCTGACCGCGACGCCCGACCTGTCGATCAGCGTCGCCACATCATGCGCATGCGCGCCCTGCATCGTGAACGACAGAATCGGACCCTTGCCGGGCGACGTGCCGATAATGCGCAGCGGGCTGATCGATGAGAGGCGTTCGTGCGCGTAGGCGCTCAGCGCCTCCTCGTGCGCGCGGATGCGGGCTCTTCCGACCCCTTCCACATAGTCAAGCGCCGCCCCGAGGCCAATGGCCTGAACGATCGGCGGAGTTCCCGCCTCGAAGCGATGCGGCGGATGGTTGTAGGTGACGGTCTCTTGCGTCACCTCCTCGATCATTTCACCGCCGCCCTGGAATGGCGGCAGAGATTCGAGCAATTCGCGCTTGCCGTAAAGAACGCCGATCCCCGTAGGGCCGTATACCTTGTGTCCGGTAAACACGTAAAAGTCGGCATCGAGATCGCGCACGTCAACGTCAAGATGGACGGCGCCTTGCGAGCCGTCGACGAGAACCGGAATTCCGCGCTGATGCGCGACGCGGATCACTTCCTTAATCGGAGGCGCCGTACCGAGAACGTTCGACATTTGCGTGATCGCGACGATTTTCGTTCGATCGTTCAGCGCCCGCCCGAACGCCTCGAGCGAGAACGACCCGTCGTCGCCAACGTCGACCCAACGCAACACCGCGCCCTTGCGTTCGCGGTGAAAGTGCCAAGGCACGATGTTGGAGTGGTGCTCCATCACGCTCAGAACAATTTCATCGCCCGCGCCGATGTGTTCGAGTCCATAGCTTGACGCGACCAGATTGATCGCCTCGGTCGTCGACCGGGTGAAAACGATCTCTTCGTGCGAGGCGGCGTTGAGGAATCTCCGCACGCTCTCGCGCGCCGCCTCGTATGCCTCCGTCGCCGCATTGGCAAGATAGTGCAAACCGCGATGCACATTCGCATATTCGTGCTCGTAAGCGTGAACGAGGCGCCTGATGACCGCGGCCGGCTTCTGCGCCGAGGCGGCATTGTCTAGATAGACCAGCGGTTTGCCATAGGGGCGCTCGGCGAGGATCGGGAAATCCGCGCGGATCGCGTCGACGTCGTAAGCGCCCGACGCTATTCGAACGGAATCGTTCATTTGCGCGCCTCCGGCGCCGCGAGGCGCAGCGCCAAATCGCGAACTCGAGCCGTGCCTTGCCCATCACGCATTGGCGCTTCACTCCTGTGGCGACAGCCAGGCGCGAAGCATGGCGCGCAGCGCGCCCGCAAGCCGTTCGTCATCGACGCGGTCGATTGCTTCCACGCCGAACGCCTCCAACAACATCGCCTGCGCTTCGCCCTGCGCTATGCCGCGCGACCGCAAATAGAAAATCTGCTCCGGGTCGAGCGAGCCGATGGTCGCGCCATGGCCGCAGACCACATCATCGGCGAATATCTCCAGCTCCGGCTTGGCGTTCATTTGCGCCCGCGGCGATAACAGAATGGCTTGCGATTTCATCGCTCCGTCGGTCTTTTGCGCGGCGCCCTCGACAATGACCTTGCCCTGGAAAACTCCGATTGCGTCGTCGTCGACGATCGCGCGATAGAACTCACGACTCATTCCCCCCGGCGCGCAGTGAACGACCTGCAAGGTCGTGTCGGCGCGTCGGGACCCGTCGATGAGCGCCAATCCGCCGAGCGCGAGCTTCCCCTCCGCTCCGGCCATTTTCACGAAAATCTGCCGCCGCGTCAGCGCGCCGCCCGAGACGAGCGCAAAGGCGTTGAGTTGCGCTTTCGCGCCCAGCTCGCAAATCAGGCTTTCAACATGCAGCGCGGGATCGTCCCCGACCATGACGATGTGCTTGGCTTTCGCCTCTTCGGCAAGCGTCATGCTTGTCGCGGCGTTGCGTTGCGCGCCCGGCCCGGCATCGAGAAAGACCTCGACGAATGACGCCTGCGCGCCGGCGCCAAGAGCGATCGAGACTCGCGAATAGAGAGAGCGGCCAGACGTCTCGCTCGTGACGTGCAAAATCTCGACCGGCTCTGCGATTTTGGCGCCGTCCGATACAGCAATCGCGCAGCCGCCGACGGTCATCGCCTCGTTGAGCGCGACAAGGGCGTCGTCTACGCCCATCGTCGACGTCTCTTCCCAAGCAATCTCAATCGCGGCAGGCAACTGGTCGGAGAGGGTTGGGACATAATGCCCGTCGAGAAGCACCAGCCTGGCGGCTCCGACGCGCTCGCGTCCGGCGAGCGCTTTCCTCGCAAGATTGACCGCGGCTTGATCGGGAACAGGCGCCAGCGGCGCCGCATCGGTCATCGCAGCGCGCAAGTCGGTGTAGTGCCATGCCTCAATGCGCCGCGTCGGCAGACCGCGTTCGGCGAAGCGCGCGAAAGCGGCGGCCCGAAATGGCGAAGGCGCTAAAGCCTCCTGCGCCGCGAACTGCCGGGCGATGGTCGCCTCGGCAGTCGATCTGTGGACGGAAAGGGCGCTCATCGTCTCCTCATGCGGCCGCTTCCGAGTAGTCACGATAGCCGTTACGCTCGAGTTCGAGCGCCAGGTCGGGCCCACCACTGGCGACAATGCGGCCCTTGGCCATCACATGCACCCTATCCGGTCTGATATGATCGAGAAGCCGCTGGTAATGGGTGATGACGAGGAAGGTCCGGTTCGGGTCGCGCAAGGCGTTGACGCCGTCCGCAACAATCCTCAGAGCATCAATGTCGAGTCCCGAATCCGTCTCGTCGAGCACGCCGAGGCGCGGCGCCATGAGCGCCATCTGCAGCACTTCGAGCCGCTTCTTCTCGCCGCCCGAAAATCCGACGTTGAGCGGCCGTCGCAGCGTCTCCTGGTCGATTTTCAACCTCTGCGAAGCCTCGCGCACCCGGCGCATGAATTCCGGCGTCGTCAAATCAGCTTCGCCTCGTGAGCGCCGCTGCGCATTGAGCGCGGCCTTCAGGAAAGTCATCGTGCCGACGCCGGGAATTTCGATCGGGTACTGAAACGCGAGAAACACGCCCCTCCGTGCGCGCTCGTCAGGCTCTAGCTCCAACAGATTTTCGCCGCCGAGCCAAACGCTTCCCGACGTCACTTCGTATCCGGGTTTGCCGGCGATCACGTAGGCGAGCGTCGATTTGCCGGAGCCGTTTGGCCCCATGATCGCCACGACCTCACCCGCTCCCACGCTAAGGCTGAGATCATCGAGGATCGGCGCGCCATGGACCGATACGCTGAGATTTTTGATTTCGAGCATCGGATAGGAACTCTCACTTCACCATTTGCGCCCAACGAAGCGACGGGGCCGGTTCGTCATCCGACGCTCCCCTCGAGGCTGATCGCGATCAGTTTCTGCGCCTCGACCGCGAACTCCATCGGGAGTTGCTGCAGCACGTCGCGGACGAAGCCATTGACGATCAGCGCCGTCGACTCTTCCGCCGACAGTCCACGCTGCAGGCAGTAGAAAAGCTGCTCATCGGACACTTTCGACGTTGTCGCCTCGTGCTCGATCACCGCCGACGCATTCTTCGCCTCGATATAGGGCACGGTATGGGCGCCGCATTGGTGGCCGATCAACAGAGAATCGCAATTGGTGAAATTGCGCGCGCCGGTCGCGAGCCGGTGCGCCGAAACTTGCCCCCGATAGGTATTCTGCGACCTTCCCGCCGCCACGCCCTTGGAGATGATGCGGCTCGTCGTGTTGCGGCCGAGGTGGATCATCTTCGTTCCGCTGTCGACCTGCTGGCGGCCGTTCGAGATCGCGATTGAATAGAACTCGCCGCGCGACGCCTCTCCTCGCAAAATGCAGGACGGATACTTCCAGGTGATCGCCGAACCGGTCTCCACCTGCGTCCAGGAGATTTTGGACCGCGCGCCGCGGCAATCGCCGCGCTTGGTGACGAAATTGTAGATGCCGCCCCGGCCTTCGGAATCCCCCGGATACCAGTTCTGCACCGTCGAGTATTTGATCTCGGCGTCGTCCAGCGCGATGAGTTCGACGACCGCGGCGTGAAGCTGATTTTCGTCGCGCTTTGGCGCGGTGCAGCCCTCGAGATAGCTGACGTACGAGCCCTTGTCGGCGATGATGAGCGTACGTTCGAACTGCCCGGTGTTCTTCTCGTTGATGCGGAAGTATGTCGAGAGCTCCATCGGACAGCGCACGCCCGGGGGCACATAGACGAACGATCCGTCCGAGAACACGGCCGAATTGAGTGTGGCGTAAAAGTTGTCGGTCGCCGGCACGACGGTCCCGAGATAGCGACGCACGAGTTCACCGTGGTCGCGGACCGCTTCGGAAAAGGAGCAAAAGATCACGCCCGCCTTGGCGAGCTCCGCCTTGAACGTCGTCGCAACCGACACCGAATCAAACACTGCGTCGACCGCCACCTTCGGTCTCTCGACCCCGGCCAGAATCTCCTGCTCGACCAGCGGAATCCCGAGCTTGGCGTAAGTGCGCAGCAGTTCGGGATCAATCTCGTCCAGCGACTTTGGCGCCGGTCCGCTCTTCGGCGCGGAGAAGTAATGGATCGCCTGAAAGTCGATCGGCGGATATTCGACTCGAGCCCACTTCGGCTCTTCCATCGTCAACCACCGGCGATATGCCTCCAGCCGCCAGGCGAGCATCCATTCCGGCTCGCCCTTCTTCTCGGAGATGAACCTGACAATATCCTCGTCGAGACCTTTGGGGGCGACGTCCAACTCGATCGGACTGACGAAACCGTACCTGTAGGCCTCGACGTCAATCGAACGGACGCGTTCGACGGTCTCCTGGACGGCCGCCATAGATGACATCTCCTCGCCTTGGCGGTTTCAAGGACCGCCGGTGGGGGTCGTGAATAGCAACAACTCGAATGGCGTCGCTTCGAGCGCGCAGACGCCGACATATATGGGTTGGGAGAACGCCGTCTGCAAGCGACCTATTAATATCGTGTGGCGCTGCAACGCAAGGCGTTTGGAGGAGATTTTTGTACTTCTTCGATTTGTTTTTATGATATTCGACTCTGCCGTCGATCGCCCGCTATCCCCCCTCGCCGCGCAATCGAACGGCAAGGGTCCTCAAATCGATCGGAATCGGATCGGACGACGAGCCTTCAAGCGAGCGCGGCTCTTCCGGGTGGAGCGCGATATCGGCGAACTTCATCCGCATCGGCGTGGCGATCGCTTCGCCGAATGCGATCGCCTCCCGGTCGGCGATCGAGGACAGAAACGCGATCGTGCTCAGCGCCGACGCGCCCACTGCGTCCTGAATGATCCGTTTGTCGTTCTCGTTCGTCAGCCGCATGGCGAACATGGTCGCGCACTGGGAAAGCACAGTCGGGTCGAGTTCGGACGGGCGCTGCGAGATCACGCCGAGCGAGGCGCTGTACTTGCGGCCTTCCTTGGCGATTCGACCGATCGCCTGCCTGGCGGGTCCGAAGTTTTGCACCTGGCCGGCGGGAATGTAACGGTGCGCCTCTTCGCAAAGCACATTCACTTCGTAAGTTCCCGTGCACCAGAACGCGATTTCGAACGCCAGCCGCGCGACCACCGAGACCACGGAGTTGACGACCTCGTTGGGCAGGCCCGCGAGCTCGATGATCGTGATCGGCATGCCCCGGGTCGGTATGCGGAACAGGCGCGATATGACCTTGGCGATGTCGTCCTCGGCGACCGTCCTGCCGAACATGAACCGAAATCGCGGATCCCGGCTGAGCCCTTCCAGACGAAAGCGCAACCCGCGCAGATCCGACCGGGTAAAGCGCTGGTCGAGCTTGCCGAGCCACTCCTCGATGACGGCGACTGCGTCTATCATGCGAAACGGCGTGGGCGTATCCGCCGTTATCTGCGCGTGCGCGCTTTCCGCGGCGGTTTGCCGGCGCAGCACGCTGCCCCCGGTCGACGAGCCGGTGTCGGAAAGGTACTTGGCCTTTGCGGCTCGGATGACGTCGTACAGCGCATCCCGTTCGTCAGCGTGCGGCTGGCGACCGCTGAAAACGATGTCGGCGAGTTCATCGAAGCGGAACATCCAGATCGGCAGCTCGAGACTCTCCGAATTGATGACATTCGCCAGACTGGGAAAATGGGTCGCATATTCGTTGTGCGGATCGAGGATGATGACGCGGAGTTTCGGCCTTACCGAGACCGCCTTCTTGATCAGAAGACTGACGGCCGTCGTCTTGCCGACGCCGCTCGACCCCAGCACGGCGAAATGGCGCGCGACCAATTCGCTGATGTCGATGTCCGCGGACACGGCGTTGTTCTGGCTCAACCGACCAATTTGAACGGCCTGGCGGCCGCGGAAGGCGTAGATCGCCCGCAGGTCCTCGGCGCGAATCCGACGCGCTGTCGAGCCCAGAGGCGGATGCGAGTGTATGCCGCGATGGAAAATAGGCTCGCCCCCGGCTTGATCGATGATCTCGCCGTTCAGCTCGATCGTGACCCGGGCGTTGTTGACCCCGGTTTGGGCCCATCTCCCGTCAATCGTCGAGACCTCGCACACGACGCCGACCAGACGCGAAGAGCCGTGGACGACCGTGATCAAGTGGCCGACCGACCACTCCTCGCCGCCCGGCTCGAGACGGCAATCGATGACGCCCTGCGTCCCATTCAGGGACACAAGATAGCCGATGACGCGCGCCGACGGGGTTGCCCGGCGGTCGTGCGGGTCGGCGACGCCGGCGCCGGTCGGGTCACTTTCGCGCGCAATGCTTCTGAACGATGAAGAAGTCCCTGAAACGCCGGTTTTCTCGGTTTCCGCCGGAGCAACCTCGGTTCGGTGAATCAATCCTGAATCGAGGCGAAGTGATTGCATGGAAAAGATTCCATCGTCCCGAGTAACGAGAGGGACGTCGAGGTTGAGCGTGCCAACGAACATGTAAAAAAAACGTTTGGCTCGAAGACGCAATTTAGATTCCGCGCCGTCTTGCGACGTTTCGAGCCATCGATGTCGTCAAGGCGCCATCGGCGAACTGCGCCGCCGCTCGTCCGCTCGCCGGACGGCGTGTCGCGACCGCGCCGGGGCGCCGCCGCGACGCGCATGTTCGGGCTCACAGCGTGGCCCTGATCTCCGGATCGCCGCCGATCAGCCGGGCGAATTGCCGCATGCGCGATTGCAGACGTTCGCCACTGAGCGGGGCGAGGTCCGCCGGCAGGGTTAAAATCACGCGGCCCTTCTCACAAATCATCGGCGCGCGCGGCAACACGCCCGGCATGGCGGCGGATATGTTGTAGGCGACTCGCATCGCAGCCCCCAGAATGCGCGCTCGATCGAGTTGACGCGCGGTCACCAGCGTACGCGACTGGGGCGAAACGAAATCCTCGTTCGACAGGTGGCGGTATGCCGCGGCAAGCGCCAGGAACGCCCGCGAGGGATGATCGACCCCGATAAAGGCCGCGTTGGCCACAAGGTCATAGGCTTGCGCGCCGCGATTGTCCGGATGCGCGCGCCAGGAAATATCCGAAAGAAGACAGGCCGCGCGGCGCAGACGGCGATCGTCTTCGTCTTCCTCGAGATGAGTGGAAGCGATCAAGCGGCCGGTCCACGCGAAGAGCTCCTCGCCGTGCGCCGGAGCGCGAGAGCGCAGCCGATTGAATTCTCCCGCCGAAACGATGAGAGGGTCTTCCGCCTGCCGCTCGCGCGGGAGTTGAGAGTAGAGCAGCCCTTCGCGAACGCCGAGCGCGGAAATGACGACTTCTTTCGGATTGGACTGTCGGATAATTTCCTCGAGCACGGCGGCGCCGTAGGCGAGCAGCGGTCGGCGGGCCGACGAGATCGATTCGATCGACAGCAGCGCGTCGGCCTCGATTCGTTCGACGAGCCTTGCGAATTCAAGAGCGTCGCGCGAAGGGATCACATAATTGTGCATGACGTTCATTGCGTACTGGCGTTGACGCATATGGAGGCGCGCAAGCGCCCGCCAGGTGCCGCCGACGGCATAGAACGTCCGCCCCGCGAGCCCCTGCAGCAATTTGACGTTCGATAGGGTCTCGCGAACTATCTTGGCCGCCTTTTTTGGAGATCGCTCGGAAAGGTCCATCAGCGACAGGCCGCCGAGCGGCAGCGTGACGCCCGGCGCGGCGGCGCTCTTCCTCACGTCGGTCAGTTCGAGCGAACCGCCGCCCAGGTCGCCGACGACGCCGTCCGCATTGTGGATCGAGCTGACCACGCCCAGGGCCGACAGCCTCGCTTCCTGCTGGCCGCTCAGGAGCTGGATTTTGCAGCCAATCGCGCGCTCGGCAAGGTCGAGAAATTGCCGCCCGTTCGCGGCGTCGCGGACGGCGGCGGTCGCCAGGCTGCGGACGTCCTTGATTCGCATCGTGTCGCAAAGAACGCGAAAGCGTTGCAACGCGGCGAGCGCCTTGGCGACAGCGTCCTCCGGCAGAAGTCCGGTCGTCGTCACTCCCCTCCCCAAACCGCACAGCGCCTTTTCGTTGAACGTCGGGGTCGGCGCCCGAGAATGCAACTCGTAGGACACCAGACGAACGGAGTTCGAGCCGATATCGACAATCGCCACGGGGTTGCCGGGCAATCGCCCCTGCGCAGGATTGTCCGGCATAATCAGCTCTGTTGGAGAACGGCGTCTCGGCGGGGCCCGTCGTTTATCAGGCGCGCATGCGCAGCGCCATGGGAAAGGACTTCGTCAGCGCCTGGCCGCGGCCGGACAGGCTCGGGTTGGTCTGAAAATACTTGTGGGCGTTAAATGGCTCTTCGCCCTCGGCCGGCACGATCCTCTCGCTCGAGCCGTCAGGCATCACTCGAAAGCTCTGCTCGTTGTCCATCAAATTGGCTTCCATGATCTGATCGAGCACATGTTCGTGAACCGTCGGGTTGAGAAGCGGAACGAGGGCCTCGACGCGTCGATCGAGATTGCGTTGCATGAGGTCGGCGGAAGAAATGAACACTCGAGCCTGCGGGCTTGGCAGCCCATGGCCTGCGCCAAACGCATAGATGCGGGCGTGCTCTAGAAACCGCCCGACGATCGACTTCACTCGAATATTGTCGGAGAGACCCGGAACTCCAGGCCGCAAGCAGCAAATCCCCCGTACCACGATGTCGATCTGAACGCCGGCGCGGCTGGCGTCGTAAAGAGCGTCAATGATCTCGGGATCGACGAGCGCGTTGCATTTCATCCAGATTTGCGCCGGCCGGCCAAGCCCCGCGTGGTCAATTTCGTCGGCGATATTGCGCAGCAGCGTCTTCCTCAGCGTGAACGGCGAAATCGACATCTGCTCCAGGCCGTCCGGCTCGGCGTAGCCGGTGATGAAATTGAATATCCGCGCCACATCCCGGCCAATCGCTGGGTCGGCGGTGAAGAGCGAGACGTCAGTGTAGATTTTGGCGGTGACCGGATGATAGTTGCCGGTGCCGACATGGCAATAGTTCACCAGCGTTCCGCCTTCACGTCGCACCACCATCGAAAGCTTGGCGTGAGTCTTGAGCTCGATGAAACCGAAAACGACCTGGGCGCCGGCGCGCTCCAGATCGCGAGCCCAGCGAATATTCGCTTCCTCGTCGAAACGGGCTTTCAGCTCGACGAGCGCCGTCACGGACTTCCCCAACTCCGCCGCTTCGACGAGGGCTTTGACGATCGGGCTATCGGCGGACGTGCGATAAAGCGTCTGCTTGACGGCCACCACGTTGGGATCGCGCGCAGCCTGCGACAGGAACTGCACGACGACGTCGAAGGACTCGTAAGGGTGGTGAACGACGAGGTCCTTTTGTCGGATCGCGGCGAAACAATCTCCCCCGTGCTCTTTCACCCGCTCCGGAAAACGAGGGTTGTAAGGCGGGAACTTCAATTCGGGACGATCGATCGCCACCAGCTGCGACAATTCGTCGAGCGCCAACATGCCTTCGACGAGCACAATGCCCGACGGGACGACGTCGACGTCGCCCGTGACGAAGGCGCGCAACGATTCCGGCATGCTGGCTTGGATTTCGAGCCGGATGACGGAGCCGCGCCGGCGCCGCTTGAGCGCGCTTTCGTACAGGCGAACGAGATCCTCGGCCTCCTCCTCGACCTCGATGTCGCTGTCGCGGATGACCCGAAAGGCGCCTTCGCCCACCACCTCATAACCCGGGAATAGCAGGCCGATGAACGCCACGATAAGTCGGTCGAGCGTCACAAATCGCGTGGAGACGCCGAGCGGCCCGTCCGGCAATCTCACGAACCGCTCCACGCTGCCGGGAACCCGCACCAGCGCGCTCATTGTTCGACCGTCCCGCGGATTGAGCAGTTCGAGCGCGAGCGTGAATCCGAGATTGGGGATGAATGGAAATGGGTGCGCCGGATCGACGGCCAGCGGCGTCAGGATCGGGAACACGTGCTGGAGAAAATATTCCTGCAGCCAGTCTCGTTCGCGACGCGTCAAATCGGCGACGTCGACAATGACGATGCCGTTCGAGGCGAGCTCCGACCTTAGGGCGCGCCACCGCGCCTGCTGCGTGGCCACCAGCGACGCGACGCGCTCGCTGATGCGTTCGAGCTGCTCGATCGGAGTGCGCCCGTCGTCCGAAATTTCGGCGACCCCCGACAGCACCTGGCCGACGAGGCCCGCGACCCGGACCATGAAGAACTCGTCGAGATTCTGGGCCGAGATCGAAAGGAACCGAAGCCTTTCCAGCAGGGGATGGCTGGGGTTTGCGGATTCCTCCAGAACGCGGCGGTTGAATTCGAGCCAGGAGAGTTCTCGATTGATGAACCGCTCAGGCGAACGCAGCAATGAGGGCTGGTTCTCCTCCGAAGCGATCGACCCGATGGTTGCGACCGAGGACTGCTTTTTCGCTACGCGGCGCTCCACGCCATGCTCCTTTTTCGACTTCGCTATGATTTTGCAGCAATTTCCGCGCCCCGCCAAGGCCGTTGGCTGACCGGCGCGCCAGTCGCGCGCAGCGCGCGGGCGACGGCGTCCAACGCCATCGGATAGATGCGATGTTCCTCGACCAGCACGCGTGCGGCCAGGGTTTCGGCGTCGTCGCTCGGCAGAACGGGCACGCGGGCCTGCGCGATGGTTGGTCCCGCGTCGAGTTCGGCCGAAACGAAGTGCACCGTGCACCCATGCTCGGCGCGCGCCTCGGCAATCGCCCGCTCATGGGTGTTGAGACCGCGGAGCTCCGGCAGCAAGGAGGGGTGGATGTTGAGAATTCGGTCGCGCCATTTCCCGACAAATTCGGCGCTCAGGATGCGCATAAACCCGGCCAGGCAGATGAGCTCGACCTCGGCGACGAGAAGGCGGGCGTCGACCGCGGCTTCAAACGCCGCCTTGGCCGAAAAACTCCGGAAATCGATCGTCTCCGCCACTATCCCCATGCTCCGCGCGATCCCGATCCCCGCGGCGCCGGGCCGATCCGACAAAACGAGCGCGATCTCGGCTGAAAAATCCGTTCCGCGCGCCGCCGCGATCAGCGCGCTCATGTTGGATCCCCGTCCGGAAATCATTATGCCCGTGCGCACGCGTGGCGTCATACGAAATCCGCTCGATCCCTTCGCGCCGCGCGCCGGCGGGAGCGCCGGCTGACGTGACCGTGGAATCCCGACCAGATTTTGCGACCGAACGGCGATGGCCCGGCGAACCGGTCATGTGTCTGTGGCATTTCTAAATCTTTTCAAACATTTACAAGTTTTGCTTTCCGAAAATCAAAAGTCGTGCTATGCTTATTTTTAAGATGCCTTTGACCAAGGAAACCCTTGTCCGCGAATGCGCGCGCCGCCGGCCCGAGATTTTCGCCGCCTCGCCGCAATCGGTCGGTCGAACCGCAGCGGACGGCGCGCCAAGGCAGAACAGCGGCTTGGGAGTTGCGAAAGTGCGGAAAATGGCGCCCAAGCGATTGAAAAGACTGAGTCGCTGACAAAACTGCGCCCGCGCGACGCCGCTCGACGGCAAACCGGGGCCGCGGATTTATCAAACGGATCTCGTATCATAGCGCGAGCCGCCCATGGGTAATGACCCGCGGACCGGCGGACGGAACAAGCCGACCGATGAGGGTCGGCGACAGGCCCGCTTGGGCGAGCGCGGCGCGGGCCTCGTTCTCCAGCTCCTTGGAAACGAACACCGCCATACCGAATCCGCAGTTGAAGGTCCGCAGCATTTCGCCTTCCTCGATCCCGCCGGCCGCGGCGAGCCACGAAAAAACGACCGGAGGCGCGAACGCGCTGAGGTCGAGCGCGACACCAATATCGCCTTTGAGCGCGCGCGGCAGGTTATCCGGGTAGCCTCCGCCGGTGATATGGGCGAGGGCGAGAATGCCCTGCGTGCGCGCCAGAGCCTCTAGGAGCGGACGCACATATATCCGAGTAGGGGTTAACAGCGCGTCGGCAAGAGAGCGCGAGGGATCGAAAGGCGCCGGCGCTTCCCAGGCGAGCCCGGATCGCGCGACGACGCGGCGAACCAGCGAATAGCCGTTGGAATGCAGGCCCGATGACGGCAATCCGAACACCGCGTCGCCAAGCTTGAGCCCGGGCCGCGGCAGCAACCTCCCCCGCTCGGCCGCCCCGACGGCAAATCCCGCGAGATCAAAGTCGCCAGGGGCGTAGAGACCGGGCATTTCCGCCGTTTCGCCGCCGATCAAGGCGCAGCCCGCTTCGGCGCACCCCTCCGCAATTCCCTTGACGACCGCCGTCACGACTTCCTCATCGAGCTTGCCCGAAGCGAAATAATCCAGAAAGAACAGCGGTTCCGCGCCTTGCACGACAATGTCGTTGACGCACATCGCCACCAGGTCGATGCCGACGGTGTCGTACATGCCGCTTTCGATCGCGACTTTCACCTTGGTGCCGACGCCGTCATTCGCCGCGACCAGGATCGGGTCGACGAACCCAGCGGCCTTCACGTCGAACAAGCCGCCGAAGCCGCCCAACTCCGCATCCGCTCCGGCGCGGCGCGTCGCACGGGCCAACGGCCTTATTCGTTCAACCAGACGGTTGCCGATATCGATGTCGACGCCTGCGTCAGCGTAGGTCAGCGGCTTGCGGCTGTCGGACATTGCGGCTCCGAAGGCAAATGTTTGCGATCGGGGGTAATTGGTCGCCGCGACCCGTGCAAGGCAAAACCGCCGGGTTCGTTTCCCAACCTCAGCCCGCCCGTGATACGTTTCCCGCGATCGACAGGTTGCGATGCGACTTACGGCTGAAAGCGGCGGTATGGACGCGGTTCAATGATTCCGGAGGAGCGGCGTGGAACGGCGCTATGACGCCGCGGGCGCTCGAATTTGATGAATATCGCTCAAATTTTGAACAACCTTCCCAATCTCATCACCCTGGCGCGGATGTTGATGACGCCGTTGGCAATCCTGATGATTGTATCACAGCGATTCTTGCCAGCGTTTCTGATATTTATTCTTGCAGGCGTTTCCGATGCGGTTGACGGCTTCATCGCCAAGAACTTCAATCTTCGCACCGAGCTGGGAGCCTATCTCGATCCCCTCGCCGACAAAGCGCTGCTGATCTCGATCTACGTCTCACTTGCGATCTATGCAGGGTTGCCTTCGTGGCTCGCAATCATAGTCGTTTCGCGCGATGTCATGATTCTCGTGGCTGTGCTGGTGTCCTGGCTGCTGGACAAGCCGGTCGAGATTCGCCCGGTCTGGGAGTCTAAGATCAACACCGTCGCGCAAATTGCGCTGGCGGCATTTGCACTCGGCGTGCGCGCCTACGGCCTCGATCCTCAGCCGGTGCAGACCTATTTGCAATGGGCGGTCGCCGCGACGACGCTTGCCTCGGGCGGCATCTATATATCCCAGTGGCTCGATCATATGAGCCGATAGGCTTCGCCATGGTCCAGGCGCTCGCTTGCATTGCGCTGCAAGTTCCAAGCAACTACGAGGGCTTGGCGTTTTTCCCCGGCTCGCTTGGCTTAATCGTCCTGGAAGGGACAAGACTCGATCCCGACAAGCGGTCGGTCGTCGGCGCCCCGCCCGGAGGCGCTGGAGCGACAGTCCTGCTGGCGGTTCCGAGCGACGAGCGTCAGCGGGCGAAAATCGGGGATGAGACCGGCGGACGCGTCGGTGATTTCCGCCACACCATGACTTTTAGGAGCGATTTCTGGGCAATGCGCGGGTGTGGCGTGCGCTTTCCTATGGCCTTGTTGCGGTGTTGGTTGACCCGTGTCGCGGCACGTGGGATTTGCTGCAACTGGCCGGCGTAAACGGAGAGAATGATTGAGTTCGGTCCGGTGAGTTTGGAGCGCCAGGCCCTGTTCTGGGCGGCGATGCTTGCGGCGTTTTTGTACGCCCTATACCTGCTCGGCTCGATAGTGACGCCGTTCGTCGCCGGTATCGCGCTTGGCTATCTCCTCGATCCGGTCGTCAATAAGCTGGAGACCTTCGGGCTCAACCGTCTGGGCGCGTCGCTGGTCATTTTGATCGCATTCGTCGCGGTCTTCGGGGTCATTCTCGTCGTCGTCGCGCCAATACTGGGCAATCAGCTTGTGATCTTCGCCCAGCGTCTGCCGGGCTATGCGATTCGATTGCAGACGCTGGCGACCGACGAAAGCAATGCGCTGATCGAAAAATACGGCGGCGGATGGCTCAGCGCGTTCGGGCTGGGCAAATCGATTTCGAAAGCGCAAATTCAAAGCTCGGTCGGCGATTTCGTCGCTCAAGGCGCGCAGTGGTTTCTTAACGCCGTGAGATCGCTCGTCTCGGGCGGCGCCGCCGTATTCAACTTCCTGTCGCTGCTGATCATAACGCCCGTCGTCGCGTTTTACATTCTCGTCGATTGGGACAGGATGATCGCCGAACTCGACAGCTGGCTGCCGCTCGATCATCGGCAGCGCCTTCGAGCGATCGCCGCAGAAATCAACCACGCGCTGTCGGGTTTCCTGCGCGGCCAATTCATCGTCTGCCTGTTACTGGGACTCTGGTACGGCGCCGGCTTGACTTTCATCGGGCTCGATTTCGGATTCCTGATCGGAGTACTGGGCGGACTCTTGAGCTTCGTGCCCTATGTCGGGGGACTGACCGTGCTTGTGCTGTCGCTGGGGATCGCCCTCGTCCAGGGCTGGCCCAGCCTCGAGCTGTTCCTGATGGCGCTCGGCGTCGTCGGCTGCGGACAGTTCCTCGAAGGCTACATCCTGTCGCCGATGCTGGTCGGCGAATCGATCGGCCTTCATCCGGTCTGGCTGATGTTCGCGCTGCTGGCTTTCGGGCGGCTGTTCGGCTTCGCCGGCCTCATTGTCGCTGTTCCGACCGCGGCGGCGATCGGCGTCATCGCCCGTCACCTGATCGCGCTCTACCTGAAGAGTCCGCTCTATCGAGGCGGGTCGGCCGCCGAGGGGCCTTGATCTCGCCGCCGCGCCAATTGACGCTCGACTGGCCTCACCAGCCGAGTTTCGCGCGCGAGGATTTTCTCCTTGCGCCCTCCAACCGCGACGCTCTGAGGGCGATCGATCAGTGGCCGGATTGGGCTGGTCGGATGTTGCTGCTGGTCGGGCCGGAGGGCGCGGGCAAAAGTCATCTCGCAACGGTCTGGGCCGGCGCCGCCGGCGCAGTCACGCTGCGCGCCGAGACGCTGAGCGAGGCGACCCTCGAGGCCGGGGCGCGAGCCTCCGCGCTGCTGATCGAGGACGCCGACCGCGTCGGTCCGGCCGAAACGGATCTTTTCCACCTCGTCAACGCCGCGCTTCAGAACGACGTGTGGCTGTTGCTGACCGCCCGCGCGGCGCCCGACGCATGGGGCCTCAAGACCCCCGACCTTATTTCGCGGCTGCGTCTGGCGCCGGTCGTCAGGCTCGCGGCGCCGGACCTCGAGCTTACCGAGGCCGTCCTGTTCAAGCTGTTCAGCGACCGTCAATTGCAGGTCGAGCCGCATGTGGTCGCCTACATCGCGCTGAGGATCGAGCGCTCGCTCGGCGCCGCGCGCCGACTGGTCGCCGAGCTCGACCACGAGGCGCTGGCGACCGGACGGCGCGTGACCCGCGCCATGGCGGGCGCTTTATTGCGAGAGCCGCCCGGCGAATCGCCTTAGGCCAGCCACAAATTCGTGGTTAAAGTTTGGTTAATATCCTCACACCGCGGCACGACGAGGGGCAGGCGCGAGCCGCGGGCGGTTGGATGTGCAAGCAAGATACTCGAGAACGCGGAGGAGACGATGCGGAAGTCTCTCGTTCTGGTTCTTTCTATCGTTGGCGGCAGCGCCTGCTATGCCGCGGGAGTGACCGAAGTCGGAACGGACGCCGCCGTCTCCGACCCTTCCACCTGGCGGTGGCAGGTGACTTCCATTCTCGCCGACCAAGGCAGCGCGGCGGCGGCGATCGGCGCGGTGGACGCCGAGGCTTTCGCCCAGCACTACGAGCGCTATACGCCGCTCGGGGTTCCCGAGCAGCGGCGAGCGAACCCTTGAGCGGAGCGGATTGGCGGTCGGCCTGACGTTTGCGCGCTCGCAAGCGCCGAGCGTGGCGGACGGGCGCGCTTTTGTCAGCGCGCGAGCGATTTCAACGCAATAGGCGCCATTTCCCGCACTGTCGACAGACCTCCCGAACGCATTGGCGGGGCGATCGCTGACCATGCCTCCGGCGCTCAGCCGACGCGCGCCGCCATGTCGCGCATGGCCCGAACTCTGGCGGCGAAACGCTCTGCAATCCCGGCCAAATTTTTCCAAGCCAAACCAAGCCAGCCCAAAGAAAACCAAGAAAAACCAAGAAAAACCAAGAAAAAATCCTTGGATTTCCTTGGATTCCTTCGTCCGAATCCGGACATTTCAACGGGTTACGGCGATCGCCAAGCAAAAAAATTCGCCGCTCCCTTGTCTTAGCAACACGTAAATCATGTGGCATATGCGTGGAGGCGCCGAACAGGCGGTTCCCGCTGTGATCCTTGAGGCCGGCGCCGTCCGTTGCGTCATTCATGGCAGGAAAGAGGGTAACATGAATTCCGTTTTTCCGAAAGGAAAAACTGTCGCGGCCTTGAAAACGTCATGGGCCGCCATGGACGGCTTCTGTGGTATAAAGGCGGCATGAAACGCGACGAGATCATAAGGACGTTGAAAGAGCGCGAGGCCGACTTGCGGCAGCATGGCGTCACACATGCCGCTTTGTTCGGTTCCGTCGCGCGTGACGAGCAGCGACCCCAGCCCGAGCTGATCGACATTCTTTGACCTGGACCCCGCCGTCGTCGCGTTCTGTTCGAAAACGGTGCGGACAATGCGGGTTGAAGGACTACGACGCGAATATTCAAGGCGCGAACTTCGTGATCCAGCGATTCCGAATACCCTTCGACCGCATGTTTTGCCGCCGCATAATGCGCTGAGTAGGGCGCGGCACCAATCCCAGGATCGAGCCGATATTGATGATGCGCCCTTCGCCGCGCTTTCGCATCGCGGGCAGAGCGGCATTGGTCATGCGCATGACGCCGAATAGGTTGATGTCGAAGAGGGCTTGGGACTGCGACACCGAGGATTCCTCCGCGCCCCCAAACATACCGATACCGGCGTTGTTGACCAGCACGTCGATCCGACCGGTCTGAGAGAGCACCGCGGAAATTAGCGACGCGACCGACTCGTCGTTGGTCACATCGCAAACCAGCATCCGTACGCCTGTTGGGCCTTCGTTGGCGGCTTTGCGGCTCGTCCCAAAGACAGTGAATCCCGCCCTCGCCAGCGCCTCGGCGCTGGCGCGGCCGATGCCGGAAGAGGCTCCCGTCACGATCGCGGTTCGTCCCGACTCTGCGGTCATTTAACTCTCCATACTCTCAAAAAGTTGCTCAATGCGGTCTATTGCATTATGACCGTTTAGTGATATTATGATCGTAATGCAATAGGAAAATGCGAAGGGCATGCGCTACGAAAAAGGACGCAAAGACGCATCGCGTCAGCGAATCATGGAGGTGGCGGCCGAACGCTTCCGCAGCGACGGCATTGCCGCCTCCGGGCTCGCCGGCATCATGAGCGAAGCTGGGCTGACGAACGGGGCCTTCTATCCGCACTTCCAATCCAAGGCGGAGCTTGTCCGTGAAAGCGTAGGGGCGGCTCTGGAGGAACAGGCGCATCGAATGCAGGACGCATTCGATGCTGGCGGCCTGGACGCGGTACTCGCGGTCTATCTATCGACGGAGCACCGCGATGACCCGGAAGCGGTTGTGTATCCGCCGCGCCTTGCCTGAACTCACGCGTAGCCGCCCGAGACGCGCAGCTTCTATGCCGAGCGCTTTCTGAGCATCGTGCGCCAGATGGCGTCGTCTCTGCCGCCGCAGGCTCACGATCCCGAAGGGGTTGCGCTTGGGGTCTACGCGACCCTCATCGGCGCGCTTCAGCTCGCCCGAGCAGTGAAAGGGACGGCATTGTCGGATCGCGTCCTTGCGGCAGGAGCGGATGCGGTGCGGGCGCTGGTCCAGCCGCGTCACCACGAAGAACCGACAGCGCCACGCAGCAAATCCTCACCGAACAATAGGAAGAAAAAACCATCATGAAGGCGTTTATCGTCGATCGTTACAAGAAGAACGGCGGCATACGATTTGGCGAAATGCCGGAACCGGAGTTGCGGGATGATGATATTCTCGTCCAGATCCATGCCGCCGGCCTGAACCCTCTGGATTCCAAGCTCCGGGACGGCGAGTTCAAGCTTTTGCTCGCCTATCGTCCACCCTTCATCCTCGGGCACGATTTCGCCGGCACAGTCATCAAAATCGGACCCAAGGCCAAGCGATTCAGGTTGGGCGACGAAGTCTACGCGCGGCCGCGCGATCATCGGATCGGCGCTTTCGCCGAATTCATCGCCGTCAACGAAGCCGACGTTGCCCGGAAGCCCAAAAGCCTCACCATGAGCGAAGCGGCGTCCATCCCGCTGGTGGGCCGACCGCCTTGCAGGCGCTAGTTGAGGTGGGCACGGTGACGCCCGGCCAGAAGGTCTTCATTCAGGCCGGCTCCGGGGGCGTAGGACATTCGCCATCCAGCTCGCCGAACATCTGGGGGCCACCGTTGCGACTACGACAAGCGGGAGAAATATCGAGCTGGTCAAAAGCCTCGGGGCGGATACCGTCATCGACTATAAGCATCAGGATTTCGAGAAGCTGTTGTCCGGCTACGATCTTGTGCTGAACAGCCAGGATGCGAAATCTCTCGACAAAATCTCTGCGCGTACTCAAGCCGGGCGGCCGGCTATCTCTATTTCCGGCCCGCCCGATCCGGCATTTGCCGACACGCTCGGCATGAACCTGTTCTTCAAACTGCTCATGCGCTTTCTGAGTCGGGGAGCGCGGAAGAAGGCCAAGAGGCTCGGCGTAAGCTACTCATTCCTGTTCATGCGCGCAGAAGGGCGACAGCTGGATGAAATCACTTCGCTCGTCGAATCCGGCGTGATCCTGCCGGTCATCGACAAAGCGTTCCCGTTCGAGAAGACCGGAGAGGCGCTAGCCTATGTCGAGTCCGGGCGAACGAAAGGCAAGGTCGTTGTAAATGTGAGGCCAGGAAAATGAGCGCAGCTTTGAGCCAGACTTTGGCGTGGCCACGCCTGAGGAGGTCGCAGGACGACGTGGCGACAGCATCTGTAAGCCGTTATGGACGGCCTCTTCGCGCCCCGCCGATCGACCGACCAAGTCGTTCACGATCATCGAAACCGGCGAGGGCTCGTGAATTTCGAAGGGACGCCTGGGCCTCATCTTCTAAATCCGCTTGGCATTGTGCATGGCGGTTGGGCGCTCACGCTCATCGACACCGTCACCGGTTGCGCCGCCCATTCCACCCTTCCTGCTGGCGTCGGTTACGCGACAATCGAAACCAAGGCCAATTTCTCTCGTGCGATCACCGCGGAGACAGGGTCCGTGCGCGCCGAGGGGCGGGTCGTCGGCAGGGGCCGCACCATCATTTCATGCGAAGGAAGGATTATTGATGCCGCCGGACGTCTGCTCGCACATGGAACTTCGACACTGATGGTGCTGAAATCCTCAAACCGATGACAGCGAGTTCATGTCAGTGCAGGCAATGAGCATCGAAGAAACCGGGCGCGACGATCGCGCCTACGTTTTTGGGCAACCGCGATAGCCAAGACGCGAAGCATAGTTCAAGATATTTGCAACAGACCGAATCCATTGATTGAATTGCCCTTTTCCGTTTCGTAAGTCTGTTGCAGAATGGAAGCCTGATTTGCCCGCCGAAACCGGACGGCTTCCGTGGTAAAAAGGCGGCATGAAACGCGACGAGATCGTAAGGACCTTGAAAGACCGCGAGGCCGACTGCGGCGGCATGGCGTCACCACGCCGCTTTGTTCGGTTCCGTCGCGCGTGATGAGCAGCGACCCGACAGCGATATCGACATTCTTGTTGACCTGGACCCGCCGTCGTCGCGACGATGTTCGACTATGCGGGCTTGAAGGATTACGTCGCGAGCCTGTTTCAAGGCCCGGTTGATGTGATTGACAGGGAAGCCTTGAAGCCGCGCCTTCGTCCACGAGTCTCCGGTAATCGCCCGGATGACGACCGTCACGCCAGTTCGAATTTCAGCGTCCGCCCGATAGCGGTGGCGGCGCTCTGCACGGTGTCGAGTTGCACCTTGTCGTTGTTCGGGTCCAGAAGCCGGTCAAGCTGGGTGCGGCTGGTGTGCATGCGGCGGGCCATTTCGGCCTTGCTGATTTTCTGCGCCTTCATCGCCTGTTCGATCTGCCAAGCGAGAACGCGCTTGATGGCGTGGGTGGTCACTTCCTCGTAGATGCCTTGCTCCTTCAGCCAGTCATCGAAGGAAGAACCGAAGTGCGGGTTCGTGGTCATTGCTCGATCTCCTTTTGCCGTTTGCGGGCCAGTTCCAAATCAGGCTGCGGGGTTTTCTGGGTCCGTTTCACAAAACCATGCAGCAGCACCATGCGGCCCTGCGCGGTGCAGAAAATCACGCGGGCCGTCTTGTGGCCGGGAAGGTTGCTGCGGACCTCCCACAATCCGCCGCCAAGGGACCGGCAAAGCGGCATTCCTACCGGCCATCCGAATTCCACGGCGCCGATGTCATGCCCGAGGGTGCGGCGGTCCTCTAGGGGCAGGCCGTTAAGCCAGTCCCTGACCGGCTCCGTTCCGCCCGGCGTCCGGTAAAAGATTACCGGCAGTTTCTTCGGCCCGTCCCCCATAACGCACCTTTCAAGGTACAATTGAACCTCACGCGGTGCAGTCCGTCAAGCGATTGTTTCTGGACCGATATGTAAAAGACCGCGCCCCTGCCAAGCCTCTTTGCTGACGTCTGGCGCTGCTTGAGTCCATTGCGACGCCGAAAACTGGACCGTCGAGGACGTTGACGTTCACGAACGCGACGGCAGGCAGGGCTTGTCCAGGTCGTCGGGACCCGCGCCTTGCGGACGGACCCCCGCAGCGAGGCGCGGAAGGTCGCCGCGCGCTGCTTGGCCAAGCCGGGGGCGCGCCAGCCGCTCCGGTTCGAGCTGCGTCGTCTTGACGTGGCCGGCGCGGCGTTTTCGCGCAGGCGGCGGCCGTCGCCGCGGTTGGGGAAGACCCGGCCGCGGCGGCGCAGGCGGTCGAGGATCGCGGCGGCCCTCAGGCGCGAAGGCCGAGGCTACCCTCCCCGTCCCTCCCCGGCGTCGGCCAGCGCCTTCAGCCCCTCGCGATAGGTCGGATAGGCGGGCGCGAAGCCGAGCAGGGCCTTGGCCTTGGCGATCGAGACGCGCTTGTTGTCGGCAAAGAAGCTCTCCGACGCCGGCGAGAGCCGCGCGTCCTCATAGCTCTCCTCAGGCGGCGGCTCCATCCCCAGGAGCGCGGCCGCGTAGGCGATGACGTCCTGAGGCGGCGCGGGTTCTTCGTCGGCCACATTCCAGATTTGACCCTCGAGCCCGCGCTCCAGCACCAGACGCGAAAACTCGGCGATATCGTCGACATGCGCGCGGTTGAACACATGGCCGGGTTTGACGATCCGGCGCGCCTCTCCCTGCCTGAGTTTCCCCAGCGCATTGCGGCCGGGGCCGTAAATTCCGGCGAGCCGCAGGATGTCCACGTCGACGCCGCGCGACCGGCCCGCCTCGCCCCAGCGCGCCTCGTCCTCGAGCCGGGCCAGCCCCCGAGCGGAGCGCGGCGCCGTCGCGCTGGTCTCGTCGGCCCAGGCGCCGCCATGGTCGCCGTAGACGCCGATGGTCGAGTAATAGAGGATGCGCCGCAGCGCCGGCGCGGCGGCGATCGCGGGCGCAAATCGCTCGGACGCCCTTTCGCCTCCCTCGCGCGGCGGGATCGAGACGACGATCGCCTCCGCCCGCTCGATGGCGGTCTCGACGCCTGGGTCGGCGCGCGCGCCGTCGAACACATAGGCCTCGACGCCCTCGGCGCGGAGCGCGGCGGCCCTCTCGTCCGAGCGCGCCGTTCCGCTCGCCTCGATCCCCCGCTCGCGCTGGATGAGCCGCCGGGCGCAATAGCCGACGCCGAAAAAGAAAACCCGCACGCGCCCTGGCCTCGCCTTACGCCGCGAACGTCCTATTTCTTTTTCGGCATATAGAGATCGGTCAAAGTCCCCGCGAAGGCCTCCGCCGACATTGCGAAGGTTTCCGACAGGGTCGGATGCGGATGAATGGTGAGGCCGATGTCCTCCGCCTCGCAGCCCATCTCGATCGCCAGCGCCGCCTCGGAGATGAGGTCGCCGGCGTTCGGGCCGACGATGCCGCAGCCGATCAGACGCTGGGTCTGCTCGTCCCACAGGGTCTTGGTGAGGCCCTCGTCGCGGCCGAGCGAAAGCGAACGTCCGCTGGCCGCCCATGGGAACACCGCCTTGCCGTATTTGATCCCTTTCGCCTTGGCTTCAGTCTCGGTGACGCCCGCCCAGGCGACTTCCGGATCGGTGTAAGCAACCGACGGTATCGCCTTGGCGTCGAACGAGGATTTATGGCCGCTGGCGACTTCGGCCGCGACTTTGCCCTCGTGCGAGGCCTTGTGAGCGAGCATCGGCTGGCCCACGACGTCGCCGATGGCGAAGATGTGCGGGACATTGGTGCGCATCTGGCGATCGACCGCGATGAAGCCGCGCTCGTCCGTCGCAACCCCGGCCGCGGCGGCGCCGATCAGCGCCCCGTTGGGCCGCCGCCCGACGGACACCAGCATGGCGTCGAACACTTCCGTCTTGACGCCTCCTTCGCCCTCGAACGAGACGCTGAGTCCGTCGGGGCCCGCCTGCACCGCGGTCACCTTCGTCTTCAGGAGGATCTTGTCGTAGAGCTTGCCGACGCGCTTGGCGAAGGGCGCGACGATGTCGGGGTCGGCGCCCGGCATCAACTGGTCCAACATCTCGATGACCGTGATTCCCGCCCCGAGGGCGCGATAGACGGTCGCCATCTCGAGCCCGATGATCCCGCCGCCGAGGATCAGCAGCCGCTTGGGAACAAACCGCAGTTCCAGCGCCGAGGTCGAGTCCCAGATCCGCGGATCGGAAGGAATGAATCCCGGGGCGATCGGTTCGGAGCCCGCCGCGATGATCGCATTTTTGAATCGCACGACCCGCGCGCCCTCCGCGGTCTCGACGCTCAAGGTATTGGCCGAGGCGAACTTTCCCTCGCCGGTGACGACCGTGACTTTGCGCTGACGGGAAAGCCCGGTCAGCCCGGTCGTCAGTCGCTTGACCACCCCGTCCTTCCACCGACCGACGGCGTCCAGGTCGAAGGTCGGCGCGCCGAAGCTGACCCCATGGGCGGCCATCGCCGCCGCCTCGTCGATCGTCTTGGCGACGTGCAGAAGCGCCTTCGAGGGGATGCAGCCGATGTTCAGGCATACGCCGCCCAGCGTCGCGCGCTTTTCGACCAGCACGACCTTCTGCCCGAGGTCGGCGGCGCGAAAGGCGGCCGTGTAGCCGCCCGGCCCGGCGCCGAGCACCAGAACGTCGGCCTCGAAATCGGCCTTCGCCGCAGGCGCGGACGTCGGGGCGGGCGCGGCGATGCAGGCGCAGGCGCCGATGCAGGCGCGGGCGTCTGCGCGGGCGCCGACGCGGCGGCGCTCTTTTGCGCGCCCGCGCTCGCGTAGGTCGCGAGCAACGCCCCCTGGCTGACCTTGTCGCCGACCTTGACATGGACCTCGCCGATCACGCCGTCCTCCGGCGCGGGCACGTCCAGCGTCGCCTTGTCGCTTTCCAGCGTCAGGATGGTTTCCTCCTTCCTGACGCTCTGCCCAGGCGCGATATGAATCTCGATGATCGGCACATCCTTGAAGTCGCCGATGTCAGGAAGCCTGATTTCGCCGGTCATGACCTTTTCGCTCCCTGGCGTCAGAGGATGACGCGCCGCATGTCCTCGACGACCCGCGCCAAATGCCGCATGAAGCGCGCCGCCGCGGCGCCGTCGATCACGCGATGGTCGTAAGAGAGGCAAAGCGGGAGCATCAAGCGCGGCTGGAAGGCCTTGCCGTCCCAGACCGGCGCCATCTTCGAACGCACGACGCCGAGGATCGCGACTTCCGGCGCGTTGACGATCGGGGTGAAGGCGGTTCCGCCGATGCCGCCGAGCGATGAAATTGTGAACGTCGCGCCCTGCATCTCCGCAGGCGAAAGCTTGCCCGCGCGGGCTTTGTCGGAAAGCGCGCCAAGCTCGCGCGCAAGCTCGACGACGCCTTTCTGATCGACGTCCTTGACGACTGCGACGACGAGGCCGTCCGGCGTGTCGACCGCGACGCCAATGTGCCAATAACGACGCAATATCAAAGAGTCTCCCGCAGGATTTAAAGCGGCGTTGAAGGTCGGGAAGGCCTTGAGCGAGGCGACCGCGGCGCGCAGCAGAAGCGGCAGCAGCGAGACGCGGTAAGGCTTTGATTTGTCCTTCTTCGCGTCCTCGTCGAGCGTCTTGCGGAACGCGTCGAGGTCGGTGATGTCGGCCTCGTCGGTATGCGTGACATGCGGGACATTCACCCAGGACGCGTGCAGGCGCGGCCCAGAGATGCGTTTGATGCGCGAAAGCGGCACGGTCTCGATGGGTCCGAATTTTGCGAAATCGACCGCGGGAATCGCCGGCAAGGCTGCTCCGCCGCCGGCGCCGCCGCCTGAGCCCGCGAGCGCCGCCTTGACGTCTTCGCGGGTGATGCGCCCCTTCTCGCCGCTGCCCTTGATCAGGTTGAGATCGAGATCGAGTTCACGTGCGAGGCGGCGCACGGCGGGCCCCGCAAAAACGCCGGAGAAGTCCGCTTTGGCGGGCCCGGCGCTCGCGGCCGGAGCGGGCGCCGCGGCCGCCGGCGGCGCAACCGGCGCGGCAACCGGCTCCTTGGCCGGCGCCGGCGCAGCCGCGGGCGGAGCGGCGTCTGCCCCAGCCGCTTCGATCCGCGCGATCAGGACGCCCATCGACACTTTATCCCCGACCTTGGTCGTCACCTCGGCGACCGTGCCCGCGACCGGCGAGGGCACGTCCATTGTCGCCTTGTCGGATTCCAGCGTCACCAGCGATTGGTCGACCTTGACCACGTCGCCGGGCTTCACCAGCACTTCGATGACCGGCACGTCCTTAAAGTCGCCGATATCGGGGATGTTCACGTCGATTTTCGCCACCGGCGCACTCCTTCGGGCGATGGGGTGATTGGGAATATCGGGTTTTCAGCTACGCGCCGGATTCGGCCCTTCGGGATCGATGCCGTATTTGGAGATCGCTTCCGCCACGCGCCGTGTCGGCAGCAGTTGGTCGTCCGCGAGAGCTTTGAGGCTTGCGACGACGATGTGATAACGGTCGACCTCGAAAAAAGAGCGGAGACGCCGCCGATAGTCGGAACGCCCAAATCCGTCGGTGCCGAGCACCTTGTATCGCGCGGGCACGTAAGGGCGAACGCCATCGGCGAGCGCCTTCATGTAGTCGGTCGAGGCGATCACAGGCCCTTTCCCCCCTGCCAGCGCGCGTGTGATGAATGGGACTCGCGGCTCGGCCTCGGGATGCAGCATCGTCCAGCGCTCGGCGTCAAGGCCCTCCCGGCGCAATTCGGTGAAACTGGTCACGCTCCAGATCTCGCTGCTGACGCCGTGCTCATCGGCCAGCATTTGAGCCGCCGCCTCGACCTCGCGCAGGATCGCCCCGGCCCCCAGCAGACGCACGTGCAGGGCGGACTTCTCGGCGGCGACCTCGCGCAGCTTGTAAGCGCCGCGCAGAATGCCTTCCTCAGCGCCCTCCGGCATGGCTGGGTGGGGGTAATTCTCGTTCAGCGTCGTGATGTAGTAGTAGACGTCCTCGTTATCGGCGAGCATGCGTTTCAGACCCGCATGCACGATCACCGCCACTTCGTAAGCATAGGTCGGATCGTAAGTGACGCAATTGGGAATGGTCGAAGCCAGGATGTGGCTGTGTCCGTCCTCGTGCTGCAATCCCTCGCCGTTGAGAGTCGTGCGGCCCGAAGTGCCGCCAATCAGAAAGCCGCGCGTGCGCATGTCGCCCGCCGCCCAAGCGAGATCGCCAATGCGTTGGAACCCGAACATCGAATAGTAGATGTAGAAAGGAACCATCGGCGTGTTGGACGTCGAATAAGACGTGCCTGCGGCGATGAAAGAGGCCATCGCGCCCGGCTCGTTGATGCCCTCCTGGAGGATCTGTCCCTTCGGGTCCTCGCGATAGTACATCAGCTGGTCCGCGTCCTGCGGCCGGTAAAGCTGGCCGACCTGGCTGAAGATGCCAATCTGGCGAAACAGACCCTCCATGCCGAAGGTCCGGCTTTCATCGGGGACGATCGGCACGATCCGCGGGCCGAGGTCCTTGTCTCGCAGCAGCGTCGTCAGGACGCGAACGAACGCCATGGTGGTCGAGATTTCCCGCCCCTCCGCGGTCGCCTTCAATAGGGCGTCGAAATTGGCAAGCGGAGGGACCGGCAGCGGGTCGCTCGCGCGCCGGCGCGAAGGCAGGTAGCCGCCGAGGGCCGCGCGCCGAGCGCGCAGATACTTCATCTCCTCGCTGTCTTCCGCGAAACGGAGGAACGGAACTTTGTCGAGTTCCTCGTCCGACACAGGGATCTGAAACCGGTCCCGGAAGGCCTTCAAAGCGTCATGGCCGAGCTTTTTGGCCTGATGGGCGATCATCTGCCCTTCGCCCGCAGCGCCCATGCCGTAGCCCTTGACCGTCTTGGCGAGGATGACGGTCGGCTGATCCTTGTGCTCGACCGCAGCCTTGTAAGCGGCGTAAACCTTGACCGGATCGTGGCCCCCGCGCGTGAGCGACCAGATCTCGTCGTCGGTCCAGTCCTCGACCATCGCCGCCGTCTCGGGGTGGCGTCCGAAGAAATGCTTGCGGATATAGGCGCCGTCCTTCGACTTGAAGTCCTGATACTCGCCGTCGACACATTCCTCCATCAGCTGGCGCAGCTTGCCGGCCGAATCCCTGGCGAGCAACGCGTCCCAACCGGAGCCCCAAAGACACTTGATGACGTTCCAGCCGGCGCCGCGGAAGTCGGCTTCGAGCTCCTGCACGATCTTGCCATTGCCGCGCACCGGCCCGTCGAGCCGCTGCAGATTGCAGTTGATGACGAAGATGAGGTTGTCGAGCTTCTCTCGACCCGCGAGCGAGATCGCGCCGAGCGACTCCGGTTCGTCCATCTCGCCGTCGCCGCAGAAAACCCAGACCTTGCGCGGCGCGGTGTCGGCGAGGCCGCGGCAATGCAGGTAGCGCAGAAAGCGGGCCTGATAGATCGCCATCAGCGGCCCCAGTCCCATCGACACGGTCGGAAATTGCCAGAACCCGGGCATAAGCCAGGGGTGTGGATAGGACGAGAGGCCCTTGCTCCCGACCTCCTGACGAAAGTTGAGGAGCTGCTCCTCGCTGAGGCGCCCCTCGAGAAACGCTCGGGCGTAAATCCCAGGAGAGCTGTGCCCCTGGAAATAGATCAGATCGCCGCCGTGGGTTTCGTTGGCCGCATGCCAGAAATGCATGAAGCCTGTGTCGTATAGCGTCGCGGCGGACTGAAAGCTGGCGATGTGGCCGCCGAGCTCGGACGATTCCTTGTTGGCTTTCACGACAATCGCCGCCGCGTTCCAGCGCACGAAGCGGCGGATCCGCTGCTCGATCTCCCGATTGCCGGGATGGCGCGGCTGCGCCTCGGGGGTGATCGTATTGACGTAGGCGGTATTGGCGGCGAACGGCAGACTCGCGCCCTTGCGCCTCGCCGACGTGACCACGGAGGCCAGGATTTCGTCGACCCTTCCGAGCCCCTCGAAGGCTTCGACCGAGTCCAGCGCCTCGAGCCATTCGGTCGTCTCGGCGGTTTCGACTGCGGCGTCGTTGTCCATCGGGTTGGCCTCCCTGTAGTCTTATGCGAAACACGGCGCTCGAATTCTATGTCGCTATTTCTCACGCGTCCATGAAATTGGCAATCTCGCCCGGTGGCGCCGCAGCCATGCGCATGTCGCATGCGAAGGAGGAGGCCTTGGCGGTCTGCGCGCCGACGCGCTACAATCGCGCGGCGAAACATCGCGTACATGACCTTTCATCCCTGCGCCGACGTCGACGGAGCAAAAATTGGCTGGCCTCACCACTCACGTTCTCGATGTCACGCGAGGCGGGCCCGCTGAAGGCGTGCGCCTACGACTTTTTGAACTGGAGGCGCCGGATATCCACAAACTCGTCGCGGAAGTTGCGACCAATTCGGATGGGCGAACCGACGCGCCGCTCATCGGCGCGGCGCAATCTCGCGCCGGCCGCTTCGAGCTGGTCTTTCATGTCGGCGACTATTTCCGCCGGCAGGGCGCGAACGTCGCCGAGCCGCCGTTCCTGGACCTCGTGCCGATCCGCTTCGGGATCGCCGACCCGGCCGCGCACTACCATGTCCCGCTGCTGGTCTCGCCGTGGAGCTATTCGACCTATCGGGGCAGTTGAGGGCGCAGACGAAAAGGGGCCGGTCCTCATGTCTCCTCGATCACCGGCGGCGCCAAGCTAGGATAGAAAATCTCGGGTTCGTCGCGCTTTGGCGTCTCGGAAGAGCGATTTTTGGATTGGCTCCGCGAGTCGATCCCCCGCCCCCAGTCACTCGTTTCAATGTCCAATTACGCCGAAGGGGAATCTTGAACAATATTACGAAAACTCTTCGTCTTTTCCGCATTCGATCGCGAGAGTGACGATCGCATTGCGGAGCGATGCGGCCTTGATACTGACGAAAGCCTGGTGAAGCGCCAATCCTTCCTCGACCAAGCTCCCATAGCCTCCTCCTCCCGCCGAAGGCCGCTTGTCGTGTTCACCAGCGCCGCCATCGGCCTCCTCGGAGAAGCGGAAGAATTCGACCGGCCGCACGCCCAGCGCCTTGGCTATGCGGAGCAGCCGATCGGCGTTGATGGGCTTTGCCCCGCTTTCGAACGCGCTGATGTCCTTCGGATCGAGTTGCAGTTCGCCGGCAAGCTGTTCCGGGGACAGGCCGCTCGACGTCCGCAAGTCGCGCATTCGTTGCCCGAGCGATCTATGTATGGAGTGCCAGTTCGTGGTCACAGCCTTCTCGTCAGGCGCACCGTCACCGCGATTTGGCTGTTGGAGGTCGACCGAATGCGACATGGCTTCCCTCACGTCCTCCAAGACCCCAAGGTGCCAGTCGGGACAAACGCCGGCTGTTCAAGATTGACCACATCGTCGACAATCTCGGGCGGGCGGGCGGAACCTTCGGCCGTTGGATGGGTTCGGCGCTTCGCGCCTAGCATTACGGCTCAACTCGATGGAAAAGCTCTCTAGTCGCGTAGCACGACGCTCAACAGCGAACTGTGGACCCTCAATTTCCCATTGTAGTCGATAAAGCCGAGCTTCCGGAATTTGTTCATGAAGAAGCTGACCCGCGGCCGGGTCGTCCCAACCATCTTCGCCAGCGTCTCCTGGCTGATCTTGGTGGTGATGGGCTCGGGCTTCCCCTCCTTGCCGAAATTCGCCAGCAGCAGAAGAGTGCGGGCCAGGCGCTTTTCACTCGAATTGAACAACTGGTCCACGAGGTCCGCTTCGAAGCGACTGTTGCGGGTCAACAGATGCGCGGTGAACACCTCGGCCAAAGCCGGCTCGGCATGAAGGGCGCGGATCATCTCCGCTTTGTCGATGCGCGTCACCGTGACGTCGGTCATCGAAGCGGCCGTCGCCAGACGCAATGGCTGGGCAATCAGACAGCCTTCGCCGAAAAAGTCCCCCTCGCCAAGCAGGGCGACGACCGCTTCTCTCCCTTGCTCGGAGATCACGAAGATTTTGATCTTGCCGCGCACGATGTAGAAAACGGAGTCGGCGGCGTCTCCCTGCGAGAAAATGACCTGTCCGGTCCGATAGTGATGCATGGTCCGACCGTGGTTAACGGTCTCGAGGAACACCTCCGGATCAAACGAGACGCTCTCGGCTTTCCTTGCCATGATCGAATTCCGCAGTCCATAAACTTGAACTTGAGCGGCTCGCCTCTTAGCATCGGCCGATCGAACCGGGCAATCGGGAGTTCTGAGCCGTCTCGCCAAACGCGCTGCGACTGCCCCTATGGCGCGTTGCATGCAGTCGCGGCAGTCGCGGCGATTACGAGGCAGGCGCGTTGCGTCATGGCCGGGATTGATGCGACCATGATGCGCGTCGATGCCGGGATCGATCAGACGCCAGCGTGGCCTCCGAGGTCGCGACTATGTGCGATCCTCGTCCGCGCCAGCGAGCCCGCCGTAGCCGACGATGGCGGCGACCGGGATCGCGGCAATTTTCCGGGTTACCGCGATGGTGAACCCTCATGCGCCATGCGGAATGGCGCGACCGACTCGCCACGGCCGCCCGCCCTTTGAGGGAGAGCCATGGAGTCGATGGAAAGCGGTCCTGAGACCATTCAGCATTTCATTTCGACTGGCATTCAGGCAGACGCACCAATTGCGGATTTTTCGCCAAAGTCTCGGGTTTCGCGCATGGCGGGAACCCCGCGGCCCGCATGGTTTCGGCCAGCCGCTTGCGCTCTGCGTCGCTCCAATCCGGGGTCCCCGTGAGGCCCTCGATGGTCAGATCCGGAAAGTGCGCGAGCGCATCCGTGAGGGCCGACTTGGCCTCCGCGGCGTGGCCGAGCGCGGCATAGCTCGCGGCGCGCAGCACCCAGGAGTAGAAAAGGTAATTGTCCTTGGGGAGCCGGTCCAGGATGCGCAAAGTGTCTTCGTATCGGCCGACGGAGAAATACGCGTAGGAGAAGGAAGGCGCCTGACCCGGTGGATAGCTCGGATTGAGCCGGATGGCGCGATCGGCGGCCTCCGCGGCGCGTTCCGGATGTCCGAACGACACCGCCCAAGCCGAGTAGCCTGAGAGGACGTCGGCGTCTCCTGGGTTGAGCCGTAGGGCCGTATCGAATTCGGCTTCGCTGGGACCAAGGTCTCCGCGAAACGCCAGGGCCCAGCCGAGCATCAGGTGCGCGTCGGCATCGCCCGGATCGAGATCAACGGCACGTTGGGCTGCAGCGCGCGCCTGGAGGAAGCGCGACCGCCGGGTCGGCGCCGGCCATGCCGATCAGAATCATTCGCGCAGCCGGCAAGTCCCCCCCAGGCGCGGGAGAACCTGGGATCGGCGGCCGACCGCCTTCTCCAACAGTTCGATCGCGTTCTTGACGCCCTCGGGAGTCATGCGCAACATCTCGCTCCGGCCGGCGAGATAGAGTTCGTAGGCCGTCAGATTTTCCGGGCGCGAACGCCGCACGGCTTCCTGTTCGGCTTTGTCGATCACCCCGGCGCCGCCGAGACGGTTCCCCAGCTGATCGGCGATGTCGCTCTGCACGGCGAAGAATTCTTTCGAGGGCCGATCCCAGCGCTCCGACCACAGATGCGCATCGCTCGTCGCATCGATCAGCTGCGCGGTGACGCGGATCTGATCGCCCTCGCGCTGCACCGAACCTTCGAGCACGTAGCGGACGTTCAAGTCCCTGCCGACTTGGCGCACATCGATCGCCTTGTCTTTGTAGGCCGCCGTCGAATTGCGAGCGATGACGTCCATGGTGCGATAGCGCGACAGGTCGGTGATGATGTCCTCGGTAAGACCGTCGGCGAGCCTGCCCGTTTCCTGGTCGCCGGCGATATTGGCGAACGGCAACACCGCGAGCGACGCCCTGCCGACGAGGCCCAGGCCCGGATGGCGCGGCCAGAAGAGCCAGCCGCCCACGGCCAATACCAGGATCGCCGCCGCCGCCGCAGCCGGTGCGATGCGTCCGCCGACCATGCGGGGCCGCGGCCGCGATCCTGGCGCTTTCTCGTTGAGCGGTATCCGGTAGGCGCGCACCGGACGGGCGATATTTTTCAAATTCTGCTCGCCCACGAACTCCGGAACGACGTCGAGCTTGCCCTGGAGTTGGTCGTAGGCGGCGCCGGAGATCAGCACGCCGCCGGGTTGAGCCAGATGTTCGAGCCGCGCGGCGATATTGACGCCGTCGCCCATCAAGTCGCCGTCGGCCTCCTCGACGACATCGCCGAGATGAATGCCGACGCGAAACTCGATGCGGCGTTCTTGCGGCAGGCCGGCGTTGCGCTCGGACAGGCCGTTCTGCACCTCGATGGCGCAGCGCACGGCGTCGACCACGCTGCGGAATTCGATCAGGCTGCCGTCGCCGGTGCGCTTGACGATCCGCCCGTGATGCGCGTCGATGGCGGGATCGATCAGATCGCTCCGCAATCCCCGGAGCCGCGACAGCGTGCGTTCCTCGTCCGCGCCGGCGAGCCGGCTATAGCCGACGATATCCGCGACCAGGATCGCCGCGATTTTTCGGGTTCCCGCCATGGCGCGCCCTCGGGCGTCGTGCAGAATAGCACAAAACCTGGCGGAGCGCTCCTCTGTCGGCGGAGTGCGGCCGGGCGGAAGGAAAGCGGACCCGAAAAGCGCGCCCGAATTGATGCTATAGTGCGTTGCGTGCAATTGTGGCAGTCGCGGAGATCGAGAGGCAAGCGTGTTGTGTCATGGCCGGGCGTGCGCCGAATATCGACTTGGAATTTGCGCCGTGAACACGGCGTGGATGACCGGGTCGAGCACGGCCGTGACGGATGCGGGCGGGATCGCCGCATGAGGTCCACATGAGGAAAGCGTCGGAGGCCTGATGAACGCGGTTCCGGGCATCGTGAGGCGGCCGTCGGTGTGTCCGCACGATTGCCCCTCGGTTTGCGCGCTCGACGTCGAGGTGATCGACGGCGAGCGCATCGGCCGCGTCTATGGCGCGAAGGATCAGACTTACACGGCCGGCGTCGTCTGCGCCAAGGTCGCGCGCTACAGCGAGCGCATCCACCATCCCGATCGGCTGACCCAGCCCTTGCGCCGCGTCGGGCCGAAAGGCTCGGGCGCTTCGCCGCCGATCGGCTGGGACGACGCGCTGGATCTGCGTCGCCGAGAATTTTCTTGCCGTCGAGCGCGAACTCGGCCCCGAAGGCGTCTGGCCTTATTTCTACGCCGGCACGATGGGGCTGGTGATGCGCGACGGCATCGAGCGCCTCACCCACGCCAAGCGCTACTCGCGCTTCTACCAGACGATCTGCACCGGAATCGCCTGGCCGGGCTATGTCGCGGGAACCGGGCGGCTCATCGGCGCGGATCCGCGCGAAATGGCCAAGTCCGATTGCGTCGTGATCTGGGGGACCAACGCCGTCGTCACTCAGGTCAACGTCATGACCCACGCCGTCCGCGCGCGCAAGGAACGCGGCGCCAAAATTGTCGCCATCGACATCTACGACACCGAGACGATGCGCCAGGCCGACCTCGCCTTGCGCCTGAGGCCGGGCACGGACGGCGCGCTCGCCTGCGCGGCGATGCATGTGCTGTTTCGCGACGGCCTCGCCGACCGCGCCTATCTCGAACGCTACACCGACGCGCCGGCTGAGCTCGAGGCGCATCTCAGCGCCCGCGATCCCGAATGGGCGAGCGCGATCACCGGCCTCGACGCCGCTCAGATCGAAGAGTTCGCCGCGCTGGTCGGGCGCACCAAGCGCACGTTCTTCCGCCTCGGCTACGGCTTCTCGCGCCAGCGCAATGGCGCGGCCAACATGCACGCGGCGCTGTGCATCCCGGCGGTCACCGGCGCCTGGGCGCACGAGGGCGGCGGCGCTTTCCACAGCAACAGCGGCATTTTCAAGCTGCGCAAAACGATGATCGAGGGCCTGGACGTCCGCGATTCGAGCGTGCGCCGCCTCGACCAGTCGCGCGTCGGCGCGATCCTGACCGGCGAAAAGGAGGCGCTGAAAGGCGGGCCGCCGGTCAAGGCGATGCTGATCCAGAACACCAATCCGCTCGCCGTCGCTCCGCATCAGGAAAAGGTGCGGCGCGGATTTTCGCGCGACGATCTGTTCGTCTGCGTCCACGAGCAATTCATGACCGACACCGCGCGCTACGCCGATATCGTGCTTGCCGGCGACGATGTTCCTGGAGCACGACGACATCTATACCGCCGGCGGCCATCAGCACCTGCAGTTCGCGGCCAAGGCGATCGAACCGCCGCAGGGCTGCCGCTCAAATCACGAGGTGATCGTCGCGCTCGCCCGGCGACTCGGCGCCGAGCACCCGGCGTTTTCCATGTCGCCGCGCGAGATCATCGACTGGACGCTGCGCCAATCGGGCTATGGCGATCTGGCGGCGCTCGAAGCCCAGCGCTGGCTCGATTTGCAGCCGCCTTTCGAGGCGGCGCATTTCCTCGACGGCTTCGGCTTTCCGGACGGAAAGTTCCGCTTCAAGGCCGACTGGGCGCATACGCCCGTCGCCAACGACGGGTTGCGCGGCCGCTGGCGGGAGATGCCGAGCCTGCCCGACCATTGGCCGGTCAACGAGGAGACGGACGAAGAGCGTCCGTTCAAGCTCGCGACGTCCCCCGCCCGCAACTTCCTCAACTCGAGCTTTACCCAGACCCCGACCTCGCTCGCGCGTGAGCGGCGCCCGGAGGTGCTGATCAACCCGATCGATGCGGCGCGGCTCGACCTCGAGGATGGCGACGTGGTCCGCCTCGGCAACGAGCGCGGACAAACGCGCCTGCACGCGCGGCTCTTCAAAGGACGCGCGGCCGGGCGTCCTCGTCAGCGAAGGCGTGTGGCCGCCGTCGGCCTTTCTCGACGGCTGGGGAATCAATGCGCTGGTCGGCGACGACAGCGTGGCGCCGTTCGGCGGCGTCGCGTTCCACGATATCAAGGTGTGGGCGCGCCGCGCCTGAGCTTTGGCGTTCCGCACTCTTTATTTGCCTGGGCCGGCGGGATATAGGGGCATCAAAAATCGACGGATTCGTCCTTCCCCACCCGAGCCAAACACAATGAAGAAGCCGTTCGGCCCACGAACCGACGAGTCTGCGCGAGGCCTCGTCGATGTCGCCGCGATCGACCAGCTCGCCACAATTCTCGCAAAATACGATCTGAGCGAGGTCGAATTCGACCTCGGCGAGCTGCACGTGCGGCTGGCGCGCGAGCGAACGCCGGCTGCTCCGGCGGTCTTGGCGGCCGCCGCCGCTCCGGCGCAACCCGCCGCGCCCGCCGACACGGTCGCGGAGGCCGCCGCCGAGGCGCCCGCGGTCGAGATCGCGGGAGCGGTGAAATCGCCGATGGTCGGCACGGCCTATCTGCGCCCTACCCCGGAATCAAAGCCGTTCGTCGAAGTCGGATCGATGGTGAAGGCAGGAGACAAGCTGCTGCTCGTGGAAGCCATGAAGACGTTCAACGACATCGTCGCGCCGAGCGCGGGACGGGTGGCCGAGATCCTCGTCTCCGACGGCTCGCCGGTCGAATACGGCCAGCCGTTGATGGTCATCGAGTGATCGGAATGGACAAGCGCGCCGCAGGCGACCCTGGACCGCGGAGAAGGCGCATCGATGTTCGATAAGATCCTGATCGCCAACCGCGGCGAGATCGCCCTGCGCGTGTTGCGCGCGGCCAAGGAGCTCGGCATCGCGACCGTCGCCGTCTATTCGACCGCCGACAAGGACGCGATGCACGTCAAGCTCGCGGACGAGAGCGTTTGCATCGGGCCGCCGCCCGCCCGCGACAGCTATCTCAACATTCCCGCGATCGTGGCGGCCTGCGAGATCACGGGCGCGGACGCGGTCCATCCGGGCTACGGCTTCCTGTCCGAGAACGCCCGCTTCGCCGACATTCTCGAAGAACACGAGATCAGCTTCATCGGCCCCAAGGCCGAGCACATCCGCATCATGGGCGACAAGATCGAGGCCAAGCGGACCGCCGCGCGGCTCGGAATCCCGTGCGTTCCCGGCTCTCAGGGCGCGATCGGCGACGCGGAGGAAGCGCTGGAGATCGCCGCCGGCATCGGTTACCCGGTCATCGTCAAGGCCGCGGCCGGCGGCGGCGGGCGCGGCATGAAGGTCGCGCGTGGACCCGAAGATCTGGCCAACGCGATCGCCACCGCCAAGATCGAAGCCAAAACCGCTTTCGGCGACGACTCCATCTATCTCGAGAAGTATCTGAGCAAGCCGCGCCATATCGAATTTCAGGTGCTCGGCGACGGACAGGGGCGCGCCATTCATCTCGGCGAGCGCGACTGCTCCTTGCAGCGCAGACACCAGAAAGTCTGGGAGGAAGGCCCCTCCCCCGCCCTCAACGCCGACCAGCGGGCGCAGATCGGCGGCATCGTCGCCAGGGCGATGGCCGAACTCGGCTACGTCGGCGCCGGGACGATCGAATTTCTCTATGAAGGCGGAAGTTTCTACTTCATCGAGATGAATACGCGCGTGCAGGTCGAACATCCCGTCACCGAGATGATCACCGGCATCGACATCGTCAACGAGCAGATCAAAATCGCCGCGGGCTCGCCCCTGTCGATCTTGCAAGACGATGTTCGATTCCTCGGCGCCGCGATCGAATGCCGGGTCAACGCGGAGCACGCGCGCTCCTTCATTCCATCGCCAGGCCGCATCACCTATTTCCATCCCCCAGGCGGCCTTGGCGTTCGCGTCGATTCGGCCGCCTATCAGGGCTACGTGATTCCGCCCTTTTACGATTCGCTGGTCGGCAAGCTGATCGTCCATGGGCGCACCCGGACCGAGGCGCTGATGCGGCTTCGCCGGGCGCTCGACGAGTTCATCATCGACGGCATCGAGACGACGCTGCCGCTGTTTCGCACTCTGGTGCGAAACGCCGACGTGCAGAACGGCCAGTACGACATCCACTGGCTGGAGGAGTTTCTGAAGTCCGAGCAGCGGTTGGAAGCGTGAACGACCGCCTCTGCGGCGTTCGAGACCGGCGAGCCTGAGCCCCGAGCGCTCAGCTCAATCGGCGCAGCGCCTCGCGCGCCGCGCTGTTGTTGGGATCGACCAAAACCGCGCGCTGGTAGGACTCGACCGCCTTGGCGCGGTTGTTGAGCTTCTCGTAGCAGAAGCCGAGGCCCGCCCAGGCCTCTGAAATGTTGGCGTCGACGTTGAGCGCCGCGTTGAAGTCCTCGATCGCCGCCTCGTACTTGCCGGTCGCCATCAGGCTCTGACCGCGCGCCTGATACGGAGCGCCGGCGAAAGGATTGCGATCGATCGCATTGTTGAAATCCGTGATCGCCTGAACATTGTCGCCCTGGCGCTGATAGATGAGCCCCCGCGCATGGTAGGCCTGAGCGCCTTCCGGGTTGAGCTTGATCGCCTGGTTGAGGTCCGCGAGCGCGGCGGAGAAGTTGTTTTGCGAGCGCAGGAGATTGCCACGGCCAAGATAGGCGGCGGCGTCGTTCGGATTGACGGCGATCGCCTGATTGAAATCCTGCATGGCCAGATCGTCTTTCTTGGTCTGACGGTAAGCGAGCGCCCGGTTGGTGTAGGCGCCCGAGAAACGGGGATCCAGTTCGATCGAGTGGCTGAAATCGCTGATCGCGTTCGAGTAGCGCCCGAGCTTCGCATAAACGACGCCGCGCGTGTTGTAGGCCGCCGCATCGTTCGGATTGCGCTGAATGACCTCGGTGAGCGAGGCGATATTGCCGGCGTTGGAGGCCTGCGCCCCCGAGCCGGCGTCGACCTCCGCCACATGTGAGTTGAGGCCGCCGATGGTCTCGCTGCAGGCGCCGAGCGCCAGCGCCAACGCCGCCGCCATTCCGAACCGGGCCAGGGCGCTCCTGAGCCTCAACGTGCTGTCCAACATTCGCGGACCTCCGCGGGGCGCGCCCTCATGCGGGCGCGGAACATTCGAATCCAGGGTTCGGACCCAAGCCCGAAAGCAAAACCCCGCCAGGTCGGGCGGGGTTCAAAACCGGCGCCGCGCCCGGATATGCGCGGAGGACGTCGTGCGAAGCCGCCCCAGCCTGGCGCCCGGCCGGACGATCAGCCGGCGGTACGCGGCGCGCCAGGGACGGGCCTGGGCTTCATCGGCAGCAATCCTTCGCGCTGCAGCTTCTTGCGCGCGAGCTTGCGCGCGCGACGAACGGCTTCGGCCTTCTCGCGCGCCCTCTTCTCCGACGGCTTCTCGTAGTGGCCGCGAAGCTTCATTTCGCGGAAAATCCCCTCGCGCTGCATCTTCTTCTTGAGCGCCTTGAGGGCCTGATCGACGTTGTTGTCGCGAACGAGTACTTGCACGGACTGTCCTGTGTTTTGAGGCGAAGCCCGGAATGGCCTGGCCTCGAATGGCCTGAAATTGACATGAAGCGCGAAACCGCGCTCCTCCCTGGGAGAAGCGCGTTCAAGCGTGCCGGCGTTTACCAGAGCCGCCCTGCCGTGTCCAGCGCGGCGGCGTCTATCGAACTGATGGCCCCACGCAATCTTGCAGTTCCCATGCGACGCTCGCCGTGGCATACAGCCCTTAGGAACGGGATTACTCGCCATGAACAAAATGGAGCGGCGGCCGGCCGACGCGGGCGAAGCGAAAGTCGAGTTTCTCGACGGCGATATTCGAATTATCCGACCGGGCGCCTATGTGGCTTGCGCCGTCACCGGCCAACCGTCCCGATCGAGGAACTGCGCTACTGGAGCGTCGACCGGCAGGAGGCCTACTCGAGCCCGGCCGCGTCGATGAAGCGCGAGAGCGAGGGCCGCTAGCGCGACGCCCAAGGAGACTGCGCCGGATCTTGCGGACCAGGCTTGCGCGTCGATCGCCGATGAAGTGGTGCGTTCGCAGCGGCCCGCCGTCGGCAATGACAAAGCGACTTCGGCGCGCCTTCGGCTATTCGGAATCTAAGTCGAGCCGAGCCGGTCGCGCGCGCTGTCTCGCTCCGCTGGCACGGCGGCGCGGCTCCCCGCCTTCGCCAGGCCGTGGAGCGGCATCCCGCTGTAGATCGCCTCATATTCGCCGGCCCTCACGAGATAGGTCTCGTGCCAGATGCCGACGTCGCCGCGCGCGTTTTTCATCCGGCGGTTGAACTCCACCCAGGCTGGCCAGTGACGCTTGTCCTTGGCGCGCGCGTATCGCTCCAGGTGATCGAAACTCCTCCAATATTGGACAATCGTCGTCAGTCCCACAGCGGTATAGCCGAGAAAGCCAACCTCCGCCGGCGCCGCCTCCAATTCCTTCAACATCTTCGGCATAGCGCCGAACATCGGCGCCCACTGATGGACCTTCCAGAGCTTGTTGATCCGCATCCCGATGAGGAAAACAACGAAATCGCCTTCGATGCGAGCCGTCGTGCGGCTTGCCATGATTTCGGGCATGCGCGATCTCCCGTGTTGGAGCGACAGACCCCGGATTTCGCCGAATTTAGTTCCCGCCACAGGCGAGCGCTCCGCCGCTCGGCGTCGCCATCAAGTACGCAAATGCGCCTTCATCCACAACCCCCTCGCCTACCCGCTCGACGCCCGCCGCTCGCTTTGCGACAATCCCCGGCATGGAATCATCGGTTCTCAAGGCCGTCGGCTTCGTGCATCTGCACGTGCACAGCGCCTATTCGCTGCGCGAAGGGGCGCTGACGATCGAGACGCTGGCCAAGCTCGCCAAGGCCGACGACATGCCGGCGCTGGCGATCACCGACACCAACAATCTGTTCGGCGCGCTCGAGTTTTCCGAGAAACTCGCCGGTTATGGCGTGCAGCCGATCATCGGCGCGCAGGCGACCGTCGACTTCGCCGACGCGCCGCCCTCGTCCTCGCGCCTCGGCGAGCAGCGGCTGGCGCGGGCGCCGATCGTGCTGATCGCGCAGAGCGAGACCGGCTACCGCAATCTGATGCGTCTCGTCTCCAGCCTGTGGCTCGATCCGAAGGACGGCGACGAGCCGCATCTCCCGTTCGGCGCGCTTCGTACGAGCGAGGGCCTGATCGCGCTGACCGGCGGTCCGGGCGGGCCGGTCGACCGCGCGCTCAGGCTCGGGATGCCGGACCTCGCCGAGAGCCGCCTCAAACGCCTGATCGAGGCCTTCGACTCCAGGCTCTATGTCGAGCTCCAGCGTCACGACCTCGACGCGGAGCGGGCGATCGAGCCTCAGCTCATCGATCTGGCGGACCGGCTCGGGGCGCCGCTGGTCGCGACCAACGAAGCCTATTTCGCCGCGCGTTCCGACCATCAGGCGCACGACGCCCTGCTGTGCGTCGCGGAAGGCGCGCTCGTCTCCGCCTCCGAGCGCCGCCGACTGTCGCCCGAGCATCGGTTCAAGACTTCGCGCCGAGATGATGGCGCTGTTCGCGGACTTGCCGGAAGCGACTGAGGCGAGCGTCGAGATCGCCATGCGCTGCTCCTATCGTCCGCTCACGCGCAAGCCGATTCTGCCGCGCTTTTCCGCCGCCGGCGGCGGCGCGGTCGACGAGGTCGAGGAACTGCGCCGCCAGGCGAGCGAAGGCCTCGGCTCGAGGCTCGAGGCGCACGGCCTCGCGCCCGGCCACACGAACGAGGATTACCGGAGCCGGCTCGCCTTCGAGCTCGACGTGATCGTCAAAATGCAGTTTCCGGGCTACTTCCTCATCGTCGCCGACTTCATCAAATGGGCGAAGGCGCAAGGCATTCCGGTCGGACCGGGCCGCGGCTCGGGCGCCGGCTCGCTGGTCGCCTGGGCGCTCACCATCACCGATCTCGACCCGATGCGCTTCGGGCTGTTGTTCGAGCGCTTCCTCAACCCCGAGCGCGTGTCGATGCCTGACTTCGACATCGACTTCTGCCAGGACCGGCGCGACGAGGTGATCGCCTATGTGCGGGAGCGCTACGGCGCCGATCGGGTGGCGCAAATCATCACCTTCGGCTCGTTCCTGGCGCGCGGCGTGATGCGCAACGTCGGACGCGTCCTGGAAATGCCGCTCGGCCAGGTCGACAAGCTCGCCAAGCTCGTGCCGCAGAATCCGGCCAATCCCATTACGCTGAAACAGGCGGTGGCGGACGAGGCGCGGCTGCAGGAGGCGGCGAAGGCCGACCCGAAGGTGGCGGAAATGCTCGCCATCGCCGAGCGGCTCGAAGGGCTCTATTCCAACGCTTCGACCCATGCGGCGGGGGTCGTCATCGGCGAAAGGCCGCTGACCGAGCTGGTGCCGCTCTATCGCGACCCGAAGTCGGCGATGCCCGCGACCCAGTTCAACATGAAATGGGTCGAGCCGGCTGGTCTGGTGAAGTTCGATTTTCTGGGACTCAAGACGCTGACGGTTCTGCAGCGCGCCATCAACCTCATTGCGCGGCGGGGCGTCGCGGTCGATTTGAGCCAGATCCCGCTCGATGACGCCAAGACCTACGCCATGCTGGGGCGCGGCGAGACGGTCGGCGTGTTCCAGGTGGAAAGCGGCGGCATGCGCAAGGCGCTCACCGAGATGCGCGCCGACCGGTTCGAGGATCTGATCGCGCTGGTCGCGCTCTACCGCCCGGGTCCGATGGCCAACATCCCCACCTATTGCGCCCGCAAGCTCGGCCATGAGAAGCCCGACTACATCCACCCGATGATCGAACCGATCCTGCGCGAGACGTTCGGGGTCATCATCTATCAGGAACAGGTGATGCAGATCGCGCAGGCTCTGTCGGGCTATTCGCTCGGCGAGGCCGACATGCTGCGCCGCGCGATGGGCAAGAAGATCAAGAAGGAGATGGACGCCCAGCGCGCCCGCTTCGTCGGCGGCGCCGTCGAGCCGCGGATTGACCCGGGCCAAGGCCGACGAGATTTTCGATCTCCTGGCCAAGTTCGCCGACTACGGCTTCAACAAGAGCCATGCCGCGGCCTATGCCCTGATCGCCTACTGGACCGGCTGGTTCAAGGCCAATCATCCGGCGGAATTCCTCGCCGCGTCGATGACGCTCGACAAGTCCAACACCGACAAGCTCGCTGAGTTCCGCGCCGAGGCGCAAAGGCTCGGCATCAAAGTCGCCCCGCCTTCGGCCAACGATTCGCAAGTCGATTTCGACGTTCGCGGGAATGCGGACGGCCCGGCGACGATCATCTACGCCCTGAGCGCGATCAAGGGCGTCGGCGATGCGCAGGCCGAGGCTCTGGTCGAGGCGCGAGGCGACCGCGCCTTCGCCTCCTTGAGCGATTGCGCGAGGCGCCTCGATCCGCGCCTCGTCAACAAAAAGGCGCTGGAGAGCCTGGCCGCCGCCGGCGCCTTCGACGGCCTGGAAAGCGACCGCGCGGTCGCCTTCGCCGCGATCGAGCCGATGCTGGCGATGGCCAACCAAAGCGCGCACGAGAAGGTCTCGGGCCAGAACGCGCTGTTCGGCGAAACCGAGGCTTCGCCGTTGAGGGTGCGCGCGTCGCCCTGGCCGGAATCGGAGCGGCTCAGGCGCGAATTCGAAGCCGTGGGCTTCTTCCTTTCCGGCCACCCGCTGGAAGCCTACGACGCGGTCCTCAAACGGCTGCGCGCGACGCGTTGGGCCGACTTCGCCCGCGCTGTGCGCGGGGGCGCTTCGACCGCGCGGCTCGGCGCCAGCGTGCTCGACCGTTACGAGCGCCGGACCAAGAACGGCGGCAAGCTGGGCGTGGTTCAGCTTTCCGACCCGTCCGGACAATATGAGGCGATCCTGTTCCAGGAAGCGCTCAACCAGTTCCGCGACCTGTTGGAGAAAGGCTCGGACGTGCTGGTGACGCTGCAGGCCAATGTCGAGGGCGAGGACGTGCGGGCGCGCATCGTCGCCGTCGAGCGTCTCAACGACGCCGCGGCCAAGGTGCATCGGGGCCTCAGGGTGTTCGTGCGCGACGAGACGCCGCTCGATTCGATCGAGCGGCGCCTGAAGGCGCCCGGCGAGGGCGAAGTGTCGCTGGTCGTCATCCTGGGGCCGAAGGACGGCGAGGTCGAGATCCGCCTGCCCGGCCGCTACGCCGTCAACGCCGCGCTCGCCGGCGCGCTCAAAGCCGCGCCGGGCGTCGTGGCGGTGGAGCACGTGTAGCCGCGCCGGCGGCGGGGCGCAGGCCAAGCGCTTGCGCCAACTCTTGCGCCCAGGCCTCAGCTTCGCTATTGAGCCCGCCATTGCTCCCGCGCCTTCAAGGCGCGGCGGCAATCCGTTGGGGGATAGTTCAACGGTAGAACTGCGGACTCTGACTCCGTCAATCTTGGTTCGAATCCAGGTCCCCCAGCCAGCTCCCTGTCACACAATCCGAGGCGCTTTTACGTCCGCGCCGCGCCAATTTAGCCCAGCACATACGCCCTTGTGGCCTCCGGGTCGTCGGCGGAAAATCCGATCGACTTCAACTCCTCCCACGCCGCGTCGGGAATGGGAAAACGCGCCCATTCCAACGTCTCTTGAATGCGTTCAGGCCTGGTGACGCCGCAAATGGTCGAACTTATCCGTGCGATCGCGGAGCGAGAACTGCAATGCCGCCGCGCCCGGCGGGACGCCGTGCTTGGCGCAGACGGCCTCGATGCGCCGGATCGGCTCCAGCATTTCGGGGGACGCCTCCTGATAGACGTAACGCGCATAGGCGCTCGATCCCTTCGCCAGAACGCCGCTGGCGTAGGGGGCGGCGTTGAGCACGGCGACGCCTTTCGAATGCGCGAAGTCGATCATCGGCTCGGCGTTGCGATTGACGAGCGTAAAGCGGTTGTGGGTGATCAGGGCGTCGAAGTCGAACTCGCGCAGGAGCGGCGTCATGATGGCGACCGGGCCGGCCGCGAGACCGACGGCCCGCGCCAGACCTTCCTCCTTGATTCGGAACAGTTCCTTGATCGCGCCGTTGGGCCCGGCAATGTCTTCGAAAGACGCGGCGTGTTCCGGATCGTGCAAATGCAGAAGATCGATCTTATCGACCCCGAGCGCCGTCAAGACTTTGTTCGAGCGATCGTCGGGCCTGCGCGGCGTCAAAGCGATTGGTCTGCGGATCGCGGTCGAGCTTGGTCGAAATGACAAATCCCTGCGGCAGGCCGCCCCGCTCGCGGATGACGGCGCCGATGCGCTCCTCGCTGCGGCCGAAGCCATAGATGCGCGACGTGTCCAGGAAGTTGACCGGGCCATCGAGGATCGCCTCGATAGTCGCCTTCGCGCGCGTCTCGTCGACGCCGTAGCCATAGGTGTCGGGCATGTCGCCAAGTCCCGACGCGCCAAAACAGATCCTCGAGACAGACAGATCCGTCCTGCCAAGCTTCACCCGCTCGATCGCCGACGTGGTCATGAATTTCCTCCGCTGGGCTCTTTCGACGCATCCAAGAAATCGCGGCCGGCGCCGTCTGATTTCCTCCCCTAACATACAGGGTTGGATTTGATCGCGACAATGGCGCGGCTGGCCGATGGCGGTTTTGCCTCGGCGGCGCAGAGCGCGAAGCGGCGAGGCGCGTCGCTCGTAGTCGGGGGCGCGTGAGCTTCGGCGTGGCGTGACCCGACGAGACGAAAAGGGTGAGGGACAGGAATCGTGTTTGATCGTTCGAATTCAGTTGATGGCCGGTTGGACCGTCGCCTGCAGTTCGCCGATTCGCCGGCGCAGCGCCTCGGCTTCGAGGTTGCGATAGGCAAGGGCCGCGCTATGCGCGAGCCGGGCCAGCATGTCCCGCTCGTCGCGCGACAGTTCGGCTCCGGTCGCATGCGGGCCGTAGAGGGCGAGGGCATGGCAGGCGAGGCGGTCGGCGACGGGCACGGCGAGCGTCGGCGCGGCGAGCCCGGTCGGCAGGCCGAGGCGGGCAGCGTCGTCCGGACTGATCGGAAGGGGCGCCCCGTCCTGTGCGGCGCAAAGCGCCGGATCCGCCGCATTCAGCCGGTCGGCGGTTCCCGCGGGCCAGCCGGGCGATCCGGCGTGGCGCCGGAAGAGCGCGCCGTCGCGGCGGAACACCGCCGCGGAGGCGAGGCCGAGCGTCTGTAGCGGGGCCTGCGTGAGGATGCCCTCCACCGCATCGAGGCTGTCGGCGCGCAGGACGTCCTCGGCGACCGTGCGCAGCGCCGCGACATGGCGCCCGAACGCGCGATTAAAGACCCGGTCGGCGAGCTCGACCCCGAATTCGTGCGCGCGTCCGATCAGGAACAGAAGCACAACCGCGAGCGCGAAAAACCCCCAGGCGGGCAGGTCCAGCAACTCGCGCAGGTGTTCGATCTGCTGGTGCAGCAGCAGCGCCGGCGCGCTCAGCATCAGGCCGAACACGGTGATCCGCCTGAGCGGGATCGATACGCTGACCACCCGCGGCCGACGCACCGCCTCGAACACGAACCAGCCCAGCAGGCCATGAAGAAGATACAGCGCGGCGATGAGGTCGGGCGGGACCTGCGTCAGCCCGGGGATCAGGCGCCAGACCGAGGTGGACTGCAGGAGCGCCGCGACAATATATGCCGGCAGGCCGATCACGCAGCCCCAGAGAATCCACCGCAGCCGCTGATATTCCTGCGGGGGCTGGCCCCGCCGTTTGCGAAGCAAGATGAGGATCGCTGCGGCGTCGACCCCAAATCCGGCGAAGAAGGTCGCCCGAGACGCGATCTCGCTCGGCGCTCCGACAGTGTTGGCGTAACTGAGCAGCTGCAGCCCGATGAACAGCAGCGCCACCAGCGGCAGCACAAACCGCCAGCCGCGCCAGGACGGATTGGCGCGGTCTGACGGGGCGCGCAGCACGAACAGCAGGAAGCCTGCGTAGCCGACGCCCTGACTCACCGCTTCCGCCGTTTCCTGCGCCAGCAGCAGGCCCGGCCGCTCCTGCAGGAACGTGTAGAACACGAAATTCTGTCCGGAGTTGAACCAGATCGCATAGAGGAAGAAACCCCAGGTCATTCCTCCGGGGCGGGTCCAGACCAGCCACGCCGCGGCCAGGACGAACAAGGTCGCGATCGATCTCGTTGACAAGAAGCGCGCCCCGGTCGAGCCAGGTCGTCTCGTATGGGCGGGCGGCCACTTCAACGGCGCGCGCGGCGCTCCCGTCGGCCGGAAGAATCTGCAAATGAAGCACGCGTCCGGGTCTGACGAGCTGGACGCCGCCCATGCCTCCCAGAACCGACAGCAAGTCGACGCACCGACGCGTCTGCGGCGCGCCGCACGCCATGGCCTTCAGATCCAGCCGGTCGCCCGGCCGCAGTCCCGCTTGCCACGCCGGCGAAGTCCTCGTCGCGACCGAACGGACCTCGCACGTCGTAGATCAGGCCGTCATTGTTCGACGCGAAGCCGGCGGAGGCGAGCGGCCGCGCGACTCGATAAAAATCGGGGACGATCATCAGCAAGGCCCAGACGGCGAGCGCTGCGAGCGCCATCCGTCCAGCAAGAAGCCGCCCTCGCCGCACCTCGCCGCTTCTCCTCGCTTCATCGCGGGCGTCGCGCCGGGAGCGCGTTGCAGCGCCGGCGCGTCATCGGCGAGACTAGGTTAGCCTCAAGCAGCGGGCAAGGGCGCGCCCCCCGCGCCGGGCCGGAGGGCGGCGACAGGCCCGTCGCCGACGTTTAGGATCGGACCAGCAGAATGGCTTCGATCTCGACCATGATGCCGCTGGGAAGCGAGCCAACGCCAACGGCCGAGCGCGCATGGCGACCGGCGTCGCCGAGAACTTCGACCAGCAGGTCCGAGCAGCCGTTGATCACCTTCGGGTGATCGGCGAAATCGGGCTCAGAATTGACCATGCCGAGCAGCTTGACCACCGCTTCGATCCGCGCGAGTTCGCCAAGCGCGGACTTGGCGACCGCCAGCAATTGCAGCCCGGTCAGGCGCGCGGCTCGATAGCCGTCCTCGACTGTCGCGTCCTTGCCGAGGCGGCCGACATCGAAGCCGCCCTCGGGTCGCTTCGGCCCCTGCCCCGAAAGAAACAGAAGGCTACCCGCCCAGCGAAACGGCACGTAGTTGGCAAGCGGCGCCGGCACGGCGGGAAGCGTCAAGCCGAGCGCGGCAAGCCGTTGCTCCGGGGTCGAGTCGGTCATCTGCGGATCCTCCCAATTTGCGCGCGTGAGGCGCAAGCCTCATCCACTCCACCATTGCCCATTCACGACGATTCCACGCGCGGTCAGCCGCCGGTCTCCGGCCATATGTTCGCCGATGACGTCGACATAGTCGAACGCGCCGCTTTCGAGCTCGAGGATCGAGGCGTCGCCGACGCCGCCTGGCCGCAGGCTTCCGAGATCGCCGCGGCGCAACGCCTTGGCCGGCGCCAGTGTCGCCGCCCGCACCACATCCGTGAGGCTCATGCCGAGGCACAGAAACTTTGACATCGTGGTGAGAAGATCGAACGCCGGGCCATCAATGCACAACGAATGAACGTCGCTCGAGATGCAGTCGGGCGCAAATCCGTTGGCCGCCATCGTGCGCGCAGTCCTGAAGGCGAAAGACCCCATGCCGTGGCCGATGTCGAAGATCACGCCGCGCTTGCGCGCTTCGATCACCGCGCCGCGCACGCCGCCCTCGGCGGTCGCGGGAGTGTTGGGGAAGGGACGGAAACAATGCGTGAGAATATCGCCTGTGCGCAATCGCGCCAGGACGTCCTCGAGCGTCGGCGGGGGATGGTCGATGTGGACCATCATCGGCAGGCCAACCTCCTCGGCCGTCTGTCGGGCGATGTCGAGCGGGACGACGCCGGAATTCCCAGAAGCATTGAGACCGACACGGACTTTGACGCCGGCGATCGTGTCGCGGTTGGCGTCTATGACCTCGACCGCGTCAGCCGGCGCCATCAGCCTCAAGTCGCCGCTCTCGCCGACCATGACCCGTTTCGAGAAGCCGTAGATGCCGGCGAAGGAGACGTTGAGGAAGGCCACGATCCGGACCGGCGAAGGGCGAATCACGTGGTCCAGAAAGCCAGAATAGTTGCCCGGCCCGGCGCTGCCGGCGTCGACCAGCGTCGTGCATCCGCCGCGCGCCAGCCGCAACGGATCGACGCCGAGCGAGGTTCCGCCGCAATACACGTGCGTATGCATCTATGAGGCCGGGGGTCACGATCCGGCCCGAGACGTCCCTCACGTCGGCGCCGGAGAGTCCCGGCGTTTTCGGCGACGCGGCCGCCCAGGAAGCCGACGTCGGCAACGGCGTCGATCCCTTGCGACGGATCGATGACCCGTCCTCCGCGAAGGATCAGATCGAGCGTCATGGCGTCCCCTCTTGTGCGTCGGCGCTGAAGTCACGCCGAGCTCTCTCCAGCGCCGCGAGGCCTTCGGCGATCCAGTCGAGATTGGCGTCCCGCAAATGGCCCCAGTTGTAAAAGGCAATCTCACGCACGCCGCCAGCGCCGAGCGCGCCCATTGCGGCGAGGAATTCCCCCTTGGCCTCGAGATCGGGAAAAGCGGGACGGACGATGCCGGCGAAAACTCCCCGCGCCGCGCAGGCGGCGCTTGACGTAGTGGAGGTCGGCTTTGACCCGCGCAGCGCTCGGCTCATAGAAACACGCCTCGATCACGCCTGCCGCCTGCGCCAGCGCCTTGAGATCGCCGCCTTCATACCACGCGCCGCCGGTCGGTCGCGCGACCGAGGAAATCACCGCCACCGTCGCGTCCTTTCGCACCGCGTCGCGGGACCTCGCGGACCAGAGAGGTTACGACCGTGCAGCGCCATTCGAGGAACGCCCTGAGGTCGCCATCGGTGCGCGTGTCGGCCAGCCAGAAGGCCTCGGCCATGTCGGCGGGAAAGTCGACGTCGCTGGCGAGATAGGCCTCGATGTCGCCGGCGACTTGTCGCCGCAGAGCCTCAATGGGGATTCCGGCCAGCCTGGCGTTGGCGCGACAATGCAAGCAGAAGCAGAGGCCGAGCTCCGAAATCCAGCCAGCGATTGGGGCGAACAAGCGCGAATTCATGATGAAAGCCGTGCGCGTAGGGCAGAAACCCCGGCGTCTCCATCGAAACGCCGACGACCGGATAGGATTCGGTGACATCGAGCACCACGGCAATCGCATAGGCGCGCGCTTCGGGCGCCGAAGGGCAAAGATTGTAGACGAAGCGGTCGCCAAAAGCGTTGGCGACGGTCGCTTGCGGGTGCGCGGGGCTGGCCGCGAATTGTGCAGCAAGCACCAGCCAGACGTTTGTCGCCACACGATCCTGCGCCGCGAGCGCGCCGATGATGTCCTCGCCGGCTGCGACCATCGAATGGGGAAACGGTTTGATCGCGCCAAAGCGCTTCAAATCTGGCCTGAAATAGACCGCGCCGTCCTCGGGGAAATAGACCCTTCCCACAACGTCCGTGCGGGCGCAGGAACTTGCCGGCGTGGTAACTGCCGGCGATCGTCACCGTGTCGAGGCCCAGCGCGAGGAACCGGTCGACCGCCTCGGGGACGCCGGCTCTCCGCAACGTCCCAGGCGTAGGCGTAGATGGCCCTGTAACTCATTGCCGCGTCCCGTCGCGCCGGCGTTGACGCCGAACCGGCTGTCGTTGAGAATATCGCATGTATTCGAAATCCGCAACGTGCGCTACACCCCTATTCGCGGCCACGGCGGCGCAGAACGTCCTGTCGCCGCTGTTATCGGATTTACTGGAGCTCATCCTGGGGATAAGGCGGCCTCGACGTGATAGGTTCGCCGCGCGTTGTCGAAGAAGAGCGCGCGCTGCTCGCTGGCGGAGAGCCCGGAGACGATCGTCTTGAACGCCCCGTACACCTGGTCGAAGGTGGCGAACAGCCCAGCGACCGGGAAATCGCTGGCGAACATCGCGCGCTCCGGCCCAAAGCAGTCGAGGCAGCGAAGGATCACCTCCCGCAGGCTGTCGAGGGTCCAGTGTTGGTCGTAGGCGACGAGGTCCGATATCTTGATGAGGACGTTGGGCTGACGAGCCATCGCCGCCAAGCCCTCGCGCCAGCGCCGCATCCCCTCGGCGTCGCGATCGATCGGGCTGCCGCAATGTTCGAGCACGAATTGCTGGTCAGGAAAGTCGCCGACGAGCCGCGCCAGCTTCGTCGACTGGCTGGCGTGAACCATCAGATCGAAGACGAGATCATTGCAAGCCAGCGCGGCGAGACCCGCGCGCCATGCCGGGTCGCGCATCAAATCGCCGCGCGATGCAAAGCGCCGGGCCGGGTTCTCGCTCCAACTCAAGATGTCACGAACGCCGACGACCTCGTGAAACGCCGCCTGCGCCTCGATCGACTCCGGCGCCTCGGCTCGCGCCAACTGCACGCGCGCGACATACCGCGCCGCTACGCCGCCGATTTTCTCCAACGATCGCAGCCATCGCGTTTCGCCGACAGAATCCTCTGCGTCCCATCCGGCTTCGACGTGGACTGTCGCCACGACGTTGTGGCCCGCGGCGTCGCGCAGATAATCGTTCGGCAAATAGTTGCGCCGCAACGGCGCGAGATTGCTGGAATTCTCGCCTCTCCTAGCGAAGCCAGGTGACGAGGCGAAGGTCCCAGAGGTGATGGTGAGGGTCTATGATCGGCCCGTCATAGAGCGTCGTCATGCATTCAACTCCTCGAATCGAGCGGCGTTCAAGTCAGCCTCGAGCGTGCGCTTGGCGCCGAGGCGCGCCGACAGGATCGGGAGCCAATGAAGGAAATGACGCCAAACACGGGGGACGCGCTCATTCTCGACGACCGTATTCGCGGCGTGCCGCCAGGCACAAGCGCTGTCTTGGCCTCCGAAGTCGGCGATCGTGGCTGGCGCCCGGCCGACGGGACGATGTCGCTCCCGGTCCTCACCCTCGACGAGGCGGCCTTCCATCACAATCGCGACCTCATGCTCGACTACGCTCGCGCGGCGGGAGTCGAAATCGCCCCGCACGCGAAGACGCCGATGGCGCCAGACCTGGCGCGTTCGCTCATCGAGGCTGGCGCGTGGGGCGCGACGGTCGCCGACATCCGCCAGGCGACGGTGATGTTCCCGGCTGGAATATCACAACTCCTCCTCGCCAACGAGGTCGGCGGCTTGGGCGGCGCGCGTCGTCTGGCGGCGCTGGCGTCACTATGGCCGCAGGCCGAGATCAACGTGTTCGCCGATTCCGTGAGCGCGGTCGAGGCGCTCGATGCTGCATGGCGCGAGGGGCCGACGACGCCGCCGCTGCGGGTCCTGGTCGAAGTCGGGGCGGGCCGGGCCGGCGCGCGGTCGCGAGACGAGGCGGTCGCCGTCGCCAAGGCGGCGGCCGGATCTCGCGGCCGATTGAGGCTGGCGGGACTTGCCGCCTATGAAGGCGCCGCCGCGAAGGCCACGCCTGAAGCGAGCGACTTGGCGATTGACGCGCTGTTGCGCCTTGCCGCGGAAGCGCTTGCTGATATTCGCGCGCTGGCCGGCCCGGAACGTCCCCTTCTCGTGACCGCCGGCGGCTCCTCGTTCTTGCGACCGGGTCGTTGCCGTGCTGAAACCCGCTGCCGCCGCCGACGGCCGCGCGAGCCTCGTGCTCCGCTCCGGCTCGAATCTTCTTCCACGATCATGGCGTATACGATCGCGCGCTTGCCGCGCTCGACGAACGGCGGGGATTCTCGATCAACGGCGCGGTTAGGGAAGCGCGGCGCTCATTTTTTTCGCCCGGCGCTGCGGGTGTGGGCGGAAGTCCTGTCGCCCTGAACCAATATCGCCATCTGCGGCTTGGGAATGCGCGATGTCTGGTTCGATCAGGAATTCCCGGTTCCGCTGCGCGTCCACCGAGGCGGACGGCTCGGCGCGGTCCCGGATGGACGTGTTGTCAAGCTCAACGATCAGCACGCCTTCCTGGTCCCAGCCTTAGGCGACGATTTCGAAGTCGGCGACGTGGTCGAATTTCAGATCTCCCACCCTTGCACGTGTCTCGACAGATACCGCTTCGTCTTCGGCCTGGACGAGAATGGCGTCGTGCGCCACGCCTATCCGACCTATTTTGGCTAAATCCGCAAAGGACTCGGTTTGGCCGCAGAGGCTGATGGAGTGAAACTGTCGAAAGCGAAGCTGATGCTCGGCGCGCTCGCCA
>CAWAIM010000017.1:0-353068 GCA_963781895.1 uncultured Alphaproteobacteria bacterium
CTCGCCTATCCCGACCGGATTGATTGCGGGGTCCGCGACCCCGACCTCGCGGCGCTCGGGCGCCTGACGTTCGAGCGGCCGGATCTCGCCCGCTTTCCCGCGCTCGGCCTCGCCATCGACGCCATGCGCGCGGGCGCTGGCGCCCCGACCGCGCTCAACGCCGCCAACGAGGTCGCGGTGGCGGCGTTTCTTGCCCGGCGGATCGGCTTTGGCGAAATCGCGCGCCTGGTCGCGCGTACGCTGTCGACGATGGAGGCGGCCGGCGAACTCGGCAGTCCAACGAACATTGCTCAGGCGTTAACGATTTACCATATCGCACGAGAAAGGTCCCAGCGACTTTGGCCTAAGGGCGCGGGTGCTGTAACGATTTGCTAACCATTTTCCAGCGGCCCGCCAGCAAATCCGGGTCGAGTGGCGGCGTCGGAGCATTTGATGGCGTTCATGAATCCGGTTGCGGACCTCGTGGCTTGGCTGGGATGGTACGTAATTCCCTTCATCGTGATCCTGAGCGCGATCGTGTTCGTCCACGGCTTGCTCGGCCATTATCTGGTCGGGCGTTGGAGCGGCGTTAAAATCGACGCTTTCTCTCTCGGCTTTGGTCCGGACTCTTCGCCCGTGTGGATTTGCGCGGCACCCGATGGCGGGTGGGAGCGCTTCCGCTCGGCGGCTACGTCAAATTCCACGGCGACGCCAATGTCGCCAGCGTCGAAGGCGCCCCTTCGGCCAGCCCGACTGTCGATCGCTCCCTCACGCTGGCCGGGGCAGCCGTTGCCCAATCGAGCGGCGATCGTGCTGGCCGGGCCGGTCGCCAATTTCATCCTGGCGTTCGTGATCTTCACTGGCATGTTCATGGCCTTCGGCCGGGTCGAACACGCGGCCGGATCGGGCGGGTTGAAGCGGACAGCCCGGCGGCAGCGGGCCGGATTCAAGGCCGGAGACCTGGTCAAGTCGATCAATGGCGACGCGATCAACAGTTTTGAGTTGTTGCAGGAAGCGACGCTGATGAGCACCGGCCTGCCGATGCGTTTCGTCGTCGAACGGCAGGGGAACGATATCGACCTTACGGCTACGCCGAAAGTCACCGTCGTCGATCAGGGCGTCTTCGGCAAGCGCCGCATGGGCCATCTCGGCCTCGCCTCCGCCGCCGATCCGAAGGACGTCAAGATCAAGCGGTGCAGCCTGCCGACCTGCGCGGTGTGGGGCGACGCCGAGGAATGGTTCATCGTCAAGGCGACGGGAACCTACATCATGGGCATTTTCGCCGGTCGCGAATTGACCGATCAGGTGTCGGGACTGATCGGCGCGGCGCAAATGGCCGGCGAAATGGCCAAGATCAGCCTGTGGGAAGTCGTTCAGCCTCGCCGCGTGGTTCTCGGTATCCGTGGGCTTCATGAACCTGCTCCCGATCCCGCTTCTGGACGGGGGGCATCTCGTCTTCTACGCCTTCGAGGCGTTGCGGGCGTCCCTTGAGCCAGCGCATGCAGGAAATCGGCCTGCGGATCGGCATCGCCCTGGTCGCCATCCTTTTGGTTTTCACAACTTCGCACGACATCCTGCGCCTTGTGGCCAACGGCAATTAACCAGTCGTGGACCATATTCTGGCGTGTCCTGAGGGCAACGCCTGCCGGAAATGGTGTAGGCTTGCTCAATAACGGCTTGCGGGAGCGGCCAAAAATTGTAAAAACCCGTTTACGTTTCCGACACTTTGAGTTTGCGGGGGCGGAGAAGGGCGCCGCGCCAGCGGCGCCGCGTGCGATCCGCGCCGGGGCCTTCAGCGCGGGTGCGGCGGGCAAAGTTCAGGCGGGGAGCGGCGCCGGCGTTACGTTGATGACGCGTCGGCGCGAAGAGGGACCATGGGCCAAATGCAGCATAAGGATTCTCGGCTTCTTCAGCGCTCTGGTTCTGGCGTTTGTGTATCGGTTTCGCGCGTTCGTGTCGGCGGCGCCGGCGTTCGCGCAACAAGTGGTCGTGGAGGGCGCCAACATCGATCCCTCGACGATCAAGCCTTATTTCACGGGGACTGATCGGGCGTCTCTGGACCGCGGCGTGGACGACTTGAAGGCGACCGGACTTTATTCGTCCGTTTCCGCCAAGCTGGTGGACGGCAAGATCGTGGTCACGCTTGGCGGCGGGACACAGATCATCAATCGGGTCGCATTCGAGGGGAACAGCAAGATCCAGAAAGATCAGCTCGAAGTCGAAGTGCAGTCCAAACCGCACACGATCTATAACGAGGCCACCGCCGAGGCCGATATCGGGCGCATCAAAGAGGCCTATAAGAAGACCGGCCGTAACGCGGCGCTGGTCACCAAGCGGCTGGTCACTTTGCCGAACGGGCGCGTCGATCTCGTCTTCACCATCAATGAAGGCGAGAAGACCGGCGTTCGGGAGATCCTGTTCGTCGGCAATCACGCGTATTCGGATTACCGTCTGCACAACCTGATGCAGACCAGCACCATGAATTTGCTCTCATGGTTCAAGAACACCGACGTCTATGACCCTGACCGGCTCGCGTCCGACGAGGAGGCGATTCGCCGTTTCTACATGAAGAATGGCTACGCCGATTTTCGCATCACCAATACCGACGTCGTCTATAAAGACAATCCCGCCGGTTATGTGATCACGATTACGATGGACGAAGGCGCTCAGTTCCACGTGTCGGGCGTGACGGTAGATTTTCACATCGCCAAGGTGGACGGACCCGCCCTCGTTCGTCTCGTTTATATGAAGCCCGGCGACGTCTATAACGCGTCAGCGGTCGACAAATCAGTCGAAGCGATCACGCGCGAAGTCGCTCGACAAGGTTACGCTTTCTCGGAAGCGCGTCCCCACGGCCAGCGCGATGAGATCAACCATACGATCGCTCTGTCGTTTACGGTGGACGACGGTCCGAAAGTCTATATCGAGCGGATCGACATTATCGGCAATACGCGCACGCGGGACTTCGTCATTCGCCGCGAATTCGATATCGGCGAAGGCGACCCCTACAATCACGTCATGATCGAGCGGGCCGAGCGTCGCCTCAACGCGTTGGGCTATTTCAAGAAGGTCCACATCTCGAACCGGCCGGGCTCTTCGCCCGATCGCGTGATCGTGACCGTCGAGGTCGAAGATCAGCCCACAGGCTCGATCAGCATCAGCGGCGGCTACTCGACGATCGAGGGCTTTCTGGCGGAACTGGCCTATACGGAAACGAACTTCCTCGGCCGTGGCCAATATGTGCGGCTGAGCGTCTCGGACGGGCAGTTTACCCAAGGGTGGAAGGCGTCGTTCACCGAGCCTTATTTTCTCGGCCAGCGCTTGGCGGCGGGCTTCGATCTCTATCACCAGGCCAATTTCAACAATCTATACGCGCTTTACGACAACTGGACGACTGGGGCGACGCTGCGCCTCGGCGTGCCAATCACCGACGATCTGACTTTTCAACCCTTCTACTCGCTCTACGAGTTGCAGATCACAATCCCGAACACGACCTACCAGCCCTATAACGACTGCGTCGGCCCGAATCAGACCTGGTTCCCCGGCGGCACGGTCGTCCCAATTCCTCCGACGCCGTTCATCAATTGCTTGACCAACGGAGAGGCCCCGGTCGAAATCAAGCAGGCGGCGTCATATGGCAATCAGATCACTTCGCTGGTCGGATTCTCGGTCCTGTTCAACAACCTCGACAACCGCAAGGACCCGACCTCGGGTTACTACCTCAACTACAAGCAGGACGTGGCTGGCGTCGGCGGGGTCTCCCGCTTCCTGCGTGAGACCCTCGATGCACGCTACTATCGCGCCGATCACGGAGGACTTTATCGGCCTGCTCCATTTCCAGGCTGGCCAGATTAATGCTTTCGGCGGCACGCCGTTGCAAATCATAAACAATTTCGTGATGGGTCCGACCCTGGTGCGCGGTTTTGCTCCCGGCGGCATCGGCCCGCGCGACATATCCAACTTCGAGAACATCCAGGCCAACGCCCTCGGCGGAACCACCTATTACGCCGCTTCGGCCGAAGTGGATTTCCCGATCTTCGGTCTGCCGAAGGAGATCGGGCTGAGAGGCGCCGTGTTCGCCGACGCCGGCAACCTGATCGGCTACTCGGGGCAAACGAATTTCTCGAATTTCCTTGGCTATACGTATTGTCCGGGGATATACGCTTTGCCCATCACCCAGCCGAGCTGCGCAAACGTTTGGGACCCAAATGTGATTCGTACTTCGGTTGGCGCGAGTTTGATCTGGGCCTCGCCCATGGGACCGATCCGCTTCGATTTCGCACTGCCGGTGACAAAGGGCAAATACGACGTGACGCAGTTCTTCTCGTTCTCCGGCGGCACGACCTTCTAAGCTCGACCGGCCGGTTTTCATTGAAGCGGGCGCGCCGTGCATGGCGCGCCCGTTGTCGCATCTGACGGAACTCCTCCCTTGGCCAGGATCCGCTTCTTTCCGCCGAGCTGCAGGCCTTCGCTCGCCGAGATCGCAGGCTGGTGCGGCGCCGCCCTGGCGTCGGACGCGGACGCCAGCCGTGTGATCGGCGACGTCGCCGCTCTCGATCAGGCGGGTCCCGGCGATCTGACCTTCCTCGACAACCCCAGCTATCTTGACGCGCTCAGGTCGACGCGGGCGGCGGCGGCGATCGTTGCGCCGCGATACGCCGAAGCGGCGCCGCCGGGCTGCGCCGTCCTGCTGGCGCGCGAGCCCTATCGCGCCATGGCGACGGTGATGACGAGGCTCTATCCGAGCGCGGTCAGGCCGGGTTCGGTGTTCGGCGAGACCGGCGTGTCGCCGGCGGCCTTCGTTCACGCTTCCGCGCGGCTCGAGGCCGGCGTGATCGTCGATCCCGGCGCCGTGATCGGCCGCGGCGCCGAGATCGGCGCCGGCACGGTCATCGGCCCCAACGCGGTCATTGGCCCGGAAGTGCGTGTCGGCCGCGAAGGCGCGATCGGCGCTTCGTCGACGATCGTCGCGGCGCTGATCGGCGATCGGGTGATCATTCATCCCGGCGCGCATATCGGTCAGGACGGCTTCGGTTTCGCCCTCGGGAAAGGCGGACACCTCAAGGTGCCGCAGATCGGACGGGTCATCATCCAGGACGACGTCGAGATCGGCGCGGGCGTGACCATCGATCGCGGCGCGAATCGCGACACCGTGATCGGCGAGGGCGCGAAGATCGACAACCTCGTCCAGATCGGCCACAACGTCGTCATCGGCCGCCACGCCGTCCTGGTGTCGCAGTCCGGCGTCTCGGGATCGAGCGCGATCGGCGATTTCGCCGCGCTCGGCGGGCAGGCCGGCATTGCGGGCCATCTGAAGATCGGCGCGGGCGCTCAGGTCGCGGCGGCCGCGGGCGTGATGAATGACATTCCCGCCGGCGAGCGCTGGGCCGGCGCGCCGGCCAAGCCGGTCCGCGAATTCTTTCGCGAGGTCGCAGCAGTCAAGAGGCTCGCCGCCAGGGAGACGAACGGCGAAACAAAATCGGAATGAAGGCCGCGGACTTGAAGCGAGCGGCTACGACGGAGTGGGTGCCGGAATGAACGAAACGACGGGCCGGGCGTTCGAGAGCTACGACATCCAGAAGCTCCTGACGCTGCTGCCGCACCGCTATCCGTTTTTGCTCGTCGATCGCATCGTCGATGCGCGAGGCGACGAATATGGCGTCGGGATCAAGAACGTGACGGCGAGCGAACCGCATTTTCAGGGCCATTTTCCGGGTCGCCCGGTCATGCCCGGGGTGCTGCTGATCGAGGCGATGGCGCAAACCGCGGGCGCGCTGTGCGTCGCCTCTCAACAAGAGACCGGGCGCCGAGCGTCGTTTATCTGATGACGATCGACAAGGCGAAGTTCCGCAGGCCGGTCGTTCCGGGCGACCAGGTGAAGTTCTTCATGACGCGGACCGCCAAGCGGCGCAACATGTGGTGGTTCCGGGGCGAAGCGAAGGTCGACGGCGCGCTGGTCTGCGAGGCGGAAGTGTCGGCGATGCTGGTGCGTGAATGAGCGGACGCATCCATCCCTCGGCAGTCGTCGAAGACGGCGCGCGGCTCGGGGCGGATGTCGCGGTCGGGCCTTTCTGTCACGTCGGACCGCAGGCCACGCTGGGCGACGGCGTGCGGTTGATGTCGCATGTCAGTCTCACGGGCCAAACGACGGTCGGCGCGCGCACCCGCGTCTTCCCGTTCGCGGCGATCGGACACGAGCCGCAGGATCTCAAGTATCGCGGCGAACCGTCCCGTTTGATCATCGGCGAGGACTGCCTCATTCGCGAAGGGGTGACGATGAATCCGGGCACCGAGGGCGGCGGGTCGGAAACCGTCATAGGGCCGCGCAGCGTATTTCTCGCCAATGCGCATGTGGCGCATGACTGCCGAATCGGCGAGGGCGTCATTCTGTCCAACAATGTGATGCTCGCCGGCCATTGCCAAATCGGCGATTTTGCGATCGTCAGCGGCGGCGCGGCGACGCATCAGTTCGTGCGCGTCGGCGCGCACGCGTTCGTCGGCGGCCTCGCCGGCGTCGAGCACGACCTCATTCCCTACGGCATGGCGCTCGGCAATCGCGCCGCCCTGGCTGGCCTCAATTTCGTCGGCCTCAAGCGGCGCGGCTTTTCCCATGAAGCGATCCACCAGCTTCGCCGCGCCTACAAGATGCTGTTCAACGGCAAGGGCACATTGAAAGAGCGGATCGGCGACGTCGCGGAGGCCTTCCCCGACCAGGAGGCGGTGCAACAGATCGTCGCCTTTCTTCGCCAGGGCGGCGACCGGGCGATTTGCGTCCCGCGTCCGGGCAAGGACGAAGAGGCGTGAACGCGCCCGCCGGCGGTTCCGAGAAAACCGGGGCCGGCGCCCGGCCCCTGGCGATCCTGTGCGGGTCTGGCGCGTTTCCGCTGGAGGTCGCGGCGGACGCGCGCCGCGGCGGGCGCGAGCCGTTTCTCATCGGGGTCGTCGGCGCCTCCGACGCCTCGATCGAGGCCTACCCGCATGTGTGGGTCCGCATGGGCGAAGTCGGCAAGCTGTTCGCCGCGCTGAAAGAGCGCGCGATCGCCGAAATCGTGATCGTCGGCGCGATGACCAGGCCCGAATTCGCCGACCTCAGGCTGGACTGGGGCGCGGTGAAACGCGCCGCCGGCCTCGCCCAACTGTTCCGCGGCGGAGACAACGGTCTGCTCGTCGGCCTTGCGGCGATCTTCGAGCGCGAGCATATCCGCATTGTCGGCGCGCACGAGGCGGCGCCGAGGCTTGTCGCGCCCGCCGGCCTGGTCGGCGCGCGCGGCGTTTCGCCGGACGATGACACGGACATCGCCTCCGGCGCCGCTCTTCTCGATGCGCTGTCGGGCTTCGACGCGGGGCAGGGCGCGGTCGTCGCCGCCGGCCGGGTTCTCGCGGTCGAGGCGGCCGAAGGCACCGACGCGATGCTTTCTCGTGTGGCGGAGATGCGCGCGAGCGGGCGGCTGCGTTTCAAGGGGCCGGCGGGCGTCATGGTGAAAGCGCCCAAACGCGGACAGGATCTGCGGCTGGATATGCCGGCGATCGGGCCGAGGACCATCGAAGGCGCGGCCAAGGCGCAGTTGCGCGGCGTCGCGCTCGCGGCCGGCCGCGTCCTGGTGGTCGAGCGCGAGCGCTGCGCCCGCGCGGCCGACGCCGCCGGTCTGTTCGTTTACGGCTTTCCAGCGTGAGCATCGTTGGATGAGCCCGCTGCGGATCGCGCTCGTCGCCGGCGAGCATTCCGGCGATCAGCTCGGTTGCAGGCTGATGCGCGCGCTCAGCGAGGCGCGCTCGGAGCGCATCGCCTTTTCCGGCGTCGGTGGCGAAGCGATGGCGGCCGAAGGCCTCGCGAGCCTGTTCCCGATCAGCGATATCGCGGTGATGGGCGTGCTCCCCGTGCTCGCGCGCTTGCCGAAGCTGATCGCGCGCATCCGTCAGACGGCCGCCGCGATCGTCGCCGCGCGACCGGACGCGCTCGTCATCATCGACAGCCCTGATTTCACCCATCGCGTGGCGCGTCGCGTGCGCGCCGCGATTCCCGATCTGCCGATCGTCGACTACGTCAGCCCCAGCGTCTGGGCCTGGAGGCCGGGCCGGGCCAAGGCGATGCGCGCCTACGTCGATTGCGTGCTCGCGCTTTTGCCCTTCGAGCCCGACGCCTATGTTCGCCTGGGAGGGCCGCGATGCGTCTATGTCGGCCACCCTCTGATCGAGCGCCTGAAAGAATTGCGTCCGAGCGATGGACGAAGCGCGGCGACGCGCGGCCGAGCCGCCGCTGATCGTCGTGCTGCCCGGTTCGCGCCGCGCTGAAATCCGCCGCCTGATGAACGATTTCGGCGGCGCGCTCGATCGCTTGCGCGAATCGATCGGTCCATTCGAGCTGGTGCTGCCGACGCTGCCGCATATCGAGCGCGAAGTGCGCGCCATGGCCGCGCTGTGGCCGCACGCGCCTCGGATCGTGCTCGGCGAGGCCGCGAGATATGAGGCGTTTCGCGCCGCGCGCGCCGCGCTCGCCGCGTCAGGCACGGTGACGCTGGAACTGGCGCTCTCCGGGGTGCCGACGGTCGGCGCTTACAAGGTTTCGCTGGTCGAGGAGCAGCTCAAATATCTGATCAAGGTCCCTTCGATCCTGCTCCCCAATCTGATCCTCGGCGAGCGCGCGATCCCGGAAAAGCTGCAGCGGGACTGCACGCCAGCCGCGCTCGCCGCCGCGCTCGGCGAGGTCGTCCGCGATGGGCCCGCGCGCAGCGGCCAACTCGAGGCCCTCGCGCGGCTCGATCAGCTCATGCGCCTGCCCGACGGCGCGGCGCCGAGCGCGCATGCGGCGCGCGCGGTGCTGGACACGATCGCGGCGCGCGCCGACGCCGGGCGAGGGGGTTGACGCGCCGGCGACGCGCTTGTCGGATTTATTGCGGACGCGAGCCTTGCCGCCCCTATCGGCCAGACGGAGGCGTCGCCGTCACGCCGCCGGCCTCGGATTCCGGGGCCTCGATATCCACCCGCTCGGGGGCAAGCAGCCGGATGCGGCCGTCCGGCCCGCGGCCGAGCGCGTGAATGTAAAAATGCGTCGGCTCTGATTCGGGCGCCATCACCGGCGACGGCGCGGACACGATTTTCAGTCTTCCGCAGGCGCCGATCCAGTCGACATGACGATGGCCGTGCATCACGATGGCGCGGTCCGCGTAAGGCTGGAGCGTGCGCAGAAACCAGCTGCCGTTGACCAGAGCGGTCCCGATCCGCTCCGAGAAGGCCGTCACCGGCATCGGATATTCGATCAGGTGATGATGCAGCGCGATGATCCATCGGCCCTTGGGATAAAGATCGAGCGCGGCGGTGAGACGACGGGCCTGCCCGGCGGAGACCATCCCCAGCGCGTTGGTGAACGAGAAATTCGTGTCGGCGTTCGAATTGAGAATCGCGACTCCCAGGCCGTCCTCCTCGCGCGGCGGCAGGATCAGCGGAAACAACTCGTCCCAAAGGCGTGCGAGACCGGCGGATCGGCGCAGTCCCCCCAAATCCGCGAACGCCTCGATGGCTTGGCGATGCGGGGCGAGCGCGTCGGCAAGCGTCATGCCGAGCTGTTCGGCGCCGGCGCTCATCACGCGCACGCCATCGCCTTGCAGGGCCGCGATCGCCGACAGCGCGCGCATCTTGCGCAGGCTCTTGGCGGGGCTGAACGGCAGATCGAGGCGAGCCGGGTTCGCGCGGTCGACGATATTGAGGTCGTGATTGCCCGGCAGGACGAGCACCCGGCCGGCAAAATCGGGATGCGCCGCGACGGTGTCGAGGAACTCGCCCCATTCGGCCGAACGGCCGGCGTCGGTCATGTCGCCGCTGATGAGGACGAGGTCCACCGGGCGGACGGCGTGGGAGGCCTCGATCCGCGCCATGACCTGTTCGAATCGCGCATTGCCGCGCGGGCCGCCGCGCCCGCTTTCGATCCGAAAGCCGTACCGCTCGCCGACGACATGCACGTCGGAAAGATGCGCCACCCGCCAGACGCGATCGCCCTCCGGCGCGGCGTCGTAGGCTTCGAGGTCGAGCGGCTGCTCCATGGTCGCGTCGGCGAAGCCCCAGACAAGCGACGCCGCGGCCAGATAGGCCGACATGATGACAATGGCGTTGGCGAGGGTCGGCAGGATGAGGTGTTGCGGAACGGCGAGATCCGACGCCGTTCCGATCCACTGGGTCACAGGCCACACGAGGATTGCGACCAACGCCGCGACAGCGCAAAGGAGGATGCCGGCGCCTGCGCAGCTCATCGCCCGCAGGCGCGCGAATCCGGCCGGGTCGCCCGGCCTGAACGCCCGTTCGCTCAGATGCCGGATCGCCTCGCGGCACAAGGCGTAGCCCGGTTGAACCGCCAAGGCGTTGAGCGCCCAAAAATTGGCCTCGGCCATATGAAGCAGCGGGCGCCAGCCGATCCAACCCAATGCGGCGACGGCGAGGAAGACGATTCCGGCGCCGATTCCCGTCAGTTCCAGGAATCTGGCGGAGACCTTGGCGAACCACGCCGTCGCCACGAGCGGCGCCAGGCCGAGCAGGGCCGCCGGCAGCACGATCGAAACCGCCAATGCAAACAGCAGTTTCGGCAGGCTGATTTCCGCCAGCAGGCTGCCCGCGATCGCGAGCAGCGACCTTTGCTTGGCGCTCGAGGCGTCGTCCTCGGCGTCGCCGCGCCGCGGATCGAAAAGCTGATCGTCGAGCTCAAGCATGGCGAACCGGGCGCTTCAACTTTTCCCGGGCCTCGGCGCCAGGACGGTCGACGTCCCGTGCGCGAGCAGACGCCCGTTCGCGTCGACGATCTTGCCCTCGGCGGAGATGATCGTTCGGCCGCGGCCGACCACCCGCCCCTCGGCGCGCACGCGCCCCGTGTCGGCGGCGATGGGGCGCGAGAGATTGGCCTTGGTTTCGATCGTCGCGTAGCTGACGCCGGCCGGCAGCGTCGAATGGGCGGCGCAGCCGGTGACGCTGTCGATCAGCGTCAGCGCCCAGCCGCCGTGCACGCCGCCGAGCGGATTGAGCAGATGCGGCCCCGAGACGCCCTCGAACACCGAGAAGCCGTCGCCGACCTCGATGAGCTGGATGGAAAGGGTCTTGGCGATCGGCGGCGCGGGCAGGCGCCCGTCGATGATCGCCTGCAGAAACTCGAGGCCGGTCAAATGCGAGATTTCCTCGCGCGGCGACACGCCGAATTTCTGTTCAGGTTTGCAGTCCATGTCGAAGCGCTCCGATCGCCAGGGAAGTTTATGCAGCAGTCTTCGGCGAAAGTCCTGTGCCGTGAGGTCCGGCCTATCCGACGCTTGGCGCCCTCGCCTCGCGGCGGCGTTGGGCCGGGAGCTGGCAAAACCCGACCGACGATCCGCCAGGATCGCGTGTTCGCGATTGCGCGCGGTCCCTCGCGGGGTCTAAAGCGTCCGCGAACGCATTCTCGCACCCTGGACAAAACGTCCTTGATCGTCGACGCGACTCGCAGCGCAATGGCTGCGCGCGATTTGCTGGCCGCCGCCGCGCGCGAGGCCGGGGCGCTGGCGCTCGGGTTCTTTCGGCTCGGCGCCACGACCTCGGCGCAGGTCGAATCGAAGGTCGGCGGCTCGCCGGTGACCGAGGCCGATCTCGCCGCCGACGCGCTGCTGAGGCGGCGCCTCGGCGAGGCCTTCCCTGACGCCGGCTGGCTTTCGGAGGAGACGGCCGACGATCTCGCGCGGCTGTCGCGGCGCAGCCTCGTCGTCGTCGACCCGATCGACGGCACACGCGCCTTCGTCGGCGGCGATCCGCGCTGGGCGGTCTCGGCCGCGCTGATCGTCGACGGACGCCCGGTCGCCGGCGTCGTCTACGCGCCGGCGCTCGATGAGTTTTATTCGGCCGCGCGCGGCGCGGGCGCTGAGCTCAACGGCGTGGCGATCAGCGCCTCGGCCCGCGCCGATTGGTCGCGCCTCGACGCGGCCGGACCCAAGCCGATCGTGCAGTCGATCGGGATGAGACTCGGCGCCTCGACCGAGATCTCGCCGCGCGTGCCCTCGCTCGCCTATCGACTGTGCATGGCGGCGCGGGGAGCGGTCGATTTCGCGGTCGCCGCGGAGCATTCGCACGATTGGGACATCGCAGCGGCCGATTGTCTGCTCGAGGAGGCGGGCGCGCGCCTCGTCGACCAAAGCGGAGAGAGGCTGGTTTACAACACGAAACTGGTGCGGCGGCCCGCTCTGCTGGCGGCCCCCGAAGCGCTGGCGCCTGGTTTGCTCGAGGCCTTTCGCGCCGCGACTGGCGCGCGACCGAAACGATCGGACGGCGCGCGTTGACGGGCGACTTGCGTTTTTTCCTGCGCGAGGGCAAAGCCCGGCGCTGGCCGGCGCGCCCGATCCCTGAAGGAACACGACCATGACGTCCACCGATCCGAAGGCTCGAGAGCAGGAGAAACCGCAGCGTCTGCATCTCGTGTTCGGCGGCGAGTTGAAATCGCTCGAAGGCCACGAATTCCGGGACCCCTCGGCGATCGAAATCGTCGGCCTCTTTCCCGATTACGCCAGCGCCGAGCGGGCTTGGCGCGCGAAGGCGCAGGCGACCGTCGACAGCGCTCAGACGCGCTACTATATCGTCCATCTGCATCGATTCCTGGAGCCCGACCTCGCCCCGCCGACCCGGATCGCCTGAGCGCCTCATGCCGACACGTCCGGGCAGGTCGCGGCTTGCGCAGGAGGCGATCGGCTTCCTGCTGGCGACTTATGTGCGCTTCGTTCAGCGCACCAATCAATTCACAACCGATCCCGCCGATATCGACGCCGCGGTCAAGGACGACACGCCGTTGATCGTCGCCATGTGGCACGGCCAGCATCTGATGTTGTCCTTCGCCTGGCCGGACGCGATCGACCGCATGGCCGCGCTGGTCTCGCGCCACGAAGACGCCGGCGCGCAGGCCGCCGCCCTGGAGCGCCTCGGGGTCACGCCGGTGCGCGGATCGGGCGGCCCGGCCGACCGCGCCTACTACAAGGGCGGCGCGCCGGCCATGCGCGAACTCATACGCCAGCTCGACTCCGGGACCTCGGTCGCGCTGACCGCCGACGTGCCCAAGCGCGCGCGCGTGGCCGGGCCGGGCATCGTGACCCTGGCGCGGCTCTCGGGCCGTCCGATCGTCCCGACGGCGGTGGCGACGAGCCGGCGCATTCAGTTCAATACGTGGGACCGCGCCTCGCTCGGATTGCCGTTCGGCCGCGCGGCGGTGGTCGTCGGCGATCTCATCCGCGTTCCTCACGACGCCGACGACGAAGCGATGGAAGCCGCGAGGCTCGCGGTCCAGCATGGGCTCGACGAGGCGCACCGGAAGGCCTACGCCATGGTCGGCGCGACCGATCCGGGCGCCGGTCTGAGACAGGAATGACGCCGCTATCGCTCCACGCCTATCGGCTGGCGACCACGCTGGCGATGCCGCTGGCCGGCGTGTATCTGTCGATGCGGGTCAGGCGCGGCAAGGAAGACCCCGCGCGCCTCGGCGAGCGGCGGGGCCGCGCCGGCCTTCCCCGGCCGGCGGGGCGGCTCGTCTGGCTGCATGGCGCGAGCGTCGGCGAAGCCGTTTCGCTGCTGCCCTTCGTCGAGCGCATCACGCGCTCGGGCGCGAACGCGCTGGTGACGACGGGAACGGTGACGTCCGCCGCGCTGCTGGCGCAACGCCTTCCGGCCGGGGCGCTGCATCAATACGCGCCGATCGACATTCCGATCTACCTGCGCCGCTTTCTCGCCCACTGGCGGCCGGACGCGGCGCTGGTCGCCGAATCCGAACTGTGGCCGAACATGATCGTGGAGTTGAAGCGCGCTGGCCTGCCGCTGGCGATGATCAACGGCCGGATCAGCGAACGGTCGTTCAACCGCTGGCGCAAGGCGCCGCGGCTCATCGGGGCGCTCCTGTCCAATTTCGACGTCTGCCTGGCGCGCGGCGAGGAAGACGGCGAGCGGTTTGCGGCGCTCGGCGCGCCACGCGTCCTGGTCGCCGGCGACATCAAGTACGACGCGCCGGCGTTGCCGGCCGACCGGCGCGAGCTGGCCGAACTGTCGGGCCTGACCTCGGGCCGCCAGATCTGGGTCGCCGCCTCGACGCACGAGGGCGAGGAATTGATCGCAGGCGAAGCGCAAAAGCGGCTGCGCCAGGTGTTTCCCGACGCGCTGGCTCTGATCGCTCCCCGTCATCCTGAGCGCGGCGAGGCGATTCTGCGCCAGCTCGAAGGCCTCGGCTTGGCTTGCGCCCTGCGCTCGCGCGGCGATCGGCCGGAGCGGGAAACCGCAGTCTATATCTGCGACACCATCGGCGAACTCGGGCTGTTCTACAGGCTTGCGGGCGTCGTGTTCCTCGGCAAGTCGTTCGCCGGCGGAGGCGGGCAGAATCCGATCGAGCCCGCGAGATTGGCCTGCGCGATCCTGCACGGACCGATGGTCGACAATTTCTCCGACGTTTACGCGGCGCTCGACGAGGCGGGCGGCGCGCTCGAAATCGCCTTACCCGAAGATCTGGGCGATGCGTTGATGGCTCTGTTCGCCAACCCGGCGCGCTTGCGCACGATCGCGCGTTCCGCCGGCGACACGGTGGAGCGCCGGGCGGGCGCCGTCAATCGCTCGATGGCCGCGTTGGCCCCGCTTCTGCCGGCCTCCGGGGCGGCAGCGTGAGGGCGCCCGGTTTCTGGGCCGCCCGGAAACCCACCCTGCTTGCGCGCGCGCTTCAGCCTCTCGGCTCCGTCTACGGATGGGCGACCGCATGGAGCATGGCGGAGGGTGGCGAACGGGCCGACGCGCCGGTGGTCTGCGTCGGCAATTTCGTCGCCGGCGGCGCGGGAAAGACGCCGGCGGCGATCGCGCTGGCGCGGATGCTGATCGCCGATGGCAAACGCGTCGCCTTTTTGTCGCGCGGCTACGGCGGCGCGAAGCGGGTCGAGCCCCTGCTCGTCGACGCCAATATCCACGATGCGGCGAGCGTCGGCGACGAGCCGCTGCTGCTCGCCAAGGTCGCGCCATGCTGGGTGGGGGCCGATCGGGTCAAGAGCGCCACGGCGGCGGTCGAAGCGGGCGCGAACATGCTGGTGCTCGACGACGGCCTGCAAAATCCGGCGCTCGCCAAGGACCTCGCATTCGCCGTGATCGACGGCGAGGCGCGGTTCGGCAACGGGCTTTGCGTCCCCGCCGGCCCGTTGCGCGCGCCCGTGGCCGCGCAGGCGCGCCACGTGCAGGCGCTCATCGTCATCGGCGGCGACGAGGCGGCGATCGCCGCGATCGCGGCCGAAGCGCCCCGCAAGCCGCTGATGCTGGCGAATCTCGAGCCCGACGCGCTGGCCTCGGCGCCCCTGATCGGCCGCGAGGTCGTCGCATTCGCCGGCATCGCCAGGCCGGAGAAGTTCTACGCGACGCTGCGGCGGGTCGGCGCCCGGATCGTCGCCACCCATGACTTTCCCGATCACCATGCTTTCACGCGGCGCGAGATCGAGGCGCTGATCGAAGAGGCCGGGCGGCGAGGCGCGCTTCTGGCCACGACGGAAAAGGACCGCGTCCGGCTCGCAGGCCCGCACGCCCGCGCCGTCGTGACTCTGCCGGTGACGTTGCGCTTCGACGAGCCGGGGCTGGTGAGGGGGATGCTGCGCGCGATTCGCAGGATGTGACCGGCGAGCGAAAGGACTGTGGCCGGCGCGCCGCCACTGAAGGGCGGCGATCGTCGCGCGCGGCCCGGACATCCTGCGCCGGGGCGGAAGTCTCTATCCCGGCGGCGGCTCCGGCCGGCGCTCCGGCGCCGCCCGGCCGCCACGCGGCGGCAGGCTCTTGAGATAGACGGCGATCGCCTCGCGATCGGTCTGAGGCAATTGCGCCAGATTGCGCACCACCGCGGTCATGCCCGCGCCGAGGACGTCGCCCGACGGCGTGAATCCGCTGGTGAGAGCCTCGACGATGTCGGCGGTCGTCCAGTCGGCGAGTCCGGCGCCGGTCAGGTTTGGCGTTTTGCCCCTGCCGTCGGGCGAGGGGCCGCCGGTCAGGCGAAGGCGTTCGTCCATCTGCCCCAACAGGCCGCGCGGCGTGTGGCACTCGCCGCAATGGCCCGGACCTTCGACGAGATAGCGGCCACGGTTCCACTGCGCGCTTTGGGCGGCGTCGGGACGAAGACCGGCGTTGTCGAAATAGAGCAGTTTCCACAGGCCGACGGCCCGGCGAATGGAAAAGGGAAATGGCAAGGCGTTCGCCGGCGCCCGGCCTCGAACCGCCGGCAACGTGCGCAGGAACGCAATGAGATCGGCGACGTCATTCGGCTTCATCCGCTGATAGGACGTATACGGGAAGGCCGGGTAAAGATGCCGACCTCGCGGAGAAACGCCCGACAGCAGCGCGTTGGCGATATCGACGGAACGCCAGCCGCCGATCCCGTCGACGAGATCGCTCGAAATATTGGGCGGATAGAACGAACCGAACGCCGTCTTGAGCACGAGGCCGCCGCCAAGCCGCAAGGGATCGGACTGGCCCGGCGACATGTGGCAGGAATCGCATCCGCCCGCGAAAAAAACGTCCCGCCCCGCCGCGGCGTCGCCGTTCAGGCCGACGGCCTGCCATTGCGCGGGCGTGTATCGCGGCTGGGGCGCGGAAAGGCTCCACGCCAGCGCTGCTCCAAACAAAGCGAACAGAGCGACGATGAAGCCGATTCGCTTCATCTAGCCGCCGTCAGGCCGAGGTCAGCCGCTCTTGGCCTTGTAGAGCTCGTGACAGCCGCCGCAATTCTTGAACACGGCCGGAGCGGCCGCCTTGAAACTCGCCTCGTCTTTCGTCGCGGCGAGGGCGGCGTCGACGTCCTTGGCGAATTGGCGAAGCGCGCGTTGAAATCCGCTTTGTTTTCCCAGATCGCCGGGAGCGCCGCCGTGCCGCCGCCGGTCTTGCTGTCGTCGGGAAACAGCGCCGGCGACTTCTCGGCGCCGATGGCGAGAGTCTTCAGCGAAGCTTGGGCGACGGCCAGATCGAAGGGAACCGTGCCCTTCGCCATGTCGAACAGCTTCTTGGCGGCGATGCCGTCATTGTGCATGAGTTCGCGCCGCTGCGCGATAGCGTCCGAGGCGGCCCATGCCGCCCCTGCGCCGAATGCCGTCACAATCACCAATGCCGTCAAGCGTTTCATCAGCCTCTCCCATCGGATATCGCAAACCAAACACGCGCATCTCGGGTTTTATTCAAGCCTCCGGCGAGATCGCCGCCGCAAATTCGTAACCTCGAGACTTTCGCGCCGCCTTGGCGTTCACGCAGTCGCGCAACGACGCGCGCCTGCTCTTTGTCCCACCATACAGTCCCGACTTCAATCCCGTCGGAAAAGCCTTCGCCAAACGCGTGACAGTGCCGCTCGCGTCGTCGGGATATTGGGTTGCGCTTCGAGGAGCCGGGCCGGCGAGGGGATGAGCCGCGCAAGCCGCAAAGCTCAATTGGCGAGCGACGAGAGTAAAAGCGCAGGCGCGACCGCCCTTGAAAGGACGTTATCGGGTGGCTAGCGTGTCCGCCAATGGGGCGCACGACTGTCCCGGCTCGACTCTTTTCGCTCATTGTCGCTGCAATCGCCGGGAGATGTGATCGTGTCGGACACGATGCAAAGGGAAGCTCCATCCTCGCTGACGCAGAGCGCCATGGCGCATATCCCCGGCGGCGTCTTTCGCATGGGATCGGACAGTCACTATCCGGAGGAAGCTCCGTCGCACCTCGTCGAGGTGGACGAGTTCTGGATCGACGAGACGCCGGTGACCAATCGCGCGTTCGCCAAGTTCGTCAACGCGACCGGATACGTGACCTTCGCCGAAATCGCCCCCGACGCGAAAGACTATCCAGGCGCGCTGCCGCACATGCTGCGCGCGGGATCGCTGATGTTCGACCCGCCCTCGCGGCCGGTCGATCTGAGCGACTGGTCGCAATGGTGGAAGTTCCAGTTCGGCGCCACCTGGAAGAAGCCGTACGGCCAGGGTTCGTCGATCAAGGGGCTCGACGATCACCCGGTCGTTCACGTCGCCTATTGCGACGCCGAGGCCTATGCGGCCTGGGCCGGAAAGGCGCTGCCGACGGAAGCCGAATGGGAGTTTGCGGCGCGCGGCGGCCTCGCGGACGCGGAATACGCCTGGGGGTCCGAGCTCACCCCCGGCGGCAAGCACATGGCCAACACCTGGCAGGGCGAGTTTCCGCACGAGAACGCCAAGGCCGACGGCTGGGCGCGGACCTCGCCCGTCGGCGCCTTCCCCGCCAATGGCTATGGCCTCTACGACATGATCGGCAATGTCTGGGAGTGGACGACGGATTTCTGGTCCTCGCGCCACCCGGTCGACGCGTCTAAGGCCTGCTGCGCGCCGGTCAATCCACGCGGCGGACCGGAGGCCGACAGCTACGATCCCTGCCAGCCCGCCATCCGCATTCCGCGCAAGGTGCTGAAGGGCGGCTCGCACCTTTGCGCGCCCAACTATTGCCGCCGCTACCGCCCCGCCGCGAGGCACGCGGAGCCCGTCGACACCTCGACCAGCCATGTCGGCTTTCGATGCGTCGTGCGCCGGGGACCCGCGGCTTGACCGACGCGCCTTCGAAGAGCGCGATCCTTCAGGCGCGTCTGGCGGTCGCGCTCCTCATCGGCCTGATCGTTGTCGGCGCCGTCTGGTATGGCGTTTCGGCCGAGAATCTCGATCGTCTCTGGAAGGACATTGTGGCCCGGCCGGGCGGCCCGATGACCTTCCGATTCATTCTGCAACCGGCGATGGCCGCCATCGCGGCGCTGCGCGACGGGGTCAGCGACGCGCGTCTGGGGCGCACGCCCTATCTCTCGGCGATCGTGCGCGGCGAGCAACGCGGCGGACGCCTGTGGGAGGGAATCATCTCGACCGCGAGAATCCTGATCCTTGGCGTCGTTATGGACGCTGTCTATCAGTGGTGGGTCCTGGGCGCGTTCCGCCCGGGGCAGGCGGCGGTGATCGCGGTGTTGCTGGCGTTTCTCCCCTATCTCCTGCTGCGCGGCCCTTTCGAACGCATTGCGCGTCGCTGGATCGCCCGGCCGGCGTCCAGTTGAACAATTCGAGCCGAGCGAGGACGATGCCTGCCTCCGATCTCAAGCTTGACGCCAACACCGAACTCGCGGCGCGCCGCACCGGCATGTCGTTTCAGCGCACGCGCATGAGCGCCGATCGCACGCTGATGGCCGTCATCCGCACTGCGCTCTCGCTCATCGGCTTCGGCTTCACGATCTTCCAGTTTTTTCAAAGGCTGCGCGAACAGGACGTCATATCGAAGGCCGGGGCGCCACGCCACTTCGGCCTTGCGCTCGTTTTCCTCGGCGTCGGCATGCTGATTTTCGGCATCGTCTACCACATCCAGTTCATGCTGGGCCTGCGCCACATGCGGGCGTCGATGAAAGAGGAAGGGCTCGTCCACGGCGAGAGCGTCTTTCCCGTGTCGCTGACCCTGGTAACGGCGACGGTTCTGCTCGTCATCGGAGTCGTAGCGATCGTCAGCATGGTGTTTCAGGTTGGACCGTTCAATTGAAGAGGAGGCGCTAAGACACCCGGGATGATCGTTTCGCGACCCGCGCGCTCGCCTATCGCGGGAATCATCGTCAGCGCTCAATTTCTTAAGCGACAGGAGTAGGAAATGCCCAAGACAGACAAGCCGAACATTCTCATTATTTGGGGCGACGACATCGGCTATTGGAACATCAGCCATTACAGCAAAGGCATGATGGGCTATCAGACCCCCAACATCGACCGCATCGCCCAAGAAGGGGCGACCTTCACCGATTGGTACGGTCAGCAGAGCTGCACAGCCGGCCGTGCATGCTTCATCACCGGTCAGAACCCAATCCGCACCGGCCTGACCAAAGTCGGGATGCCCGGAGCCACGGTTGGATTGCACCCGGAAGATCCGACCATCGCCGAACTGCTGAAGCCGCTCGGCTACGCCACCGGTCAATTCGGCAAGAACCATCTCGGCGATCGCGATGAATATCTGCCGACCGTGCACGGGTTCGACGAATTTTTTGGCAATCTCTATCACCTCAACGCCGAGGAAGAACCGGAGTTGCCAGACTATCCCAAGGATCCGGAATTCAAGAAGAAGTTTGGACCGCGCGGCGTGCTCCACTGCTTGGCTGACGGCAAGGGCGGGCAGAAGGTCGAGGACACCGGTCCGCTGACCAAGAAACGCATGGAGACCATTGACGAGGAAATCACGGCGCGCGCTCTGGTCTGGATGGAGAAGCAGGCCAAGGCGGAGCAGCCGTTCTTCCTCTGGTACAATTCGACCGCCATGCATTTCAGGACCCACCTCGCCGCCAAGAACCGCGGCAAGAGCGGGCAGGACGACTACAGCGACCGGATGGTCACCCACGACGAGCAGGTGGGCGAGTTGCTCAAAAAGCTCGATGAACTGGGCATCGCCGACAACACCATCATCATGTACTCCACCGACAACGGCCCCGAGAACGACACCTGGCCGGACGGCGCCAACACACCGTTCCGCTCCCAGAAGAATACGAACTGGGAAGGCGCGTGGCGCGTGCCGACGTTCATGCGCTGGCCGGGCAAGATCAAGGCTGGTTCCGTCTTCAACGGCATCGGCTCGCACATCGACATGTTTCCGACGCTGCTTGCCGCCGCCGGCGATCCTGACGTGACCAAGAAGCTCCTCGATGGCTGCACCGTCGGCGGCAAGACCTTCAAGGTCCACCTCGACGGCTACAACCTTATTCCTTACTTGACTGGGGCGGCCAAGGAGAGCCCGAGAAATCACATCATGTACTTCAGCGACGACGGCGATGTGATGGCGGTCCGGGTCGGCGACTATAAGTTCAACCTGGCGGTGCAGCGCGCGGAAAGAATGCAGGCCTGGGCTGAACCGCTGGTGAAGCTGAGGGTCCCGCTGATCTACAACCTGCGCCGCGACCCGTTCGAGCGCGCGGATGTCAACTCCAACACTTACTTCGATTGGATGGTCGATCACATCCCGCAGATGTATCTGATGCAGGCTGTGGTCGCGGCGCAGATCGACAACTTCATCAAGTTCCCGCCTCGCCAGAAGCCGGCATCGTTCAACCTGGATGCAGTGCTGGCGATGGCGTCGACTCACGGCGGGAATGCCTGATCGAGGCCGTCTCCAGCGCGCATAGCCGCGAACGACGCCCGGCGTATTCGCCGGGCGGGGCGCGCGGCCATCGCTTGTTTAGAGCGGCTTTCGATCGATTCGAGCCGTCATTGCGAGGAGTGAAACGACGAAGCAATCCAGGGATCGAAGGGCATACTCGGTCGAAAGAAGGACGTTCATCCGAACGCCCTACCGGCGGCAGCCTTTGGATTGCTTCGCTTCGCTCGCAATGACGCGTTTCGACCTGATCGAAAAGCGCCCGGCATCCGAGGAGGGCGAGGTGAGCCGCAGCAAGGACGTCCGCGACTTCTATGAAAGGATGCCCTATCCGGCCCCGCTCACGAATCTGGACGCGCATCGCGACCTCTACAAGAACCGGAACCGTAGCCGCGCCGAGTTCAATCTGATCTGGCCGACAAGGGAACCGCGGAAAAACCTGGAAATCCTGATCGCTGGGTGCGGCACGTCGCAGGCCGCGAGATATGCGCTTCGCGAGCCCGATGCTCGCATCACGGCGATCGACGTCAGCGAGACGAGCCTTCGCCACACCCGCGATCTGCAGCGCAAGTACAACCTCGAGAATCTCGAACTGCGTCAGCTCCCGATCGAGCGCGTCCGCGAGATCGGGCGCGCTTTCGACCTGGTAGTTTGTACAGGAGTGCTGCATCACTTGCCCGATCCGGACGAAGGACTTCGCGCTCTTCGGGACGTCCTGCGGCCAAGCGGCGCAATGCGCCTGATGGTCTACGCGCGCTACGGCAGGGCTGGAATCTATATGATCCAGGAATACTGCCGCCTGCTCGAAATTGACGCGTCGGAGCCGGATCTAAAAACGCTCGGCGCAACGCTCAAAGCGCTGCCGGCGGACCATCCGATCTCGGGCCTGCTGCGCCGGTCGAAGGACTTCTGGCGTCCGGAGGCGATGGCGGACGCACTCCTGCATCCCCAGGATCGCGCTTACACAGTTCCGGAGATCCATGCCTGGCTCGATCGGTGCGGCATGACGTTCGGTCGTTGGATCGAGCAGGCTCCCTATCTCCCGCAATGCGGCGTTCTGGCCAGTAGCCCGCACGCTTTGCGCCTGGCCGCGCTGCCCTCTCGGCCGCAGCACGCCGCCGTCGAACTTTTCCGCGGAACAATGGTGTCTCACGGTTTCATCGCCTACCGCGATGACAGCGCCGACGACTGCCAGCCGATCACATTCGCCGGGGATCGCTGGCGTGAATACGTCCCAATTGCGCTGCCATGGACTTTGTGCGTTCGCGAACGTCTGCCTCCCGGCAGTGTCGCGGTGCTGATTAACCAATCGCATACATTTACCGATCTTATTCTCACCGTCGACCCATTTGAACACCGGCTGCTGGTCGCGATCGACGGGAACCGAACTCTCGCCGAAATAATGCGATTTGCTTTGCTGGACGGTGACGGCGAGAGTCGGGCGCTGCGATTCTTCGAACGCCTTTGGCAATACGACCAGGTCGTCTTTGATGCCTCGCACGCGACACGCGGCGATCGATGACAGAGGAAGGCCAACGTGAAGGAATGGCTGCTCGTCGCGACCGGATATTCCGTCGCCATGATCGAGGGCATGGCGCTGATCGTCATCGTCGTCGGGACGGTAGAAACCTTCTTCGGCGGCCTGCGGACGATGCTGACGTCGGCCGCCGGCCACAAGAAGCGCGACGTGTGGCTTCGCTACGCGCGCTGGCTGGTGGCGGGTCTCACTTTCCAGCTCGGCGCCGACATTCTGCAGACCGCCGTCACCGAGAGCTGGGACGCGGTCGGGCGGATCGCGGCGGTCGCCGCGATCCGCACCTTCCTCAATTATTTCCTCGAGCGCGATCTGAACGACGTCCGGCAATGACAGAACGAGCCAGGCCCCGCCGGCCAGAGGGTTCGACAGGATTGAGGGGACGTCCATGACCTTCAGGCGCTCGCGGTCCGCCGCGACCAACCGATCATTTTGACGGTCCGCTTCCGGGGCATGAATCGATGGCGACGACTTGGCGAGGGAGCGCCGCTCTCGTCCTGTCCGGAGAGGTTCTGAAAAACCGACATTTTCTTGCCGGGCGGCCGGATTCGTGTTTTTATGTTGGATTATCCGCCGCGACGACCGGGGCGGGGACGAAGCGACGCAACGACCGTGCGCCCGCGGATCTCATCCTCGGGACGCCGAGGCTCGCGCGGCGCTGCGGGTGGTCGAATATTCGGTTACACGTCCGCGCGCCCTCGGAATTGCGGAATTGCAGAAAATAACACCTAAGCGATTGAAATCGCACGCGCGCTGACAAGAGTGCGGCGGCGATCCGATCGGGGCCGGTGGTTTGGCGGCGGCTCGCGCGACACGATGGATGCGCGGCAGGGTCGAGCGGCTCGAGACGAGTTTCTCGTCCGGGCGTTCCCCTAAGCGCGATCAGCCCTTCTTTGCCGGCTGGATGGTAATGCCCTGGCCGCCCTTGCCCTGCGACTGTTTGTAGGCCGAACCCGGCCCCTTTGGCTTCTCCGCCTTGGGTTTCTTCGTCTCTTTGTTCCCCTTGATCTGGCCCTTCGCCATAGCGTCCTCCCACTGCCGCGCCGAGCGCGGCGCTGGCCCTATTCGTCGTTGCTCGCGTTGAGATCGTCAAGGGCGAACGTTCATGGCGCCCTCGGTCCGCGGCCGCCGCGGCTGGTCGTCGCCTCGCCTAAGGCAAGCGCAGGGTCGCCAAAGCCAGGCAGGCGATTCCCTCGCCGCGGCCCGCAAAACCAAGGCGTTCGGTGGTCGTCGCCTTGACGGCGACCCGGGCGACGTCGAGCGAGGCGATTTCGGCGACGCGCGCGCGCATCGCCTCGCGCCAGGGGCCGATTTTCGGCGCCTCGCAGACCAGGGTGGCGTCGAGGTGAACGATGAAGCCGCCGCGCGCGCGGACCCGTTCGGCCGCATGGGCGAGAAAGAGTTTGGACGCCGCGCCCTTCCATTGCGGGTCGGAGGGCGGAAAATGGGCGCCGATGTCGCCCTCGGCCAGCGCGCCGTAGATCGCGTCGGCGAGCGCGTGCAGGCCCACGTCCGCGTCCGAATGGCCGCTCAACGCCCGCGGATGGGGAACGCGGACGCCGCACAGCCACACATGGTCGCCGGGCGCGAAGGCGTGAACGTCGAAGCCCTGGCCGACGCGGGTCTCGTTCGCCGCGCCCATCAGCCGCGCTTCGGCGACGCGCAAATCCTGCCTCGTCGTCACCTTGACGTTGGCCGGGTCGCCCTCGAACACCTGGGCTGATGCGCCAGACCACTCAGCGACCGCGACATCGTCGGTGAGATCAGCGATTCCTTCGGCCGCCGCGCGCCGGTGCGCGTCGAGAATGAGCGGGAAGCGGAAGGCCTGCGGCGTCTGCACGGCGCGCAACCGCGAGCGGGGCGGGGTCGCAACCACGCGGCCGTCCGCGTCGATCTGCTTGATCGTGTCGCTGAGAATAGTTCCCGGCGCCGCGGCGCCGTGGCGTTCGCCCGCCTCGATCGCGCGGGCGACGAGTTCGCGCGAGGGGAAAAGCCGCGCTGCGTCGTGGATCAGCACGATCTCCGGCCCGGCGGGCTCGAGCGCCTCGAGCCCGGCCAACGCGCTTTGCTGGCGCGTCGCGCCGCCAATCGCCGGATCGCTCAGCGCCGCCGCCGCGTCTGGCGTCAGATGCGTCAGCATTTCGTCATAGAGAGCGCGGTCGCCGGCGTGGATCGCGACGACGACGGCCGAGAACGGCCAGGCGGCGGTCAAGGCCTCCAGCGTGTGGGCGAGCAGGGGCCGCCCGGCGCAGGGCAGATATTGCTTCGGCCGCTCCCCTCCGAGCCGCTCGCCGCGTCCGGCGGCGACGACGACGAGCGCTGCGCTTTTCGACGACACGTGTCCAGGCTCCAGAATAAGCCCGGGCGGCTTTTCCCGCGCCGAGACGGCGGCGTCAATGCGCGTGACGCCAGCGACCGCGCTCCGCCTTGACTTGGCTCCGGCGCGCGCCGATCAATCGCGGCCTATGTCACCGGAAAACGCGCCATGCCGCTGAAGCTCATCCTCGCCAACAAGGCCTATTCGTCGTGGTCGCTGCGGCCATGGATTTTGCTCAAGCAATTCAGGATCCCGTTCGAGGAAGTGGTGATTCCTTTGGACGCGCCCGAGACGCAAGCGAACATTCTCCGCTACGCGCCGAACGGCAAGTGCCCGTCTTTGCACGACGGCGGGATCGCGGTCTGGGAGTCGCTCGCGATCATGGAATATGTCGCCGAGACGCACCCTGAGAAGGCGATCTGGCCGAGAGCAAAGGCGGCGCGAGCTCACGCGCGCTCGCTGGCGAGCGAAATGCACGCCGGATTCGCAGCGCTGCGACAAGCCTGTCCGTGCAATTTCCGCCGTCCGGCGAGCGCGATCCCCCTGAGCGAGCCGGTCAGGGCCGAGGTCGCGCGGATCGAGGCGGCCTGGCGCCACGCGCGTGAAACATTCGGCAAGGCCGGGCCGTTTCTGTTTGGGCGCTTCTCCGCCGCCGACGCCATGTTCGCCCCGGTGGTCAACCGCTTCCATATCTACGAAATTCCGGTCTCGAAGCCGACGCGCGCCTATATGGAGTCGACGATGGCGCTCCCGGCATGGAAAGCCTGGATCGCCGACGCCGCGGCCGAGCCTTGGCGCATCGACAAATACGAGGCGGTCGGACGGAGCGCACAAGATTGAGCGAAACCGAAGACAGGCCCTCGGAGGACACGGCGGCGACGCGCGCCCGGAGACCCGCGCGCCCGCGGGTCCGCAAGATCGGCAACCGGCGGATCATCGCCGAGGGACTCGAGCGCGATCTGTGGAAGGACTTCTATCACAATGCGATGACCGCCTCCTGGCCCGCGTTCATCGGCGCCTTGGCGGCGGCGTTCCTGGCGCTCAATTTCGTGTTCGCGCTGATCTACGATCTGGGCGCGGCGCCGATCGCCAACGCCCGCCGGGACAGTCTCGCCGATCTGTTCTTCTTCAGCGTGGAGACGACGTCGACGGTCGGCTATGGCGACATGCATCCGCAGACGACCTATGGCCATATCGTGGCGACGGCCGAGAACTTCGTCGGCCTGATGCTGTTGGCGATGATGACCGGCTTGGTGTTCGCGCGCATCTCGCGTCCGCGCGCCCGCATCATTTTCGCCAGATACCCGGTCGTCGCCCAGCACAACGGGGCGCCGACCCTCATGTTCCGGCTCGCCAACGCGCGCGGCAACTTCATTAGCGAGGCGACCGCGAAGCTCTGGATGATCGGCGCGACAGTGTCGGAGGAGGGGAGGCGGATCGTCGGTTTCCAACCAATGCGGCTGATCAAGTCCGAAAACCCGACGCTCGCCTTGAGCTGGATTCTGTTCCATCCGATCGACGCGGACAGTCCGTTATTCGGGATGGACGAACATTCGCTCATCGCCAGTGAAATCAATTTCGTCGTGAGCCTGGTCGGATTCGACGAGACCTCGGGCCAGACTGTGCACGCCCGCGACACTTTCGCCGCGCAAGACGTGCGGTTCGGCCACGAATACGCCGACATCATCTCGATCGACGACCACGGGATGCGCCACATCGACTACGCAAAACTCAATTCAACCAAGCGCTTATCGCCATCGGGCGAAAAATAGGCGGCAATTGGGCGAAATTATGAAATTGGCAACGGATTCAATTCCATAATGACGCAACGTCAATCGTCGCCAATGCGTCATATTGGGAACTAAGCCCCAGGAAGCGGTCGAAATGGCACAGATCAGCAGCGCGCAGCGCGCTCGATCGGCAGAGGAGGATGCGAACGCGGCCGGTTGGCGCCGGCTCCTCGACGATCTCGACGCGCGACGGCGCGCGGCCGTCGAGGGCGGTTCGGCCAAGGCGCGCCAACGCCATATCGCGCGCGGCAAGCTGCTGGTCCGCGAGCGGATCGCGTGCCTGGTCGATCCGGGTTCGCCGTTTCTCGAAATCGGCGGTCTCGCCGCCTTCGGCATGTATGAAGGCGACGTGCACGGCGCGGGCCTGGTGACGGGGATCGGCCTCGTTCACGGCCGCGAAGCGATGATCATCGCCAACGATCCGACGATCAAGGGCGGCGCGTACTACCCGATGACGGTCAAGAAGCATCTGCGCGCGCAGGAAATCGCCGCGGAGAACCGCCTGCCGTGCGTTTACCTCGTCGATTCCGGCGGGGCCAATCTGCCGCACCAGGCGGAAGTGTTTCCCGACCGCGATCATTTCGGCCGCATCTTCTACAATCAGGCGCGCATGTCCTCGGCGGGAATCGCCCAAATCGCCGTGGTCATGGGGTCCTGCACCGCAGGCGGGGCCTACGTGCCCGCGATGTCGGACGAGACAATCATCGTCGAGAAGCAGGGGACGATTTTTCTCGCCGGGCCGCCGCTGGTGAAGGCCGCCACCGGCGAGATTGTGAGCGCGGAGGACCTCGGGGGCGGCGATCTTCACACCCGCGTTTCCGGCGTCGCCGACACGCTCGCGCGCGACGACGTCCATGCGCTCGCCTTGGCGCGACGGGCGATCGGCAATCTCAATCGGGCGCCCAAGGGCGCGGTCGAATGGACGACGCCGGCCGAGCCGCTTTACCCGGCCGAGGAACTCGAGCGCATTGTTCCGCTCGATCTGCGTCAGCAGGTCGATGCGCACCAGATCATCGCGCGTCTGGTCGACGGTTCCGAGTTTGACGAATTCAAGCCGCGTTACGGAACGACTCTGGTCACCGGATTCGCCCGGCTCTCGGGCATGCTGATCGGCATTCTGGCCAGCAATGGCGTGTTGTTTTCCGAGAGCGCGCTGAAAGGCGCCCACTTCATCGAGCTTTGCGCGCAGCGCGGCGTGCCGATGCTGTTCCTGCAGAACATTTCGGGATTCATGGTCGGGCAGCGCTACGAGGCCGGCGGGATCGCCAAAGACGGGGCGAAGCTCGTCACCGCAGTCGCCTGCGCCAACGTTCCCAAGATCACATTGATCGTCGGCGGATCGTTCGGCGCCGGCAATTACGGCATGTGCGGACGCGCCTATGGTCCTCGCTTTCTGTTCGTCTGGCCGAACGCGCGCATCAGCGTGATGGGCGGGGAGCAGGCGGCGAGCGTGCTGGCGACCTTGCGCCGCGACGCGCTCGAGGCGGAAGGCCGCGAATGGTCAAAAGACGACGAAGAGGCGTTCAAGTCCCCGATCCGCGCCAAATACGAGACTGAAGGCTCTCCCTATTACGCCACGGCCCGGCTGTGGGACGACGGCGTCATCACGCCGCGGGAAACCCGACGGGTGCTCTCGCTCGCGTTTTCCTCCGCCCTGAACGCACCTGCCGAACCGACCCGTTTCGGCGTTTTCCGCATGTAGACCCGGATCAGGAGTCCTAAACGAACATGCCACTGCCCAGCTTTCAACAGCTCATGTTGCCAGCCCTGCAAATGCTCGGGCAACGCTATGATGAGGTCAGCATCGCGGGGCTGGAGGAGGAGATCGTCAGATCCTTGCAGATCTCCTCCGAGGACCGCGAGCGCATGTTGCCGAGCGGCAAACAGACGGTTTTCGCCAATCGGTTGAATTGGGCGCGCTCCTATCTTTCGAAAGCCGGACTGATCGAGCTGCCGCGGCGCGGCTATTGCCGCGCCACCGATCGCGGTCGCGAACTGCTGGCGATGGGCGTGAACGAGATCGATCTCGGGGTGCTCGAACGCTATCCGGAATTCGCCGCCTGGCACACTCAGCAGAAGTCGGATTCGCAAATCGAGCCGAATCCAGGGCGCGAGAGCCCGTTGGAGTTGATCGCGTCGAGTTTCGAGTTCCTCAATTCCGAGCTGGCGCGCGAGATTGTCGAGCGGGTCCATTCCTTCACCCCCGCCTTCTTCGAGCGTCTGATCGTCGATCTGCTGGTGCGCATGGGCTACGGCGGCGGACGGCTCGAAATGGGCCGCGCGCTGGGCCGAACCGGCGACGGCGGCATCGACGGCGTGATCAGGGAAGACGAACTCGGCCTCGACGTCGTCTACGTGCAGGCCAAGCGCCTGGACCCGGACAAGGGCGTGCCTCTGCGCGAGGTCCGCGACTTCGTCGGCGGACTGGAGGGCCACCGGGCGAGCAAGGGGGTGTTCGTCACCACGTCCTATTTTCCCTCGACCGCCCACGACTTCATCACCCGCGTCTCCAAGCGCGTCGTGCTGATCGACGGACAGGAACTCGCGACGCTCATGATGCGCCACCGGGTCGGCGTCCGGACCAAGGACGTCTACGAGGTCAAGCGGATCGACGAGGCTTATTTCGTGGAGTAGGAGCGCGGAAAGCCAGACCCCCGGCCGGGCGCGCTTGGCCACATTCATGCGTCATGCTTGGCCTTGGCGGCATTGATGCGGCGGCTGATTTCTAGCCTCCTTGATCGTAACTCGTCCACAGCAGAACAAGCGCCTCGGGATGCGCCTGGCCCTTTGGCTGGCTGCCGCGGATTAGGCGCAAAACTCGCCATGGCCCTCCGGGGCGAGGATCGAATCCGCCATTATCTGACGCGGCGCGAAGAAAAGGAACGTTGCAGGTCTTCTTCTGTTCGCGCAGTCTCACGCGACTATCTCCCGCCGTTTCCGCACTTATCCTCCGGCTTGCAGTCGCACGTCGGCGCGCTTGAGAATCGCTGGAGATCGCAGAGTTCGGGATGGCCGTCGCAACAGTCGGTGACAAGAAAGGAGATCATATCGCGCATACCCTCGATATCGGCGCGATAGATGATCGCACGCCCTTCCCTGGCGCCTCTCACCAGGCCCGCGCGCGCCAGGATGGCGAGGTGGGTCGAGAGCGTGTTGTGCGGCGCGCCAACAATGTCCGCGATGGCGCCGGCCGCAAGGCCTTCGGGCTCCCGTCGAATAAGAAGCCGGAAGATTTCGAGCCGCGTCGGCTGACCGAGCGCCGCCAAGGCCGCCAGCGCATGCGGGAGCGACATTTTTTCCCCGTGTGAAACCGGCCCCACGTGGCCGACGACAGCCAACGAATTCTTCGCCATCCGATTGCCTCTCGCGCGACGCCGCATTCACGGCGGTTTCTAGATGACAGCCGCCAAAAGTTCCATTACCCTATATGTCGAGATGTCTCGACGTATTCGAGTCGAGGAGGGAACGCATTATAATGACGGCGTGATGACGAAGGCATGAAGGCCCGATCCCGGTCCGCGGGCGCGCGGTCACAATTCGGGGTCGAAACGGCCCGTCGGGGTCCAAACGGCGCGGCCGAACAGGGAGGAGGAAGCCGATGAAGTCTTGCCCGAAAATGGTTGATGTTGGCCGCCGAAAATTCCTGACCGGGGCCGGGATCGCCGCGGCGGGAGCCGCCGCAGCGACCGTCATTCCCCAGAGGGCGGAGGCGAGCCCGCAGCTCGCGCGGCTTCGCTATCCCTCGAACCGGCTGGCGAGCGTCAGCGACCTCAAGCCCGACGCGCCGTTGCAGGTGGCTTACCCTGACGCCGATGCGCCCGGCGTCCTCCTCAAGCTCGGCGCCAAAGTCCCGGGCGGGGTTGGGCCTGATGGCGATATCGTCGGCTTCACGACGGTGTGCCCGCACAAGGGTTTTCCGCTCAACTACAACTCGGCGGACAAGACCCTGAACTGCCCCGGCCACTATTCGCGCTTCGATTGCGAAAATGGCGGTCAGGAAATCTGGGGCCAGGCGACACAAAACCTCCCGCAATATCTGCTGCGGGTCGACGCCAAAGGCGACATCTACGCCGAAGGCATTGATGAACTGCTTTATGGCCGCCTCTCGAACGTGCTGGAGGGCTGAACCATGACATTCAAGCGTCATACCGACCGGCTCCCGATCATCCCGGCGGACGCCAAGGAGCATAACGTTACCTGCCAGTTCTGCATCGTCGGCTGCGGCTACAAGGCCTACACCTGGAACATCAACGAGCAGGGCGGCACAAGCCCGAACGACAACAAGTTCGGCGTCGACCTTTCGAAGCAACAAGGGTCGATGACGCCGAACTGGTACGCGCCGTCGATGTACAACATCGTCAAACAGGACGGGAAGGACGTCCACCTCGTCATCAAGCCCGACCCTAACTGCGCCGTGAACTCAGGACTCGCCTCGATCCGCGGCGCGCGCATGGCCGAGGAATCCTTTTCCGAGGCCCGCTCGACGCAACAGCAACGCCTGACTGAACCCATGGTGTGGCGCTACGGCCAGATGCAGCCGACCAGCTGGGACGACGCGCTCGATCTCGTGGCGCGGGTGACGGCGGCGGTGATCGACGCGCAGGGCGAGGACGGCCTGTTCGTCTCGGCTTTCGATCATGGCGGGGCCGGCGGCGGCTATGAGAACACCTGGGGCACGGGGAAGCTCTATTTCGGCGCGATGAAGATCAAGAACATCCGCATTCACAATCGCCCGGCTTACAATTCCGAGGTGCACGGGACCCGCGACATGGGGGTCGGCGAACTCAACAACTGCTACGAGGACGCCGAACTCGCCGACACGATCGTCGCCGTCGGCACCAATCCGCTCGAGACCCAGACCAATTATTTCCTCAACCATTGGGTTCCAAACCTTCAGGGCGCGACGGTCGAGAAAAAGAACAAGCTCATGCCCGATGAGCCGCACGCGGCAGCCCGCGTCATTTTCGTCGATCCTCGGCGAACGGTGAGCGTCAACGCGTGCGAAGTCGAGGCCGGCAAGAGCAACGTGCTTCATCTCGCCATCAATTCGGGCACTGACCTCGCCTTGTTCAACGCCCTCTTCACCTACATCGCCGACAAGGGCTGGGTGCAGAAGGACTTCATCGAAAAGAGCACGTTACGGGCGGCGCCATCGCGTCCGCCGCTCTATCCGGCGCGGGGCGATTCGCCCGCGATGCCCGGACATCTGACCAGCTTCGAAGCCGCGCTCGAAGGCTGCCGAACGTCAATTGACGATGCGGCCAAGATCACCGGCCTGGATCCCGCCGCTATCGTCAAGGCGGCCGAATGGATCGCCATGCCGAAAGAGGGCGGCAAGCGCCGCCGCGTGATGTTCGGGTACGAGAAGGGCCTCATCTGGGGCAACGACAACTACCGGACCAATGGCGCTCTCGTGAACATCGCGCTCGCCACCGGCAACGTCGGTCAGATGGGCGGCGGGCGTCGTTCGCCTCGGCGGCCACCAGGAAGGCTATGTGCGCCCCGACTATCCCGGCTCGCGGCCGGCTCCCTATGTCGACCAACTGCTGATCGACGGAAAGGGCGGCGTGCACCACATCTGGGCCTGCGATCACTACAAGACGACGCTTGAACGCCGACAAGTTCAAACAGGCTTACAAGAAGCGGACCGACCTGGTGAAGGACGCGATGTCCTCGGTCCCCTACGGCGACCAGAAAGCCATGGCCGCCGCCATCCTCGCCGCGATCGGCAAGGGCGGCCTGTTCGCGGTCGACGTGGACATCGTGCCGACCAAGATCGGCCAAGCCTGCCACGTCTGGCTGCCGGGAGCGGCGGCGGGCGAGATGAATCTCACCTCGATGAACGGCGAGCGCCGGCTGCGCCTGACCGAACGCTACATGGACCCGCCTGGCCAATCGATGCCCGACTGCCTCATCGCGGCGCGCCTCGCGAATAACCTCGAGCGCGTGTTCCGCGAAATGGGCAAGGCCGATGTGGCCGACAAGTTCAAGGGCTTCGACTGGAAGACCGAGGAAGACGCCTTCATGGACGGCTATCACGGTCACGCCAAGGGCGGCGAATTCGTCACCTACGAACGGCTTCGCGCCATGGGAACCAACGGCGTCCAGGAGCCCGCGACCGCTTTCGAGAACGGCAAGCTCGTCGGAACGCAGCGTCTTTACACGAACGGCGTCTTCTCCACGGAGGACGGCAAGGCCCGGTTCATGGACGCGCCGTGGCGCGGGCTCGAAGCGGCGGGCAAGGAGGAGGAATCGAAGAAATTCGCCTTCCTCATCAACAACGGCCGCGCCAACCACGTCTGGCAAAGCGCCTATCTTGACCAGAAATCAGAATTCGTCATGAATCGCTGGCCGTATCCGTTCATCCAGATGAACCCGGACGACATGAAGGACCTCGGTCTTGCCGCGGGCGACCTTGTCGAGGTCCACAACGATAACGGCGCGACGCAGGCAATGGCCTATCCGACGCCGACCGCCAGGCGCAAGCAGGCCTTCATGCTGTTCGGCAACCCGATGGGCGTGCAAGGCAACGTCGTCTCGCCCGGCGTCAACGAGCTGATCATCCCGAACTACAAACAGACCTGGGGCGACATTCGCAAGATTTCCTCCGCGCCCGGCGCTGCCCGCGCCACCAGCTTCAAGTCTTGGGAGTTCACAGTCTGACAAGCGCAGGGCCCTGACGAACTCGGCCTGGTCGATCATCTGGCGGAACCGCCAGATTGAGAAATGGTCCGCCGTTTCCCGCGTTACGCGCATGAGCGGCGGACGGCTTCCCTTCAGATGGGTTGGCGACAGCGATCATTTTGGCGCGCTTGATGCCGTTCGGGGCGCCGTCCACCCAATCACCGTAACGCCGGTTGCAGCGCCTTGCGCTTGTCAGAAAGCCAAAGTTCGGGCAAGTCTTCCATGGTCCGCGGCCACCCGCGAATATCGGTCACGATGCCAAGCTGACGAGCGATTTGGCGGCAATCCAGGGAACGCGCGATAATGAACATGAAGCATTTTGCGGCAATAGCCGTTTTATTCGTCGGCGCTTCGTCGCCAGTTCTGGCCGACGATCAAAAACCGGCGAACTCGCCGGAAGGCTATGTGCCGCCGCTAAACCTCATGATGGTCACAACACAATTAAGTCATTTCAAGTTGTGGCGTGCGGGCGTAGTGCAAAATTGGCCGCTGGCAAATTATGAATTGACGCAAATCAGGACCAGTATTGATCGAGGGAAGCGTCTCTATCCAAATAACGCGGAGTCAAACATGACAATGATGACGCCCGTGGCGGATGAAGTTGGCAATGCAATCAAGGCGAAGGACCCGGTAAAATTTTCGAAATCATTTAGTAAGTTAACGGCCGCGTGCAACAGTTGTCATGAAGCCACCGGCTTTGGCTTCATAAAGATGAGAGATCCGACGTTGTCGCCGATCGAGACGTCGCCCTTCAGCAATGAGTCGTTCTCGGGCCACTAACTATTCTCTATCGCTTGGTCGTTATCCCGGAAATTCGGGGACAGTTTCTCATTTTATTACGGTAGCACATGCATATTTCCCCACTGCACGGGGGCCGCACTACAGCGCAGGCGGTCGGGGAGCGGGCGCATCGCGCGTCTCTGTTTTCCACGGTCCCTTAAGGGGAACAAAAGCGGAAGAAGCGGACTTATGACGCGCTAGCTAAACCGGACAGCTTAATTCGCCATCGACATGTCGATGGAAATTTCTTGCGGAAAATCAGAACCGATGTTACCGTTCCTTCCGGTCTCGGATCGAAGCGCGCCTCGCGGGAGGGTTCAAGGAAAGGGGCCAAGCGAATTTTTCCCATTGGAATCGCCGTAACCCCTTGAAAAGTCCCAATTCGGACGAAGGAATCCAAGCAAATCCAAGGATTTATTGTTTGGTTTTTCTTGGTTTTCCTTGGTTCTGTTTGGTCTGGCTTGGATTGGCTTGGAAAAATTTGGGCGCGCCTGGAGAGAATTGGGCGTTCTCTTAAACACTAATGTAAATCGTAGTTATAATCGCGGCCCCTGAAACGTCCCAACCGCCCAAGGCGCCGTTCGCGCTCTACGCCGCCTCCGCCTCCACCCGCATGATCCTCTCCCCCATCTCGACCTGTTCGCCGACATTGGCGGCGAGATCGCGCACGAGGCCGGCAAAGGGCGCCGTCAGGGCGTGCTCCATCTTCATCGCTTCGACCACCGCGAGGCGTTGGCCGGCTTCGACTCGTTCGCCTTCCGCGACGTGCAGCGCCGCCACGCGGCCGTTCATCGGGGCGCGGACCGCGCCGTCGCCCTCGTCCGATTCGCCTGCCGCCCGCTCCAACGGGTCGACGAGCGTGATGAACGCCTGCCGGCCGCCGGCGAAGGCATAGACCCCCCCGGCCGCCTCGTGGAGCGTGACCTCGGGAGTCTCGCCCAATCCGACGCCGCGCTCGTCGGCGGGGTCGCGAGAATGGCCGGTCCCGACGATGTGCAGGCGTTCGGGCCTGCCGTCGACGAGGACGTCGACCCCGACCCGACGCGGGCCCATGAGTTCAAACGAATCCCCGACGGCCCAGGGATCGAACGCACCGAGGCGCGAGGCCGCCGTCGCGTCGCGCCGCGCAAGCAGCAGGCGCGCGCCGGCGAGCACAGCGCGCGGGTCGGGGGCGAGCGCGGCCCCGCCGAGCCGCCCGAGATGGGAGTCGATGAGGCCGGTGTCGAACATGCCGCTCAGGACCTCGGGGCTGCGGCAGAGCGCGCGCAGAAAGGCGAGGTTGGTTTTCGGCCCGATCACGATCGCGTTGTCGAGCTCCTTGTTGAGGGCGTCCAGCGCTTGCGTCCGCGTCGGCGCGTGGACAATCAATTTTGCGATCATCGGGTCGTAGAACGGCGTCACGCTGTCCCCGGCGGCGACGCCCGTGTCGACGCGCACGCCATTCAATCCCTCTTTGCCTTGAAGGTTCATCACGTGGATGCGGCCGGGCGAGGGAAGAAAATCGCGCTCCGGGTCCTCGGCGTAGACACGCGCTTCGATCGCCGCCCCGTTGCAGGCGATTTGCGCCTGGGCGAGCGGCAGCCTCTCGCCCGCCGCGACCCGGAACTGCCACTCGACCAGATCGAGCCCGGTCACCGCCTCGGTGACGGGATGCTCGACCTGGAGCCGAGTGTTCATCTCGAGAAAATAGAAGTCGCCCGAGCCCAGGCCGCGCGAGGCGTCGGCGATGAACTCGACCGTGCCGGCCCCGACGTAGCCTGCCGCCAGCGCGGCCTCGGTCGCCGCCTTGACCATCGCGGCGCGCGTGTCTTCCGGCAGTCCCGGCGCCGGACATTCTTCGACCACCTTCTGATGGCGGCGCTGGAGCGAGCAGTCGCGCTCATAGAGATGGACGCAGTTTCCGTGGGCGTCCGCGAACACCTGCAATTCGATATGGCGGGGCGAGGCGACGTATTTTTCGATCAGCACCCGCCCGTCGCCGAAGGCGGCCCGAGCCTCGCGGCTCGCGCTTTCGAGCGCGGCTTCGAAATCGACATGCGCGTCGACGCGGCGCATGCCGCGGCCGCCTCCGCCCGCGATCGCCTTGATGAGCACGGGATAGCCGATCTCATAGGCCTTCTCGCGCAGAAACTTCGCGGCCTGATTATCGCCGTGATAGCCCGGCACGATCGGGACGCCGGCCCTTTGCATCAGGGCCTTGGCCGAATTCTTCAGGCCCATCGTCCGCATCGCTTCGGGCGGCGGGCCGATAAAGACAACGCCGGCGCGCGCGCAGCTCTCTGCGAACTCCGCGTTCTCGGACAGGAAGCCATAGCCAGGATGAAGACATTCAGCGCCGACTTTGCGCGCGAGCGTGACGATCGCGCCCGCGTCGAGATAGCCGTTCGCACCCTCGCCGATTTCGTGAACTTCGTCGGCGAGCCGGGTGAACAGCGCGCCGCGGTCGGCGGGCGTATGCAGAACGATCGACCGCATCCCCATCCGCCGCGCCGTGCGGATGATCCGGCAGGCGATTTCGCCGCGATTGGCGATCAGGACATTGGCGAACATGACGAACTCCGGAACGGCCCTGTCTACCGAACGGGCGCTCGGATGGCGAGCTTCCTGCGACGGTTTGCCGGCGGCGCGCGCCGCGCAGCCGATCCAGAGCGCGCGTGCGCTCCAGTCCTGAACCTATCGCGGATGCGCGCCGCGCAGCCGAAGAATGTCACAAAGTCACCGCAGAAATGACGGCGGAACGACTGCCGGCATTGCAACGAACGGACCAGACAATGAGTCTGATCGACAGAGCGCTTGCTTTTGTCCGCTTCGCCGACCCCCCGCGCAGGTGGCCGCCGGAGAAGCTTTCGCTTGCTTTACAGGGCGGTGGTTCGTTCGGCGCGTTCACCTGGGGCGTCCTTGACCGGCTGCTGGAAGAGCCGGAGATCGAGTTCGACGCCGTCAGCGGGGCAAGCGCCGGCGCGGTCAACGCGGTTCTCCTGGCCGCTGGCATGATCGACGGCGGCCGCGAAGAAGCGAGAGCGCGGCTATCGCAATTCTGGAGGCGGATGAGCCGCGCGGCCACATTTTTGCCGAAGGCGCCGCTGGGCGGGGGTCTCGAACTCGTCGCCCGCTGGATGTCGCCCTATCAGTTCAATCCGTTTAACGTGAACCCGTTGCGCGAAGCGCTCGTCGAGTCGGTGGACTTCGAACGGCTGCGGCGGCGATCGGAGATCAAACTGCTGCTCGCAGCGACGCGGGTCAGCGACGGACGACTCAAAATCCTCGCCAACCGCGAATTGACTGTCGACGCCGTGCTGGCTTCCACATGTCTGCCTCTCCTGCACCAGGCGATCGAAATTGACGGCGAGCCTTACTGGGACGGCGGATACGCCGCCAATCCGCCCCTGATCCCGCTGGTTCGGGCCTCTGAATCGCAGCACGTGCTGATCGTTCAGGTCACGCCGGCGACGACGGCGCGGCTGCCCAAATCGGTGCACGATATTGCCGCGCGTCTCGAACAGATCCAGTTCAATGCGACTCTGAACAGCGAACTCGAGGCGCTCAAATACGGGAAAATGATCGGCGCCGCGCGCAAGCTGCGGCGATTGCGCATCGGCCGGATATCCGCCGACGAGCAATTCGTGGGCCTCGAGGACCAAAGCGCGGGAAATCTCGGTTGGGAATTTCTCGAACGTCTGCATGACAGCGGGCGGACGGCCGCCGACCTATGGCTCAAACGCGGTCTCCCGGCGGGCGTCGCCAGCGCGCCGGGCCTAGAGCCAGAGCTGCGCTGACCGGACCAACCGCCGGGGGCGGGCGACCCGCGACCGGCTTTTCTCGTCGGCGGCGTCCGCCTGCGTTTTGACACGCATCCTTGGTAAACGTTACAGCCTCCGCCTGATCGGATAGAGCTTCATCGGCGCGTGTGGCGCCGAGACTGAAAGGTTGACGAAATGATGATCCGCTTTCTTGCCGCCTCGACCGCGACGGTCGCGATGGGCCTGTTGGCCGCCTCTCCGGCGCCGGCGCAATCGACCACGAAAGTTGGTTCGCTGGCCTGTGACGTCTCCGCGGGGGTGGGGATGATCCTCACCCAGAAGCAGACGATGGCGTGCACGTTCTCGCCGGCGAACGGGGGCCCTGCCGATCATTACACAGGCCGGATCGACCAGTTTGGCGTTGCTCTCGGCGCCGTCCAGCAGGGCGCCCTGGTCTGGGGCGTCATTGCGCCGGCTTCCGGCGTCCCCCATGGCGCGTTGGCGGGAACTTATACCGGGATCGGCGCCCAGGCGACCGCCGGCGCGGGTCTCGGCGCCAACGTGCTGGTAGGGGGAACCGGTCGCGCGTTTTCGCTGCAACCGCTCTCGGTCGAGGGCCAGACCGGTCTCAACATTGCGGGCGGCGTCACCACCGTGACGCTGATGTCCACGCCGGCGAAATGACATTGGCCTTGATAGGTGGCGCGCGGTAAGTCCCGCCGCTGTCCCTATTCCAGCCGGAGCATGGGTCGCTCGATTGTTTCTGTGACGAAAGCGGCGTCCTTCGTCTGCCAGGCAATAAGGCGGCGGCCTTGTCGGAGGCTGTGAACTGGGGCAGATACTCGATCGCCAGGGGCTCATTCGGCGTTCGTCTGACCCGCGCGATCGCGCGCGGTGCGCGAGTGCGCAAACGACGCGCGGGAGGAGGACGCAATGTCGACTCGTCACGAACAGGGGAGCGGCGACAAAGCGCCCGCGGAACCGGGGTCGCCGCAAGTAACTCTGTCAGCCGCGGCAAGACAGGCCAAACGCGCGATGGAGAGCGCCGAGGGGCTGGTCGCGGGCGCTGATCTCAATGAACTGGGCGCGAAGGCCGCAGATACGGCTTCGGCGCTCTATCGAGGAGGCCGCGACCTCGTCGCCAACAGCGACGAATTGTCACAAGCCAAGATACAGCTCAGCGACGCCGTCCGCAAGAACCCGCTGGCCGCGGTGGGAATCGCGTTCACGGCGGGTCTCGTGCTTGCGCTGCTGAGCCGCGGGTAAGGGCGATGAAGGACGAGATCGTCGCATTCGCTCGACGACAGGCGACGATAGCGGTTCGGCGCGCCGCGATTCCAGCGGTCTTTGGGCTCGCGGCCGTCATTTTCCTCCTTTTTGCGGTGACCGGTCTCTTCGCCGCTCTGTTTTTCTGGTTCGCCCCTGCGTATGGGCCGCTCGCCGCCTCTTTGATCGTCACCGCCGTCGCACTGGTCCTTGCGCTTCTGGCGCTGCTGCCCTTCGCATTCAAGCGTCGCCCGACGCCGACGCCGCCGGACGCGACGCTCACCCAATTCGTATCGCTCGTGGCGCGTAGCACGCCCGGCCACGCGCCGCGCCAGCTTATCCTGACCGCAGTCCTGTTGGCGCTCGCGATTGGTTTGACGGCGCGCGGTTCTTCGGACGGCAAGAAGAAGTAAGCCCCTACGGGCATCCCGGCAGGTCGGCGCATGCGGAGCGACAGGTCTCGTGATCGCACGACGCCCCGGTGGAGGGCGCCGATCGCGGCGCGGGGTTCGCCGTCCGCGCTTGTCCTCTTCGCTTGGCTAGGCGTTTCCATTGCGCTTGGCGCCTGCCCGCGCAAGCGGTCTGTTGTCGGCCATATCAGCACCGGTTGAGTTTGGAAGGAAGTTTGGACTAGCTTGGCGGCTTGCCCGCCAAATCGGCGCCTATCCGGGGGTCTTCCTATGCAACGCATCGCGGTTTTGGGTCTCGGCACGATGGGAGCGGGGATGGCGGCCACTTGGCTGGCCAAGGGCTTCGCGGTTTCGGTCTGGAACCGCACCGCCGCCAAGGCCGCGCCGCTTGCGACCAAGGGCGCCGAGGTCGCGAAGACGCCCCGAGAGGCCGCCTCGGGCGCGGATTTCATTTTTGCCATGGTTGCGGACGACGCGGCCTCGCGCGGGATCTGGCTTGGCCCAGACGGCGCGCTCGCCGGCGCCAAAACGGGCGCGATTGCGATCGAGTCGAGCACCCTGACGCCGGATTGGGTGCGCGAACTCGCCGCGCATGCGCGAGCGAAGGACTGCGGGTTTCTCGACGCGCCGGTCGGCGGCAGCCGAGCGGCCGCGGCATCAGGGACGCTGGTGTTCTTCATCGGTGGGGACGAAGCGACGCTGGAGGCCGCGCGACCCGCGCTGGCGGCGGTTGGCGGCAAGATCAACGCGCTGGGTCCCGTGGGCGCCGGCGCTACTTGGAAACTCATCAACAATCAACTCATTGCCGCCCAGGCCGCCGCTCTTGCGGAGGCGACGAACCTCGCGCGAAGCGCCGGCTTCACGCCAGAGCAGGTCGCAACCTTGATCCTTAACGGCGCCGGGGCGAGCCCAATCGTGCAGCTCAAGCTGCCGCGAATGCTCGAGCGCAATTTCGATGAAACGGACTTCGCGCTCTATTTGATGTTGAAAGATGCGCGCTACGCGATGGACCTAGCGAAGTCGGTCGGCGTTCCGTCCGACATGACTGCGGCCGCTGCGGCCGTGTTCGCGCGCGCCGAGGCGAAGGGGCTCGGCGCGAAGGATTTTGCCGCCGTCGCCGCCGCGTGACGGACGATGCGCTATGACCGGGTCAGCGGCATCGCACTCAGCGGGAGACGGACTGAGTTTATCGATTGCCGATCGGCATGTATTCGCGCTGCGGCGGGCCGGTGTAAAGCTGGCGGGGGCGGCCGATCTTCTGCTCCGGATCGTCGATCATTTCCTTCCACTGGGCGATCCAGCCGACGGTACGCGCGACCGCGAATAGAACCGTGAACATCGCGACCGGGAAGCCCATCGCCTTCAGTGTTATGCCCGAATAGAAGTCGATATTCGGATAGAGCTTCTTCTCGACGAAGTATTCGTCGTGGAGCGCGATGCGCTCCAGCTCGACCGCCACGTCGAGTAGGGGGTCGTCCTTGATGCCAAGCTCGTTGAGAACCTCATGCGCCGTCTTCTGCATGATTTTTGCGCGCGGATCGTAGTTCTTGTAAACGCGGTGGCCGAAGCCCATCAGGCGGAACGAATCGTTCTTGTCCTTGGCCTTGGCGATGTATTTGGGGATGTTTTCGACCCTGCCAATCTCTCCCAACATCTTAAGAGCCGCCTCATTGGCGCCGCCATGCGCCGGACCCCAAAGGCAAGCGATGCCGGCTGCGATGCAGGCGAAGGGATTGGCGCCCGACGAGCCCGCCAGGCGCACTGTCGAGGTCGACGCGTTCTGCTCGTGGTCGGCATGCAGGATGAAGATGCGGTCGAGCGCCCGCGACAGCACGGCATTGACCTTGTAGTCCTCGCAGGGGACAGAGAAGCACATTCGCAAGAAATTCGAAGCATAGTCGAGGTCATTCTTAGGATAGACGAACGGCTGTCCAATCGCATATTTGAAGGCCATCGCCGCGAGCGTCGGGACCTTGGCGATCATCCGGATCGAGGCGACCTCGCGCTGCCACGGATCGGTGATGTCGGTCGAGTCGTGATAGAAGGCGGCCATCGCGCCGACGCTGGCCACCATGACCGACATCGGGTGGGCGTCGCGCCTGAATCCGTTGAAAAAACAATTCATTTGTTCGTGCACCATCGTATGGCGCGTGACCCGGTAGTCGAACGAGGCCTTCTGCGCGGCCGTCGGCAGCTCGCCGTACAGAAGCAGATGGCAGGTCTCGAGGAAATCGCCGTGCTCGGCGAGCTGGTCGATGGGATAACCTCGGTAAAGAAGCACGCCGGCGTCGCCGTCGATGTAAGTGATTTTGGATTCGGTGCTCGCGGTCGAGCTAAAGCCGGGATCGTAGGTGAACATGCCCGTCTGGGCGTAGAGCTTGCCGATGTCCACCACCGCGGGGCCGATCGTGCCGGTCTTGATCGGCATTTCGACGGATTTTTGACCGATCGTAATGGTGGCCGAGGTCTTGGTCATCGGGCGTCTCCGGTGGGCTCAACCGTGCCTTCGCACTTGCAATATGGTTATTGCAGCGCAACGCCGGGAGCAAGTCAAACCAAAAGGAGCTCAGCGCCAACGGCTATTGCGGATTCTCGTAGCTGAAAGTCTGGGCGTTCTCGTTATAAGCGAAGAGTTCGCCATAGCGGCCCAAATTGATAATGGCTCGTAGTGTCCGCTCGGCATAATCCTCCGACATGTAGTCTTCGAGCTCCTCGCGGAAGCGGCTCGCCGGCGCGCGGTGGGTGGGGCGTTCGTCCAGGACCCGCTTTATGTGCGAGGCGAGCGGAATTTGCGCCAGCAACTGGTCGCCGAACACTTTCTTGCGCTGGTCGACGTCCATATCGACGAAGCGCCGGCCGAGTGGCGTGAGCTTGATGTCGGCTTCCTCGAAGTCGGCCAGACGCAGCAGCTGCAATGTCTCGCCCAGTGGGAAGAGGTCGTCGATTTCGAGTTGCAGCGAGTCGGCCAAATGGGGCAGGTCGGCCTGGCCATTGTAGGGCGGCGCGGCGATCTCCTCCAGCATGCCGGCGAGCGAGTTCGTCGAGACAAGCGGGAGGGCGAGCCCAAGACCCATCGCCGCGGCGGCAGCTTCGCGAGCCGCAGGTTTCGTGGTGTCCGGCCGCTGGGTCATCAGCGCATAAATTTTGTCGACTTGCGCGCGAAATTCCGGATCGAGCCGGTTGCGCGGATGCGGAATGGAAACACGTATTTCCGAGGCTATGCGGCCGGGATTGGACGCGAGCACGATGATGCGGTCGCTCATCAGGACCGCTTCCTCGATGTTGTGGGTGACCATCAGGATGGCCTTGATCGGAATCCGCCCCTCTTGCCACAGATCAAGAAGGTCGGTGCGCAGGGTCTCCGCGGTCAGCACGTCGAGCGCCGAGAAGGGCTCGTCCATCAGCAAGATTGTCGGCTGCATGACGAGCGCGCGCGCGAAGCCGACGCGCTGGCGCATGCCGCCCGACAACTCTTTCGGATACGCGGATTCGAAGCCGTCGAGGCCGATGGTGTCGATCGCCTTCAGGGCGCGCTTTCGCGTCTCATCGAGGGGAACGCCGTTGGCGCGCGGGCCGATTTCGACGTTGTCGAGGACGGAGAGCCACGGGAAAAGCGCGAAACTCTGAAACACCATCGCGACGTTCTCGGCCGGACCCGTCACCGGTTCGCCGGAAATCGTCACCGTCCCCTCGCTCGGCCGCGTCAGCCCGGCGATGATGCGCAGCAGCGTGGATTTGCCGCAGCCCGATCTGCCAAGCAGGGCGACGATTTCGCCCGTCTTGAGGCTCAGCGAAACGTCGCTCAGCACCGGCGCGCGCATCTCGCCGGATCCGGTGGAATAGACTTGGCTGACTTTGTCGACGCTCAAAAGCGCGGTGATCGTCGGGTCCAACATCGGCCAACTCCTCGATCGGCGGTGAGGTCAGAGGCGCAGCCGCCGCTCCGCATAAGCATAAAGCTGACGCCAGAACAGGCGATTGAACAGCGTCACGAAAACCGACATGACGGCGACGCCGAGCACGATCTTCGGGAAGTCGCCCTTGTCGGTCGCCTCGGCGATGTAGGAGCCGACGCCCTTGGCCACAACTGTGTGGTCCTTCCACTTGACGTATTCAGCGACGATCGAGGCGTTCCACGAGCCGCCTGAGGCGGTGATCGCGCCGGTCAGGTAATAGGGCGCGACCGCGGGAATAATGACCTGCTTCCACCAACGCCAGCCGCGGATGCGGAAATTCGCCACTGCTTCGCGAAGATCGTTGGGAAAGGCCGCCGCGCCGCCGATCGTGTTGAAGACAATATACCACTGCGTGCCAAAAACGATGAGGAAGCTCAACCAGATATTCGGGTTGAGACGGAAGGCGAGCACAAGGCTGACCGCGGCGCCGAACAGCAGGTTGACGGGAAACGCCGCCAGGAACTGGGCGATCGGCTGCATGGCTTCCGCCCAGCGCGGCCTGAGGCCGATCCAGACGCTGACCGGCACCCAGACAATTGTCGCCAGCGCCATTAGCACGACGACGCGAATAAGCGTATAGGTCGTGAGCGCGATGACATGCAGGACCTCACCCCAGCCGACCTCCTTGCCGATATAGGAAATCGTAAGCCACCCCGCCCATATGGCCGCGGCTAGGATGATCAGAATCCAGATGGTGTCGATTGCCCGCGAACGCTGTCGCGAGGGTGTCGACCGCGTTGTTCGCCGCATGGGCGGAAATCGCAATGGCATTAGGCTTACGCTGCGCAACGCGGCGAAGATCGGGACGATGCCGAGTCGGATCCAGTGCGTGCGCTTCATAACATCGAGCACCCAGGATGTCTCGACGTCCTGATTGACCGACAATTCGACGCGGAACTTCGCCGCCCAGGCGACGATCGGGCGGAACAACAGTTGATCATACAGAAGGATGACGATGGCCATTGTCAGGATGGCCGCGCCGACCGCCGACCAGTTGCCGGCGTCGTTCGCCTTGGCGATATATGACCCGACGCCGGGCAGAGCGATTGTCGTGTCCCCGACCGTGATCGCCTCCGAGGCGACGACAAAGAACCAGCCGCCCGACATCGACATCATCGTGTTCCAGATCAGGCCCGGCATCGCGAACGGCGCCTCAAGCTGCCAGAACTTCTGCCAGCCGGTGAGACGGAACCCCCGCGCCACCTCGTCGAGATCGCGGGGCACGGTGCGCAGCGACTGGTAAAAGGAAAAGGCCATGTTCCAGGCCTGGCTGGTGAAGATCGCAAAGATCGCCGCCAGTTCGGCGCCCAGCGTGTTGCCGGGAAAGAGGCCGAGAAAGAACGTCACGGTGAAGGAGAGGAAGCCCAAGACCGGCACCGATTGGAGCACGTCGAGCATCGGAATCAGCACCATCTCCGCCCGCCGGCTCTTGGCCGCAAGGGTCGCGTAGGTGAAGGTGAACACGAGCGAGGCGGCGAGCGCGGCGAACATGCGCATCGTCGTCCGCAGCGCGTAATAGGGCAAATTCCAATAATCGAGCGAAATCGGCGACTCGTTCGCCCCGGGCAGGGGCGCCGCGATACCGTGATAGGCCCGCGCAACCGCAGTCAGGACCGCGAGAATAGCCGCGAGCGCAATCAGATCCCATTGATTCGGCAGGATGCGTCGCCCCGAGGAAACAAAGGTGTTCAGACGAGGCATCGGCGATTTCCGCTTGGCGCGAGGCGACGGAAGGAAAGACGGCGGGCGGCCAATCGGACGCGAGGCATAGGACACATTTCGCGACGCCGAGGCAATCGAAAAGTCTGCCGCCGGTCCGCTGGAATCGTGGGCGCAGCCATGACCAATGGATACGACACAATGACGACAGAGAACGAAGGTGCGGGCGCTCACGCGACGCGGCAAAATTGCGCCGCAGCGTCCGCGAACTGGAGCGATTTCCGCGCGGCTCTGCTTCCTCCCGGAGTTTTGCTGTCGCCAAAACGACAATGGCCGGCGCGGGCCGGCCATCTGGTCATCTGCTAAGAATTACGCGCACTCGAACCGGGCTTTTTTCGCCGGACGCGGGGAGCGCGTCTCGTCGCCCGTCTCAATTCGCGGACCGTCCATGCTAGGACGATCCGCGACTTTTCACATCTCCGCGGTCAGGTAAGCGGTGACTTCGAGACCGGCGCAAACTTCGGTAACAACCGGGACAGTCCAAGCCATTGCAGAACTCCTATTGCTACGGGCAGCGTGCAAAGCGCCCGCCGAGTCGCGACTGACGATGTCACGTCGGCGAATAGAAACTATCAAGATGGGGGCTGGAATGGGAGTCCATTGTTTGAAAAAGCGGCCGTACAAAATTCTCGGCAAAGTCGGGAAATATTCCCGCCTCCCGTCGGCGCGCGATGCGTTCCGATCCCGAGCCGGCGCTTGCGTTTCCACTTCCGCTCGCTTATATCCGGCGCCATTCCACAGGCGGATGTCTTGCGGGTCCTGTTTAAGGTTCCGCTCCGGTGGCGAGGCTCGCTTCGCTATTATCGATCCGCCGAGGCTCAACCGGACAAGGAAAAGCTCTATGGCACTTCCCGACTTCACCATGCGCCAATTGCTCGAAGCAGGCGCGCATTTCGGTCACCAGTCGCATCGCTGGAACCCGAAGATGGCGCCCTATATCTATGGGGCGCGCAATTCCATTCATATCATCGACCTCGCTCAGACCGTGCCGCTGCTTCACCAGGCGCTGAAGACAGTTTCCGACACCGTGTCCAAGGGCGGACGCGTTCTGTTTGTCGGAACCAAGCGGCAGGCGTCCGACGAAATCGCGGCGGCGGCCAAGCGCTCGGCGCAATATTTCGTCAACGCCCGCTGGCTAGGCGGCATGCTCACGAACTGGAAGACCATATCCGCCTCGATTGCGCGTCTGCGCAAGCTCGACGAGTTGCTGAGCGAAGGCGCCAAGGGCCTGACCAAGAAGGAGCGCCTGATGATGTCGCGCGAGCGCGACAAGCTCGAGACCGCGCTCGGGGGCATCAAGGACATGGGCGGCGTCCCCGATCTCGTTTTCGTCATCGATACCAACAAGGAGGCGCTCGCTATCAAGGAGGCGAGCCGGCTCAAGATCCCGGTGATCGCGATCCTCGACACCAATTGCGACCCCGACGGCATCGCCTTTCCGGTCCCGGCCAATGACGACGCGGGTCGCGCCATCCAGCTCTATTGCGATCTCGTCGCGCGCGCGGCGATCGACGGCATCTCCCGCAGCCAGGGCGCGCAGGGCGTCGACCTCGGCGCGGCCGAGACGCCGATCGCCGAGCCACTGCCGGAGTCTGTCGAGCCGGAAGCGGCTTCGGCGACCGACCATGCCGACCAATTCGAATTGCTCGCCGCACCGCGCGGCGCCCCGGACGATCTGGCCAAGCTGACCGGGGTCGGCCCGCAGATCGTCAAGAAACTCAACGAGCACGGCGTGTTCCACTATTGGCAGCTGGCCGCCATGACCACGGCGGAAGCCGCCAAACTGGACTCGGATCTGAAATTCAACGGCCGTATCGCCCGCGACAAGTGGAGCGAACAGGCCCGCGCGCTGATGGCCGCCGAATAACGGCTCGGCTGTTTGAAAAGGGCGCGATCGGCTCGGCCGACCGCAAGGCGGCCTGGGCCGGGCGCGTGGTTGAGGCTGAAATCGCGTCGCCGCTTTTCCTGCGGGACGCCTCGACGAGAACATGAGGGGAACCCATGGCGACGATCTCCGCCGGGCTGGTCAAGGATCTGCGCGACAAGACGGGCGCGGGCATGATGGACTGCAAGAACGCGCTCAACGAGACCAACGGCGACATCGAGGCGGCGATCGACTGGCTGCGCAAGAAGGGTCTCGCCAAAGCGGCCAAAAAGAGCGGCCGCGTGGCCGCCGACGGCCTCGTGGGAGTCGCGGTCGAGGCCAATCTCGGCGTCGTCGCCGAGGTCAATTCCGAGACCGACTTCGTCGCCCGCAATGATGATTTTCAGGCGCTGGTGCGCGGCGTCCTGGCGGTCGCGCTCGACAAGGCCCCGAATGTCGACGCCGAAGCCGTGCTCGGCGCCCATTATCCTGGCGGCGGCACGGTCGCCGACGCGGTCGCCAACGCCATCGCGACGATCGGCGAGAATATGACCCTGAGACGCGCGCAAGGCCTGCACGTCGCCAAGGGCGCGATCGGCCATTATGTCCATGGCCAGATCGTCGACGGCCTCGGGCGCATCGGCGTCATCGTCGCCCTGGAATCGACCGGAGACCACGACGCGCTGGTCGCGCTCGGCCGTCAGGTCGCCATGCATGTCGCCGCGGCGAGTCCGGTCGCAATCAACGCCGCAGGTCTCGATCCGGCGACGGTCGCGCGCGAGCGCGCGGTGCTGGCCGATAAGAACGCCGGCAAGCCCGCGAACGTGCTGGAGAAGATCGTCGAGTCGGGCCTGAAGTCCTATTACAAGGAGGTCTGCCTGCTCGACCAGGCCTATGTCCACGATCCCGCCAAGACCGTGGCCCAGGCGCTGAAAGAGGCCGAGAAGACGGTCGGCGCGCCGGTCGCCGTCGTCGGCTTCGTGCGCTACGCGCTCGGCGAGGGCGTCGAGAAGCCGGCGGAGGAGCCCTAAGGGGGTCACGATCAGGAGCGGCCTCGGGGCCGCTTTTTTTATGCCTGAGAACGCCCGACGACCAATAGCGCGGCGCGAGTCTCAACTTGAAGGAGGCCCCATGGCGTCGACGTCGTCGAAACCGCTGTTCAGACGGGTCGTGGTCAAGCTCTCCGGCGAGGCGCTGATGGGGCCGGACACCCACGGCCTGCACGCGCCGACGGTCGGACGCATGGCCGCCGATCTCAAAGCCGCTGCCGATCTCGGCGTGCAGGTCGCGGTCGTGGTCGGCGGCGGCAATTTCTTCCGCGGGCTGCAGGGCGCGGACAAGGGGATCGAACGGGCGCGCGCCAATTCGATCGGCATGCTGGCGACGGTGATGAACGCGCTGGCGATGGAGGGGGCGCTCGAACAAATCGGACAGCCCGCGCGCGTGCTCTCCGCGGTCGCCATGCCGTCGCTGTGCCAGCCCTATTCGCGCCAGGCCGCGCTCGCCCATCTGGTCAAGCATCGCGTGATCATCCTCGCCGCCGGCACCGGCAATCCGTTCTTCACCACCGACACCGGCGCGGCCTTGCGCGCCTGCGAACTGTCCTGCGACGCGGTGATGAAGGCGACCCAGGTCGACGGCATCTACACCGCCGACCCGAAGAAAGACCGGAACGCCACCCGCTTCGAAAAGCTCAGCCACGACGAGGCGATCGCCCGAAACTTACAGGTGATGGACACCGCCGCCTTCGCGCTCGCCCGCGACAACGGCATCCCGATCGTGGTGTTCTCGGTCAACGAGCCGGGCGCGATCCCGCTGGCGCTGGTGGGGAAGGGGCAAGCGACTTACGTCATGCCATGATGGGGAGGCGTTCGGCGCCTCCTGAGACGGGCGGCGGTTTTGTCAGCGGCCGAGGTTTTTCAATGCTTTAGGCGCCAAAAATTGGTTCTTTGATTCTTTGGCGCTTTCGCCGGAGGCCGGCGAGTTGCGGCAGCCGGGCGGCGTAATAACGTACGAGAACTATATTTTTGATCCAAGGCCAAAGTCTTCCAAGCGAACCGAACCACGCCGGGTGTCAGTGTCTTACACGGAATAGTTAAACTAAAATCTCTTGACTTCTGTCTTTTGCGATCCTGCGCCCCAACCGGGACCCGCGAGCGCATTGCGCAGCGCTCGACATGAAAGCCAGATTAGCACGAATTGTGAATTTCAGAAAGAGAATGTCGCAAAAAATTGAACCATTTATACATTGGCCTTGCGTTTGATAAGAGTTTGGACTTCTTGGGACACTCGTTGCCTTCGGTCGCCGCCCCCAATCACCGCGGTCGCCGAATTCAGCTTACCGCTCTACGTTTCCGGCAGCCCCGCCTTGCGCAGGTCGTCGAGATATTTTTGCTTCAGCGGTTCGCGCATCGGCCACACGATTCGGTCAGCGATCGAATGTCGTCCAGACTTCAGGTAGAGAGCGACTTCAGCTTTTGCTTCGTCGAGGCGGCCGCAGGTGGCGTAGTGAGCCGCGCCCTGCGCAGGATTGAACGAATCGCCAGGGGCTTAAAATCTCGAGCGCCTCTTCGTAGCGTCCGGCGGCATAGTACGCCCAGGCAAGATTGTTTCTGGAGAACGGAGTTCTGCGTGAGTCGTGCGCGATGGCCCACGACGCCCATTCGATCGCTTCGTCCACTTGCCGGCGTTGACGAGTTGATAGGCTATGGCGCCCTTCGCGGCGGCGTCGTAAGGCGACATCTCGACCGAGGCTTCCGCTTCTCTTATCGAGCGATCGAAATCCTCACCATGCCACTGATAGGCATACGTCATCAGTATGTGGCTATAATAGATCAATAAATCGCGTTTTGTTCTTGGCGCTCTCGACTTCGCGTCCAAGCCTGTAGGTAATCTCGGCGCTCTCACGGCAATTCTCGAATGGGCCATATAGTGTATTGTCTATATTATAGGTCCACGCCAACCTGATCTTCAGGAGGGGCGAGTTAGGGAACCGTTTGAGCCCTTCCTCCGCGATTTCGCGAGACCGCAGATTGTCGTCCTGCGTGAATCTCCGGAAATAAGAGGATGAGCGAATGTAATAGTCATAGTCGGTTAGCCCGACCTCCGGCTTCCGCCATGCCGTCGCCTCTTCGATCTTGCGGAGTTCGCCGCTGGTCCCGCCGATCGCTTCATAGATCCTCTCCGCGACTTTCTCCTGGATTGCGATGACATCTTCGCCATCGAACTGGTAGCTGTCCGACCAGACCGTCTCGCCGCTTGCCGCGTCCGTAAGCTGCGCCCGAATCCGGGTCTTGCCTCCGCTCCTCGCCAAATCCCCTCCGAGCGCAAATCCAGCCCCCAGGCCTCGCGCCGCCTGTTTCGGGTCTGGCGAGCTTTTGCGGCGGCAGACCCGAGGCGAAGACAATGCGAAATTGCGGAAAGGTCGACAGCACCGCCGAAATCTCGCGTCCAAAGCTTGGACCGAGAGCGTCGAGACTCGCGTCGCCCCCCGCGCTGCTGAACGGCAACACCGCGATGAGCGGCGTTGGGTCCGGCTCCGCCGTCTCTCGCGGCCAGAAGCGCCACGCGCCGACGCCTGCGACTGCGGCGAGGAGAACGACAAGCCCGAGAGCGGGCGCGAACCGGCGATATTGGCGCAGACCCACGCCCAGCCAGTCGCGGCGCGAACGCGTTCCCGGCGGCTGGATCTGGTAGATGTGGACCGGCCGGTCGATGTTCTTGAGCGCTTTCTCGCCGAGGTCGCGCAGCGGAAATCCGAGCTTGCCGAAGATCGCGTCGCGCACCGTCGACGACAGGCAAATGCCGCCGGGCTCGGCGATGGTTTCCAGCCGGGCGGCCACGTTGACGCCGTCGCCGTAGACGTTGGCGCCATCGTGGACGATGTCGCCCAGGTTGACGCCGATGCGGTAGAGCATCCGCCGATCCTTGGGCGCGTCGGCGTTGCGCTCGGCCATTGTCTTCTGGATCGCGACGGCGCATTCGACGGCGCGCACCGCGCTCGAAAATTGGGCCACGATCCCGTCGCCGGCGATGTTGATGACGCCGCCGCCGAACCGGGCGATGATCGACAGGACGGCGGCCTCGTGACCTTTGAGATCGCGCAAAGTCTGGGCTTCATCCTGGCCCATCAGGCGCGAATAGCCGGCGATGTCCGCGGCCAGGATGGCCGTCAGACGCCGGTCGGAAGCATGGAGGGCTGGCTCCTCGGTCATGGAGTCTTCTCAACCCGACGCGTTCCCAATCGAACAGGCCGCTTTTGACCGAAGTCAGCCGCGCGCCCGCGCAAAGCATCCTATTCGCAAAAGGCTGCTTTGCGCAAAGTCGGGATTTTGAAACAGGCGGCGCCCTTGAGAATATTTCGGTTTGGAATTGCGGCGCGATCTTGGCCGTTGAGGCGACACAGCGCTCGACCCCTCGGCCTTGTTCGGTCCCCCCTGCATCTCCCTCACGGCCGGCAGACAACGGGGCAGGGCGCGATCAACCCGCCCCGATGTTGAGGCGCGGCGCCATCGAGGTCGGTGAACAATCCGGAGCTACGTGCTGAGCCGGGCCTCGTCGCCCCATCCGAGCCTTGCGCCATGGGCCTCGATTTCCTCGCGCACGGCGGTCAATGCCGCCTGGAGGGCGCCGAGGTCTCGGAGCGCGTCGGGAGAGATGGCGCCTTCCTTCGCGGCCATGGCTGCGACGGCGTTGAGGCGCGCCGTCTCGAGATTTGCTTGAAGGGTGCGCAACGGGTGGAGTTCTGTCACTGTGATCTCCTTTGCGGGGCCCCGGCGTCGGAGCGTCGTCCGCGCGTATCGCCGGCGCCCGCCAAGCGCATGGGCCCATTACGGGCAAGGATGCCGAAGCCCGTCATAGCCGAGATAGGTCCCGCTGGCGGGATCATATGATCGGTACGTCTGTTCGCAGTAAGCCACGGAACCGCCGCCGCCATACCCGACCGGACCCGCGCCGCCGTACACAACTGGAGCGCCGCCGTACACAACCGGACCGCCGCCGCCGTACATACCCGGATCCGCCGCCGTACATGCCCGGATCGCCGCCGTACCCGTAACCTGGGTCCGAATACACGGGATAGGCCCCGCCGGGGTAGTAGCCTTGGTTCTGAGAAGCGATGGCGCCGCCGATCAGCGCTCCCGCCGCCGCCGCCGCGACGCCGGCCCCAACGTCGTATCCTGGCCCGCCGCCGTATCCATAGCCCCCATGCTGATATTGATACCGCCCGGCGCCGTGGACTAGCCGTGACCGCGATAGCCATGACCTGCGGCGCCATGGCCGACCACGTGGGTGGCCCGCTCCATAGACGCCCTGGGCCGAGGCGGGCGCCGACTGAATCATCAGCATGGCCGCGAGGGCGGCGCCGCCCAACAAAAAGCTTTTCATTTGAACCTCCAAAGGTCAGCTTGGTACATAGTCGGCGCGGGGACGTCGGGCCAGGGTCGGAAAATACGCACTTGACAAGAGCGCGTCCGCTCCGAGCGCCAGCGGGTCATCTCCTTTTCGAGGTTGAAGTTCCGGCTTTTCGCCGAATATTGTCCCTGCCAGCCGGCGCGTTCGGAGGCGAATCCCGACGCGGCGGTTTCTGACGCCCTAAATCTTCGAGCAATTTCACCCTGAAAGGTTCGCGATTGGCGAGCGGATCGCCAACAACGTCGCGCGCCCAGGGTCCCCATGACCCTGAGCGCGCGATCAGCCCCGCGCCGGTTTCCCCCGGCGCGGGGTTTTCTTTGGCGCCAGCCGCCCTACGCGGCGCAGGTGGCGTGGACGCACGGCTACCCTGTGCGCTGGTCCGTGAGCATCGCGAAATCGACCTACTGCTCCGGCGAAGCCGCGCGCAGCATCCGCGAGATCTCGCGCCTGGCCTCCAATACCCGGCTCCTGAACGCGCCGATCCGGCAGTCGCAAATCTCAGCCGCCTGCGCGTATGACAGACCGCTGGCGACCGCCAGAATCAGCGCTTCACGATGCTCGTCGCCGAGCCGACCGAAAATGCGCACGAACTGACCGGAGTGACCACCGTCCTCCTCTGCCGCACTTGGCTCCCGTTCGAGCGCCGCATCTTCGCGCGAGCCAAGTGCGGAAAAGTGCAGCCTGCGCAGGACGGCGAACATTCGGACCTTCAGGCTGATCCCGGCGCGAGGCCGATTCACTACGGTGAAGGTCTGCACGATCGTATCGCTCACCAGATCGTCGGCGCGCTGACGATCGCCGGCAAGCACCAGGGCGAAAGCGCGCAGATGGGGAATGCAGGCGACGACGTCCGGCCGCGCGGGGGCGCCGGGCTCGCAAGTCGCTGCTGTCGTCGTCGCGCTCTCCATCATGATCGACAACACCGTGGCTTCATGCGGCGGGGAATTGGTCGCCCCAGTTTTCGCCCAGCGACGGGAACGGCGGAAGCCTCGGAAACTACTCAATTTCGCAATGAAGGTGGCCATATTACGGAAAAATGGGGCCGTCGACGCGCTCCGGAATGCGCGCGACATGCCCGGCGGAACCGGACGTAGGCGACGGGCGACGCGATCAACTCGGCAGCGCCATCGTAACGCCCACGAATTGCACGGTCGCGAATTGCGGTTGACCCGACGCGCGCATTTGCCTTACCCTTGGGCGCCCGAGCAGACGAGGCCGTCGCAAATCCGCGCCGCATCGCAAAGGCCCCGCCGGTTGCGTCGCGCAGGGCGCCGGGGTGTGCTAAGCTTCCGCCGTGCGGGAAACGGGCGATAGAGAATGGGGATGCCGAGTCGCATGACTTGGCGACAGCGATGATGGACGTCCGGGACAAGGCGTGGATTTGGATGGCCGCGGCCGTTTGCCTTTCGCTCGCCGTGACCGCCGCCTCTGTCGCGATCTTCTACACTCCGGGCAAGGGCCTTAGCATTGCGCTGGAGACAAGCGCCAGGGTCGCTTTCCTGTTCTTTTGGCCCGCCTATGTCAGCGGACCGCTGACTTCGCTGTTCGGCAATGTGTTTTTGCCGTTGAGAGCGCGCGCTCGCTCGCTCGGCCTGGCGTTCGCCGCCGCGATCCTCGTCCACCTCGGGTTTGTGTTCTGGGTGAGCGTGATCGGAGCCCCGCCGCCAGTGCGGACGTTCATCGTTTTCGGCGCCGCCGCGATCTGCACCTACACACTCGCGCTTCTTTCGATCGACCGCGTCAGGCGGGCCCTGCCGCCAAGCTTCTGGTCGCCAATTCGCATCGTCGCCATGAATTACATTGCTTATGCGTTTATTAAAGATTTCACAAGAGTGCCTATCTACGATCTCGCTCAAGCCGTCAAATACCTGCCCTTCGCCGCCTTCGCGATCGGCGGGGTGGCGTTGAATCTCGCGGCGTGGGCGATGAAGCTAAGACATGCGCCGGTAAAATTGAGCCGCCCGCCGGTGTCGCGGGGCGGATTTGACCGTCCTTTGGGGCCGTAGATTGTCGCTGCGCTGGATCAGGAAGCCAGCGTCGCGGTTATCGGCCCGCCGAACGGCCTCGATGACCGGAACGGTCCCCGGAATCCGAGTCCGGGGACGGCCATGGCGGACGAGAATTTCGACCCGACGGTCTATTTCTCGCCGGCGCGAACCTTCTTGACGAATTGCGCGACCGCGTCGACCACTTTCTTGTCCGGATTGGCCTTGCAATAGACGATGACCTGGTGGATGCCTTCCTTGGCGCGGGCCGGGTTGATGGAATGTCTCTTCAGCCGCCCATTGTACCAGCCGCTGTACCACACGCCGAGGAAATCGGCGTCCTCCTGAAACGTGTTGGCGAGTTGCGCGCAGGTCAGCGTCTTGACATTGAGATAGCCCTTTGCGTCGGCGTAGGTTTTCAATTCGACCTGGGCCTGTGACGCGGACGCCGACGCGAGCAGCGCCGCGGCCGCGACGCAACCGACGCTCAAGGCCGTCCGGCCGCGCGCAGCCAGGAGCGTGGAAATTCTCTTGTTCGACTTGACCATTATGTTCTCTCCCTGATGCGGAAATTCGCCATATCGCTTGCGGGACGGATCGCGCTCCATGCGAGCGGGCGATCCGGCACAATGAATTCCTGGAAACGCTCGCAAAGCCTACCGGCTTTGCCGTGGCCGGCTCATAGATTTATGGAGTCAAGCAGTCGGGGCGCGCGACGGCAATTTGTTCCCCGAGCGAGCCTTGAGGAAACGGCTATTGTTCGTCCTTGACCGTGATGCCGGCTTCCTTGCGCATTTGCTTGATCATGATGTCCATCGCCGTGATGACCTTCTTGTCCGGATGCTCCTTGCAATAGACGATGACCCGATGCTCGAGTTCCTTGGCGCGGTCGACCTTGATTTTGCTGAAATTCGCCAGGCCGTTATACCAACCGCTATACCAGACGGTCATGAAATCGGCGTCTTCCTGGAAAGTGTTGGCCAATTGCGCGCAGGTCAGCTTCTGGACGTCGATATCGCCGTTCGCGTCGGCGTAGGTGTCCAATTGGACTTGGGCTTGCGCCGCGGCCGGCGCCAGCAGCAGAATTCCCGCGATCAGTCCGAGCGTCTTCATCCTTGGCGTCTCCGTTTCCCTCGTATCGCACCGCCATATCCGAGAACTCGCCGCGGTCGCAAGAACAACCTGCCGGCTCGCGCTTTTTCTTGCACATGTCTCTTCGGTATGGTAGCTGCTTTATGTTAGTCCGTTGCGGCAAGTCGGGACAGCTTGCCGGCATTGGGCCGGTGAAACCGGGGGCTATTCTCATGAAACTCTCAGCTTTATTGCTGGCCGGCGCCGTGTCGGCGGTCCTCTCGGTCGGGCTTGCGGCTCCGGCCATGGCGGATCCCGGCTGGGAATTCACGACCGCCGGCAATAGCAACTTACCTACTGAACCATTCGACCTCGCGACCGCGTTCACGGTGAACTCCGACGTGACGGTGTCGGGCCTCGGCTTTTACGCCGACCCCTTGACAGGAAACCCGGATGGAAACCCGGTGGCGCTCTACCGGTGCGCCGACACCGATTGTCTCACGACCGCGACGCTTTTGGCGTCGACGACCGTAACCAACACGGACCCGCTGAACGGCCATTTCCGTTACGCGACAATTCTCGCCGTTAGTCTGGTGGCCGGCGCTTCCTATGAGGTGGCCGGCGTCAACAATGCTGACCATATCACTTGGAACGATCCTGGATTCGCGGTCAATCCGGCGATTTCCATCCTCAGCACCTCGGGCCAGGAAGCGCGCTGGGCGGCGCTCAGCGTTCCGAGCTTTCTGACCGGTTCGGACTTTATCGACATTCCCGGCCAAGACGGATATTGGGGACCGAACGTCTTGTTGGGCGAGCCGATCACCGCGATCCCCGAGCCGGCGACGTGGGCTTTGATGATCATCGGATTCGCTGGCGTCGGGTTCGCGGCGTATCGGCGCCGCCAGATCAACGCTCCGCGCCCAACCTTGGCCTGAACTGGGCTCAACCGCCATTTTTGATGAAAGGATCGCCCTCGGGCGGTCCGGTCAAATTTTTTGAAGTCATGAGCGCTTTTTTCGAGCGTCGCCGTCGCGCCGGTTGAACGAGGATGGCGTCCCCCAAACCAGCGTCGGCTTCGCCGCGGAACTTCCTCCGCCGCCCGCCGAAGGTTTCCTCGGCGCCGGCTTTCGCCGGCGTGACAACGAGCGGCCTTCTCACGTCCCTTTCCGCTTCTTCCCCGCCGGCGGTTGATCGAGTTCCGGGTAGTGCCTGAAAATCCCCGACGTGCTGAAGCGCAAGCGGCGGTCCGAGGCGAGGTAGCGCGCCACGTTTGGGCGCGCCGCGACTTGGGCGGCAAGCGCGCCAAGCGCGGGATAGAGCTTGTCGGCGCCGGCCAACGCGCGCGGGAAGGCGTAGCTCAAGCCCGCCCAGACCTGAAACAGCGACAGGTCGACGGTGGTCAGGGCGTCGCCGACCACGTGCGCCGAGCCTGACGGATTGCCGTTGAGCGCGCGCTCGAAATAGCCGAGGTATTTTGGCGCGCGGTGGGTCAGGAACGCTGCGGCGCGCGCTTTGGCCTCGGGCTTCTGGTCCTCGTAATAGCGCTCGGGAGAAATCGGGTGATGGACATCGTGGACCTCGGCGACGAGGTCGGTGATGGTGAGCTGCAATCCGTGCGCATAGACCCGCAAAATCTCGCCCTTGGGCGCGAGTCCGAGCTTGGGCGCGAGGTAGTGAAGAATATTCGCCACATGCGAGACGACGAGATCGCCATCGCGCAGGAACGGCGGCGCGAAAGGGGCCATCGCCTGGGTCCGGCCGTCGAGCATCGCCGTCAGCGCCTCCACGCCGCCGCCGTTGTTCGACGGCTCGCGGGCGACGTCGATGTAGTCGGCGCCGGCCTCCTCGAGCGCGAGGCGAACAAACTCGCCCCGGCCCTGAATGCCCGGCCAATAATAGAGCTCATACGCCATCGCAAGGCCCTCCTTTTCGGGACGTGAAATGCGGGCCCGAGATCATCCGGCCGCCTTCTCCCGCGCAGAGTGTCGAAAGACGCGCCTCTTGCGACGGGCATTGCGGGAGGATAGCGCCCGTCGCCCGTTTGCAGGAGAGGGGTTGGCGTCACGTCTGCGGCCGCATCCGGTCGGCGGCCCTGACGTAGCGGCGGGCGTATTCGAGCAGCTCGCCGTCGCTCGGATGGTCGCTCGAACTCGACCCCTTCGATATGGGTCCTGATCGCGGGATGCCGCTCGGCGATGAATTTGGCGAACTCGTGCTTCTCATTGGCCGGGCCGACGATCAGAATCGCGCCGGCGTCGGCGATCGCCTTCGCCGCCTGTTCGAAGAACGCGCGATCTTCGGCGATCCGATGGCCGGTGCGCTTCTCGCCGTGGTGAATGTCCCTGACCGCGTGGTCCGGGCGGATGACGCTCTTGTCCGCATCTTCGACGTTGAAGTGAAAGATGCGGGCTTGGGCGTGATCGATCCACACGACGGCGTGAAAATGGCCGGGCATGACAAATTCCTTTCGAACGCTCGCGGCGTCGGACCCTCGTCCGGCGCTTCGCGCCGCCTCCTCCCGCGGGCGGGAGAAGGGTTGAGGTGATGGCCTGCGCTTCCATAAGAATGCGGCAACCTCTACCACGATCCTCGTTGCTTGGCTCATCCGGCCCTATCGCGCCCAGCGGCGCTGCGCTATGAGGCGCGACATGGGGAAAAATGGCAAGCCGATCGGCGGCGACGGCGCGGCGGCCGCGCCGGACAAGGTCGCCGTCCACGCGATCGGCGAGGACGAGGCGGGGATGCGGCTCGACCGCTGGTTCCGCCGACGCTTTCCCGACCTTCCGCAGGCGCATCTCAACAAGATCGTGCGCAAGGGCGAGGTGCGGGTCAACGGCAGACGCGCGGAGGTCTCGACGCGGCTCGAGGCCGGCCACAGCGTGCGCGTGCCGCCGTTGCGGCTTTCGCCGGGACCGGCGCCCGCAATCGGGCGCGCGGATCCCGGCGACCTCGAGGCGATCCGCGCGATGGTCCTGTTCGAGGACCGGGACGTGATCGTGCTCAATAAGCCCTACGGCCTCGCGGTGCAGGGCGGTTCGGGCACCAAGCGCCACATCGACGGCATGCTGGAGGCGCTCGCCGACAGGGCCGGCCAGCGGCCGGTTCTGGTCCATCGCCTCGATCGCGACACGTCCGGCGTGCTGCTGATCGCCAAGTCGCGCAAAACGGCGGCGGAACTCGGCGAGATCTTCCGCTCGCGCGGGGCGCGCAAGATCTATTGGGCGCTGGTCGAGGGCGTGCCCAGGCCGGCGCAGGGGCGGATCTCGATGTTTCTCGCCAAGGGCGAGGGCATGGGCGACGAGCGCGGCGCGCGCGGGTCGGGCAGGGCGGATCTGGAGCGGATGCGCGTCGCCAGGCACGGCGACCCGGAAGCGCAGCATTCGCTGACCTACTACGCCGTCGTCGACAAGGTCGCGCCGCGTCTGGCGTGGCTGTCGATGCGCCCGATCACCGGCCGCACGCACCAATTGCGCGCCCATTGCGAGGCGATCGGCCATCCGATCGTCGGCGATCCGAAATACAACCGCAAGCCCGCCAACGACCCCGCGCGCAATGATCCGTTGCGCGCCGTTCCGCCGGGGATCGAGCCCAAACTGCATCTCCTGGCGCGGCGTCTGATCCTGCCGCATCCGCGCGGCGGCGTGATCGACGTGACCGCGCCGCTTCCGGAGCACATGAAGAAAAGCTTCGACATGTTCGGCTTCGACGTCGCCCAGCGCGACCCGATCGAGGACGCGCCGGACGAGTAGGCGGCTGGGCGCGATTCGCGCGACGCGACCGCCCAAATCGTTTTCTTGCGGCGGGGCGCTTGTGCTAAAACGGCCCCCGCGGTCGGTGAAAGGAGCGCGAAGATGTCCGGTGGTTTCGGCGACAGGAAGCCTTCGTCGAGCGGGTACGATCCGCGTGGCACCGCGACCCAGAAGATGGCCGTCGAGAGCCTCAAGAACATTGCGAGCTTCACGGTCGGCGAGCGCAGTTCGCCGCCCGACGACGATCCGGACGTCGACGCGATTTCGACTCTGCTGAAAGACGCGCATTCTCCGGTGGCGATCGCCGAGGTGGCCGAGCGGCTGGGTTGGGATTCGGGTCACGCGGCGGACGCGCTGGCGCGTGGCGGCGATCGCGGCCGACTGACCTTTCTTAGAACTGGCGGCCGGACCTTCGTCGGTCTGCCCGCGGTTCCGGGCGACAAGCCGGCGGCATGAGCGGCAATTCGAATACGGACAAGCTCGAGCGCTCGATTCGCAGCTATTGGCCGACGGCGGCGGGGGTCGCAGCCGCCGCGGCCGTTCTCTATTGGGCTTATGTCAACGGCCATATGGGCTTGCCCCAGGTCGCGACCATGGCGATCGGCGGCGCCGTCGGGGCGGTCGAGATCATGGGGCGTTACCGTCATGCGCCCCTGCGCGCGGCGCTGTCCTGGAGCGGTTACTCCTACATCCTGGTCAATGTCGTCGCCTCCTGGGCGGCCTACTACCTGCTTGGAGTATTCGACGCGTTTCACGAGCAGCCGCCGGAGCGCAAAACGGTTGAACTCGTCCTCGCCGCCGGCTTCGGCGCGCTCGTGGTCCTGCGGTCGTCGTTCTTCAAAGTGAGGGTTGGCGACACCGATGTCGGCATCGGCCCGGCGGCGGTGCTGGACACGTTGCTGCTGATCGCCGATCGCGGAGTCGATCGGCGCGAGGCGGTGGCCCGCGCCCAGGACGTCTCCTCGCTGGTGTCGCATGTGCGCGACTATCGGGTGGTCGCCAACATGCTGACCAAATACAGCCTCGCCCTGATGCAGAACGTCGATGAAAAGACGAGCGCGGACCTCGGCCAAGCGATCGGAAAAATTCTGGGCGACACCGACATCCCCGACGCGATCAAGCTGGACATCGTGGCGCTGCGGCTCGGCGTCGTGGTGGGACCCGACGTGCTCGAAGCCGCGGTCGAAGCGCTCGGAGACCGTCTGAACGCGGCGCCGGCGCAACCTCCCGCGTCTCCGCTGCCCTCGCCTCCGGCGGGAGCGGCCGCCAATATCGCCGCCGATTTCAAGGCCGAGATCGACGCCGAACGGGCGACTTCACAATCAGCCGGCCCGCCGGCGAAAGACGAGGGAAAGCCCGCTTGACCATCGTCCCGCGTCACGCCGCGCCGCTTCCGCAACATCGGCGCCAGAGCTTCGATGCGTTCGGCTTCGACGCGGCCCAGCGCGACCCGATCGAGGGCGCGCCGGACGAGCGAGGCGCGCGATGAGTGAGACGCCCTCGAATCCGATGCGCGCCGCCCAGGCCAACATGCGTCAGCGCGCGGTCAGGCGCTTCTACCGCAGCGTTGACGTGCGCCAGGCGGACGATGGCCGGCATGTCCTGACCCTCGACGGCCGCGGCGCCCGGACGCCCGCCGGCAAGGCGCTGGCGGCGGCGAGCCGCGGACTGATGCTGCGGATCGCAGACGAATGGAGACGGCAGGGCGAAACGATCGACCCGGCCGACATGCCGTCGACCCGGCTCCTCAACGCCGCGGTCGACGGCGTCGCCGCGACCATGGCCGAGACGCGCGCCGATATCCTGCGCTACGCCGGTTCCGACCTGCTGTGCTACCGCGCCGAGACGCCGGAGGCGCTTGCCGAGCGTCAGGCCGCGGCCTTCGATCCAATCCTCGAATGGGCGGCGGAGGCTCTTGGCGCGCGCTTCGCCGTGACGGCGGGCGTCATGCGCGTCGAGCAGCCGCCGGAGGCGCTCGCCGCCATCGGCGCGGCGCTCGCTTCCGTCGACGATCCGGCGGCGCTCGCGGCCTTGAGCGCGATGACGACCCTGACCGGGTCCACCGCTCTTGGCGCTCAGCGCCGCGCGCGGCTTTCTCGAACCCGGCGAGGCGTGGGCGGCCGCGCACATCGACGAGGATTTCCAGACCGAGCAATGGGGCGTCGACGCGGAAGCGAGGGCGCGGCGCGCGGCGCGCTGGCGGGAATTCGAGGCGGCCGCGGCAGTCTTCGCCGCGACGCCGGCGCCTGGCGCGAAATAGCAAGGGCTCGCTCGGGCACGGCTGCTGCGGTCGCGGATCGACGGCCGTTCCGGCGCCGCTCGCGGCGTGCTATGCGGATTTTAATCTGTCCGCTCGATCCCGGAGCCGCGTCCGCCCATGAAACCCATGCTCGCCCGCCTCGACGCCCGCCGCGAACGCGCCCGCCTCGGCGGCGGAAAGGAGCGCATTTCGGCCCAGCACGCCAAGGGCAAGCTGACGGCGCGCGAGCGGATCGAACTGTTGCTCGATCACGACTCGTTCGAGGAGTTCGACATGTTCGTCCAGCATCGCTGCGACGATTTCGGCATGGAGGCGACCAAGATTCCCGGCGACGGCGTGGTGACCGGCTGGGGCACGGTCAACGGCCGCACCGTTTATGTTTTCGCCAAGGATTTCACGGTGTTCGGCGGCTCCCTGAGCGAGACGCATGCGCAGAAGATCACCAAGATCCAGGACATGGCGCTGAAAAACCGGGCGCCGATCGTCGGCCTGTTCGACGCCGGCGGGGCGCGCATCCAGGAGGGCGTCGCGGCGCTCGGCGGCTATGGCGAGGTCTTTCAACGCAACGTGTTAGCTTCTGGCGTTATCCCACAGATATCATTGATCATGGGGCCCTGCGCGGGCGGCGACGTCTATTCGCCGGCGATGACCGACTTCATCTTCATGATCCGCGACACCAGCTATATGTTCGTCACCGGCCCGGACGTCGTGAAGACGGTCACCAACGAGACCGTGACCGCCGAGGAGCTGGGCGGCGCGCTCGTTCACACCACCCGGTCCTCGATCGCCGACCGGGCCTACGACAACGACGTCGAGGCGCTTCTCCAGATGCGCCGGCTCATCGACTTCCTGCCGGCCTCCAATCTCGAACGGCCGCCGAAGCTGCCGAGTTTCGACGATCCCGACCGGATCGACATGTCGCTCGATTCGCTGATCCCCGACAATCCGAATAAGCCTTATGATATCAAGGAGTTGATCATCAAAGTCGCGGACGAGGGCGATTTCTTCGAGATCCAGGAGGCGCACGCCAGGAACATCGTCACCGGCTTCGCGCGCATCGAGGGAACGACGGTCGGGATCGTCGCCAACCAGCCGCTGGCGCTCGCCGGCGTGCTCGACAGCGACGCGTCGCGAAAGGGAGCGCGGTTCGTGCGCTTCTGCGACTGCTTCAACATCCCGATCGTCACTTTCGTCGACGTGCCGGGCTTCCTGCCGGGCACGGCGCAGGAATATGGCGGGCTCATCAAGCATGGGGCGAAGCTGCTGTTCGCCTATGCCGAGGCGACCGCGCCGAAGGTCACGGTCATCACCCGCAAGGCTTTTGGCGGCGCCTATGACGTCATGTCGTCCAAGCACTTGCGCGGGGACATCAATCTGGCGTGGCCGACCGCGCAGATCGCGGTGATGGGCGCCAAGGGAGCGGTCGAGATCATCTTCCGCGCCGACGTCAACGATCCGGCCAAGATCGCCGAGCGCACGAAAGAATACGAGGACGCGTTCCTGTCGCCATTCGTGGCGGCCGAGCGCGGCTATATCGACGAGGTCATCATGCCGCACGCGACCCGCAAGCGCCTGTCGCGGGTGCTGGCGATGCTGCGCAACAAGAAGCTCGAGAACCCGTGGAAGAAGCACGACAACATTCCGCTGTGAGGCGAGCGCCGCGTCTGGTGATAAAAGTCGGCGCCTGTCGGTGGACGACGTCGCGACGGCGCGCATCCTCGGTTTCCCGATCTTGCCGAACACAACCGCGCGAGCGCCGCCGCCGCAGGTTGCGGGTCGCGCGACCGCGTCCCAAGTGACGCCATATTTTTGCCGCACCCTCGCCGTCGCCACGTCAACCGGAGAAGCGGCCATGTCCTTTGCTCTCAATATCAACGGCAGGCGGGTCAGCGTCGACGTCGAGCAGGACACGCCGCTGCTCTGGGCGCTGCGCGACGAGCTGAAGCTCACCGGAACCAAATACGGCTGCGGCCAGGCGTTGTGCGGCGCCTGCACCGTGTACGCCAACGGCTCGCCGATCCGCTCGTGCCAGACGAGCGTGGCCGACGCCGCCGGCATGAAGATCGTGACCATTGAGGGCCTCGAGGGGAAGGCCGCCGATGCGGTGCGCGCCGCCTGGCGCGAGCTCGACGTGCCGCAGTGCGGCTACTGCCAGTCCGGCCAGATTATGTCCGCCGCAGCGCTGCTGACCGGAAACCCCGCCCCGAGCGATGCCGACATCGACGACGCCATGGACGGCAATGTCTGCCGTTGCGCCACTTATGTCCGCATCCGCGCCGGCATTCATCGCGCGGCCGAGATCATGAAAGGGTGAGCGCCATGACCATTCAGCAATCGCGCCGGACTTTCATCAAGATCGCCGCCGGAACCGGGGTCGGCCTCGTCATCGGCGTCGAGTTTTCCCCGACGCCCGCGAGGGCCGCGGCGCCGTTCGCGCCCAATCCGTTCGTGCGCATCGCGCCCGACAACACCGTGACGGTGCTGGTCAAGCATCTCGACAAGGGGCAGGGGATCGCCACCGGCCTGTCGACGCTCGTCGCCGAAGAGCTCGATGCGGATTGGAGGCAGATGCGCGCCGAATTCGCGCCCGCCGACGCCTCGAAATACAACAATCTGCTGTTCGGCCCGGTGCAGGGCACCGGCGGCTCGACCTCGATCGCCAATTCCTTCACGCAATACCGCAAGGCGGGCGCGATCGCGCGCGCCATGCTGACAGCGGCCGCCGCGGCGGCTTGGGGCGTGCCGGCGGCCGAGATCGTGATCGCGACGGGCGTGCTGTCGCACAAGTCGGGCAAGTCGGGGACATTCGGGGAGTTCGCCGAGAGGGCGTCCGGCCTCGACGTGCCGAACGACGCCCCGCTCAAGAACCCGGCCGACTTCGCCTATATCGGCAAGAGCTTCAAGCGGCTCGACACCGAAGCCAAGATCACCGGCCAGCCGATCTACACCCAGGACATCCATCTGGACGGCATGGTGACGGCGGCGATCATCCATCCGCCGCGCTTCGGCGGGCTCGCGGTGAAAATCGACGCGAGCGCGGCGCAATCGGTCAAGGGTTTTCTGGACGCGAAGATCATTCCGCAAGGCGTCGTGGTCTACGCGACGGGAACCTGGCCGGCGTTCAAGGCCAAGGGGCTCATCAAGGTCGAATGGGACGAAGCGAAGGCCGAGAAGCGCGGCACGCCCGAACTCCTCGCCGAGTACCGCAAGCTCGTCGCCACGCCGGGCGTCGTCGCCCACAATGCGGGGACCGTCGACGACGCGCTCGTCGGAGCGGCAAAGACGGTCGAGGCGGAATTCACCTTCCCCTATCTCGCCCATGCGCCCATGGAGCCGATGAACGCGGTGGTCCGTTTCGACGGCGACAAGGTCAAGATCTGGACCGGCTCTCAATTGCAAACGGTCGATCAGCTCGTGGCGGGAGGCATATTCGGCGTGCCGCCGGCCAAGGTCGAGATCGAAACGAGATACGCCGGCGGCTCGTTCGGCCGCAGGGCGGTCCCGACTTCCGACTATGTCGCGGAGGCCGCCATGGCGGCCCGGACATGGGGCAAGCCCGATCCGGTGAAGCTGGTCTGGCAGCGCGAGGACGACATGAAGGCCGGCTATTACCGGCCGCTCTATGTCCACCACGTGATCGCCGGCCTCGACTCGGAGGGCAATCTGGTCGCCTGGCGGCACCGCATCGCGGGCCAGTCGATCCTCGCCGGCACCTTGTTCGAGACAGCGCTGGTGAAGGGCGGCGTCGACGGCACGTCCGTCGAGGGGGTCGTCGATATGCCCTACGCCATTCCCAATCTGCGGGCCGAACTCCACTCGACGAAAGTCGGCGTGCCGGTGCTGTGGTGGCGCTCGGTCGGGCACACGCACACCGCCTACGTCGTCGAGACCATGATCGATCAGCTTGCGGCCAAGGCCGGGAAGGATCCGGTCGAGTTTCGCCTCGGGCTGCTCAAGGACAAGCCGCGCCACGCCGGCGTCCTGAAGCTTGCGGCGGAAAAGGCGGGATGGACGAACCCGCCGCCGCCCGGAACCTTCCGCGGCGTCGCGGTGCACAAGAGCTTCAACACCTATGTCGCGCAGGTCGCCGAGGTCACGCTGACGAAGGCCGGCGGAGCCAAGGTGGAGCGCGTCGTCTGCGCCGTCGATTGCGGCGTCGCCGTCAATCCGGACGTCATCAGGGCGCAGATCGAGGGCGGCGTCGGCTTCGGCCTCGGCGCGGCTCTGCGCGACGCCGTCACGCTCACCGGCGGCGCGGTCGACCAGGCGAATTTCGACACCTACCTGCCGCTGCGCATGAGCGACATGCCGAAGGTCGAGGTCCATATTGTCGCCTCCAGCGAGGCGCCGACGGGCATCGGCGAGCCCGGCGTGCCGCCCGCCGCTCCCGCGGTGGCCAACGCCGTATTCAAGGCGACCGGCAAGCATATCCTCCAGCTGCCGCTCCAGCTCGACGAGGTCGGCCACGCATAGCGGGAACGCCCGGTCCCGGGCGGCGGGGAAGCCCTCGAGCCCGGGCCGGTCGATGGGCGGCGGCGGCGACGGACCATCGCCGGCGCCCAAAAATCGAAAAATGCTTCAAACGGCTGCGGCGGTCGCATCGGACCTGTTCACCGACAAGCGCGTCTGGGCGATTTGGTGGATTTTGGCGCGGACGTCGTCGTTGTCGCGCATGAAGCGATCGAAGTCCGCCTTGCGCAGCACCAGCAGCCGGCAATAGGTCAAGGCTTTCACGTCGGCCTGTCGCGGGGCGCCGGTGAGCAAGGCCATCTCCCCGAACACATCGCCGCTGCCGAGGGGAATGCGACGGCCGGGAAAGATCACCTCCGCCGCGCCGGAGGCGATGAAGAACACCGCGTCTCCGAGGCCGCCCTTGCGCACGATCAGTTCGTTGGGAACGGTGAAGCGGGGCCGCAGAAGCCTCTGCACACTGTCCAGGTGCCGGTCATCGAGGCCTGCGAACAGGTCGAGGCGCGCGACGAGATGGCGCGTATCGAGGCCGATGTCGAAGCGCGGCCGAGCTTCGGCGTCCTGAGCCTCCGCGACGCTGCTCGTGAGATCCCTGTAGATTTCCGCCGCGATCAACCCTTCTTCGAACAGGGCCTGGTAGCGCCCCATCTCGCGGCGCAACGCGGATTGGCGCAAGAACTCTCGCTTCGAGCGCGGCGGCGTAATCCGGGTATTGGCGGCGAAGCGCGTCGAGCGCGGACTTGGTCTGGTCGAGGCGAGCCTTGAGGATGCTGTCGATGAGGGCGGAGATGCGCTCCCCGAAGATCGAACGCGACCGTTTGGCGGCGCCGCTGGCGAGCTCCTGGATCAGGAGCCGCGTCACCAGCAGCGTCTCGAAGCGGTCGCCGAGACGATCCGCAAGAAACCGGCGCACGCCGAAGCGCCGATACAAGACGTAGGCGGTGCGGAAGGAGAGCGGAAAGGCGAGCGCGGCTTCAGCGGCGCGCTTGTAGCCGAGTCGCCCTCCGCTCCTCGCCCGCTCGGCCAGGGCCTCGGCGTTGCGCATGAGCGCTTGCAAGGCGGCGGGTGAAGCGGCCCGCCGCGCCAGCGTCTCGAGGACCAGCATCCGCTCCTGGTTTCCGAGCGCGACCAGCGCGACCGTCAGCCGCTCGCGCTCGGTCAGTTCGTCCTCTTCGGCCGCGTCGCGAACGTCGGCCGCCTTCCTCCAGGCCTCATAGGGGGCCAGCGCGCTCTCCACCGCGGCCGGATGCAGATCGTAGTCCCGCGCGGTCTTGGCGATCATCTCGCTCGTGTCGGCATAGGACAGCGCCAGCACCCGGTCCCGCAAGAGCTGGTCAATCGGCGACAGCCGATCGAGTCCGAGCAAATGGATGACCGACCGCAGGGTCGGGCCGTTGACGAGGAGCGTAAACATCACCAGGCCGGTCGCGAGCACCGCCACGAAGCGACGCACCTCGTCCGGCAACGCGGGATTTTCAGTGACCGAGAGCGCCAGCACCAGGGTCAGAGCGCCCCTGAGCCCACCCCAAGCAATAGCGAGCTTGTAGTCGGTGCTGATCGGCTGGGTCAGCCTGGCGAAGCTCAGCGTCGGCAGCAGCAGGAACAGCACCGCGAGCCGGGCGGCGAACGCCGCGACGATCAGCACCGCCACCAAGGCCAAGTCGCGGACATGCACGTCGAACAGCAGTTTTGGCACCAGGATCGACGCCAGCAGGAAGACGAGCGAATGCCCCCAAAATGCGATCTGCTCCCAGAGATCGGTGAGGAACGTCCAGTTGTACGGCGCGATGCGGGTCCGTCCAAAGGCGCTGACCGTCATCCCGGCGGCCAGGACAGCCACCACCCCGGAGACATGAAAAATGCGCTCGGCGGCGATGAAGGTCAGATAGGCGAGAGCGACCGTCAGCGTTCCCTCGGCCAGCCGGTCGTCACGCGTCCACGGAATGATTTGCAGGAAGACGCGGCCGGCAAACGCTCCCAGCACGGCGCCGCCGAGAAAGGAGCGGACGAATTCGACCGCGCCTCTTTCGATGTCGGGCTGGCGTCCCGAGACGATGATCCCGAGCAGGACCGCATAGAGAACAAACGCGGCCGCGTCGTTCAGAAGGGCTTCGCCCTCTACGAGCCGAGTCAGGCGAGCGGGCGTCCCGACCTCGCGGAAGACCGCGATGACCGCGGCGGGGTCGGTCGTCGAGACCACCGCGCCGAGCAGCAGGCAGACCACGAGCGGCAGCCCGGCGAACGGCCAAAGCGCCACGCCGACGAAAGCGGCGGTGACAAGGGTCGCGATGACCGCCAGCATCAGGATCGGCGCCGCGTCTTCCAGGATGCGGCGCACGTCGCTGGTGAAGGCCGCTTCGAAAATAAGCAACGGCAGGAAGACGTAGATGAACGTTTCGGAGCCCAAGGGCAGATCGGCGAACAGCTTGGCGATCTCGCCGAATCGGGGCGAGAGCGGCGTGTGCAACAGAACGCCCGAGACCGCGCCGATCGCCGCTCCGATCACGGCGAGGAACACCACCGGGGCCAATTTCAAGCGCCCCGCGAGCGGCTGGCTCAAGGCCACGACGACCAGCAAGGTCGCGAACACGGCCAGAACGAGGACGATGTCGAGCATGGCTTCGTAGTCCGTAGAGCGCGCGATCGCGCATGAACGGTGCAATTTTCGGAGAATCGCCTAATAATTTCTACGAGATCCGCCGAATAGTCGCCCCACGACGGTTGAGCTTGTCGACGTTGGCGGACTTTGGCAAGCTTGCCGCTCGGGGCGCCCAGCGGATGCTGAGCGCGGCGGTCCATTTCCCGGCCGCCCACCTGGGGACGCCCAATTTTCCGCCGTAAGGACGCTCATCTCTCCGGACTATTCTGCGCCGTCGGCCACGCCGGATTGACGTCCGCCCGCAAGCGCTCGGAGGTCATGACATCATATCCGAGCGGGATTTGCGTCCCATGGGGTCATGGCGGGGTCGGGCGCCCGGCGCATAAGCGGGGAGCGAGCTTTGAGGGAACGCGGGAGCGCGCGCGAAGCGCTTGCAAGGCTCACGCCGCTCCGTTTCGTCACACGACCGCCGACCGCCGGCCCCGCGCCATCTCGCGGTCAGGCCGCGTCGCGCGGGAACTGGGTCTGGGCGATCAGGCTGTAGGTATGGCCCTGCGCCAGCAGTTCGGCGTGCCGGCCGCGCTCGACGATGCGGCCGCGATCGATGACGCAGATCTCGTCGGCCTTCGCCACCGTCGACAGTCGGTGGGCGATGACGATGGTCGTTCGGCCTTCGCAAAGCGTGTGCAACGCCCTCTGGATCGCCTGTTCGGATTCGGAATCGAGCGACGAGGTCGCCTCGTCGAGCAGGATGATCGGCGCGTCCTTGAGGAAGGCGCGGGCGATCGCGATCCGCTGGCGCTGACCGCCGGAGAGCTGCATGCCGTGCTCGCCGCACGGGGCGTCGTAACCGCGCTCGAAGCCCATGATGAAGTCGTGCGCGTAAGCCGCCTTGGCGGCGGCGACGATCTCCTCGTCGCTCGCGCCGGGACGGCCCATCGCGATGTTGTCGCGCACCGAGCCCTTGAACAGGAAATTCTCCTGGGCGACATAGGCGATCTGGCGGCGCAGCGACGCGCGGGTGACGGTCGCGGTGTCGACGCCGTCGCACAGGATCTGGCCGGAGTCGACGTCGTAAAGACGTAAGATGAGGTTCATCACCGTCGACTTGCCGCCGCCCGAGCGGCCGACCAGCGCCGTCGTCCGGCCGGCCTCGGCGACAAAGCTGACCGAATGCAGCACGGTCTCGCCGGCGCGATAGCCGAACGTCACGTTGCGAAATTCTATTCTGCCGTTCGTGACCTGGAGTTCCGGCGTCCGCGGCGGATCCTGCTCGAACTCGCGCTCGTCGAGGAAGTCGTACAGCATGCCGACGCCGAACAGGGCCGAAGACAGATCGACATGCAGCCGCGCCACCCGCTTCATCGGCTCATAGAGCATGATGACGGACGTGATGAAGGAAAACAGGCTTCCCGGAGCGTTGCCGCGGATGATCACGGTGTAGCCGCTGTAAAGCACGACGGCGGCGATCGCAAAACCGCCGAGGCTCTCCATGATCGGGCTGGTGCGCGAACTGACCCGCGCCAGCTTGTTCGCCGCCATCCTGAAGCCTTCGATCGCTCGGGCCTGCCGGTCGCGCATGAAGCCTTCGAGCGTGAAGGCCTTGACGACGCGGATGCCCTGGGCGGTCTCCTGCAGCGACTCCATCATCTGCATCGCGCCCTGGAACTCGCTCGCCATGATCTTGCGCACCCGCAGCCCGATCTTGCGCACGCCGACCGCGGCGACCGGAACGAACATCAGCGCCAGAAGCGAGAGCAGGGGATCCTGCGACACCATCACGATGATCAGGCCGACGATCGTCAGCGCGTCGCGCGACAGCGTGGTGATGAGGAGATTGAGCACGTTGCTGGCCGACTGGGCGATGAATGCCTGGCGGGCGATGAATTCGGACGAATGCGACCGCCCGTAGTAGCCGACCTTCATCCGCAGCATCTGGTCGAAGATGCGGGTCTGGATATCGGCGACGATGCTGTTGCCGACCCGCGACAGGACCACCTGCTGGCCGTAGGTCGCCGCGCCCTTGACCGTATAGATGGTCACGATCGCCGCCGTGATCTCCCAGACCGCGTTCAGGTCGCGGCCGACGAAGATCTTGTCGACGATCCTGCCGATGATCCAGGCCGAGAGGGCGGTGGTGACGGCGATCAGGCCCATCATCGCGAAAGCGAAGGCGTAGCCCTTCCAGTGCTTGGCGCCCTGGTCGGTCAGAAGCCGGCGCAAAAGCGCGTTGGACGGCGAATTGAAAATGGAGCCGATGCGTTCGCGGGCTTCACGCCAGAGTGACAATGGTTTCAGTCCTTCGCGGCGCCCGTCGATCGACGCGCACGCCCATCCGCCGGCGGCGATTTTGCCCCCGTCGTCGCCGCTTTCCTTACCATCCGAGGCGCTTATATGGAAATGGCGCGCCGAGGCGCGGAGTCCCGCCCTATTTCTTATCGGTCTTCTCCGCCTTGACGGCGGCATGATATTTGCGCCGGATGTCGGCGAGATTGACGGACGGCGGCGGAAAGGCCAGGCGCAGGTCCGCCATGGCTTCCGCCATGATCTGCGACACCGCGAGATTGCGAAACCACTTGTGATTCGACGGGATCACGTACCACGGCGCCTCGCGGGTGCTGGTGGCGCGAATCGCATCCTCGAACGCTTCGATGTAGTCGTCCCACAACGCCCGCTCCGTATAGTCGGAATCGCTGATCTTCCAGTTGCGTAGCGGGTCGTCGAGGCGTTCGGCGAAGCGCGCCAGCTGTTCCTCCTTGCTGATGTGGAGGAAGAATTTGAGGATCGTGGTTCCGTTGTCCGCGAGCAGGGCCTCGAAGTCGCGAATGCGCTGATAGCGCTCGGTCCAGGTCGCCTTGTCGATCAGCTTGTGGACGCGCGTCACCAGCACGTCCTCGTAGTGCGAGCGGTTGAAAATGGCGATTTCTCCGCGGCCCGGAGCGTGAGGATGGATGCGCCACAGGAAGTCGTGGGAGAGTTCGGCGGCGGTCGGAACCTTGAATCCAGCGACGCTCGCCCCCTGCGGGTTGAGGCAGGAGAACACATGGTTGATCGTGCCGTCCTTGCCGCCGGCGTCGGGCGCCTGGAGGACGACAAGGATCGAATGCTTGTGCTCGGCGTACAGCAGAAGCTGCTGGCGCGTCAGCTTGTCGCGGTAAGTCTCGATCTCTTCTTTGGCTTCGGCTTCCGATTCGTGCTTGCCCTTATAGCCAGGATCGAGCTTGTTCAATTTCAGCTTGTCGCCCGGACCGACGACGAATTTCTTGCGATAATCCATGCCTTGATCCTTCGTGACGACCTTGGCCCGCGCACGGCCGGACGGCCGGGGGCGCGCAGCGGCGCCTTGGGGCCCGGCACTGGCGGAATTGGTAGGGTCCAAGTCTGGCGTCGTCCGACCATTGTGATGATAAAACGGCGGCCGAAGCAACTCGCTTGCGCGAGGAACGAAGGCGGGACGAGCGCGCGCTGAGGCGGACGCGCAAGGGCGAGGGAATGAAAATCAACCTTCTCGGCGGTCTCCTTCCGGTCAAGCCGCGCGCGGCGCTGAGGGACGTGTTCGCCGGCCTGACGCTCGCCTCGATGAACATCCCGCAGGTGCTCGGCTACACCCGCATCGCCGGCACGCCCGTCGTCACCGGCCTCTACACGGTTCTGCTGCCGCTGGCGGGCTTCGCGCTGTTCGGGTCTTCCCGCCATCTGGTCGTGGCGGCCAATTCCGCGACCGCGGCGATATTCTCCAGCTCGCTGTCCCGCATGGCGCCGCTCGCCAGCGCGCAATACATGGCGCTGGTCGGCATGCTGACGCTGCTGACCGCGGGCCTGTTGCTGGCGGCGCGCGTCTTCAAGCTCGGTTTTCTCGCCGACTTCCTTTCGCGCACCGTCCTCGCCGGATTTCTGGCCGGCGTCGGGGTTCAGGTCGGCGTCGCCATGCTCGGCGGCATGCTGGGCGTCAGCGTCGCTTCGCACCGCACGCCCGGGCAGCTGTGGCAGCTCGCGCGAGAGGCGCGGACGTTCAGCGCGCAAAGCGGCGGCCTGTCGATCCTCGTCGTGGCCAGCATCCTGCTCGGCCGCCGGTTCGCGCCGCGTTTTCCGGTGTCGCTGGCGCTCGTCGTCGGGACGATCGCGGCGAGCGCGTGGCTTCATCTCGCCGACCACGGCTTTGCCGTCATCGGCCCGGTCCCCGGCGGCTTGCCGTCGCTCAAATGGCCGGATGTGAGCTGGAGCGATACGATCGCGCTGCTGCCGGTCGCCGGGTCGTGCTTCGTCATGATCATCGCGCAAAGCGCGGCGACGTCGCGCGTGTACGCGACCATTCACCGCGAGCACGTCGACGAGGACGCGGACATTCTGGGCCTGGCGGCCGCCAACGCCGCGGCGGCGATCAGCGGGGCGTTCGTGGTCAACGGCAGCCCGACCCAGACGGCGATGGCGGACCAGGCGGGCGCGCGCAGCCAGGTCGCCCAGCTCGCCTTCGCCGCCGTCGTGCTGATCGTGCTGCTGTTTCTGACCGGTCCGTTGCAGTATCTGCCGCATTGCGTGCTGGCCAGCATCGTGTTCACCATCGCGGTCGGAATGGTCGACGTGCGGGGACTGCGCGCCATCCGGCGCGAAAGCCCGGGCGAATTCCTCCTGGCGCTCTTCACCGCGGCGGCGGTGCCGGCGCATCGGCGTCGAGCAGGGCATTCTGCTGGCGATCGCACTCTCGCTGGTCCGGCACGTCCGTCACAGCTACCGGCCGCACACGATGGTGCTGATGCCGAACGCGCAGGGCCGGTGGGCGCCGGCGCCGGCGGCGCCCGGAACCCAAACCGAGCCCGGACTGATCGTCTACCGTTTCGGCGCCGACCTGTTCTACGCCAACGCCGACCGCTTCGCCGACGAGGCGCGCGCGCTCGTCGGCCATGCGCCGACGCCGATTCGACACTTCATCATCGACGCCAGCGCGATCACCGACATCGACTATTCGGCCGCCCGCACCGTCCTGGAGCTGTTCCGCGGCTTCGCCGCCAAGAACATCGCCGTCGCGTTCGGCCGTGTGAACCCTTCCTTGCGCGACGATCTCGACCGGCACGGCGTCACCGCGGCAATCGGGGAAGCCTGCATCTTCGCCACGCTTCACCAGGCGATCGACGCGGCGCGGCAGGGAGGGTCGCTGGCCGGTCCGAAGGGGAGCTGAAGGCCGGCCCGCAAAAAGCGGGCTGGCGCAGGGCGGTCGCTGGCGACCGCCGGCATCGAGGGCGATCGCGCGGCGGCGCGGCGGGAGGGCGGATCAGTCGAGCAGCTTGCGGACGACGGCCGCGCCGACCCTCAAAATCCTGATCTGATCGAGCGGCTTGACGTAGCCGCCGGCATAGAAATGACGAATCATGGCGATGCGCGTCTCGAACGAGTGAACGAAGGCGACAGCGAAGGCGTCCGGGTCGATGCGAACGATCTTCGCCCCAAGGCGACAGGCGGCCAGCTCCAATTCGATGCGTTCTCCGAGCCCGAGCGGCGGCCTGCCGAAAATGCGCGCGCCGGTGATCGACAGATCGGCCAGTTGCATGAGCTCGACCCCGTTCGCGGATTTGATCCTGGCGAGGTCGCGGGAATCGAAACGTTCGGCGCCGCGCAGCCGGGGCTGCTCGACGCAGACGAAACACAGCACCATGAGCACGACGAGATTGTACCAGGTCCATGCGAGGGCGGGTCCCGAATAGCGGATCATGTCCGCCCGTCCGTTGATGTAGAAGGCATAGACGATCGCCAGCATCGACACGCCGATCAGGATCGCGAACGGGCGCATCAGGCCCCATTCCACGAAGCCCCGGCCGCGATCGCCGCCTTTCGCGGTCACCTGGAACTTGTGCCCTTGCGGATGAAACAGGCCGGCTGCGATCGCTCGCAGGATTTGCGGCAAGGCGAGGATTTGGCTGACGTCCGAAAGGATCGGAATGACCCGCGCGCCGGACAGCCAGTGCATCGTCAGGCCGTTCCAGACGAAGTAGGGAAGGAAGCGGACCGCCAGGTCGTAAAGCGAAGCCCGGAACGGGTGAATGTCGAACGCGAGCGAAAGGACCGGGATCGTCAACCCGACGGCGCGCGAAACGTAGACCGCGGTCCAATTGAGGAAAGTCTCCATCAGGGCGATCCGGTCGAGGAACGTGAGGGCGCTGTCCCTGGCGAACGGGCCGCTGCGCCCACGCGCGATTTGCATGAAACCCAGGCACCAGCGGCTGCGCTGGGTGACGTATTCCTTCAGACCTTCCGGCGCCAGCCCGTAGCTCAGCGGTTCGTTCAGGTACACGGTCGCATAGCCCGTCTCCTTCAATCGCAACGTCAGGAGATAGTCCTCGGTGACCGAGTTGGTCGGGAAACCGCCGATCGCGAGCAGGGGCCGCATGCGGATGATCGACGACGTGCCGCAGCAGAAGGCGGCCGACCACGCGTCTTTGGCCGGCATGACGACATCGAAGAAATAGCGTTGCTCGTCGGGCCAGAACCTCGCGGCGCCGAGATTGATCTGGATCGGATCCGGGTTGATGAAATGCTGTGGCGTTTGCACGACGCCGATCGTCGGATCGCGAAACAGCGTCATCGCGCGCCTGAGGAAGCGCGGCGTCGGGACGAAGTCCGCATCGAGAATGGAAATGAATTCGGGCGGATCGGGAAGCTCGGCGAGAAGATTCAGCGCATGGTTGATGTTGCCGGCCTTGGCGTGCTTGTTGTCGGGCCGCGAGACGTAACGGCAGCCGAGCCGCGCGCACAGGATCTTGAGCCAGTCGCGGCGGCTGTCATCGAGCATCCAGACGCGAAAATTCGGGTAATCCATCGCCAGGGCGCCGACGATCGTGCGCTCCAGGATCGACCGCTCCTCGTTGTAGGAGCAGATCAGCACGTCGACGGACGGGTATTTTGCTTGCCGCTCGAGCCATTCGGCGTTCGCGTCGGCGTCAGGCGATCGGTCTCGGGTCCTCGAGAGAAACAATATCGAAAGCGCGGCGGCCAACGTGCCGCCGGTTTCGGCCACGACAAAGACGATCGCGATTGCGTATTCGATGGTGAAAGCCGGCGGCGGAAGGGTGTCGCTGATCCGCCACCACGTGTACTGCGCCATGAACGCGACGCTGATCGAAAGCATGAGCGCGCGGCTCACTGCCGTCGGCCGCGGCCAGACGGCGGCCGCGACGAAGAAGACGCCGAACGCGATCAGTCCGGGCGTCAGCGCCGCGACAACGGGATCATCAGCGATGCTCGGCACCCGGCCGGTTCTCAGTTCTGCGCCGGCCGGAGCAGCGGCGCGCTCTCGCGCGCGCCCGGCGAATTCAGAGGGACGCTCTCGTTCGCTGTGGCCGCGTCGCGCTTGCCGAAGGTCACCGTTCCCGTTCGGCCGACCGAGCAGCCGCCTTCACTCATGCCTTTGACGGCGACGGTCACGTAAAATGGGCTCTTGCGCATCGCCGCGGGAGGAATGGCGAAATTGCCCGACGCTCCCGCGGCGCCGGTGAGGTTGACGATCGTTCCCGCGTAGGCCTTGCCGCCGCCCGGCAACGGCCGGAACGTCGCGGGGCCGCCGACCACGAGCCGGTCGTAAACATTTTCGTCGACGTTGGCGCTGACGATCGGGTGCGAACAATCGAGCACGCGCATCAGGTCCTGGCCCTTGCCGACGCGCTCGCCGGGCGCGGTCAGCATTTCCCAGACCCTTCCGGCGGCCGGCAGGACGACGAGGGCGTCGGAACGCTCGCGGTAGCGAGCTTCCTCTTCGGCGATCTGAACGGCGAGAAGTTTCATTTGCGCGCGCGCGGCCGCCGCCTGGGCGTCGACTTCGCCGACCCTGAGACGCAGTTCCGCCGCCCGCTGAACGGAGCTCGGGCTGTCGTTGTAGCTGTCGCCGATGAAAACGCCGCGTTTGACCGCGTCGAGCTCGATTTTCGTCTCTTCGAGACGCTGCGCCGCGGCGCTCTCGGCCGACGTCGCGGCGACCCACTCGTATTGCGTGCGATCGCCCTCGGCGGCCGTTGCGGCCCCCGACTTGCGGAGTTCGTCGGTCCGGCGCTTCGACTCGGCGGTTTGCGACGCCTTGGCGGCGGCCGCTTCGAGGTCGGCTGTCTGCGCCTTGATTCTGGCGTCGAGAAGCCTGATGCGCCCGTCGCGAAAGCTCTCGACCTGGGCCGTGAGCGTCTGAAGCGCGGCGGCCGCCAGCTCGGATTGGCGCGCCAGGGCGCCCGCCTGGGATTCCAGCGTTTCATACTGGCGCCGCAGATCGTCGAGGCGCGAATGATCGGCGAGGGGATCGACGATCCGCAGGCGGGGAGGGGCCGCGCCGGCGCTCCAATCCTGGGTCGCGTCCGGCGCCGACTCGACGACGCCCTCGATCGGCGACCGGATCGTCTCGACCCGCGCATTGACCAAGGCCTCGACGCTCGTCGTCGCCAGCATGGTTCGCAGCGGCGACCACCCCAGCGACATCACCAGCGCGAGGCCGAGCGCGATCTTGACCAGGCGGCGCGTTGTCGCACGCTTTGGCGCGGCGGGCTTGAGTTCGGGGTTCTCGGCCGGCGCGCCATTGGGCTCGGGTTGGCTCGGGACGATCTGAAGGCCGCGCTCGAGGGCGAACTGCAGCGATCGCGCGCCGTCCCGGAGAGCGTCGGCTTCCGACTCGCTGATTGGCGCGCGCTTCCGCGTCGCCCGGGGGCGAGCCGCGTCGTCGACGGCGATGGCCTTCTTCACTTTCATCGGCACGGACGACTGAACTCACAATCCCAGGGCCGTCGATGCGCGAACGTCCCCGCGCAATCGTGAAATCATCTCGACGCCAAACGCGCGCCGCTCGCCTGGCGGCTGCGAAAACGAAGGCGCAAAGCGAGTTCCGCGATTGGTTTCTTGATGGACATGCCGGAGACGCCCGGCTCGGCGGATGGCCTCATGCCCTTGGAACACCGCGTGTTCGCGTTCCCAAGCCGCCGCCGAGGACTGTGCACGGCCACATCTAACAAACTCATAATTATCCTCACCATCAACTTAACGGCCGTTGGTTCGCAGGGCGGGCAATTCCGCTTCCGCTTCGAACAGGAGTTGAAGCGCTTCGAGGCGGCCTGACGCGGCTTCGCGGCTCGCCCCGATCGCGCCTTGGCGGCCGAAGCGCCAAGCAATTGGCTCTTTTCTCGTCAGCTATTGGCCGGCCGCAGTCGCTCGCATGCCTTCAATCCCCGGTCGTCATGGCCGGGCTCGACCCGGCCATCCAGCGCCGCGCCACCGCAAAGCCCTACGGACTCAAGGCGTTTCGTCGCTGCTGGTCTCCGGGCGCTCGACGCGCCCAACCGCGTCATGGCCGCCATGACGCGTTGTCGCCTCGCAGGATCTTCGGCCCCAACGGCCCGATTTTCTGGTGACCAACAGTTAACGCGATAAGCGCGAAGCAATTCCTTCCGTAAAACAGAAATCCGTGCTACGATGCCTGCGCAATGAATGATGCGATCGGCGGCGGGTATGGAGAGAGGATGCGGGGCGCCGCGCCGGATGCGCCGAACCGCGGCGCTCGAAGAATTGCAGAAATTGGCGCCCAAGGGATTGAAAAGATTGCGCCATTGACAAAAGCGCCGCTGCGCGGGCTTGCGCGGCCAAGAACAAGGGGGCCGCGGGCCGCCGGAATCTTGACCGGAGAGCCCCAAGCCCTTGAAAAGGCTCAAAACGGCGATGGGCGTCTATTCCGCCAAGTTCACATCAATGTCGTGTCGGCGCCACTTCCGCGACGTCCTGGCGCCACGCCGGCTCGGGTTTGCCGCCGCGTCGGGCGCCGATCCTTTGAACATGCGCGCTCACGCCGGGCCGGTCGCGATCGGGCAGTCGTTGCGGGCGCCCCATTCCGCCCACGAGCCGTCGTAGAGGCCTTCTAGCCTGCCGCCGGCCTCCTCGACCGCCAGCGCCAGGATCGCGGCGCTGACCCCGGACCCGCAGGTGGTGATGATCGGCTTCGCAAGATCGACCTTGTGCCCGGCGAACACGGCCTTGAGCGCCTCGGGCGACTTCAGCCGCCCGTGCTCGACGATTTCGACGAACGGCAGGTTGAGGCTGCCGGGCATGTGGCCGCTCTGCAAGCCGGGGCGCGGCTCCGGCGCGACGCCGCGGAAGCGGTCGGCCGGGCGCGAATCGACGACCTGCGCCGAACCGCTGTCGAGCGCCGCGCGCACTTCGTCCAGCGAGGCGATGAAGCTTTCGTCGAGACGCGGCGTGAACACGCGGGGCTTGGGATGGGCTTCGCCGCTCTCGACCGGCCTTCCCTCCTTGATCCATTTCGGCAGGCCGCCCTCGAGAATGCGGACGTCTTCGACGCCATACGCGCGCAGCGTCCACCACACCCGCGCCGCCGCGAACAGTCCGAGCGCGTCATAGACGACGAAGCGCATGCCGTCGCCGAGGCCGAGCGCGCTCATCTCTGCCGCCAGCGTGTCTGGCTTCGGCAGCATGTGCGGCAGTCCGGACTCGAGATCGGCGATGGCGTCGATGTCGAAGAACACCGCGCCGGGAATGTGGGTCTGCCGGAATTCGGCCGAGCCGATGCGACCGGCGTTGGGCAGATGCCACGAGGCGTCGATCACACCGAGATCGGCGTCGCCCAGCTCGGCCGCCAATTCGGCGGTGGTGCGGAAGTTGCGTGAGGGCATGCGCGAGCTCCGTCAGGGTCAAGCGTCGGCGAATGTCATGCGAACGCGTCGGTCGAGCTTGCCCTTCTCCCCGATCTGAGCGACTGGGGCGCGGCCGATCGCGCCGGCGCGCCCGACATGCGCGCCCTTGCGCGGCTGCGGATCGAGGCCGTCGGTCATCGGACGAAAACCTCCGGCGCGCTCCCCTTCGCCTCGAGCCACGCCGGAACGGGCAGATTCCTCGAGCGCAAAAATTCGGGATTGAAGAGTTTGGAGGCATAGCGCGCGCCGGAATCGCAAAGAACGGTCACGATCGTGTGCCCCGGGCCGAGCTCGCGCGCGAGACGGATCGCGCCCGCGATGTTGATCCCGGACGAACCGCCGAGCAGCAACCCTTCCCGAACCACCAGATCAAACACGATCGGCAGCGCTTCCTCGTCGGGAATCTGGTATGCGGCGTCGACCGGCGCGCCCTCGAGGTTGGCGGTGACGCGGCCCTGGCCGATGCCCTCGGTGATCGAGGAGCCGGAACTCTTGAGTTCGCCGGTCGTGTAATAGGAATAGAGCGCGGCGCCCAACGGATCGGCGAGGGCGATTTTGATGGTCGGGTCGCGTTCCTTCAGCGCCATGCCGACGCCCGCCAGCGTGCCGCCGGAGCCGACCGCGCTGACGAAACCATGAACTTCGCCATCGAGATCGTCGAAGATCTCCGGGCCGGTCGTCTCGTAGTGACCCCGGCGGTTGGCGACGTTGTCGAACTGGTTCGCCCAGACGGCCCCGTTGGGTTCGATTTTCGCGAGCGCCTCGGCGAGCCGTTCCGAGTAGCGCACGTAATTGTTGGGGCTGGAATAGGGAACGGCCGGAACCTCGATGAGTTCGGCGCCCGCGAGGCGCAATGCATCCTTCTTTTCCTGCGCCTGAGTGGCGGGAATCACGATCACGGCCCGATAGCCCAGCGCGCTCGCGACCATCGCGATGCCGATTCCGGTGTTCCCGGCCGTGCCCTCCACGATGGCGCCGCCCGGGCGAAGCGCGCCACGCGCAATCGCGTCGTCGATGATCGCGAGCGCCGCGCGGTCCTTGACCGACCCGCCCGGATTCATGAATTCGGCCTTGCCGAGGATCGTGCATCGGGTGGCTTCGGAGGCCGCGCGGAGCTTGATGAGCGGCGTGCGGCCGATCGCGCTGACGACATCACGGCCGAACTTCATCGCGGTCCTCGAAACTGCGAGCCAACGTAGGCGACGGCGCGCCTTGCGACAAGCCTCGGCTCTTGCCACAAGGAACGCCGTCACGGGAGCGTTTCGTCAATGTTTTTCGTCGCATCGAAGATTTTCTGGATGACCGCGTCGCCGGTCACCCTGCTCTTGATCGGCGCACTCCTCGGGGCGTTGCTGTGCTTTGGCCGGTATGCCCGGTTCGGCCGCGGGCTCGCGCTCACGACAATTCTCATTTTGTTCGCGATCGCCAAGCTGCCGATCGGCCAGTTTCTGATCGCGCCGCTCGAAGATCGCTTTCCTCAGCCTCCAGCCGACCTGCCGCCGCCGCAGGGGATCATCGTGCTTGGCGGGTCGATCGACGATGAGGCAAGCGATGCGCGCGGCCAGACGACTTTCGACGAGGGCGGCGCGCGCCTCACCGAAGCGGTCATCCTGGCCAAGCGCTACCCCGACGCGAAGGTCGTCTATACTGGCGGAAGCGGCTCGCTGACCCCTTCGGTCTCCACCGAAGCGCTGCAGGCGCGAAAGCTGATGACGGCCCTCGGCGTCGCGCCGGGCCGGGTGACGATCGAAGAGAAGTCGCGCAACACCGACGAGAACGCCCGCTTTACCGCGGCGATTATTCATCCTGAGCCTTCGCAGCGCTGGCTTCTCGTCACTTCGGCCTTTCATATGCCTCGCTCGATGGGCGTGTTTGAAAAGGCGGGCTTTCGTGTGGTCGCCTTTCCGGTCGGCTATCACACGCTTGGAACGGATCGCGGTCCGCGCCTGGACTTCGATCCCGTACGAAATTTGCGCAACTTCGAGCTTGCCGTGCGCGAATGGATCGGCCTCGCGGCCTACTGGGCGAGCGGGCGGATCGATCATTTGTTTCCCGGCCCGGGTGACGCCGGCGGGCGAAACTCGTCCTGAGCTCGCCCGGGGTCCGTTACCGGACATCGTTGCTGGCAATACGTGCGGCGGTCGACTATTCGAAGGAGGGCGCTCCGAGGCGGTAAACCCCGCGGAAATCCGACGGATCGACGACCTTGCCCTTGCGGGTTATGACCAACTCGCCGGCCAGCGCCAGCCTGATCGCCGCGCGACGCACCTCCTGCAGATGCGATCGCCAGCCGAGGTCATCCTCCCCGCGAGCTTCGGCAAAGGCCTTGGCGGCGTCGGTCGGGCAGATCGTCCGTCCCGCTGGCGCCTCGGCACAGAGCCTGGCGATGACGGACTCGAGACCTTGGGTAGACTTGGGGGGCGGTGTCATGCCGCTTCGTTTCGTTCAAGCCGGCCGTCGGGTCAAGCCGGCCTCACGGGCACAGGCCTTGCGCGGCCATACGGGCGGCGACGTCGATCGGCAGACAGTTGGCTTCAATGATTGCACGCGCCTTGTTGATAACAACAAAGCGATCGTCCATTAGGACGTGCGCAGCAAAACATGCCTTTCTAACATTGTCCGTTAGGCTTTGTATGAATCCTTCGTAATAGAATTCGATAGCCGTCAAGCGCGCATCATAAGCCATATTCTGTAGGGCGTTCCGATCGGCGCATTCACCCGGTATGCCAAGCCGGGGGACTGCGGAGGCGGAAAGAGACGACGCTATCAGTACCACCGTCGCGATAGGCAAGGCGCGCATTTCAACATTTCACCTTTAGTCCGACCGAAGGCGCGTACGGGGCCCCTTCAACGATCACGACAAGTTTCGCCCTTGGATCCGACGAGCGCAAGGGGGCTTGACACTAGAACGATCGACGTTTGAACCAAGCCCGCGATCCAGGCCCTGCTTCTTGCGGCGCCATTCCTCCTTGCGTTCGCCCTAGTCCTGATTACACTGTAGGCAAAATGAGAGTTGCTCAAAGTTTAGGCGTGCCTCCTCCAATCAACCTGGGACCAATTCGGCTTGACGGCGGCGCAATGTTGGCGCCGATGTCGGGTGTCAGCGATCTGGCGATGCGCCGGATTGCGCGGCGCTTCGGCGCGGCGCTGGCGTTTTCCGAGATGGTGGCGGCGGAGATCTTTCTCGATGGCGATGTCGACGCCGCGATGCGCGCCGAAGGGGACGGCGTCGCGCCGCATGCTGTCCAGCTCGTCGGTCGCGAGCCGCGGGCGCTGGCCGAGACAGCGCGCAGGGTCGAGTCCGCTGGAGCGTCGGTTATCGACATTAACATGGGCTGTCCGGCCCGACGGGTGTCGGGCGCGCTCGCCGGCGCTGCGCTGATGCGCGATCTTGACCATGCCGAGCGGGTCATCGCGACAGTCGTCGAGGCGGTTTCGGTTCCGGTGACGCTCAAGATGCGGCTCGGCTGGGACGAGAATTCGCTGAACGCGCCCGATCTCGCGCGCCGGGCGCAGCGGGTCGGAGCACGGATGGCGACCGTTCACGGGCGGACTCGCGCGCAATTTTACGACGGCCACGCCGATTGGAGCGCGGCGCGCGCGGTTGTGGAGGCGGTCGAAATTCCCGTCGTCGTCAATGGCGACTGCGCCAGCGTCGAGGACGCGCGGGCCATGCTGGCCCGATCGGGTGCACGCGGCGTGATGATTGGCCGCGCGGCCGTGGGCGCGCCGTGGCTGGTCGGCGCGATCTCGCGCGCGCTCGGGGATGGCGGACCGCTTCGACTGCCGCCGCGCGGAGATCGGCGCGAAGCAGCGCTCGAGCATCTTGACTGGCTGGTCGCCAAGCTCGGGCCTCGCGCTGGTCTGCGCCATGCGAGAAAGCATTTGGCGGCTTATGCCCGGGGCGCGGGAGCGCCGGAGGCGCTGCGACGTGATCTGGTGACCACGGACGACCCCACTGACGCCCGGTCTCTGCTCGCTCGCGCTTTCGACACCGCCGAGACGAGGGCGGCGGCATGACGGCGCCGTTCCAAAAGACGCGCTCCGACGCCGCAAAAGTCTTGAACGCGCTCGCCCAGCCGCTGCTCACGGTCGACACGGTGGGCATGGTGATCGACGTCAATGTCGCGGCCGAAACCTTCTTCGACGCGGGGCGCGGCGCGCTGCTCCGCACGCGCCTCACCGACCTTATGCCCTTCGGGTCCCCGGTATTGGCGCTTGTCGCCGAGTGTTTGAGCAATCGAGCGACGGTCAATGGCTACAAGATCGACATCTCTACGCCTCGCACCGGGAATCGCGGCGTTGTCGACGTTTTCGTTGCGCCATTGCCGGAGCCGGACGAAGGCGTGGCGATCATGCTGCAGGAACGGGCTATTGCCGAAAAAATAGACAGACAGCTCACGCACCGCAGCGCCGCCCGATCAATCACAGCCCTCGGCGCAATGCTCGCACACGAAATCAAGAATCCGCTTTCGGGCATTCGCGGCGCGGCGCAATTGCTGGAGGCGAACGCCAGCGACGATGACCGCGCACTGACGCAGCTGATCTGCCAGGAAACCGACCGAATCGTCAAACTTGTCGATCGGATGCAATCCTTCGCGGACTCGACGCCCGCGCACTGGGAAAGCCTCAACATTCATGCCGTGCTGGATTATGTCAAGCGGCTGGCTCAAGCCGGCTTCGCGCGCCATATCCGCTTCGTCGAGACCTATGACCCGTCGTTGCCTAATATCCAAGGATCTCGGGACCAGTTGATCCAAGTGTTCCTCAATCTGGTTAAGAACGCGGCAGAAGCCATTGGAGCGGATGCGATTGACGGAGAAATCACATTGAGCACCGCGTACCGGCCAGGGGTGCGGTTGCGCACGCCGCCTAGCGCCGAACCGGTTGGTCTCCCGCTGGAAATCTGTGTGCGCGACAACGGCCCGGGCATCATGCCGGACATTTTCGGCAATCTGTTCGACCCTTTCGTGACGACTAAGCGGCAGGGTTCTGGTCTGGGTCTTGCACTGGTCGCAAAGCTGGTTGGCGACCACGGCGGCACGATCGAATGCGAATCGCATCCGCGCAGGACGATCTTTCGCGTTCTAATGCCCCTGGAATCGCCACGATTGTCCGGCCCAAAGTGATGGGCATCGCTCGTATTAGCGAAGGAGCTTGAGGGATGCCGTCAGGCCACATTCTGGTCGCCGACGACGACGCTGGAATCCGCACTGTGCTCAATCAGGCGCTGACGCGAGCCGGATACGAAGTCCGCGCGACAGGCACGGTCGCGGGACTTTGGCGATGGGTCGCGGCGGGCGAAGGCGACCTCGTCATTACCGACGTGGTAATGCCCGATGACAACGCCTTCGACCTCCTGCCGCGCATCAAGCGGATGCGGCCGGAACTGCCGATCATCGTCATGAGCGCGCAGAACACGTTCATGACCGCGATCAAAGCCTCCGAGCGCGGGGCCTACGAATACTTGCCGAAGCCCTTCGATCTGCGCGAACTCGTCGCCATCGTCGGCAGAGCGCTCGCCGAGCCAAAACGCCGGAGGGAAGTCCACGATCCGCCGCCGCCGGTTGAGACAATGCCCATTGTCGGCCGGTCGCCGGCGATGCAGGACATTTTCCGCGTGCTCGCGCGGCTGATGCAGACGGACCTCACCGTGATGATTTCTGGAGAGTCGGGAACCGGCAAGGAGCTGGTCGCCCGGGCGCTGCATGACTACGGCAAGCGCAAAGGCGGGCCGTTCGTCGCCATCAATATGGCGGCCATTCCGCGCGACCTCATCGAGAGTGAATTGTTCGGCCATGAAAAGGGCGCCTTCACCGGCGCGGCCGCGCGCTCGGTCGGACGCTTCGAACAGGCCGAGAGCGGGACTCTGTTCCTCGATGAAATCGGCGACATGCCTATGGAGGCGCAGACGCGCCTGCTGCGCGTGTTGCAGCAGGGCGAATATACGACTGTAGGAGGACGGACGCCGATCAAATCGAACGTGCGCATCGTCGCGGCGACAAACAAGGACTTGCGCTTCGCCATTCAGCAAGGGGCCTTTCGGGAGGATTTATTCTTTCGCCTCAACGTCGTGCCAATTCGGCTTCCACCATTGCGAGAACGCTCGGAGGACATTCCCGATCTTGTGCGCGCCTTCTTTCAGCGCGGGGCCGGTGAAGGCCTTCCGCTCAAGACGATCGAGCCGGCGGCGATGGATCGGCTGCGGCGTTACGCCTGGCCTGGCAATGTGCGCGAACTCGAGAACCTAGCCCGTCGACTGGCTGCGCTCTATCCGCAGGATGTGATCGGCGAGGCGTTGATCGAGGCCGAACTGAGCGCGGGAGCCGCGCCGCCGCTTCCGCCGTCGGCCGCGGGCGAAGACGCGAGGCTGCGCGCCGCCCCGATCGCCGCTCAGATCGCGGGCGATGGATTTGATGCGGCGATGGAGCGCGCCGTCGCCGAGCTCTTCCGCTCCTTCGGCGGCGCCAACCCGCAAGCGGGCCTCTATCACCGAGTGCTGCACGATCTCGAAGCGCCGCTGATCGCCGCGACATTAGCATTGACCAGAGGAAATCAGATCAAGGCGGCCGAAGTCCTGGGGCTCAATCGCAACACGCTTCGCAAGAAAATACGAGATCTGAATCTGCGGACTATGCCCAACTTTCGTTGACGTTGCCGCCAAATCGTCGCAATTGAGCAACATCGTTGCAATATTGCCACGGGATAGAGCGCCTGCGACCTCGACGGAGCTTTTGGTTTAGATCTTGACAGGGACGACCATCACCGGGGCGCGCGGTTCGGGGCCCTTTGACGACAACCGGTCAGCGGGGCGATTTGGCCCGATCGCGGTTGGCGCGGCCTTTGTGCTGGCGTTGGCGACTTTTCTCGTTTTCGCCGGATTCACCCCGATCCTTCCTACAGCAGGCGTGGTTTGGACGCTGCTGGTCGGCGACGGCGTCGTCGTTATCACCTTGATCGTCCTGATCGGGATTGAGCTGAGGCGGCTCAGGGCCGCGCGGCGGGCGGCGCGCGCCGGCGCCCGGTTGCATAGCCGGGTGGTGGCGCTTTTTTCGCTGGTTGCCGCGATTCCTGCGATTGTGACGGCGGTTGTCGCTACCGTTTCGGTCGAATGGGCGATCAACCCGCGCTTCATGACCGACGTCGCGGCATTTATCAACGAGTCCAGCCAGGCCACCCAGCTCTATCGGGAATCTCAGTGCCGCGGGCTGCTCCGCGACGTTGAGCTGACGGCCAGCGACATCGCCCGAAGCGCTCTGTTGCTGCGCTCGGACCCCAGTCAGTTCAGGGAATACTTTGGTTCGCGATCCAAAACACTCGGCTTTAATGCTGCCGTGGTGATGAAGGCGGACGGGACGCCGGTCGAAATCGCGGAGGGCTCGGACGAAAAACTGATCGCCAAGCCTGAATCGTCCGATTTCCAGGACGCTACAAATGGCGAGGCACTGTGCGGTCTGCTTGGGGTAGGCAATGTCTTCGTCGGCATTCGACCCATACCTGGCGTCGAAGGGCAATTCCTCTACGCCGCGCGCGGGATCGACCCATTGGCGGCGAAGGTGGCCATCGACGCGGCGAACGTCGCCAACGTATTCGGGCGATTCGAAGCCCACCGGCACAGTCTCGAACTCGGTTTTGCGACCGTTTTCGTGCTGCTCGCCCTGACAATGCTGTTCTCGGCGATTTGGCTAGGGCTTGCCTTCGCCAACCGCCTCGTGGGTCCGATCCGTCGTCTGATTCGCGCCACGGACCAGGTCGCGTCTGGCGATCTTCATGTCCAGGTGCCCACGCGAGCCTCGGATGGAGATCTCGGTCATCTTGGCGACACCTTCAACAAAATGACCTCGGAGTTGTTGCGCCAGCAGACCGGCCTGATCGAGGCCAACGCGCTCAACGACGAGCGCCGTGGCTTCATTGAGGCGGTCCTAGCGGGAGTGCCCGCGGGCGTGCTGGGCGTCGACAACGAAGGCGTAATTACGATTTCAAACGCCGCCGCCGAGCGCCTCCTCGGCGGTGAGCACGGCCTGATCGGAAGGTCCTTGAGCTCCGTCCAGCAAAGCATTGCGTCAATCTGGGATCAGGCGCGCACACTGCGACTGCGCCTCCACCAAGGTCAGGCGACCGTGCTTCGAGATGGACGCGAGCTCGTTCTTAATGTTCGCGTCACCGGCAATCCAGGGCGCGACGACCGCGCTAGCGTTATTACGCTCGACGACATCAGCGATCTCGTCACCGCTCAGCGCACCGCCGCTTGGGCCGACGTCGCCCGACGCATCGCCCATGAGATCAAGAATCCGCTGACGCCGATCCAGCTGTCTGCCGAACGTCTCAAGCGGCGATACGGCCGGCACATCGTCGAGGGCAGGGACATATTTGACCAATGCACCGACACGATCATTCGCCAGGTCGACGACATCAAACGCATGGTCGACGAATTCTCGTCCTTCGCACGCATGCCCAAGGCGCGGCCGTCACGCGACGACCTGACCGATTGCGTGCGCCAGGCGATTTTTTTGATGCGGGTCGGACGGCCCGACATCATTTTCGAAGAGCGATTGCCAACCGAACCCGTGCTGGCCGACTTCGACCGTCGCCTTATTTCACAAGCGCTGACCAACGTTCTAAAGAATGCTACCGAAGGCATTGACGCATTAGGAGAATATGATGGAGAGCGTATCGTTCTGACGACTTTGTCCGCCGACTCGGCGGGCTATGCCGAGATCACCGTCAGCGACAACGGGAAGGGCTTCCCGCGCGAGGAGCGTCATCGACTCACGGAACCCTATGTAACGACGCGGACTGAAGGGACCGGGCTCGGCTTGCCCATTGTGGTCAAGATATTCGAGGACCACGGTGGCGGCGTCGATCTGCTCGACGGGCTGGCGCGCGCGGATGGCGGTCGCGGGGCCAAGGTTCTGATGAGACTGCCTTTGCCGGGCGCTCTGCAAAACAGTTCCGAGCCCGAAAACGAGAAGATTGGATCGTCCTGATGGTTGCTGACATTCTCATCGTCGACGACGAAGAGGACATCCGCCAACTCGTCGCCGGCATTCTGGAGGACGAAGGACACGGCGCGCGCCTGGCCCGCAATTCGGACGAGGCGATCGCAGCGATCGAGGCGCGCCGGCCGCAACTTATCCTTCTCGATATCTGGCTGCAGGGTTCGAAGCTGGACGGACTTCAACTGCTTGAGGCCATCAAACGGCAAAATCCGCAGGTGCCGGTGGTGATGATTTCCGGACACGGCAATATTGAGACGGCAGTGACGGCGATCAAGCTCGGCGCCTACGACTTCATCGAAAAGCCGTTCAAGGCCGACCGTCTGATGCTAGTTGCCGAACGGGCGCTCGAGACCTCGCGTCTCAAGCGCGAAGTCAACGAGCTGCGCACCCGCGGAGGCGCCATCAACCGGATGATCGGTTCCTCGACGGCGCTCACCAATCTCAAGCGAATAATCGAGAAGCTCGGACCTGCCAATTCTCGTGTCCTCATTTCGGGGGCCGCTGGTTCTGGCAAGGAGCTGGCGGCCAGGCTCATCCATGAAAGTTCAACTCGCGCGGAAGGTCCGTTCGTCGTCATCAACGCGCCGGCAATGTCGCCTGAAGGGATGGAGGCGGAGCTGTTCGGACTCGAGGCCGGCACGGATGGCCCTAGGCGGATCGGGGCTCTCGAGGAAGCGCACGGCGGCACGCTCTACCTCGATGAGGTCGCCGATATGCCGCGCGAGACCCAGGCGAAAATCCTGCGCGTGTTGGTCGACCAGAACTTTCAGCGGGTCGGGGGCTCATCGCGCGTCTATGTCGACGTGCGGATCATTTCCTCAACCAGCCGGGATCTCGCTGAGGCGATCACCGAGGGGCGCTTCCGCGAGGACCTCTTTCATCGTCTTTCGGTGGTGCCGATTCGGGTGCCGTCGCTCGCGGAGCGGCGCGAGGACATCCCCGAGCTCGTTCAATATTTCTTGGAGCTGGCCGCGGCTAGCATGGGGGTCGCGCCGCGGCGAGTGGGCGCGGACGCCCTCGCGGTGTTGCAATCACACGACTGGCCCGGAAATATCCGCCAGTTGCGCAACAATGTCGAACGGCTGATGATTCTGGCGCTGGGCGATCCGAACGCTGAAATCTCGGCGTCGATGCTGCCGGCGGAAGTCGGCGCGCTCGTACCGGCGGTCGCGAGCGGGATTGGCGGCGAGAAACTGTTGAGCCTTCCATTACGCGACGCGCGCGAGGCCTTCGAACGCGACTATCTCGTGGCCCAAATCAGCCGCTTCGGCGGCAACATCTCGCGAACGGCGGAATTCATCGGCATGGAACGCTCGGCGCTGCATCGCAAACTCAAGTCCCTTGGCGTCGAATAGCATAACGGGACGACTATGATCGAACGCGCTTGTCGGAATGCGCGTGTTCGAGCTCTTAGGTTGAAGGGAGCGGACGACGCGGCCCGGCGTGAAGGTTCGCGGCGAAGGACTGACGTCAAGAGGGGGCAAATGTCGCGCATCGCCTATGTCAACGGGCGCTATCTGCATCCCGCGGCGGCCAAGGTGTCCATCGAGGATCGCGCTTTCACTTTCGGCGACGGGGTCTACGAGGTGTGCGAAGTCAAGGCCGGCGCGCTGATCGACGAGACGCGGCATCTCGCGCGCCTCGGACGATCGCTCGCTGCCCTGCGGATTTCCTGGCCGATCAGGGAGGCGGCGTTGCGCGCGGTCCTGCGGGAGATAATATGGCGCAATCGTGTGCATGACGGCCTGATCTACCTGCAGGTCAGCCGCGGCGTTGCACGGCGCGACCACGGATTTCCGCAGGGTGGCGCTAGGCCCGGCCTCGTCGTCACGGCCCGTGCGCTCGATCCGGAAGTCGGCGCGGCCAGGGCGGCCGCCGGCGTTTCGGTGGTCACGGCGCCCGATGAGCGGTGGGCGCACCCGCACGTCAAGACCCTGCAACTGCTGCCGAACGTTCTTGCCAAGCAAGCCGCGCGGGAAGCCGGCGCGTTTGAGGCATGGTTCGTCGATCGAGACGGATTCGTCACCGATGGGGCGTCGACCAACGCCTGGATCGTCACCCGCGAAGGCGCGCTCGTCACTCGGCCGACGGATAACGCGATTTTGCATGGCGTTGCGCGCGCGACCCTTCTAAATGTCGCGCATAGACTAGCGTTGCGCTTCGAAGAACGCCCATTTACGCCTCAGGAGGCTTACGGCGCGCGAGAGGCGTTCCTCTCAAGCGCTACGACGATCGCCATGCCGGTAGTGACGATTGACGGGCGGAGGATTGGCGAGGGGCGCCCTGGGCCAATTGTTCTGGCGCTTCGAGGGGCGTTCCACACAGTGGCCGAAAGGTCGTGAGAGCAGGTTTAACATTGTTCCATAGGTCTATTCGATCGACCGCGATGCAATTCGTGATACAAGGGTGCATATGGCGTGTCACAAACGGCGCGCATGAGGATTGAACAACAACGGCCCGCAGAGGCCCAACAAACGGAAAGACTCATGGTAACCGAGAAGGCGCAAAACCTCCAGGACACGTTCCTCAATCACGTGCGGAAATCCAAGACGTCAGTCACAATTTTTCTGGTCAACGGAGTGAAATTGCAGGGCTTTGTCACTTGGTTCGACAATTTCTGCGTCTTGCTACGGCGTGACGGACACTCGCAACTCGTCTACAAACACGCAATCTCCACCATCATGCCCGCAAGCCCGATAACGATGTTCGAGGCGGTGGAGAATGGGCCGGACGCCCAGTAGGCAAGCGGCATTGGACCCGTATCGAGACACAATCGATAATAGGGAACGGGTCCTTGCTTCGGGCACGCGCACGAGCGTCGTCTGCCCGCATTTGACGCGCGGCAAGCCGGGCGAGCAAGGCGCATTGCGCAGTTTCGAGGCGCGCCGCGACGAGGCGGTCGGATTGGCGCGCGCTATCGATCTCAACGTCGTCGACGCCGAGATCGTGTCCTTGAGCGCAATCCGGCCGGCGACCTATCTGGGCAAGGGAAAGGCCGAGGCCATCGCCGCGGAGGTCAAGGCCGAGGCGATCGACCTCGTAGTGATGGATTGCTCGCTGTCCCCCGTGCAACAGCGCAATCTCGAGAAGGTCTTCGGATGCAAGGTCATCGACCGGACCGGATTGATCCTCGAGATTTTCGGCCGCAGGGCTCGCACCGCCGAGGGTGCGTTGCAAGTGGAGCTGGCGCATCTGGCCTATCAGCGGTCGCGTCTCGTGCGGTCGTGGACCCATCTCGAACGCCAGCGCGGCGGTTTCGGCTTTCTCGGCGGTCCCGGTGAGACCCAGATCGAAACCGATCGCCGGCTCATTCAGGAGCGCATGGTCCGAATCGAGCGGGAGCTTGAAGCAGTCAAGCGCACGCGGGGCCTGCATCGCGCAAGCCGCCGGGACGCGCCCTATCCGATCGTCGCACTGGTCGGCTACACAAACGCCGGCAAGTCGACTCTGTTCAACCGGCTGACCAGGGCCGACGTCATGGCGGCGGACATGCTCTTCGCCACCCTCGATCCGACCATGCGGCTCATCAAGTTGCCCCATGGCGGTTCGGCAATCCTTTCGGACACGGTGGGCTTCATTTCGGAACTGCCGACGCTGCTGATCTCCGCTTTTCGCGCTACTCTTGAGGAGGTTCGGGCGGCCGACGCGATCGTGCACGTTCACGACCTCTCCCATGCCGATAGCGAGGCGCAGAGCGGGGACGTCGACGCGATACTCGAGGAGATCGGCGTCATCGATCGCGGCGATCGCGTGATCGAGGTCTGGAACAAGCTCGACAAACTCGACGCCGGCGCGCGCGCCGCGCTCACCGGACACCGGGACGGGAAAGAGGCGGCGCCGCTTGCCGTTTCCGCATTGACGGGGGAGGGGATCGACCGCCTCTTGGTCGCCATCGAAGACCGGCTGGCGCACGCGCGCGCCTTCGTCGATCTGACGCTCGACGCGGCGGATGGGCCGGGTCTTCACTGGCTTTACGAGCACGGCGAAGTAATGAGGCGTCGCGACGAGGGGAACGAAATCCATCTGACCGTGCGCGTCGCGCCCGACCAAGTCGAGCGGGTGCGTCGACGTTTCGCGCCGCCGCCGGTCACAAAGCCGAGTCCCGATCGGCGACGCGAGCGCTAAACGCACGGCGTCTGGCTGTTTTCTCGGAGCGACCGGAGGCGCAATCTGGTCTCACCCGCGGACCGGTCTTTGCCGCTATTCAGAAACAATGAACCATCTCGCAGGGTTTCGCGCCATTTCGTCGCCTCCCGCGTCATCATTGGATTTCAAGCCGGCCTTCGCTTTCCACGCTGGGCCTTTCTCAGCGAGAAATAGCGAGAACCAAAGGCCCGAAAATATACGGTCCGGTTCGTTCTATATTATATCCTCGGTATGCGCGTTACGAAACGATTCGTCTCGAAAATTGGCGAGGCGCTTCGCTTCGTTTGTCGGGCGCACCGCTCGGCGCCCCTCTATCAAGGCTCGCCGGGGACAGGACGTCTATCGAGACCAGTGTCGGAGTTGCACGCGAAACGCTCGACGAGCGCGAGAGCGACGTGATTTAAGCTTCCACAATGAGCGAAATCAGGAAAGCGCCCGGCGGGCCGGCCCCGCAGCGAGGCGAGCAGGGCGGCGCTTCTCGACGCGGCCTATTGGCGTTTGCTGGATCAGGGCTATGACGCATTGACAGTTGATGCGATCGCCAAGGCCGCGGGGGCGGGCAAGCAGACGCTCTATCGCCGATGGCCGAGTAAGGCGGCGCTGGTCATCGATGCGCTGGCGGCTAAGGCGGCCGAACGCATCGATCGCCCGCGTGAGGCTGCCGTTCGCGCCGGCGACCTGGCGGCGTATCTGAAGTCGGAATTCACAGTATTGAAGCCGTTCGCGGCATCGCTTCGAGCGCTATTCGTCGACGCGCAGGCGGACCCGCGCACGGCGGACGCATTCCGGGCGACGATGCTGAAACCGCGCCAGACCGCGCTCAGGCAGATATTGGCGGCCCGCTCGGCCGACGCAGAGCTGCGCGACGCGCTCGCCGAGGCGATTGACGGCGCGATCTGGCGGCGGCTTTTTCTCGGCGAAACGCTCGACGAAGGATTTGCGCTCCGGTTGGCGACGCTCGCGCGTCAGCGGCTATGATGGGCGGACGCGCGCCGCGACGAGTTCGCCGAGCTTCAGGACCGTGCGCCAGTTGCGCAACGTCGAGACGACGTCGAGCTTCGAATCAAACCAAGCGTTGGTCAGCTTGGTTCGCGCGACACCCGAGGGAAGACGAAGATAGACGTCCTGTCCGCGAACCACGAATTCGTCGCCCGGCGAGCGGTTGGGGCCGAGGCGCGCCAGCGCCTCGGCGCTGGGGATTTGCGAAAGACAAAGCGCATGCAGAGTGCTGGGGTCGACGCCGCGAGCGAGGAACGGATTGCCGGTTATGAGCGCCTTCCATGCCGCTGAGTTACGCAGCACGATCGGCGCGGCGAATCCGAATTCGAGGCCGATCCCGCCCGCCACATCATCGACGATGTTCGGGGCGCTCGCCATGGTCGCGGCAAATACGACATTGCCACTTTGAATAAGGGTTTCGACATCACTCGCGCCAGCCTCGATGAATAGCGTGCGCAGGCGCGCCATCGGCAGGCGATTGGCGCCTCCGACGTTGATCCCACGCAACAGCGCGACATACGCCTGGTTCATTGCGACCGGTTCACTCCCGGCCACGCTCGAACAGCTTTGCTTCCGTCCACAACGCCTCCATCTCGTCGAGATCGGCGCTCTCCGGCCTTCGTCCGTTCGCGGCGAGACGATTTTCGATATGAGCAAAGCGGCGTTCGAACTTGGCGTTGGCGCCGCGCAGTGCGGCCTCGGGATCGACCTTGAGATGGCGAGCCAAGTTGACAGCAGCAAAGAGAACGTCGCCCACCTCACCCGCAAGAGATTCCGGCGAACCGCCGGCGATTTCGGCCTCGACCTCGGCGATCTCTTCGCCCAGCTTCGCCAGCACCGCGCGAACGTCGCTCCAGTCGAAGCCGACCCTGCCGGCGTTCTGTTGAAGCTTGAGCGCCCGGGAAAGGGCGGGCAGAGCCAAGGGTACGCCGCCGAGCGCGCCGGCCGCCGCTTCGGCATGGGGCGGCAGACCCATGGTCGCGCGCGCCTGCGCCCGCTGACGCTTTTCGTCAGCCTTGACGCGTCCCCAGAGGCTCTTCACGGCGTCGGAATTCAGGTCTCGAGCGTCGCCGAAAACATGCGGGTGCCGGCGGATGAGCTTGGCAGTTATCGCCTCGACCACGCCGCCGAAGTCGAACAGCCCCGCTTCCTCCGCCATTCGGGCATGGAAGACGACCTGCAGTAAAAGGTCGCCGAGTTCGTCGCGCAAATCTTCCGTTTCTGCGCGCTCGATCGCGTCGGCGACTTCATAAGCCTCCTCGATCGTGAATGGTGCGATCGAAGCGAATGTCTGTTCGGCGTCCCAGGGGCAGCCGCTGACAGGATCGCGAAGGGCCGCCATGATTTCGATCAGGCGGCGGATATCGGGCGAAGATTGCATGATCCGAGCTTTGAGGACGGCGGATCGGGGAACGACGACAGCCCCGGTTCGCCGCGCAGAAGCCTTCACGCGGGCAGTCGAGGCCTGCCTACGCGCGTTCAGGGTGATTCAGAGCGAAAGCGAAATCGCTTCTCGCCCCTTCGGCGTGTCGACCACGCGCATGTTGACCTGCTGACCCTCGGCGAGATGCGTTATGCCGGCCGGGCCGAGGATCGAGATATGGACGAACACGTCTTTGCCGCCGTCCTCGCTGGCGACGAAACCGAAGCCTTTGGCGTCGTCGAACCACTTCACTTTTCCGCTGACAGGGATCGCGGTTGACGGATCGGGTGGGGTGCGCCGAGGCCTGGGCGGCGCGTCCCCGAACGAACGCTGCGGTCGCTCCACAACGCCGGCCGTGTCGACTTCGACCACACGAGTCACTTGCGCGCCCTTAGCGCCGGCGCCGACCAGAACGCGAAGTTTCGCGCCGGCGGGAACCGTGTCGTGACCCGCCGCGTGAAGGGCGTTGGCGTGCAGGAAGGCGTCACCCTGCCCTCCAGCCAGTTCGACGAATCCGTAGCCCTTGTCGGCCTTGAACCATTTCACCACTGCGTCCACCGCGGGCGCGCTGGAGTTCGGCGGAGCCGAGGAGGAGCCGCCCATAGGCGGGCCGCCGTATGCGCCTTCGGGGGCGCCGCCGTATCCGCGCGACGGCCTCGGCTTCGATTCGTAGGACATCGGTCCATCATCATCGAAGCCGCGCTTGCGCGGCGCCCGAAAATCCTTACCCTTGCTCATGTTATTGCCAGATCTCCACCCAAAGCTCCCACTGATGGAGGCACAGGGCCCCCTGCGATCGCTGCGTGGCCACAGCGAAACTCGCGCGCGTCACCAGCGCCCAAACGATCGTCGCCGATTGGACGCCAAATCCCAATTTCCGTCGGAACCTTCAAAGGTGAGGCCTTTCGGTCGGGGAGGGGAGCGTCAGAACGCTTGCAGCTTCTCTTCGCGCGGCGAACAGCCCACGGCCCCCCGCCGTCGGGGAAAAAACGAAAGAATGCGCCCGCATCATCGATAGCTCGCCCAACCGTCTGCGTGCCGCAAACGGACCTCGCTTCAAAAGCAATAGCGCATTTCCTCATCCCTTTCCAGATGGTTCGACGGAAGGGAATAAAGTATTATTTCAACTGACATGCTACGTCGTTTATCGCTGTCGCTGTCGGCAACTCTGCGTGACGCGCGCATGGCGGTCAAGATTTCGAATGGAGTCGGAAGCTCCGACGTCCTACCGCGGGCGCCTATAGGCAGCCCGTCCCATCCACCACAGAATGCGCTGCGCTCAATCGTTCGCAAAGCCTAGAGATCGTAAGTCGTTTCTGAACTCCAAATGCCTTTGAAGAAACGATTTGCCGAATTGTCGATATGAACATCGTCGATATGGGCGTCAGCGACGATCCGTCTGGTCGCCGCACGGCCCCAGTACGACGAATTCATGCTGCCCTTGCGTGTGGACCGATCCGGTCGTCGCAAAATCGATGGCGTTGGTGTGGAATCCCGAACCGAAAGAGGCTTGCGGACGAGGAAACAGCGTCGAGAGAATTGTCGAACCGCCGGATTGCGCTACGTGTTCCACTTCGACGCCGAGCGCGGTGGCCGCAATGCAGGTGACCACGGCGCCTGCAGCGATCGTGCGGAGCACTTTCCCCTCGCCCAGCATTCCGAAAAAACCCGCCACGGTCAGTCCTCACGCTGCGATGACAGCATCGAGATGCTAGTACGAATATGGTAAACAAAGCGTGTTCGGACGGCCCTCAGACATCCACGAGTTCGATGGCCCGAGGCGCGCGCTCCTGAATGAAAGCGAAGCGCGCCTCTGGTTTCGAGCCCATCAGGCGTTCGACCGTTTCGGCCGTTGCGTCGTTGTCCTGTGCGATAACGGCGACGCGCAACAGAGTGCGCTTGGCCGGGTCCATCGTTGTCTCCCGCAAGTCGCGCATCGGCATTTCGCCCAGACCTTTGAACCGGCTGACCTCGATCGCGCCGCGGCCGGAGAACCCGGATTTCAGCAGTTCAGTCTTGTGCGCGTCGTCGCGCGCATAAAGCGAGCGGGGGCCTTGCGTCAGTCGATAGAGCGGCGGAACAGCCAGATAGAGATGGCCCTCTTCAACTAATTTCGGGGTCTGGCGAAAAAAGAATGTAATTAAAAGCGAGGCGATATGGGCGCCGTCGACGTCAGCGTCGGTCATGATAATGATCTTGTCGTATCGCAGGTCCGCGGAGCGATACTGAGCGCCCGCGCCGGCGCCGAGCGCCTGCATGAGATCGCTGAGTTGCTGGTTCTGCGCGAGCTTGTCGCGCGTGGCTGAAGCAACGTTGAGGATCTTCCCGCGAAGCGGCAGAACCGCTTGCGACGTGCGGTCCCGCGCCTGTTTCGCCGACCCGCCGGCGGAATCGCCTTCTACAATAAACAGTTCAGAACCTTGCGCTGATGAGTTCGTGCAATCCGCAAGCTTGCCCGGCAGCCTCAGTTTGCGCACCGCGGACTTGCGGGCGACATCCTTCTCCATCCGGCGCCTGACGCGCTCTTCGGCACGCTCTATCGACCAATCGAGCAATTTCGCAGCCTGACTCGGCGTTGCCGCGAGCCAGTGGTCGAAAGCGTCGCGCACGACGCCGTCGACGAGCCGCGCGGCTTCCACCGTCTGCAGCCGGCCCTTGTTCTGCCCCTGGAATTCCGGCTCGCGAATGAAGACGGAGATGAGCGCGGCGCAGCTGACCATGACGTCGTCGGTCGTGAGCGCGCTGGCGCGCTTGGCTTGGCCGATTCGCTCCGCGTGGTCTTTCAGACCGCGCAACAATGCATTGCGCAGACCTGCTTCATGCGTGCCCCCGTCGGGCGTCGGGATGGTGTTGCAATAGGAATGAACGAAGCCGTCCGCGCCAGCAAGCCAGGCGATCGCCCATTCGACCGAGCCGTGTTTGCCCGATTTTTCTACCCGGCCGGTGAACGTTTGATCGGCGACGAGTTCCTGGCCTTCGATGTCGGCGGCGAGACAGTCCTTGAGGCCGCCAGGAAAGCGGAAGATTGCGTCCGACGGGACTTTAGCGTTTTCGCCAAGCAGCGAGGGCGCGCAGCGCCAGCGAATTTCGACTCCCCCGAACAGATAGGCCTTCGAACGGGCCATCTTAAACACGCGCGCCGGGTCGAAACAGGCGCTTTCGCCGAAAATCTTTGGGTCGGGCAGGAAGCGCACTTTGGTGCCGCGCCGGTTCGGCGCCTTGCCGATGGTCGTCAGCGGCGTCGTCGGCCGGCCGCGCTCAAAAGTTTGCCGGTAAAGCGTCTGTCCGCGCGCGACTTCGACTTCCAGCTTTTCGGACAGCGCATTGACCACCGAGACGCCGACCCCGTGGAGGCCGCCCGAGGTCTCATAAGCCCCGCTATCGAATTTTCCGCCGGCGTGCAGCATGGTCATAATGACTTCGAGCGCGGATTTTTTGGGAAATTTCGGATGCGGGTCGACCGGCATGCCGCGGCCGTTGTCGAGAACGCTGAGATAACCGCCGTCCTCGAGCGAAACCTCGATGAAAGTCGCGTGGCCCGCGACCGCCTCGTCCATCGCGTTGTCGATCACTTCAGCGAAAAGATGGTGCATGGCGCTGGCGTCGGTGCCCCCGATATACATTCCTGGGCGTCGGCGCACCGGCTCAAGCCCCTCGAGCACCTCGATCGAAGCGGCGGTATAGTCGGCTTCTCCCGGTGTGCCGTTGCGCGCGCCGGTCTTGGCTTTCAGCGGGACGGGCTTGCCGCGCTGGGGCGCTGCGGCGCCGAAAAGATCATTCATGTCGGTGTCATGCTCTGGCGAATCGTTCGTGCGGCAAATTAGCACGGACAGGGATGGAACGAAAATAGAACGAGCGGCCGCGCGGCGCTGGCCCGGGGACTTCCGCGAGGCCGCGCTGAGGTGCGGCGTCAGAAGCGGTCGATCTCCGCTCCGGTCGAGATCGTCGCTACATCCCAGTCAACAGCGCGCGCGTCGCCGCGGCCACGTCCTTGTGGCGCATCAGCGCCTCGCCGACCAGGAACGTCTCGACGCCGGCTTTGGCGAGGCGCTTGCAGTCGGCGTGATCGGAAATGCCGCTTTCGGCGACCACGATTTTGCCAGCGGGCACATGCGGCACAAGCCGCTCGCAGACATCGAGCGACGTCTCGAAGGTGCGCAGGTTCCGGTTGTTGACGCCGATGAGCCGACCCTCGAGCGTCAGCGCGCGCTTGAGTTCGCGCTCATCGTGGATTTCGATCAGCACGTCGAGACCGAGGTCGTGAGCGGCCTTGTTGAGCGCCTTGGCGGTTTCATCGTCGATCGCGGCCATAATGATGAGGATGCAGTCGGCGCCCCAGGCGCGCGCTTCCAGCACCTGATACGGATCGAACAGGAAATCCTTACGCAAAATCGGCAAGGTGGTCGCCTTGCGCGCTTTCATCAAATGGTCGGCCGATCCTTGGAACGAGGGGCCGTCGGTCAGGACCGATATGCAGGCCGCTCCGCCTACCTGATAGGCCTTGGCGAGCGCGCCGGGGTCGAAATCGTCTCGAATGAGCCCCTTGGACGGGCTCGCCTTCTTGATCTCGGCGATCAGACCGAACCGTCCTTCCTCGACCGCGCGCTCCAGCGCCTTGATGAAGCCGCGTGGCGGCGACTGTGAACCGATCTCGCGCTCGAGCGTCGCGCGCGGCACCCTAACCTTGGCGTCGGCAATTTCGCGGCGCTTGTAGCTCTCGATCTTTTTCAGGATGTCGGTCATCAGGGCCCCCGACCTTCAATCGTTCGATGCTGCGATCAATCTGTCCAGCGCGCGCCGCGCCGCGCCAGCGCGAATCGCCCAATCGCCCTTAGCCACGCCCTCCTTGAGCGATGCCGCCTTGTCGGCAATGACGAGCGCGGCGGCCGCATTGATCAAAGCAATGTCGCGATAGGCGCCCTTTGCGCCTTCGAGGACCTCGATAAGCGCCTCGGCGTTCCGCGCCGGCTCGCCCCCCTTGAGGGCGGCTGGTTCGGCGCGGGGCAGGCCCGCCTCTTCCGGTGTCACTTCAAAGGTCCGGATGAGGCCGTCCCTGAGCTCGACCACTTTGGTTGGCCCGGTCGTGGAGATCTCGTCGAGCCCATCGATCCCGTGGGTGACCCAGACGCGTTCGGAGCCGAGATTGCGCAGAACTTCCGCCATCGGCGCGAGCCAGACAGCCGAAAAGACGCCGATCAGCTGGCGCTTGACGCCGGCGGGATTGGACAGCGGCCCGAGCAGATTGAAAATGGTGCGCGTGCCCAGTTCGACGCGCGTCGGGCCGACGTGGCGCATCGCCGCGTGGTGCGACGTGGCCATCATGAAGCCGATTCCTGCTTCCCGGATGCAGCGCTCGACCCCTTCCGGCGTCAGCCCAATCTTTACGCCGAGCGCGGTCAGCGTATCGGCGGCGCCGGAGCGCGACGAAGCGGCGCGGTTGCCGTGCTTTGCGACCGGTACGCCGCATGCGGCGGTAATGATCGAGGCGAGCGTCGACACATTGTAGGTGCCCGAACTGTCGCCGCCCGTGCCGACGATGTCGATCGCATCGGCGGGCGCCTCCACGCCGAGCATTTTCGCACGCATGGCCGTGACCGCGCCGGTGATCTCTTCGACGCTCTCGCCGCGCACCCGCAGCGCCATCAGGAATCCGCCCATCTGCGAGGGCGTCACCTCGCCGGACAACATTGCGTCGAAGGCTGTGGCGGCCTCCGCCCGGCTCAACGTCGCCCCTGCGGCGACCTTGGCGATCAAAGGCTTGAAGGACTCCATGACTTCGGGGCGCCTTTTGTCAAAAAACATGTTCGCGCGCGTGAAAGGCGGCGGCCAAGTCTAGGAAATTGCGTAAGATTTGATGCCCGTGCTCGCTGGCGACGCTCTCAGGGTGGAACTGCACGCCGTAAACGGGGCGTTCGCGATGCTCAACGCCCATGATAAGCCCGTCGTCGCTTTCGGCGCTGATCTCGAGTTCGTCCGGAACGGTCGAGCGCTCGATGACAAGCGAATGATAGCGCGTCGCCTGAAACCGGCCGTTCAGGCCGCGAAACAATCCGCGGGCATTGTGCGTGATGCGCGAGAGTTTGCCGTGCATCGGCGCGGACGCACGCACGATCTCGCCGCCGAACGCCTGGCCTATCGCCTGATGACCCAGGCAAACGCCGAGAATTGGCGTCGTTTCGCTGGCGGCGCGCACGAGGTCAAGGCAGACGCCCGCCTCGTTGGGCGTGCAGGGGCCGGGCGAAAGGACGATCGCGTCTGGTTGATTCGCGATCGCCTGATCGACCGTGATTTGGTCATTGCGCCACACCGCGACGTCAGCGCCCAGTTCGCCGAGATAGTGCGCGAGGTTGAACGTGAAGCTGTCATAGTTGTCGATCAGCGTAACGCGTTGCATTCTCTCTCCAGTGCGGGTCGAGCCGTCTTTTCCGACGCTGCGCCGCCCCCGTCAAGCCGAGCCGCCGCCGCCGTTTCAGCAGGAGTTTTTATGACCTACCGCGCCAATCCGGCCGACGGCGCCGCCTGGGTGACCGGCGCCAGCAGCGGAATCGGCAGAGGAGTCGCGCTGGAACTCGCGCGGCGGGGCTATCGAGTTCACGCGACCGCGCGGCGCAAGGCCGACCTCGAGGCGCTGAGCGCCGAGGCGGCCGCGCTCAAAGGCTCCATTGTCTCGGCGCCGGGCGACGTGACCGATCGAACTGCGATGGCGGAATTGGTCGCCGAAATCGAGCGCGAGCGGCCGATCGCGCTGGCCCTGCTCAACGCCGGCGGAAATTTTCCCGACGCCCCCGGCGATCTGGGCGGCGAAGGTTTCGCGAGGACGTTCGCGCTCAACCTCCAAGGCGTCGTCAACGGCTTCAATCCGGTCTTCAACGCGATGCGCGCGCGAAGGCGCGGGCAGATCGCCGCCGTCGCCTCGATAGCCGGATATGGCGGGCTGCCCGACACCGGCGCCTACGGGCCCAGCAAGGCCGCCCTCATCTCGTTCGCCGAAGGAATGAAGTTCGTCGCCGACCCGCTCAATGTGACGATCCAGGTCGTCAACCCAGGCTATGTGCGGACGCCGCTGACCGACAAGAACGACTTTCCGATGCCGTTTCTGATGGATTGCGGCCAAGCATGCCGGCGGCTTTGCGATGGACTGGAGCGGGGCGGGTTCGAGATTCGGTTCCCGACCCGTCTCGCGCTCATTCTGCGCCTCCTCACCAGCCTGCCTTACCCGATCTATTTCCCAATCGTGCGCGCGATTTCGGGCGGACGATGAGCGCGGCCGCGGTCACAGGCGCTGCTTGGCCACAGCCGGGTCAAATCCGTCCACGCTCAGACCAAATTTTTCCAAGCCGAACCAAGCCAGACCAAAGAAAACCAAGGAAATCCAAGAAAAAGTCACTTGGTTTTTCTTGGTTTTTCTTGGATTTTCTCGCTCGATTCCTTTCTTTTCAATGAGTTACAGCGAATCCGCAAAAATAAAACTTTCTGTTCTCGCTTCGCGTATCGCACAGTTGGATTACGGTCTTTGTCAAACTCGAGAACATTAGCACGGATTTCTGTTTTAGAGAAGAAAATGATGACCGCTCAGCGCGCCCGCGCGCCTCGCCGAAGGCGGCGAGCGCGCGGGCGCGGGCGAAGGCGTGATCGACGATCGGGCGGGGATAGGTCTTCCCCAAGATCACGCCCGCGCGCGCGAGCGCGGCGCTCGGCGCCCGCCACGGGGCGTGGATGTCGGCGGCGTCGAGCCGGGCGAGCTCGGGAAGCCAACGGCGCACGTAGGCGCCGTCGGCGTCGTGGCGCTCGGCCTGCACGACCGGATTGAAAATGCGGAAGTAGGGCGCGGAATCGACGCCTGAGCCGGCGACCCATTGCCAGTTCAGCGGATTGCTGGCGGGATCCGCGTCGCATAGCGTGTCCCAGAACCATTCCTCGCCCCGCCTCCAGTCGATCAACAGGTGCTTGACGAGAAAGGAGGCGGCGATCATGCGCACGCGATTGGGCATATAGCCGGTGCGCCAGAGCTGGCGCATGCCGGCGTCGACGATCGGGTAGCCGGTTTCGCCCCGCCGCCATGCGCGAAGCCCTTCGGCGTCGTCGCGCCAGGGAAAACGCTCGAACTCCGCCCGCAACGGCCGCCGTGCGAGATCGGGGTGGGCGACGTGGAGCGCGGCGGCGAAATCCCGCCATCCGAGTTCCGCCAGGAACTTCTCCGCGCCCTTGGCGAGCGCCGGCTCCGCGGCCCGAGCGCCCTCCACCGCATGGAGTATGCGGCGCGGCGAAATCTCGCCGAATCTCAGGTGCGCCGAAAGCCGGGACGTCGTGTCGCGCCGAAGCTGGTCGCGATCGTCCGCGTAGGCGGGCAACGCCTCGGCGACGAAGCGCTCGAGGGCTCTGAGCGCGCCGACTTCGCCCGGATTTTCGCCGGCGCCGAGTTCGCCCGACCAGTCCGGGGCCGTCGGCGTCAGGCCGAGCGCCCCGATCGACGCGCGCTCAGGCGCCGCGCGCGGCCATTCCGCCCCGGTCAGGCGATCGGGCGCCGATGACGGCGGGTCGAGCGCGCCCAGCGCGCGATGACGGCGCCAGAAGGCGGAGAAAATCATCAGCTGCTTGCCCGACGCCTGAGCGATTTCAGCAGGTTCGCGCAAAAACCTCCCACCAAAGGTTTTTGCTTCGACGCCGCGCGCGCGCAGCGCCGTCTCGAGGCGTGCGTCGAGGCCGGCGCCCTCGCGCTCGACCCGTCGGCCCCAGAATACCCGGCTGGAGGCCGCGGCCGCGGCCAAAGCAGGGATGGTTTGCTCCGCGCCGCCCCTGACGACGTCGAGGCGCGCGCCGCGCGCGGCCAATCGCCCCGCCATCGCTTCCAGCGCCTTGGCGAGTCGCCATTTCGCGCCGCCGCCGAGCGGGCGCGCGTATGCGGCCGCCTGGTCGTGGACGTAGACGTAGAGGGCCGGACGATCCGCCGCCGCGCGAACCGCCAGTTGATCGTCGAGGCGAAAATCGTCGCACAGCCAGACGATATCGGCGCTTGCGGTCAGAGACGTCTCCCTCGTCGCCGGGCCCCTGCGTCTTTCACGACAAATGACTCGCCGGACAACCGACACTAACACCAAAGCGCGCGTGCGCTCGACCGACCTTTCGCGTCCGCTTCCTCAAGGAGTCTCGCCAAGCGTGGCGCTCCTGCCGTCCGACAGGCTTTGGGCTCTGGAGTCACAATAGACTTGCCTGCCCATGCGAGGCGACGCAATCTCGCCAGGGAAGCGAGGGAACTCTGGTCCGCCGAGGACACAAAAGTGGCTGAGCCGAATGCCGAAAACGGCGTGAAAAAACCTGCCGTCGTGACCGACGCGGCGGCGGCGAGCGGTCAATCTTTGCTCAAGTGGATCTTCAACAATCTCGGCGCGATTTTGTCGGCCGGTCTCGTCGGCACCACGCTCAGCGCATATTTTCAATGGCGCAGCTGGGAATACCAAAGCCAGACTCAAAGGATCGACAAGGACACGAACGCGGTGGTGGCCGCGCTCGAAAACCTGGACAAGATCATGGACGAGAAATGGCTCAGCACCTACCAGATGGACGACGCCATCAAGACCAAGGCGGAGGGCGACAAGCTGAAGGCGGTCGCCGAGCGGTTTTATTCGGCGGACAAAGCATGGGAGTTGCAGCACAATATCCTGGGGTCAAATCTCAAGCTTGCCGTCGACTCGCAGTTCGGTGTTGACGACTCCAGACTGGTCGATCTGACGTATGCGCTAAAATGCACGACTTACACGCTCGACGGACAGCAACCCCATGGTAATGATCCGTTGTCGGTGCGTGCTTTATTGGAGATCTCCTACAATTGCCATAATATTGTTAAAGGAAACATTGAGGATCAGCTTCGCGCGCGCGATGAAAACAATTCGCGCTGGCCGGCGGCGACCCCCGAGCCCGATCCGGGCGGCGTGATATTAAGTCATATCTGGTGGGTCGACAAAGTGCTGCAATGCATGATGGTCGAACGCGCGCTCGAACTGCGTCACCAGACCCCGCAAGTGCCCTTCGTGCGATTCCGGAGACTTGCGGACTTCCAGACCTACGAACCGACCGAGGAGGAGCGGGCCAGCGAAGAACGATGCGTGGAGGGATACAAGAACAATCCGACCCTGGGAATCGCGGCGCCGAAGCCGAAGGCTGAACCGAGGCCGCAATAACCGGCGCACGGCGCTCCGCCCGCGCTTTCCGAGCCAGCGGCGCCCGGTTGCGTTGGCGCCGCGTAGGGGCTAACTGGCGCGATCTTGTTCGCTCGCCTTGCTGGGAAACATCCATGAGTCCGGAGAATTTCGCGCTTGCGGTCGCCGTTGCGGTGTTCGCCGGCGGAGCGCTCGGGCTCGTGCTGCGACGCATTCTGCCGGAGGAACATGTGACCGGCGGCGCGAAAGACATGATCGGCGCGGTCGTCGGTCTGCTCACGCTGCTGTCCGCTCTCGTTCTCGGCCTGCTGATCTGGACCGCCCACGGCGTTTATGCGGGCCAGAACGAGGCGATCCAGACCCTTGCCGGGAAGGTTCTGCAATTCGACCTCGCGCTGGCCGATTACGGACCGGAGGCGAACGCCGCGCGCGCGCAATTCCGACAGGGTGTGGCGAACACCATCGACGAAGTCTGGGGCGCCAACGAAAACGACAGCAATTTCGCCGCCAAGAACTTCGCCGCCGCGGTTCAGAGCCTGCGCCATTGGAAAACGTCGCTGGATGGCCTTCATCCCTCGACCGACGCGCAGAAGCAGGCGCTCGCCTCCGCCACGTCGGCCATCGATTCGATCGATCAATCGCGATTGCAGATGTCCTTCGCGCTGGAAAGCGCCGTTTCCTATCCATTGGTCCTGATCGTGGTCGCGTGGGCGGTTTTTCTCTTTTTCGGCTTCGGACTGCTGTCGGGCGGCAACGTCACGTCGTTCGTCGCGGTCGGCGTCGGCGCGCTCGCCGCCGCGAGCGCGGTGTTGCTGATCCTCGAGTTGAGCAGCCCGTATTCGGGACTGTTCCGCGCCTCGCCCGCGCCGCTCGAGCAGGTGCTGGCGGTCATGGGCAAGGAATGACAGCGGCTTGGACTTAGGCGGCGCCGCGGCGCTTCGATAGCGCCATGACGCCGGCGCGGATATCGTCAGGATGATCGGGTCGAGGGCCGACCGGCGTCGCGCGCGGATTTGTCTTGCCTTTGCTCGCCGCCGGCGGAAAAGCTGCCCTCATGATGTCCAGCTCCTCGATGTCGGGCTTCGCTACCCCAGCCTCCGAGACCGCCCTGACCTTGCGCGGCGAGGCGCGGTTCTGGCGGGTCAGCGTGGCGCTGTTTTTTGCCGCTTTCGCCACTTTCGCGGTCCTTTATTGCGTCCAGCCGATGATGCCGAGTTTCGCCCGGACGTTTTCGATTTCTCCCGCCGCGGCGAGCGTGTCGCTGTCGGCGGCGACGGGCGTGCTGGCGTTCGCGATGTTCGGGGCAGGGGCGCTGTCGGACGCCTTCGGGCGCAAGACAATCATGGCGTCCTCGCTCGCGGCCGCCGCGGCCGCGACGTTGGCCGCGGCCTTTTCGCCCGATTGGACGACGCTGATCGTCCTTCGCGCATTGACCGGGCTGGCGCTGTCAGGCGTTCCGGCGATCGCGATGACGTATCTGTCGGAGGAGATGGACCGCTCGGCGATCGGGCTGGCGATGGGTCTCTACATCTCGGGCAGCACGTTGGGGGGCATGGGCGGACGGCTGGCGGCGGCGGCGATCGCGGATCGGGACGGCTGGCGCGTCGGCGTCGGCGCGGTCGGAGCGTTGTCCCTCGCCTGCGCAGGCGTGTTCGCGTTCGCGTTGCCGCCGCAGCGGGGGTTCGCGCCCGGGCGGCAATCGAACCCCATTGTTCCGGCGATCCGGGCCCACCTCGGCGATCCGGGCCTGCGCTATCTGTTCGCCCTCGCCTTCCTGCTGATGGGCGCCTTCGTCACCACCTACAATTACATCGGCTTTCGCTTGGGCGAGCCGCCGTTCTCGCTCAGCCAGGCGACGATCGGGCTCGTGTTCGTGATCTACCTCGTCGGCGCGGTGGCCTCGCCGACCATCGGCGAGCTCGCTGGGCGTTACGGGCGGCGGCGGGTCATCGGCCCCGCCATCGCGCTGATGCCGCTCGGCGTGCTGGCGACCCTGCCGGACAGCTTGCCGCTGACGGTCCTCGGCGTCGGACTGGTGACGGCCGGGTTCTTTGGCGCCCACTCGATCGCCTCCAGCTGGGTCGGCTTGCGGGCCGAGACGGCGCGCGCGCAGGCGAGCGCCCTCTACCTGTTTTTCTATTACGCGGGCTCGAGTCTGGCGGGAACGATCGGCGGCTCGGTGTTCGCCCGCGGCGGCTGGCTCGCGGTCGCCGCCTTCATCGGCGCGCTTTGCGGCCTTGCGCTTGTGATCGCGCTGAAGCTGGCGCGGGTTCCGCCGCCCGCGCATCTGCGTCCCTCGTAAAGGCCCGCGGCGATGGAGTGGCGCGACGAAGGGCTCGTGATCGGGGTTCGCCGGCATGGCGAGAGTTCGGCGATCGTCGAAGCGATGACGCGCGCGCATGGGCGCCATCTCGGCCTGGTGCGCGGCGGACGCTCCTCGCGGCTCAAGGCGGCGCTGCAGCCCGGCAACACGCTCGGCCTGGTCTGGCGGGCGCGGCTCGACGAGCATCTGGGGGCGTTTTCGATCGAACCTCTGGCGCTGAGGGCGGGGCGGCTGATGGAGAGCGCGCTGGCGCTCGCCGGAATCAACTATCTCGGCGCATTGACGCGATTTCTGCCCGAGCGCGATCCGCACGAGGCGATCTACGAGACGCTGACGCTGATCGCCGAGCGCCTCGACGACGAAGCCCTCGCCCCGGCGCTCGTCGTCCGCTTCGAGGCGCAGATGCTGTCCGAATGCGGCTTCCGGCTCGACTTGAGCCAATGCGCGGCGACGGGGACGAGCGCCGGCCTCGCCTATGTCTCGCCGCGATCGGGCCGGGCGGTCAGCGCCGAAGCCGGAGCGCCATGGCGCGATCGTCTGCTGCCGCTGCCGGCGTTCATGCGCGAGGGCGCTCGTCTCGAGGCGCGGCCGAGCGTCGAGGATGTCGCCGACGGCTTCCGCACCACCGGCTACTTCCTCGCCCGCGACCTGTTCGCGCAGCGCGGCGAGCCGCTCCCGGATTCGCGCCGCGCGTTCGTGGCGGCGGCGGCGAGGGCCGGCCGCCTGCCGCTCTAGGCGGGATCTCGGACAAGCGGCCGCCCTTTTTACGACAAAAAATCCTGGTCCTTCAAAAGACTCTAAGCGATGGCCGCCAAGGTCTGTTCCTGGGCGCCGGACGGAACGCGGAAGACTTTAGCCGTCGCCGGCGAGGAACGTTTCCCTCGCCTGGAACAGCGGGGCGAGGGACGGGACAGCGGCTTTGCGTCCTCCGGAGCATCGCGTTTGACACGGGCCCTGCCGTGAAGTCTTCATAGATAACGATCGTTATTTGCACAAAAGCCAATTGTAGTGTTCGATATCCGAAAAACGATGGGGAGGAACCGTGCGCTACAGCCCGGAGCAGAGCGGCGCGACTCGCAAGCGCGTCCACGACGCCGCAGGCCGCGCGTTTCGCCAGTACGGCTACGGCGGCGTTGGCGTCGACGGCCTCGCCAAGGCGGCGGGCCTGACCTCGGGCGCATTCTATGTTCACTTCCGTTCGAAGGCGGACGCGTTTCGCGCCGTCGTCACAACGGGGATGGAGCGGCTTCGGGCCGCGGTCGAGCAGTTTCGGGCACGCGACGGAGACGCTTGGTTCGACGCTTTCGCCGCCTATTATCTCGGACCCGAGCATCGCGAGGACGTCGCCGGCGGCTGCTCCATTCCGACCCTTTCGGCCGACGTCGCCCGCGCCGACCGCGCCACCCGCGCCGAATACGAAGCCGGATTGATGCGCGTCGCGACCGAACTGGCCGCGGGCCTCGGCGTCGGGAGCGGTCGGGAGGCGGCGTGGCCGCTGCTCGCTCAACTTGCCGGGGGCGTTCTCCTCGCTCGCGCCGTGCGCGACGAGGCGCTGGCGAAGGAAATCGCCGAAGCGACGCTTCACAACCTGCGCGGGCGCGCGCGGACCGCCATGGCCGCAGAGCGCGCCGCGAGGAACCTCGAGCCGTGGCTCGCGACAGACAATGGGTCGACATCTCCTCGACCGGCCCGCGCCCGAAAGGCGCAGAAGGGCAGGGCGGAAAAAGCGGCCGCGTCGTCCGACGCGAAATGAAATCGATCAGATTCCCGCGTACCATTCGTAGCCGCGGTCCTCCCAATAGCCGCCATGGCCGCTGGCGATGCCGGCGAAGCTGTCGATCGCCTCTACGCGCATCACGTATTTGGCCATCTTGTAGCCGAGCTGACGCTCCACCCGCAGCCTCAGCGGCGCGCCATGCTCGACCGTCAGCGGCGCGAAGTTCCTCTCGTAGGCGAGTATCGTCTGGGGGTGAATAGGCGTCGATGCGATCGATCGTCTCATAGTAGCGCCCGCTGGCGTCGAGCGACGGTTCCAGCGAGTTGGCGCAGAAGAACGCGATATAGCGCGCTTGCGGCTTGAGCCCCGCCGCGTCGAGCAGCGCCGACAGCCGCGCGCCCTTCCATTGACCGATGCAGCTCCAGCCCTCGACGCAATCGTGGCGGGTGATTTGCGAACGCGAGTCCAGCTTGCGCAAATCGGCGAGCGACAGCTTCATCGGCCGTTCCACCAGGCCGCCGACCTCGAGCCTCCAGTCCGCGAAGCCGCCTTGGCGCAGGGCGACGTAACCGGGATCGTCGGGATCGACGGAGCCGTTCGGCTTGAAGTACGAGGAGATGGCGGTTTGCGGATATTCGGGCGCCAGGGCCGTGCGCGACGACAGCAGGGCCCGCTGAACGCCCTGGGTCAGCGCCTCGGCCTTGTCGAGAATCGACATCACTCCGGGCGAGCGCGAATCGAGGCTGCATCCGGACAGCGGCAACGCGCCGCCGGCGACAAGTCCGAGCAGGAGTTCGCGCCGGCTGACGCCGAATTGCGACCCTCGCGGCCGATCGCGGCGCTCGGAAGGAATTGGCAAGATCCGGCTCCCGGGCTTCATCGCGCTTCCTCCGTTATTCGATAGCGGCCGGTGATCATCGAGCGCATGTTGTTGACAATTCCGGACAGCAACACCATCGCCAGATGCACGACCACGAACAGGACAAGGTAGCTGGCGATCAGGAAATGCACGGCGCGCGCCGACTGGCGTCCGCCAAACAGCGGCACGAGCCACGGAAACGTCGCGTCCATCGCGGGCGACATCGTCAGTCCGGCGAGAACGAGGATCGGAAACGCCACGACGACGCTCAAGTAGGCGAGCTTCTGCAGCACATTGTAGCGCAGCGCCTCCTCGCCCTTCGGAAAGCGCAGCCGTGCGTGGTCGCGGATCGTGCGCGGAATGGCGCGCAAGTCCGACAGATTTGGCGCAAGATCGCCAATATGCCAGCGTGCGAACAGGTTGGCGACATAGACGAGGCCGTTGAGCACGAGAATCCAGGCGAAAAAGAAATGCCAGCGCCGCCCCATCGCCAGATCCTGTTCTGCCGGCAGCGTCGCCCACGAGGGAAATCCGCGCTCCTCCAACTGCCCATCGGGTCCGCGCGAAGCGCCCAAGAGGCCCGTGGTGTCGAACGATCGGCCGAACAGTGTCGTCACGCCGCCGGTCGGGTCGCCATCGTCGTTTTCTTTCGCCGACAGCGAAAAGGACGGATGGTCGAAGTTGGTCGCGTAGCCCCAATTGAGCGAAGGGTGGGCGTTGAAAATCTGTAATCCGCTCATCAGCAGGATGAGAAAGCAGAGCGCGTTGATCCAGTGGCAGACGCGCACCACCAGCGAATGCCGGATAACGACGCGGGAACCCGCGAGGTCGCGCGCAGCCGCGGCCAAATGGATTGACGCCATGACGATTCTCCCGCGCCTGTCCTGACGCCTGCTCAGACCGCGCACCCGCGGCGCGAGCGTTTCGCGCGGCGGCAAAGCGACCATCTAACAATTCTACCTTTAATTCGACGCGCGGCGAAACTTTGTTACGCCGCGCCCGTATCTGCCTTGTCCCGATCGAATGCGGCAACGCAATCGTCGGTTCGAGCAACGGAGACGAACATGAACGCCAGAATGTCTTGTTGCGCCGCGGCGATTGCCGCCGGCGTCGCCCTCGCCGCGCCTTTTGTCGCAGCCCCGGCCTATTCCGCGATGACCGTCATGGTCGGCGGCGCGCCGATGTATCCGAGCAAGAACATCATCGAAAACGCCGTCAATTCGAAGGATCACACCACGCTGGTCGCCGCGGTGAAGGCCGCCGGTCTTGTCGATACGCTTGAAGGCCCCGGACCCTTCACTGTTTTCGCGCCGACCAACGAGGCCTTCGCCAGGCTGCCCGCCGGCACGGTCACCATGCTGCTGAAGCCAGAAAACAAGGACAAGCTGGCGTCGGTTCTCACCTATCACGTGGTGCCGGGACGCCTCACCGAAGCGGACATCGACGCGAAGATCAAGGAAGGCGGCGGCAAGGCGATGTTGAAGACCGTCCAGGGCGACGAACTGACCTTCGAGCGCGGCGCCGGCCATCTCTGGGTCATCGACGCCAAGGGCGACAAGGCCAAGGTCACGATCCCCAACGTGATGCAATCGAATGGCGTCATTCAGGTCATCAATAAGGTGTTGCTCCCGGGCTGAGCGTTCCTCCTTCCACGCCTCCGGGTCGCGACGGGCGGGCGCTTCCGGGCGCCCGCCTTTTTCGCGTGGTCCCTTGCGGCGGTGGAGAGTTTGGTTGCGCGCGCCGCGCGCGACATTCTAGGGTGGCCGCATGACGATCGGAGCAGACGCGCCGGAAACGGGGGCGCCGGCAGCCGCCGCCGGCGATCTCGCCGGTCTGTTGCGCCGCGTCGCGGCGCGCGACGCGACGGCGTTCGCCGCGCTGTACAAGCAGACCAACTCCAAGCTTTACGGCGTCGTCGCCCGCATTCTTCCCCGAGGAGGCGCCGGGGCCGAGGCGCTCCAGGAGGCCTACGTGCGCATATGGGAGAAGGCGGGCGAATTCGACCCCGCCAAAGGCTCTCCGCTCGCATGGATGGCGACCATCGCCCGCAATCGCGCGCTCGACGAGGTTCGCCGTGTTCGCCCCGCCTATCTCGAGGATTTGCCGCAAGCCTTCGAACCCGCCGCCGACGAAGTCGACCCGCTGGCTTCGCGCGAGCGATCGGAAACGCTGGCGGCGCTGCTCGACTGTCTCAAGACGCTGGACGATGAGAAGCGCGCCGTTCTGCTGCTCGCCTATTACCGCGGCTCGAGCCGCGAGGCGCTCGCCAAGCGTTTCGGACGGCCCGTTCCGACAATCAAGACCTGGCTGCATCGCGGTCTCGCCCAACTGAGAGATTGCCTGGCGTCATGAGTCTCGCGCCCGACGACGATTTCGCCGCCGCCGAATATGCGCTCGGCACGCTCGCCGCGGATGAGCGGGCGACGCTGGCGGCGCGTCGGCAGCGCGAGCCCGAACTCGATGCGGCGATCCGCGCCTGGGAGGATCGCCTTTCCCCGCTGGCGGAGTGCGCGCCGGGGATCGAGCCGCCTGACGACTATCTCGCCGCGATCCAGGCCCGCATTCGGGAGCGCGCGGCCGCCGCATCGGCGGACGCCGACACGCTGGCGCTGAGGCGGCGATTGGAGCGCTGGCGCACAGCCGCGATCGCCGCGATGAGCCTCGCCGCGATGCTTGCGGTCGCGATTCGTCGTCCGCGAGACGACGCGGGGGGGCGTCCCTCGTGAATATGTCGCGATCCTGCAGAAGGACGCGGCGTCGCCGGCCTTCGAGGTGACGGTCAATCTCGACAAGCAGGAGTTGTCGGTGCGTCCCGTCGCGGCGCAGACGCCGCCGGGCAAGGCCTACGAACTCTGGATCATCGACCCCAGGCTCGGGGCGCCGCGCTCGCTGGGCGTGATCGGCGAGACGCCGCGCGCGGCCAGTCTGTCCGCGTATGATCGCGCGGTGGTGGCGAACGCCACCTACGCCGTCACGGTCGAGCCGCCCGGCGGCTCGCCTGACGGCAAGCCGTCCGGACCGCCGGTGTTCGTCGGCAAGCTGATCGCGGTCGGGCCGTGATCGGAAGCCTCGCCGTTCTGAAACGCCGTCGATTTTCCCCGTGGACCTGGAGGGCGAAATCGATCGGCGGCGGAGAGCGGCGTCGCGACCGGCTCGGGCGGCTTGCGCTCGGACGACGCGGCGCGCGCCTGCGGCAAAACGATGATCGCGGCCGCCGCCGGGGGCCAAGCCTGCGCGCGCTTGCTTGCGCCCGATCTCGACCTTATGCAGGCAATGCTGATGCAGATCGGCCGAGGCGGCGTTGGGTTTGTCGGAGCGCCGATCCGAACCATTCGAACTGTGCGGTCGCCTGAGAGGCGGCCATTCCCGCCGCGTCGCCTCGCGCGACCGCAGCGGCTCGATCCGACGATGGCGCTTCGATTGACGGATAGAGCATCAAGCCTGATCGGACGACCGCGCGTCGGCGCGGCCCTGGCGTTGGCGCGCGTCATTTTGATCGGCCTGTGCGCAGCGCCGTTCGCGGCGCCGGGGATGGCGGCCCCGGACGCGACGCGGCCATGGACTAACCCCAACCTGCCCCCCGCTCAACGCGCCGAAATGGCGCAAAAGCGGATGAGCGAGACCGAGAAGCTGTCGCTGGTTCACGGCGGTCTCGGAGCGCCGTGGGGCGGCGAACCCAAGCCGCCCGGGGCGATCGGCTCGGCCGGCTACGTGGAAGGAATTCCGCGTCTCGGCATCCCAGCCCTGCAGGAGACCGACGCCGAACTGGGCGTGACTGATCCCGGAAACATACGGCCCGGCGACACGGCGACGGCGATGCCGTCCGATCTCGCGCTCGCCTCGACCTGGGATATCGCGGCCGCCCGACGACAGGGCGAGGCCGTCGCCGACGAAGCCCGCGCCAGGGGCTTCAACGTCCTGCTGGGGGGCGCGGCGAATCTCATTCGCGATCCGCGCGGCGGTCGAAATTTCGAATATTTCTCCGAGGACCCTCTGCTCACGGGAGTCATGGCGGGCGAGACGATCGCCGGCGCGCAGAGCAGGCGCGTCATCTCGACGATCAAGCATTTCGCCTTGAATGCGCAGGAGACGGACCGCGTCGTCCTCGATGCGCGAATCGATCCCGCCGCCGCGCGCGAATCCGATCTGCTCGCCTTCGAGATCGCCATCGAGCGCGGCCGGCCCGGCGCGGTGATGTGCGCCTACAACCAGATCAACGGCGTCTATTCGTGCGAGAACGAATGGCTGCTCGGTGAGGTTCTCAAGCAAGATTGGCGCTATCCCGGTTTCGTCATGTCGGACTGGGGCGCGGTTCACTCGACGGTTCGGGCCGCCAATGCGGGTCTCGACCAAGAATCCGGCGAGCAGCTCGACACGCAAAACTTCTTCGAGCGGAGTTTGGCGCAAGCCTTGGCCGATGGCTCGGTTCCCCAAGCTCGGCTCGACGACATGGTCCGACGAATTCTGACCTCGATGTTCGCCGGCGGCCTTTGCGATGACGCCGTCGCGACAGGGCCGCCCGATCTCGAATCGAGCAATCGAACCGCGCTCGCCATCGAGCGGGAGGGCGCCGTCCTGCTGAGAAACGACGGCCTGTTGCCGCTTTCCGCGCAAACGCGAACTCTCGCCGTCATCGGCGCCCACGCCGATCGCGGCGTCCCCTCGGGCGGCGGCTCATCTCAGGTGGTCCCGCGCGGCGGCGTTGCGGCGAAAGAGCCAATCGGCAGGAACAGCGCCGAGATATTCGATCCAGAATCTCCGGTCGACGCGATCCGTCGCCAGTTTCCTGGCGCTCAGGTCGAATACGACGACGGGCGCGACGTCGCGCGCGCTGCGCAAAGCGCCGCGAGGGCTGACGCGGTGGCGTTGTTCGTCGACCAGTGGATGAGTGAAACGGTCGACGCCGCCAATCTCGATCTGCCCGATGGGCAGGCCCGGCTTGTCGAGGCGGTCGCCCGCGCCAATCCCCGAACCGTGGTCGTGCTCGAGACCGGGGGGCCGGTCCTCATGCCGTGGATTGATCGGGTCGGCGCGGTTTTGGAGGCATGGTACCCTGGGCAGCAGGGCGCCGAGGCGATCGCGGAAATCCTCAGCGGCGCCGTCGACCCCTCGGGTCGGCTTCCGCTCACGTTCCCCGTGAGCGAGGCTCAGCTGCCGCACCCCAGGATTCAGGGCGACCCGCATGGCGCGCCGATCGGTCCGGTCGGACGAGGGGGACGCTATGGCAAGCGTTTCGTCGCCGAGTATGACGAGGGCGCGGCGGTCGGGTACAAATGGTTTTTCGAGCGGCGCGAGCGGCCGTTGTTTCCGTTCGGCTTCGGCCTCTCCTACACGACGTTCAGTCTGCGCGACCTGGCCGCGACCGTCAGCGGAGACAGAGTGACGGCGAGCGTGACGGTCAGGAACGTGGGGGACCGGGCGGGCGCGGCGACGCCCCAAGTCTATCTGTCCGGACCGCCGGCCGCTCACATTCCCCTGCGTCTGGCCGGATGGAGCAGAGTCGATCTGGCGCCCGGCGAGGAACGGCGCGTGAGCGTGTCCATCGATCCGCGCCTGTTTGCGACATTCGACGAGCCGGAGCGCCGCTGGCGAATTGCGCCTGGCGTCTATCGGTTGACGGCCGGATTTGACGCGGAGCGTCGCGAGAATGCGGCGAATGTCGCCCTGGAGGCGTCAGACCTCCCGCCATGAGCCGCTACCAGGCGGAGAAGGAGCGCGTCACGCGGTCGAGAAACGCGGCGCGCGGGCGCGCTCTTGCGAAGTCCATGCCGTAAAGGGCGATATACTCGACACGGCCCTTGGGTTTGATCAGCACGCCGATGTTGTCGCGCACGAAGCGCCGGGGCGGATCGCCTTTGGCGGCCACGTCGCCGCGACGCTCGCCATAGGCGCAAACAGCGGCCATGCGCCCGAGATTCCAAAGATTGGGATGAAACAGGCCTCTTTCATCGATGACCGTGGCGACGCCGGGCAGAAACACCCGCTGGAAATAACCCTGCATGATCGCGGGCAGGCCATCGAACCAGACCGGAAACACCAGGACCATCGCCTCCGCCGCGCGCAGACGGGCGACGTAGTTTTCGACCTCGCGCGCATTGGCCTCGACGTTGACGTAGCCGATGAACTGTTTGCGCGACAGAACGGGGTCGAACTTTTCCGCGTAGAGGTCCAGATCGTCCACATCGTGCCCGCCGCCGCGCAGAGTGTCGAGGACGCGCGCGTGGATCGCCGACATGAAACTGGTTTCGAGGGGATGCGCGTACACGACGAGAATGCGCAAGCGTCACGCTCCGGCCGGCGCGGGGCGCTTGCCAAACAGCGGTTGGCGTTCGGCGGCGACCAGAAACTCGATCTTCGGCGACCTGGTCAGCATTTGGCTGATCTCGTCCTCGAGCATCCGGTCGGCGTTGGTGACGCGCTCGCGCAAATGCATGAGCTCCAGCCAGGATTCGATCAGGTAGGCTTCCTCGAACCGTCCAATTTCGGCCGCATCTTCGAAAATGCCCCAGGCGAACGCGCCGTCGCGCCGGCGTTCGTTGCCCAACTCGTCGATGGCGCGCAGGAAATCGGCGCGGTCCTTGGGGTCGATGTAATACTCGATCTTGACCAGGATGGGCCCGCGATCGTTGTCGACCTCCCGGCTGACGCTGGGCCTGCTCCAGTGCAATGACGGCGAAAGATCGAGAGCGGCGCCCTGCTCGAGCTTCCATCGCCAGGAGAGGGGGATGCCCAGGAGCAAGCCGGCCGCCGCAACGAAAAGCGCTTCCGTCAGCCCGGTTTGGGCGGCGATCTGGCCCCATGCGACGCTGCCGAGGGTCATCGCGCCGAAAATCACCGTGAGAAACGCCGCCAGTCCACGTCCGCGCACCCACGCCGGCAGGGCGTTTTGGGCAGACAGGTAAAGGTTCGTCAGCACGACGAGCCAGGCGACGCCAGCGCAAAAGCTGGCGCAAAGCGCGACCACGAGCGTGTGCGCATTCGCGAACAGGCCGAGCGCCCCGGCGGTGCCGATTGTCCCCAGCACAACCATCCAATCGAGATTGATCCGGTCGCGCAGGAATCGCTGCGCGATCGATCCGACAATCGCGCCGACGCTGATGGCGCTCAGCAACAGGCCGTAGTTTTCGGCCCCTTCGCCGGTCCGACGCGCGATCAGGGGCAGGAGGCTCCAGTAGGCGGCGGCAAAGGGATAGACGGCGACGGTGCGCGCCAGGGTCGCGTGCAGGGGCCGGTTGTTGGCGACGTGCCTCAGTCCCGTACGCACGGCGCTGTTCAAGCGCTCGGCGGGCAGGGACGTCTTCTTTTTCCGGGGACAACGCCAACACACCAGCGTCGCCACGACCCCGAGATTGGTCGCGGCGAAGGCCCAAAGCGGCGCCGACACTCCGAGTTTCGTAATGACGAGGCCGCCGAGCGCGGGTCCGAGCGTGCGGCTCAGATTGTATGCGACGCCTTGGGCGGCGATCGCCCCAGGCAAGTCCGGCTTCGGCACCAGGATCGGCAAAATTGACAGCCAGGCGGGGGAGTTCAGAGACCATGCCGCGCTCAAAAGAAAAGTCGTCAGCAGCAGCAGCACAGGCGTGGCGAGACCGAACGACACGAGCCCGGCGAAAATCGCCATCAAAACCATGACCGCGCAGGATACGACGATGATGAGCCGTCGCGGGTCGACGATATCGGTAATGGCGCCGGCCGGGAGCGTGATCAGGAACATCGGCGCGGTCATCGCCGCCTGAAGGAGCGAAACGGCGAGCGGCGACAGGTCCATCGACGTCATCAACCAGCCCGATGTGGTGTCGTACATCGCGATGCCAATCAAGGCCATGGTGCTGGCCGCCCAGATGAGGGCAAAAGCGGGATACGCAAATGCGCCAAGCCACGATGCCTGGCTCTCCGGCGGTTGTTGCGGGGGGCGGAAATCCATTCCGTTGGCTCTTCGGGCTTTCCGGGGAGGCGCGTTCAGTGAGAGGCCAAGACGCAGCGATCGGCTCGCAGCAACATGTCTCGCGTCACGCCGCCGAACGCCCATTCTCGCAGACGGCTGTGGCCGAATGCGCCCGCCACGATCAGGTCGACATTCAGTTCCTTCGCAATCGCACCCAACTGCGCCGCCTCCGAACCGTTCGAAACCTCTGCCGAACACTGCGCCTCGACGCCATGCCGCGCAAGCCAGTCGCCGACGTCGCCGAGACGCCGCCGCGTTTCCTCGAGGGCTCTGGCGTCGGCGATTTCCACCACGTCCACGCGCTGGCTCGCCTGAAGCAAAGGCAACGCGTCGGCGGTGACCCGGCGCGCCTCGCGCTTGTCGTTCCAGCAGACAAGCGCGCGCGTCAGTTTGAGGCCGGCGGCGTCGGGGGGAACGATGAGAGTCGGACGGCCGAGGCGCATCAGAAGGTCGCCGATCTCCGCCTGGCCGGAGGGGAAGAAAAACCGATCGACGGAACCGAGCGCGGCGACGACCAGGTCGACGCAGCGCGCTTCGTCCGCGATATGCTCGTACACCGGTCCGAAAGTCATCTGCGAGCGCCATTGAAGATCCTGGACTTTCGGCAAAGCGGCGCGAAACTCCGTCTCGGCCGCGGCGGCCTCAACGATGAAATTATCAAGATCGTGCTGGTGCGGCGCGCGCGGGCCGGCGCCCCGGACGATGACCTGAGTTGACGCCTGCCTCGCCGCAACGCCAATGACGGCGGCCCCGAAGCGCTCCGCCAGGTCGGCGACGACCGCGAGCATCCCGGCGTTGTGGTCGATTCGCATGCAGGCCATCAAAGTCGCAATTGTCGCCAAGCTTGCCTCCATGGCCGAGCCATATTCAGAAAATGCGAGCCGGTGGCGCAAATGCGCCGCCCGCCCTCGGAACAGCGGCCTCGGCGTCCTCGCGCCATCGCTGGGGCTATGGCGGGCCGGCCTTGCGCTGGAGGGCCAGGAACGCGGCGAAGACCTGTTTTCGCTGGGTCGCGTCCTGGATGGAGACGTCCGTCCAGGCGCCGACCGACTTCGCGCCGCTCCATACCGCCTGGATGCAGGGCGCGCCGACGCATCTAAACATGACCCCGCGCGCCTTCTCGCCGTTTTCGGCGACATCGTCAGTGACTTCATCGGAAATCTTGACGTCGTCAATCGCGAACGTCGCTTCGTGGGTTCCCTCGGCGGTCAGCGCGCCGGAACGATAATCCTCGATCGACTCGTGTGTCGATACGATGACGCCGCCATTCTCTCCTTGGCGAAACGCAATCTCTTTGATCAGCCATCGTCTATCGACGTCGCTGCCCGGCGACCGGTATTTGGGATTGGCGGCGGTCACGGCCGGAAGGGCGCGCGTCAGAAACGCCACGGCCTCCGCCGCAGAGGCGAATGAATCGGTCTTCGCCGATTTGGTCGCATTGTCGGCCATCTCAATCTCCGGCGGACGACGCGAGCGAGGGCGCGACCGCCAAGGCGCCGCCGATCCCGAGCGCCGCCCGAAACGGCGCGGCGAATCGCCAACCCGACTGGCGCGTCATCGTCAAGGCGCTCCTTAAGAATTGCGGCTCGAGAGCAAACGTCCGGGGCGCGCACCGCAGGCGAAGGCTGCAAACCGTAAACTGCGGAGGCAATATATCCACGAGACGCCGACTTCGCCACCCGAGCGGCTGCGTCGATCGAAAAGGATTCGCCGCCGCGCAGTCTGTTCCGCCGCGGCGTCGGGCTTCGCGGGGCCGCCCGAGCGCCTTGAAACCCAGGGCGTTCTTTGCCATGTCAGCCGGGCGGTCGCGCGTTTTGGCCGTTTGTTATTCGTTTTTTCTTGCGCGGGGTCCTTTTGTCCAGCGAGTCCGGCGTCAAATTGGACCCCTCCGCGGGCGCGGACTCGCGCTGGGGCGTGTTCGGCAGTCTGGCGTTCACGGTGATCCTGATCGCCAGCTCGGTTTCGAACGTCGGAGTTGCGATGTTCGATATGTCGATGAGCTGGCTGATGACCAGTCTCAATCCGGACCCGATGATGGTCTCGGCGGTCCAGGTCGCCACGACCCTGCCGCTGTTCTTGCTGACGTTGCCCGCCGGCGCGCTGTCGGACATCGTGGACCCGCGCCGGCTTCTGATTGGCGCGCAAGCCGCGGTAGCGGCGATTTCGATTGCTTTCGCCGTGCTGGTGTCGCTTCATTACGCGACGCCGGCGGTGCTTCTGGTCACGACGTTCTGTCTCGGCGCGGGTGGGGCGCTGGCCGCTCCGGTGTGGCTGCTGATCACGCCGATGCTCGTGCCCAGGCAGGACCTCGACAACGCGATCTCGATCAACAACACCAGCTTCAACGTGAGCCGCGCGATCGGCCCGGCGCTGGGAGGTTTTGCGATCGCGGCGTTCGGCTACGCTTTCCCGTTCTGGTGCTATGTCGCCGGCAATCTCGCGCTCGTGGCCGCGGTGCTGTGGTGGCGCGCTCCGCGCCGGATCAAGGAGACATTGCCGGCCGAGCGCCTGACCAGCGCGCTGCGCACTGGACTTCGATATGCCCGAAACAATCGCGACATCGACGCGACGCTGATCCGCGCTGTCGCATTTTTCCCATTCTCGAGCGCCTATTGGGCGCTCCTGCCGCTGGTCGCGCGCGCCCAGATGCACAACGGCCCAGCGATGTACGGCATCCTGCTCGGCATGATCGGGGCCGGTTCGATCGCCGGATCGTTCGGGCTCAACAGCCTGAAGGCGCGGTTGGGTCCCGATCGCCTGGCGGCGCTGGGGACGATCGGCACCATTGCGGCGCTGGCGATGTACGGCGCCGCCCGGGAACCCATCCTCGCTTTTGCCGCGAGCCTCGTCGCCGGCGCCTCATGGATCATCATGATGACGATTCTGTTCATGTCCGCGCAGCTGGCGCTTCCCGACTGGGTACGCGGGCGGGGCATGGCGATTTTTCTGACCGTGTACTTCGGCGCCGTGACTCTCGGCAGCGCCGTGTGGGGCAAGGTCGCCAGCATGGAAGGGTTGTCCTCCGCGCTCTACCTTGCGGCCGCAGGCGCGTTTCTGGGAATGATCGCGACATGGCGGTGGAAGCTGCAGACCGCCGCCGCGCTCGATCTCACCCCGTCCATGCACTGGCGCACGCCGGTCTTCGTGCAGCGGATCGAGGACGATCAGGGTCCGATCCTCGTCACCGTCGAATACAGAATCGACCCCGAGAGCAAGGAGCGTTTCCTCAGCATCATGCACGAGATCGGACTTGAACGGAAGCGCGACGGCGCCTATGCGTGGAATGTCTTCGAGGACGTGGGCGAGATCGGCAGGGTGATCGAAACCTTCCTCATTCAGTCGCTGCTCGAACTCAAGCACCTGCGCGCGCGCGTGACCAACGCCGACCGAATGATCGAGGACCAGGCGCGCGCGTTCCTGAACGAGCCTCCGAAAGTGACATTCCTCGTCGCTCCCAGACGCAGCCGCGGCAAGCCGCGCAAGCGCGCGGCGCCGGAACTGGTCATGCCGTAACGCTCGCTTGGCCCTCGTCGTCGATCAAAAAATTCGGCTGGACCCTTGCGAGGTCGAACCATTGGACCACCGCCCGATAGGCTGCGCCCAGACCTTCAGCGCCGGGGCTTTCACCCGATGGTCTCAAGAGCCGCGGGCGAGAGGAGGCGGCAGTCCGCCAAGGTTCGCAGGAGGTCCTCAATTTCTCAGGGACGCGGTCGCCGCTTTAATATAACGCCGGCGAAAATTTGAGGAATTAGTTGCGAGTTGATATTGCCAAAGATCAATTATTCTGCGATTCTCACAGTAATGCCTGTTCGCTTTCTTCCGTAAGGTAAGCTTGTGTATGAAAAAGTATACCGAAGTTGCTGTTGTTGGGGCAGGTCCGTACGGTTTGTCACTCGCGGCGCATTTGCAGGCCGACGGCATAGAATTTCGTATCTTTGGTCGTCCTATGGAGAGTTGGCTGCAGATGCCTGAAGGCATGTGGTTGAAGTCTGACGGGTTTGCGTCGAACTTATCTGATCCGACCAATAGTTATCCTCTGTCGCGATTCTGCGCGGAACGTTCGATTGCCTATGAGGACGAGGCGGCTTCAGTTGAATTGCAAACTTTTTGCGACTATGGCCTCGCGTTCAAAGAGCGCTTCGTCGCTGGACTGGAAGAAAAGCTGGTGGTCTCGATCGACAGGGATGGCGAAGCTTTCGCGTTGCGCCTGGACGACGGGTCGGTAGCGCGCGCTCGGCGCGTCGTTGTCGCGGTGGGAATCAGCCGCTTCCGTCACGTTCCAGCGGTGCTTGGCGAGCTTGGGGCTCAATATGTGTCGCACAGCGTCGATCATCACGATCTCGCGTCGTTCGCCGGTCGACGGGTCGCAGTCGTGGGCGGCGGCGCTTCGGCCGTGGATTTGGCGGGATTGCTGCATGAACGAGGATGTAATGTTCAATTGATCTGCCGGCGCGACGCGCTGAAGTTCTCAAGCCCGCCGGGCGCCGGGCGTCGTTCGTTGTGGCGTCGCATCCGTCATCCGCGCTCGGGACTCGGGCCTGGACTGCGCTCACGCTTTTGCACCGATGCGCCCGACCTTTTCCGACTCCTGCCTCAATCGCTGCGCGCCGAGTTCGTTCGCCGCCACTTAGGCCCGGCGTCGACGTGGCGCATGAAGGAAAAAGTCATCGGGCGGGTGCCAGTGCATTACGGCCGTGAATTGGCTTCGGCGGCGCTGGCGGACGGAGGCGTCAATATTGAGTTGCGGCGACGAGACGGCGGACGCGACACTATCCGAGTCGATCACGTTATCGCCGCGACGGGCTTTCGGACCGACCTTCGCCGGCTTGGCTTCCTGAGCCCGTCCTTTCTGTCTTCTCTGGCCACGGCGCGAGACAGAGCCCGATCCTATCGTCAAATTTTGAATCGTCCATCAGGGGATTGTATTTCATCGGCCCCGCCGCGGCGGCCAGTTTTGGCCCGCTCATGCGCTTCGCATTCGGCGCGCGCTTCGCCGCGCGCCGTTTGACGCGCGAACTGAGTCGTCGCCGTCAAGACGTCGGCAGAACCGAAACGCGTTCCTCGATTGCGACCCAATCATGACGCATCGCGTCCTGCTCGCGCATGCGTTGCGGTGGCTGAATGTCGCTCGCCTCGCCAACGCGCATCATGACGTGGGGTTCGCGGTCGGCGCCGTGGCGGTGGCGGATCATCCGATCCATCGGATGCGGTCTCTGGATCGGACATTCGTTTACAAACACTTCGCGCCTCGCGAATGCCTGCGCGAAGCGATCGAGACTTACAGACCCGATTTGATCGTTCCTTGCGACGACCGCATCGTCGCGCATCTGTCATCGCTTTACCAGGAGGCGGCGGGTCGCTCTGAGCCGGCTGCGATCAGTCTCCGCAAGCTGATCGAGACTTCCCTCGGACCAGCAAACCGCCAGCGGCGTCCTCTCCAAGCGGGGATTGCTCGCCGATCTGTCGCACCTGCCCGATGTTCACGTGCCTCGAACCGACAGGCGTCGAGAGCGTGGGCGAATTGCGCAAGTGGGCCGATCGTTACGGACTTCCGGCGGTTCTCAAACTCGACGGGACGTGGGGAGGCAAGGGCATTATTTTGGCGCCCGCCAAGTCCGGAATTGCTTGGGCCTATTCGACCGCGCGCGCCCGTCGAAGCGCTCTGAGAAGCATCAAACGAATAGTGTTCGACCGAGATATGGAGTTTTTGTTCTCCCGCCAGGCCCGCGCCGCCATCAGCGTCCAATCCTACGTCGCCGGGCGTCTCGCCAATGCGGCGGTCGCGTGCTGGCGGGGCGAGGTTGTCGCTCACATAGCCGTAGAAGTCGTTCGTTACCGCCCCTCGTTTGGCTCGGCTTCGGTGGTGCGCATCGTGAATGGCGAGGAGATGATCGCGGCGGCCCGCTCGATCGCTCGTCATTTTGATCTCTCTGGCGTCTACGGCCTCGACTTTGTCTTGGATGAGGCGTCGAAGACAGCCAAGCTTATCGAGATCAATCCGCGGGCAACGCAAATCGACCATCTGCCCGGTGGTCCGGGACACGACTTGCCGGCTGCGCTGCGCGACGCCCTGAGCGGCGATCGGCCTGGGGTTGTCCGGTCTCCGTTGCGGCAAATGGAGATAGCTTTGTTTCCACAGGAGTGGTTGCGCGATAGGCGAAGCTCATACCTATCGAGCGCATTCCATGACGTACCTTTCGATGAGCCGGAGTTATATCGATATTGCGGTTATGAAGTGAGCGGAGCCGGTGAAGATAGGGATACTTCGACGGGTCAGGTTCGAACGCTCCGCGGGTTCGCCACTCCTTCCCTACGAAAGTTGCTCGGAATCTCGACCTCAAACTCGGACGGAACGGTTTGACTTTCACAGCGCGCAAAGAGCTGAAAAAGCCCAATTGCACTCGCCTGACGGGAGCCAAGCGGCGCTGGCCTCAACCCCAGACTCAAAACCGGTCCGTCGCTGTTATGCCCCCGGCGCTTGCTCGCGTTGCGCGATATGTCGGGCCATCAGGGCGATGACCTCGCTCTCTTCTGCGACGCGGCGGAAGCGGTCGAGGGCGCCGGCGCGTCGAAAGGCCTCTTGGAGATAGGAGCCGACGGGCGGGCAGGTGCCGACGTCGTAGCCGCTCCAGGCAATCGCTTCGCTCCACAGATGCAGTAAGCTCGCGCCTTTGGCCGCCTCGGCGACTTCGGTCCGGTAGGCGGGCAGGAACGGCTTCCAGAATTGCTCCGGCTCGATCGGATAGCACACATGAGAATCGAGCGCCCGGGCGTCGAGCCCATGTTTGGTGAGAACCGGAGTCAGCAGGAATGGGCCGATCGCGCCCCATGGCTGGTCGACGTCGATCGCGCTCTCAGCGGTCGCGACGAGTTCGGCTAGCGCCGCGTGCGACGCTGGCAGCCTGAGCACCGCGTTGTTAATGAGGCTCGTCCCGACGGCGTCGGCTTGGCGGCAAAAGACGAATTCGTCGTTTGCGAATAGGGGTCTGGTCAAGCAGACGATATCGGTATCGACCCAGCAACAGCCTGTCGCCTGGATCATCTTGTAGCGGAACATGTCGGCGAACGTCGCGATCGACGGCTTCCCGTTGGCGATGAAGCGGCTGACGAGGGATTCGTCGGAGCAGATCGCCCTCGCGTCCGCGAGCCGCACGCCGGGTGGCACATCAAGGCGCGGATTGTAGCTGTAGACGCTCAACGTCGCGCCGGCCTGGGCGAACGAGGCGAGACACGCGTAGGCGAGCGGATTGAGCGGCCCGTGCCAGAAGGAGCCGAATTCGCAGGTCTCCGAGGCGGTCATCGGCCTGGCGGCAGGAGTGTCCTCGGTCATACGAAATGGCGTCTCCATCGGCTACAGCGCCGTCGCTCGGGGAGTATGCGCGCCGATGCGGCGCCTCACTCGATTCTTGGCGAAGACGTTGCGGCCCGCATCTTCCCAGTCGCCGAAAAACGTCTCGGTCGTCAAATCGCCTTGAGAGACGAACGCGCAATAGATGTCGAAGATCCAGCTCGCGTGAATATCGTCCAGCAGCAAATGCCGACCCCGTCCGGCTTTGGCGATGCGGATGCAGTTGGACATATCGGACAGACAGATCTCGCTGGTATGGCCGCCGTCGACGCAAAAGATATCGAAATTCAGTTCCTCGCGCCGATCCGCCAGCCGGGGAAGCACTTCGCGCGAATCTCCCGGAAGCAGATGGACGCGGCCGGGGAATTCCGCCTTGAGGAAATTCACGCATTCGCCCGTATATGCGTGCGTCATGATGTCGACGCCGTAATATTCGAGCTTCGGGCTCGCCGACAGAGCCAGCAGGGCGCTGTGGCCGGCGTTGACGCCGACTTCCAGCAGGCGCTGCTTGAATCGCACGGCGCGCCAGACGTTGCGGCGAGCCGGGGCGAGGTCTTCGGCGGGAGGACGGTCGGCGTAGCGCTCCTCGCCGTCGGCATAGAAAATGTTTCCCTCGAGCCGCTCGCCGGAGCGACTGACGATTTCGTTGATGCGCCGCAGCCGTCGTCCAAAGGCTCCCGAGAAGACTTCATCGAGGCTGTCGCGGCGGATCGCATAATCGGGAATTTCCGACTCAAGCACGGGCTTGCCGGGCAAGAGTTTGCGGCCGTTCATTCGTGTCGACGCCCCACCACTTTGTGCGCATGCGGCGGATCTGCCCGCCCGCGAGCCGCCGTATCGCCGCCGTTTCGATAGTGTGTCAAGGCTTCCCCAAAGCCGCTGAGTCGCGGGTGCTGTTTATCAGAGGGCGCCGCGCGCCTCAATTCGGCTTGAACGGCGCATACCGGCCAACTAGGCTCAGCCAGCGGCCGGGCCGGGGGACTTACATGCTATGGAATCCCTGACCTTCGTCGCCGCCGTCGCCATTCTCGCCTTCGGCTCGGACGTCTTAGACCCTCGGCCGCGGACGTGGGCTCCATTGCATCGCGCGCGGGAACACGCGCGCGATGATTGGCGCGATGGCTGGGTTGTGCAAACTCCTGCTTGCGCAGGCTTTTGGAACACCGGTGGGCGCGAGTTGCGACGGGCCTGACCCAAATCATTCAGCCCCTCGTAAGAGGAGTGCGTTCTTGGACGCCTGTCGGCGTCTCGAATCGAGGGAGATCGGACCATGCGCGGTCCCTATCGTATCGAAGGCTACGCCATTGCGTCCGCGGACGGCATGATCGCGGACCAGAGCGGATTGATGCCAAACTCGCTCAAGCTCGAGGCCGATCAGCGATTTTTTGAGGAAGCGTTGGATCACGCCGCCGTGGTGGCGCATGGCCGTATGTCACACGAGGGTCAGCCCAACTCGCCTAAGCGGTTGCGATTGATCCTCACCCGCAAGGTCGCGAGCATCGCGCCCGACCCGACCAACGCGAAGGCCAGGCTCTGGAATTCCCGCCGGCGCCTCGTTGGAGGAGGCCTGCGCGGCGGTGGGGTGTCCTGAGGGCATCGTCGCGGCCATCGGGGGACCCGACGTCTACAGCTACTTTCTGAGGATTGGTTACGACGCCTTCTACCTCTGTCGCGCCCTCAAGGTGTGGCTGCCGGGCGGGGTGCCTGTCTTCGCGCAGGGCCGGCTCGGCCGCCGGCCCGAGGAAGTTCTGACTGAGGCGGGGCTGAAGGCAGGCGAAACTCAGCGTCTGGATGACGAAGTGTCGCTCGTTACGTGGACTGCGCGGCCGTAGGCGTCAGGCCATAGCCGCGGGCTTCCAGTGCGTCAGACCGGTGTTGCGGGTACGGCATTCGCCGGGGAATGTTATTCGCCGGCAAAACGTCTATTGAAGAGCTCATGACCACGGAGCCTGCGGCCAAATCGGCTTCTTTCGGCGCGCTTCTGCACCTTGTGCGCTACGCCCGACGCCATCTCGGGCGAGTGATCGCGGCGTTGGCGGCGCTCATTGTGTCGTCCATCGCGACACTGGCGGTACCATTCGCCCTGCGCCGAATGATCGATTTCGGCTTCTCGAAAGACAGCCGCGGCGCGATCGACGTCTATTTCCTGGTCGTGGCGGGAGTTGTCGTCGTCATCGCGCTGGCTGCGGCGACGCGCTACTATCTCGTCACCACGCTCGGCGAACGGGTGGTCGCGGATCTGCGCCGCGACGTATTCGCCCATCTGACGAGGCTTGACGCAACTTTTTACGACAGCGCGCGCGTCGGCGAACTCGTCTCGCGGCTGACCGCCGACACGACCCAGATCAAGGCGGCTTTCGGCTCGTCGGCTTCGACCGCTCTGCGCAATTTGTTCATGTTCGTCGGATCGACTGCGTTGATGGTCTATACCAGCCCAAAGCTGTCGGCGCTGGAGCTCGTCGCCATTCCGGTGATCGCCGCGCCGCTGATCGCCTCGGGCCGCGTCGTGCGGCGGCGCTCTCGCCGCGCTCAGGATACGCTTGCGGAGGCGACCGCCTTCGCGGCGGAAAATCTCGGCGCGGTGCGCACGATGCAGGCGTTCGGCGCGGAGGCGGTCAGCAAGGCGCATTTCGCCGAAGCGGTCGAGAGCACCTACCGCGCCGCGCGCGCCGCCACGGTTACGCGCTCGCTCCTGATCGCGGTCGCGGTTTCGCTCGCCTTTTGCAGCGTCGTTTTCGTGTTGTGGCTTGGCGCGCATGACGTGCTGGCAGGGCGCATGAGCGCCGGCCTGCTGTCTCAATTCGTGCTGTTCGCGGTGCTTGCCGCGACGTCGCTCGGCGAGTTGTCGCAAGTGTGGAGCGAAACCGCCGCCGCCGCAGGCTCGGCCGGGCGCATCGCCGAACTGCTGGCGGTCAGGCCGCTCATCGTCGCGCCTCAGCAGGCCCCTTGCGATGCCGGCGCCGCCGCGCGGCGCGATCGCGTTCGAGCACGTCGGATTCGCCTACAAGAGCGCGCCCGACGCGCTTGTGTTCGACGACCTCAGCTTTACGATCGCGCCCGGCGAACGGGTCGCGATCGTCGGCGCCTCGGGCGCCGGCAAGTCGACCCTGTTCCAGCTCATCATGCGCTTTTACGATTGTGACCAGGGTCGTGTTCTCGTCGATGGCCTCGACGTGAAGACCGTCGATCCCAAGGACCTTCGCGCACGGATCGCGACCGTATCTCAGGAGCCCTCGGTCTTCGGAACCACGGTCGCCAAGAATATCGCCTATGGACGCGCGGGCGCGAGCGAACGTGCGATCGAGGCGGCGGCGCGGCGCGCGGCGGCGGACGGCTTCATCCGCGAACTCGACAAGGGCTATGCGACAGTGCTCGGCGAGCGCGGCGTGACTCTTTCAGGCGGGGAGAAGCAGCGGCTGGCGATCGCGCGGGCGATCTTCAAGGACGCGGCGATCCTGCTGCTCGACGAGGCGACCTCGGCCCTCGACGCTGAGAACGAAGCGCAGGTGCAGGCCGCGCTCGACGATGTGATGATCGGACGCACGACGCTGGTGATCGCCCACCAGACTCGCGACCGTCCTGAAGGCCGACCGCATTCTGGTGATGGAGGCGGGGCGCATTGTCGAGGAGGGCGACCACGCTTCGCTGGTCGCGCGGGGCGGCGTTTACGCTCGTCTGGCGCGGCTGCAATTTCATCTGGGGGCCGCGGCTTTGACGGACGGGGGTGCGACAAAATAGCGCGGTCGAGCGGTCCCAATCGGCGCTGTTCGGTCCGACAGCGCTTGACGTTCCGTCCCGATCGTCGTTGGATTTATCGTTGATCGAGTTTACGATCGCCGCGCGTTGCATCCAATCGACCTGTCCGGTGGGTTGTGACGAGACAGTGCGGGCCCGACCCGACGAATTGGGATTTCGGTGAGCGCCTCGAAGCGCCGATTCGCCAATTCGGATCAATTCGGAGAGCGGAAATTGGCGTTTCGAATGGAAATGGTTGCTCGGAACGCTGGCGCGCGACGCGACGCGCGCCCGCGTATGCGCGTGTTCGACCATCTCGTCCTGCTCAAACCGCGCGTCATGTCGCTCGTCGTGTTCACAGGCGCCGTCGGCTTCGCGCTGGCGCCGGGAAAGCTCGAGTGGATGAAACTCGTCGCCACTCTCTCGGCGATGGCTGCGGGCGCAGGGGCTTGCGGCGCGCTCAATATGTGGTGGGACGCCGACATCGACGCCAAGATGTCCCGCACAGCGATGCGCCCGATACCTCGCGGCGCCGTTCCCGCGCGCGAAGCGCTGGCGATCGGCGCGCTGCTGGCGGTCGTGTCGGTGGCCGCGCTCGGAATGCAGGTCAATTGGCTGGCGGGCGGTCTGCTTGCGCTCACCATCGCCATTTACATCCCCCTCTACACGATGGTGTTGAAGCGCAGCACGCCGCTCAACATCGTGATCGGCGGCGCCGCGGGCGCACTGCCTCCGGTGATCGGCTGGGCCGCGGCCGCCAACAGCCTGTCAGCCGGTGCGATCGCGATGTTCCTCATCATTTTCCTGTGGACGCCGCCGCATTTCTGGGCGTTGGCGTTGTGCCGCAGCGGAGACTACGAGCGCGTCAGCGTGCCGATGCTGCCCAATGTCGCCGGCCCGGCCGCGACATGCCGTCAAATCCTCATCTATTCGGTGTTGGTGGCCGCGGCATCCTTCGGTCCGCTGGTTATTCCTGGCGTTGGAATGTTTTATGGAGCCATCGTCGCTGCGTGCGACGCTGGGTTCATCTGGCGCGCTTTGGCGCTTTATCGTCTCCGCGGCGGCGAGGAGGCGCCGCGGCGCAAGGCCGCGATGGCGCTGTTTGGGTACTCGATCCTTTATCTGTTCGTCGTCTTCGCGACGCTGCTCGCGCAAATCATGTTGAGGTAGCAGCGCGCGACATGCTCGATTTTTGCACGAGGCGGCGCCCATGAAAGGCTCGGTCACGCCGGAATCCGGCCCGGCGCCAAGGTGGCGCAATTGGATCTTGTTCGCCGCCCTCGCCGCGCTGGCTGCGGTCCTCTACGTCGCCATCATGGTCAAGATCAGCGGGTACGGATATTGACGTCCCCGATGATCGCCATCCACGATCTGCCCCACGTTCTCGCGGTGATCAATGCCGCGACGATCGTTGTCCTGTTGCGCGCCTACAGCCGCATTCGGGCCAAGGATCGCGAGGGACACCGGCGCACGATGCTGGTGGCGATCGGCCTCGGCGTCGCCTTTCTGGCCGTCTATCTGGTCTACCACGCCTTTTCCGGCCTCGCGAAATTCGGCGGCCACGGCGCCATTCGGCCGATCTATTTCACGCTCCTTGCGGTCCATGTGGCGATGGCCTTCGCGGTGGCCATACTCGTGCCCTTGACGCTGTTCAACGCGCTGAAGCAGCGTTTCGACGCGCACCGGCGCATCGCGCGCGTGACCCTGCCGATGTGGCTGTTCGTCGCCGGTTCGGGCCTGGTGGTGTATGTGATGGCGGTGCATCTTTATCCTCTGAACGCCAGTTGAGCCGAGACATGAGCGAAGCGGCGCAGTCGCGTTCCCCCTCCCGTCTAGGCCTTGCGGCGACCGCCGGCATCGCCAGCGCGCTGAGGCGCGAGCTGCTCGGATGGGCGTGGATCGCCGTCGGCGCGCTCGGGGTCGCCGGCGTGTTCGCCATCCTGCTCGCGCTTTCGCGCATCCCCGGAATGGACGAGGCCCCGTTTTGGCCAATCGGGTTCTTTTACAAGGGCTTGGTGATTTACGTCGTGTTTTCGCTGGCGATCTGGCTGTTGGGGATATTCGCGTTCCTGACCTCGTACGCGACGCTGCAACTGGCCGGCGAGGACACGCGCGCCATCGCGCTCGGACGGATTGGCCAGACAGCCGTGCTTATCGCCTTTCCGTGTCTGTTTGCGCCGGCGTTCCTCGATGCGACCCGGCCGGAGCTCACCAACTACGTGCCGATGATCCGTCATCCGGCCTATGATCTCGGGCTCGTGGCTTTGGCGCTCGGCGTTCTCGCGCCCGTGGCTCGACTGTGGATCAATCTGCGCGGCCGCGCGGCCACTCTGCCGCCGCTGGCTCTGGCGATGGCGGCCGGCGGCTTCATTTACGGCGTGGCGCTCCTTTGCTTCGCGATCGCCGGAGGCCTGCTGGCGCGACAAGGCGGCCTGGCGTCCTCCCGGGAGCTGTTGTTCTGGGGCGGCGGCCATGTGCTGCAGTTCGTCTACGCGACGGTGATGCTGACGAACTGGTCGATCCTCGCCCGCCGCAGCTTGGGGGAGAAGGCGGTCGACGACGGCGCCTTTCGGCTGGCCGTGCTGCTGATCGCGGCGCTTTCCATTCCGGCGCCGGTCTTCTACGCCGTTTTCGCGCCGTTTTCCGGCGATCAGCACGAGGCGTTCCGCCTGCTGCAGTTCGGCGTCGCCGTGCCCTCGCTGCTGTTCGCCGCCTCGCTTCTCGCCAACGCCCGGGCGATCCGGCCGGCCTCCGAATGGCCGTGGCGCGATCCGGCCTTCTTCGCCTTGGCGGCGTCGCTGGCGCTGTTCGCGCTCGGCGGCGTCATGGGCTTCCTGATTACCGGCTCGGACACCCGCACGCCCGCGCATTATCACGCCGTGATCACGGCGGTCAGCGTCTCCAGCGTCGGCATGCTGCTGACGTTCGGGCTGGACGTCCTCGGCCGCGCGCCGGCGCCGGCGCGGGCGACGCGAATCCTGATCGGGCTTTATGCCGGCGGACAGTTCGTCGCTTCGATCGCCATGTTCGTCGCCGGCGGCTACGGCGCGGCGCGCAAGACGCCGGACGGCGTCGGCGCGCTCGACGCGGTCGCCGCGACCGGCATGGCGGTGCACGGCATCGCCTCGATCTTCACGATTGTCGGCGGCGCGGCCTTTATCGTGGTCGCAATGCGGGCGCTGTGGCGGCCCGCGCCCGCGCGCGCGAAAGCCTGAGAGCGACGCGGGCGCTGAAGGCGGGCGCGGCGCATGGGGACAGCGCCGAAATGATCGACCGGCTCGCCCAGATCGCGGCCCACACGCTTCGCCTGGATTGGGGCGCGGGCCTTGCGGCGCGAAGCGTCAGTTTTGTCGCTGGCTCAATGTTTTCAATTGCTTGGGCGCCGTTTTTTGCAACTTGGCGCGACACTCGCGAGGCGCTGCAGTTCAACCGCCGCGATAAGCTGAATATGGCGCGGCCATGTCGCGCAATCGTTCAACCTAGAAACGGCAGTTTAGCCTTGCCGTTTCGGATCGGCGCGTTGGTTTTCGCGTAAAGGTTGCATCAGCACGGCGCGAGGCGTGGCGGCGGGCGGATCGGGCGGCCGTTGAGGAAGGCCTGAAACGCGCGCGACAGGATCGGCCGCCATCTTTGCAGGCGGGTCAACTGCTCCGCATTTTGCGTCAGGCCGCGCAGGAACAGGGCGACGGCGGCGAGCGCGCGAGCGGCGGGTTTGGCCTTGGCGTGAGAAGAGGTGACGCGGATCGTGGTCTGGCGCGCATGGCGGGTTCGCGTGGCGATGGCCGACAGGAACAGCGGCCGGCTGGTGATCGCCTCGCGATGCAGGTTCGGATCGGCGAGGCGGACGAAGATGTTCCACCAGTCGTAGAAGAGCGCGAGCATGCGCGCCGCCAGCCGGCAGCGCGCGAGATCGTGCGTGGTGAAGCCGCCCCAGCCCCATTGGTTTTTCATTTCGTCGAAGATGTTCTCCCCGTCGCCGCGATCGCGATAGAGCTGACCGAACGCCTCCGTCTCCTCGTCGAGCGACGTGACGAGAACCGAGTATTCGTAGATATCGGCCGCCTCGCCGATCTCGGCGAAGGTGAGCTGCGCCGCCCCGTTCTCGTCCTCGTACGTAAGCCCCACGGCGCCCTTCAGACGGCGCCTGAGCACGATGGTGCGCCGCTCGCGGCTCCAGCCTTGCAGGCGAACCGCGCTCTCCTTGGCCCAGAACCCCTGACCCGCGCTGACCCACTCGCGCCCGGAGAGCTTCTCGATCATGCGCCGGACGTTCCGGGTCAGACGCAGTTTAAAGAGATAGGGAAGCTTCCGCGCCTCCGCCTCGCGCATGACGCCCTCGTTGCCGAAGCCGCAATCGCCGCGCAGCAGCGCCGGCCACAAATCGCGCGGCAGACGGTCGAGGAACGCCCAGAGGCCGGGCGCGCCGTGCTTGGACGTATGCTCGTCGCCGGGACTGACGTCGACGTCGAAAACCAGCCGCGTCGAGGCCATCGAATAGGTGTGGTAGCAATGGCTCGGCCGTCCGGGTTTCTTCGGGTTGTAGCCGAGAACCGCCCCCTCCTGATGGCCGTAGAGCGGCTTGATCGTCGTGTCGACATCGAGAATCGCACGCCTCGGCGAGCAACGGCTCCACGCAAAACGCGAGATGACCGCGCAGCCAGGCCGCGCCTTCCTTTTCGCCGATCGCCTTGAACGCCCGCCGGATCGCATCCTCGCTGACGACTTTCGTCATGCCCAGCAACTCGGGCAGCACAGCGTCGCCCCGCACCCCCGCGATATGCGCGTAACGTTTGGCGCCGGCCAGCATCGCCAGCATCGCCGTGCCCAGCACATCCCACTTCTTGGGCGCGTTGGGGCTCTCGTACCGCAGCGGACAATCCGCCACGAAGGCGTCGAACAGCCCCGCCGTCTTCAGAAAGTCAACGAAAAAAGGAAGCTGCCCAAGCGGCGTCATCGCCGCCTCGTGATCCCATTCGACCCGCACCGTCCCCTGGAAGCTGTCAACCTCGACCCCGGAAGGAATTGCCGAACTCGACAACCAAGGGTTGTTCACCCGCCGGGTGAAGCGAAAGCGGTCTGGAATCACGCATCATGCCCTACAAAATGCGCGATTCTCCAACTCATGCCAAAGCGAAAACTGCCGTTTCTAGGTTCATCGCTATCCCTGGCGAGAGGGGCACGAAGCACACCATAGCACGACTTCTGATTTTCGCAAAGAAAAATGTATAAACATTTGAAAACATTGTATAATCTAGGAATTCATTTGCCGGGCGGCAGCAATTCGAACGCCAGGTCCAGGCCAGATCCGGACCCCGACAATTTCCGACAATTTCTTGCCTTGACGCCGGGAGCGTGAGATTATGACACAGTGCCAGAACGGGCATATCGATTGGCCGACCTCATGAGAAGGCCTCGTTGCTGTTCCGGATTTTCTCCGTCTCGCTGACGCTGAATGGGTGGCGTAGCGTGATCCGTGTGGCGATCGCGGTCAAAGGCTCCGGCTCCGCTAAGTTTGAACCGTGAATTTGGGTTGGGAGGTCGAGATGAAGCTTTCGCGGCGACATATCGGTTTTTTCTTTGCCTGCACCGCTGTAATAGGGCCCGCAAAAGCAGATATAATCACCCTTGATATACAAGCCTATACAGACGGACGTGACCTGTTGATCGTCCGAGGCGATACCTTGCAATGGGATCATTTAGATTATGCGGCGGTCGGCAGGTTGGGCGGCGCTAATGCGCCGACTATAATTTCCACCACATTGAATGGCTCACCGATATTGACAAATTACAATTGGTATCCTGACTGGCCGGAGCCACCGCCTGCGGAAATTCGCTACCCTGCTGATTCTTCTATTTTTACTGGACTTGCGCCAAGCTTTCCGTCGCAGAATTACAGCGCGAGCCTGAATGTCGTTAGCGCGAGATATAGCTTATCGATCTACTCGTTTCCTTCGGCGGCGAATGGCTATGCGCTGACACTTGATTTCAACGATGATCCGCCTGGGGGAGCGGCGTGGTACGAAGCAAAAGTTACGATAGACACGTCCGGCGCAAGCCCAGTCCCTGAGTTCTTCGACCTGGGCGATGATTGCGCTCGGCTTCGTTGCGCTCGGCATTGTCGGCTACGGTTCGATGCGCAAGGCGCCGGCGTTCGCCGCTTAATCAGAGGCCATCACAAATCATTGGCCGTCTCCGCCATTAGCGAGACTTGCAAAACGGCTCCGATTCCGGTCGAGGATTTCGTCGGCAATAGCCGGCTCGCCGGGGCCGACGAAGGTCGGACGCTTTCGCGTCTCCGTGGCGCGAGCGACGGACGCCTGAGCCACAAGGCGAACGCCGCGCCATGCTTGCGGCCCATTCTCCAGGCATTGACCGCGCTTGGCCGAGCCGGGAGACGCCGACGAGATGACACGATTGCGCAGCCTCGCCGGACTGTTCGTGATGCTCACGACCCTCGCCGGAGCATCGGGGTCCGCATGGCCGCAAAGCGCCGGCCCGGCCGATCCGGACCTCAGCGTTCACGCCTTGCTTGCCGATCCGCAAACTCCGACCGGCGGCAATCCAGCGGGCGACGTCACGATCGTCGAGTTCTTCGACTACAATTGCCCGTTCTGCAGAAAGGCGCAACCCGATCTGGAGAAACTGGTCGCCACCGATCATGGCGTGCGTCTCGTCTACAAGGACTGGCCGATCTTCGGCGCCGGATCGATCGCGGCGGCGCGGATCGCATTGGCCGCTCAATGGCAGGGCAAGTACGAGGCGGTCCATGACGCGCTTCTCGAGGCGCCGATGCGCAAGGAAGGCGCCGATCAGGTCAGGGCCTTGGCGGTCAAGGCGGGCGCCGACGGCGCGCTGCTCGATCAAGCTCTCGAGGCGCATGGCCCGGAGATCAGCGCGATCCTCGCGCGGACCGAAAAGCAGGCCGAGAAACTCGGCGCTCCTGGGACGCCGGTGTTCCTGATCGGACCGCTCCTGATTGAGAGAGCGCTCGATTTGGAAGGGTTCAAAAAGGCCGTGGCGGACGCGCGCGCAAGGGCGCGCAAGGCGCCCAACCCGTAAGGCGGGAGCAAGCCTTGCCTTCGCCGGCGACGGTCGGACCGCCCCCGCCATCGATCGTATCGGGCGCAGTCGGGGGAGCGAAGGAGCCGAAGCCTTCTCTAAGGAATGCCCATCTAAGGAATGCCCATTACAACCGGAATGATGCAAAATCACGAAAACGTCAATAGGATTCTCAATCCGATCAACTGCACGAATTAAAGTAGTTTCGTCATAAACTGTTCGATACAACCAGCACTTTTATCGCGACGAGCGATTGCCAAGACCATGCGGCTGCAACGCCAAATTTAGTTGCCGGAGGCCGCAAAAGATGTCAAGGTTTCGCCGCGGGGATCTACATCCCACATGAAGTAAAACATATTGCTTGATTCGCGCCGCGACTGAGACGCCCGCGCAGCCTGGGCTCAGAGTCTAAGGAAATCCGCGGCGTTCCGGAAGACACCACGCTTTTGCAAGACGACATTGATCGCCAAGGGAGGAATCCGCCATGACCAACGTGACTCTGCAACAAAACGCCGTCGCGCAGCTGGCCGCGCAAGCCGACGCCGTCGGAGGCCTCGCGAAGGACACGGGCGCCTTCGCCGCCGTGTTCGCGGCCTTCGAGTCCAATGATCCGAACGCCCTCGGCTGGGTTCTCCAGCGCCTCGAATTGCTTCCGCGGTGCGAACTGATCTGTCAGTGGATCCGGATCAAGCGATGCGTCCTGCGGTGCGTCGAAGTGTGCGGGCCGCTCAATCCGAAGGTCGCCGTGCCCGATCTTCCCCAGTTCGCGCGCGCGCTCGTCCAGCTTGCCTCGGATGAAACGATGTTGCGTCGCGTTGTCGACGCTGTTTCCTGCGGCGACGCGGACGCCTATCAGGCCGCCGTCGCCAAAGCGAAGCTCCAACCCTTCTGCCATCTGCTGTGCCGCTACATCTGCTCGCTGTACTACCGGCGGATCTGCGAGGTCGTCTGCACGGGGCAGACGATCCCGGCAGGGGACGTCGCGCTCGATATTCGAGCGGACGCCGAGGTCCTGGCGCGCGCAGTCGCGAACGAGAACCTTTCCGCCGTGATCGGCAAGGCGGCGATCGCGTTGGATTGCGAGCTGTTGCGGACGGCGCTCGAACGGGCGGGGTTCCTGTCCCATTGCGAAGTCATCTGCCGGCTGATTTGCGTCTGGCGGTGCGTCTGGGTGTGCCGGGCGCTGTGCGTCATCCCGCCGAAAATTCTCACCGGAGCCTACGCCGTCGAGGAAGCCCGGAGCTTCGCGCTGGCGGCCACGGCGTTGGCCAGCCACCCGCGCGCGCTCTCCGATCTGGTCGCCGCCGTCATCAGCAACAACGCTGAAGCCTACGGCGCGATCATCGACCGTTTCGGCCTCGGGCCCTATTGCTGGCAGGTGTGCGCCTGGGTGTGCTCGCAGGTCTGCTACGAATTCTGCGTTTGCGTCTGCCCGCCGACCTCGGCTGCTTACTTCATCAAAATCGGCGCCTACGAATACAGCGAGGTCTATCCGATCGGCGGGACCACGCCCAAGATCGAGAGCCAGATCGGCGGCAGCGGGTTAACCGATGATAGCCGAGCCTTCTTCCAGACCCTGCGGCTCAATGGCGGCTACAGCCTCCAGACCGGCGCGCCGCAGATAGAGTATCGCTTTGAAACGATCACGACGGATGCGACCGGGAATCCCACGATGGGGGCCACCTGGCAGCCTGTTCTCGCTGGCGGCGCTGCCGCAACCATCATCGGCTACAATATCTCCTTCTTTCCCACGCTCACATTCACGCCGGTGTTCGCCTCGCTTGACGCCCAGGGATGGATCCAGGTTCCGCTGGCGAGTCCGTCCTACGCGCCGACTGGGGATCTGCTCCTTCTAAACTCTCTTGCGCTCACCAACCCGCCTCATCTCGATGAAACCGGAGTCGTCGCCGGAGCCCATTCTTCCCACCCGCTGGCGCAGGACGTCTACTTTGGAATCCGCATGCGGGTCCGCAATGTCGGGGATCCCGGCTCGGAATTCGACGCCGGCACATGCCACCACATTGCCATCGACAACGCCCTCTACGACAACGTCACGCACCAGCCGGCGTGGAGGAACCTGACAGATCCGCCCGGCGACCTGGCGGTCTACCTCGTGGACATCCAGGAACTTCTGGGGCCCAATGGGTGTGGGCTGATCACGGACAAGCTGACCGTGCTGTTCACGGCCGCCCATCCGAATCTGGGTTCGGTGTCGCTGCAAATGGATGGGCCAGGCGGTCCATATTCGTTCACCCTCACGCCAGACGGCGCATCGAGTTCGGTCGACTTCTTTGGCACAGCGGCGCCGAATGGGTTCGTCGTCAAGGCTCTCAAACCGTGTGCATACCTCGTGACCCTCACGGTCAATGTGTTGCTGACCGACGGAGACCACAATCCCGATCCGAGGTACGATCAAATCGCCTTCTGCAAGAGGTAGCTCGCCAGGCGTCCGGGATCAGGGATCGTCGGGGATGCTTACAGCTCAGCATGAGCGGATACGTGCTGGCCGGTGTCCTCTCCTTTCCTCGCAAGGTGCGGAGGGGAGACCGCGTTGGTTGAAAACATATTCAAATGACCGCTGCAGCGCACACAGCCTCGACCGACCTGTCCCTCGTGCGCATTGTCCTGGCCGTCCTCGCGACCTGGCGGGTTACGCACCTGCTGGCGAACGAGGATGGCCCGGCGGACGTCATCTTCCGGCTGCGCCGTCGATTGGGCGACGGGTTCATTGGCGGTCTGATGGACTGTTTCAACTGCATGAGCATCTGGGTCGCGGCGCCATTGGCGCTGTTTGTCTCAACCAATCCGCTAACCTGGGCCGTGAGCTGGCTGGCGCTCTCGGGAGCAGCGTGCCTGTTGGAACGGCTCGGCGGCGGCGCGTCCGACGACGCGCGCCCGAATTTGCAAACGATGGAGGGAAACGACGATGTGCTGCGGTAGCAGACGATCCGCATGGCGCTCCACCCTGGCGACAGCGCCGCGCGCCGCGCCCACGCCGGCCGCCGCGGCCGAACCGTCCCGGCCAAGACAGGACGGTGACGTCGGCAGCGCCGCTGTTTTTGCGCAAGCCGACCGGTTTTCCGTTTCAGGGGCGCGGCCGGACTCGAGTTCTGCCGCGCCGCGCCCGCGTGTGGCGCCTGACGAGCTGAGGGCTGGACAAAGGCTTCGGCTTGCGCCGAAATCCGAGCGCGCGCTCATGGCCCTTCGCTCCATCCGGGTCGCGCGCCAATGCGCGACCGCGAGGCCGAACAGGACGAGCGCGAAGGCCTGATGAGCGAGCGCCAGCCCGATCGGCGCGACCAGCAGCAGAGTCGCCACCCCCAGCGCGGCCTGGAGCGTCGCCGCGCCGGCAAGGACGGCTGAGCGTCGCGCGAGCGGCGAGCCCGGCGCCGCCCGCCAGGCGGCGATCGCTTGGGCGAGCGCAAAAGCGACGACGCCATAGGCGATCATCCGATGATCGAATTGCGCCGTCGCCGCGTCGTCCAGCATGGCGGTCGGCCAGGGCGCCGGGAACGCCTCGGCGGGAATCCAGCGTGAACCCATCGTCGGCCAGGTGTTGTAGATGAGCCCGGCGCGCAGGCCGGCGACCAGCGCGCCGAGCCCGAGCTGGCCGTAGACGAGGGCGGCAAAAATGCCGGCGCTGACGGCGTAGCCGCGCGAAACGGCATTGACGCGCCTTCGTTCGCCGAGGCCGACCGCGGCGTAGATCAGCGCGCCGAATGTCGCGGCGGCGATCAGGAGATGCAGCGCCAGGCGCTCCTGCGCGACCTCGGTGCGCTGGCTGAGGCCCGAACTCACCATCCACCAGCCGACGATCGGCTCCAGCGCCAGCAGCCCGGTGGCGACGGCGACCTGACGGCCGAGCGCGCCCTTGAGCTGGCCGCGCATCCAGAACCACAGGCCCGGCAGGATGAACGCCGCCCCGACCACGCGCGCCAGCAGCCGGTGGCTCCATTCCCAAAGGTAAATGGTCTTGAAGCCGTCGATCGTCATGTCCGGGTTGAGTTCGGAGAATTGCGGGATCTGCTTGTAGAGGTCGAACTCCGCCTGCCATTCCGCGGCGTCGCGCGGCGGGACGACCCCGGTCACGGGCTTCCACTGGGTGATCGACAGGCCGGACTCCGTCAGGCGCGTCGCTCCGCCGACCAGCACCATCGCGAACACCAGACCCGCCATGACGACGAGCCACAGCCGGACGCCCGTTCGGGCCGCCACATGCGTCGGCCGGGCGGCGGCGGATAGAGCGTCGATCGAGGCCATCGTCTTCAAGGGGTCGCGTGTTTGACGTTGCGGCATGCTTTTGGCCCAAGCGCGCGGCGGGCGCAACGTTTCCGAGGGGCCATAATTTCGCTCGCTTTCGCGAGCCTCTGTCGGCCGGCGCAAGAGTGGGACGCGATCGACGTCCTCGGTCGCGCCATCGGCGCCGCCCATGGCGCTCGGGCGCATAACTTCCGGTCGGCAATCGAGAGGCGCACGTTTTGCATCGCTGCATTGCGGCGAAAATCATTGCCGACTGGCCCGCGCTGTGGCATCAGCGCGCATCCCCAACCATCAATAGCCTAGGAACGCGATGTCTTTTCTGAACGGCAACAGCTTCTCCGACCGCCAGGCCGCCGCGGCCAAGGCGCGCAAGACCATGGCGGAGAAGTTTCTCGCCAATTCCAAGTATGACCCGAACGATCCGGCGGTGGTCGAGCGCGAGGCCAAACGCAAGTCGATCCTCGAGGCGCGCCTTGTGCGCGAAGCCGAGCGGGCCAAGCGCAAGGCGGAAGAGGCGGTCGCGGAAGCTGCGCGGCGGGCCGTCGAGGAGGCCGCGCGCCAGGAGCAACTGCGGCTGGAAGCGCTCGCCCGCGAGGCCGAGGAACAGCGACTGCGCGAAGAAGCGGAAAAGGCCGAATATGAGGCCAAGCTCGAACGCGACGCACGCTACGCCGCGCGCAAGGAGCGCAAGAAAAAGAAAAAGTCCGCCTCTGATCGGTACGGCTGAACTGTCCGCTCTTCGTTGATCCGGGACCACAACTCGGGCACAAAGTCTCGCGTATCTGCAAATCCGCGGAGCGGAGCGAGGAGATCATGGCAAAGCCGCTCCGCCTGGGCGTCGCGGGCCTCGGCGTCGTCGGGACCAGCCTGATTCGGCTACTGCAAAGGCGTCGCGCCGGGATTGCCGCCCAGGCCGGCCGCCACTGCGTGCTTGCCGCTTACAGCGCGCGTCGCCCGCGCGAGCCCGGCGTCGATCTCGGCGACGCGATCTTTTACGACAATGCGGCGGCGCTGGCCGCGTCCGCCGACATCGATATTTTCGTCGAATTGATCGGCGGGGCGGACGGGATCGCCTTCGAGGCGGTCAAAGCCGCGCTGGCGCGCGGTCTGCCCGTCGTTACCGCCAACAAGGCGATGCTCGCCGCGCATGGCCTGACACTCGCGGCGCTATCCGATTCGCACAACGCGCCGCTGTTCTTCGAGGCGGCGGTCGCCGGCGGCATTCCGGTCGTCAAAACCTTGCGCGAGAGCCTGGTCGGAAACACGATCCAGCGCGTTTCGGGCATTCTCAACGGCACCTGCAATTACATCTTGTCGCGCATGGAGACCGAGAGCCTGCCGTTCGACGTCTGCCTGAGCGAGGCTCAGCGGCTCGGCTACGCCGAAGCCGATCCGACCTTCGACGTCGGCGGGTTCGACACGGCGCACAAGCTCGCCATCCTCGCCTCGCTGGCGTTCGGATCCAAGATCGACGCCGGGGCGGTGTCGGTCGAGGGCATCGAGTTCGATCACGCTCGCCGATCTGGCGGCGGCCGACGAGCTCGGCTTTCGCATCAAGCTGCTGGGAGTGGCGGAGAGCACCGCCCATGGCGTGGAGCAGCGCGTCCACCCGACCATGGTCGCCAAAAGCGCGCCGCTCGCCCAGACCATGGGCGTGCTCAACGCGATTTCGATCGATGGCGACGCCGTCGGCGAGCTGACGCTGGTTGGGCCGGGCGCCGGCGGGGACGCGACCGCATCGGCGGTCGCGGCCGACATTGTCGACATCGCGCGCGGGGCGCGCCTGCCCGCGTTCGGGCGGCCGGCGGCCTCGCTGGTCGACGCCGACCGCGTCCCGATGCAGCGCCACGAGGGCGGATACTATGTGCGCCTGGCCGTCGTCGACCGCCCCGGCGCGATGGGCGCGATCGCCGCGCGGATGGGCGAGCGGCTCATCTCGCTCGAGGCGATCATGCAAAAGCGCGCGCCCAGGGAAGCGGCCGCGGCGGGCGTCGTTCCTGTCGTGTTGATGACTTACGGCACCACCGAATCCTCCATTCGCGAGGCGCTGGCGCGCACGGTCGAGGATGGCGTCGTGCGCGAAAAACCGCAGGTCATCCGAATCGAACGAGAAGCGATGTGACGCGTCGCCAAATGCGGGCCGTGGCCTCAACATGGTCTGAAGCCGCCAGCGCCGAAGCCGAGGGCAGGCGCGTCCGCATCCTCGCGATCGCGCTGATGTGCGCGGCGATGGTGTGCTTCACCGGACTCGACACCTCGTCCAAATGGCTCGGCCTCAGGCTGCCGATCGCGCAGATCGTGTGGGCGCGCTACGTCGGCGCGACGGTGATCGCGCTGGTTGCGGCGCGACCCTGGTCGCGTTTGGCGGCCGTTCGCTCGAAGCGTCCGGGACTGCAGGCGCTGCGCTCGCTCCTGCTTCTCGGATCGACCGCTTCCGTGGTCGTCGCGCTGCGCCGGCTGCAGCTCGCGGAGTGCGCGACGATCTCGTTTCTCACCCCGATTTTTGTCGCGCTGATGGCCGGACCCCTGCTCGGCGAGCGCGTCGGCCGCGAGCGGATGATCGCGATCGTCGTGGGCTTCCTCGGCGTGCTGATCGCGACCCGCCCCGGCACCAATGCGTTCCAGCCGGTCGTATTCGTCGCCATCGCGGGCGTCGCTTGCAACTCGGGCTACGTGATCGCGACCCGAAAACTTGCGGGCGTCGATTCCGCGCGCACGACGCTCCTCTGGACTCAAGCCGCCGGCATCCTGCTGCTCACCCCCGTATTGCCGTATGTCTGGCGATGGCCGGCGTCGGCGAAAGTATGGCTCGTGATGATGGGGCTTGGCGTGTTCGCGGCCGCCGGTCACGGCCTCCTGATCGTCGCCCATAAATTCGCCCCCGCGCCGGTTCTCACGCCGTTCTCCTACACCCAGCTCGTCTGGATGATCGTCTCGGGAGCGCTTGTTTTCGGCGACTGGCCGCCGGCGGCGACATTGATCGGCGCCGCGCTGGTGGTCGCCTGCGGCGCCTATCTCGCGCTGCGCGAGAGGGCAGGGCGCCGGTCGGTCGCTGTCGCATCGGGGAAGGTCGACTGATAAAGTTGGGCGAGATCGCCGCCTGAGTGTCCGCAGGCGGCGGCGCGACAGAAGCGGGCTCGATCCCAGACGGCGCGGAGGAGGCCATGGCCGACCGAGACAAGGCGCCATCGATCGAGGGACTGCTCGAAACTTCGCTTTACGCCCGCGATCTCAAACTGACCGTGGCGTTCTATCGCGAATTGTTCGAATTCAAGGCGCTGTTCGATACGCCGCGCCTGGCGGCGTTTGAAATCGCCGGGCGCAGCGTCTTGCTGGTGTTTCAGTCCGGCGCCACCGAGGACGACAGCGTCGACGCGCGGGGCACGATTCCGGGCCATGATGGGGCAGGGCGCCTTCACCTTGCGCTTTCGATCGCCGCCGACGATCTCGACCGCTGGCGGGCGCGGCTTTCCGAACGCGGCATAGCGATTGTCGGCGAATATCGCTGGCCGCGAGGAGGCGTCAGCCTCTACTTCCGCGATCCCGACGGCGCCTTGGTGGAATTGGCGACGCCCGGGCTTTGGTGGTGAACGTTCGAGCGCAAACTTCCGAGTCGCGCCAGCCAAAGCGCGTTATCGCTGTTCGAAATCGGCGAGCACGTGGGCGAGCGGGTTAGGGAGGATATGCACCGGGCCGGTGAAAGGGTGATCGGTGGAAACGATCACGACCAAGCCCATCGTGACCAATATGGACAGAACGCAGGTCATTGAAATCTGCGCCAGAAGATTCTCGCTGCCAAAGAACAAGGTGAATCCAACGGTCAGGATCGCGCCGGCGAACAGGGTGAACCAGATGACGTTGGGAACGAGTCCCGCAGCCAGGTGAAGCCTGATCCGCCGGGCGACGGTCACGTTGTCGAGCTGCCTGAAGACCTCGCTCATATCCGCCGTGTCCCGCGTCTTCGAACGATTGAGCGCGAGCGCGGCCCCGTACACGGCATTGAGCGCGCGGTTGACGTCCGGGCTTTCCGTCTCGTTGGCCATGGCCGGCCATTCGTCTTCGACCGCCAATTTCACGTAATTGGCGAGCGCCGTTCGCAGGGCGAGCGCTTCAGGCTCCTTCCCCTCCGCATACTGGAACAGGGCCGCGGTCGCGCCGGCTTCCTGGGCGACGGCCGACTCCGCGTCGCTGAATTTCTCCCAGACGACGATGACCGTGAAAGCCACCAGCACGGCGTAGATGACGCCGACGGTCGCAAACTTGAATCCGGCGATTTCGTTGTTCTTGACCAGCGTCTCGACCCCGACCCATCGGCGAACGAGCAGCTGCGCGCCCATCGCCGCGATGGTCGGAATGATCACGAGCGTCAGGACGAGAACCCAAATCGGCAAGCTGGACAAAAAGTGCGACACGCTTGTCTCCGCTTGGTCCGGACGGCGCGGCGGCTTTCGCCGGCCATGCCGTGATTCGTCCACCGGTCGAGCGAACTGAATATCGTCAATTCGGCGCGCGTCCAACACCTCGCCGATCGCGACCCGCGTCGACGCGAGGCGGGAACGGCGCTCAGGAATTCTCGAGCCAGCGCTTCGGATGTCCAACTGCTCGCCGATATTGGGCTTCTGTCTGCGGCGGTATCGCCACCGGCCGTTGTCGCAGGTTTGGTCCCCTAGCACCCTCACCTCTGGGCGCGCGCCTCCGCGCAACGCCGGCATAGGCCCTGCGCTTCCGCCATGACCCGCCGCAGGACGAAGCCGGCCTCAGCGGCGGCGGCGGCGATCCTCGCCATGACGTCGGCGTCCTCGATCTCTTCGCTGCGCCCGCAGGCCTCGCAGATCAGCAGCATGCCCTGGTGGGCATGGCCGAGATGCTCGCAGGGCGCGTAGGCGTTGAGGCTCTCGATCTTGTGCACGAAGCCGTGCTCGAGGAAGAAATCGAGCGTCCGATACACGGTCGGCGGGGACACCCGCTTGCCCTCGCGCCGCGACATTTCCTCCAGGATCGCGTAGGCGCCGAGAGGCGCGGCGCTGTCGCTCAAAATATCCAGCACCCGCCGGCGCAGCGGCGTCAACTGCGCCCCTTGCGACCGGCAAGCGCTCTCGACCTCCGCCGCCCAGGTCTCAGGCTCGTATTCGCAGCCGCACGCGCTCGCCATCGTCATCCTCGCCACGGGAAATCTATCACGGCCGGCGCCGGCCGTCGCGCAGGATACTTTACATCCGATCTCTTACATCCGGGTTGCGCTTTGCATTGTTATAACATAACATATGAAAAGTGGGTGCGCGCGCAACCCTGTCCGTCCACGGGAGAGACCAATCCGATGAACGCCAAAATGCCCGCGCTCGCGCTCGCGACCTTCTGCGCCTTCAGCGCGCCGGTGCTCGCGGACCCGGTGCGGATCGTCGCGGCGGAGAACTTCTACGGCGATCTCGCGGCCCAGGTCGGGGGCAAGAACGTCGTCGTGACGAGCATTCTGAGCAACCCGGACGCCGACCCGCATCTGTTCGAGGCGAGCGCGGCGACGGCCATGGCGCTGAGCGACGCCAAGATCGTCATCATCAACGGCGTCGGCTACGACCCGTGGATGGAGAAGCTGCTCGGCGCCGACAAAGCGTCCGGGCGCAAGGTGATCGTGGTCGGGACTCTGCTCGGCCGCAAGGCCGGCGACAACCCGCATCTGTGGTACGATCCCGCCACGATGAAGGCCGCCGCGAAGGCGCTGGTGGCGGACCTCGTGGCGGCCGACCCGGGGCACAAGGCCGACTACGAACAGGGCGAAACGAACTTCCTCGACTCTCTCAGACCGCTCGAGGCGAAAATCGCCGAGATGCGCGGGAAGTTCGCCGGGCAACCCGTCGCCGCATCCGAGCCGGTGTTCGGCTATCAGGCGGCGCTGATCGGACTCGAGGTCCACGACGAGAAGTTCGCGCTCGCGGTGATGAACAACGCCGAGCCGGCCGCATCGGAAGTCGCCGGATTCGAGAACGATCTCAAAGGCCACAAAGTGAAGGCGATGCTCTACAACGCGCAGGCGAGCGAGCCGGCCGTGCAACGCCTCTTGCAAATGGCCAAGGACAACGGGATTCCCGTCGTCGGCGTGTCCGAGACCGAGCCGGCCAATACGACCTATCAGGCCTGGATGCGCGGACAACTGGAGGCGCTCGATAAAGCGCTGGCCGGCCCGACCCAGTGAGCGCGCTTCGTTTCGACAATGTCACGATCAGGCTCGGCCGCCGGGACATCCTTTCGGCGGCCAGCTTTGCGATTCGGGACGGAGAATTCGTCGGCATGCTGGGCGCGAACGGCGCCGGCAAGACCACGCTGATGCGCGCCGCGCTCGGCCTCGTTCCGGTCGCTTCGGGCGCCATCAGCGTCCTCGACCGGCCGGCTACGCGCGGCAATGCCGCGATCGGCTACATGCCGCAAAACCGTGGCGCCGTCACCAGCCTGAGGCTGAGCGGCTGGGACGTCGTCGCCAGCGCCGCGATCGGCGGCCGCTTCGGCCTCGTGAGACTCGACAAGGCGACCCGGCGCGAGATCGACTGGGCGCTCGACGAGGTCGGCGCGCGCGATCTCGCCCGACGCTCGATTGGCGAAATATCGGGCGGCGAGCGCCAGCGCCTGCTGCTCAGCCAGGCGCTGATCGGCAGGCCGCGCCTGCTGCTGCTGGACGAGCCGCTGATCTCGCTCGACCCGGCGCATCAGAAGAGCGTCGTCGAAATCGCAAGGCGCATTTGCGACGACCTGAAAGTCGCCATTCTTTTCAGCGCCCACGAACTCAATCCGCTGGTCAACGCGATCGATCGGGTTCTCTACCTCGGCGCCGGATCGGCGGTGATTGGCGCGGTCGACGAGGTCGTCACCGGGCCGGTGCTGTCGCGCCTCTACGGCGCCGAAATCGAGGTCGTCCGGGTCAAGGATCGCTATTTTGTCATGGCGGGCGACGTCGACGTCGAGCGCGACGCGCATCGTCACGACGACGCCCATGGTCATGCGCACGATCACGACGGCGCCCATGCTTGACTATGATTTCATGCGCACCGCTTTCGCCGCCTCGGGGATAGCGGCGATCCTGGCCGGGACGGTCGGGTTTTTTCTGGTGCTGCGCGGGCAGACTTTCGCCGGCCATGCGCTGTCGCATGTCGGCTTCACCGGCGCGACGGGAGCGGTGCTGTTCGGTCTGTCGCCGCTCGCCGGGCTCGTCGGCTTCACCGTCGTCGCCGGCGTCGGCATGGGGCTGTTCGGCGAGAAGCTCGCCGAGCGCGACGTGGCGATCGGCATGATGCTGTCGCTGGCGCTGGGCCTCGGGCTCCTGTTCCTGCATTTCTACACCTCGGCGGCGACTCAGGCCACGGCGCTGCTGTTCGGCAACGTGCTCGGCGTCGACGCTTCCGCGCTCGTCACTCTCGTCGTCCTCGCGATATTGAGCCTCGCCGCGCTGGCGCTGATCGGACGGCCGCTCATTTTCGCGTCCCTGCAGGCGGAACTCGCCGAGGCGCGCGGCGTGCCGCTGCGCTTCGTTTCGACGGCTTTTCTGGCCATCGTCGCCGTCGCGGTCGCGGAGTGCGCCCAGATCGTCGGCGTTCTCTTGGTGTTCACGCTGATGGTCGGGCCGGCGGCGGCGGCGATCAATCTCACCCGCCGGCTGCCGGTCGCGGTCGCGCTCTCCGCCGCGCTCGCGCTCGCCGAAGCCTGGGGAGGACTGACGCTCGCCTTCTACACCGACTGGCCGACCAGCTTCTGGATTACCGCGCTGTCTGGCATGGTGTTCTTCGGCGGCGTGGCTGCGCGGCGATTCGCGGCGTAGGCGAGGCAGGCGGAGAAGGCGGCGCGACCGCCTTCATCCGACGCTTCGCGCCGCCTTCTCCCGTATGCGGGAGAAGGATTCGCCCCTCTCCCGCGAGCGGGAGCGGGTAGGGCGAGGGCAAGCAGACCGTGACATCCATCGGCTATTTTCTCGATGTCGAGAGCTCGGCCCTCGGCCGGCCGTGGCGCCCCCGCCTGGACGGCGCGGGCGAGGCGCGCGCCTTGGCGATCGCGCAGATCGGCGGTCAGGACGAGCTGGTCGCGCGGGTGCTCGCGGGGCGCGGCGTCGAGCCGGAGGCGGTCGAGCGCTATCTCGATCCGACCTTGCGCGACCTGATGCCGGACCCTTATTGCATGCGCGACATGGAAGCGGCGACGGATCGCCTCAGGCGCGCGGTCGAGCGCGGCGAAAGGGTCGCGATCTTCGGCGACTACGACGTCGACGGCGCCTGCAGCGCCGCGCTCCTGGCCGAATTTCTCACCGCCTGCGGCTGCGAGACGATCGTGCATATTCCCGACCGGGTGTCCGAAGGCTATGGCCCGAACGCCGAGGCGATTGCGGGCTTCGCGGCAAAAGGCGCCAAGCTCGTCGTCACGGTCGATTGCGGGGCGGTCAGCCACGAGCCTTTCGCTCAAGCCGAACGGCTCGGCCTCGACGTGATCGTGTTCGATCATCACCAGGCGCCCGAGGCGCTGCCGAGAGCGCTGGCGCTCGTCGATCCCAACCGGCAGGACGACCTTTCCGGCCTCGGACATCTCGCGCGCCGCCGGCGTCGTCTATATGGCCCTGGTGGCGCTCAACCGGGCGCTCCGACAAGCGGGATTCTGGAACGGGCGCGACGCCCCCGACCTCATCGCGGCGCTGGATCTGGTCGCGCTCGCGACCGTCGCCGACGTCGTGCCGCTGACGGGACTGAACCGCGCTTTTGTCGCCAGGGGCTTAAGCGTCATGCGCCAGCGCCGGCGTCCGGGACTGGCGGCTCTGTTCGACGTCGCCGGGGCGGACGGACCGCCTCGGCCCTATCATCTCGGCTTTCTCATCGGCCCGCGCATCAACGCGGGCGGGCGGATCGGCGACGCGGCCCTGGGCGCGCGTCTCCTGACGACGCTCGATGAGTTCGAGGCCCGCGACATCGCCGCCGAACTCGACCGCCTCAACCGCGCGCGCCAGCAGATCGAGATCGCGACGCTCGCGGAGGCCGAGGCCGAGGCTTTCCTGTCGCTGGGGCTCGAGGAGCGCGGCGCGACGGTCGTGGTGGCGGGCGTGGGCTGGCCGCCGGGCGTGGTCGGCATCGTCGCGGCGCGCCTCAAGGAGCGGTTCGACCGTCCCGCCTTCGCGCTTTCGCTCAGCGGCGGGCAAGCGACCGGCTCGGGCCGGTCGATCGCCGGCGTCGATCTCGGCAAGGCGGTGCGCGCCGCCGTCGAGGCGGGAGTGGCGATCAAGGGCGGCGGCCATGCGATGGCGGCGGGCGTGACGCTCGCCAGCGACCGGCTCGGCGAATGGCGGGCCTTTCTCGAGCAGACGCTCGCCGGACCGGTGGCCAAAGCGCGCGCCGAGGCGAGCCTTTCGGTCGACGCCGCCATGACCGCCGGAGCGGCGACGCCGGCGCTGGCGCACCGTCTCGAGGCGGCCGGCCCTTACGGTTCGGGCAATCCGGAGCCGGTGTTCGCCCTGCCGCGCCATCGCCTGGCCGACGTGACGCCGGTCGGCGTCGGCCACTTGCGGGTTCGCGCCGTGGCGGCTGACGGACAGGGGATCGAGGCCATGGCGTTCCGCGCCGTCGGCAAGCCTCTCGGCGATGCGCTTGCGCGTCTCAAGGGCGCGCCGGTGCATCTGGCCGGAACGCTGGCGATCAACCGCTACGGCGGCCGCGAGCGGGCGCAGCTGAGGGTGGTCGATATCGCCGAGGCGATGCGGTAGGCGGGCGATCCGAACGACCAGCGAGCGGATGGGAACGCGCCGCCAATGATCGTTGTCCCGGACCCTTGGCGCTGCTATTTTGGGCGCACGACTGGGCATGCCGGGCTCAATCGCCGCCTCCTGCGCAAAGTCACGAAGCGCCGCGATTTGAGCGTGTCGGCGACAAGACAATTGGATAGCGAAATGAATGACGCCTCGCTCCGCGTGGTCGAGAAACAAACGCGCGTCGCATCGGCGCCGCCCGAAGATCAGGCCGATCTGGCTTCGGCGAGGCTTGCCGGGACCTCGGCCGAGCTCAACGCGTGGGCGACAGAGCAGGGACTGCGAGGCGCCGTTGCGCGCGAGCTTTTCGAAGGATATTGCCGGCGGCTGGCCGCGCTCGGCTTCGCGCTCCTGCGCGCCTATGTGTCGACGCAGACATTGCATCCGCAATGGTCCGGCTACGGCTACACGTGGCGACGCGAATGGCAATCCGTGCGCGAACAGCAATTCGCGCGCGGTCCGGTCTCGCGGGAGTGGCTCAGCAGCCCCTTTCATGCGCTGATCCAGCGCTCGCTCGCCGGCGAAAAGAACCCGTGGCTGCGGCGCCGGCTTGAACTGGGGCCGGAGGAGCGGGACTTTCCCGCGCTGGTGGACTTCCATCAGGCCGGCGGCACCGACTATGTTTGCCTGGCCTTCCGGTTCGGCGAGACCGCCGATCCCTCGCACGGGACGGGCGTCGTCTATTCGTTCACCACCGATCGCCCCGGCGGCTTCCGTGCGGCGGAAATCGACTTGCTCCAGTCCACCTTGCCGGAATTGTCGCTCGCCATGAAGGCGCACGCGGGCTACGACATCGCGTCCGGACTTCTGCGGACGTATCTCGGAACTGACGCCGGGTCCCGCGTGCATTCCGGCGCGGTCGAGCGCGGAACGGTCAACAGCCTCCACTCCGTGCTCTGGTACGCGGACCTGCGCGGTTTCACGCGGATCAGCGACGTGTCGTCGGGACCGGAGATCGTTCAGATGCTGAACGAGGTGTTCGAGACTTTGACGGCCTCGCTGCGGCCTCGCGGCGGGCACGTGCTCAAATTCATCGGCGACGCCATGCTGGCGACGATCTCCTTCGAGGAAGCGGACGAGAAGGCCGCATGCAGCCGCGGCCTCGACGCCGCCGTGGAGGCGTTGGGCAACATGAAATCCCGCAACCTGGAGCGTCAGGCGGCGGGCGCGCCGTTTGCCGAGGTCGACATCGCCCTGCATGTGGGCGAAGTGTTGTACGGCAACGTCGGCGCCGCAGACCGGCTCGACTTCACAGTGATCGGGCCCGCGGTCAATGAAGTGGTGCGGATGGAAAAGTTGTGCGACGTGCTTGGTCGAAACCTCCTTTTCTCGTCGCGGTTTGCGGAATCCGCCGGGCGTTGCGGCGGCCGCCTTGAATTGCTCGGCCAATTTCAACTTCGGGGCGTCAGCGAACCAAAGGAAATCTTTGGGCTCCGGCTCCCGCAGGCCGCCGCATAGCGGCGCCAGCGCTGCGGCTGCGGACGCGCCCGGAATCGCTCGCCACGCGCGCCGAATCGCCGACGCCCTGGGACGCGCCGCACGTCAGGCAAGACAGCGGCGAAGGGAAGGGAGCGCCAAGCCTCCTACTCGGCCCAAATGGAATGGCGCCGTCGCATGGCGTTGGCGAACCAGAACCAGCCGAGCGCAAACGGCAGGAAAAAGCTCAGCGACATCACTTCCACCAGGTTCCGCTCGGAGGCGAGATCGATCATCACGCTCGTCCCGGCCGCCGCCGGGAACGCAGGTAGAAGATGGAGCGCCCGCACGTGATCGCCTGCGTGGCGCACGCTCCGGTCGCGCACCCAGTCGTCAGACCCGGCGTCTGGCCGGTCAGGGGCGATGAACGTCGCGCTTACGCCGCCGAGCGCATCGGGGTCGACAGGCGTTCGCTCGCGCGGGCGCGCCGCTGCCGCCGGCATCGTGAACGCGATCGTCTTCTTGCTCACGCCGCTTCCCTTCTGCGCGCGCCGAGGACCTCCTCGACGAGAGCGTCCACCTCCCGCGCCGCCTCGCTCGTCGGAGCGGCTTCGATCACCGAAAGCCCTTTGGCCGCGCTCTCGGCGTAAATGATGCGTTGATTGAGGGCCGCCGCAAGAACGGGAATGTCGCCGAATTGCGCCAACGCGGCCGCGGCGTCGCGACCGATCGCGGTTCTGGCGATCCGGCGATTGACCACGAAGGCGGCGCTGAGGCCTTCCTTCAGCTGCCGGGCTTCGCGGATCAACTGCACCGTATCGGCGGCCGCCCACACGTCGTAGGGCGAGGGCTGGACCGGAATCAGAACGTAGTCGCTGGCCAGGATCGCCGAGCGTCCGAGTTCGTTGACCCGCGGCGCGCCGTCGATGATCGCGAAGTCGTAGTCTCCCGCGAGCCGCGGCAGGTCGCGATGCAGCGTCGGTTTCGCCATGCCGACGACCGAGAAGGGCGGCTCGCTGTCGCGCGTGCCTGACCAGGACATCGCGCTGCCCTGAGGATCGGCGTCGACCAACAGCACCCGCGAACCCGAATGGGCGAGGCTCGCCGCCAGGTTGATCGCGAGGGTCGTCTTGCCCACGCCCCCTTTTTGATTGAGAACGCCGATAATCATCACGACGCGTTCCTTCAGCAAATGATCGTCGAATTCGACGGGCTTTACTATGTTGCAGCGCAACGCTGTCAGATTCGCGCGATTCGGGCAAGGTCGAAGATGCGGTTGTGAATTGGCGAATGCGCGCCCGAACGGTCGCCTCACGGCCGCCCTTCGCCCTCGAACACGATCTGGTCCGCCCATTTTCGCGCGGCCTCGCGCTGCCGGCCTGAGCGCACCGTCCAGGCCATGATCGGGGCGGCGTGCAGTTCCTTGACCAGGAACGGGATCTTGTGGGGCAGGTCGTCGACGTTCCAGGACAGAAAATCCGGCCGCAGCCGATCGAAAAACTCGAAATCGGTCCAGTCGCGTCGCTGCTCGGGCGTCAGGCGATCCCAGACAGGGTCGTCATAGGACGCTTCGGCGACGATCCCGAGCGGGCAGGGGCGCCCGGCCGGCCAAGGCGCGGGTAGCGCAGGCGCAAATAGGCGATTACGTCAGGGTCGAAGCTCTTGAACGCGAGCGGGCCGTCGTATCCGGCGGCGAGCGGGGCGATGCGGTCGGCGACGCGCCAGTCGCCGTCGAACCGGCTCTTGAGTTCGCAGATGACCGGCGTGCGGCCGGCGACGGCGGCGAGAAGCGCGCTGAACGTCGGGGGCTGTTCGCCCGAGCCCTTGATCCGCGCCTGTTTGATTTCCGCCGCGCTCTTGTCGCAAAGCGCGCCGTCGGCGTCGGTCAGACGATCGAGCGTCTCGTCGTGAAACACGAACGCCTCGCCGTCGCGGCTGATCTGAACGTCGCATTCGATGGCGTAGCCGGCCGCGATCGCCGCTTCGGCCGCGCCAAGCGTGTTTTCGATCACGCCCTGTTGCGCATCGTGCAGACCGCGGTGGGCGATCGGACGCTCAGTCAGCCAGGCGGGAGCGTTGAGCGCTCTCAAGGCGCGATCTCGAACAGCGCCTCGATCTCGACCAGCGCGTTCAACGGCAGATGCGAGACGCCGACGGTGGTGCGCGCATGACGGCCGCGTGGCCCAAAAATCTCGGCGATCAGGTCGGATGCGCCGTTCATCGCCTGGGGCAGGGCGTTGAAATGCGCAGCGACGTTGAAAAAGCCGCCGAGCCGCACGACCTGAGCCACGCGATCGAGATCGCCGAGCGCCGCGTGCGCCTGGGCGAGACAATTGATCGCGCTGAGCCGCGCCGCCTCGCGCGCGGTTTCGATCGGGGAATCGGGGCCGAGCTTGCCCTGGTGGCGTTGGTCGAGCTTTCCATCTTGCCCCAGCGGCAATTGACCGGAAACGAACAGCAGCGCGCCCGTGCGTACGAACGCAACATAATTGGCGACCGGCGCCGCCGCGCTTGGGAGAACGACGCCCAACGTGTTGAGGCGTTTGGCGATTTCGCTCATGGGCAATCCCCTTTCGGGCTGGACGCGAAGCGCGGAAGAGCGTCGGGGCGCTGCTTTGGCGAGCTTAGAGCATCTTGGACCTTTCGCGGAGTCGAAGCGAACGCGGTCATCCGGCATCGCATTTCAGCCACGTTGAACGGTCAACGGCGCGTTCGTTCTCCCAGTGCTGGAGAGGGGTTGGCGCGAGGGCTCGGCTGGCGCCGAACTTCGATACGCTCGAAAACGAACGTGATCGGCTTCGCGGATCCTCGCTTTTCCTGAGGCGCGCTTGTTTTTGCGCCTCCGCGCGCATAGGTTTGCGCCAACGTGGACGCGCCGGCGGTTGAAGGCTGAGCGGCGCAGTTAGGGATGACGGCCATGGGTAGCTTTAGCATTTGGCATTGGATGTTGTTCATTGCGGTCGCGCTGCTGCTGTTCGGCGGCAAGGGCAAGATTTCCGACATCATGGGCGATGTCGCCAAGGGCTTCAAATCGTTCAAGAAAGGTATGGCTGACGACGACGACGCCAAGCCCGCGCCGACCGTCCAGCGCACCATCGACAACCGGGTCGGCGTCGACGCCAACGACGTCCATAAGGTCGGCTGAGCGCGTCCCCGTCTGACGCCTCCACAACGGAGAGACGCGGGCGCGTCTCCCTTATGTTTGTTTGGCCGGACCCTAACATTCGATGTTCGATTTTGACGTTGGCAAGCTGATGATTTTCGCGATCGTCGCTCTGGCGGTGATTCCGCCGAAGGATTTGCCGCGCGTCATGCGCACCGTCGGGCAGACCGTCGGCAAGATGCGGCGCATGGCGGCCGAATTCCAGGGCCAGTTCATGGACGCCATGCGCGAAGCCGACTTCGACAGCGTCAAAAAGGAGATCGACGCGATCAACGAGCAGACGAAGGTCGATGTCGCCTTCGATCCCGCGGCCATGATCCGCGACGACGTGACCAAGGCCGTCCAGGCGCCGGCCGAAGTCCAAACCTCCGAGATCGCGCTGAACGCTCCCGAGCCCGCCCCGCCGGGGCCGCCGGCGGCGCCGCAACCTGAAGCGCATCACGCGACCGAGGCGCCCGCCGCCAAGCAGAGCGCCGCGGAATGAGCCAAGAGGACATCGACGCCACCAAGGCGCCGTTGATGGACCATCTGATCGAGCTCAGGGCGCGGCTCATCCGGTCGCTCTACGCTTTTTTCGCCGCGTTTCTGGTGTGCTTCTATTTCTCCCGCACGATCTACAACGTGCTGACCGAGCCCTATGTCCGCGTGGTCGGGGCGGAAAAGGCGACGCTGATCGCCACCCATTTCCTCGAGCAGTTCTACACCAACATCCGGCTCAGCATGTTCGGGGCGGGCGTGATCGCCTTTCCGGTCATCGCCGTCCAGCTCTACAAGTTCATCGCGCCGGGCCTGTACCGGAACGAGCGTCAGGCGTTTCTGCCCTATCTGATCGCCACTCCGTTCTTCTTTCTGGGCGGCGCGCTGCTGGTCTATTTCGTCGTGATGCCGCTGTTGATCCGATTCTCGGTGTCGCTGCAGCAGGTCAACGTGCCGGGCGAGGCGACGATCGAGCTGCTGCCGAAAGTGAGCGAGTATCTTTCGCTCATCATGACGCTCATCTTCGCCTTCGGGATCGCCTTTCAACTGCCGGTGATCCTGACCCTTCTCGGCCATGTCGGCATCATCGATTCCGCCTATCTCATCAAGATGCGCCGCTACGCGATCGTGGCGGTGGTCGGGATCGCGGCCATCCTGACGCCGCCCGACCTGATCAGCATGACTTCGCTCGCGCTGCCGATGCTGGCCCTTTACGAAGGCTCCATAATCGCCGTCAAATTCGTCGAGAAGAAGCGGGCGCAGGCGCAGGCGGCCGAGAACAAAGCGGCGACGTGACCGGCCTAACGCTCAACCCGACGGGGGCAGGTTGAGGCGCTGCTCGGGCTCGGGGCTCATCGGCTGATCCTGACGGCTTCGCCGGCGGGAGTCAGCGCTCATCCCTGCCGTTCGGAATGTCCCTTCCCCGATCAATTTGAGTCTTTGGAGCGCCCTGGTTCGTGACCCTATCCACCCGCATGAGGCCTCGCGACATCCTGTCGGCGTCGAGCGTCGCGGTTGTCTGGGGCCTGGTGTTCATCGCCATCAAGATCGGCGTCGGCGAGACCACGCCGCTGATGCTGTCGGCGTTGCGCTTTGTCTTCGCCGCGTTCCCGCTCGTCTTCTTCCTGCCCCCGCCCAAGGCGCCGGCCTGGACCGTCGCGCTCTACGGCCTGCTGATCGGCGTCGGACAGTTTGGCCTCCTGTTCATCGCGATCCACCGGGGCTTCCCGGTCGGACTCGCTTCGCTCGTCATTCAGGCGCAGGCGTTCTTCACCATTTTTCTCGCCTGGGCGCTGTTGGGCGAATGGCCGCGGCGGGCGCAGCTCGTCGGCGCCTTCGTCGCCTTCGCCGGAATGGCGGTCATCGGCTCGGACCGCCTCACCGGCGCGAGCTTCGGCCCTTTTGCGATGGTGATCCTGGCCTCATTGTTCTGGGGCTCGGGCAACGTCCTGGCGAAGACTGTCGGCAGGGTCGACATGCTCGCCTTCACCGTCTGGTCGAGCCTCGCGGCGCCCTTGCCGCTGTTGCTGCTGTCGCTCGCCGTGGATGGGACATCGGCGTTCGCCGCGCTCGCGCATCCGGGCCTGAGGCTCATCGGCAGCGTGCTGGTTGTCTCGTACGCCGGCACGGTGTTCGGTTTCGGTCTGTGGGCCCGGCTGCTCGCGCGCTATTCGGCGGCGACCGTCGCGCCGTTCGCGCTCATGGTGCCGATCGTCGGCATGATCGCTGGCTCCGTCGTTTTCGGCGAGCGGGTGAACGCGGTTGAGCTATTCGGCGGCGTTCTGGTCATGGCGGGCCTCGCCCTGAATATTCTTGGCGATTGGCTGATGCGGCCACGCGTGCGGTCATTCAGGTGATCGATGCGCGATTTCGAAGCGATCCGAGACAATCGCTCCAAATTCGACGCCCGCGCGGCGCGATAATTGCCAATAACCGCGACGTTCAAGGGTTGAGGGTTCGAATCGTCTCTTCGCCTTGCATGGAGATTTTGACCACGTCCTTGGCGTCGAGATTCATTTTGGTGAGGTCGACCATGCGGATCTGGCTGTCGTCGTAGGTGCGGAAATAGAACCGCTTCGCCTTGAGATCGCTGGCGCTGGTCCAAATCGTGTAGTCGGCGAGAATGTTGCCATGCGAGTCTTTTTCGATTTCGCGGGCTGCGCCCTTCGGGATATCGAAGTTGTTGAGGACGTGAAACGCTTCGAGAACGGCCTCGCCGCCGGTCTTCGGCTGCATGACGGACTGGCTGAACGCCACCGCGCGGACGAAGCGCGAAGGGGGCGTGAAGTCCCCCGGCAGACCCAACATTCCGGAACCTTGACCGAGCGGCTCGAGTTTCACCGCGCCGAGTTGCACGGGCGGCACGTTGCTGAGCGAGAAATTGACATAGTTTCGCAGATTGGTCATGTGCCAATCAAATCCGGGCGAGTTGGTGAGCACGCCCAAAGGATTGTCGTAGACGTTGAGTTTTCCGCCCACGTACTCGATGACAATGCTCTTGCCCGACGCATCGTGAACGACGGCGTGGACCGGCGGAGAAAATCCCCACTGCTTGAGCACGGTCGCGGGAACGACGACGGCGCCGATGTTCGCCTTCACCTCGTCGACGCTGGCGAAATTGTCCAGGAGCCAGGAGCCCAATTGCCAGGGGGCGATCGCCCTGTCGGCGTCGGCCGGCGCGTAGGGCATATATCCTGCGGTCGAGGGAAAGTAGAACAACCCGACCGCCAGGCCTGCCTCGTTCAAGCCATCGACGATGATCGGCAGACCGAGGCCATTCGCCCCGACGCTGGCGTATTTGGCCTTCCACTTGAGCCCGTCCTTGTCATCCGGCGCGGTCCCGATCCGCTGGTAGCCGCGCGGAACCACGATCACGTCGGAATGAAGGTCGACGGCGAATTCGAGCGTCCGCGCGTGAATCACCGAGCCGTCGGCGGCGATCAAGCGTATGCCGGTGCAGGCTTGCGCGCCTTCGACCGCGCTCGCCAGAATGAGCCCGCAGGCTGAGATCACCGAGGTAATTTTGCGTGCGAACGTCAGTCCGGTCATGCTGTTTCACTCCGGGAAAAAGAACATCGCGAATATTGGCGGGGGCCCAAAGGACAGGGACGTGAGTTGTGATTGGAGGTCGACGCGGTTGGCGTCAACCTTGAATCCGTCGGCAGGCTTCACGCCCTGTTGAAAGAATTGGACGACATGTCGAGACCGTCAAAGCGCACCTCGCCCGCCAGCCTCGCTCGCGCCCTTGCGCTGATCGCGTCAGGTCTTTGGCGCGCCGCCAAAACTCTCGCTCTCGGCGAGCCTTTGAGGCCGGTTGAGCTTGGCGGCGGCGTTCTGGTAATGGCGGGCCTCGCGCTCGCTGCGCTCGGCGACGGGATATTGCGGCGCCCGGCAGCCTGCCTCAGGTGATTCATGCATGATATTAAACTAATCCGCGACAATCCTGAAGTTTTCGACAAGGGTCTGCGGCGCCGTGGGTTTCTTCCGCCCGCCGAATCTCTGGCCGAATCCCTGATCGCGCTCGACGAAAAGCGCCGCGCGGCGATCGCCGATCTGCAGGGCGCGCAGGAACGCCGCAACGCCGCCTCGAAGCAGATCGGCTTGGCGATGGCGCGGAAAGACACCGTCGCCGCCGAGGATTTTCGCGCCGAAGTCGCCGGACTGAAGGCGGTCATGCCGGAGCTGGAGGCGGCGGAGCGGGAGGCGGGCAAGAAACTCGAAGCGGCGCTCGCCGAAATCCCAAACCTGCCGCTCGACGACACTCCGGACGGCAGGGACGAGAACGACAATGTCGAAGTGCGCCGCCACGGCGCAGCCCCGAGCTTTCCAGAAGGATTCAAGCCGAAGGAGCATTTCGCGATCGGCGAGGCGCTCGGCCTGATGGATTTCGACGCCGCCGCCAAGCTTTCCGGCGCGCGTTTCGTGGTGCTGAAGGGCGCGCTGGCGCGGCTGGAGCGGGCGCTGATGCAGTTCATGCTCGATCTGCACACGAGTGAACATGGTTACCAGGAAATTAACCCGCCGGTGCTGATGCGCGATCAGGCGATGTTCGGCACCGCGCAACTGCCGAAGTTTCACGACGATCAATTCATCGGCGCAGATATGGGAAACCGCGCCGAATTACTGCGGATGGCCTTGCAACAGGTTTCTGATTCGGAGCTTGCGGACCTTCGCGATGGGCGACGCACATTTGTCGAAACGGTAAAGCACGTGATTGAGAGAGCCGATACCCACGAACAGTTTTGGCTCATCCCGACCGCCGAAGTGCCGCTGACCAATCTCGTGCGCGAAAGCATCGTCGACGAGAAGACGCTGCCCCTGCGCTTCACCGCCGGAACTTTGTGCTTCCGGGCGGAAGCGGGAGCCGCGGGGAAAGACACGCGCGGCATGATCCGCCAGCATCAGTTCGAGAAGGTCGAACTGGTCTCGATCGTGACGCCCGAGGAATCGAGCGCCGAGCACGAGCGGATGACGGCCTGCGCGGAAGAGGTGCTCAAGCGCCTCGGGCTGCACTTCCGCACCGTCGCTTTGTGCACGGGCGACCTGGGCTTTGCGTCGCGCAAGACCTACGACATCGAGGTCTGGCTGCCGGGGCAGGGACGGTTCCGCGAGATTTCCTCCTGCTCGCTGTGCGGCGACTTCCAGGCCCGGCGCATGAACGCCCGCTCCAAGGCGGCCGACGCGAAGTCCACCCGTTTCGTCCATACGCTCAACGGCTCCGGCGTCGCGGTCGGCCGGGCGCTGGTCGCGGTGCTGGAGAATTATCAGGAGCCCGACGGCTCGGTCACAATTCCCGAAGTCCTGAGGCCCTATATGGGCGGGCTGACGCGGATCGGGCCGAAGCCCTGAGGGCGCCGGGCCGGCTTGCGGGCGCCTGCGCTTCGCCGCCGTTGCACAACCGCAATCTCGCCGTCGCGCGAATCGTCGAAGCGCGCTAGAACGCGCTCGCCTCGGCGTGAGCCGCGTGCGAAAGGGGCGCCATGCGAATCTTGCTCACCAACGATGACGGCATCCACGCGCAGGGGCTGAAGCTTCTCGAAACAATCGCGGAAGAACTCTCCGACGACATAACCGTCGTCGCGCCCGAATACGACCAGTCAGGCGTCGCCCATTCGCTCTCGCTCAGCGATCCGCTGCGGCTGCGCAAGATCGGCGAGCGTCACTTCGCCGTCAAGGGCACGCCGACCGACTGCGTCATCATGGGAGTCCGCAAGATCATGGCCGACCGGCGGCCGGATCTGGTGCTCTCGGGCGTCAACCGCGGCCAGAACGTCGCCGAGGACGTCACCTATTCCGGCACGATCGCCGGAGCGATGGAAGGGTCGATCCTCGGCATTCCCTCGATCGCCCTGTCGCAAGCCTATGCCGGGGTTCATGGTCGGCCCTCGATCGAATGGGAGGCGGCCGAGGCGCATGCCGCGCCGCTGATTCGCAAAATTCTGGCGGCGGGCATCGCGCCCGGCGGCCTCGTCAACGTGAACTTTCCCGCCTGCGCCGCCGAGGAGGTGAAGGGAATCGCGTTCACGCGGCAGGGCCAGCGCAACGCCGAACTCATGCGCGTCGAGGAACGGCGCGACGGGCGCGGGTTCGCCTATTACTGGCTGATGTTTCAGCGCGGCGAGATTCAGTTCGGGGACGGGACGGACCTTGCCGCGTTGGCGGACCGTATGATTTCGGTGACGCCGCTGCGTCTTGATCTGACCGACGACGAGTCGAGGCTGCGGTTGGAGAGCGCATTCGCCGGACGGTGAAACGAGGGACGCCAGATCGCATGGACCGGGGGGCGGGACATTGAGCGCGTCGGAGGCGGAGGAGCGCGCCCAGTTCACCCTGGCGATGCGCGCGCGAGGCATCGACGATCTCGAGCTGTTGCGCGCGCTCGAACGCGCCCCTCGGGCCATGTTCGTGCCCCAGCGCTTCGCCGACATTTCGGCTCGCGACATCGCCCTGCCGATCGGCTGCGGCCAGACCTCGCCGCCGCCCTCCGTGCTCGCCGCGATGATCGCCGCATTGGGCTTGCGGCGGTCGGATAGGGTCTGCGAAATTGGAACCGGAACAGGCTATTGTACGGCTTTGCTCGCCCAACTTGCAAACGAAGTCGTCTCCCTCGAGCGCTTCCAGACGCTGGCGGTCGAGGCGTCGGCGCGGATCAAGGCCTTTGGGCTCGCCAACGTTTCCGTATTGTGGCGCGACGGGTTTGAGTTTCATCTGACGGGCGAACGTTTCGACCGCGTCGTCGTCCATGGTCTCATCGAGCCGCCGGCCCAGGCGTTCCGCGAGCTCCTCGCGCCCGACGGGGCGCTGGTATCGGCTTTCGCGGGACCTGACCCGAACGAGCAGCGGATCGTGCGCCTCGTCAGAGGCGCCGACGGCTCGGTGGATGTCGCCGACCATGGTCCGGCGCGCGGATTGCGGCCGCTCGAGCACGGCCTCTCCCGCGCGCTCTGAAACGCCGGCGCGTCTCGGCGCCCGCTGATGCGGGCGCGAGTCGACAAACGTCCTCACGATCGATTCATCTTAAACCTTCCCTTAACTCGATCGGTGCAGAGTGTTCACGTTTTCAGTCGCGTAGTCGTGGGTTGATGCCGATGAGTAACCGCGTTGGGTTTCTGGAAGGGCGCGCTTTTCCGCGTCTTGCGCTGACTGGCTTGGCCGTCGTGTGGCTTGCGGGGTGTTCGTCCGACGTCACCCAATTCGCCGACAGCGGCAGTCCCTTCGTCAATCCCTTCTCAGGCGGCCAAACGGCGGGCGCCGCGCCGACCGCGAAGGTCGCCGCCACTCCGCTCGCGCCGCCAGGGCCGAGCCCGATCGCCTCCGCGGCGCCGACGGGCGCAGGACATGCCCCGCAGCCGGTCGGGGGCTCGGCCGTCGGATGGAGCGCGGTCGGCGGCTCGCCGGTCGTCGTCGCACAGGGCGAGACGCTGGATTCGCTCTCCAGTCGCTATGGCGTCCCGGCGGCCGCGCTGTTGAGCGCCAACGGTCTTTCAAAATCGGCCGAGGTGCGCCCAGGCATGAACATCGTCGTGCCCGTCTATCACGCAAACGGCGCAACCGTCGCGGCGGGGCGTAAACCGGCCGAAAGGATGGTCGCCGAGACCTCGACGAAGCGAGACCTGAAGCACGCGAACGAGGTCGCCGCGCGCGACAGCAAGGGCAAAGCCGAACTGTCCTCGAAAGAGAAGAAGGCCCACGCGCAGGAGAAGGCCGCCGAGGCGACGTCGCCGGCGGGCAAGACCTCGCCTTCAAAGCCCGAGGCTTCCGTCGTCGCCAAGGCGGAACCCGCCAAGCCGGCCGCCCAGGGCAAAAAGTCCGCCGTCAACTCCGCGCCGACCGGCAACCTCGAAAACGGCGCGGCGCAGACGAAGGCGCCTCTCACCGGAGCGCAGGCCGACGCCTCCGGCGTCGAGCCGGAATTCCGTTGGCCGGCGCGCGGCCGCATCATCCAGGGCTTCAAGACCGGCGGCAACGACGGCATCAACATTTCCGTGCCCGCGGGCACGTCGGTGCGCGCCGCCGAGAATGGCGTTGTCGTCTATTCGGGCGATGGGCTGAAAGGCTATGGCAACCTGGTTCTCATCAAGCATCCGAACGGCTTCGTCACCGCCTACGCCAACAATGGCGAACTCGACGTGAAGCGCGGCGAATCGGTCAAGCGCGGCCAGGTCATCGCCAAGTCCGGGGAATCGGGCAACGTCAATTCGCCGCAGCTTCACTTTGAACTGCGCAAGGGATCGACGCCGGTCGATCCGACCAACTATCTGGCCGGCCTCTAAGGTCGGTCGGAATTGACGAGGTCCAGCGCCAGACTGGACGACGCCCGACCCTCGAGGATTTTCGCCTCCCACCGTTGATTTTCGAGAGCCGATCGGGGCGGCGGGTCCAAGGAAAGGCCCGTCGCCCCTGCTTTTATGAGCTTTCGGCGCCAGCGCTGAGGCAAGGTGGGGGCGATGAGTGGTCGAATCCGACCGATGGACCGTATCGGCGCCGCGGTCACTCTTTCCATCTGCGTCGTCTGGGGCTTCAATCAGGTCGTCGCCAAGGCGGCGCTCGCCGAGATCGGACCGATCGCGCAGACAGGCGTTCGCTCGGCGATAGGCTGCGTGTGCGTGATCGTCTACGCGGCTCTGGCCAAGCGGCGCATCTTTCGAATCGACGGCACGGAGACGGCTGGCGCGCTGGCCGGCGCGCTGTTCGCGCTCGAATTCATTGTCCTGTTCGAATCGTTGCGCTGGACGACGGCGGCGCGCTCGATCGTGTTTCTTTACGCGGCGCCGTTCTTTGTCGCGCTGGGCGCGGCGTTCCTGCTCAAGGACGAGCGGCCAAGGCCGATCCAGTGGTTGGGGCTCGCGCTGGCCTTTCTCGGCGTCGTCGGCGGGCTCGCGAGGCCGGGTCAAAGCGGCGGGCTGATCGGCGACGGATTGGCGCTGATTGCCGCGGCGCTGTGGGGAGCGACGACAATTCTCATCAAGGCGACGTCGCTACGCCGCGCCGACCCGCTCAAGACGCTGCTCTACCAGATTGGAACGTCGGCGCTCGTTGCGCCTTTCGCGGTCTACGCCTTCGGCGAGCCGGTCCCGACGCATTTGTCCGCCGGGACTTATGCCTCGCTGATCTGGCAAGGCGCGGTCGTCGTTGGCGTAACCTACGCTCTGTGGTTCTGGCTGCTCGGGCGCTATCCCGCCGCCCAACTATCGGCTTTCACCTTCGTCACGCCGCTCGTCGGAGTCTTTGCAGGCTGGCTCGCGTTTGGCGAGGCGGTGACGGCGAGTTTCGCCATCGCGATCGCGCTGGTCGTGTCGGGGCTCGCGCTCGTCAACTGGCCGCGGCGTTGAGCGGCTTGCCGAGACGGCCGGCGAGGTCTTGCGTGAACTGCCAGGCGGCGCGGCCGGAGCGGGAGCCGCGGGTCGTCGCCCATTCGAGCGCTTCGGCCTCGAGCTTCTCGGCGGGCGCGTCGAGGCCGAAATGATCGGCGTAGCCGCGCACCATGGCGAGATAGTCGTCCTGGCTGCAATGGTGGAAGCCGAGCCAAAGGCCGAACCGGTCGGAGAGCGAGACCTTCTCCTCGACCGCCTCGCCCGGGTTGATGGCGCTGGAGCGCTCGTTCTCCATCATGTCGCGCGGCATCAGGTGGCGCCGGTTGGAGGTGGCGTAGAACAGGACATTCGCCGGGCGTCCCTCGACCCCGCCCTCCAGCGCCGCCTTCAGCGACTTGTAGGACGCGTCGCCCGCGTCAAAGGAGAGATCGTCGCAAAAAACGATGAACCGATAGGGCGCGTCCCGCAGCAAGCTCATCAGCTCCGGCAGGCCCTCGATGTCCTCGCGATGAATCTCCACCAGCTTGAGCCGACCGTCGACGCCGGCCTCGCGGTTGATCGCGGCGTGCGCGGCCTTGACCAGCGACGACTTGCCCATGCCGCGGGCGCCCCACAGCAACGCGTTGTTGGCCGGCAGGGCGCGCGCGAAGCGGCGTGTGTTCTCGACCAGGAGATCGCGCACTCGGTCGACGCCGCGCAACAGCGACAGATCGATGCGATTGACGCGGGCGACCGGCGCGAGGATTCCGCGTTCCGCGCGCCAGATGAAGGCTTCGGCGGCGTCGAAAGCCGGCGCGGGCGGCGGCGCAGGCGCAAGGCGCTCGAGCGCGTCGGCGATGCGCCGCAGCAGTTGATCGGAGCGTTCGGGCTTCGGCGGAGACATGAAAAACTCGATTTGGATTCGCGCCGGCGCCCTTTGCCACGTATGGCCAAGAAACTCCGGAAAGCGCAGCTCTCACACCTCGTTGACAACCTCGACCCGGCCTTCCCTGACCGCCTTCACGAAGGCGCGGTAGTCGCGGAGGTTCTGGTCGGCGTATTCGACCGCGAATTCGCAGACCGCGTCGTCGAAGCTCGAATTCGAGCCGATGTAGCCGGCGATCCTGGCGGAGTCGCCCGATCGCGCATGCGCCCGCGCCAGCGCCCAGGCGCAGAGCTTGCCATATTCACGCAGGGTCGTGAGATCCCAGTCTTCGAGGACGGGGGAGATCTTGGCGTCGCGCAACTGGCGGAAATAGAACTCGCGACCGCTCGGTCCGCGCGTCCAGCCGAGGAAGATGTCGGACGCCGACTGCATCAGCCGCTGACCGGCGACGACCCGCTCGCCGTGGTTCTTGTGCGCGCTCTTCGCCGCGTAAGGCTCGAGGACCGAGCGCCGCGCCTCCTTGACCTGCAGGAAAATTGGATCGTCGTCGGCGGCCATGAACAGCGCGATCGCGCAGAATGTGCCGACGCTGCCGACGCCCACGACCTTTATCGCGACGTCGAACAGGCGAAACCGGTCGAACAGGACGCGAACATGCTCAGGCAGCAACTCGCGGTAGCCCGCGATCGCTTCCCGGTAGCCCGACTTGAGGCCGGGAGCCTGCTCATCGGTCGGATGGAAGATGAGCGGCGGCTCGTCCCTGATCCGCGGCGCCGAGCCGAGATGCTCGACGAGCTTCGGAAACAGCGCTTCGGGCGCGCTCTTGCGACGAGCCTGTTCGACCCTTTGCCTGACGCGCTCAACCTCCGCGTCCGACGGCAGGACCTTGAGCACCTGGCTCAAGTCGATGCGGTCATACCAGACGTCGAGCGCCCGCATGGACGAATAGTCGGTCATCCGTTCGCGATAGGAACAGATGGCGTCGGTCGTCGCATTCGCCGCGTCGCTGTCAGGGAGGCCCACATGCCGCGAGGCGATGATGATGCTCGCCGCCAGCCGCTTCACGTCCCATTCCCACGGGGCGGGAAGGGTTTCGTCAAAATCGTTGATGTCGAAGAAAATATTGCGCTCGGGCGTGGCGAAGCCGCCGAAGTTCATGAGGTGCGCGTCGCCGCACGCCTGCACGATCAGGCCTGTCGCCGGGGTTGTCGCCAGATCGGCCGCCATCACCGCCGCGGCGCCGCGAAAGAACGCGAACGGCGACTGCGCCATGCGGCCAAACCGAATTGGGATCAGCTCCGGCACGCGGCCTTCATTGGATTCGCGCAGAATCTCAATCGGATCGCGCCTTTGGCGCGGCGGCTTCCATCCGCCCTGAGCGGTGCGCGGAACCGCGTCGCGCAACGCTTTTCCCGCGGCCCGCCGGTCGTCGGCCGAGACATAATCCTGCGGAAGCGCGACAGCGGCCTCGACCGCTTTCTTCGTTGGGGCCTTACGCAACTTCGCCTCCTCTTCCGCCCGACGCCCCTTTGGTCGGATAATAATAGCCCAGTCAGAACTGTTTGACTCTGCGCGCCTTGCCGCAGGCCGGTTTCTGGGGGCTGCCGCGCGAAGGGAGTCCGGTCGTTACGACCAGCTATAGGCGAAAGCGCCGACGGCGAGAAGGATGACGAGGGCGGAAATGACGTAATGTTTCGCGGTCCAACCGTGCATGGTCAGGAGGGACCTTCGGGTCTTCAAGGGGCGCCGGGCAGCCATAATTTCGCCTACCATGAAAGGCGCGCGCCGCAAACAGCGGCGTTTCAACCTCCGGGCCGCCCTGTCAAACCGGGCGGCCCGATGTTATATACGTCTTGACGCGCCGGGCCTTGACCCCGGTCGACGGAGAAAAGCGATGGCGTCCAGACTGTTACGGCGACAGGTGATGACCCTGACCGACGCGGCGGCGGCCCGGGTGCGGGAATTGACCGAATCCGCCGGGAAACCGGTTGCAGGGGTGAGAGTCGGGGTCAAGAACGGCGGCTGCGCCGGCATGTCTTATACGATGGAATTGGCGGAGACCGCTTCGCCGCTCGACGAGATCGTCGAGGACAAGGGCGTCCGGGTCCTCGTCGATCCGAAGGCGGTTCTGTTCCTGCTCGGCGCGCAAATGGATTTCAAGGTCGACCGTCTGTCGGCGAGTTTCGCCTTCTCCAATCCTAATGAGACTTCGGCCTGTGGATGCGGCGAGAGCGTCGCGATCACGCCCGCCAGCCCGGAAGAGCTCAACGCGCTCGCATGAACGTCTAAGGCCTCGAGGCGCTGTTTGCGCCGTTTTCCGCGGTCTGGGTCAAGCCCATGTTCGGCGGCCATGGCGTCTATTCGGAAGGCCTCTGCTTCGCCATCCAGATCAGGGTGGAGGCGTTCCTCAAATGCGACTCGCAATCGCAGCCGAGCTTCGTCGCGGCGGGGTCGTCGCCTTTTGTCCATAACGCCAAGGGCAGGCCGATGACGACGTCCTTTTGGCGTCTTCCTGCGGATGCCCATGACGAGCCCGAGGATCTGCGCCGCTGGGCGGCGCTGGGGCTGGACGCGGCGCGCCGGGTGGCGGCCGCCAAGGCGAAGCCCGCGAAGGGAAAAGCCGCGAAAACGCCGGTCGCCCGTCGGGCGCAGGCGAAATAGATTGATCGGGGATGCGCTTCGTTGGCTCGGCCGCTGACCGCGACCCGTCCTGCTCGTCCAGCGAAAAACCCGAGTGATATGTCCTTGCCGCCGTTCTCAGTCCTCCGCCTCGACATGTTCGCGCGTAGGCCGGGGGCGCAACTTCACTGGGCGCAGAAGGAAGCTCGGCACATGATCGCCGAGGCCGATCACGGGTTCGTCGTCGCCTCGCCGCGGGCGGGACGGCCCGCGGCGCGGGGAGGGGTCGGCAAATCGCGGCGCTGGAGGCGCGGCGGCCCGCTCCTGATCCGCGACGGCGACCTCCGGCCCGGGACGCTCTCGGCGAGGAGAAGGTTCGGCCGATATGGCGGGGCGGGGGGTTGAAGACTGCTCCTGGTCCGATGCGACGCGTTCGTGTGCGGGGCGTTCGGCGTGATGATGACGCGAGTCCGCGCCGCGCCTGACGCGCCCGTCGGAACGCTGCCGTCCTTCGCCACGCGGGCGAGCGCTTCCGCGTCGTTCGCGTTTCGGCGCCTCGTCCTCGTTCTCGGGGGCCAATTCGGCGCCGTCCTGCCACTCGATTTTGCGCGCGATCAGTTTCTCGATCTCGTCGATCGCCTTCTGGTCGGCGCGCGAGACGATGGTCAGCGCGACGCCCGTCTTGCCGGCGCGGCCGGTTCGGCCGATGCGATGGACGTAGTCCTCGGCGTGGTGAGGCGCGTCGTAGTTGATGACATGGCTTACGTCGGGAATGTCGAGTCCACGCGCGGCGACGTCGGAGCACACCAGCAGTTGGACCTGGTCGGCGCGGAACCGATCGAGGGCGGCCATGCGCATGCGCTGATCGAGGTCGCCGTGCAGCGCGTCGACCGAGAAGCCGTGCCTCTGCAAAGAGCGATAAACCACCTGCACGTCGCGCTTGCGATTGCAGAAGATAATCGCGTTCTTGAAATTCTGAGCGCCGCGGATGATGCGCCTGAGCGTCGAGCGCTTCTCCTCGGGCGCGCCGCCAGTGGCCACCAAAGCCTGGGTAATGTTGTCGGCGGTCGTCGCTGAGCGGGCGACCTCGACGCGCACCGGATTGTGAAGAAAAGTGTCGACGAGGCGAGTGATTTCGGGCGGCATGGTCGCCGAGAAGAACAGCGTCTGGCGGGTGAACGGGACCAGCTTGCAGATGCGCTCGATGTCGGGAATGAAGCCCATGTCCAGCATCCGGTCGGCTTCGTCGATGACCAGAATTTCGATGCCGGTCAGCAGCAGGCCGCCGCGTTCCGTGAAGTCCAGAAGACGGCCGGGGGTCGCGATGACGACATCGGCTCCGCGCGCGATCTTGGCTTCCTGATCGCCAAAGGAAACGCCGCCGATCAACAAGGCGAGATTCAGCTTGTGATTGACGCCGTATTTGGCGAAGGCCTCTTCGACCTGAGCGGCGAGCTCGCGCGTCGGCTCGAGAATGAGCGTCCGGGGAATACGGGCTCGGGCGCGCCCACGCTCCAGAGTCGAGAGCATCGGCAGGGTGAAGGCGGCGGTCTTGCCGGTGCCGGTCTGAGCGATGCCGAGCACGTCGCGTCCCTGCAGAGCGTAGGGAATGGCTTGTTCCTGGATTGGCGTCGGCGTGTCGTAGCCGGACGCTTCGACGGCGTTGAGCACCTTCTCGCTCAGGCCGAGTTCGCTAAATTTCATCGTTTCTCGCTTGTGCCGACGCCTTAACGTCCGCAATCAGGGTGTGGAGGCTTCGTGGATCGCGCTCCCGCGCTGCGGATCCTGGCGCATCCCTCGGCGCACCGCGTCGGCGCGAAGCGCCCGCCAACGCCTAGCCTGAGCCATCCCTGGCTCTCGGCACGCTTCCCCATAGATCAAACGGCGAAAATGTCAACAAACAATGGATCGCCGCGACGTTGCGAGCGGGCGCAAGGGATGCGCCGCGCCATGTCCGTCAAATCAGGCCGTTGAAACGGTTGCGCGGACGTTTCGATATGATAGCTTTGCGTCTAACCAAAAAGAACATGATGCTGCGCCTAGGCGCGACGGCTCGGCGAAAGAGCTCGGGAGGCGGCGTGGCGACGATTGGCGACACCTTTTTCAGCGACAATTTCCGCGCGGGGCCACAATGAGCGCGCCGGCTCAAAGCGCCGCCGCTCTGCTCGCAATGAGCGGGATCGTCAAGCGCTTCGGCGGCGTCCAGGCGCTCCGGGGTGTGGATTTCGACCTGCATCCCGGGGAGATTCACGCGCTGCTCGGCGAGAACGGCGCCGGCAAGTCGACGCTGATGAACATCCTCTCGGGCGTGATCGAGCCCGACGCCGGCGAAATGCGGGTAGACGGCGCCGTCGTGCATTTCGCTGACCCGCGCGCCGCGCAGGCGTCGGGCGTCGCCACCATATTTCAGGAGCTCGATCTCGTCCCGAGCCTCGACGTCACCGCCAATCTGTTCCTCGGCAGGGAATTGACGCGCGCCGGCGTGCTCGACCGCCAAGCCATGCGGCGCGCGGCGCTCACTCGTCTGGAGGCGGTTGGGGTCGAAATCGACGTCGACCAGCCGGTCGGCGAGCTATCGGTCGGCCGCCGGCAAATCGTCGCCATCGCCAAGGCCCTCACCTACGCCTCGCGCATCCTCGTCATGGACGAGCCCACCGCGGCGCTGACTGCGGCCGAAGTCGAACGGCTTTTCAAGGTCATGCGCGAGATCGCCGCGCGAGGCGTCGGCATCGTCTATATTTCGCACCGGCTCGAGGAAGTTCCGCGTGTGGCCGACAGGGTGACGGTTCTGCGCGACGGTCAGGTCGCCGGAATCGCGTCCGCTCGCGCGCCGCAGTCGGAGTTGGTGAGTCTGCTGGTCGGCAGACCCCTGACCGAGCTCTATCCAGGCCGCAGCGGGGTCTTCGGGCGACGCGTTCTGCGTCTCGACAGGGCGCGCTTCCGGCCGAAGCGCGCGCGTCCAGGCTGGCAGGAGCCGCGCGACATCTCGCTCGAGGTGCGCGCCGGAGAAATCGTCGGGCTGGCGGGCATCATGGGCGCGGGGCGCACCGAGTTGTTGTCCACGCTGTACGGCGCCGCCGGCGCTGGCCGGTGGTCCGGCGTGGTCGAAATCGACAGCGCGCCCGCGCGCCTTCGCTCGATCCGGAACGCCCGTGAAGCGGGCTTGGGTCTGGTCACCGACGACCGGCGCGGGAGCGGTCTGATGCTGCGCGACAGCGTCGGACGAAATCTGGTGATGTCCGTCCTGCGCAAGGTCTCGCCGTTCTTCCTGATGTCCAAGGCGCGGGAAGCGCAGCTTTCTCGCCAGGCGATCCGCACCTTCGACGTGCGTCCGGCGCTGCCGGAGTCGACCGTCGGCGCCTTGTCGGGCGGCAATCAGCAGAAGGTCGTGCTCGCCAAGGAAGTGCTCGGCGGACCGCGGCTATTGTTGCTGGACGAACCGACGCGCGGCGTCGACGTCGGCGCGAAGGGCGAGATCTACACGCGGATCCGTGAGCTCGCCGGCCAGGGGCTCGGCGTCCTCATCGCGTCGAGCGAAATGCCGGAACTGCTCGGTCTTTGCGACCGGGTCGTCGTTCTGCGAGGCGGCCGGACGGTGGCTGAATTTCCTGGCGGCGCCGATGAGCACGAAGTCCTGGCGGCGGCTGAGGCCGAGATGAACGAGGAAGAAGGTCATGAATGACGCAGCGCCCGTTCACGCGGCGTCGGCCGGGCGGCCCTCGGCATGGCGCCGCATCGACCTGTTTGCGATCGTCGTACGTTTTCAGAGCGTCATAGGCCTCGTTCTCGTGGCGATCGGCGGCGTCATCTTTTCGCCTCGCCGGCACGGCCACATCCTGTTCCTCGCCCCCGACAACGTCGCCAACATTGTGCGCGCAGTGTCCGAGACCGGGATCATCGCGGTCGGCATGACGTTCGTCATCATCACCGCGGGAATCGATTTGTCCGTCGGCGCGCTGCTGAGTCTGTCCAGCGTCCTCACCGCGACCATCATGACGACGGCGGGGTGGGGACTCATACCGACGATTCTCTTTGTCGTCGCTTGCGGCGCCGCCTTCGGGGCGATTCAGGGAAGCATTTCGACCCGTTTCCGGTTGGAGCCGTTCATTGTCACGCTGGCGGGTCTTCAGGTCGCGCGCGGACTGGCGCTCGTGATCTCCAACAATCAGTACATCAACATTTCTTACGGCGAGGGCCCGGGCTTGGCGCCGCCGGTCTTTTCCATCCTCGGCGATCGTTTGTTCAACAACACGGTGCCGGTGGCGACGCTGGTCTTTGTCGTCGTCGCGGCCGTCGCGACCTTCGTGCTGAACTTCACCCGTTTCGGCCGCTACGTGTTCGCGGTCGGCGGCAACGAGCGCGCGGCGCGCCTCTCCGGCGTGCCGGTGACGATGGTGAAGGTGTCCGTCTACGCGATTACTGGCCTGGTTTCGGCGATCGCTGGAATCGTCCACGCCGGGCAATTCAATTTCGGCAGCGCCAACGACGGCACAGGCTATGAGCTGACCGCGATCGCCGCGGTCGTCATCGGCGGCACCAGCCTGTTCGGCGGCGCCGGTTCGATGGTCGGCACGGTCGCCGGCGCGATCATGCTCGGGGCGCTGGCGAACGTGCTGCAGCTCAACAACATCAATGCGGCGCTGCAGCTCCTCGCGACCGGCGCGATCATCGTGCTCGCCGCGGTTCTTCAATCTCTCGTCCGTCGCCGCGAGGGATTGGGTCGTTGATCCCAGGCGACGCAACATAATGATCGCGGACCGGTATGAAATCTGGGCCGCGGTCGCTATCCGACGCAAGTCGGAAGTCGAGGATCGGAAGCAGACAACCAACGGAGTCAATTATGGCCATTGCAATCGCGAAAAGACCGGCGGCATGGACGCTCGGCGTCGGCGCGCTGGCGCTCGTCGCCGGCGCCGCGCACGCGGCGCCCCTCGTCAAGGATTGTGGGAAGGACGGAAAGTACGTCATCGGTTTCTCGCAAGCGAACAACGCGGAGCCCTATCGTCAGCATGTCAATGACGAGCTCACCGCGGCGGCGAAGAACGTCCCGCAATTCACCCTGCAGATTGCCGACGGCGCCGGCAACGTGAACACCCAAACCTCCCAGATGGACAATTTCATCACTCAGAAGGTCGATCTGATCCTGATCTCGCCGTTCGAAGCGTCGCCGCTGACGCCAGTCGTCGCGCGCGCCATGAAGGCCGGGATTCCGGTCATCGAACTCGACCGCAAAACGGTCGGCGAGCCCGGCAAGGACTACACCGCCTTCATCGGCGGCGACAATTTCAAGATCGCCGAGGAGGCGGGCAAATATGTCGCCGACAAGCTGCTGCCCAACGGGGGCGAAGTCGCCGTCCTCGAGGGCCTGCCGAGCTCGACCCCGGCTGTCGAGCGCCTCAATGGCTTCAAAGATGGCGTGAAGGCCAATCCGAAGATTCAGGTCGTCGCGGAACAGGCGGCCGACTGGCTCCCGGACAAAGCCCAGACCGCCTTCGCCGCCATGCTCCAGGCCCATCCGAACATCAAAGCGCTCTATGCGAGCAACGACATGATGGCGGCGGGCGCGAGGCTGGCGGCCAAAGGCGCCGGCAAGAAGGACGGCGACATCAAGATCATCGGCACCGATGGCTTGCCTGGCCCGGCTGGCGGCATCCGCGCGGTCGCCCAGGGCGAGTGGGCGGCGACGTTCACCTATCCAACCGGCGGTCCGCAGGCGATCGACATGGCCAAGTCGATCCTTCTCGATTGCGCCGCAACCGTCCCGGCGACGGTCACCGTGCCGACGACGGCGATTACGCCGGACAACGCCAAGCAGATGATGGGGAACTGAATACGCGTTCTCTCGAGGCTGGACGCGGCCCGGAACTCGGGCCGCGTCTTCGAAGGTCGCGGCGAGGCCGCTCTTGTTTTTCGAGCCCGTATCTTTCGAACCCGTTTACCCGCCGACCTGATTGCACTACGGTCCGCCGGACGATCGAGGCCCCTCTCACCCAGGCCGCTCAAAATGAGTGCTGCCGCGAAAATCGGCGCGATGCCCGGGCAGGGGACAGGGCATTCGTGGGCGCCGGCGGCGCTGGCCTGCATGGGGATCGTGTTCGGCGACATCGGCACGAGCCCCCTCTATGCGCTCAGCGTGGCCGCGAAGGCCGCCAGTCCCGCCGGGCCGGTTTCGCCGGAGGCGGTGCTCGGCGTCGTGTCGTTGATTTTCTGGTCGCTGATCATCGTCATCTCCGTGAAATACGCTATCCTGATCATGCGCGCCGACAACCACGGCGAGGGCGGCATCCTGGCGCTGCTCGCGCTGGTCAGCCCCCGACGGGCCAAGCAAAGCAGACGCGGCGCCGTCATGGTGCTGATCGGCCTTGTCGGAGCGACGTTGCTCTACGGCGACGGCACGATCACGCCGGCGATCTCCGTGCTGAGCGCGATCGAAGGGGTCAAAGTCTACGCTCCGCAGATGGGACATGCCGTCGTCCCGCTGACGGTGGCCATCCTCGCCATATTGTTTCTGATCCAGCGCAACGGCACGTCCTGGATTGGCGGCATATTCGGGCCGGTCATGCTGATTTGGTTCGTGGCGGCCGGCGTCCTTGGCGTCGCCGGAATCTTAAAAACTCCGGCCGTGCTCGCGGCCCTCAGCCCCTTGCCGGCGCTCGTCTATCTTTGGCATGCCGGGCCCCTGGCCCTGGTCGTGATCGGCGGCGCGTTTCTCGCCGTGACGGGCGGCGAAGCGTTCTACGCCGACATGGGCCATTTCGGGCCATTGCCGATCCGCATCGCCTGGTTTGGCCTGGCGTTGCCGGCGCTCACCCTCAACTATTTCGGGCAGGGCGGCCTTCTCCTCGCCGACCCGGGCGCGATCGACAGCCCGTTCTATCAGCTTGCTCCGCAATGGGCGCATTACCCTCTTGTGGTGCTGGCGACGGTCGCGACCGTGATCGCCTCGCAGGCGATCATCTCAGGCGCCTTTTCCTTGACGCAACAAGCGATCAATCTCGGCTTTCTGCCGCGCATGAACGTCGTCCATACCGAGGGTAGCGAGATCGGCCAAATCTACATTCCCCTCGTCAATTGGGCGCTTGCCGCCGGGACGCTGATCGCCGTCTTCGGCTTCGGCTCTTCGGACGCTTTGGCCGGAGCGTATGGCATCGCGGTGTCGTTGCTGATGGCGATCACCACACTGTTGGCCACGGTCGTCGCCCTGCATTGGAAGCACAATCCCTTGATCGTCTACGGCGTCAACGGCAGCCTCCTCGCCCTCGATCTGCTCTTCTTCGCTTCGACCACCACAAAGCTCCTCGAGGGAGGCTGGTTCCCCTTGCTCATCGCCCTCGTCATCGCCTTCCTCATGCTGACCTGGCGCAAAGGCGAAGCTCTCATGGACGCTGTTCGTCTCGAGGTTCGCGAGCGTTCGCAAGAATTCGTCGAGCATCTCAAGCGCGATCCTCCGCTGCGCATTCCAGGGACGGCGGTCGTCCTCGGCCGCATGGCCAAGGGCGTGCCGCTGGCGCTGTCGCACAACGTCAAATGCAATCACGTCCTGCATGAGAACGTGTTGCTCGTCGCGGTGACGATGACGGAAACGCCGAGGGTGTCTGAAGAAGATCGAACCGTGGTCGCGCCGATTGCCGACGGCGTCACCCGCATCGAGCTGCGGTTCGGTTTCATGGAGCAGCCAAACGTTCCGGAGGGACTTGCGCTGGCGGCGGCGCTCGGCAAGATCTCCGCGTTTGACCCCGCGAAAACAATCTATTTCACCGGTCACGAGACGATCATCCCGTCCGGCCGGCGCCCGGGCCTGCCGCGATGGCGGGAGGCTTTGTTCGCGTTCATGCATCACAACGCCCAGCGCCCGGGCGCATATTTCAAGATTCCAGGCGCGCAAATCATGGAAATCGGGGTCGAATTCGAGATTTGAGCTTTGCTGATCGCGATCGCTCAGGTCGCCTTCATCCGCCGCGCCCGAACAACCGTCCGAATTCGATCTTCGGACAGCGGTTCATGACGACAGCGAGGCCCCTGGCGCGCGCGCGGCGGGCCGCGTCCTCGTCGACGACGCCGAGCTGCATCCAGATCACGCGGGGCAGGGGATCGAGCCTCAGCGTCTCGTCGACGACGCCACCGGCGACGGCGGATCTTCGGAACACGTCGACCATGTCGATCGCCGCCGGGACGTCGGCGAGGCGCGCGAGCGCCGGGCGGCCGCGGATCAGGCCGCCGGCATGGCCCGGGTTGATGGGGTAGGTCTCGAAACCCTTTGCGATGAGAAAGCCGAGCACCTCGTTCGAGGGGCGCGCCGGATTGGGCGACGCGCCGACCACGGCGATCGTACGCACGCTGGTCAGAATCTCGCGGATCGTCTCGTCGCCGAGGCCGTCGATGGGCGCCATCTCAGCCGCCCCAATTGGGCCGGCGCTTCTCGAGGAACGCGGCTAGACCTTCGACGCTGTCGGGAAGGGCCAGATTGTCGACCATCGCCTGGGCGGCGATTCTGTAGGCCTCGTCGAGCGGCCGCTCGACCTGAGCGTAGAACGTGCGCTTGCCGATCGCCAGTGTCGGGGCGGAATGCTCGGCGATATTTCTGGCCAGCGCACGCGCTTCCTCGAGCGCCCGGCCGGCGGGGACCACGCTATTGACAAGACCGAAGCGTTCGGCCTGGGCGGCGCTGTAGAGTTTTCCCGTCATCGCCATCTCCATCGCATGCTTGCGCGACAGGGTCCGCCCGACCGCGACCAGCGGCGTCGAACAGAACAACCCGTTGTTGACGCCGGAGAGGCCGAAGCGCGCGCGCTCGCCGGCGATCGCCAGATCGCACGAGGCGACAAGCTGGCATCCGGCGGCGGTCGCGACGCCCTCGACCGCGGCGATGACCGGCTTCGGCAGCGCGACGATCGCCTGCATGAGGACCGAACATCGGGCCATCAGCTGTTCGTAGTAAGCGTTCCCGCGATCGGGATCATTGCGGTGCGCCTGCATCTCTCTGAGGTCGTGGCCGGCGCTGAGCGCGGGTCCTTCGCCGGCGAACACGACGACCCGCGCCTTTTCATCCATGGCGATTTCGGCGAAAGCGGCGATCAACGCCTCAATCATCTCGAGGCTGAGGGCGTTGCGGTTCCGCGGCGTCGTCAGCGTCAGAGTAACGACGCCCCGGTCGTCCTCGCGTCGGAGAAGGGCGAGCGGCAAACTGGCGGGCGAGGCGGTCATGGTCTGTTTCCGTGTGCGACGGCGGCGTTGACGTCAAGGATACGACGGCTCGAGCGCCGCGTCACGCCGCCCGGTCGTCGCGGAGCCACCGATAGACCGCAGTCTCGAACGCGAGCCAGCCGCTGACCGACGTCGGGTCGGCGAAGGGAAAAAGCTGCGTCGCCCAAAGTCCGCCGAGACCGTTCGCGCGGTCGATCCAGTAGTAGAGGTTGCCGAGTCCCGCCCATCCGAGCGAACCGGCGGGGCGCCCGGTCGGCGCGTCCGTTTCGTTGATCATGAAGGTCAGGCCCCAGCTCTTGGCGACGCCAGGGAAGAACTCCACGTCATTCGTCCGCGCCCTTACGGCGCTCTTCAGAGAGCCCACGCCCTCATAGACGCGCGAGAGCCCGTTTTGGGCCGCCGCGGCGACAGTCTCCGCCTTCAGCACGCGGCCCCGCGGCCCGGCGCCGTCATTGAGCCACACGCGGACGAATTTCATGAAGTCGCCGGCGGTGGAGTAGAGACCGTTGCCGCCCATGTGAATCTCGGATTCGATCGGCCATTCGAAATCCGGCGCGGCTTTGAGCGCGCCGTCCGTTTCGCGCGAGTGCATGAACGCGCGCCGTTCGCGCATCGCGGGAGTGAGCGCGAAGCCGCTATCGGCCATGTCGAGCGGCTCGAAAACGCGCTCGCGCAGAACGTCGCCGAGACGCCGCTTGCGTACGCCTTCAATCACCTGGCCACACCAGTCGACGCCGATCCCGTACTGCCACTGATCGCCTGGATCGAACAGCAGCGGCGCCATCAGCGACGCCCTGGTCCCCGTCCCCGAGCGCTCGATGCGGCGCTCGCGCGCAAGCCGGGCATAGGCCGGATTGAAATTTTCGTAGCCGAGGCCCGACACGTGCAGCAACAGCATGCGTGTCGTGAGGTCGCGCGTCGGCGGCCGCGTGATCGGTTCGCCCGAGGCGTCGAAGCCCTCCAACACCCGCAGCGCGCCGATCTCGGGCGCGTAAATCTTCGCCGGGGCGTCGAGATCGACCAGGCCCTCCTCGACGCATTGCAGCGCCGCCGCGCCGACGATCGCCTTGGTGCAGGAAAATATCATGAGAACGCTGTCGGACGTCATCGGCGCCCCGCCGATGACACGCTCCCCGGCCGCGCCCTCGTAGAGGTTCGAGGCCCGGTCGGAGACAAAGGCGACGACGCCGGGAACGCGCGGCGAGCCGCTCGTCGCGCGCTCGAGAATTGGGTCGCAGGCGCGGGCGAGGCGGTCGTTCATTGGCCTTCCGTGGCGCGGCCCGAAGCCGCCGGGCGGCTCGTTAGCAGGTCCGCGCGGACGATGCCAGACGGTCCCGGATCGAGCCGGGTCCTCGCCTTTCGGCTGCTTTGCGCTTTCCCGCCCGGTCGATTTCGGATACGCAGCGACCGAAACCGCGCTCAATCTCGACTGCCACGACGGACAATCATGCATCGTTATCGTACGCATACCTGCGGCGCCCTTGGCCTTGCCGAGGACGGCCAGGCGGTTCGCCTCTCCGGCTGGTGCCATCGCATCCGCGACCACGGCGGGTTGCTGTTCATCGATTTGCGGGACCATTACGGCCTGACGCAATGCGTCGTCGATCCCGACTCGCCCGCCTTCGCGCAAGCCGAGAAACTGCGCTCGGAATTCGTCGTGCGAATCGACGGCAATGTGCGCGGGCGCCCGGCGGGCACCGAGAACCCCGACATGCCGACCGGGCTCATCGAGGTCTATGTGCGCGAAATCGAGGTGCTGGGCCCGGCGGGCGAACTGCCGTTGCCGGTTTTCGGCGACCAGCCCTATCCGGAGGATACGCGGCTCAAGTACCGATTCCTCGACCTCAGGCGCGACAAGCTGCATCAAAACATCATGCTACGCGGGCAAATCATTGATTCGCTTCGCGCGCGCATGAAAGGGCAGGGGTTCTTCGAATTCCAGACCCCGATCCTCACCGCCTCGAGTCCAGAAGGCGCGCGCGATTTTCTCGTGCCCTCGCGCCTGCATCCCGGCAAGTTCTACGCCCTGCCGCAGGCGCCGCAGCAGTTCAAGCAACTGGTCATGGTGGCGGGGTTCGACCGCTATTTCCAGATCGCGCCCTGCTTCAGGGACGAGGACGCGCGCGCCGACCGCAGCCCCGGCGAGTTCTACCAGCTCGACGTCGAGATGAGCTTCGTCACCCAGGAGGACGTGTTCGCCGCGGTCGAGCCGGTGCTGCGCGGCGTGTTCGAGGAGTTCGGCGCGGGCAAGCCGGTGACGCAGAAGTTCCCTCTGATCCCCTATAGGGAAGCGATGCTCAAATATGGCGTCGACAAGCCGGATCTGCGCAATCCGATCAAAATCGCCGACGTCACCGAGATTTTCTCGCGCAACGACGTAACCTTCAACGCCTTCAAGAACGTCATCAAATCGGGCGGCGCCGTGCGCGCGATTCCGGCGCCTGGCGCGGCCAGGCAGCCGCGCTCCTTCTTCGATAAGCTCAACGATTGGGCGAGGAGCGAGGGCGCGCCAGGGCTCGGCTACATCATTTTCGAGGAAGTTGTCGGGCCTGAGGAGGGATCGGTTCGGGAAGCGGTCGCCAATGCGCACGCTCATCACGGCGGCAGTCCCAAGGTCGTCGCCCGTGAGCATGAGGGTCGTCACATCATCGGCAAGGGTCCGATCGCAAAGTTCCTTCCCAAGGCCGCCAAGCAGGCGCTTATCGATAAGGCCGGCCTCAAGGCCGGCGACGCGGTGTTCTTCGCCTGCGACAAGGAGGCGAAGGCCGCCAAGCTGGCAGGCGCGGCGCGGGTCCGCATCGGCAATGAACTCGGCGTCTGCAAGAAGGACGTGTTCGAGTTTTGCTGGATCGTCGACTTCCCGATGTACGAGTGGAACGAGGACGAGAAGAAAATCGACTTCTCGCATAATCCCTTCTCGATGCCCCAGGGCGGCCTCGAGGCGCTGATGGCCGAGGACCCGCTGGAGATCAAGGCCTTTCAGTACGACATTGTCTGCAACGGCGTCGAACTGTCCTCGGGCGCGATCCGCAATCACCGCCCCGACATCATGCGCAAGGCGTTCGCGATCGCCGGCTATGGCGAGGAGGTGCTGGAGGAGAGGTTCGGCGGCATGTATCGCGCCTTCCAGTGCGGCGCCCCGCCGCACGGCGGCATCGCGCCCGGCCTCGACCGCATCGTCATGCTGCTGGCGGGCGAGGAGAACCTGCGCGAGGTGGTGCTGTTCCCGATGAACCAGCGCGCCGAGGATTTGCTGATGGGCGCGCCGTCGCCCGCCACCCCCAAGCAGCTGCGCGAGCTCCACATCCGCCTCAATCTGCCGGAGAAGTGAGGGCCGAGCGGCGCAGGCGCGCTCTTGTTCGCCTCCGCGCCGCATGTTAGCCACGCGATCGAAGACGGGGTATAGCGCAGCCTGGTAGCGCGGAAGTTTTGGGTACTTCAGGTCGCAGGTTCAAATCCTGCTGCCCCGACCATCGTCGTGAAGAATTGGACGGGTCCGTCATGACTGCTCGCATCTATCTGCCTGCCCGCAGCGCCACGCAGTCAGGGCAGGCGAAGGAGAAATGGGTTCTCGAATACGAGCCCGAAACGCCCCGTCTGATCGAGCCGCTGATGGGCTGGACCAGCTCGACTGACATGCGCTCCCAGGTGAAGCTGAGTTTCGACAACAAGGACGAGGCGATCGCCTACGCGCAGCGCAACGGGATCGCCTATCGGGTCGAAGAGCCGAAAGAGGCCGACCCGAAGAATCGTGTCCTATTCGGAGAATTTCCTGCCCAATCGGGTCGTTCCCTGGTCGCACTAAAGCGTTAAATTAAGCTCACCGGCTTTCGGCTCCGTAGCTCAGTTGGATAGAGCAGCCGCCTTCTAAGCGGCAGGTCGCAGGTTCGAGTCCTGCCGGAGTCGCCACAGGCCGCGGCCAAGTCGCCCCTTCACCGCAGAGACATTGCAGGGCGCTGGCCTTGCCGCAATTATCGCGTTAGCTTTGGCTCTGGCGACGAACTGCGAACGCAGATTCGGGATCGTGGGAGGGATTTCGCGATGCGCATTGCGCCGAGCAGTTTTCCATCTGGAACAGATGGCGCGCGCCGCCGGCGGCTCAGTGATTTCTCTGCCCGGGGCGCCGCCGCGCTCGGATCCATCTGCCTGGCGGGCTGCAATCTGGCCGTGCTCGATCCGCAAGGTCCGATCGGCGACGCCGAGAAGACGATCCTGATCGACTCGATGGCCATCATGCTCGCCATCGTCATTCCGACGATCGTTGCAATCTTCGGGGTCGCCTGGTGGTACCGGTCTTCCAACCGCAGGGCGCGATATCTGCCCGACTGGGAATATTCCGGCCAGCTCGAACTGATCGTGTGGGCGATTCCTCTTCTCACCATCATGCTGCTGGGCGGCGTCGCCTGGATAGGATCGCACGACCTCGACCCGGCGAAACCGCTGCCGTCGAAGGATGATGCTCTCAATGTTCAAGTCGTGTCGCTCGATTGGAAATGGCTGTTCATTTACCCCGACCAGCATCTCGCGAGCGTCAACCGACTGGTGATTCCGGCGGGAACGCCGATTCACTTCTCCCTGACGTCCGCGAGCGTGATGAACGCCTTCTTCGTCCCTGAGCTCGGCACGATGATCTACACGATGAATCGCATGACGACACAGCTCAACCTGTCCGCCGACAAGCCGGGGAGGTATTTCGGCCTTTCCAGCCATTTCAGCGGCGACGGATTTGCCGACATGCATTTCGAAGTGGAGGCGTTGCCGCCGCGGGACTTTTTCGCCTGGCTCGGCACAGTGCGCGCCGGCGGACCGGCGCTGACGCCTGAGAGCTACGCCGAGCTTGCCAAGCAGGGCATAGTTCCGACGCCGTTCACCTATCGCGCGGTCGACGACGATATGTTCGAGAAGATCGTCGACCAGGCGCTTCCGCCCGGACCCGGCCCGGTCGCGGAAAGCGACCCGGGCGGCGTCAAGCGAGGGGGGAACTAGGATGTTCGGCAAGCTGAGCTGGGCCGCCATTCCCGTCGACCAGCCGATCCCCCTGGTCGCCTCCGGGGTGGTCGGCGTGGTCGTCGTCGCCGTGCTCGCCCTCGTCACGTTGAAGGGTTGGGTGCCCTATCTGTGGCGCGAATGGATCACCAGCGTCGATCATAAGCGGATCGGGGTGATGTACGTCGTCCTCGCTTCGCTGATGCTGCTGCGCGGCTTCATCGACGCGATCATGATGCGCGCGCAACAAGCGCTGGCCTTCCACTCCCCGGGCTACCTTCGGCCCGAGCATTACGACCAGATATTCTCGGCCCATGGCACGCTGATGATCTTCTTCGTCGCCATGCCGTTCGTGATCGGACTCATGAACTTCGTGGTTCCGCTGCAGCTCGGCGTGCGCGACGTCGCCTTTCCGACGCTCAATTCGGTCAGCTTCTGGCTGACCGCGACCGGCGCGCTGCTGGTCAATATATCGTTGGTCGTGGGCGAGTTCGCCCGCACCGGCTGGCTGCCCTATCCGCCCCTGTCCGAGCTGACCTATTCGCCTGGCGTCGGAGTCGATTACTATCTCTGGTCGATTCAGATTTCCGGCGTCGGGACGCTGCTGACCGGCGTCAACTTCGTCACCACGCTGTTGAAGATCCACGCACCCGGCATGACCTACACGCGCATGCCGATATTCTGCTGGACATCGCTTGCCGCCAATCTGCTGATCGTCGCCGCGTTCCCGATCCTGACCGCCACCCTGGCGATGCTGCAGCTCGACCGATACCTCGGCTTCCACTTCTTCACCAACGAGGCCGGGGGCAACGTCATGATGTTCATGAACCTCATCTGGGCCTGGGGCCATCCGGAGGTCTACATCCTGATCCTGCCGGCGTTCGGCGTGTTCTCCGAGGTGGTGTCGACCTTCTCGCGCAAGCCGTTGTTCGGCTACCGCTCGATGGTCGCGGCCACCATGGCGATTTGCGTCCTGTCCTTCATGGTGTGGCTGCACCACTTTTTCACCATGGGCGCCGGCGCCGACGTCAACGCGGTTTTCGGCATCGTGACGATGATCATCGCGGTCCCGACGGGGGTGAAGGTGTTCAACTGGCTGTTCACCATGTTCGGCGGCCGGATCGTCTATGCGACGCCGATGCTGTGGGCGATCGGCTTCATGGTGACGTTCGTGCTGGGCGGCATGACGGGCATCTTGGTCGCGGTTCCGCCCGCGGACTTCGTGCTGCACAACAGCCTGTTCCTGGTCGCCCATTTCCACAACGTCATCATCGGCGGCGTGCTGTTCGGCGCCTTCGCCGGTTACACCTACTGGTTCCCCAAGGCGTTCGGATTCCGTCTGGATGAGCGCCTCGGCAAGGCCGCGTTCTGGTGCTGGCTGATCGGCTTCTACTTGGCGTTCATGCCGCTCTATGTCCTTGGCCTGATGGGGATGACCCGGCGGATGCAACATTACGACGTGCCCGAATGGCGGCCATGGCTGCTGCTCGCGGCGGCAGGCGCGGTGGTCATTCTCGCCGGCATCGTGCTGCAGATCGTTCAACTGGTGGTGAGCATCCGCCGCCGCGAAGAGCTCCGCGACCTGACCGGTGACCCTTGGCGGGGGCGGTCGCTGGAGTGGTCGACGGCGTCGCCGCCGCCGACATTTAATTTCGCCGTCCTGCCTCGCGTCGAGGGTCCGGACGACTATTGGCTCAAGGAGCACGCTCCCGATGTTCGGGCGACGCCCGCGGACGAGCCGGTCTACCACGAGATCGAGATGCCGAGGAACAGCGCGACCGGCTTCGTCTGCGCGTTCTTCGCCACCGTCGCCGGATTTGCGATGATCTGGCACATCTGGTGGCTGGCCGCCGTCGCCATGGTCGGCGCCTTCGCCACTTTCGTCGTCTTCGCCTGGCGCGACCGGACCGAATACGAGATTCCCGCCGACGAGGTCGCCCGCATCGACCGCGCCAACCGTCGCGCGCGAAGCGAGGCGCGCGCTCAGATGCAGGCCGCCCAATGACCGCCTTTCAGGCCAGCGCGGGCTATCGCGACACGAACGACGCCGCCTCGGGCGCCGAGGAACAGCTTTTCGAGCATGCCGACGGCAGTCCGGCCTCCAAGCGCATCATCGTCGGCTACGGCTTCTGGATCTTCCTGCTCAGCGACATCATCATGTTCTCGGCGTTCTTCGCCACCTACGCCGTGCTGTCCGGAGAGACGGCGGGCGGGCCGAGCGGGAAGGACCTGTTCAACCTGCATAACGTCGCGATCGAGACCGGCTGCCTGCTGCTCTCCAGTTTCACCTGCGGCATCGCCAGCATCGGCTCGAAGGCGCACAATGGGCTGCTGTACTACGGCGGCATGGCCGTGACCTTCCTGTTCGGCGCGGCCTTCCTGGCCATCGAAATCCACGAATTCGCCGACATGGTCGGGCAGGGCGCGGGACCGACCCGCAGCGCGTTCCTTTCGGCCTTCTTCACTTTGGTCGGCTGCCACGGGGTGCATGTGACGCTCGGCCTGCTGTGGCTGCTGACCATGGTGGCGCAGGTGTTCGCCAAGGGCTATCGATCCGATATCCTCCGCCGCGTTCTGTGCTTCAGCCTGTTCTGGCACACGCTGGACATCATCTGGGTCGCGCTGTTCACGGTGGTGTATCTCATGGGAGCAGGTCAATGAGCCAGATCGAGCAGCACGCGCCTGTCCACGGCGGCGACACCGCTCCCGGCGACGAGCGTGCCGGCGGCCGCGAAGTCGTGGAAGGGATCCTGGGCTACCTGGTCGGTCTCTTCCTCGCGACTTTGATCACGGCCGTCGCGTTCTTCATTTCCGGGACCTCCCTGGTATGGGGACCCAGCATTCCGATCGCGCTGGTGGTGCTGGCGATCGCGCAGATTGGCGTGCACCTCGTCTTCTTCCTGCACATCACCACCGGGCCGGACAACGTCAACAATGTCCTGGCGCTGGCGTTCGGCGTCTTGATCGTGATGCTGCTGATCATCGGTTCGCTATGGATCATGAGCAACCTGAATCACAACCTGATGCCGATGGACCGGATCATGCAGATGGAGCGGTGAGGGGCGGCCGATGACTTGCGGCCGCGGCGCGCCAGCCATGCCGCCTACGCGCCGATTTGAAAGCCGGGCGTGCGCTATCCGCGCGCCGGCCCATTTGTCGGTTGCGCTCCGGATTATTTCCTCTTAGAATTTTTGCCGCCGTCGCGCGAGGAGCTGCATGAGCCCATAACGCCGGTAGAAAAAGAGACCGCAGCATGGCGGTCGGTTCTGACGGGGAGAGAAGTATGTTCACTCTACATGTCAATGGCCAGACGCAGACATTCGACGGCGACCCGTCGATGCCGCTGCTCTGGTATCTGCGAGACGAACTCGGGCTCACGGGAACGAAGTTCGGTTGTGGCGTCGCCGCCTGCGGCGCCTGCACGGTCCATATCGACGGCGAGGCCGTCAGGTCGTGCGTGACGACGATCAGCGACGCCAACGGCAAGGCGATCATCACCATCGAGGGCCTCGATCCCGAGGGCAATCACCCGCTTCAGAAGGCTTGGCGCGCGCTCAACGTGCCGCAGTGCGGCTATTGTCAGGCCGGCCAGATCATGCAGGCCGCGGCGCTGCTGAAAAAGACGCCCCATCCCAACGACGCCGACATCGACGGCGCGATGTACGGCAACATTTGCCGCTGCGGGACCTATCAGCGCATTCGCGCCGCCATCAAGCAAGCTGCGGGAGCGTGACATGACCAAGCACATTCGTGAACTTGCGCCATTGGGCGTCGAAAACGTCAGCCGGCGCGGCGTCCTGAAGGGCATCCTTTCCACAACAGGCCTGGTGCTCGCGGTCGGCGTGTTGCCGCAGCGTCCGGCGCTGGCCGCCGACGCCCCCAAATGGGGGGCCGCCGGCATGCCGCACGGCACGGTCAACAACCCGCTCGCATTCGTTTCGATCGATCCCGACGGAACAGTCACCATCGTCTGCCACCGCTCCGAGATGGGGCAGGGCGTGCGCACCGGCATGCCGCTGATCGTCGCCGACGAAATGGAGGCGGACTGGTCCAAGGTCAAGATCGCACAGGCGACCGGCGACGAAGCGAAATACGGCAACCAGGACACCGACGGATCGCGCTCGACCCGCCATTTCTTGCTGCCGATGCGCCAGGTCGGCGCCGCGGCCCGCATGATGCTGGAGGAGGCCGCGGCGAAACGCTGGGGCGTTCCAGTCTCCGGCGTCGAAGCGAAGAATCACGAGGTCGTTCAGAAGTCCACCGGGAAAAAGCTCGGCTATGGAGCGCTCGCCGCCGACGCCGGCAAGATCGACGTCCCGGCGACCGACAGCCTGCGTCTCAAGGATCCTTCGAAGTTCCGATACATCGGCAAGGAAGGGACCAACATCGTCGACGGTTTCGACATCACGACGGGGCGCGCCAAATATGGTCAGGACGTCCGCTTGCCGGGAATGAAATATGCGGTCATCGCGCGCCCGCCGGTCATGGGGGGCAAGGTCGTCTCGTTCGACTTCACCGACGCGATGAAGGTCCCCGGCTTCTTCAAGGTCGTGCAGATCCCGGCGCCCTCGTATCCCATGGCCTTCCAGCCGTCAGGGGGCATCGCCATCGTCGCCGACAACACGTGGGCCGCCATCCAGGCCCGCAAGGCGCTGAAGGTCGAGTGGGACGACGGCCCGCACGGGACCTACGACTCCGCGGCCTACCGCACGGCGCTCGAAACGACCGCCCGCCAACCCGGCAAGGTGGTGCGCGCCGAGGGCGACTTCGCCGCCGCTCTGGCGAGCGCGGACAAGAAACTCGAGGGCGAATATTACATCCCCCACCTCGCGCATGCGACGATGGAGCCGCCTTCGGCGACCTGCCGGATTGTCGACGGCAAGGCGGAAGTCTGGACGAGCGTGCAAAGCCCGCAGGCCGCGCATGATCTGGTCGCCAAATTCCTGGGCCTTCGCGCCCGAGAACGTCACGGTCAATGTGACGCTTCTGGGGGGAGGTTTCGGCCGCCGATCGAAGCCGGACTTCGCGGTCGAGGCGGCCCTGGTGTCGAAAGGGATCGGCGGCGCGCCGGTGAAGGTCGTGTGGACGCGTGAGGACGACATCCACAACGGCTTCTACCACACCGTGTCGGCCGAGCGCCTGGAGGCGGGGCTCGACAAGGACGGCAAGGTGGTCGCCTGGCGCCACAACAGCGTCGCGCCGACAATTCTGTCGCTGTTCGCGCCCGATCCCAAGCACGAGATGCCGCTCGAGATGGGAATGGGCCTCGTCGACATGCCGTTCGACGTCAAGAACATCAGCATCGAGAACGGCGAGGCCGAGGCGCACACCAAGATCGGCTGGTACCGCTCGGTGTCGAACATTCCGCACGCGTTCGCCATCCAGTCCTTCGCCGCCGAATTGGCCGCGGCGGCCGGCAAGGACCAGAAGGCCTTCCTGCTCGATCTGATCGGGCCCGCCCGCATCGTCGATGTCCAGAAGACGGTGAAGGACTTCTGGGACTACGGCGAGAACCCCGAAGTCTACCCGGTCGATACCGGGCGGTTGCGCGGGGTCGTCGAGTTGGCCGCCGAGAAGGCCGGGTGGGGCCGCAAGCTGCCGCCGGGCCACGGCCTTGGCCTCGCCGTCCATCGCAGCTTCGTCACCTATGTCGCAACCGTCGTCGAAGCGGCGGTCGACGACAAGGGCAACGTCACCGTGCCGCGGGTCGACGTCGCCGTCGACTGCGGCCCGACCGTCAATCCGGACCGGGTCCGCTCGCAAATGGAAGGCGCTGTGATCATGGGCTTGGGGTTGGCCTTGATGACCGAAATCTCATTCAAGGACGGCAAGGTCCAGCAGAACAACTTCGACGACTACCAGGTGTTGCGCATCAGCGACGCGCCCCGTGAGACGCATGTGCATATCGTGCCGCATGGCTTCGACGTGCCGCTGGGCGGGGTGGGCGAACCGGGCGTGCCGCCGGTCGCCCCGGCGCTTCTCAATGCGGTCTACGCCGCGAAGGGCAAGCGCATACGCTCGCTGCCGATAGGCCAGCAGGTGGGCAAGGTCTAAGCGCGCCACAAAAGCGGGCCGGAGTTCGCTCCGGCCCGGATGGAGCTTTGGCGGCCGGGGCGCACGCGTCGCTTCGAGGGAGGACGCTCGTCCGCCCGGATGCGCCACCCATGACTCGTTTCCCGTCAGAGGCGCGGGAACTTCGTTGCGCCGTTAACGTTATTGACCAGCAGGCGCCGGAACCGGGCGAGCCTGCCGTTTGAGGCGGGAATCAGGAGGCGACGATGAGCGACAGGGAGAGCCGCATTCGCGAGATCGCCTATTTCATCTGGGAGGAAGAGGGGCGCCCCGAGGGTCAGGCGGAACGGCACTGGCAATCCGCGCGGGCCATCGTCGAGTCCCTGGAGGCTGAGTCCAAGACCGCCGAAGGCGAGCCGCCGGGCGACGCGCCCGCGGAATACCTCACGCCGCTGTCGACGCTGACGCGAGGCTCGTCGTCCGAAGGCGGCGGCTAGCCGGCGAGCAGGACAATTCGGCCGACCCGGCACGTTCAGCGACCGCGCCGATGGCGCAGGACGCCCCGGGGCCAATGCCGTCGAAAGGAGCCAAACGATGGCGCCGCGGTCGTTCTGGAAAGGCTATCTGAAGTTGTCGCTTGTGACCTGCCCGGTCGCCATGGCGCCGGCCACCAGCGAGGATGAGAAGGTTCGTTTCCATACGCTGAACCGCAAGACCGGAAACCGCGTCGTCAGCCGTTATGTCGACGGCGTCACCGGCAAGCCGGTCGACGAGGACGACGAGGTCAAAGGATACGCTCGCGGCGAAAATGATTTTGTCCTGCTCGAGGACGATGAGCTTGAATCGGTGGATCTCGAGAGCGCGCGAACGATCGACATCGACCGTTTCGCGCCGGCCGATAGCGTGGACTGGATATGGTTCGACACGCCCTATTACCTGACGCCGGATGATCCGGTCGGGGTCGAGGCCTATTGCGTCATTCGCGACGCGATGCGCGCGACCGGAATGATCGGTCTGGCCCGCCTGGTCCTGCAGCGCCGCGAACGCGCCGTCATGCTGAAGGCCCGCGACAACGGCATCGTGCTATGGACGTTGCGCTACGGCGAGGAGGTGCGCGACGCGAGCGACTATTTCGAGCCCGGCGCCAGGCCCAGGCCCGATCCGAAGCTCATGAGCCTGGTCGCCAAGCTGATCGAGGAGCGCAAGAAGCCCTGGAGCCCGGATATGGTCCGGGATCCGATCCAGGCGCGGCTTTTGCAGATCATCGAGGAAAAGAAGAAGGGCGTCAGGCGAACCGCGCCGACAAAATCCGAACCGGAGCCGGCGCCCAGCAACGTCATCAACATCATGGACGCGTTGCGCAGGAGCGTGGCCGCGGACAGCAGGCCGGGCAGGCGACCGCGCCGTCCACGGACCTGACCGTTCAGGCCGCCTTTCCGCCGCGACCCTTGGCGCCCTCGATCGGCGCGGCCGCGGCCCGGAAGCCATTCCAGGGATCGTCGGCGAGCGAGGCGAGCCTGGCCGGCGCGTTGTCGATGGTGAAATAGGCAGGCCCGATCCCGGGTCCGAGTTCCTCCCAACCGAGCGGCATGGAAACGGGCGCTCCCGGCCTCGCGCGGGTGGAATAGGCGGCGACGGCGGTCATCCCGCGCTGATTGCGCAGGTAATCGACGAGGATTTTGCCTTGCCGCTTCGCCTTGGCGATGGTCGCGACATAGAGCCCCGGGCTGTCGGAGGCCATCGCTTCGGCGATCGCCTTCGTGAACGCCTTCGCCGCCCGCCATTCCGCCTTCGGCTTCACGGGCGCTACGACATGCAGGCCCTTGCCGCCCGACGTCTTGACAAAGGCCGTGAGGCCGGCGTCCTTCAGCCGCGCGCGAACCTCCTTGGCGGCTTCGATCATCGCCGTCCAGGCGACATCGTCTCCCGGATCGAGATCGATGACGATCGTATCGGGCCGTTCCCAGTCGGACAGCGTCGACCCCCACGGATGGATCTCCAGCGCCGCCGCTTGCACGAGGCCCATCAGGCCGTCGAGATCGCGGATGCTGATCAACGGCTCGCCGCCGGGCTCCTTCGGATCGGCGACCAGGACAATGTTGCGGTCGATCCCTTTCCAGGCATGTTTCTGAAAGAACGCCGGGCCATCGATCCCGTTCGGACAGCGCAGCAGCGCCAGCGGCCTTCCGACCACGAACGGCGCCGCCTGAGGCCAGATGTCGGCGTAATAATCCGCGAGCCCCTCCTTGGTGACGCCCTTGTCGGGCCAATAAATGCGATCGGGGTGGGTCAACGCGACCGTCCGGCGCTGCGGCTTCGGCGGCGCATCGGACGAGGCCGCTTCACGCACAATCTCGCGCGCGGGCTTGTCTTCGCGCAAGGCGCGGAACGAGGCGTGGCGCAACAGGCCGTCGGCGGTCCAGGCGCGGAAGTCGACTTCCGCCACCAACTCGGGGCGAACAAATCGCGCCTGCCGCGCTTCGTCGGCGCTCAGCCGGTCCGCAAATGGACTGGACGCTATACGCATCGGCTCGAGCCGCGCGTAAAGATCCTTGGCGGTCGCGGCGCTGAAGCCGGTTCCCACGCGTCCGACGTAGCGCAGCGCGTCCTTTTCGTAGACGCCGAGGACCAGCGATCCGATCGCCTCGCGCGCGGCGGTGGAGGGAACAAAGCCGGCGACGACGAACTCCTGGCGCGCCGAACATTTGGACTTTATCCAGCTCCTTCCGCGTCCGGAGCGATAGGGGGAGTCGCGCAGTTTGGACACCACGCCCTCGAGCCCGAGCCGGCAGGCGTGCCGCAGCACGAGCGCGCCGCTCTCGTCGAAATGGCCGCTGAAGCGCACGATTCCCGCGCCGGCGCCGATCACGGCTTCTAACAACGCTTTGCGTCGGATCAGCGGCGTCTCGCGAAGGTCGAAGCCGTCGAGATAGAGCAAATCGAAGGCGTAAAATATAAATCGGTCGGCGCGTCCATCGCTGAGATCCGCCTGAAGCAGCGAGAAATCCGACGCGCCGCCGTCGTTCTCGACCACAAGCTCGCCATCGATCAGCGCCTCCCGCGCGGGAAGACTGGAGAGCGCCTTGACGACGCCGTCGCCGAACTTCGCGGTCCAGTCGAGCCCGCTGCGCGTCCTGAGGGTCGCCTGGCCGTCCTTGACGCGGGCCTGGAGCCGATAGCCGTCGAACTTGATCTCATGCAACCATCGCTCGCCCGCGACCGGAGTTTTCTTCAGCGTCGCCAGCATGGGTTCGACGAATTCGGGCATGGGCGCCTTCCTGGCGCCGTCAACCGAGGACAGTTCCTTCGGGACGACGGGCGGCGCCGGCGGCGCCGCTCGCGCCTTGCCCGTCTTTTTTATCCTGCCGGCGTTCGACGACCAGCCCGGCGCTTCGCCGGCGACGGCGGAGATGGGGCGTCCGGTCGTCACCGATTTCGGCTGCTCTGCGAGGATATCCGGCGCCTGTTCGGCTCGGGCGAACGCGTCGTCGCCCTTGATCAAGAGCCAGTTCTCGCGCTTTTCGCGCGGCTTGCGGCGCATTCTGACCAGACGCCAGCGGCCCTTGAGCTTCTCCCCGTGGAGTTCGAAGTCGAGATGGCCCTTGGCGTAGCCTTTGCGCGCATCGCCGATCGGCGTCCACGCGCCGCGGTCCCAAATGATGACGGCGCCGCCGCCGTATTCGCCTTTCGGAATCGTGCCTTCGAAATCGCCGTAGTCGAGCGGGTGGTCCTCGACCGCGACCGCCAGTCGTTTCTCTCCTGCGACCAGACTCGGGCCGCGCGTTACGGCCCAACTCTTGAGCACGCCATCCATTTCGAGCCGAAAATCGTAATGAAGCCGCGTCGCGTCGTGCATTTGCACGACGAAGCTGTTTCCCGTCTCGCTGGCCTGTGGCGCGCGCGGCTTCGGTTCCGGGGTGGCGGCGAAGTTCCGCTTGGCGCGATATTGCTCGAGCGCCATCGCTTTAGCTCGCTTTTCTCCGCACGCCGGCCTTCGCCCCAGCCGCGCGCCGCGGCGCGGCCTTCGATTTGGCGCGCGGATCGCCGGACTTCGCGGCCTGCGCGGCGCTATCGCGCAGGGCCGTCATGAGATCCTGCCGGATTTGGCCTTTGGGCGCCTTCGGGAAAGCGATCGTCTTGCCCTCGAGCTTGGCCTTGACCAGTTCGGCGAGCGCGGCCTCGTAACGGTCGTGGACCTCGGCCGGGTCGAAATCGCCCTGCTTGGTTTTGATGATGTGTTTGGCCAGATCGAGCATTTCGCGCGAGATTTTCATTTTGGGCACATCGCTGAACGCTTGCTTCGCAGAGCGAACCTCGTAGTCGAAATTGAGCGTCGTGGCGACGAGGCCGGCGCCGTAGGCGCGGATGAGCAGCGTGCGGACCCGCCGGAACAACACCGCCTGGGCGATCGCCGCGACATTCGCGGCGCGCAGGCCCTCGCGGATCAGATCGAAAGCCTCCTCGCCGCTCTTGTCCGAAGGAGCGAGATAATAGGGCCGGTCAAGATAGACATCGTCGATCTCATCGCGATCGATGAACGCCGAAACCGAGAGCGTCTTGTCGCTGTCGGGAATCGCCGCGGCGATCTCGTCCGGTTCGAGAACGGCGTATTCGTCCTTGGCGACCTCATAGCCCTTGACCTGATCCTCCCGCTCGACGACCGACCCCGTCGCAACGTCGACGAACTGGCGTAGAACCCGATGGCCGGTCGCTCTGTTGATGGTGTGCAGGGCGATGCGCTCCGAGGTCGACGCGGCCGTGAACAGCGCGACCGGGCAGGTCACCTCGGCGATCTTCAAAAAGCCCTTCCAGTTCGCTCGCGGCGGCAATGTTTCAACCTCGCGTCTATCCGGGCTCGAAGGTCCTCAGCCCGCCGGACAGCACGTCGTCCAGCCCCGAAATACCGGCGCGCGCCGCGCATCCCGGACAGGAGCCGTCTGGGCGATTGACCGGCAGTCGCAAAAGGGTTGCACGGTCAGACTTGTCTCGGCGCCCCGGCGCCTGCGCCGGATCCTGCGCGTCCGCGGCTTTCACCAATAGCGCATAGCCGGAAAGGTTCCAATCATCGGCGTTCGTCGACGCTAGCGCTCGCCTTCGATTGGCGACATTGTTCGATCGTCCAATGTGAAAGGGCGAAGCGAAAATCGGCGCGCGCGGTTCTATCGACCGTCGGAATTCGCTATTATACACACAAAATATATGTTTATTGTTTTTCTTCGAACCTGTGGCCTGTTCGCGCTTGCCCCCGCGAACCGAGCGTCCTGAGCGCCAGCCTGCCGGCCCGGAATGGCGCCGCAAGGCTTTGAAACGATGGATTCCGCGACCGAAAATGGCGTTCGCATTTCCCGGCGCCAATTCTGAGAAGCCATCCGATTCCCGGAGGATTGTCGGCGGCGACGGGAGCGCCCCGGCCGCCGTCGGAATCGCCGTCGCCGGGGTCGCCGATCGGCCGCGCGAACGAGTCGTCATATTCTGAGTCCAATTGGGTGATACACGCAAGGCCCAGCCGCCTCGCGCCCAGGAGGGGCGATCCCGTGAAGATAGCGCAGATTGCTCCGTTGTTCGAAAGCTGCCCGCCCCGGCTCTACGGCGGGACCGAGCGGATCGTCTCCTATTTGACCGAGGAACTGGTGCGGCAGGGGCACGACGTGACCCTGTTCGCCAGCGGCGACTCGCTCACGGCCGCGCGCTTGGAGCCCGGATGCAGCTCGGCGCTGCGGCTTTGTCCGGAAATCAGGGAGCCGATCGCTCATCACATCGTGATGCTCGACAGGGTCCGCAGCTTGGCCGACCGGTTCGACGTGCTGCACTTCCACGTCGACGTTCTACACTACCCGCTCATTCGCGACTTCGTGGATCGCACGGTGACGACCCTGCATGGCCGCCTCGACCTGCCCGAGCTCTGGCACGTTTACTCGGCCTTTCCGGCCGCCCCGCTGGTCTCTATCTCCAACGACCAGCGAAAGCCGATGCCTCCGGTCAACTGGGCGGGCACGGTCCACCATGGCCTCCCGCGCGATCTTCTGCCGTTCAACGCCAAGCCGAATGGCGGCTACCTCGCGTTCCTGGGGCGAATTTCGCCCGAGAAGGGTCCCGACCGCGCCATTGAGATTGCGGCGCGCGCGGGAGCGAAACTGAAGATCGCCGCCAAGATCGATCGGGTGGACCAGGCCTATTGGAACGACATGATCGGGCCGCTGGTCGCAAATTCCCCGAATGTCGAATTCGTCGGCGAGATCAGCGAGCGGGAAAAGGCGGATTTCCTCGGAAATGCGACGGCTTTGCTGTTCCCGATCGACTGGCCCGAACCATTCGGTCTGGTGATGATCGAAGCGATGGCCTGCGGGACGCCGGTGATCGCGTTCAGGCGCGGATCGACGCCGGAGGTGATCGACGATGGCGTGTCGGGCATCTTGGTCGACGGCCTCGACGAAGCCGTAGCGGCCGTAAGTCGCGTCCGCGGGCTTGATCGCGCCAAGACGCGCGAGACGTTCGAAAAGCGCTTCGCCATTGAACGCGTCGCATCGGAATATATGCGGATCTATCGCAACCTTCCCGGTCTGCGGAGCTCTCCTCGCCCCGGTCGCCATGTGACGGCGACCAGCCTCGGTCTCGTTCCCATGAGCAACCCTAGCGAAACGCCGATCATGCGGAAGCTCGGCGGCGGGATTTTGCCGAGTCCTCTCAGGATTGTAGGCCCGCGGCAAGCCGCTTCCGAAGACTAAGGCCTCCCCCCGCGCGGCCGTCCGAGGCGCCGAAAGCTCAGTTGATCGTCAGCACCCCGACCGATCCCTTCCGATCGAGGACGTCGACCACGACGTGCCGATTGGAGCGTCGCAGGGCGACATCGGCGGACGCGCCTCCGACCTTGAGGCCGCGCAGCACGATTTCATCGAGAAATCGCGGAAGAACCGGTTCTCGAAACGAAATGTGTCGGGCGCCGGCGTCAAACGCCAGGCCGACGCACGATTGGACGAGATAGAGTGGAGCGGCGGCCGCCCAGGCCTGGGGAAGGCATGCGACGGGATAGAACGTCGGGCCTCGCGTTTGTTGGCGCGGGAAGCCGCAAAACAGTTCCGGCAGGCGCCTCAGGTCGACATAGGTGGAGGCGTGAAAAAGACTTTCAAAGATTCGCGCGGCCTCGCGCCGAAAGCCGTAGCGCGCAAACCCCGCGGCGATCAGCGCATTGTCATGCGGCCAAACGGAGCCATTGTGATAGCTCATCGGATTGTAACGTGCTTGCGATGCTGCGACGGTCCGAATTCCCCAACCGCAGAAACTCGAACTCGCCATCAGCGTGCGCACGATCGCCGGCGCCCGCTCCGGGTAGGCCACGCCCGCGAAAAGGGCATGGCCGGCGTTGGAAGCGCGGATGCGGCAAGGTCTCTTGTCGCCGTCGAGCGCTAGAATATAGGATCCGAGCGCCTCATCGAAAAAGCGCTCGTCGAACCGGCGCCGCATCGCCTCCGCTTTCTGCTCAAATGTCGCCGCGCGAACAAAATCGCCCAGCCGCCGCGTGATGTCCTCCGCCGCCCGCCACGCCGCGTACACGTACGCCTGAACTTCGGCCAAGGCGATCGGACCCTGGGCCAGGGTTCCGTCGGCATGGAAGATGGCGTCGCGACTGTCCTTCCAACCCTGATTGACAAGGCCCTGACCCGCCCGACGCCCGTACTCGACGAAACCATCGCCGTCGCGGTCGCCGTAACGATCGATCCATTCGAGCGCCGCCTCGATATGCGGCCAAAGCCGACGCACTGTCGCGAGATCGTCGGTGCGCTCGAGATAGGCGCCGGCGAGCATGACAAACAGCGGCGTGGAATCGACGCTGCCGTAATATCGCCGGAAAGGAACCTCGCCGAGTTCGGCCATCTCCCCGTGCCGCGATTCATGCAAAATCTTGCCCGGCTCCGCGTCGGCGTCTGGATCGATTTCAGTCGCCTGAGTCGCCGCAAGATGCCCGAGAACGCCGCGCGCGATGGCCGGATCGAGCCACAGCATCTCCAGCGCCGTGATGATGCCGTCGCGCCCGAAGACCGTGCTGAACCAAGGGATGCCGGCATAAGGGTAGGCTCCCTCCGGCAAGTGGGTCATCAGCATGTAGAGATCGGCGACGCTTCGGCGCACGGTTTCATTGAAAATCTGGTTTGACGTCTCGATCGACGTGGCCCGTGACGAGGAGGCGCGAAGGGCGCGGCGCGCATCGCGCAGCGAGGTAAAAAACGCCCGGTGCGGCTGGAGGGTCCGTATCTCGTCGTGACAGTCGATTTGGAGGAAAAGCGAGCGACTCTCGCGCGGGGCGAGGTCAAGGACGAAGGTGGCGTAATTGTCCTTGAGTCCTTCCGGCGCGGGATCGAACCGGAGCGTCGTGGATCGGCGTCGATTGTCGAGGCCAGTGTAGCTCAGGGTCACCCGACTCTCGCCAAGCTCGGGGGGATGCGTCTCTCCTCGGCGCTCTCTTTGCGTTCCGCGAACCTCGAACAGGTCGGCGAAGTCGGCCGCAAAGGCGATCGCAAGCTCGATGCGACGCGGCTTGTCGTCAAAATTGCGAACGCTCAGCCGCTCGAAGCAAATGGCGTTCCACAGGAATCGCGAACGTCGCAGGTGAATGACGTCATGCTCCATATCCAGCTGTCCCGAGGCGTCAAACAGGTCGGGGTTGGTGAGATCGCAGGTGAGCGTCGCGTTATCGTCCCGCAAAGTGGAACTGAGCCGCAGCGGACGCGCGCCATCGAGCGTGACCGAAAAATGCGAGAGATGGCGGGTGTCGCGGTGATAGATGCCCTCCGCCCCTCCTGGGCCGGACGACGCGTCGCCATTCTTGTCGAACACGCCAAAGGTATCGCCATGTTTCAAGATCAGCGCGCGCGCGTCGTGGAGCGAAGCCGGGGCGGAGATGGCGAAAGGCTCGTGCGGCCCGGTCTCGGCGGCGCTGGCGAGATGGCGCCCAGCGATGGGCGCCCCCGTCAGCTCGGTCTTTTGCGGAATGTCCATCATTGACTCGAATTCAGGCAAACCGGGTCCGCGCGCTTCGGCGGGGGGCGCGCCTCGCCCCGGCGACGCCATGCGCGCCGATCTTAGCCGATTGTTCGCGGCGCATATCGGGCGAAAGCGTATCAGAAACGCGGCGGCAGGGCTGACCTCCAGGATCCTTTTCGCTTTCGCGCTGACTTGTGGGTGACGCCTCGGTCTTGGTTGGAATCTGAGCGGAGTCCCGGTCCAGCGCGACGAGACGGAGGCGCAGGCGGAGAATCCCCCCCGCGGTAAGACATGCGACGTCGTTCCTTGGGATCAACGACAAAGTGAATCCTATCATGGAGGAGTTCCAGCGCCAAAGCGCCAGACGCGACAAGCGCGAGACACGGGTTTGGCCGTTTGAGTTTCAACGCATTGCGCTGTATTTTCGCAACTCTTCAGGTCAAGCCGCGTTGATCGCGCATTCCCCCAACCCTCCGAGCGCCCGGATGCCCAGCCGTATCGAGGATTATGCGGTCATCGGAAATTGCGAATCTCTCGCCTTGGTGGGACGCGATGGATCGATTGACTGGCTCGGCCTGCCGCGCTTCGACAGCTCCGCCTTCTTCTGCGCGCTTTTGGGCGGTCCGGAGCATGGGAGGTGGCTGATTGCGCCCACGGCCGACGACGCTGACGTCACGCGGCGCTATAGCGGCGATACCCTGATTCTCGAAACCGTGTTCAGGACCGAGCGCGGGGCGGTGCGCCTGGTCGATTTCATGAGTCGCCGGGAAGGGTCGTCGGACGTGGTGCGCCTCGTCAAGGGCCTTGAAGGCGAGGTCTCCATGCGTGTGGAGCTCATCGCCCGTTTCGGTTATGGCTCGATCGTGCCCTGGGTCTCGCGCCAGGAGGATGGACGGCTTCAATTCATAGCCGGTCCCGATAGGCTATTGCTCGATACGACGGCGTCAACGCGCGGGGAGGATTATCGCACCGTCGGCGAATTCACGGTCGGGGCCGGGGAGGAAGTGAGCTTTGTTCTCACTTGGTCGCCATCGTTCCGCGCGCCTCCCGCGCCGCTCTCGGGGGCAAGCGCGCTCGAGCAGGTCGGATCCTTTTGGTCCGGTTGGGCGGCGGCGTTCAATCCTCCGAAACATTGGGCCGATGCGGTTCTCCGTTCGCTGTTGACGCTGAAAGCGCTCGCGCACTGGGAGACGGGCGGCATCGTCGCCGCCGGCACGACCTCTTTGCCGGAATGGCTGGGCGGAACGCGCAACTGGGATTATCGATTTTGCTGGCTTCGCGATGCGGCGTTCACCCTTTACGCCTTGATCGGCGCGGGCTTTCTCGACGAAGCGAAGGCATGGCATGAATGGCTCCTTCGCGCCGCGGCCGGCGATCCGGCTGACTTGCAAATCATGTATGGAGTCGCGGGCGAACGGCGGCTCGATGAATACGAAGTTCCGTGGCTGCCCGGATACGAAGGGTCGACCCCGGTCCGCATCGGCAACGCAGCGGCGGGACAAATCCAGCTCGATATTTACGGCGAAGTGCTCGACGCCTTCTATCTCGCGCGCCGCGCCGGTCTCGCGACCGGCGACGCGACCTGGGCGCTGGAGCTGGCGCTTGTTTCCCATCTCGAGGACATCTGGCGCGAGCCTGACGAAGGCATCTGGGAGGTGCGCGGCGGACGCAGGCACTTCACCCATTCGAAGGTGATGGCGTGGGTCGCCTTTGACCGCGCGGTGCGTTCGATCGAAGAATTTGGGCTCGAGGGCCCGCTCGAGCGGTGGCGCGCCGCACGCTCCGCGATTCATCAGGAAGTGTGCGAACGAGGCTTCAATCCCGAGCAGAACGCATTCGTGCAATCATTCGGCGCGACGACATTGGACGCGAGTTTTCTGCTGATTCCGATGGTTGGGTTTTTGCCGCCTGAGGATGCGCGCGTCCAGGGCACCGTCGCCGCGATCGAGAGCAAGCTTGTCCGCAACGGACTGGTGCTGCGGTACGAGAGCGGAAACGGCGTCGACGGTTTGCCGTCGGGAGAAGGCGCTTTCCTGGCCTGCAGCTTTTGGCTGGTGGACAATTATGTCCTGGCTGGTCGGCGCAATGACGCGCGCGAACTGTTCGAGCGGTTGCTGGCGTTGCGCAACGAAGTTGGGTTGCTGGCGGAGGAATACGACCCCAAAGGCCGGCGCCAGCTCGGCAACTTCCCTCAAGCGTTCTCGCATCTCGCGCTGATCAATTCCGCCCGCAATCTGGCGAGCGCGGCTGGGCCAGTCCACCTGCGCTCATCGCGGGCCGTCGACGCGCCGGCGGGCGTCGCGGCAGGGCAGCGCAAGCAGCGAACGCGGGGGTCGAAGGGGAAGGGGGGACCGGCTAGCCGAAGCTCGATCTGAGCAGTCATGCCCGTCCTTCGCCGGGCCAACCGCTGAAGGCTTTGTCGCGGCGGCCTCATCTCCGGCCCGAATTCGACGAAAGTCCGCGCCGGTGACGGCGTAGGTCGCAAGATTCGCTTCGCGGCGACGCGGGGCGCGTCGACGCTCCAGCGCAACTCCCTGTGGATGAACGATTCGTGACGGTCGGAATGATTTGATTCGGGCGGACGCTGGTTCTAACCCCTGATCGCGAGAAGTTGCCGCGCCGGGCCGCAGGTCCGGGCCGAAGGGATGGGACCTCCCGTTACCCTTCGAGCAACGCGGCGTCGGCGAGGCGGCGAGCTCAGCACCGACCGGGAGGCGTCAATCGCCCAATCCGGCGAGCCTCCGCCTCGGAAACTTAGGCGGCCTGAACGTTGACGCGTTCCGGCCGCTTCTTGTTTTTGAAGGGCGGGGCGGACGTCGCGCGAAGCTCGAGCGCAGGGTCTTTCCGGCATTAGCGCCGCCCAATGCTGCTCAGCCACGTTCCAGCCGCCGCGGATCGGCCACTTTGTCGCCGTGATTGGTCGTCAGTTCTTCATCAAGAGGTCGCGGCTCGCGGGCTTCCGCCGTTGTTCGTCGCGCGAAGCGTGACGCGAGGCGTCCGCGACGCTTCAGGCGCACGCATGCCGCGAACGGCCGGGATTCGTTATCGAAATTGAAACCAAGCGGGATCAAAAGTGCTCACACATCTTGATGGTTCGGTAAGGTCATGCCCGTGGGGCGGCGGTCGGGCGTTGAAACTCGAAAACCGCTCCGGCGCGCAAGCGAGTCAGCGTTAATGAGCGTATCGCGTCTTGAATTGCGCATGTTCGCGGCCAAAAGGGGATGGCTGGGAGCGGCCGGCGCGACGCTGACCGCCGCCGCGCTCGCAGGATGCGCCAACCAGACCGTAACTCACTATTCGCACGGCCACGAATATTTCTCTCAGGCCAAATACGGCCACGCCAGTCCCAAGGTCGTGGCCGACGGTCAGCCTGTGCCTCGCGGCGGGGGCCAGTATCTGATCGGCCACCCCTATCGGGTCGCGGGCCATACCTATTATCCAACCGAGAATACCTCCTATTCCGCGGTCGGGATGGCGTCGTGGTACGGCGCAGCCTTCCACGGCCGGCGCACCGCCAACGGTGAGGTTTACGACATGGCCTCCCTCACCGCCGCTCATCCGACGATGCCGCTTCCGAGCTACGCGCGCGTGACCAACATGAGCAATGGATATTCGGTCATCGTGCGCGTCAACGATCGGGGACCCTATTCAGCCGGGAGGGTGATGGACGTCTCTTCCCGCGTGGCCGACGTGCTCAACTTTAAAGGCGCCGGAACGGCCCGCATCAAAGTCGAATATGTCGGGCGCGCGCCGCTCGAGGGATCTGACGATTCGATGCTGCTCGCGAGCCTCAGGACTGACGGGTCGCCCGCAAATCTCGACGGCTATTCCGCCCCTGTCATGGTGGCGGACCGCTCTGTGACCCCGCCCGAGCCGATCCGCGTGGCGGCCGTCGAGCCTGCGCCGGCGCCGGAGCCGGAGCGTACACGGAACATCCCGCCGGCGGCGGTCGCGATCCGTCAGCCGCGCTTCCCCGTCCCGCTGCCGCCGCCGCGTCCCTTCGATCTCGGCGCGATCCGCAGCACGATCGTGATGGCGGCCGCCAACCCGCCGCGACCCGCGCCAACGGTCATGCCGCCGCGCCGGCATGACATCCAAGCGAGCGCGGAAAAGGCCCTCTACTTCTCGTCCGCTCCCGCCGTCGAGCGGCTGAAATCGTGGCCGCGCGGGGCTTTCGATCGGGTCAAGTCGGCCAAGGCTTCGATCAGCGACGATTGAGGGCTTCAATTCGCGGGATTCAGCCCCTGTCGCGGGCGTTGCAAACAAACCCCGATCCATGCTGAAAGACGCGCGGGCGGCGAGGTCGCCCAGGCGTCTTCGAAGGTACGGCCGTGCGTTTCGTCCGACTCACCCTCATGTTGGCCGCGGCTGGCCTCATGACGGCGTCCGCGCCAGCGCGCGCCGACAATTTCAGCACCAGCGCGGCCGTCGCTCTGGTGCAAGACTACGACAGCGGAACGGTGCTGTACGAGAAGAACGCCGACGACCCGATGGTCCCGGCCTCCACCGCCAAGCTGCTGACCGCCGAGATCGTCTTCCATGAGCTTAAGGAAGGGCGGCTTCAGCTCGACGACATGTTCGAGGTGTCGGAAAAGGCTTGGCGCGAGGGCGGCGCGCATTCGCACGGACCGGCCATGTTCCTGGCGATCCACAGCCACGTGCGAATTGAAGACCTGCTGCGCGGTCTCATCATCCAGTCAGGCAACGACGCGGCGATGACGCTCGCCGAGGGAATGGCGGGAACGGAGGAGAATTTTGCCGAAGTGATGAACAAGCGCGCCGCCGAACTCGGCATGGCCCACTCGCACTTCACCGATCCCAGGGGCAAATACGATCCGAGCCAGCATGCCACCGCGCGCGACATGGCGCTGCTGGCCACGCGCCTGATCCGGGACTATCCGGAATATTATCATTATTTCGGAGAAAAAGAGTTCACCTGGAACAAGATCCGGCAGCTCAACCGCAATCCGCTGCTCACCATGGATATCGGGGCTGACGGCCTCAAGGCGGGCGACGTCAAGGACGGCGGCTTCGCCCTTGTCGGCTCCGCCGTGCAGGATGGTCAGCGCCTCATCATCGTCCTGAACGGGCTGAAGTCGGCGGCCGACCGCGTGCAAGAATTGCGCAAGCTGTTCGACTACGGTTTTCACTCCTTCGACCGGCGCATTCTGTACGAGGCGGGCGACAAAGTCGGAACCGCCGACGTCTATGGCGGGCGAGACGGGCATGGTTCCCCTCGTGACCGTCCAGCCGATAACCTTGTTCGTTCCACGCGGCGCAAGCGACAAGCTCGTGGCCAAGATCGTCTATACGGGGCCGCTCGCGGCGCCGGTCAAACGCGACAAGGAGGTCGGCCGGCTGAAGATCTGGCGCGGCGACATGCTGGTCATCGACGTTCCGCTCAAGACCGGAACCGACGTCGCGCCTGGCGGACTGACACGGCGCGCTTTCGACGCCGGGGTTGAACTTGCGGGCGAGGGGGTGCGGCGGGCGTTGGGGCGGGTGCTGGGGCGGGCCCTGGCGCGCCCATGACGGAACCGGCGCGCGGCCGCTTCATCACCCTCGAAGGGGGGGAGGGCGCCGGGAAATCGGTGCAGGCGAAGCGACTGGAGCGCAATTTGAAGGAGATCGGACTGAAGATCGTGCGCACGCGCGAGCCCGGCGGCTCGCCGGGCGCTGAGGCCCTGCGCGAGGCGATTCTCTCGGGCTTCGCGGCGCCGTTTGGCCCTGAGGGAGAGGCGCTGCTGTTCGCCGCCGCCCGCATCGATCATCTCGACAAGACGATTCTCCCCGCGCTCGCGGGCGGCGCCTGGGTGGTCTGCGACCGGTTCGCCGATTCCACCCGCGCCTATCAGGGCGCGGCGGGGAATCTGCCGCCGGGCTTCATCGCCCGCCTCGAGCAAGTCACCGTCGGGGCCAACAGGCCAGACCTGACGCTCATTCTGGATATTCCTCCCGAGGCCGGCCTGGTGCGGGCCGCCAGGCGGCGGGGCAAAGGCAGAGGGGCGGACCGCTTCGAGGCGGAAGGCCTCGCTTTTCACCAGACGCTGCGCCGAGCGTTCCTCGACATCGCCGCCGCGGAGCCCGAGCGCTGCGCGGTCATTGACGCGGGCATGCCGGAGAACAAGGTCGCGACGCAAATCTGGTCCGTGGTCAAGGCCCGCCTGGATCCGGTCGGCGCGCTGGAGGGTAGCCGGCGATGAAGCGGGTCGAGGCGGAGGAGCTTCCGGACAGCGACGCGTTCGCCGGCGCGCCGCATCCACGCCACGCGCAAACGCTCATCGGCCACGCGGCCGCCGAGGCGGAATTGCTGTCGGCCTATCGTGACGGGCGTCTCGCCCACGCCTGGCTGATCGGCGGCGCGCAGGGCGTCGGCAAGGCGACGCTCGCCTGGCGTTTCGCCCGGTTCGTGCTCGCCAACCCCGATCCGAACGCCAGGGGCGTGCGCGAAGCCGCCGACCTTCACGTCGATCCAAGCAATCCGGCGGCGCGGCATCTATCCGCGCTCGCGCATCCGGATTTTTCCCTCATGCGGCGGGAGTGGAAGACCAACCCGAAAAGACTCGCCACCGAGATCAGCGTCGACGACGTGCGCCAAGCGTTGCAGATTTTTCACCTGGCGGCGGCCTTCGGCGGCTGGCGGGTTTCGATCGTCGATTGCGCCGAGGACCTTAATCGCAGCAGCGCCAACGCATTGCTGAAGATGATTGAAGAGCCGCCGCAACGCTCGCTGATCCTGATCGTTTCGCATCGGCCCGGGCAGGTCATCGCGACAATCCGCTCGCGCTGCCGCCGGCTCAGTCTCGATCCGCTTGCAGAAAATGACATCGTCAAAGTGATCGCGGGCCTCGGGCCGCCCTGGAGCGAAGCCGACCCCGCCGCGGTCGCCAGCGCCGCCAGAAGAGCCAACGGCTCCGCTCGCGAAGCGCTCGCGCGTCTGGCTCCGGAATCGGAGGAGATCGGCGCGCTCATCGAATCAAGCATCGGCGGCCTTCCGCGCCCCGATCCGCGCGCGGTCGCCAAGCTCGCCGAGGCCCTTGGTCCGCGAGCGGCCAACGAGGCCTATCAAGCGTTCCATCGCGACCTCTACGACTGGCTCGCCGCCCATGCGTTTCGCACCGTCGCGTCGGCCGCCCGGGCCGAGGAGATCGCTGCGACTGTGGAACCGCATCCGCGCCGCCGCGCGCGACACGGAAGCGCTCAATCTCGACCGGAAGCTGCATGTCCTGGCCGTCTTCGCCGAGATCGCCGCGACCGCGCCGCGGCGCTGAATCCCACGCGTTTGCATCCATGGCAAAATGTTCTAGGACGGCGGCATGGGCCGTTTCTACATTACGACCGCGATCCCTTACGCCAACGGCGCGCCGCATATCGGACACGCCTATGAGCGCATCGCCACCGATGCGATCCAGCGGTTCATGCGCCTGGACGGTCGCGAGACCTTGTTCGTGACCGGCATGGACGAATACGGCCTCAAAGTGCAGCAAACCGCCGCGCGCGAAGGCGTGACGCCGCAGGCTTTCGTCGACCGGGTCGCCGCCCAGTTCGAAGCGATGGGCGACATGCTGAATGCGCGCGCCGACGACATCGTGCGCACGACCGAGCCTCGCCACGCGCGCGCCGTCCAGGCGATGTGGGAGCGGATGCGGGCCAACGGCGACATCTATCTGTCGAAATACGCCGGCTGGTACTCGGTGCGCGATGAAGCCTATTTCGACGAGAGCGAGCTGAGCGACGGCCCTGACGGGTCGAGGCTCGCGCCGAGCGGGGCGCCTGCCGAGTGGGTCGAGGAAGAAAGTTATTTCTTCAGGCTGTCGGCCTATGCCGACAGGCTACTTGCGCACTACGAGGCCCATCCTGGGTTCATCACTCCGCAGACCTATCGCAACGAGATCGTCGCCTTCGTCAAACGCGGGCTCTCCGATCTCTCCATCAGCCGGGCGGCGTTCGACTGGGGTGTGCCGGTTCCGGGCGACCCGGGGCATGTCATTTATGTTTGGGTCGACGCGTTGACCAACTACATCACCGCGACGGGCTTCCCAAAAGACGGCCCGCGCGCGAAATTCTGGCCGGCTGACGTGCATGTGATCGGCAAGGACATCACGCGCTTCCACGCGATCTACTGGCCGGCGTTTCTCATGTCCGCGGGACTGCCGGTTCCGCGACAGGTGGTCGTGCACGGGTTCCTGTTCAACCGCGGCGAGAAAATGTCGAAATCTGTCGGCAACGTCGTCAGTCCGGCAAGCCTGGTGGCGGCCTACGGCCTCGATCCGGTGCGCTATTTCTTCCTGCGCGAGGTTCCGTTCGGCCAGGACGGCCATTATTCGCATGAGGCGATCGTCGCCCGAATGAACGCCGATCTCGCCAACGATCTCGGCAATCTGGCGCAGAGATCCTTGTCCATGATCGCCAGGAACTGTTCGGGCGCGGTTCCCGATTGGCGCGCGGCGGCGCCCGGAGGAGAGGATTTGGCGCTGCTCGCGCGGGCGGACGGGCTCGTCGGCGAGGCGCGGCGACACATGGCGGCGTTCCTGCCGCACCTCTATGTCAGCGCGGTCTTCGACGTCGTCTCGGAAGCGAACCGCTATTTCGCCAACGCCGAGCCGTGGAAGCTCGCCAAGACCGACCCGGCGCGCATGCGGCTGGCGCTGTATGTGACGATCGAGACGTTGCGCGTCGTCGCGATCCTGTTGCAGCCGATCATGCCGGCAAGCATGGCCAGGCTGCTGGATCTCCTGGGCGTCGCGCCCGAGGCGCGCAGCTTCGCGGCGCTGGAGACTGGCGCCGCGGCCGGCGCTTTCGATTCTCCACATCGGCTTCAGCCGGGCAGGGCGCTGCCCCCGCCCTCGCCGATCTTTCCGCGTTACGTCGAGACCGAGGCGGCAAAGTGAGGCGCGTCTCTTCACGGGAGCCCTCGTCCGGCCGACCTGCTCGGCCGCTTTCTCCGCCAAACCGGAGGAGGAAGCATCCCCTCTGCCGCATCAGCGCGTTCGCGAGAACGCCCGTCTCTCGAGGGACTATGCGGCAGAGAGCCGGGGCGAGGGCTTGCCCCGCATGATGCTCATCGACAGCCACTGCCATCTCGATTTCCCCGACTTCGCCGACGATCTCGACGGCGTCGTCGCGCGCGCTCAGGCGGGCGGCGTCGAGCGGATGATCACCATCGGCACGCGAATCGCGAAGGCCGCTCGGGCCGTCGAAATCGCCGAGCGGTACGACAGCGTCTATTTCACCGTCGGCACCCATCCGCATGAAGCGGCGGGCGAGGCGGCGGAGGATTATTCCGCCATGCGCCGGTTCGCCGCGCATCCCAAATGCGTCGGCATCGGCGAGGCCGGGCTCGATTACCACTACAATTACGCGCCGCGGGAGATCGCGGAGCGGGTGTTTCGCGGCCAGATCGGACTGGCGCGCGAGCTGGGCCTGCCGCTCGTCATTCATTCGCGCGACGCCGACGACGACATGGCGGCGATTCTCAAAGACGAAATGGGGCAGGGGCGTTTCAGCGCCCTGCTCCATTGCTTCACCGGGTCGCGGGCTCTGGCCGATTCCGCGCTTGAGCTCGGCCTCTCCATCTCGTTCTCGGGCGTCGTCACGTTCAAAAACTCGGGCGAACTGCGCGCCATCGCGCGCGACGTTCCGCTCGACCGGATCCTGGTCGAGACCGACGCCCCCTATCTGGCGCCGGTCCCTCATCGCGGCAAACGCAACGAGCCATCCTTCGTGGCCGCGACCGCGCGCGTCGTCGCCGAGACGCGCGGCCTCCAGCCGGAGGCGCTCGCCGCCGCGACGCGCGCCAACACGCTCTCGATCTTTCGCAAGCTCGATCCGGGCGGGCTGGCGCCTTGAGTTTGCGTCTCACCATTCTGGGCTGCGGCTCATCCGCCGGCGTGCCGCGCGTCGGGCAGGGGTGGGGAGCGTGCGATCCGGCCAATCCCCGCAATCGGCGGCGGCGCTGCTCGGTCCTGGTCGAACGAGTCGGCGCCGGCGGCGCGACGACCGTGCTGGTCGACACCTCCCCCGACCTTCGCGAACAGCTGATCGAGGCGGGAGTGAAGCGGCTCGACGGAATTCTGATGACCCATCCCCATGCCGATCACACCCACGGGATCGACGACCTGCGGCCGTTGTATCTTCAGACGGGACGGCGGATCCAAATCCATATGGACGAGCCGACGGCGCTGATCGTGAGACATGTGTTTTCTTATATTTTTGAGACGCCTGACGGGAGTTCTTATCCTGCCATCGCAACCGATCGCCGGCTCTCCGCCGGCAGGCCCTGCCGTATCGAGGGCGCGGGCGGCGCGATCGAGGCCATTCCCTTCGATCTCGACCACGGCGACATCGGCGCGCTCGGATTTCGGTTCGGGACGCTCGCCTATACCCCCGATGTCAAGCGCATTCCCGAAGCGAGCCGCCACTACCTCGAGGGGCTGGACGTCTGGATCATCGACGCGCTGCGCTATCGCCCGCATCCGTCGCATTTCAGCCTCGACGACGCTTTGGAGGCGATCGAGTCGATGCGGCCGCGCCGGGCGATCCTGACCAACTTGCATACCGATCTCGATTACGAGACGTTGCGGGCGCGCCTGCCCGCGCATGTCACGCCGGCTTACGACGGCATGGGCGTCGAGGGTTTCGACGCCTGACGGTTTGAGGGAGAGAACGCCATGTCGTCGGTCGAATCCGCGATCCATGCCTTCGTGCGCGAACATCAGGGCGCCGAGGCGCGCTTTCTCGCCGAGATCGTCAAGATTCCCTCCGACAACCCGCCCGGCGACTGCGATCGTTCCGCGCAGGCCGTCGCCAGGCTCATCGAGGACCTGGGGCTGACGGTCGAACGGCACAAGGTTCCCGATGCGTTGGTCAAGGCCAACGGCATGATTTCGGCGACCAATCTGATCGCGAGGCGCCGGTTCGGGCAGGGCGGACCGACGATCGCGCTCAACGCGCATGGCGACGTGGTGCCTCCCGGCGCCGGGTGGACCCACGACCCCTACGGGGCCGAGATCGTCGACGGCTGGATGATCGGACGCGGGGTCGCGGTGTCGAAATCGGACATCGCGACTTACGCCTTCGCGATTCTGGCGCTGGAAAACAGCGGCGCGCCGCTCAAGGGCGCTGTCGAGCTGCACGTCACCTATGACGAAGAGGCGGGCGGCGAGATCGGCCCGCGCTACATCCTGGAACAGGGCCTTTCGCGTCCCGATCTGGCGATCGGCGCGGGATTTTCCTACGCCGTCGTCAATGCGCATAACGGCTGCCTGCATCTCGAGGTCGACGTCGCCGGCCGCTCGGCGCACGCCGCGCGGCCGTTCACCGGCGTCGACGCGCTCGAAGCGGCGAGCGCGATATTGACCGCGCTCTATGGCTGGCGCGGCGGACTGGCGGCGCGGACCTCGGCGATCGCCGGCATCGGCTCGCCGCAAATGACGGTCGGGCTGATCTCGGGCGGCATCAACACCAATGTCGTGCCGGATCGCGTCGCGTTCCGTCTCGACCGGCGCATGGTTCCGGAAGAGAATCCGGCCGACGTCGAGGCGGAGCTGCGCGCGGTGATCGCTCGGGCGGCTGCGCTTCACCCGGACGCCAAGGTCACCGTCAACCGCATCCTGCTGGCCGAGCCGCTGACGCCCACGCCCGCGGGCGCCAAGCTCACCGAGGCGTTGTGCCGCCACGCCAGCCGCGTGATGGGCGAGCCGGTCGCGGCCTCGGGCGTGCCGCTCTACACCGACGCGCGCCATTACGCCAAGGCGGGCGTGCCGATCGTGCTCTACGGCGCCGGTCCGCATACGATCGAGGAAGCCAACGCCCACCGCGCCGACGAGCGCCTGCCGCTCAGCGACCTCTATAAGGCGACGGAAGTGATCGCGCTGACGCTGGCGGAGCTGATGCGGGCGTGAGGCGCATCGATCGCCGAGCAAGCGTCCCTCAATAGCCGACCGTGAAGCGCTGCCGGACGTGGGCCGGCTTCTCGAGTTCGTCGGCCGCGGCGATCGCGTAGTCCTCCCATGAGATGCTGCTGCCCTTGTCGTTGGTCAGCAAATGATCCTTCCCAAGCCGGAATTTGCCGGTGCGTTCGCCGGGGCCGACCATCGCCGACGGCGACAGGAACGTCCATTCGAGGTCCTTTTCCTTGCGCAAAAGGTCGAGAAATTCGCCGCCCTTGGCGGCTTCGGCCTTGTAGGCCGCGGGAAATTGCGGCGTGTCCATCAGCCTCACGCCGGGCGCGGCTTCGAGGCTTCCCGCGCCGCCGACCACGAAGTAGCGCTTCACGCCGGCGGCCTTGACCGCCTCGATCAGCAGCTTCGGATCGCTGGCGGTGAAATGAACCGCGCTGATCGCGGCGTCGTGGCCCTTGATGAGCGCGACAAGGCCGGTCTTGTCGAAGACGTCGCCTTTCTTCGCCGTGACGCCGGGTCCGGCGGCGATCTTGTCCGGATGGCGGGCGATGGCGGTCACCTGATGCCCGCGACGGGTCAGTTCCGCCAGCAGACGCGAACCCGCCTGTCCGGAAGCGCCGATGAGTGCGATTTTCATGGATATCTCCTTTGCAGTATCTTATTGGTACCAAATACCGATAGGATATCACATGCGCCAGTCCGAACGCGCTGTAAAGAAGGCGTCGTCGAGTCAGTTGGTTTCGGCGGCGAAACCGCGCGCTTCACAATCGCCGCCGAACCCCTATGATTCGAAATGCCCGACCCGCGTGGTCCTGGATCGGATCGGAGACAAGTGGACCGTGCTGGTGCTCGGCTTACTGTGCGAACGACCCCTGCGGTTCAATCAAATGCGTCGAAAGATCGACGGCCTCACGCAGAAAATGCTGTCGCAGACGTTGAAGGCCCTGGACCGCGACGGTCTTGTGGCGCGAAAAGTCAACGCGACCATGCCGGTCACCGTTGAATACTCGATCACGCCGCTCGGGGCGACGCTTGCGGCGACCGTCGAGGAGTTGCAGCGATGGGCGCGCGACCATATCGAGGAGGTCGTGCAAGCGCAGCGACGATACGATTCCGCGACGCCCGCATAAGGGGCCGGCGGCGGAACGCGCGCAGTCCGCGCCCGCTTGGCTCCTCGGCTTGCCGCGTGGACAAGACTGACAGCGCCTCTGGGGCCGAAAGCGACGGCGACCGCTGTTCGCGGATGAAAAGTCCGGCATCATTTTTGGTTCCATAATATTCATTATGCGAATCATGGACCCGTCCGCCGGGGGCGCCGGACATCCGCCGCTCTCCCGCCCCACGATCGCGGCGTCGCGACCCGGACCCGGCCCGAAGAAAACGGGGCGGCGGTAAACGGGTGTCTAAGTACTTGAAATGTTTGGACCGACGGGGACAAAGCGGCGGTAAACGGGTTAAGCGGCTCAAAGCGCGCTCGGGGCCGCCGCGTTCGACTCGCTCGCGGCCGGCGCCGGCCCGGACCTCGATGACGGCGAAGGAAATTGGTCGGAGTGGCGGGATTCGAACCCACGACCCCTAGTCCCCCAGACTAGTGCGCTAACCGGACTGCGCTACACTCCGACGGCGGTTCTTATAGTTAGGGCCGCCGCCGCTGGCAATGCGTCGCGGCCTCGGCGCCCTCACGAGCCGGGCGAGCGCGCCTGGGCGAGGAGCCGCTGGGCTTCCGCGATCTGGGCGAGGACGTCGCGCAGCGACGCCAGCGCGTCGGCGGCAAGTCCAGGCGCAGCGCCGCTCGCGCCTGTCCCATCGGAGCGCGCGACCGCTTGCTCCGCTTCGGACGTCTCGGCATGCGCTGGATTTTCGGGCGGATCGCGCCGATCCGCCGGCTCGAGGGATCGCCGCGCGTCATACGAAGCAGCGCCGGCCAGACCCTGGACGCCCTGCTCCCTGAACAGCTTCTGCACGCCTTTGATGGTGTAGCCTTCGTCATACAGCAGGCGCTTGATGAGCCGAAGCCGCTCGACGTCTTCGGGCCGGTAGTAGCGTCGGCCGCCCGCCCGCTTGAGCGGACGTATCTGGGGAAAACGCGTTTCCCAGAACCGCAGCACGTGCTGCGGCAAATCCAGCGCGTCCGCGACTTCGCTGATCGTTCGGAATGCGTCGGGGCTCTTTTCCATGGCTCGCTCGCCGGGTGTCGCCGACGATTGGGAGAATCACCGCCCGCCTTCGCCCGCGTCGGTCCAATATCGACCGATTGGACCGCAAAAGCCAGAGGCCGCGCGCGCCCTCGCCTAGCCCTTTCCGGCGCCGGCCTCGCGTCCGTTGATCTTGGCCTTCAGCACGTTCGACGGTTTGAAGACCATCACGCGGCGAGGCAGGATCGGCACCTCGACGCCGGTCTTGGGGTTTCGCCCGACGCGCTCTCCCTTGGAACGGACGACGAAGGAACCGAAGCCGGAAAGCTTCACCGTTTCGCCCCGCGCGGCGGCGTCGCAGATTTCGTCCAGCACCGATTGAACGAGTTCGGACGATTCCGTGCGCGACAACCCTACGCGCTGATACACGATCTCCGACAAGTCGGCGCGAGTCACGGTTTTCCCGCTCTCGCGGTCAATTTTCTCGTTCGGCATCTTGAGCCTCGAAACGAAGGCGACGTCGCACGGGCGCGAGCCCTCAACCCCAGCAGCCGGCGCCGCGCCTCGGCGCCAATTTCATGATCGTTTTGGACTTTATTTTCATGTTCGGCAAGTCCATATCAAGTTCAGAAACGGCGCGCCCGGAATGCTCTACTCAACTGCATTTCTTGCGCGCTCGCGATTCCGCCGGCCTCGCATCAACCTGCTCACCGACCGCGCCGCGCAAACATGCGCGGATCACGGCCTGGGGCGACACTAGCAAATGACGTAAGGAGTGTCGATTGAGCGCGCCCGATTTGGACGGATCGACTCGCATCGTGCTGGTGACGGGAGCGTCCCGCGGCATTGGACGCGCCGCGGCGATCGCCTTCGCGCGCTCCGGCGCCCATGTCGTGGCGCTTGCGCGCACGCAAGGCGCCCTCGAGGAACTGGACGACGAGATCCGCGCGTTGCGACCAGGCGAGTCCAGCCCGACAACGCTCGCGCCGATGGACTTACGCGACTACGCCGCCATCGATCGGCTCGGCGAAGCGCTCTATCGCCGGTGGGGCAGACTCGACGCCTTGGTCGGCAACGCTGGCGTGCTCGGAATCCTCACGCCCCTCCACCATCTCGATCCGAAAGAATGGGATGGGGTGATGGCGGTCAACGTCACTGCGAACTGGCGCCTGATCCGCTCGCTCGACCCATTGTTGCGCCGCTCCACGGCGGGGCGGGTCGTGTTCATCACTTCCGGCGCGGCGAGCCGGGCGGAGCTGCGGGCATATTGGGGTCCGTACGCGACGTCGAAAGCCGCGCTCGACGCCCTCGCCCGCACCTATGCCGCCGAGACGTTCAACACGTCGAATATTCGCGTCATGCTCGTCAATCCCGGGCCGCTGCGCACGACAATGCGCGCCAAAGCGATGCCAGGGGAAGACCCTGCGACCCTGCGCACGCCCGAAGAGCTCGCGCCCAAGCTCGTCGAGATCTGCTCGCCGCAGTGGACGGAGACAGGGAAATTGTTCGATTTTCCCTCTGGCGAGGTGCTGAGTTTCCGCGGCCCCGCGTAAGACTCGGTCCGGACATCGGCGCAGATTCGCCTTGCGCCCGCAGCGAAGTCCCGATATGGGAGCGCCTTCGTTGTGTCCCGCCGGGGGCTGAACGGAAGGCCGCGCGCCGATATGTGCATGCGGCAGGACCATCGAGGGTCCGGCTTCCCGTGTTCCCGCCTTCGAACGATCCGGTTCGAGCCTTTCCCGGGCTCGAAGGGCTCCGCGTGGGATCCGCGAGCGAAATGGAAAGGCACGAAATGGCTCTTTATGAGCATATATTCCTGGCGCGCCAGGACGTCACGGCGCAGCAAGTCGAAGCGCTGACGGACCAGATCAAATCAAAAATCGCGTCGCTTGGCGGCGCGGTCACCAAGGTCGAGCCTTGGGGGCTGAAGTCGCTCGCGTTCCGGGTCAAGAAGAACCGCAAGGCGCATTTCACGCTGCTCAATATCGCCGCGCCCTCGGAGGCGGTGGTTGAACTCGAACGTCTCCTCAGCATCAACGAGGACGTAATCCGTTTCCTCACGATTCGCGTCGACGAGCATGAAGCCGGCCCCTCGGCAATGCTGCGCAGGCGCGACGACGCAGATCGCGACGAGCGAGGCCCGCGCGGGCCTCGCGGAGATCGGCCCGATCGTGGCGATCGCTCGGAGCGCGGCGATCGCCCTGACCGCCCGCCCCGCCGCCCGCGCGACGACATGAATGTTGGAGTCAACTGATGGCCGCCGCGCCCCGTCGCCCCTTCTACCGCCGCCGCAAGTCCTGCCCTTTCTCCGGCGCGAACGCGCCGAAGATCGACTACAAGGACACCCGTCTGCTGTCGCGCTATGTCTCCGAGCGCGGCAAGATCGTGCCGTCCCGGATCACGGCGGTTTGCGCCGCCAAGCAGCGCGAACTCGCGCAGGCGATCAAGCGCGCGCGCTTTCTGGGCCTGCTGCCTTACGTCATCCGCTGACGCCTTTCGGGCGGCTTGACTCGCCTTGTTGATATCTCGAACCGATGCGTAAGGCCCCAGCCGGACGCAGCGGCAGTTGGAGCGGGCAGTCCGCCCGTCTCCTAACCGCAAGCCAACGCGGGACAGCGCTCGCCATGTTCCATCGATACGCCGTCGCAATCGGCGCGGGATGCACCGCCGCTCTCCTGTTCGCCGTCAGCGCGCAAACCAGTGTACTCGCGATGGCGCTCGCCTATCTCGCGCCGCTGCCGATCATGATCGCGACGTTGGGCTGGGGGCTCGACGGCGGCGCAATCGCGACCGCGATTTCGATCGCAGCGCTCGCCCTCCTTGCCGAGCCCTTGTCCGCGCTCTTGTTCGCAGCCTCCGTGGCGGTTCCAGGTTGGTCCTTGGCCGCTTTCGTCGTCACCCCGATCGCTCGTTACCTCGGCGCGCGTCCGCCAGCCTCTCCAGTCTACGCCACGGTCGGCTCGATCGTCTCGCTGGCCTCGGCGATCGGAGTCCTCGCCGGCGCCGCAGTGCTGACGACGATCATCGTCGTCTACGGCAGCTATGGCGAGGGCGTCCGTCAAGTCGCCGCCGCGCTCGCCGTTCTGGCGGGCAACGCCTTGGACGGCGCGCGGGACGGCATGTCCGCGCGGGAATTCGCCCAGGGCCTCGTGCGTTTCGGTCCGCCCGCGATCGCCGCCTCGACCCTGTTGATGTTGTGTGTCAACCTCTATGGCGCGGCACGGTCGGCGCAGCTTTCGCATCGCCTTGCCAGGCCTTGGCCGGACTTGCCGACGTCGTTGAACCTTCCGTGGCCGGTCGGCGTCCTGCTCCTGATCTGCTTGGCGGCGGCTTACGCCCTGCCCTCGCCCGCGGCGCAATATTTCTCGGTCGGCGTCGGCGCGTTCGGCGGCGCCTTCGTTCTCCAAGGTCTCGCCGTCGCCCACGCCCTGTCGCGCGGCCTGCGATTGCGGCCATTGATGCTGGTTGCGCTGTATGCCTGCTGCATTTTGCGCGCGAAATACACCCTTCCAGTCGTCGCCGCGCTCGGCCTCGTCGATGCTTTCATCAGGCTGCGCGCCCGCGCAGCTTTGATGCCCACCGCAAACCCAACAGCACACAAGTAGGAGAAGACTATGGACGTTATTTTGTTGGAGCGCGTCGGCAAACTCGGCCATATGGGCGACACGGTGCGCGTCAAGGACGGCTATGCCCGAAATTTCCTTCTGCCGCGCGGCAAGGCCTTGCGCGCGACGGACGTCAACAAGAAGAAGTTCGAGGCTCAACGCGCCGACCTTGAAGCTCGCAATCACGAGCTCAAGCGCAGCGCTAACGAGATATCAGCGAAGGTCGAGGGGGTGACGGTCGTGATCATCCGTCAGGCTGGCGAGACCGGGCAACTTTACGGTTCGGTTTCGGCGCGCGACATCGCCGAGGCGCTGACCGCCGCCGGGCATGCCGTTCAGCGCGGCCATGTCGCGATTCTGCATCCGATCAAGTCGCTTGGCCTGCACACGGTCCCGATCCATCTGCATCCGGAAATCGAAGCGAAAGTCACCGTCAATGTCGCCCGCTCGCCTGAACAGGCAGAACGTCAGTCGAAAGGCGAGGACCTCACGGTCCGCGAGCAGACTTCGATGGACGACCTTGGCCTTGAGGTCGGCAAGGCGCTTGCCGAGGCCGGCCCCGGGGAGAGCTTCGACCGATCGTGAGCTGAGTCGGGGAGAGCGAATAGAGATTAGCGGGCAGAGAGCGGTCCAAACCCACTCGCGACTCGCTCAGTCACGATTCTCGCCGCTCTCACCCGAATCGAAATTCGCTGACGTGCCTATACTCCGAGTCCGGCCGCAGCACGCAGTCAGTGAAGTGACGCCTGTTCGGCGAATCGGGGAACGCTTGCGGCTCGAGACAGAGGCCAGCGTGCGCTCCGTAACGCGCGCCGCCAAGTCCAGGAACCGGACAGTTGAGCTTGGCCGCGTCATAGAACTGAACGCCCGGCTCTGTGCTGAATAGCGACATAGTCAGTCCGTTCCGCGGGGAGCGCAGGAGCGCGACGGGCGCGAGTCCGGTGGCGTCCAGCTGGCGGGAAGCGACGAAATTGGTGTCGTATGTCGTCCCGTTCGGATCGCGGACCGGGCGCGCGACCCGGAAGTCGTACGGCGTTCCAGCCACGGAGCGAATCTCGCCCGTTGGAATCAGCTCGACGTCCGTGGGGGTGAAGAAATCCGCCAGCAGCGTCAGCTCGTGTTGGAGAATGTCCGGCGATCCATCGAGGTTGAAATAGGCGTGCTGTGTGAGGTTGATGATGGTCGGCCGGTCGGAAACCGCGGCAAGCTCGACCCGAAGCGTTGCTGGCTCAAGCATCCGATAGATGCAGTTCGCAGTTACGGCGCCTGGAAAGCCGGCGTCGCCGTCCGGCGAGTCGAGGGACAGCGAAACTGAGGAGGCGTCGTGCGCGCCGAGTTTCCAAAGTCGGCGCCCGAAGCCTTTTGGGCCGCCGTGCAGGGTATGCTTCTCGCCGGGCTTCCGATCGAGCTGATGGACGACGCCGTCAACGGCGAAACGGCCATTGGCGATTCTGTTCGCGAAACGTCCGGGGACAGCCCCGAAATGCGGCGAGTAGGCGATATAGTCTTCCAGCGAGTTCAGTCCCAGCGTGACGCGTTGCGGTCCTTTGGCCGTGGGCACGACGAGGTCGCGCAGCACCGCGCCCCAAGTGAGGATTCTTGCGCTCGCGCCTGCCTTTGACTCGATCGTGACTTCGATCACCGGCGCGTCGTCGATCTGGCCGAAGACATGTGCGCTCACGTCGCATTCTCCCCTCTTAGCCGCTGCGTTGGCGCGCCCTCACGGCTGCCTGCGCGCCCTGCACCCTACAAGCGATCGAACTCGGCGCGGATGGTCGCGAAGACTTCTCGAAACGTCGCGGCCGTCAATACGCCGGTGTTGGTGTTGTAGCGCGAGCAATGATAGCTGTCGAAGAGGAAAGGTCTGCCGGCTCCAAGCGCGTGTTGGGCGCCATGTGCGAATGGGAATTGCGCAACTCGTGCGCCAAAGGCGCGCAATGTGCTTTCGTGCGCAATCCGGCCGAGCGCCAGCACGATCCGCAAGCAGCGGAGCGCGGCGATCGATTGCGTCAGGTATGGACGGCAGGATGCGATTTCTCGAGGAGTTGGCTTGTTCCGCGGCGGCACGCAACGCACGCTGTTGACGACCGCGCAATCGACAAGCTCCAGCCCGTCGTCGGGGCGGCCATCATAGCAGCCCGACGCAAATCCGAATTTAAGCAGCGTCTCGTACAACAGGTCGCCGGCGTAGTCGCCGGTGAATGGGCGTCCGGTCCGGTTCGCCCCCCGCAGGCCAGGCGCGAGTCCAACGATCAGCAAACGCGCGTTCGCCTCGCCAAACGAGCGCACCGGCGCGTTAGACCAATCGGGATATGCGGCGCGATTCATCGGCCCGGAATTGGGCAAGCCGCGGGCAGGCGCTGCAGTCACGCGATGGGCTGACGTCAAAGGCCATCGCGCTGCGCCTCTCCCTCCAGCGCTACGCTAATCGCGAACTTCTTCCTCGACCGGCGGCAGGACCGGAGCGTAGGCATGATTACGACGATGGTCTGCCGCGCGAACCGGTCGCTCGCCCGGATCGCGCCCTATGCGCTGCATCAACTGCGCCAGATCGATGAATTCGTCGGCTTGGCGACGTAGTTCATCGGCGACCATTGGCGGCTGGGTCGAGACCGTGGACACGACCGCCACACGCACGCCCTTGCGTTGAATGGATTCGACCAGAGAGCGGAAGTCGCCGTCGCCCGAAAATAGCACCATCAGGTCGACGTGTTCGGCCATCTCCATCGCATTGACCGCCAACTCGATGTCCATATTGCCTTTGACCTTTCGGCGTCCGGTCGAGTTCGACAAATTCTTTGGTCGGCTTCGTTACGACTGAATATCCGTTGTAATCCAGCCAATCGACCAATGGCCGAATGGAAGAATATTCTTGATCATCGACAAGAGCAGTATAGTAGTAGGCCCTTATCAAACGTCCCTTTCCCTGAAACTCTTTAAGCAGACGTTTATAATCGATATCGAAGCCGAGAGCTTTCGCGCTTGCATACAAATTGGCCCCGTCAATAAATAGGGCAATCCTTTCCACTGCTGACATTTTCGGTTTCTTTTCGTGTTTGGATGAGTAACATTGGGCCCCTGAGTACTTCGTCGGCCGGCCCAAACGACATTATTACAATCCGCCTTACAAGGATTAAATCCGCGCTTGCGGCAACTCTTATTGTCCAGTTAGTGCCTTTCCACGAGTAGTCTATACTCCATTTGAGGGCCGATCCGTGCAATGCGCCGTCGGTCGACCGGTCTCGCGCTTTGAGTCCCTGTGTTGACCGCCTCGACGTATCCTAAGACGGCGCAACGCCAACGGAATAAGAATAGGCGTCCCGTGGGAAAAATCCACACCTCCCAGCTTAAAATATAAGTTACTTTAGCATGGATCGGGAAACTCCACGCGGGGTCAGGGTCAAGGGACAAAGCAACGACGTCTTCGACTTGCCGTACAACGCGCAATAGTCTGTTCAACAAGTCGCGCATCGGCTCTGCATCGACACAGGTGTCGACCAGCGATTCATTTGATATCTTGCAAGGATTGACGTATCGGCGGCCGTGGGGTCAGGTACGCTTCGAGCCGGTTCCCGCAGGGTGGGGACGAGAAAGCGCGAAGCGAATTTCGAGCAGCGCTTCGGCGGGACGACGCGGGAGGATCTATGAAACTCGTTCGGTACGGCAACGTGGGCAAAGAGAAACCGGGGCTGATCGACGGCGCCGGAAAATTGCGGGATCTCAGCGACGTGGTCGCGGATATCGACGCCGACACGCTCCGCCCCCGCGCGTTGGCGCGGTTGGCCAAGCTCAAGCCCGACTCCTTGCGGGCGGTGCGCGGCGCTCCGCGCCTCGGCCCTTGCGTCGGACGGGTCGGCAATTTCATCGCAGTCGGCCTCAATTATGCCGACCACGCCGCCGAATCGGGCATGCCCGTCCCGAAAGAGCCGGTCCTGTTCAGCAAAGCGACCTCTTGCATTGTCGGTCCAAACGACGACGTCGTGATCCCGAGGGGATCGAAGAAGACGGACTGGGAGGTAGAGCTTGCAATCGTGATCGGGTCGCGAGCGAGCTACGTGAGCGAGGACCAGGCCATGTCCCACGTCGCCGGATATTGCGTCTGCAACGATGTTTCCGAGCGCGAGTTCCAGCTGGAGCGCTCCGGGCAATGGGTCAAGGGCAAGAGCTGTCCGACTTTCGGCCCGCTGGGCCCGTGGCTGGTGACGCCGGACGAGATCAAGGACGTGCAGGCGCTCAACATGTGGCTCGACGTCAGCGGCGAGCGTATGCAGACCGGATCCACGGCGACGATGGTTTTCGGCGTCAGGACGTTGGTGTCCTACATTTCGCAGTTCATGATCCTCCAGCCCGGCGACGTCATCACCACGGGCACGCCGCCCGGCGTCGGGTCGGGCAAGAAGCCGCCGCGCTTTCTCAAAGCCGGCGATACGATGTCGCTCGGGATCGACGGCCTGGGACAGCAGGCGCAGCGCGTCGTCGCCTGGAAGGCGGACTGAGTTTCGGTGAGCGACTTGAGATCCTGGGCGGGCGGCGCCTTCGCCGCTGTCTACGCACTAATGTTCGTCGGCTTCTACGTCGAGTATCTGCGGCGGGCTGGAACGTGGTTCGCGGATCTTCCTCTTGTCCTCGCGGCCTTGCCCTTCACTGTTGTCATGCGCGCGCTCAACGGCGGCGCCTACGCCTTCGGCGGGGACATGACGGGAACGGTTTTGCTCGCGGGGCTGTTCGGCTCGGCGCTGGCCTATCTCGCCGGCCTCGTTCTGGAGACCGTCGTGCGCGCGGTCGTCGGCCTCATGCGAGCCCAATGAGCTCACGCGGCTTTCAATCCTTCCCGCCCTAGCATCAACATCAAATTCTGCACCGCGGCGCCGGACGCGCCCTTGCCGAGGTTGTCGAACTTGGCGACGACGAGAGCCTGACGATGCGTCTCGTTGGCGAAGACGTGAATTTCGATGTCGTTCGAGCCGTTGAGCGATTCCGGTTCGATCCGGGCGACGTCGCCGGAGTTGCCGATGCGGAAATGCCGCTGGCCGCGATAGTGCCTTTCGAAGGCGGCTCTTAGATCGGCGCCCTTCGGCTTGCCCGGCAGCGCATCGAGGTGCAGCGGGACGCTGACCAACATCCCCTGGCGGAAGTTGCCGACCGAGGGCGCGAAGATCGGCCGGGCGGTGAGGCCGGAGTAAAGTTGGATTTCGGCCATATGCTTGTGCTCGAGCGTCAGCGCGTAGAGCTCGAAGGCCGGCGCGCGCCCGCTCTCATAAGAATCGATCATCGACTTGCCGCCGCCCGAATAGCCGCTGACCGAGCCGATCGACAGGCAAGCGTCCTTCGCGATCAGTCCGGCGTCGACGAGCGGGCGCAGAATGGCGATCGCGCCGGTGGCGTGGCATCCGGGATTGGCGACCCTGTTCGCCTTGGCGATCGCTTCGCCCTGCCCTTTGACGAGTTCGGGGAAGCCATAGGTCCAGCCAGGCGCGACCCGGTGCGCCGAGGAGGCGTCGATGACCCGCGGCGCCGACGAGCCCATCGCCTCGATCAGATGGGCCGCCTCCTTGGCCGCCTCGTCGGGCAAGCAAAGGATCACGACGTCGGCTTGGGCATAGAGCTTCTGCTTGGCGGACGCGTCCTTGCGCGCCTCGGGCGGCAGGCTGACCAGTTCGACGCCCGAGGCGCGCGCGAGCTTTTCCCGGATTTGCAGGCCCGTGGTGCCCGCTTCGCCGTCGATGAAGATTGTCGCCGCCATGACCGCCTCTCGTCGTCCCCAATCCTGAAAACAGTGGCGCTAACGCGCTTGCGCGCGCTCTTCAGCGTCGGCGCTTTCGGATGGGCGAGCAAGCGATCATGGACGGCTGTCTCCTCCAAACCGCCGTCATCGTCAAGGCGGCGCGTAGAGACCGGCGACAATAGAGGCGGCCGCCGCTTGCCGCGGCCGCGTGTTGGAGGTCGAAGAACGGCTCGCGTCAGCGCTTCGAGAACTGGAAGCTCGCGCGCGCCTTCTTGTGGCCGTACTTCTTGCGCTCGACCACGCGCGAGTCGCGGGTCAGGAAGCCTTCCTTCTTGAGCGCGGGCCGCAGTTCCGGCTCGAAATAGGTCAGCGCCTTGGCGATGCCGTGGCGCACCGCGCCGGCCTGACCGGAAAGGCCGCCGCCGGTGACCGTCACCATCAGGTCGTACTGGGTGATGCGGTTCACGACCACGAGCGGCTGGCTCAGGATCATGCGCAGCACCGGACGGGCGAAATAGGCGTCGAGCGGCTTGCCGTTGACGGTCGCCAAGCCCCTGCCCGGCTTGATCCAGACGCGCGCGACCGCGTTCTTGCGCTTGCCCGTGGCGTAGGCGCGGCCCTGCTTGTCGAGCTTCTGGACATGAACCGGCGCTTCCGCGACGACCGGCCCGGCGGCCGACCCCTTCAGGTCGGCGAGCGAAGTGAGGGTCTCAGCCATGGGTTCCAGCGCTCCGGCCGTTCTTGGGATTGAGTTTGGCGACATCGAGCACGGTCGGCGACTGCGCGGCGTGCGGGTGGTCCGGCCCCTTGTAGACGCGCAGGTTTCCGAGCTGCTTGCCGGCCCAAAGGTCCGCGCGGCAGCATGCGCTCGACCGCCTTCTCGACGATGCGCTCGGGGAACTTGCCCTCGAGGATCGACTTCGCCGAGCGCTCCTTGATGCCGCCGATATAGCCCGAGTAGTGGTAATAGATCTTGTGGTCGCGCTTGCGGCCGGTCAGCACGATCTTCTCCGCGTTGACCACGATCACGTTGTCGCCGTCGTCGATGTGCGGGGTGAAGCTGGGCTTGTGCTTGCCGCGCAGACGCATGGCGACGATGGACGCCAGGCGCCCGACGACGAGGCCCTCGGCGTCGATGAGAAGCCATTTCTTCTCGACCTCAGCCGTCTTGGTCGAATGGGTTTTGCCGAACATGAATTCAAGGCCCCGCGTGTTTGGGTCGCGGGCTTCTATCGCCGCCAGACGCGAATTGTCAACGCCTGGACGCCGGATTCCTCAATAAAACCGCCGGACTCTCAAATGTGGTATTATAATACCGTGCCATCGCCGCGCGCCGGGATCGAATAGGTCCCGATCGCATGGGCGACGAGATCGCCCTGCCCCGGCGAAAAAAGCCCGACCTCGCCGACCGCGAGCCGCTTGCCGAGCTTCATCAGCCGCGCCTTGCCGATCAGGTCCGCCGGCGCGGGCTTGCGCAGGAAATTGATCGAGACGTTGGTGGTGACCGCGAGCTTCACCCGCCCGATCTCGCCCAGGATCGCGACATAGAGCGCGAGATCGCAGAGCGCGAACATCGCCGGCCCCGAGATCGTGCCGCCGGGCCGCAGATGATCGGCATGATAGGCGAGCCGAACAGTCGCGCCCATCGGCGAAATGTCCTCGATCGCATAATGGCCGCGCGTCCACACCTGCGGAAAAACTTCGATCAGATAGGCCCGCAATTCGTCGAGGGTGAAGGGGCGCGGCTTGGCGTGGGTCATCGGGATGCTCGAGGCGGGGCGCTTCAAGGTTAGCGGGCGCAAGCAGGAAGGGTAAAGCGGCGGCGTCCCACGGGCGGCCCCGAAATCTTTGCCGGCGCCCGCCGCGACAAATCCGTCAGCGTCCGAGCGTTTTCAAGGTGTTGGGCGCCAAAAACTGCAACTCGAGACGATTCGCCGGCGCCGCTTTGAACGCGATGCCCCGTCCCAGCCGGTCTTGCGACCGGCAATGCATGGTCGCGACCGGCGGAGCGCCCAAGGCGCGTGACAACGCTGGCGAGAGGCGAATGAATGCGGTCGCGAAACGGTCATTGGCGTCTTTCTGCTGAGAAGAAATTAGCCTACCATATATTCTGATTTTCGTAAACATATTTCGATCGACGCTTGTATCGCAACCTAACATGTGACTTCCATTCATCTAGATATGCCATTGATTTAAAGCTAAATTATCAGACTACGGGTTCTGAAGTCCTGGTGCGGGCGGGCGGCTACGAAACGTGGCCCCGAGTCGGCTTTTTCACATAGGGTCGCGAAAATGTGTTAACCTGTTTCATTGGGAAATTGTCCTGCTTGGCTCGGTCTTCGTCGAGATGTCGCGGCTCATCAAGATCGCTGGGTGGAGCGGCGAGCCGCGAGCGAGCGTCATTTTCGTCCACGGCCTTGGCGGCCATGCCTACGACACCTGGCGGCGAGCGCCCGACAACGACACCTTCTGGCCGCTCTGGCTGGCGCAGGACGTCGAGGGGATTGCGGTCTACACGGTCGCCTATGAGGCCCCGCCGACCAATTGGCTCGGAACCTCGATGCCGCTGCAGGACCGGGCCGTCAACATCCTCGAATATCTCCTCGGCGAACCCGGTCTCAAGACCGGCCCGATTGCTTTTGTCTGTCACAGCCTCGGCGGCCTGATCGTCAAGCAAATGCTGCTCGACCTGCAGCAGCAGATGAGCAGCCGCCCGGAAGCGGCCGATTTCTTTCAGCGCGTGAGGCAGGTCGTGTTCGCGGCGACGCCCCATACCGGGTCGCGAAAGGCAAGTCTGCTCGAGCGGCTGAGATTTTTCGCCTGGCCGTCAACCATCGCCGGCGTTCTGGTCGCCAACGACCCGACCCTGCGCAGCATCAATGTCTCCTATCGCCGCCTGGCCCAGGACCGCAAAGACGTTCTCGAACATCGCGTCTTCTATGAAACCCAGGACACGGCGGCGGGGCGCATCGTCGATGAAGCGAGCGCGGATCCCGGCCTGCCGGGAGATCCCCCCGTCCCGATCGACGCCGATCATATTGCGATCGTGAAGCCCGCGGATCGGTCGTCGCTGCTCTACGCCCGCACGCGGGATTTCGTCGCCAGGAATCCTCGCCCCGCGAACCCGGCGGGTTCGCTCGAAAGTCTTCCTCTGCCGCCGATCCCATCCGAGCAATCGCGCAATGTCATCCCGAAGCTGGTCAGGATCGCGTCAATCGGGCTTGTCGCTCTGATCGCCTACAAGGGCGTGCAGGCGCTGATTGCGCCTCCCCTCCCGGGCCGAGCAAGGAGCAGATCGAGCAGATCCAGAAGCCCCTGACCGAGCAGCTGAGCACGAAAGACGCTCAGATCGCCGCTTTGACCAAATTGCTGATCGAGAGGAATCCGTCGGCGGGGCCTGGCGCGCAGCAAAAGGTCGGCGAAGCGGTCGGGTCGATCGCCAAGGGGGCCGCGGAAGGCGACGCGCGCCTGCAGCAAGCTCTCGACCTCCTCAAGGCGAACAAGGTCGCCGACGCCGCCGCGTCTGCTGAAGACGTTCGCCGAGGACAAGACGGCGCAGGCCGAGCAGGCGACCGCGCAGGCGGAAAAGGACCGCAAAGACGCTGCGATCGCCTATCGAAACCTCGGCGCAATCGCCGGTCTCCGCGATCCGAAGCAGGCGCTGGAGGCCTACGAGAAGGCGCTCGCGCTCGATCCCGACGATCTCGAGAGCCTGTTTTGGGCCGGCTGGATTCAGATCGACCACGGCGACCTCAAGGAGGCGCAGTCACGGTTTGAGCGTGTGCTGAGGCTGGCGACGGCGGACGATCAGATAGTCTACAGGTACTGGGCGATTCTCGGTCTCGGAGACATCAAAGTTCGGCGGGGCGACCTCGCCGGCGCGCTGACGGCCTACCAGGACAGCCTCGCGATCGCCGACCGGCTGGCGAAATCCGATCCCGGCAACGCCGGCTGGCAGCGCGATCTTTCGGTGTCGTACGACAAGATCGGCGACGTGAAGACGGCGCAGGGCGACCTTGCGGGCGCGCTGAAGGCCTACCAGGACAGCCTCGCGATCAGCCGACCGGCTGGCGAAATCCGATCCCGGCAACGCCGGCTGGCAGCGCGATCTTTCGGTGTCGTACGAGCAAGATCGGCGACGTGAAGACGGCGCAGGGCGACCTTGCGGGCGCGCTGAAGGCCTACCAGGACAGCCTCGCGATCGCCGACCGGCTGGCGAAATCCGATCCCGGCAACGCCGGCTGGCAGCGCGATCTTTCGGTGTCGTACGACAAGATCGGCGACGTGAAGACGGCGCAGGGCGACCTTGCGGGCGCGCTGAAGGCCTACCAGGACAGCCTCGCGATCAGAGACCGGCTGGCGAAATCCGATCCCGGCAACGCCGGCTGGCAGCGCGATCTTTCGGTGTCGTACGAGCAAGATCGGCGACGTGAAGACGGCGCAGGGCGACCTTGCGGGCGCGCTGAAGGCCTACCAGGACAGCCTCGCGATCGCCGACCGGCTGGCGAAATCCGATCCCGGCAACGCCGGCTGGCAGCGCGATCTTTCGGTGTCGTCGAACAAGATCGGCGACGTGAAGACGGCGCAGGGCGACCTTGCGGGCGCGCTGAAGGCCTACCAGGACAGCCTCGCGATCGCCGACCGGCTGGCGAAATCCGATCCCGGCAACGCCGGCTGGCAGCGCGATCTTTCGGTGTCGTACGAGAAGATCGGCGACGTGAAGACGGCGCAGGGCGACCTTGCGGGCGCGCTGAAGGCCTACCAGGACAGCCTCGCGATCGGCGACCGGCTGGCGAAATCCGATCCCGGCAACGCCGGCTGGCAGCGCGATCTTTCGGTGTCGTACGACAAGATCGGCGACGTGAAGACGGCGCAGGGCGACCTTGCGGGCGCGCTGAAGGCCTACCAGGACAGCCTCGCGATCAGAGACCGGCTGGCGAAATCCGATCCCGGCAACGCCGGCTGGCAGCGCGATCTCTCGGTGAGCTATGCCAAGCTCGCCTCCGTGTACCGCGCGTCCAAGGAGACGGCAAAGGCGAGCGAGGCCTTGGCGTCGGGGCGCGCGATCATCGCGAAGCTGGTCGGTGAGCACCCCGATTGGGCGCAATGGAGGCAGGACCTGGCGTGGTTCGACGCGCAGATTGCAGAATTGAGCGAGGATTCATCAAAACAAGCGCCGAAGCCATGAGTGGCGCCTCGACGAGATAGGCCCGCGACTCGTCGAGCGTGAACGGGCGGCGCCTTGCCTGAGATATCGGACCGTCCTGGCGAGTCCTGTGAAGAGGCCCGCAGGTTAGCGGCCGGCCCTCCCCTCGACAAACGATTGGACGTCGTTGACACGGCTCAGAGCTTTTGCCACCCTCGGAGCAAGGGGATGACCGCGATTGCCCCGTGAGGCTTTGGCCGAAAAATCGCGTCCTGACTCCCGACTTTGGAGGGGACGCGCGTGTCCACACCGGACGCAATCACCGTTGGACAGCTGTCCCGGCTCGTGGGGACCCCCGACGCGCCGCTGGTCATTGACGTCCGCACCGATGAAGACCAACGAGCCGATCCGCGCCAGCTTCCGGCAACCGTCCGGCGCGACCATCGAAGCGTCTCTTCCTGGGCAAGCGGATACTCAGGCCGGTCGGTCGTCGTCGTATGCAGCCGAGGGCTCAAGGTGAGCCAGGGCGTCGCCGCCTGGTTGAGGCACGCAGGCGCTCGCGCCGAATACCTGGAGGGCGGTTTCGACGCGTGGGCGGAAGCAAAGGGGCTGCTTGTCAGTCCTTCCCATCTTCCAACGCGCGACGACCAGGGACGGACATTGTGGGTCACCCGCACGCGGCCGAAGATAGACCGCGTTGCCTGCCCCTGGCTGATCCGACGCTTTGTCGATCCGGCCGCGGCATTTCTGTTCGTCGCGCCGTCCGAGGTCGCGTCCGTCGCTGACCAGTTCGGCGCGGCGCCGTTCGACATCGAGGGCGTGTTCTGGAGTCATCGCGGGGACTCCTGCACGTTCGACGTCATGCTGGAGGAATTTGGTCTGCGCTCTGGCGCTCTTGATCGGCTGGCCACGGTCATCCGCGCGGCGGATACCGCCCGGCTCGATCTGGCGCCGCAAGCCGCCGGCTTTCTCGCGGCTTCGCTCGGGCTTTCACGCATGTATCGCGACGACCTGGCGCAGCTGGACGCGGCGATGAGTCTTTATGACGCCTTCTATCGCTGGGCGCGCGACGCGACCGGGGAAACGCACACTTGGCCGACGCCCTCCGGAGGACGCGCATGAGCAGATCGGGGGATTTGTGATGCAACATCGTCGCCGGGCGGCAATCATCGCAGCCGTCGTCCTCCTGGGAGGCGCCGCGCTCGCGGCGGCGCTGGCCTATCGCTTTGTCTTGCCCGGCCTATCGAGCGCCCGGAGCGAGCCTCCCGCTATCGAGACATCGATCGCGACATGGCTGTTGCGAGCCAGCGTGCCCGCCGGCGACAGAGCGCGAGTCAATCCGGCGCCTGACGACCCGGCCGCCATCGCCGCGGGGCAAAGTATCTTTAGGCAGAAGTGCGAGCTCTGCCATGGCTATGACGGAGGCGGCAAAACGGAGATCGGGTCCGGACAATATCCACGGCCGCCCGCGCTTCGCTCAATGAACATCATGTCACTGACGGACGGTCAGATTTTCTACTACATTCGCAATGGGATACGAAACACCGGCATGCCGGCATGGTCGATGCCGGACGCACAGCTCTGGCAGCTTGTCGCCTATCTGCGGCATTTGCCGACAGTCGCGGCGCTCTCGCCGCAGCTCGCGTCCGACTCCGGACCGATGTCCACCGCAACCGCTCATTACGTCGGCTCCGCCGCCTGTCAGTCGTGCCATCGCGCGATTTACGACCATTGGAAGACAACGCGGATGGCGAATGTCGTCCGCGATCCGAAGGAGCATCCGGACGCCATCATTCCGGACCTCTCCAAGCCGGACCCGCTCGTCTCCTTCAGCAAGAATGACATCGCCTTCGTCTACGGCAGCAAATGGAAGCAGCGCTATTTCACCAAGGTGGGCGACGACTATTTCCCGCTTCCGGCGCAATGGGACGTGACGCATAAAATCTGGCGCAAATATTTTGTCCCGAACGGCGCGGATTGGTGGGCGCCGCTCTATCCGCCCGACAATTTCCAACGGCCGACCGGCCCGCTTTGCGACGGCTGCCATTCGGTCAATTACGACATCGCGAACAAGACGGTCACGGAGTGGAACGTCGGCTGTGAGCGCTGCCACGGGCCGGGCAGCGCTCACATCGCCAAGCCGGTGCGGGAAACCATCGTGAACCCCGCCCGGCTCGACTACGTGCATGCGAATGACACGTGCATTCAGTGTCACTCCCAGGGGCGGCCGCTTCAGAACCCGATCGCCGGGAAATACTACGATTGGCCGGTCGGATTTCACGTCGGCCTCAGCTTGAGCGACTTCTGGAAGCTCGAGGATCACAAGCTCGGAGAGATGTCGTTCACGCATTTCCCGGATGGCACGGCGCACAAGAACCGCATGCAGGGCAATGATTTCGTGACCAGCCTGATGTATGCGCGCGGCGTCACGTGCTTCAGTTGTCACGACCCGCACGGCTCGGACAACGACGCGATGCTGCGACAACCCGGCAGCAGCGTCTGTCTGACCTGCCACGGGCCGAACTCGCAGAATGGCCCGCATGCGGCGACGCTCGAACAGCACACCCACCACGCCGCCGGCAGCACGGGCAGCCAATGCACCGCCTGCCACATGCCGAAGATCGAACAGACGATCGCCGATGTGAACGTCAGCAGCCATACGTTCCGCTTCGTCTACCCCGACCGGACTGACAGCCTGAAAATCCCGAACGCCTGCAATGTCTGCCATACGGAAAAGTCGACGGCCTGGGCGACGGACGCCTTGCTGCATTGGAAGGACCGCTCCCCCTGGCGCTCGGCAGACTAGGATTAGTTAGATTTTCGCGCTGCGAGCCTGGGACGCCATCCTCAGGCGCAAACCGGCCGCGCCGTCGCGCCGCGCGCCAGGGGGAATCCGCGGTTCACCGCGGAGTTCTCTCGTCGTACTGAACTCGCGCCTACGCCTTGCCGCGCCGACGTCACATGATCAGAAAGGCGGGGCCGCTCGTGCTCGCGCAACGCCTGCCCGCGACCGTCTGGCCAACGTCCGGAACGAAATCAGCCGCTGCGCGTCCTCGTCCCACAGCGCGTAGTTCACGCAACGCAGGCTCTGCCAAAGCGTAAGGCGACCGACATTGGTCAGTTCGGGATAGTCGCGCAAGACCTCGGGCAGACGGTAGAACGGAACCCGGCTCGCCAGGTGATGGACGTGATGCACGCCGATATTGGCGCTGAACCAGCGCAGGATAATTGGCAGATCGTAGTGCGAGGAGCCGTGCAGCGCCGCCTGCGGAAGGTTCCAGTCCGCCTCGCGGGCCCAGCGCGTGTCCTCGAACTGATGCTGCACGTAGAACAGCCAAACGCCGATCGTGGCGGCGAGCACGAATATCGGCGCGTGGATCATCAGGAACGGGCCGGGGCCGATGAGCCACATCAGCAGGGCCACGACAGCTGCGATCCCGGCGTTGGTGGACATTGTCGAGACCCAGGGCTGCCACCCGGCGCCGCGCATGAGGCCGACCGGAGCGCGATGTTGGAGCACGAACAGATAGGTTGGGCCGATCCCGAACATCACCAGCGGATGGCGATAGAGCCGATAGGCGAGGCGCCTGCGCCAGCCCAGGCTCAGGTACTCGTCCACGGTCAGCGTCTCGATCTCGCCGACGCCGCGACGGCCCAAATTGCCGGCGTTGGCGTGGTGCGTCGCATGTGTGCGCTTCCAGTAATCGTAAGGGGTGAGCGTCAAGACCCCGAATGCGCGTCCGACCCAGTCGTTGATGGCGCGGGCGCGAAAGAAGGCGCCATGCCCGCAATCATGCTGGATCATGAACAGGCGGACCAGAAACCCGGCCGCCGGCAACGCCAGTGCGAGAGTCAGCCAATAGCTCACGTGCATGAGCGCCCACATCGCCGCCCAAAGCGCGGCGAAAGGCGCCAAGGTGACGGCGATTTCCGTGAGGCTCCAAGCCAGGTTCGGATCGCGATAGCGCGAGAGAACGCCGGGCAGCCGTTGCGCGTCGGGCAAACCGGACGGCGACGCCGTTTGAAGAGGGCGATGGTTCATGGGGAACTCGCGGTTGGCGTCGCCTGTGCGGCTTTCGGCGCGCATGCCGGCCAACCAAAGAGGACGTCGACGCGAAGAGGGGCGCGTTGCGCGGGCGCCATTGATGTTGCGTTGAGGACGCGAGGATGAGCCATGCTGACGTGCTGTTAGCCGATTGCGAGCGCCCAAGATAGGCTCGGAAAATACTCAGTCCAATCGTTATTCGGCGACCAATTGTGGCAAGCGCCGGAACCGTGTCGCAGCAATCCAACGATATGAGACCGAATGGGGGAACGTGAGGCGCGCCCTCCGCTCCCCCGTCTCCGTCAGCTCAGGTGATGCACCTTCTGCAATGCGTAGACCGGGGTCGGGATCCCCTCCATGCGCGCCTTCAACTGCAGCGACAGGAACTGAGAATAGTGGCGCGACTGGTGCAGGTTGCCGCCATGGAACCACAGCGCCTCCTGCTGGGTCGGCTTCCACATGTTGCGCTCTTCGCCCTCCCAGGGTCCGGGGTCCTTCGGGGTGTCGGAGCCGAGGCCCCAGCACTTGCCGACCTTGTCGGCGACGTCCTGGCCGATCAGGTCGGCCGCCCAGCCGTTCATCGAGCTGTAGCCGGTGGCGTAGATGATCACGTCCGCCGGCAGTTCCGTCCCGTCGTCGAGCTTGACGCCGGTCTCGGTGATCTCCTTGACCTGGCCGCGCTTGAGCTTGATCTTGCCGTCGATGATGAGCTGGCTCGCGCCGACGTCGATGTAATAGCCGGAGCCGCGGCGCAGATACTTCATGAACAGCCCCGAGCCGTCTGGGCCCCAGTCGTGCCAGAAGCCGGCCTTTTCGAGGCCGGCGTAGAACTCGGCGTCGCGCTCCTTCATCTGCTCATAGAGCGGGATCTGGAACTCGTGCATGATGCGATAGGGGATCGAGGCGAAGATGAGGTCGGCCTTGTGATGGTCGATGCCGCTCTTGACCGCCTGCTCGGAGTAGAGCGCCCCGAGGCCGATATCCATCAGCGTCTCGGAACGCACGATATGGGTCGAGGACCGCTGCACCATGGTCACGTCGGCGTCGTTCTCCCACAGCGCCGCGGCGATGTCGTGGGCGGAATTGTTCGAGCCGATGATCACCGCCTTCTTGCCCCGGTAAGCGTCGGGTCCGGGATGTTTCGAGGAGTGGTGCTGGTCGCCCTTGAACCGCTCCATGCCGGGGAATTTCGGCAGATTCGGTTTGGCCGACATGCCGGTCGCGAGCACGAGATGCTTCGGACGCAACGTGATCTCCTTGCCGTCGCGCTCGACGACGACCGTCCATTCCTTCTTCGCCTCGTCGAAGCTCGCCTTCTTGCAGGTCGTGGAGCCCCAGTAGTTCAGCTCCATGACCTTCGTGTACATCTCCAGCCAGTCGCCGATCTTGTCCTTGGGCGAGAACACCGGCCAGTTCGGCGGGAAGTTCAGATAGGGCATGTGGTCGTACCAGACCGGGTCGTGCAGGCTGAGCGACTTGTAGCGGTTGCGCCAGCTGTCGCCGGGCCTGGCGTTCTTCTCGACGATGATGGTCGGCACGCCCAGCATCCTCAGCCGCGCGCCGAGCCCGATGCCGCCCTGGCCGCCGCCGACGATCACCACATAGGGCTGCGTCGTGTAGCCGAGGGTCCGCGCCTCTTCCTCCCTGTCTTCCTTCCACGTCGGACGATGCTTGGCGGCGCCATGCTTGGCGCCGAGCGGCCGGTGGAAGCCGAGAGGCTCCTCGTGGCCCTTCAGCTCGACGGCCGTGGTCAGAAGCGTCCAGATCTTCCCGTCCTTCAGTCGGATATGGCCATAGCCGCGCAGAACGGCCGTTTCGAACGTGAACCAGCCCGAAACGACGCCACCGTCTTCGGAGGCCCCGCCCGCCGGGTCGATCGCCCAGGCCGAGGGCTTCGCCGCGCCAAGCTGCGATGAGAGCATGGCGCGGATCGCCTCCTTGCCCTCCATCGTCTTGATGTTCCACGTGAAGGCGACGAGATCGCGCCAGTAGCAATCGTCCTGGAACAGCTCCAGCGCGCGGTCGACGTCGCCGGCCTCGAGCGCCTCCCCCAACCGAGTCAAAATGTTGCTGACGCGGCCCTCGGCCGTCACATCGAGCATGCGCTTCCTCCGCTTTTGTCTGGGCGATTGATCCGAGTTGCAAGTTCGTGGCCGAGGGTATCGCAGCGTCATTGCCGGCGCAAATGAGCGGTCGCTCTGGTCGTGTCGCAGTTTGAAGATAAGCCGGATGGGCAAGCGCTCGCGACGAAGCCCCGGGCCTGTTATGCTCGGCGCGAAGCAATTGGTGGATGAAATCACCGATGCGGCTCGAGTCCACGCTTACCTGTCCGAAATGCGGACGCCAGACCGTCGAGGCAATGCCGATCGACGCCTGCCAGTTTTTCTATGAATGCAAAGGCTGTGGCGCGGTCCTGAAGCCGCTTGCCGGCGACTGCTGCGTGTTTTGTTCCTACGGCTCGGTTCCGTGCCCGCCCGTCCAAGAGGCGCGGGCGAGTGGCGCGTCGGCTAGCTGTTGCGGAGGAAAATGAATGCCGCGACCGGACCCAAAGGCGAGAAGCGCCCCGCCGTGAAAAGTCCCGCGCTTTCGCGTCACGGCGAAATCGCTTGACTCTCGGCTCAGTTTTGCAATCGCCCCGGCGACGCCCCGATGTTCCCAATTGACCTGACAGCCCGCGCCGCCGCCCTGATCGCCCGATTTCGCGCCGCCGGCCTGACGGCCGCGACCGCCGAATCCTGCACCGGCGGGCTCGTCGCCGGACTGTTGACGGAGATCCCCGGCTCATCGGCCGTGCTCGAGCGCGGCTTCGTCGCCTATTCGAACGAGGCCAAAACCGAGCTTCTTGGCGTTCCCGCCGAGACGATCGCGCGCCTTGGGGCGGTCAGCGAGGCGACGGCGCGGGCGATGGCGGAAGGGGCGCTCGCGCGCTCGCGCGCCGATGTCGCCGTCAGCGTCACCGGCATCGCCGGGCCGGACGGCGGCACGGCGTCAAAGCCGGTCGGGCTGGTCAATTTCGCCTGCGCCCGGCGCGGCGCGCCAACGATCGCGCGCGAAGAGCGCTTCGGCGACATCGGCCGCGAGGCCGTCCGCCTCGCCTCGGTCGCGGTCGCGCTGGAGCTGCTGGAGGCAGCGTGCGGCGAGGCTCAACTCCGCCCGTAGACCTCGTCGGCGCGTTTCTCGAACGCCTGAGAGAATTTGCGAAAGGCCGCGTCGAACATCGAACCCATCAGCGAGGCGAGCAGGCGGCTGCGGAACTCGTAATCGATGTAGAAGGCGACGACCGAACTCTCGCCCCCCGGCTCGTCCCTTCGAGGATCGTCCTTGAATGTCCAGATGTTTTCGAGATGGCTGAATGGGCCATCGACATATTGAACCAGTACCCGCAGCCGCGGCTTGTCGAGCACGACCCGGCTGGTGAAGCGTTCGCGGATCATCTTGTAGCCGACCGACATGTCGGCGATCAGCGTCGTCTTCCCCTCCCCTTCGACCTGACGCTCGCGCACGCGCAGCCCTGTGCAGAGTGGAACGAATTCGGGATAACGCTCCACATCGGCCACGAGATCGAACATCTGATCCGCCGTGTGTCGCACCCGGCGCTCGCTGCGGAAAGACGGCACGTCTCAAACCTCCGCCGGCCGTCGAAGCGCGCGCTTCTTAGGGCTTCGGCTCCGGCGCGGCCGGAACGGGCGCGGCAGGCGCGGACGTCGCCGGGGTGGGAGAAGCCGGCGCGCTCGACTGACCCTCGAGCTGCTTGAGCTGATCGAGAATATTGCCCGGGGCCGCGGGCGCCGGCGCGGTCTGGCCCGCCGGGGTCGCCGGTCCCTTGCCGAGGATCGAATGGGGGGTGCGGCTCCAGCCGGCGATGATCGACATCAACAGCGAGGTGGCGAAAAACATCGTCGCCAAAATGGCGGTCGCACGCGACAGCGCATTGGCCTGGCCCCGCCCGGTCATGAAGCTCCCCGTTCCGCCGCCCGTTCCCAGCGCCCCGCCCTCGGAGCGCTGCAGCAGCACGACCGCCACGAGGGCGATCACGATGAGGATGTGAATGACGATCAGTACAGATTGCATGAAGAGTCCCGGACGGACGGACAGCCGCGCGTACGGCGGTCGTCCTCAATAGTTGGCGCGCTCCTAACATGGCGCAATGGGCGCGTCCATTGCGCCGGAATCGCAAGGGCGCTCAAGCGTAGGCCTTCGCGATCGCCAGAAAATCGGCGGCCTTGAGGCTGGCGCCGCCGACCAGCGCCCCGTCGACATTGACGAGGCCCAAGAGTTCGCGCGCATTGGCCGGTTTCACCGAACCGCCGTAGAGGATGCGAACGCGCGCGCCCGAGGGCCCGTACATCTCGCTGAGCGGGGCCCGGATCGCCTTGTGCATTTCCGCGACGCCCACGGGCGTCGGGGTCGAGCCGGTTCCGATCGCCCAGACCGGCTCGTAGGCCACGACGACCGTCTCCGGCGCGCCGCCCGGCGGCAGCGAGCCGCGCAATTGCCGGGTCACGACTTCGATCGCCTGCCCCGTCTCGCGCTCGGACCGGGTCTCGCCGACGCAGACGATCGCGATCAAACCCGCCTTGAGCGCGGCCTCCGCCTTGGCGCGGACAAGCGCATCGGTCTCGTGATGCAAGGCGCGCCGCTCCGAATGTCCGACGATGACGTAGGCCGCGCCGGCGTCCTTGAGCATGGGCGCGGAAATGTCGCCGGTGAAGGCCCCGCTCGCCTCGGCGGCGCAGTCCTGCCCGCCCAGGCCGAGCTTGCCGCCTTTCAGCCTCCAGGCCGCCTGGGCGATCAGCGTCGCCGGCGGGCACACCACGAGTTCGGCGGCGCCCGCCTCTCCGGCGTCGACGGCGCGACGCATCGCCTCGATCTCGCTCAGCGACCCGGACAGGCCGTTCATTTTCCAGTTGCCGGCGACCAACGGGCGAATGTCAGGCGTCATGGAAGCCTCTCCGGGATTTCGGGCCGCAGGGAGTTATCATCGCGCCCGAGCCTTTGCAAAGCGCGCAGCGGCGGCTAGATAGGGCGCGCTCGCAAAGTCCCCGACGGCGGCGGCGCGGGCGCGACAAGATTCAATAAAGGCGACACACCCGAATGCTCGAATCGATGCGCAACGCGGCCCAAGGGGTCGTCGGCAAGGCGGTCATGACCGTTGTCATGGGGCTCATCATCGTCAGCTTCGTGATCTGGGGCGTCGGCGACATGCTGCGCGGCTTCACTTCGACGACCGTCGCATCGGTCGGCGGCGCAAAAATCTCCGCCCAGGAATACCACGCCGCCTATCAGAGAGCCCTGCAGCAATATCAGCGCAAGCTGCGCCTGCCGTTGACCAACGAGCAGGCGCACGCCATCGGCCTCGATCGGCAGGTTCTGCAACAACTCCTCAGCGAGGCGGCGGTCGACGTGGAGACCCGCAACCTTGGCCTTGGGGTCTCCATCGACACTCTGCGCAAGATGATCACATCCAATCCGAACTTCCGCGACAAGTCCGGCGCCTTCGACGCCGAACGCTTCGCCGAGGCGCTGCGCAACATGGACATGAACGAGCAGAGTTTCGTCTCCGACCTGCGCAAGCAGACCTTGCGGCAATTCGTCGTCGCGGCGCTGACGACCGGGATCGTCGCGCCGAGGGCAGAGATCGCGGCGGAAGCCGACTATGAGGGACAAACGCGCTCGGTCGATTATTTTGTCCTCCCAGCGGCGTCGGCAGGCGAGATCCCGGCCCCTTCGGAGGACGCTCTGAAGACCTTTTTCAATGACCGCAAGGGGAGCTACCGGGCGCCGGAGTACCGAGGGATGGACGTGGTGTCGCTGGAGCCGGAGTCGATCGCCAATCCGGCCGAGGTCAGCGACGCTGACGCTCGAGCCGCCTACGACAAGCTCGCGGGCAAGGATCCCCGTTTCGGCTCTCCCGAGAAGCGCGACCTGCAGCAGGTTCTGTTTCCCAGCGACGCCGATGCGGCCGCGGCCGAGGCCAAAATCAAGGCTGGCGCCAGCTTCGACGACATCGTCAAGGAACGCGGCCTCAAGCCGGAGGACGCCGAACTCGGCGAGACGACGCGCGATGCGATCCCGAACAAGGCGGAAGCCGACGCCGTCTTCGCCCTGCCGCAAGGCGGCGTCAGCGGCGTGCTGCAAAGCCAGTTCGGGCCGGTCATCGTCCGCGTCAAGAGCGTGACGCCTTCCACGATCAAGCCCTACGCGGAGGTCGCCGAAGAGGTCAAACGGCAGGTCTCGGCCTCGCGCGCCGGAGACAAGATCCAAGACCTTCACGACAAGATCGAGGACCTGCGGGTGTCCGGAAAGTCCCTGGTCGAGGCCGCCAAGGCCGTTGGACTGACCGCGCAAACGATCGCCGCCGTCGACGCGCAAGGCGACGATCCCGCCGGCGCGAAGGTGAGTCTGCCCGACAAGGCGGAGCTGCTGCGTGCCGCCTTCGCTTCCGACGTCGGGCTCGATGAAGCGCCGCTGCCGACCAAGGACGGCGGCTTCGTCTGGTTCATGATCACCAAGGTTGATCCGGCCCACGACCGCTCCTTCGAGGAGTCGAAGGCCGAGGTCGAGAAGCAGTGGCGCGCGGAAGAAGTCGCCAAGGCGCTCGCCGCCAAGGCGGACGATCTCGTCAAGCAGCTCCGCTCCGGCGCGAGCGTCGCCGAGGTCGCCAAAGGCGCCGGCGTCGACACGAAATCGGCGATCGATATCCATCGCGACGAGAAATCCGGCCTGCCGCAATCCGTCGTGGCGGCGATCTTTCGCCAGCCCGCGGACGGCGCGGGCTCCGCCGCCACGCCGGACGGGCGCGCGGTGTTCAAGATCACCGCCGACAAGACGCCGCCGGTCGAATTCGCCGATCCGCGCGTCAAGGCGATGGCTTCCGAGCTGGACGCCTCCACCCGTGATAGTCTGCTCGAACAATATGTCGAGGCCTTGCGCCGGTCGCTTGGAGTCGTCGTCCACCAAGGCGTCCTGCAGTCCGCCGAAGGCAGTTGACCCCGCTGATGACGGCGATCCCCGATATCCAGGCCTTCGCCCGCGCCTATGAAGCGGGGGAGGCGAGCGTGGCGGTGACAACTCTCGTCGCCGACCTGGAGACCCCTGTCTCGGCCTATCTCAAGCTCGCGCGCGGGCGCGGCGGAAACATGTTCCTGTTGGAGTCGGTCGAGGGCGGGGCGCAGCGCGGCCGCTATTCGATGATCGGTCTCGACCCCGATCTCATCTTCCGGTCGTCGGGCGATCGCGCCGAGATCAACCGTCGCGCGCTGGTCGATCCGGACGACTTCGCCCCCTGCCCCGGCGATCCGCTGGAAGCCTTACGCGCGCTTCTCGCAGAGTCGCGCATCAAACTGCCGATGGGCCTGCCGCCGATGTCGGCGGGCGTGTTCGGCTACCTTGGCTACGACATGGTGCGCCGCATGGAGCGGCTCCAGCCCGCCAAGGCCGACCCGATCGGCGTGCCCGAAGCTTTGCTGATCCGTCCGACAGTCATGGTCGTGTTCGACGCGGCGCGCGACGAGATGGCGATCGTGACGCCGGTGCGCCCATCCCCGGGCGTGCCGGCGCGCGCCGCCCATGAAAGCGCGATGGCGCGGCTGGAGGCGGTCGTCGCCGCGCTCGAGGCCCCGCTCGACCATGCGGCGGGCCTCGAGGCGGACCCGATGCTTCGCGCCGGCCAAGCGGTGTCCAACACCACCGAGGCCGAATACAAGGCGATGGTCGTCAGGGCCAAGGACTACATCGCCGCGGGCGACGCGTTCCAGATCGTGCTGTCGCAACGGTTCACCAGCCGCTTCGACCTGCCGGCCTTTTCGCTCTATCGGGCGCTGCGCCGGGTCAATCCGTCGCCCTATCTGTGCTTCCTCGACTTCGGCGCCTTCCAGATCGTCTGCTCGAGTCCCGAAATCCTGGTGCGGGTGCGCGAGGGCAAGGTCGTCATCCGCCCGATCGCCGGCACGCGCCCGCGCGGGGAAAAGTCCGACCGAGGATGAGGCGCTGGCGGCCGAACTCATGGCCGATCCGAAGGAGCGCGCCGAGCATCTGATGCTGCTCGACCTCGGCCGCAACGACGTCGGCCGCGTCGCCAAGATCGGCACGGTCAAGGTCACCGACAGTTTCTTCGTCGAACGCTACAGCCATGTCATGCACATCGTCTCCAATGTCGAGGGCGAAATGCGAGACGGCGTCGACGCGGTGGCGGCGCTGGCCGCGGGCTTCCCGGCCGGCACCGTCTCCGGCGCGCCCAAGGTCAGGGCGATGGAGATCATCGACGAACTCGAGAAGGACAAGCGCGGCATCTACGCCGGCTGCATCGGCTATTTCGGGGCGGGCGGCGAGATGGACACCTGCATCGTGCTGCGCGCCTCGGTCGTCAAGGACGGCCTGATGCATGTGCAGGCCGGCGCCGGCATCGTCTACGATTCCTCGCCCGCCGCCGAGCAGATGGAATGCGTCAACAAGGCGAAGGCCCTGTTCCGCGCGGCGGAGGAGGCGGTGCGGTTCGCGGCGCGGGGCAAGCGGGGGCAGTAGCCCAACCGCCTGCCGCGCCTCGCCTCAGTACGGCTTTAGAAGCACGCGCTGCAAAATATTTCGTCTCACGATTGGCGGGAGAATTCGATATCCGCCGACGCCGCGGACTCAGGCGCACAGCGCGAGTCGTCAGTCCCTAATTCGCCAGTCGCCGAGAGCGCGCGATTGACGATGCGAACTCGGCCTATTCAGACGTTTCCAACGTGAGCCCTCCGCGCCCGGCAGAATCTGCTGGGCTGACAAGACGGATGGCCGGCGGGGAGGATACTTTGTGCCAGATTTGTGACATCGCTCGTCGGAGGAGGCGCAAGCCGCCCGCCGCTGTTACCGAGCCGCTTCGTGAGCCCGATCGGGCAGCCTCGAGCGACCCCGACAATCTTGAAGCCGCGCACGGCGCGGCGGCGTCCGCGATGCCCGAAGACGTCGGAGTCAAGGGCCGGCGCACCCTCATCAAGGGCGGAACCGTGTTGTCGATGGACGAGCGTGTCGGCAATCACGCGATCGGCGACGTGCTCATCGAGGGGTCGACCATTGTCGAGATCGCCGCCTCGATTCACGCGCCAGACGCCGCCGTCATCGACGCGTCCGGACATATCGTCATGCCGGGCTTCATCGACGCCCATCACCATCAGTTCGAGACGGCGCTGCGCAGCTTCCTCGCCGACGGCATTCTCATCAACGACGGTCGGCCGGAAAGCGCGCACAATTATTATGAGTCGATCCTTCAGAAGCTGTCGCTCGGCTACCGCCCACAGGACGTCTACGTCAACGAGCTTTTCGCCGGCATTGCACAGATCGACGCCGGCGTGACCGCGGTCATGGACATCAGCCAGATCCATCATTCGCCCGAGCATTCCGACGCCGCTATCGAGGGTCTCCGCGCGGCCGAACGTCGAGCGGTTTTCGGCTACTTCGAGGGCTGGGGCGAGAAGGCGAAATATCCCGGCGACGCCAAACGCATCCGTGAGCGGCATTTTGCCTCGTCCGACCAATTGCTCAGCATGTTCATGGGCGGCGAGATCTACCTGCCAGGCTATGAGGAAGCATGGAAGGTCGGGCGTGCGCTAAATCTGCCGATAGCGCTGCACGTCGTCGGCACTTTCGGCATGCAGCCGACTTTCGACGCGCTCGCGACCGCGGGACAATTCGGTCCGGACTGCTTCTTTATCCATATGACCGGCATGAGCGACGTCGGCTGGAAGGCCGCCGCCGACGCCGGCGCCCATGTCACGCTCGCCGCGCCGATCGAAATGCACATGCGTCACGGGACGCCGCCGATCCAGAAGGCGCTCGACCTCGGGATGAGCCTGTCGCTGTCGACCGACGTCGAGTGCACGATGACCGCCGACATGTTCACCCAGATGCGGGGCGTCCTCACGCTTCAGAGCATGTTGGCCAACGAACTCGCGCTGCAGGGCAAGGACTTCCCGAAGCTGATGTCAGTCTGGGACGCTCTCAGGCTTGCCACGATCGGCGGAGCAAAGGGACTCAAGATCGATGCGAAAACGGGTTCGCTGACCCCCGGCAAGGACGCCGACATCATTCTCCTCGACGCGACCGCGCTGAATGTCGCGCCGCTCAATCACGCGCCCGGCGCCGTCGTCACGCTGATGGACCGCTCCAACGTTTCGACGGTCTTGTGCGCCGGGCGGATCAAGAAATGGCGCGGAGGGATCGTCGGGCACGACATTCCCAAGCTGCGAGCCGAACTGGAGGCGAGCCGCGACTATGTGTTCGCGGCCGCGGGCATCGCGCGCGACCTGTTCCGGACGTGAAAGGCGCCTTCTACGGCCGCGGCATGCACATCGTCTCGAATGTCGAGCGCGAACCGCGTGGCGACATCGAGACAGCGGCGTCGCCGGCGGCCGCTCAAGTCACCTGCCGCGTCTTGCCCTCCCAATAGGGCTTGCGCAGCTCGCGCTTGAGAATCTTGCCCGCTCCTGAGAGCGGCAGGAATCGTCCTGGATTTTCACGCTGCGCGGGCATTTGTAGTGGGCGATGCGCGCCTGGCAGAATTCGATGATGTCGTGTTCGGTCGCGACGGCGCCGGGCTTGCGCATGACGACAGCGTGCACCGCCTCGCCCCAGCGCTCGTCGGGAATGCCGATCACCGCGCATTGCGCCACCGCCGGATGCTGGGCGACGCAATTCTCCACTTCGGCGGAATAGACGTTCTCGCCGCCGGTGACGATCATGTCCTTGATGCGGTCGACGACATAGACGTAGGCGTCCTCGTCCATGTAGCCGCCGTCGCCGGTGTGCATCCAGCCGTCGATCGACGGCCTTTTTTGTTTCCTCGGGACGCTCCCAATAGCCCATCATGACATTGTCGCCGCGCACGACGATCTCGCCGACCTCGCGTGGCGGAAGCGTTTTGCCGAGCGGATCGACGATGCGCACCTCCACCATCGGCGCGGGACGGCCGCCCGAACGATGACGCCCCTTCGCGTCGACCCTCGCCAACGTGATCCCTCCACGGCAGCAAGGTCGCCGTCGGCGAGAGTTCGGTCATGCCGTAGCCCTGCACGAACTCGGCGTTCGGCACCGCCTTCATCGCGCGGTCGAGGAGCGCTTCGCTGATCGGCGACGCTCCATAGGTGATGAGCCTCAACGAGGTCAGATCGAAGGACTCGAGGCCGGACTGATCGACGAACATCTGGAGCATCGTCGGCGCGAGGAACACGTCTGCTCGACGCGGAACTTATGCGATCGCGCGGGCGAGGCCGCTCAGGCGTGAACATGCGGATGATGGCATGGGTGTTGCTCAGCATGAGAACAGAGTACATTGAGCCCGCGTCAGCGAGGTGGAACATCGGCGCAGCGTGGAGATAGCAGCGGCTGGAGTCTCTGTGCGAAATATTGGCCTTGCAGAAGCAGGACGTTGCGCGCGTTCGCCTGCAAATTGCGATGGCTCAGCATGACGCCCTTTGCGCGTCCGGTGGTGCCGCCGGTATAGAAAACGCCCGCGAGGTCGCTTTCGGCGGCTTCGGCGTCCGCGACCGGCGCGGCCCCGGCGATGAGGGTTTCATAGTCGTGAACGCCCTCGGGCAGCGCTTGCGGCGCGTCGTCGGCGTAAACGAGCGCGAAGCTCCCGAGCGCCTTGGCGATCCCCGCGCCCATCGCCGCGAAAGCCGCGTCGACGAACAGGAGCCTCGGCCGGCAGTCGGAGAGGCAGTCTTGATTTTCCGCGGCGCTCCAGCGGATGTTGAGCGGCACGACAACGGCGCCCGCCCATGCGATGGCGAGATAGAGCTCGAAATAGCGATCCTGGTTGAGCATGAGGATCGCGACGCGGTCGCCCCTGGCCGACGCCGAGCCCTTGAAGCGCGCCGGCGAGCCGCGCCACCCGATCCGCGACCTCGGCCCAGGTGCGCGCGCGGTCCTCGAACCGGGTCGCGACGCCATTGCGATCGAACAGCAACGCGCGATGCAAGCCGAAGGTCGTGCTCATGGCGATTCTCCCCGAGAAGCGCCGCCGCCGAATGCTTTGGGGGCGACGCGGCGACCCCCGGGCGTCGCGGCGAACGCCCCAATGGCGACCGCAGTGAAAAATACTACAATTACCAGGAAATCTCAATGGAAAGCGGCAGGCGACAAACGCGGCGCGCGCCTCGAGACGGCTCTCTGCGGCCGCTTCCACGCCGCTTCACGGCGTCCGTGAGGTCAGGCGGCGGACGCCGAAATCCGCTCTCGTCGCACGCTCCGCGCCGACGCCAGGACCTCACAATTGGGTCGAGCGCGTCTCACCGCGCGCGCGCCATGATTGTCGCCGGGAAATCAGCGCGCTATATGTAGCTGTGAAAGCGAATAAGGAATGCCTTCGCGGATTGCTTTGATTTGGGCGCTGGCGACGAGCGCGACGGTCGTGGCGGCAGGCGCGGGGGCGGTCTATTGGGCGCATCCGAGCTTTCTGTGGCCGAACCCCAGTCCCGCCGTCGTGGCCGATCGCGCGTCGGAGCCGCCGGCGTCGGCCGGCGATTCGACCGCTCTCACGAACGCTCCCGCGCCCCGGACGGCGCCGCCGGTCGCCAGCGCAGAGCCGCCCGCCGCCCCCGCGGCGCCGAGCGCGGAGACGCCTCCGGCGGCCGCCAAGCCGGCGTTCGATGTCGTGACCGTGGACCCCACGGGCGAAGCGGTGGTCGCCGGGCGCGCCGCGCCGAACGCCAAGGTTGAACTGCGCGACGCGGGCCAAAAGGTCGCCGAAGCCACGGCCGACGCCCAGGGCCAATTCGTCATCATCCCGCCCGCGCTGGCGCCGGGCGGCCACAGCCTGTCGTTGGCGAGCGCGGCGGGCAAGTCCGCCATGGAGACCTCCAAGGCGATCGCCGTCTCCGTCCCGGCGCCGGAAGCGAAGGCCGCGGTCGCGGCGCTCGCGCCTGCGAAACCGCCCGAGCCTGCGGCGACTTTGCTTGCGACGCCAGCGCCGGCCGCCGGGTCCCGTGTCGCCATTCGGTCGGTCGAGGCCGGCCCCAATGGCGGCCTGGCGGTCAAGGGCGCGGCCGATCCGAATGGCGTCGTGCGCCTCTATCTCAACGGCGCCTATGTCGCCGACGCGAGGACGAAGGCGGACGGACTTTGGTCGCTGAAGGTCCAGCACGGCATGACGGCCGGCGCCTATACGATGCGCGCCGACGAGATCAATCCGGCGGACGCGAAGGTCATCGCCCGCGCCGAAGCGCCCTTCAGCTATCCGGCCGCTCCGGCGCCGGGCGCCGCGAATGCGCCTGTGATCGCCAGCGCCGCGCCCTCGCCGGCCGACGTGGTCCTCGATTCCCTCCAGACCGCCCGTGTCGCGCCCGGCGACACCCTCTGGAGCCTCAGCAACACCTATTATGGCGACGGGACCCGGTATCGGCTGATCTTCGCCGCCAACACCTCGCAGATCCGCGACCCGCACTGGATTTATCCCGGCCAGCTGTTCGTCGTACCTAAGCCTGAGGCGAAGCCGTAAGGGCGAGGCGACGGCGCGCGCCTTCGTCGCCCAGGCCACCCTGCCGATGCTTCTCTCTCGCGGACGAACTACGGTCCGACGATTGAATGTCTTCAGTCGCCGGACGGCCGGGGGGCCAAAGGTATCAGCGCATCAACCGACGATCGATGGCGCTCGTTACCTTCTAACCACGCCTCTCTGAGTCACAAAGGCGGCGACCGAAGCGTCCGAAAGGGGCACTAGATCCGACATGAACCTGTAGCGATCCATGTAAATCGAGAGTTGAGAAACCAATGTTGGGTTTTTTTCGTCGCCAAAGGCGAATTGGGCGAACGCCGCTATCCCCGGCTGCCAAATGCTCTGAAAGTTTCCCCGAATAGGTATAATGTCGGAAAGGGGTTTCGAGTAGTGCGTATCCCTATCACCCTTCTTTTCTTTATAAAACCACGGTTTCTTATAGGTGCCGTTTAGGTTCGCAGCTATTCCTATCGTCGGCGGACTATGGCCGTCCCGTGAGTAGAGCCGCGCGGTCTTATCTGGATATTGAGTGAAAGTCATGTCGGGAAATGACGTAAAGAACGAATTGAACAATCTCCTGACTTCTGCTGCACCGGTAAAACTAGGACCGTGCATCGCGACGCCAACGGTTGGAATGTGAGGCGGCCCATTGGCGTCTGGACAAAAAACGTATTGCATCAAGTAATCTAGGTTTAGATAGTTGCCGGTCGTCGGGTCACCAAGGACCTCAAAAAACTTGTCGACCGTCGCCTGTTTGCGCCGTTATCGATGTTGGCTCGGCCCATGTTGTCCCCTCCGCGCGACTTCCCGGTTAAACCCGGTCGCGCTTGCGCGCACAAGGCGCCGCAAGACGGACTTCCCCTACGGAACGCTAGCAATTTTCTGTAATTTTTGTCAATATGAAACAATGGGGATTACCGGTTCGGCCTGGATTGAGTGCTGATGCGCGACCAGGGGCCTAATCGCGACAGGGAAGCATTCGTCGATCGGATTCACGAACTCGCCGAATTGCGCGCGGGGATCGATGGGACGCTGGCGGGTCGCGGACGCTTGTTCACGATCTCGGGCGAGCCGGGGGTCGGCAAGAGTCGGCTTGCCCGTGAAGCGACCTCCTACGCGACGGCCCAAGGCATGCGCGTGCTATGGGGTCGATGCTGGGAACATGGGGGCGCGCCGCCCTATTGGCCATGGGTCCAGGTCGTGCGCCGCTTGACCGCCAGCGTCGAGCCCGCGGCGCTCCTGAATTGGCTCGGAGCCGGCGCTGCGGAAATCGCGCAGATCGTGCCGGAACTGGCCGATCAGATCGGCGGCTTGCCCGAATTGCCGAGCGCCTCGCTCGCGCAGCCGGAGAAGGCCCGGTTTCGCCTGTTCGACTCGGTGGTGTCTTTCTTGCGCAAGGCCGCGGACGATCGACCCCTGCTGGTGGTGCTCGACGACCTGCACGCCGCCGATCCGACGTCGCTATTGATGCTGATCGCCGTCTCCAGGCAAATCCATGGCGCTCGCGTCACGGTGATCGGCACGTATCGAGAGGTCGAAGTCAAGCATCTGCCGGAACTCGCCGCGCTGATCACCGAGGCGGAGCGCGAGGGCGTCGTGCTTCCGCTGCGCGGCCTCGGCGAAGTCGACATCGGCGAGTTTGTCCAACGCACCTGGGGAGTCTCGGCCGCCAGCTCGGTGGTCGCCCTGCTGCACGATACGACCGAAGGCAATCCGTTTTTCCTGCACGAGGTTCTTCGGCAAATGGCCGCGGACGGACAGCTCGACGGCGCCGCTTCGGCAGCGCCGAAACGGCTGACCATCCCGCGCGGCGTGAGCGAGTTCATCAAAAGGCTGACCCAGCCCTTGCCCGAAGAGACCCGCGACATCCTCGATATCGCGTCGGTCATCGGGCGCGAATTCGCCGTCAACGCGATCGAAGCCGCGAGCCAGACTTCGCGCGAGCAATTGATCGAGCTGCTCGATCACGTCGTCGCGCTCGATCTCATCAATGAAGTTCCCGGCGCCATCGGACGCTACAGCTTTCGGCACGCCCTGATTCGCGAGGCGCTTTACGACGCTCTCGCTCCGGCCAAGCGCCGCAGATTGCATCGGATCGTCGCCGAAGCGATCCGCAGTCTCAAGGCGCCGACAGAGCCATATGCCGAGATCGCCTATCACTATTGTCAGGGCGCGTCGCCCGACGACGCGGATCTCGCGATCGCTTACTCGAGGCTCGCCGCTCGCACCGCCGAAAAGCAGCTCGCCTACGAGGAAGCGGCGCATCATCTGCGCAACGCGGTCGACGCGCTTGCGCTCAAGCGCGGCGGGGACGAGTCGTTGCGTGGAGAACTGCTGTGTGAACTCGGCGAGGGTCAGGGCAAGACAGGCGATCTTTCGGTGGCTCGCGAGACGTGCCTTGCGGCCGCCGATATCGCGCGCCGTGTCGTCAGACCGGAGCTGTTCGCCCGCGCCGTCGTCGCGGCCGGCCGCGGCCTCAGCAATTCCGGGGTGACCGATCGCAGTCTCGTCCTGCTGCTCAGCGAGGCGGAGCAAATGTTGGGCGAGGGCGACAGTCCCCTGCGCGCGCAGGTGCTCGCCCGACTCGGACTCGAGTTGTACTGGTCGGAGCGTGAGCGATGCGTCGCTCTTTGTCAGCAGGCCGTCGAGATGGCGGGGAGACTCGACGATCCTCACACCACAATCGTCGCGCTCTGGGGCCGTCATCTGTCGCTGAGAAACCCGGACAGCCTCGAGCAGCGGCTGGCTGACACGCGCGACGTGATCATGATCGCGGAGCGGGCTGGCGAGCGCGATTTTGCGCTCGAGGCCCGCTACTATCGAATTGCCGATCTGCTCGAGTCCGGGGACATAGACGGCGCCGACGCCGCGCAGCGTGAATACCTGATCGCCGAAGCCGAACTGAGAGACCGCTTCAAGCAGGGACTCATACTCCAGGGGTTGCGGGCCCTGCTGGACGGACGCCTGAAAGAAGCCGGCGCGCTGGCCGAGCAGGCCTTCGCGGCCGGAAAGCAGAGCGGCCGTCCGCTCGCGCTCAATTCATATCTCGTCCAGAAGGGAATGACGCTGTGGGAGAGCGGCCGTCTGGGCGACCTCGAGCCGACGCTGAGAGGTTTCGTCGCCCAGAATCCCTTGATCGTGTTTGCGCGATGCGGGTTGCAGCTCAGCCTGCTGCAGCTCGGTAAGCTGGAAGAGGCGCGACTCGAATTTGCAAAGCTCGCCGACAACGATTTCCGCCTGGTGCCGCGCGATTGGAACTGGCTGCCGTCGATGTTCGTCCTGGCCGAGATTTGCGCGGAACTCGACGAAGTGAAGCACGCGGAAATTCTTTATCGGCTGCTCATCCCCTATTCGTCCCAAAACGCGATGCTGGGCAATGCCTACTCCTACGGCTCGGTCTCGTTTGCGCTCGGCAAGCTGGCGGCGCTCTGTCGCCGCTTCGACGACGCGGAGGCGCATTTCGAGGCCGCCTTGGCCGCCAATCGAAAAATCCGAGCCATCGTCTGGCTCGCGCATACCCGGTGCGAGCTCGCGCACATGCTGTTGACGCGCGGCGAAGGCGCCGATCGCGCGAGGGCGCATGAATTGATCGCATCCGCCCGGCAGACCGCCGAAACGCCGGATTTGGTTCGTCTCAGGAAAAGGCTGGAGCAGATCGACGTCGACGGCGCGGCGCCAAACGCGAGCGCGCCGATCCCGCCGCCGGCTCGCGGCCTCGCCGAGGGCGAAACGGATGTCGAATCTCGGCGCCCCGGCGGGGGCCGGCTTACGGCCGGGGGAAGCAGGCGATGTCGACGCCCTGGTGGCGTCGGCGATTTCGCGAGCGCGCGAACCGGGCGCGCATTCGGCGTTCGAGGGCACGGTCACCATCCTGTTCTCCGATATCGTGGATTCGTCGTCGCTCTACGAAAGGTTGGGCGACTTGCGCGCTCACGAAGTCGTTCGCATCCACAATGAAATCCTCCGCCTGCAGGTCGCGGCCCACGGCGGCCAGGAGGTGAAGGCGCTCGGCGACAGCTTCATGATCGCCTTCTCGAGCGCGCGGCGCGCTGCGCTTTGCGCGATCGCGATGCAGCGTTCCTTCGCGGCATATTGCGACAGCCATGCCGACCTGCCGATCCGGGTCCGGATCGGACTGCACGTCGGCGAAGCGATCAACGAGTTCCTCCGATTACTTCGGAAAGGCGGTGATTCTTGCGGCGCGGATCGCCACGCTTGCCGAGGGCGGACAGATTCTGGTCTCCTCGACGCTGCACGATCTCGCCGAGAATGCCGGTGATTTGCGCTTCGCGCCGGTCGGCGAGAAACGGCTCAAAGGCCTCGCCGGAACCCATCGAATATTCGAGGTCGTCTGGTAAGGGCGGGGCGGCGGCGGCGGCGGCGCTCGATCCGGGACCCCGGCGCGCCGGCAAACCGCCGCGACTTGTCGACAGCGTCGGCGCCTCGCTATCGTCGATGTCTCGCTCGTCGCAGCGCCAGGAACGAAAGTCCGCCGATGCCCGCCGAGGAACCAGCCGACGCACTGTCGCAGCTCCAGCTCAGGACGTTTGACGATGCGCTCGGCCGCCGCATCGTCGAGACCCACATCTGGGCGGTGCGCGAGGGACTGCGCGGCGCTCCGGCCTATGAGCTGTTCGACGGCTATTGTCAGCGCCTGGTCATCCACGGGACGCCGTTGTGGCGGGCGCACGCGGCCATGGAAACGCTGCATCCGCAATGGAACGGCTATGGCTACACCTGGCGGCGCGACCTCAATGCGATCGAGCCGGAACAATATCCCCACGGCGACGATGACGCGCTAAACTGGGTGACCAGCCCCTTCTACGACCTCATCCGTCGGGCCCGCGCCGGCGAGGGCAACCCCTCGATGCGCCGGCGCATCGAGGAAGGCCCGGAACAGCGCGATTTCCCGGTGCTGGAAGAGTTCTTCGCTCTTGGCGCGACGGACTACGTCGCCTGCCTCTTCATCTTCGGCAAGGACGGCGACCGCTCGCAGGGGTCCGGGGTCGTCTATTCCTTCATGACGGATCGGCGAGGCGGCTTCAGCGACGACGATACGACGCTGCTGCAGGCGACCCTGCCCGCGCTTTCGCTGGCGATGAAGGCGCATGCCGGTCACGTCATCGCCGCGGGACTGCTGGGGACCTATCTCGGCGAAGACGCCGGACGGCGGGTCCACGCCGGCGCGATCGAGCGCGGGTCCGTCAGCAACCTGCGCGCCGTGATCTGGTATGCCGACATCCGCGGCTTCACGCCGCTCAGCGACTCGGCGCCCGGTCCCGTCATCATCGATCTGCTCAATGAGGTGTTCGAGATTTTGACCGCGACGCTCCGGCCGCGCGGCGGCCAGGTGCTCAAATTCATCGGCGACGCCGTGCTCGCCACCTTCTCGTTCGAAGAGGCCGATCGCGCCGAGACGTGCCGCCGGGCGCTCGAAGCCGCGATCGAGGCGACGCGCAATATCGAGGCGCTCAACACGGCGCGCGCGGCGGCGGGCGTCCCGGTCGCCTCCGTCGATCTCGCCCTGCATCTGGGCGAGGTGCTTTACGGCAATGTCGGCGCGACCGACCGGCTGGACTTCACCGTGATCGGCCCGGCGATCAACGAAGCCGCGCGCATCGAGGCCTTATGCGAGCCGCTGGGCCGCACGGTTCTGGCCTCGGCGGAGTTCGTCGCCGCCGCTTCGGACGGCGATCTGCCTCTCGAGTCGCTCGGCCGCCATGCCCTGCGCGGCGTCCGGGATTCGAAGGAAATCTTCGCGTTGGATTTGAGCGCCGCGCCCTGACGGCGATACGGCGCCCAATCAATGGGCTTGGCAGGAAATGGACGACGTCGGCAGCGAGTTCGCCGGCGGCGGCCTCGCCCTCCGCCGCCTGGCGAATTTCCCGAGCTGCGCCGACAGCCCGGGCCGAGCGAGCCCCCAGCGCGATCGCCCCGACGAGCGCCGCCCGGCCGCCTCACCTTATCGGCGGCGCGTATTGCAGGCCGCCCTTGTTCCACAGCGCGTTCAGGCCGCGGCGGATCTTGATCGGCGAGCCCATGCCGACGTTGCGCTCGAACGACTCGCCGTAATTGCCGACCGCCTTGATCGCGCGATAGGCCCAATCGTTGGTCAGGCCCAGGCCCTGGCCGAAGTCGCCCTCGACCCCGAGCAGCCGGCGGATCGCCGGGTTGTCGGACTTGAGCTTCTCATCGACATTGGCTTTGGTGACCCCGAGCTCCTCGGCGGTGACGAGCGCGTAATGCACCCATTGCACGATCTCGAACCACTGGACGTCGTCCTTGCGCACCGACGGCCCGAGAGGCTCCTTGGAGATGATCTCCGGCAGCACGACGTGGTCGTCGGGATTGGACATCTTGAGGCGCTCGGCATAGAGGCCCGAGGCGTCGGTCGTATAGGCGTCGCAGCGGCCGGCGTCGTAAGCCTTGGTCGCCTCGTCGTCGGTCGCGAACACGACCGCCTCCAGCTTCATGGTGTTGGCGCGGAAATAATCGGCGAGATTGAGCTCGGTCGTGGTGCCCTGCTGGACGCACACCGAGGCGCCGTCGAGTTTCAGCGCCGAATCGACGCCGAGCTTCTTGCGCACCATGAAGCCCTGCCCGTCGTAATAGTTGACGCCGGTGAAGAACATGCCGCCGGTCTCGCGCGACAGCGTCCAGGTCGTGTTGCGGATCAGCACGTCGACCTCGCCCGAGGCGAGGATCGTCGGCCGGTCCTTGGCGTTGATCGGCAGATACTTGACCTTGTTCGGATCGTTGAAGATCGCGGCGGCGATCGCGCGGCATTCGTCGACGTCGAGCCCCTTGTAGACGCCCTGACTGTCCGGCAGCCCGAATCCGGCCAGTCCCGGATTGGCGCCGCAGATCAACTGGCCGCGGGCCTTGATCTGATCGAGCGTGCCGGCGCTTGCGGTCAGCGTCGCGGCGCCGAGCGCCGCCCCCGCGAGCCAGGCCATGATTGTTCGCATCAAACGTCTCCCGTGTCGGCGCCCCCGCGATCTTTGGGCGTTCGCCAAAGCCATTTCCTCATTGTCGGGATAGCCGGTCGCAGAAGTCAATCGGCCGCCGCGCGGATGCGGATTGCCTCGGAACGCGCCCTGCTCTAGCCAATGGGCCGTTGGTCCGGGAACCGGACTTCGGGGAGACATGGGACGCCAATGACGAAGCTGACCGAGGAAACCCGCGCGTCCTTGAAAAGCCGGTCGCGGCTCGTCCATCTCGGCCGCGACGGCGAGCGTTCGCAGCGTTTCGTCAACGTGCCGCCGTTTCGCGGCTCGACCGTTCTCTATCCCGACGTCGCGACCCTCAAGAGCCGCGCGCAGCGCTACACCTATGGCACCCACGGCACCCCGACCACGGACGCGCTCAGCTCGGCCTGGAGCGACATCTCGGGCGCCGCCGGAACGGTGCTCGTCCCTTCAGGACTGGCGGCGATCGTCGTTGCGCTGATGGCCGCGCTGAGCGCCGGCGATCATCTCCTGGTGACGGACTCGGCCTACGGCCCCGCCCGCGCCTTCGCCGACAAGACCCTGAAGCGGATGGGGATCGAGACGACCTATTACGATCCCCAGATCGGCGCCGGAATCGAGGCGCTGATGAGGCCGAACACCAGGGCGATATTCACCGAGTTGCCCGGCTCGCAGTCGTTCGAGATCCAGGACGTGCCCGCGATCGCCGAAGTCGCGCACGCCCACGACGCCTGCGTCATCATGGACAACACCTGGGCGACGCCGCTGTTCTTCGCCCCGCACGCCCATGGCGTCGACATGGCGGTCGAGGCGGGCACGAAATACCTGTCGGGACATTCCGACCTGCTTCTGGGCCTGGTCTCGGCCAACGCGACATGGTTCGAGCGCCTTCACCGAAGCGTCGAACTGATGGCGATTCCGCCCGGTCCGGAGGACGTCTTCCTGGCCCTGCGCGGCTTGCGCACCATGGAGCTGAGACTGCGCGAGGCGGAGCGGCAGGGGCTCGAACTCGCCCGTTGGCTCGAGACGCGGGCGGAGGTGTTGCGCGTCATCCACCCCGCCCTGCCCGGCCATCCCGGCCACGCGATTTGGAAGCGCGACTTTTCAGGCTCGTCGGGATTGTTCAGCATCGTCCTGAAGCCGGTGTCGGAAGCCGCCGTCGCCGCCCTGCTCGACGGTCTGGAACTGTTCGGCCTCGGCTATTCCTGGGCCGGCTTCGAGAGCCTCGCCATCCCCTTCGACTGCACCTCCTACCGCACCGCGACCCGCTGGGCGCCCGGCGGCCCGACGCTGCGATTGAGCGTCGGCCTCGAGGACATCGAGGATTTGAAGGCGGACCTCGACCGGGGCTTCAAGCGCCTGCGGGCGACGGCGTGAAGCCTGAATTTCAAGGTGGCTGCACGGCGATTGTGGTAATCTCATTCAAGCCGGAGGGCTTGAATGAGCGAGATCCGGAGGCTGGCGGCGATCCTGGCCGCCGATGTGGTCGGCTATTCGCGCCTGATGGGCGAGGACGAGGCTGGCACGGCCAAGCTCGTGCGCGAGCGCCGCGAGGCGGCGACGCCGATCGTGCGCGCTTTCGGCGGACGCCTCGTCAAGACGATGGGCGATGGCGTGCTGCTGGAATTTCCGTCCGTGGTCGCGGCGGTCGAATGTGCAATTTCAATCCAAAAAATGATGGCGGAGCGCAACGCCGAGCTTCCCGAGGCGAAGCGCATCCTCTATCGGATCGGCGTCAATCTCGGCGATGTTCTGATTGACGGCGAGGACATCCTCGGCGACGGGGTCAACGTCGCAGCGCGGCTCGAGGGCATTTGCGAACCTGGCGGCGTCTGCGTCTCGGCTTCGGTCCTTGAACACATTCAAGGCCGCGTCGCGGCCGAGTTTCTCGATCTCGGCGAGCAAAGCCTCAAGAACATCGGCAAGCCGGTCCGCGCCTACGCATTGTCCGCTGATGCGATCGCGGCGGCGAAAATCGCCGCCCGCGAGGCGGCGAGCGCCGCCACAGCCGCGCCGGCGCCGCCCGAGCGCCGGGAGCCGCCGCGGCTATCGCTCGTCGTCCTCCCCTTCGCCAACATCGGCGGCGATCCGGAGCAGGACTACTTCGTCGACGGCGTCACCGAGAGCCTGACCACCGACCTTTCGCGCATCCCCGGCGCGTTCGTCATCGGCCGCTCGACGGCATACACCTACAAGGGCAAAGCGGCCGACCTCAGGCAAATCGGGCGCGAGCTTAGTGTGCGTTACGTGCTCGAAGGCAGCGTGCAGCGGCGCGGCGATCGGATGCGCGTCAATGTGCAGCTGATCGAAGCGGAGACCGGCGCGCACCTGTGGGCCGAGCGGTTCGACAAGCCTGTCGCCGATCTGTTCGACATGCAGGACGAGATTGTCGCGAGACTCGCCAATCAGCTTCGGGTCGAGCTGATCGACGTCGAGGCGCGCCGCGCCGAGAAATCCCCCAATCCCAATTCAGTGGACCTCGTTTTTCAAGGGAACGCCGCGTTAAATCGCGGTCGTAGCCCCGACTTGTTGGCGAAAGCGCGCGGCTTCTATGAACGCGCGCTCGAATTGGATCGCGCCAACGTCGGCGCGCTCATCGGAGCAGCCCTCGCGGACTTGCATATTGCCTGGAGCTACCAGACCGACGATCCTGGCCCCTTGTGGGCCGCGGCGGAGGCGAAGCTGTCCAAGGCGCTGGCAGCGGCTCCGAACAATGCAAGAGCTCACTACTACATGGGCCTGGTGCTCGTTGCGACCAATCGAGCCCTGCGCGGCATCGAGGAATACGAGCGGGCGCTGGCGCTCGATCCCAATTTCGCGTCAGCGCGGAGTTCAATGGGCCTGGCCTACGTCTTTATCGGCCGAGCGGAGGAGACCGAGGCTCACGTCCTTGAAGCCCTTCGCCTCGGTCCCCCCGATACTGTTATTTCCAGCTGCTTCCAGCACGTCGGGTCTGCGAAAGCCTATCTCGGCGAATACGAAGCAGCGCTGGCTTGGCTGAGAAAGTCGATCGACGCGAATCGCAACAATCCTTGGACCTACTTCCATCTGGCCGCCTGTCTCGCCCATCTGGGCCGGCTCGACGAAGCGCGTAAGGAGCTGAAAGCAGGTCTCGCCGTCAACCCGAACTTCACGCTTCGCCGATGCCGCGCCGGCGTCGAAAGCGACAACCCCGTGTACCTCGCCCAGCACGCGCGCGTCATCGAAGGCATGCGTCTGGCGGGCGTGCCGGAGGGGTGAGCGGCCAACGTATCGGGCCAGCAACGGCCCCTCCACCGCGCTAACGCGCAGTCCCCTCCCCGCTTGAGGGAGTGTGCTAGAGACAATCGCTTCGCGCGCCGCGTCGCGCGCGCGCGGGTGAGGAGAGGCCCCTCAATCGCTCATCACGTCCCCGATCGGGTCCCAGCCCTCGCCGTTGAATGTCGAGAGCTGCAACTGACGGATCGGGCTGTAGTTGGTCGGCGAAGTGTTGATCGTGATGCCGGGATATAACAACGGCGCGTGGAAGTCCTTGAGGTTAGCGGCCTGTCGCATGATGTTTTCGCGCGACAGATCGTCGCCGCATTGCTTGAGCACCTGCACGACGGTCGCCGCGACGCCGAAGCCATAGGCGGCGACGCTGCTCGCGTATTCGGTCGCCGACATGTATTTCGAGGTGAAGGCCTGCCATTCGGCCTTCCTGAGGCCTGAATGTCCTGCGGTTCGTAACCCCCGCGCTTGGCGCCTGAGGAAACGCGCTACTCAATCGCTCATCACGTCCCCGATCGGGTCCCAGCCCTCGCCGTTGAACGTCGCGAGCTGCAACTGTCGGATCGGGCTGTAGTTGGTCGGCGAAGTGTTGATCGTGATGCCGGGATATAACAACGGCGCGTGGAAGTCCTTGAGGTTGGCGGCCTGCCTCATGATGTTTTCGCGCGACAGATCGTCGCCGCATTGCTTGAGCACCTGCACGACCGTCGCCGCTACGCCGAAGCCATAGGCGGCGAGCTGCTCGCGTATTCGGTCGCCGACATGTATTTAGCGGTGAAGGCCTGCCATTCCTTGAGGTCCGGACTGTCCTTCCAGCGCGGGTCGGCCACCTCCATGTAAGGGCCGGCGGTCATGACGCCCTTCGATTTTTCAAGCCCGGCGGGTTTGAGGACCGTGGCGATCGACGCCGAGTTCAAGTTCAGATAGCGCACCGGAGTCCAGCCGATGTCGTAGGCCTTGCGGATTGCCTGAGTGGCGGCCTTGGGAGTGGCGGCGATGAGAAACACGTCGGCGCCGGAGCCCTGGAGCGTGATGATCTGCGAATCGACTGTCGGATCGCTGGCCTCGTAAGAGGCTTCCTTGACGACCACGCCGACATGGTCAGGCCCGAGTCCATCCTTGAGCCCGATCAGGAAATCCTTGCCATAATCATCGTTTTGGTAGAGCACCGCGATCCTGGCGTCGGGCTTGGTCGCCAGAATGTGTTTGGCGTAGATGCGCGCTTCCGTTTGATAGTTCGGTTGGTAGCCCATCGTCCACGGAAAATGCGCCGGATCGCTGAACATCGCGGCGCCGGTCGCGACAAAGAGTGTGCGGCACCTTGTTGTCGTTGAGATACTGCCGGACCGCAGCGTTGGTTGGCGTGCCAAGGGTGTTGGCCAAGAAGGCGACATGCTCCTGCTCGACGAGTCGCCGCACCTGCTCGACGGTTTTCGGCGGGCTGTAGCCGTCGTCGAGGCTGATGAGATTGATCTTGCGGCCGTTCACGCCGCCCTGCTCGTTGATCATCTTGAAGTAGGCCAGTTCGGTGCGGCCGATCACGCCATAGGACGACAGCGGCCCGCTGTAGGGCATGGTCTGCCCGATCTTGATTTCGGTGTCGGTGACGCCGGGCGCGTTCTCGGCCCGCGCGGCCCGGAAGCCCTGGGCGGAATACGCGGCGGCGGCCGCGGCTGATTGCAACAGGAAACGACGCGTAATCATGGCATCCCTCCCCGATCAGATTGTTGTTGGTCGTGCTGGTCTTGCTAAAGTCGTCTCCAATCGTGAGTTCCGGCCGCGTCTCTACGCACATTTTTCCGATCGAGCGCTGTGACGCAGATCACACGTCGCGCGGATAACAGGAGCGCATGCGCAACTTCCTCATCGACACCGACACCGCCTCCGACGACGCGGTCGCGATCATGATGGCGCTCGCCGAGCCGGGCGTGCGCGTTCTGGGCCTGACGACCGTCGCCGGCAATGTCGGCCTCGAACAGGCGACCCGAAACGCGCTGCTGACCGCCGAGATCTGCAAGTCCGACGTCCCCGTCTTCGCTGGCGCGGACCGGCCGCTCAACCGCGCGCATGACCACGCGCACTGGTTCCACGGCAAAGACGGCCTCGGCGATCACGGCTACCCGGCCCCGAAGCGCAAGCCCGAGCGCGAGCATGGCGTCGACGCGATCCTGCGGCTCGCCGAAGGCCGAGCCCGGCCTCACCCTGGTGACGCTCGGGCCGCTGACCAATGTCGCGCTCGCGCTCGAGCGCGATCGGGGGCTCGCGGACAGGATCGGCCGCTGCGTGGTGATGGGCGGAGCGCCCTGCTGCGAGGGCAATGTGACGCCGGCGGCGGAATACAACATCTGGGTCGATCCGGAGGCGGCGCGCGCCGTCTTCCGCTCGAAGCTCACGATCGAAATGGTCGGCTGGCACGTCTCGCGCGGCCCATCCGTACTGAAGGACGACGAGATCGCGGCGATCGAGGCGCTCGGCACGGCGAAAGCGAAATTCGCGATTGAATCGAACAGCCGCGCCCGCGAGGCTTATCGCGTCCAGACCGGCGAGGTCGGCCTCTCGCTCGCCGATCCGACCGCAATGGCGGTGGCGCTCGACCGCTCGATCGGCCTCTCCTGGTCGCGCCACCGGGTCGCGATCGAAACCGAAAGCGAGCTTACGCGCGGCATGACCGTCGTCGACCGGCTCAACGTCAGCGCCGACGCCAACAACGCCGAGGTCTGGCGTGCCGCGACCGGCGAGCGCGACGGCGCCGATATTCTTTGGACCCTCGACTCGCGCCGGTTCAAGGCTATGCTGAAAGCCGCGCTGGCGGCTTGAGGGCGAGGCGGAGGATTTTCATGGAGGCCGGCCGCAATCTCCTTGGCCAGGAGACTTCGCCCTACCTTTTGCAGCACGCCGGAAATCCGGTGCATTGGCGCCCGTGGAGCGCCGAGCGCGCTGGCCGAGGCCAAGCGGCGCGATTGCCCGATCCTGCTGTCGATCGGCTACGCCGCCTGCCACTGGTGCCACGTGATGGCGCACGAGTCGTTCGAGAACGTCGAAACGGCGCACCGGATGAACGACTTGTTCGTCAACATTAAGGTCGATCGCGAGGAGCGGCCGGACATCGACCACATCTACATGACCGCCCTCCATGCGCTTGGGGCTCAGGGCGGCTGGCCGCTGACCATGTTTCTGAGCCCCGACGGCAAGCCGATGTTCGGCGGAACCTACTGGCCGCCCGAACCGCGCTGGGGCCGTCCGTCGTTCCGGCAGATTCTGGAGTCGGTCGACGAGGCCTGGCGGACGCGCCGCGCCGCGATGGAGAAGCGCGGCCTGACCCTGGCCGAGCATCTGGCGCAGCTTTCCGCGCCGAGCCCGGGCGCGGGCGTGACGCCCGGCGATCTGACCCGGGTCGGCGACGCGCTGATGCGCGCGGTCGATCCGGTTCACGGCGGGATCGGCGACGCGCCGAAATTTCCCAACGCGCCGATCTTCCGCTTCTTCTGGAACGAGATGTTCCGCCGCCGCGATCCGGCCTTCGGCGAGGCCGTGCGCGCGCTCATCGAAGCCGTCTCGGCGGGCGGAATCTACGATCATCTCGGCGGCGGCTACGCGCGCTATTCGACCGACGCCGAATGGCTCGTGCCGCACTTCGAGAAGATGCTGTACGACAACGCGCAAATTCTGGAATTGCTGGCGCTGGTCCATAGCCTTTGGCCCGACCCGCTGATCGCCGAGCGGGCGCGCGAGACGGTCGGCTGGCTGATGCGCGAAATGCGCGTGGGCGACGCCTTCGCCGCGTCGCTCGACGCCGACCAGGAGGGCGAGGAAGGCTCGTTCTATGTCTGGCGGGCGGACGAGATCGACGAGGCGCTCGGTGCGGCTTCGCCGTCGTTCAAGGCGGCCTACGACGTCACGCCAGGCGGCAATTGGGAGGGACGGACGGTGCTGCGCCGCGTCGGCCCGCGCGGGTCGACGGAGGAGGAAGCCGAACTCGCCGCCTCGCGGGCGAAATTGCTGCGCTTGCGCGAGACGCGCGCCAGGCCGGGGCGCGACGACAAGGTGCTCGCCGACTGGAACGGCCTGACCATCGCCGCCCTCGCCCGCGCCAGCGCGGTGTTCGGCGAGCCGGCATGGCTCAGCGCCGCCCGCGCCGCCTACGATTTCATCTTGGGCGCTTTGCGCGACGGCGACGGGCGGCTGTTGCATGCGTGGCGGGAGGGACGGCCGGGCGCGCGCGCGCTGCTCGACGATTACGCCGCCATGGCCCGCGCCGCGCTCGCGCTGTTCGAGGCGAGCGGCGAGCCCGGCGATCTCGACGCGGCCAAGGCGCTGGCGGGCGAGGCGCTGGACCTGTTCGGCGACGGCGACGGCGGCGTCTATCTCACGGCGAAAGACGCCGCCGACGTGCCGGGCGCGCGTCCGCGCCAGGCGCACGACGGCGCGACGCCTTCCGGAGTCGGCCTGTTGGCCGAGGTTTTCGCCAGGCTCTGGCATCTGACCGACGAGCCGCGCTGGCGCGAGGCGGCGGAGCGTCTCATCCGCGCCTTTTCCGGCGCGCCGGAAGGGCTCGGCGCGAGCCCGCTTCTGCTGTTGGGCGCCGACATGCTGGGGCGCGGCGGCTGCGTGGTGGTCGACGGGCCTTTGGAGGCGCCGCTGTCGCGGGCGCTGGCGGCGGCGGCGCTCAAGGCCCCCGATCCGTCGTTGACCGTGCTGCGCCTCGATCGGCTTCTGTGGCCGAACGGTTCGCCCCGCGAGGATCTGCCGCCGGCCGCGAACCCGGCGGCGATGCTGTGCCAGGGACAGACCTGCAGCCTTCCGGTGACGACGCCGCACGCGCTGGAGTCGCTGCTCAAAGCCAGAGGCTGATCGACGAGTCGCGCGCGTGCGGGTCATGCTCACGCAGATCGAGCGTCCGGCAGGGCGGCTTCGTGATAGACGTCCCGGGTTGCCGAAGCGCTTTCTCCGGCGTCCCTTTGAAACCGGCGTCAACCCTTAAGGAGCCAGCCATGACAAGCGCGCTGATCAATGGTCGCGAGGCGACGCTTCCCGACGACCCCGACGCGCTGCTGGTTGACGTTTTGCGCGACGGCTTGCGTCTGACGGGCGCCAAGCTGGTGTGCGGGGCCGGCGTTTGCGGGGCCTGCACGGTCCTCGCCGACGGGGCTCCCGTGGTCAGCTGCCTGATGCCGGCAAAAGCCGCCGCCGGCAAGACCATCGTCACCGTCGAAGGCCTCGGGTCGGGCGCATTGCATCCGGTGCAGCGCGCGTTCATGGCCCTCGACGCGCTGCAGTGCGGATTCTGCACGCCGGGCTTCGTCGTCGAAGCGAGCGCGTTCCACGATTCATGGCGCGCCGCCCGGGGCGCGGCGACGCCGTCGCGCCAGGAGATCGCCGCCGCGCTCTCGGGCCACCTGTGCCGATGCGGCGCCTATGACAACATCTTTCGCGCGGTCGCCGAGGCGTGCAGCGGCAGACATGACGAGGTCACGGAAAGCTCGCCGCGGGTCGAGGCGCGGCAAAAGGTGACCGGCGCCGCGATTTATACCGTCGATGTGCGTCATGAGGGGCAGCTCGAAGGTCTGGTGTTGCGCTCGCCGCACGCCCACGCCCGCGTCAAGGCCGTCGATCTCGCGGCGGCGCGCGCGACGCCGGGCGTGGCCGCGGCCATTTCCCTGGTCGACGATGACCGCTTGGTGCAGTTTGTCGGCCAGCAGGTCGCCGCGGTCGCGGCGGTGGATCGCAAAACGGCGCTGGCCGCGCTGGCCGCCATCAAAGTCGACTACGAGGCGCTGCCGAGCGCGATCGGGGCGGACGCCGCGCGCAAGCCCGGCGCGCCGGTCCTGTTTCCTGGCGGCAAGGGGCAGAAGGGCAATGCCGGCGAAGGCGCGGCCATGCGGGCGTCGTGGTCCGGCAATGTCCGCGGACCGACCGCGGCGTTCTCGCTCAAGAAGAAGTCGGCGCGCAACCGCATCGCCAGGGCGCGGGCCGAGGGCGATCCGCTGCTGTTCGAAGGGACGTTCCGGACCGCGGTCCAGCAGCATGCCTGTCTGGAGCCCCATGCCGCGGTCGCCCGTTTCGACGGGGATCGCCTCACCGTGCATGTCTCCACCCAGGTCGTGGTCGAACTCAAAACCAAGATCGCCAAGCATTTCAAGCTCGACCCGGGCAAGGTGCGGGTCGTCGCCGAGCACGTCGGCGGCGGCTTCGGGTCGAAGGGCGCGCTCGGCGTCGAAACCATCGCCGCGATCAAGCTGGCGCAAGCCGCCAAGGCGCCGGTCCGGGTGGCGTTCAGCCGGCACGAGGAGCTGTCGGTCGCGGGATACCGGCCGGGGGCCGAAGTCAAAGTCGCGATCCTGCCGGGGGCCGACGGCGCCCTCGAGGCGCTGTCGCTCGCCGCCTATTCCGATGCGGGCGTATCGGTGAATTCGACCATCGCCGGGCTCGCCCGGCTCATCTACCCGGCCGAGGCCAAGGAGCTCGCCGACTACGATGTGGTCAGCAACCTGCCGCCGGGCGCGCCGTTCCGCGGGCCGGGCGGCCCGCCGATGGCCTTCGCGCTGGAGCAGGCGATTGACGAGGCGGCGCTCCGGCTCAAGGCCGACCCTATTCAGTTGCGCAAGCGGTGGGATCCCAATCCGAACCGGCAGCGCCTGTACGACTGGGCGGCGGGGCTCGAGACGTGGCGCGCCAACCGCGGCTCGGCGCAGACCGGCCGCTACCGGCGCGGCGTCGGCGTGGCCATGGGGTACTGGTTCTATATCTGGCAGGTCGGTTCGAAGGTGGAGCTGGCCGTCGAGGGCGGCCGCCTGGTCGCGAGCACCGCGACGCAGGACATCGGCACCGGGACCCGCAGCGTCATCGCCGATACGATCGCGCGCGAGTTCGGACTCGAGCCGCACGAGATCGAGGTGCGCATCGGCGATTCGACGCTGCCGGAAGGACCCGGATCGGGCGGAAGCCGCGTCACCGCGTCGATCGTCCCGCCGCTGTTGCTCGCGGCCGGCAAGCTCAAGGCCAGCGTCGCGCAGAAGCTCGGGCGACAGCCGGCGGCGGGGTCAAACGCGCCGTGGCGCGAACTGATCGCCGCGTCGCCGGATCTCAAAGTCCATGCGCAGCGCCCCGAGGACAACGCCCGGACAATCTATGGCAATAATTCGCTGCTGAAGGACGCCGGGATGATCGGCACGATCTTCGGCTGGATGATGCGCCGGTCCCAGCATATGGCGATCGGGGCCGGCGCGCCGAGCTCCGTCCAGGTCGCCGAGGTCGAGGTCGATACGTTGCTGGGCCGCGTGCGCGTTCTGAAGGTGCACACCGGCATCGCCGTGGGCAAGATCGCCTCGCCGGCGCTGGCGCGCGGCCAGGCCGCGGGCTCGATCATCCAGGGGCTGGGCTACGCCCTCTACGAGGGTCGCGAAGTCGATCCCCGCTCCGGCGACATACTGACGACGACCCTCGACGACTACCGCATGCCCGGGATCGCCGACACGCCGCTGATCGACGTGCACTTCGACGAGGGCGGGTTCGACCACGTGCTCGGCGGCAGCGTCGGCATCGGCGAAGCGGCGACCGTGCCGACGGCGGCCGCGATCGCCAACGCCGTGCGCGATGCGATCGGCGTGCGGCCCCACGAGATCCCGATCCGGCCCGACCGGCTGCTGGGTCTCCTCGACCGGAGGACCGCCGCATGACCGCGCACGCCCCAATCCCCCCCGGCGGGGGCCAGGCCGAATTCCGCGCCTCCGGCACCGATCTGACGGAGCGCCGGCGCACCGGCGTGTCGCGCGGGCCGCTGGTCGACATCGTTCCGACCTCCGACATGATCGGGATCGCCTGGGAGCGCGGCCGGGGCCCTCCGGATCGGCGCCTCGACGACGATCGCCGCGATCGCGGCCGACGCCCGAATTGCCGCGGCCTATCCGGGAATCGCCGCCGCCGCCAGCGGTCTGGCGACGCCGCAGATCCGGCATGTGGCGACGCTTGGCGGCAATCTCGCGCAACGTTCGCGCTGCTGGTACTTTCGCAATCCGCACATCGCCTGTCTGAAAAAGGGCGGCGCCGTCTGCCCGGCGCGACAGGGCAACCACCTGTACGGCGTCGCGTTCGATCTCGGCCCCTGCGTCGCGCCGCACCCTTCGACCATGGCGACGGCCCTGCTGGCCTACGACGCAAGAGTCTCCACCAGTGAGCGCGACGCCTTGAGCATCGAGCAACTGCTCGGCGACGGCTCGAACGGCGCCGCCGATCACGCGCTCCGCGCCGGCGAAATGATCAAAGCCGTCGATCTTGCGCCGCCGCTCGCCGGCGAACGGGCGGCCTATAAGCGCGCGATCGGACGAACGCATGCGGAATGGCCGCTGGTCGAACTGGTCGCGCGCGTGGTCGTCGACAACGGGGCTTTCCAGGCCGTGCGCCTGGCCGCGGGCGGAATCGCCCCCGTGCCGCTGCGACTGGCGGCGGCCGAGACGGCGTCGCAGGGCGCGGCCGTCGCCGCCGCGACCATCGCGCGCGCCGCCGGCGCGGCGACCGCCGGCGCCAAGCCGTTGCCGATGACGGGCTACAAGCTCGACCTGCTGGCGGGCCTCGTCCAGGATCTGCTGGAGCAATGCACGGCCTGACCCGGGTCAGCGCGCAAGGCCTGGGCCGAGCGGCGCGCAATGTTTTGCCGGGACCGATCGGGCGCTGATCGTCGCGGGCGCCGGTTGACTAAAGCGCGCCGAGCCGTGATGCAGGCTTGGCCATGACCGCTTCCCTCCCTGCCCTTCTGGCGACCGGATTCCTGCTCGGCTGGTCGGTCGCCTGGCCGCCAGGGCCGATCAACGCCGAGATCGCGCGGCGCTGCGCGGCGGGCGATTTCCGGGCGGGCATGGCGGTGCTGTTCGGCGCGTCGAGCGCCGACGCGCTGTGGGCGGTCGCCGTCGCGCTCGGCGTCGGCCTGCTGTTCACCGCGGCGCCGGCGCGCGCGGCGATGGGGATGGTCAGCATCGCCCTGTTGCTGGCCCTCGCCGTGCTGTTCCTGCGCGGCGCATGGCGGGCGTTCGCCCGCGGCGACTCGCCCGCGCCGGCGTCCGACGCGCCGGCGCGGTTCGCTTCGGCCCGCGGCGGGTTTTGGCTCGGCGCGGCGATGGCGCTGACCAGCCCCTGGAACGTCGCCTTCTGGCTTGCCGCCATGGGGCGGCCGGAGCTCTCCGGCGCGAAGCCGGGGGCGCTGCTGATCGTGGCCGGCGCGGTGATCGCGGGGGCGCTGACCTGGGGCGTGTTGTGGGCGGCCTCGAACGCGCTGCTGCATCGCAGCCTCGAGGGCGCCGCCAAGCGCTGGTGGACGATCGGCGTCGATCTGGCGACCGGCGCGCTGATGCTCTATTTCGCGGCGTCCTCGGCGAGACGGCTGATGGGGTAATTGCCCGCCGGCGTCGCGAAAGTGACTAGGCGCTCGGATGCCGCCATGATCCGCCGCGCGGACCTTGTTGGGTTGGAACCGGAGAGACGCCGCCATGGGAAACCGGCTCAAATTCTATGGCTGGGGCTTCGAGGACACTGGCCTCAGCGAATCCGAGCGCGAGCATTTGTTCGGTTTCGTCGCCGATCGCCTCGGCGTCGAGCCGCGCCTCGCGCCCCCTCCACGGGCGGCCGAAATCGCCCTGCGCGCTCCGCGCATCGCCCTGCCCGCCGCGCTCGCGAGCGTGCTGACGCAGGAACCCTACGAACGGCTTCTGCACACCTACGGCAAGTCCTATCCCGAGACGGTTAGCGCCTTCGCGCGCGATTTCGCCAAAGCGCCCGATTTCGTCGCCCTGCCCGCCGACGAGGCGGACGTCGCCGCCGTGCTCGACTGGGCGAGCGGCGCGAACGTCGCGGTCATTCCGTTCGGCTGCGGCTCCTCGGTCGTCGGCGGGGTCGAACCGGCGGTGGGCGAGACTTATGCAGGCGTCGTGAGCCTGGACATGCGCCGCTTCGACCGGGTCGTCGAGGTCGACGCGACGAGCCGCGCGGCGCGCATGCAGGCCGGCATCCGCGGCCCCGCGATCGAGGCGGCGCTCAAGCCCCACGGCCTGGCGATCCGCCATTACCCGCAGAGCTTCGAGTTCTCCACCCTCGGCGGCTGGATCGCGACCCGCTCGGGGGGACATTTCGCCACTCTTTATACGCACATCGACGATTTCGTCGAAAGCATCCGCACGGTCACGCCGGCGGGCGTCATGGAGTTGCGCCGCCTCCCCGGCTCCGGCGCGGGCCCGAGCCCAGACCGGATGATGATCGGCTCCGAAGGCGCGCTCGGAATCATCACCGAGGCCTGGATGCGGCTGCAGGGTCGGCCGCGCTTCCGCGCCGACGCGGTGTTCGGCTTCCCCGATTTCTTCGCCGCCGCGAGAGCCGTGCGCGCGGTCGCGCAAGCCGGGCTCTTTCCGTCGAACCTGCGCGTCATCGACAACGACGAAGCGGGAACTTACGGCGTCAACGCCTACGAGGAAAGCCTGCTCGTCGTCGCCTTCGAATCCGCCGATCATCCCGTGGACGCCTGGATGGCGCGCGCGGTCGAACTCATGGCAAGACCACGGCGGGCGGCGTCACACCGGCGAGGGCGCGGCGCTCCGCTGGCGCACCGCCTTCATCCGGATGCCCTATGGGCGCGAGCTGACTGTGCCGATGGGCGTGATCAACGACACGTTCGAGAGCGCGATCACCTGGGACAGGTTCGAGGCCTTCCACGCCGCCGTTCGCAAGGCGACCGCCGAGGCGCTGCAAGAGGCGACCGGCCACGACGGGATCGTCTCGACCCGCTTCACCCACGTCTATCCGGACGGCCCCGCCGTTTATTACACCTTCAGCGTCAAGGGCGATCCGCGCCGCCTCATCGAGCAATGGCGCGCCATCAAGGCCCGCGCCTCCGACGCGCTGATCGCGGCCGGCGGCACGATCACCCACCACCACGCGGTCGGCCGCGATCACATGCCGTGGTATCGCGAGCAGCGCCCCGCCCTGTTCGGCAAGGCGTTCGCGGCGGCGAAAGACGCGCTCGATCCGGCGGGGATCATGAACCCGGGCGTGCTGGTCCCCTGACTGGTCTGGATCGTCGGGGCGCCGGAACGTCAGCCCTTGGGAAACTGAAGCCCGATCGCCCGGTAGCGTTCAGGGTCGTCGAGCCAGTTCTCCCGCACCTTCACGTGCAGAAACAGATGCACGTTGGCGCCGTTCGCCGCCGCGATGTCCTTGCGCGCGGCCGTGCCGATCGCTTTGACCGTCTGTCCGCCCTCGCCGATCACGATCTTGCGATGGCTCTCGCGGGTGACGAAGATGGTCTGCTCGATCCGCGCCGAGCCGTCGGGCAGGTCCTTCCAGCTATCGGTCTCGACCGTCGCCTGATAGGGCAGTTCGTCGTGCAGGCGTTCGAACAGCTTCTCGCGGGTGATTTCGGCCGCGAGGATGCGCATCGGCGCCTCGGCGATCTGATCTTCCGGATAGAGCCACGGCCCGAGCGGCGTCAGCTCGGTGAGGCGCGCGACAAAACGGTCGAGCCCGTCGCCGGTCGCGGCGCTGACCATGAAGGTCTCGTCGAAACGCTGAGCGGCGTTGACGCGCGCCGAAAGGCCGAGCAGGTTCGGCCGCTCCACCACGTCGATCTTGTTGAGGACCAGCAGCTTCGGCTTCCGGCTTTCGCCGAGCGCCTTCAGGATCTCGGCGGTCTCCTCGGTCAGGGTCGATTCCGAGGCCTCCTTGCGGGCGTCGATCAGCAGCGCCAGGACGTCGGCGTCCGCCGCCGCGCCCCAGGCGGAAGCGACCATCGCCCGATCGAGGCGGCGCTTCGGCGCGAACAGGCCGGGCGTGTCGACGAACACGATCTGCGCGTCGCCTCGCGTCAGCACGCCGCGCACGGTCGAACGCGTCGTCTGCGCCTTGCGGGTGACGATCGACACCTTCTCGCCCACGAGCGCGTTGATGAGCGTCGACTTGCCCGCGTTGGGCGCGCCGATCAGCGCGACGAAGCCGCACCGGGTCTCGCTCATTGGGCTTTCCGTCGGTCGAGAAAGGCCTGGGCGGCCGCCTGTTCGGCGGCCCGTTTCGAGCTTGCGTCGCCCTGCTCCGGCTGAAAGCCGGCGACGACCACGCTCATGACGAACTGAGGCGCGTGATCGGGACCGCTGCGCGAGACTTCCCGGTAGGCGGGCGCGGCGAGCGCCCGCGCTTGCGCCCATTCCTGCAGCGCCGTCTTGGCGTCGCGGGCGGGTTCGACGACGGCGGCCAGACGATCGCCCCAGGAGCGCACGACAAGCGCGCGCGCCGCCTCGTATCCGCCGTCGACGAAGACGGCGCCGATCAGGGATTCGCACACGTCGGACAGGATCGCCGCCTTCTTGCGTCCGCCGCCCTGGGCCTCGCCCGCGCCGAGCACGACATGCGGGCCCACGTCCCATTCGGCGGCGACCTCGGCGCAGGTTTCGCGACGAACGAGCTTGGCGAAACGAATCGACAATTCGCCCTCGCTCGCCTGCGGAAAGGTCGCGTAGAGATGATCGGCGATCACCACCCCGAGCACCCGGTCGCCGAGGAACTCCAGCCGCTGATAGGATTGCGCCCGACCGTGCCCTGCGCCCGGCTGGGAGGACAGATGCGTCAGAGCGACCGTCGCGAGACTGGCGTCGCGAAAGCGGTAGCCGAGTCGCGACTCCAGCTTCGAGAGATCCGGTCTTAGGCGCTTGATCATCGACGGACCGATCACGCCACTCGGCGCAGAATGAACCAGATTAGCCCGCCTTTTGCGAATTTAGCGTCATTGCGCGGCCCACGCGAACCGCTTTTCCCCGCGTCAACGCACCCGCTCGAAAATACGGTTCCAGCGCACGTCCCATGGCCAGCGCCAGACCTGCCAGGCGGGCGTTCCCTCGTCGATCGAGAAAAAGATCAGCTCGCCCCGTCCGATCAAATTCACGAACGGCACGTAGCCGACGCCGCCTTGGTCCGCCGCCAGCCGGGAATCGCTGGAATTGTCGCGATTGTCGCCCATCATGAAATAGTGCCCCGGCGGGACTTCATAGACCTTGGTGTTGTCGAACGTGCCATCGTCGCCGTCGATCTGGATGATCTGGTGTTTGACGCCGCCCGGCAGCGTCTCGATGTAGCGCGGCGCTTCCATCGGCTTGCCGAAGTGATTGACCGTGGGGAAAGGGGCGATCTGCTCGCGCGGCACCAGCTCGCCGTTGATGTAGAGACGCGCCTTGATGACCTGGATCTTGTCGCCGGGCAGACCGATCAGCCGCTTGATGTAGTCGGTCTGCCCGTCGCTCGGCAGCTTGAACACGATGATGTCGCCTCGCTTGGGCTGGGAAGCGAAAATGCGGCCGGGAAACGCGGAGGGGTCGAGATCGAGAAAGCCGGGCAAGGAATAATGCGAATAGCCATAGGCGTATTTGGAGACGAACAGATAGTCGCCGACCAGCAGCGTCGGAACCAGGGATCCCGAAGGAATGTTGAACGGCTGGAACAGAAGCGTGCGCACCACGAGCGCGATCAGCAGCGCCTCGACGATGACCTTGACGGTCTCCCACCATCCCTCTTCTTTCTTGACGGACGTGACGCCGGCTTCGGCGGGCTTCAGGCCTGGTTCGATCATTTGGGTCAAAACGCCCTTCTCTTCGTCTTCACTCACCGGACTCGCCGGCGCCGGCCGGCGGCGCTTCCTATACAGGCGTGTCGCAGCCGCGCCAAGCCGCGCGGCTCTTGGAGCGGGAACTTGGCGCAACCAAGGCTGCGCCGGCCTCAGGGCAGCAGAATCGTCGAGCCGGTCGTCTCACGCGCTTCCAGCGCGATATGCGCCTGCGAAGCATCGGCCAGCGGCAGCCGCTCGCCGATCCGGATGGTCACCTCGCCGTTGCCGACGGCGCGGAACAGGTCGCGCGCCATTCTCTCGAGCCGCGGCCGATCGGCGAGGAACGTGAACAGCGTGGGCCGGGTCGCAAACAGCGAGCCCTTCTGCCCCAGAAGGCCGAGGTTGAACCCCTCGATCCCGCCCGAGGCCGAGCCGAAGCTGGCGAACATGCCGAACGGCCTGAGGCAATCGAGCGAAGCGGGAAACGTCGCCTTGCCGACGCCGTCGTAGACCACGGCGCATTTCTCGCCCTTGGTGATCTCGGCGACGCGCTGGGCGAAATCCTCCTCGCGGTAGAGAATGACATGTTGCGCGCCGGCCTTCTTGGCGAGCTTGGCCTTTTCGGCCGAACCGACCGTGCCGATCACCTTCGCGCCCAACGCCCTGCCCCACTGGCAGAGAATCAGACCGACGCCGCCGGCCGCCGCATGAACGAGAATCGTGTCGCCCGGCCGCACGCGATAGGTCTGGCGCAGCAGATATTGAGCGGTGAGGCCCTTCAGCATCATCGCCGCGCCGGTCTCGTAGGAAATCGCGCGCGGCAGCTTGACGAGGAATTTCGCGTCGATGTTGCGCTGTTCGCCATAGGCGCCGATCGAGCCGGCATAGGCGACCCGGTCGCCAGGCTTGAAACCCTGTACGGACGGTCCGAGTTCGACGACCTCGCCCGCGCCCTCGTTGCCCGGCGTGAACGGCAGATGCGGCGACGGGTAGAAGCCGGTGCGGAAATAGGTGTCGAGGAAATTGACCCCGATCGCGTGCTGGCGCAGCCTGACCTCGCCCTTGCCGGGCGGCGGAAGTTCGACTTCCTCCAGGCGCAGGACTTCCGGACCCCCGGTCTGATGAATGCGAATGGCGCGCATCGTTCCCTCTGCTTGTTGCCGCTCGACGATGTTTGTCCCGGCCGCGCGCCGCGCGCAAGCCTCGCTTGATGTGGCGCGGACGGAAAAGCGCGCGCGGCCCTTGCCAGCTCAAGTCGCCGACCTTATAGCATCGCGGCGTTCCGGCCGGTCCGGAGCCTTTTTTGAACCTTGCGCCGGCGCCCATCGTCTAGCGGTCCAGGACGCCGCCCTTTCACGGCGGAAACGCGGGTTCGATCCCCGCTGGGCGCGCCAATCAAATCAGTGGGTTGTCGGCTGATATTCCGCTAATGGTTTGCTCGTACGGAAAGAATGCGGAAGAGGCGTTGCCGGACAGCGGCGAACGCCCCCGCACGAAGCGCGCGCCTCTGGCGGCTCGGGGCGCCCATTTCCCGAGATCGGCAAGAACTTTGTCGAACGGTCGAAGTCCTAGAAGTTCTACCCTGGGGACAGTGCGCGGTTGGGACGACGTGGGGGCGAAGGAGGGTCGGCATGACTCGCACTCAATACGCTGTCCATACAGTCCGCGATGAGCCGGTGAGACTTCGGGACCAACTGGACCATATCGCCGCGTCGGGCGGCAGAGTTGTCAGCGTCATCTGGCAGCCGGCCCGGCAGGTGACGCTTGAGCCCGGGCTGTCGCCTTACGAAGTGGCGTCGGGCTACGTCGTTGTTTCAGAGCACGAGCCGCCCGAGGAAGCGAGCCCCTGAGGGCCGCTCGACAAACCTCGGCCTATCTGGGGACTGCGCCGTCGATCAGCTCCAGGCGCCTGAGGGGCCGTGCATGATGCTGGGCCATCGGAGCGGCGCGGCCTGCGGGGCCAGGGATGGCGCCGGGGCTGCGGGCGTCAGAGCCCGCATCGTCCGACACGCGAGAAAGTTCATTGCTTCCGCAGCGCAACCGGCGTAGCGTATCCCCGTGCCGTGGTGTGGACTCAGCTCTACAGCGAAAGTGCATACAGAGAAGCATGGTGTCCGATCCGACGCAGCCCCGACCAGCGATTGGCCGGGGCTTTTTATCCACCCCGCGACCGATCCCGCAGCGGTCGCCCCTTCAAACCATTCGCCGTACTTTTTCAGCACTTCGGCGGCGTTGAATGCGCCCTTCGCTCCCGGTTCGTTGGCGCGGAACATGACGACGGTCACGCCGATTTCGGAGGTGGGGGCGTACATCGGCGTCGAGAAGCCCGAGCCGTAGGCCCTCGAGAAAATGCGCCACCAGTCCGTCGTCCGGGCCCTGTCGTGACGGCCTCTATCAGCGGCGAGGGCGCATGATCCGTGCGCTCTGTCGAGACCTGACAGCGTGACAGCGCCGGAGCAGGCGCGTCGACGCGGTTCGCCCAGGTTCGCAGTTCGATCGGCAGCCGGCATCGGACGGCGTCCGCTTCGTTTCACGAGGCCTCGACCGACCCGAGGCGAAATGCGACGCGGCAACGTTGGCGCGCGTATTGGCGCGCGAATAGCGATACGCCGACTGCGATCTTTCGGCGTCTAAGCGATTTCGTCAGCCGTCCGAGCGTCAAGGATCGCACACGATACGTCGTGCAGGCCGCACATCGTTCGACCGTCTTTCATGTTTCTCCCCGGATTGACCTTTCAAGAGACGTCGAAGATTAAAATAAGCTTTAGTGTGACTCGCCATACTTCCGCACGTCTTGCCCTGTACCATCTTCCGCAACGGCCGTAAGGCATGAAACGCCTGGTCCAGGCGCCGCTCTCGAAAGGAGATGGTCATGCGTAAGCTGTTCAATCGCAAGTTGGCGGGGATTTTCACCGCGGCCGCGCTCGCCGTCGCGACCGCCAGCAGCGCCGCGCCGGCGTCGGCCGCCATGTTCCATGGCGGCGGCGGAGGATTTCACGGCGGCGGATTCCACGGTTTCCGCGGCGGCTTCCACGGGTTCCGCGGCGGCTTCGGCGGCTTCCGTGGCTTCCGCGGTTTCGGTGGTTTTCGGGGCTTCCGCGGCGGCTTCGGGCATGGCTTTGCCGGCCGCTTCGGTCACGGCTGGCGGGGCGGCTTCGGGCGCGGCTTCGCTGGCCGCTTCGGTCACGGCATGGGCGGCCGCTTCGGTCACGGTTTCGCCGGCGGTTACGGGGGTCGCTTCGGAGGCTACGGGCATAACTTCGCCAGATACGGAGCGTTCGCAGGCGCCGGAGCGCTGGCGGGATATGGAGGCTTTGGAGGGTACGGCGGGTATGGAGGATACGGCGGATTTGCTCCCTTTGTCGGCTGGGGCGGCTTTGGCGGATACGACGGGTGGGACGGCTTTGGCGGATATGACGATTGGGACATCGTCCCGGCCGCGTTGCTGAGCCTGTCCGCCATCGGCGCGGCCGCGGCCTATGGGGATTGGGGCGCATATCCGGGCTATGCGGATCTGGGCTACGCCTATCCGGACTACGCATATCCAGGCTACGCCTATCCGGCATACCCGTTCTATTATGATGACGACGAGTGAAACCCGCTCGGCTCGGTCGTCGATCCTCTGGTGCGGATGTGACCTCCCGAAATCACGCGCGCCGTCGCGCTCGAGGTCATCCCTCGCGCCTGTCGTCCGGACCAGATCGATCACTGGCGCCGATGCTGCGCACTTCGATTCTTATCGATATTTCAAATGTTTATATTTTTTCTTTCCGTAAAACAGAATTCGTGGTATTGTGCATTCCGATAACGGTCCGCTCCAAAGACATCGATGTCCCTGTCGCCACGATCGAGTACAAACAGCAAGGCGCCCCGGGGCGGCCGCTCCCGGGAACGAGGGCGCGACCTGATCCGGTCGAACGCAACGCCGGCCTCGCAATTTCTTCTTCGATCGGCCGCCGCAACCTATTGAAAAGTCCTGATTCGCTAAAGGAAATCCAAGGATTTTTTTCTTGGTTTTCTTTGGTCTGGCTTGGATTGGCTTGGAATGATTTGGCGCGCGCGCAAGGAATTCCGGTCAAACCCACGAAGGCCGCACTTCAATACATTTATCATACGTGATTATGACATCCGAGCGTGGCTGCCCAGCCGACGCAAACGCTCCGAAATTGCCAATTTTGGCGCCCAACCGATTGAAAAGATTGTCGCGCTGACAGAAGTGCAGCGCCTTACCGAATTCGGCTCTCCTTGCGCCGCTCGCGCGCCCTGACGATCGAAGCGTTGAGCTCGCCGCCGAACACGAACAGCAGTGCGACCCAGTAGAGATAGACCAGCGCGATCATCACCGACGCAAGGCCCGCGTACATCGAAATATAGTTGCGCAAGTACTCGCTCAGATAGAATCCGAACGCCTCGCCGAAGGCGATGCTGGCGATGAAGGTCATCGTCACGCCGGGGATCAGATCGCGCAGCCTCAGCCGGTGGGCCGGCAAGATCAGATGGGCGAGGATCAGGGAGGTCGCGAGCATGGTCGCCGCGATCCCGATGCGCACGAAGGTCAGGAGTTCATGCGCCGCCGCCACCCAGGGCAGATAGGCGCTGAGCGTGTCGACGATCAGCGGCCCCAGCACGACCATGAAGGCGAGAGCCAAAAGGGCCACCGAGCCGACCAGCACCAGCCCGAGCGACTGGAGCCGCAACAGCCACCACGGGCGCCTTTCCACCAGCCCGTAGGCGCGGTTGAGCCCGACCCGAAGCGCCTCGATCGCGCTGGAAGCGAAATAGAATGACAGGACGGCGCCGAGGGTCAGCAATCCGCCGCCGCGCGGGGTCGTCAGAACCCGCGACACCTCGTCGGCGATCGGCCGCGCCACGACTTCGGGCCATTCCGCGAACACCAGCCGCGCCGCCTCCTTCGCCAGCTCCGCCGATCCCAGGAACCCTGCGAGCGCGGCGACGAAAATAAGAAACGGAAACAGCGACGTCAGCAGCGACAGGCCGATGTAGCTGGCGATCGCCCAGCCGTCGTCGGCGGCGAATTGCTCCGCCGCGTTCCATACGATCGAAACCAGCCTTCGCAATCTCGCCTCGCCGGGCCCCAACCTCCTGGGCCCGCCATTCTGGCCGGAGGCAAAGCCGAACGCCACCCGCTCGACAGAGAATTTGCCGCCGGCGCCGGCAAAAAGATGCATTGCAACCTTCGCAGGGTCGACGCATTGTGCGGTGCAACAGCGCCGACGTCGAGGAGAGACCCCGTGACGCTCGAAAACTTGGCCCGCCAAGCCCATTCCGCCGCCGAAGGCCTGCTGGACCGCGCGCTGAAGGCAATGCGCGAACGGTTGAGCGCGAACGGCAAGCTCAGCGCCGCCAAGATCGAGGCCGAGCAGCACGCCGCCCACGGACTCGCGTGGCTTGCGACTTACGTCGAGGCGATCAAGGAAATGGCCGGCTACGCCCGACGGATGCAAGACGAGGGCCGGTTCGGCCCGACCGAGGCGCTGCTGACGCGCATTGGCCTGGGCGAATATCTGGCTCAGATTCTCGGCGGCATCCCAATGAATCAGGGCGAGATCGTCCGTCTCTCCGACTTCGCCCTGTCGGCCTCGGACATCGAGCCGTTTCGAGCCGAACCCGTCGTCGAGACGTTGATCGCGTCCGGCAACACCTCCGAAAACCGCGCCGCGCTCGCCGCCTTGATCAAGGACGCGCCCGAGGGCGCGATCGGCGATCCCGGCCTCGACGAGACGTTCGAGGCCATTCGCGGCCAGATGCGCCGCTTCGCCGACGCCGAGGTCGTTCCCCACGCTCAAAGCTGGCACCGCGCCAACGCGTATATCCCGATGGACGTGATCGACGGGCTCTCACGGATGGGCGTCTTCGGCCTCACCATCCCGGAGGCCTACGGAGGCATGGGGCTCGGCAAAGTCGCGATGTGCGTCGTGTCGGAGGAGCTGTCGCGCGGCTATATCGGCGTCGGCTCGCTCGGCACCCGCTCCGAAATCGCCGCGGAATTGATCCTTGTCGGCGGCGACGAAGCGCAAAAGCAAAAATATCTGCCCAAGATCGCCAGCGGGGAAATTCTTCCGACCGCCGTCTTCACCGAGCCCAACACCGGGTCCGACCTCGCGTCGTTGCGCACCCGCGCGGCGCGCGAGGGCGACGACTATGTGGTCAGCGGCGCCAAGACCTGGATCACCCACCCCGTGCGCGCCGATCTGATGACGCTGCTCGCGCGCACCAATCCTCACGAGGACGGCTACAAGGGCCTGTCGATGTTCCTGGCCGAAAAGCCGCGCGGAACCGACGCCGACCCCTTCCCTGCGGATGGGATGTCGGGGGGCGAGATCGAGGTGCTCGGCTATCGCGGCATGAAGGAATATGAAATCGCCTTCGATGGCTTCCGGCTTCCGGCCGACGCCCTGCTGGGCGGCGTCGAGGGCCAAGGCTTCAAGCAATTGATGGAGACGTTCGAATCGGCCCGCGTCCAGACGGCGGCGCGCGCGGTGGGCGTCGCCCAAAGCGCCTTCGAGCTCGGCCTGCGCTACGCCAAAGACCGCATACAGTTCGGCAAAGCGCTGATCCATTTCCCCCGGGTCGCCGACAAGCTGGCGATGATGGCGGTGGAAATCCACATTGCCCGTCAGATCACCTATTTCGCCGCCCGAGCCAAGGACGAAGGCCGCCGCTGCGATCTCGAGGCGGGCATGGCGAAACTCTTGGGCGCGCGGGTCGCCTGGGCGGCGGCGGACAATGCGCTGCAAATTCACGGCGGCAATGGATTCGCGCTCGAATATCCGATCTCGCGGGTGCTGTGCGACGCCCGCATCCTCAACATTTTCGAGGGCGCCGCGGAAATCCAGGCTCAGGTGATCGCGCGGCGCCTGCTCGAGGGCGGCAATTAGCCGCCCTCGCGCTCGATGTCGCTAAATTCTCTCAATCCGCACATGGGCGACGCCGGCTTGGCGGAAGCCGAGCGCGACCGCCGCGGCGGTCGATACGTCGATGACACGGCCGCGAACGAACGGCCCGCGATCGACGATTTTAACGACCGCTTTTCGGCCGTTATCGAGGTTGACCACGCGCACCTGCGTGCCAAACGGCAAGCTGCGATGCGCCGCAATCAGTCCGCTGTAATGCGGATTATGATAATATGAAGCTATTCCCTGTTCCGCGGCCGAGGCCGCGCTCGTAAACCCGGTTAGTATCGCACACGAAAGAATGACATTCCGCATCCATTGGACCTCTTTGTTGCCTAGCGACGCCAACCGTTCTGGTTTGGACTTGCGTCAAAAAAATGGCGTACCAAATGCATCTACGTCTTGATCCAGAATGACTTGAATATCGCTTCGAGGTTTCTTTACGTCGTGAAACGGCTCTAGAAGTCTTAGCGTTTCCGGCGGCGCACGCAAGCGTCGGCGGGCACGGGCAACCGTCAGGGGAGTCGCGGGGTGAAATTGCTCATTATCGGCGCGGCCGGCATGATCGGACGCAAGCTCTCGGCGAGATTGGCGCGCGACGGACGGCTCGCCGGGCGCGCGATCGCGGACGCGCGTCTCGTCGATATCGTCGCGCCGCAGCCCCCGGAGAACGCGCCATTCACGGTCTCTGTCGCCGCCTATGACGTCGCGGCGCCCTATGTCGCGCCAAAGCTGATCGCAGGCCAGCCCGACATGATTTTTCTGCTCGCATCGGTCGTTTCCGGGGAGGCCGAGGCGGATTTCGACAAGGGCTATGCGATCAATCTAGATGGAACCCGTGCGCTATTCGAGGCAATTCGGCGTGAGCAGGCGCTGTCGGGCGGCGCGTATCGGCCGCGCCTCGTCTTCACCTCCTCGATCGCCGTGTTCGGGGCCCCATTCCCCGAAGTCATTGGCGACGAATTTCTCGCTGCGCCTTTAACAAGCTATGGGACACAGAAGGCAATCTCAGAACTGCTGCTCGCCGATTATTCACGACGCGGTTTCCTCGACGGGATCGGACTGCGTCTGCCGACGATCTGCGTACGTCCCGGCGCGCCCAATCTGGCGGCCTCCGGATTTTTTTCCGCAATCATTCGCGAGCCGCTCGTCGGCAAGGAGGCGATTCTGCCCGTCGGCGATCAGGTTCGCCACTGGCACGCCTCGCCCCGTTCGGCGGTCGAGTTCCTGCTGCGCGCCGCCGAACTCGATACGTCCTTGCTCGGCCCTCGTCGAACGCTCAACCTTCCCGGCGTTTCAGTATCCGTCGGCGAGCAGATCGAAGCGCTGCGACAGATCGCCGGCGAAAACGTGGTCGGCCTCATCCGACGCCGACCGGACGAGACGATCGCGCGAATCGTCGCCGGCTGGCCGAGCGCTTTCAACCCGGCGCGCGCGCGAAGCCTCGGCTTTCTTGCGGATGTCGACTTTTCCGCCATAATTCGCACTCACATTGAGGACGAACTGGGTAAAATGCCGTGAACATACCATGCTAGACTTGCCGTCTCGACGAGGGAGCGAGGCCGAGTCGACGGCGCGCCTCACCACGCCCAGGCTGCGTGGGATGGCCGCCAGCGCGACCGTCCGTGGGCATTACGTCCTCGGGCTCGCGGCGCGGGTTCTGATCCTGACGATAGGCTGCGTGTTGGTGGCGATTGGGCTGCTGTACGTGACCCGCCTCGCCGCCATTCGCGAGACGTGGCTGCATAACAAACTTGCCTCCGCCGAAACCGCGGTGGACGCTTTTGACATAGGCGGGCCGGGCGAATTGCCGGCGGATCTATCTCGAAAGATTCTCAGCAGCGTCGGCGTAAAATCGATTTCAATCGGCAACCCCGCGGAGCGCCGCATCCATAGCCCATCATTTGCTATGCCGAAGCCAATGGAGACCGTTACCCTCGATGGCGGCACGTTCCCGGAAGGTGTCGTCGCGGCCTTCCGGACGCTTTTCGCCTCGCCAGGCACGATCATTCGCATCACCGACGCGAAGTCGCTCGAAAAAAACGACGACGACATTGAGGTCACGCTCGATGAAACCCCGCTGATCGAGGCGATGTGGCGCATCTCACGCACATTTCTCATAATATCTCTCACCGTCGCCCTGGTCCTCACCTGCGTGCTTTGGACGGCGCTGTGGCACATGGTGCTACGGCCGGTGCGGATTCTCACCTCAAACATCATCGCTTTCGGCGAGAGTCCGCGGGATTCCTCGCGCGTGATCACCCCGAGCGGACGCCGTGATGAGATCGGCCGCGCCGAAACCGCACTGGCCGCGATGGAGGCGTCGCTCGCCGACGAACTCACCCAACGCAAGCGTCTCTCGGAACTCGGGATGGCGGTCGCCCGAATCAATCACGACCTGCGCAACATGTTGAGCGCCGCACAGCTCATTTCCGATCGTCTTGCGACGATTCCCGACCCGCTGGCGCAGCGCCTCGCCCCGCGTCTGGTGGCCACACTCGATCGGGCAATCCAGTTCTGTCAGGCGACGCTGACCTATGGCGCAGGGCGGGATCTGCCCCCGGACCGGCGGCGGTTCGACTTGAGCGAGCTTGTGCGTCAGGTCGTCGAGGCCGCGCGCGCCGAGTACGGAACTGCGATCGATTACAACATTGATATTCCACCTCGTTTCGATCTTTATGCCGACTCCGACCACATCCTTCGCGTGCTCGAAAATCTGAGCCGCAACGGCGCGCAGGCTCTGATGGCGAGAGGAGCCCAGGGCGGCCGGCCGAAGGCTATGCGCTATGCCGCGATCCGCACCGAGGGGGTCGCTCTGATCGAGATCAGCGACACCGGCCCCGGGTTTCCGAGCGATCAGAGCGACCGAATTTTCGAGCCGTTCCACAAATCAACGAGCGCGGTCGGCTCGGGTCTCGGCCTCGCGATCGCGGCTGATCTGGTGGTGCGCAACGGCGGCGCGATCGCGCTTGCGCCCGCCAAGGCGGACGACTTTTATTGCGGCGCGCGGTTCCTGATCAAGCTGCCAACCCTCGAACGCGCCGCGCGCAAAGCCTCGCGCATCCTGCCCGAGAATTGAGAGCCGCTCGGCAATCAGGCGGCCATTGCGGAAAAATCTCACCTTCCTCCCGCCACTGGAACTCGCGCCCACGGACCAGCACGGCGCGGCCGTCGCGCTACCGTTCGCATCGGCGCCGCCCGCCGCCTTTTCAAGAGGCGCGGCGCTCGGGTAAGACTGCGCCCAGGCGAGCCGCTGGCTGCCCAGATGGGCGAGGCGGTGACGCTTGCGGCTCAACATGGGCGATGCCGCGCGGGAGAATGAGCATGTCAGCCCTGAAGCACGCCGTTCGAACCGAGAAGATCGCCTTCCTCTCCTCGGGCGCAAAGGAAGCCGATGAGGCGCTGGAGGCGCTCGTCGGACGCTATGGCAACCGCCCGCCGGCAGAGGCCGACGTCATCGTCGCGCTCGGGGGCGACGGTTTGATGCTGCAAACCCTGCACAGCACGATGAAGGCTCCCAAGCCGATCTACGGCATGAACCGAGGCTCGGTTGGCTTCCTGATGAACGAATATTCCGAGAACAATCTGCGCGAGCGACTTGCGGCCGCCCGGCCCTCGATCGTCCATCCGCTCGTCATGCGGGCGCGCGACGTTCACGGCTCGGAAACGACAGCGCGCGCGATCAATGAGATATCGCTTTTGCGCCAGACCTATCAGGCGGCGAAGCTGCGCATCGAGGTCGACGAGTTCGACTCGACTCGACGAACTCATCGCCGACGGGATTCTGGTGGCGACGCCGGCCGGCTCGACCGCTTACAACCTTTCCGCCAACGGACCGATCCTCCCGCTCGGCGCGCCGTTGATGGCGCTGACGCCACTGTCGCCCTTCCGTCCCCGCCGCTGGCGCGGCGCGCTCCTGCCCGACGCCGCGCGCGTGAGTATAGAGGTTCTGGAAGCTGACAAGCGTCCGGTCGCCGCCGCCGCGGATCACTTCGAAATCCGCCGCGTTACGCGGGTTGACGTGGCGATGGACCGCGCGACGTCGCTGATCCTGCTACACGATCCCGGCCACTCGCTCGACGAGCGAATTTTGCGCGAGCAGTTCGGTTACTAGAGGCAAGCATGGCCAAGGCGGCGCGCGTAACCGGCGAAACCCTCCTCGCCAGAGGGCGGTTCGACCTTACCCTCACCGATGTCGAGGTCGTCGAGGAGGACGGCGCGACACGCCGACTGTCGCACGAGGTCTATCGGCACGGCAAGGCGGCCGCGGTGCTGCTTTATAATCCTTCGCGTTCGGTCGTGACGCTGGTCAAACAGTTCCGGTTGGGCGCCTATCTTAGCGATAGCGCGCTGGCGACGATCGAGGTCTGCGCCGGGATGCTCGACGGCGACGCGCCCGAGGCCTGCGTCATCCGCGAGGCCTTCGAGGAGACGGGGCTGACGATCGCGGCGCCGCGCCACGCCTTCGACGCCTATATGAGTCCCGGCGGCATGACGGAAAAAATCGCCTGTTTCGTCGCCGCTTACAGCGAACAAGAACGCGCGGGGCGCGGCGGGGGCGTCGATGACGACGAGCATATCGAGGTGATCGAGATCCCATTCGCAGATGCGATCGCGATGATCCTGCGCGGCGAAATCGCCGATGCGAAGACAATTGCGCTCATCTATTACGCCAAGGCGGCAGGCGTTCTTTAGCTGGCGATTTTGCTCCGATATAGAGAATGCGCGGCCGCGCATTTCGGCGGCGGACGGGTTGAATCACCGACGCGGATTGGTCGCGGAAATGATTGTTTTTCAAAGTTTTGTACAATTATTTTAATTTGACGGTTGGTCGAGTGGCACACGCTAGCTGTCGAGTTATGTCCTACAAACAAGAGGGCCAAACTCTAAGTCCGGATCCACGCCGCGCAGCCCAAGCGTGCGCAAGGTTTGGCCGAGACTGTGGAGCGGCTGCGTGTGAATCATCTCATGGGGTGCGAACCGTCCATGCTCGGGACTTGGAGCTCTCGGACCGCAACGCAAAATGAAGCGGTCAGTTGAGCATTGACGACTTCGCGGCCCGTCTACTAGATCGCGAACCCACCGGGCCCAGGATCCATGACCGCTGAAGAACTCGTGGCGCTATTCGACCTCACGCCCTCGGGCGCCGATCGTTTTGTCGGCCTTTCGCCTCACAACGCGTGGAAGCGCGTCTACGGCGGTCAGGTGCTGGCGCAGGCGCTCGTCGCCGCGTCACGCACCGTCAGCGCCCGCGATCCCCATTCGCTGCACGCCTATTTTCTGCTTGGCGGCGACCCGCACGAACCAATCCTGTTCGAGGTCGAGCGATTGAGGGACGGGCGCAGCTTCTCGACGCGTCGGGTCGTCGCTCGTCAGCGGGACGAAGCGATCTTCGTCCTGACCGCTTCGTTCCACGCGCAGGAGCGGGGATTCGAACACTCCGCGCCGATGCCCTCCGTGCCGCCGCCTGCCTTGTGCCCCGATCCGCGCCAAGCCGTTGAAGCTCTCGAGGGCCCGTCGCGTTATCGTATGAAGGGCATGCTCGACACGATCTGGCCGATTGATTTTCGCCCAACCGACCTCGACCGATACTCCCCAGACGCCTCGCGCGAACCGCGTCAAACGCTGTGGACCCGGATCGGCGAGCGTCTGCCGGACGATCCCGCCATTCAACGCGCCGCGCTTCTCTACCTGTCAGATATGTCGCTGCTCGAGACGGCGTTGGCCGCGCATGGACGGACGATCTACGACCACCGTATGCAGATCGCCAGCCTCGACCATGCGCTGTGGTTTCACCGGCCCGCCCGCGCTGACGAATGGCTGCTGTATGTTCTCGACAGTCCAAACGCGACCGCCGCGACCGGCTTGGTGCGGGGCCTTATCTATACCCAGGCCGGTGTGCTCGTCGCCAGCGTCATACAAGAAGGTCTCATTCGGCAACGCCGCGAGGCCTAGGCAATCAGATTAAATTTTAGGCGCCTAGCTCTTAGTCAGCTATCGCCCGAAAATGGCCGCATTCGCGCCCGCATTGATTTCGAAAAAGAAAATAGCTGCATTTTCAAAACGTTATCTCTCATCAATCTTCATGGCACGGGCCTTGTAAGGAATCGCGAGGCGGAGCGCGCCTGCGCTCCGACTTCACCGTAGAGAACGGCCCGGTCTTGAAAATGCCGTGGCTCGTCAAAATGGGGCGAGGCCAATGAAAATTGTAATGGCGATCATAAAGCCGTTCAAGCTGGAGGAGGTGCGCGACGCGCTGACCGCCATCGGCGTGCACGGCCTGACGGTTACCGAAGTCAAGGGATACGGCCGGCAGAAAGGCCACACGGAAATTTACCGCGGCGCGGAATACGCGGTGAGCTTCCTGCCCAAGCTGAAAATCGAAGTCGCGGTCGACACTGACGTCGCCGACAAGGTGGTCGACGCGATCGTTGCTGCGGCGCGCACGGGCCAAATCGGCGATGGCAAGATCTTCATCTACAGCCTCGACGGAGCGGTGCGGATCCGCACGGGCGAGAAGGACAAAGACGCGCTCTGAACAAAAACGCGGCCTTCCCTTTCCAGATCGGAGTTCCTCGACAATGAAACCGACTCGCATGTTTTCCAGAATCGCGCCGGTTCTCGCGATCGCCGCCTTCATCGGCTTGGCCGCGCCCGTCGCGACTTACGCGCAGAACAACGCTCCAGCGGCCGCGCCGACGACGGAAGCCGCGCCTGCCGCCGCCGCGCCGGCCGCGCCCGCTGCTCCCGCGGCCGCGCCCGCCGCGCCGGCGAGCCCGCCGGCCTGTTCAGCCACCGTTCTCGAGAAATGCACCAGCAACTCCGGCGACACGGCGTGGATGCTGACCTCGGTTGCCCTCGTGCTGATGATGACGATCCCGGGCCTTGGGCTTTTCTACGGCGGCATGGTGCGGAAGAAGAACGTCGGCGACACCGTCATGACCAGTTTCGCGGTCACGGCCTTGGTGACCGTGATCTATGCGGTTGTGACCTACAGCCTCTCGTTCACCAGCGGAAATGCGTTCATTGGCGGAATGTCGCGAGTGTTTCTGCAGGGGATTCACTATGACTTCGCAAGCGGCGCGAACTCGCCCAACCCGCTTGCTCCGACGATCCCGGAAACCGTCTACATGTGCTTCCAGATGACCTTCGCGATCATCACGCCGGCGCTGATCGCGGGCTCCATCGCCGAGCGCATGAAATTCTCGTCGATGCTGTGGTTCATGGGACTTTGGGCCATTTTCGTCTACGCTCCGGTCGCGCACTGGGTGTGGGGTCCGGACGGCTTCATGAGCGCCGCCAATGTCGACGACAAAGGCAATTTCCAAGGCATGTTCCAAGTGCTGGATTTCGCCGGAGGCACGGTCGTGCACATCGACGCGGGCGTCGCGGGGCTGATGTGCGCGCTGATGCTCGGCAAGCGCAAGGACACGGGCCCCGGTCACAACATGGTCTTGACCTTCATCGGCGCTTCGCTGCTGTGGGTCGGCTGGTTCGGCTTCAACGCGGGTTCGGCGGTGACGGCGGGATTGCAGGCCGGCATGGCGATGACGGTGACGCAAATCGCCACCGCGGTCGCCGCGCTGACCTGGATGTTCGTCGAATGGGCGCATCGCGGCAAGCCGACGGTCATCGGCATCGCCTCGGGGGCGGTCGCGGGTCTCGTCGCTATCACCCCCGCCTCAGGCTTCGTCGGTCCGGTTGGCTCGATGGTGATCGGCGTTGCGTGCGGCGTCGGCTGCTATCTCGGCGCGACCTCGCTCAAGGAGGCCTTCGGCTATGACGATGCGCTCGACGCCTTCGGCGTGCACGCGGTTGGCGGCATAATTGGCGCGCTTCTGACCGGCGTATTCGCTGTGAATGAATTCAGCGGTCATTCGGGCTTGCTGGAGGGCAACGTCCAGCAGTTCATCAACCAGTTCTATGGTGTCGGCGTGGTCATCGTCTATGACGCGATCGTTACGCTGATCATTCTCAAGGTCATAGATCTGGCGATCGGCCTGCGGGTCAGCGAAGAAATCGAGCGCGACGGCCTCGACCTCGCCCTTCATGGCGAAATCGTGCACTGAACGGGCTTCCCGGCGTCTTCGGCCGCCGGGGCTTACTTTCCTCCCGCGGACCCAATCTCCTCCCCGCGGATCTGGGACGCCCTCCGGGGCGTCCCTTTTTTGACCGCGACGGAAGAGCAGGAAATCAGTTCGGGCGCCGCTACGGCCCGTTAAGGTTAGGCCGCCATTAACTGGACGCGCATAGGCTGCTTGGAGGCGTGGCGAGGGATCGAGCGGCCTCGAGCCGGCGAGTAGGCGATGCGTACGACGACATTTTCGGTAATCGACTACCTGCCCGCCTCGGTGCGCGAATTTCCCCGGCGGCGGGCGGCCGAACTCGCCGGCCTGAGCGCGCTGGCGGGCGTCGGCGGCCTCAGCGTCGCCTTGCTGACCTGGTCGGTCAGCGACCCGAGCCTCAATCACGCGACCAACACGCCGGTCCACAATCTCATGGGCGCGCCGGGCGCGATCGTCGCCGACATCGTCATGCAGTTGCTCGGCCTTGGATGCATCGCCGTGCTGGCCCCGCCCGCCTTTTGGGGCTGGCGGCTCCTCATCCATCGTCGGCTTGAGCGCCCGCGGATGAAAGCCGGCCTCTATGTCGTCGGCGTCGCGGCGGCGGCGGCTCTGGCTTCGTTGCTTCCGGCGCCCGGAAGCTGGCCGCTGCCCACGGGGCTCGGCGGGGTCGTCGGCGACGCTGTCCTTGCGATCCCGCGCCGCATGCTTCCCGGCTCGACGTGGGCGTTGACCGCCAGCGGCGTCGCCTTCGCGGCGCTCGCGATACTCGCCCTGACCGCGGCGGCGGGCATCGGCTTCGCCGCCCCCTCGGATGCCGACGACGCGCCGCCCAAGTCGACCGCGAACGCCCGCGGCAGCGCGCAGGCGCGATTCGACGACGAGGAGGCGGAAGACGAGCCAGGCCTCGGCATGGTGTCGATCGGCGCCGTCATGCACGCCTTGCTTACCGTGAAAGGCGCGCTGCGCCGAATGGCGCGCCGCCAGCCCGGATCCACGCGGAGCTTTGAGCCCCGGTTCGCTCCCGAGGCGGGAGTCGAGCGGGCGCCGGTCGCGCCACTGCCGCCCTGGTTCGGACTGCGCGCTGACCATGACGATTTGGTCGATCCCGCGGCCTACGCTCCGCGGGTTCGAGGGACGATCCCATCCGCCTACGCCGCCGCGCCGCAAGTCGCGAATCAAGCGAGCGCGCCAAAGCCGGCGAGCCCTCCCGCGTCGGAAGTCAAATTTGCGCTCCCGCCGCGCGGCGAATGGAAGATGCCCTCGATCGCGATGCTGACCGAACCGAAGAAGTCGGCAGGCGCGAAGATTTCTCAGGACGCTCTCGAGCAAAACGCGCGGCTGCTGGAGGGCGTGCTCGACGATTTCGGCGTCAAGGGCGAAATCGTCAACGTGCGCCCCGGCCCCGTCGTCACCCTTTACGAGCTCGAGCCGGCGCCCGGCATCAAGTCGTCGCGCGTGATCGGTCTGGCCGACGACATCGCCCGCTCGATGTCGGCGGTTTCCGCCCGCGTTGCGGTGGTGCAGGGCCGCAACGCGATCGGCGTCGAACTGCCCAATCAGCGCCGCGAGACCGTCTATTTGCGCGAGCTTCTCGCCAGCGAGGACTTCGAAAAGTCGAAGCACCGACTCGCCATTGCGCTCGGCAAGACGATCGGCGGCGAGCCGGTGATCGTCGACCTCGCTCGCATGCCGCACCTTCTTGTCGCCGGCACCACCGGCTCGGGCAAATCGGTGGCGATCAACACCATGATCCTCTCGCTGCTCTACCGCATGAAACCCGAGCGATGCCGGCTCATCATGGTCGATCCGAAAATGCTGGAGCTTTCAGCCTATGACGGCATCCCGCATCTTCTGACCCCCGTCGTCACCGATCCGAAGAAGGCCGTCGTCGCGCTCAAATGGGCGGTGCGCGAGATGGAGGACCGCTATCGCAAAATGTCCAAGGTCGGCGTGCGCAACATCGACGGCTTCAACGTGCGGGTGGCCGACGCCATCGCCAAGGGCGAGACGCTGACCCGCACCGTCCAGACCGGATTCGACCGCGAGACCGGCGAGGCGATCTACGAACACGAGGATATGGCGCTGGAGGAGCTGCCGTATATCGTCGTGGTGGTCGACGAGATGGCCGACCTGATGATGGTCGCGGGCAAGGACATCGAGGGCGCGATCCAGCGCCTCGCCCAGATGGCGCGTGCGGCCGGCATCCATCTCATCATGGCGACCCAGCGCCCCTCGGTCGACGTGATCACCGGCACGATCAAGGCCAACTTCCCGACCCGCATCTCGTTCCAGGTGACGAGCAAGATCGACAGCCGCACGATCCTCGGCGAGCAGGGCGCCGAACAGCTGCTCGGTCAGGGCGACATGTTGTACATGGCCGGCGGCGGGCGCATCTCGCGCGTCCACGGGCCCTTTGTTTCGGAGAACGAGGTCGAGGCGGTCGTCGCCCACCTCAAGAAGCAGGGCGCGCCGGAATATCTTCACGCGATCACCGAGGAAGACGAGGCGGACGACGATGACGCGCCCCTGCCCTCGCCCGGCTCGATGGACGCCGAGGAATCCGCCGACTATTACGACCGCGCCGTCAACATCGTGCTGCGCGACCGCAAGGTCTCGACCAGCTACATCCAGCGCCGCCTATCGGTCGGCTACAACAAGGCCGCCTCGCTGGTCGAGCGGATGGAGAAGGAAGGCGTCGTCAGCGCCCCCAACCATTCCGGCAAGCGCGAGATTCTGGTCGGGAACGGCGTGGACCGGGGCGCGTTCGAGGATCTGGCTGAGGATTGAGCGGCAGCGAAGCCTCTGCGCGTCGCCTGCCCGCTAAATGGCCAACAAGAGCAGCGGGCGCCCGGGCGCGGGCCTTCGAGGACAGCCAGTCGGGTCATCTCTGCGCTCCCCTCTGTCTTAATTTACTCATTTTATATGTTTTATAGGATTGCCTCATCGGACGGCCGGGGCGCCGGGTTGACTGGAAATGGCGCCGCAAGCCTTTGCAACAATGGAATCCGCGGCCGAAATTGGCGACTGGCCGCTTCATATCGGAAAGGCGTAGCTGACCGCGTAAAAAAGGCTCGGCGCCGCGGCGGCAATCCCGCGCGGGGGGCCGGCGTTGGTTCGTGGTTCGCGTCCTCGCATCGCCTGGCGGCGCGTGCTGGCGTCACGCCTGGCTCTGCGCGCCCGCCTGCTCGACCCGGATCGCCGTCTCGACCTCCTCCTCTCCCCCGGCGTGCGCGCTACGGATCATGGCGCCGTCCCGGGCGTCGAAGCCGACCACCACGCGGACATAGCGCGCGTCGGCGCAGATGCTCTCCGTCGGATCGAAGGCGACCCAGCCGAGGCCCGGGGTGTGGGCCTCGGCCCAGGCGTGAATTCCGGCGCCTTCACCGTCTTCGTCCGCGGCGCGGTAGCCGCCGATGAAGCGCGCCGGAACCCCAAGCCAGCGCGCGCAGGCGATGAAGATATGGGCGAAATCGGACGCACGGCCGCGGCGCAGCGCAAAGGCCTCGGCGGCGGAATTGGGGGCGTCGGCCGGGTCCCGATCATAGGTCATCTCGCCATGCAACGCGCTGGTCAGCCGGTGCATCGCGTCCAGCGGATCGGCGGCCTCGCCCGCCGTTTCGGCGGCAAAATCAAGCAACGCGCCATTCAAGTGCGCGAGCGGGCTGTCGCGCAGGTACATGTCCACGGGCAGCCGCTCCACCGTTCTCCTGACGACGCCCGCCGTGTCGGTGGTTTCGACCTCGCCGGCCGCCACGACCGCAAGGCGCTCGACCGACCCGTGATGCGAGAACGTGGACAGGAGGTTGCCATGCGCGTCCTCTCCCTGGCGAAGCGTGCCGTCGACATCGACGCCGAGCCGCCAGCGCAACACGTATTGGCTGTCGAAGCCGTGCGGGGTCAGCCGCAGGTTCATATTGATCGTGCGGGCCGGCGGCGCGAATCGATGAACGATCTCGTGCGAAATCCTGATCCGCATGGTTCGGTCCGCCGGTCTTTCAGGTGAAGAGATATTGCTCGGAGATCGTCGCCGAGAGGCGCGCGTTGTCTTCGATGAACTCGGTGATGAATTCGTGCAGGCCGCCCTGAAAAATTTGGGTCATGTTCGAGCGTTCGAGCTTGGAGTGCATGGCGCGCGCCTGCCTTTGCGCAACGCCGCTGCGCCCATCCTCGCGCGCCAGCGAGTTCGAGCGCGCGATCGATGCTCTCATAGCAGGAGATCAGCGAGCGGGGCATGGACGCGCTTCAGGATCAGCAGGTCGGCGATCAGCCACGGTTTGACCCGATCGCGATAGACCCAATGATAGGCGGTGGCGGCCGAGACCGCGCGCAGAATTGCGACCCACTGGAAATAGTCGAGCGAGCCGCCGATGGGTTCGGTCGAAGGCAAGAGCAAATGGTATTTGACGTCGAGCAGCCGCGCCGTGTTGTCGGCGCGCTCGATGAATACGCCGAGCCGGTTGAACCAATAGGCGTCGTTGCGCAGCATCGTGCGATAGCAGGAGCCGTCGAAGTCGAGCGAGGCCTTCTTCACGTAATCGAGGAAACGGGTGAGCGCTAGGCGATCGAGCGGGTGGCCGAGACTGTGGGTCGCCTCGAAGCGCTTGAGCTCCAGCCAGGCGTCGTTGATCGCGGTCCAGGTTTCGGAGGTGAGAGCCGTGCGCACCGCCCTGCCCGCCGCGCGCGCGTTTTCGAGGCAGTTGCGGATCGAGGATGCATTGGAGCGGTCGAACGTCAGGAACTCGACCGCGCTTTCTTCATCGAGCTCGCCGCGCGCGGCGATGAAGCTGTCGTAGGCGCCGGCGGCGTTGAGCGCGCTTTCCCATTCCCCATTCTTTTCGCCGTCGGATTTGGGCAGATATTCGAGCCGCGACGTGGCCTCGATCGTACGGGCTATATAGTCGGCCCGCTCCATGGACCGGGCGAGCCAGAACAGATTGTCGGCCGTGCGGGCAAGCATGATTTTTACGTCTCGCAGTCCGCGTCGTCGACGACCCAGGTGTCCTTGGTCCCGCCGCCCTGACTGGAATTGACCACCAGCGAGCCCTCCTTCAGCGCGACGCGCGTGAGGCCGCCGGGCACGATGCGCACGCCGTCGGCGCCGGATAGCACGAACGGCCTCAAGTCGACATGGCGGGGCGAGACGCCAGTTTCGAACGAGGCCGGGCAGGTTGACAGCGCCAGCGTCGGCTGCGCGATGTAGTTATTGGGATCGGCCTTGATCTTGGCCGCGAATTGCTCGCGCTGGGCGGCGGTGGCCTGAGGGCCGACCAGCATCCCATAGCCCCCGGAGCCGTTGACTTCCTTGACCACCAGCTGATCGAGGCGCTCGAGAACGAATTTGAGCCATTCGGGCTCCCGGCAGCGGTAGGTCGGGACGTTCTTCAGCAGCGGCTCCTCGGAAAGGTAGAAGCGGATGAGGTCGGGAACGTAGCTGTAGATTGCTTTGTCGTCCGCAACGCCGGTGCCGATTGCATTTGCAAGCGTCACGTTGCCCGCCAAATAGGCGCCCACCAGCCCCGGCACTCCCAATAAGGAGTCCGGATTGAAGACCAGAGGGTCGAGAAAATCGTCGTCGATCCGCCGATAGATCACATCGACCCGCCGCGGCCCAAGGGTCGTGCGCATGAACACCTGGTCGTCGTCGACGAAGAGGTCGCGGCCCTCGACCAATTCGACGCCAAGCTTGTCGGCGAGGAACGAGTGCTCGTAGTACGCGGAATTGAAGGGTCCCGGCGTCAGCAGCACGATTGTCGCGTCGCCCCGGTCGCGACGCGGGGCGACCGATCGCAGGCAAGCGAGAAGTTCGTCGGGATAGTCGTCGACCGGGGCGACGTGGTGGCGCGCAAAAAGGTCGGGCAACAGCCGCATCGTCACTTCGCGATTTTCCAGCATGTAAGACACGCCGGATGGCGTTCGGGCGTTGTCCTCCAGCACGTAGAAGGACTCATCGTCCACGCGCACGATGTCGATGCCGGCAATATGCACCCAGATGTCGTGCGGCGCGCGTCGGCCGATCATTTCCGGCCGATAGTACGGATTGCGCAGGATCAATTCCGGCGGAATGATTGACTCCTTGAGGATTGCGCCTGGTCCGTAGACGTCCTTCAGAAACAGGTTGAGCGCATGCGCCCGCTGAGTGAGGCCATCCTCCAGCCGTCGCCACTCCGCGCGCGACAGGAGGCGTGGAACGATATCGAAGGGGATGAGCCGCTCTGCTGCATCCTTGTCGCCGTAAACGCCGAACGTGATGCCGATGCGCCGGAACATGTATTCGGCCTGAGCGCGGCGCGATGCGAGCAGTTCCGGCGGCGTCGCCGCGAGCCAGCGCGCGACCTTGCGGTAGAGCGGCCGCGTCCGGTCGCGGTCGAGCCCCATCTCGTCAAACGTCGTCATGCGGCAGCGCCCGAATCTCTCGCCAATTGACCTCCAGAGGCGCTATGCCGCCTCGATTTTACCGCTTTATCGCAACTTCCGTGCCGCCGCGCCGCGCAAGCTCGAGCGCCTCAGCGCCGGTCACTTGCGCCTCAGCTGGCCAGACGTCGAAATCCGCGTCGAACTCCAACGCGTGTGCGAGCCGGAGCCGAAACGCCTCGCGTGAAATCCCCACCGCGCCGAGACCCGCCAGATGGTCGGTGAGAAACTGCGCGTCCAGTAGCCGAAAACCGCCAGCGCGCAGGCGGGCGACCAGATGGACAAGGGCTACTTTCGAGGCGTCCCGCGCGCGATGAAACATGCTCTCGCCGAAGAAGGCGCCGCGCAGGCTCACTCCATAGAGCCCGCCGACCAGCGCATCGCCGTCATAAACCTCCACCGAATGGGCGTGCCCCGCCTCGTACAACGCCTGATAGAGACGAACGATCTCGTCATTGATCCACGTCTTCTCGCGCTCGGCGCAGGCCCGCATGACATCTTCGAAAGCGCGGTCGGCGACGACGCGGAAACGATCCGAGCGCACCGCCTTGGCGAGACTTCTCGAAATGACGAGCCCGTCGAGCGGGAAGACCCCCCGCTCATGCGGTTCAACCCAAAACAGTTCCTTGGCGTCGCGGCTTTCCGCCATCGGAAAGACGCCGATCGAATAGGCGCGCAGCAGAATGTCCGCCGTCAGATCGAAGTCTCGTGGCCTCGGTTTCATCGCGCAATCGTGGGACCGTCCGCGCGAACCGTCAAGGCGATGACGCGGGCTTCGCCCGAACGGTCGCCGAGCCGGGATCCGTCGCGTGCTTCAATGAGCGCCTTGTGGGCTGTGCGGCGAACGTTTAGCTTGATCGGCGACGGCTTTCCTTGGGTGTCAAATGGGAACGCGGTGCGGTCGGCGACGCCCAAGTCCGCGGCCGGCCCCCGCAACCGTAAGCGGCGAGTCCAAAGCCAGTCATGACCACTGGGGAAACCCGGGAAGCTCGGCGACAGGCGATGACCCGCGAGCCAGGAGACCTGGGGTCGCCGCGGGCCGATCGCCCGAGGGGCGGACCGAAAGGTCAGCCCCTTCCGGCGTCGCGCTGCTGGCGTTGTCTCCAACGCATGCGAGGGCGTCGTGCCGAGATTTTTTTCACGCGTCTGGAATGAAACCGAACCGGGCCTTCGTCGCCGCCTAACCGGCCTCTGCGCGCTCCTGATCGGCGCAAACGTTCTCGTCTGGCTATGGGCCTTCGTAGCGCTTCGCGACAGCGCGGTCCTGTTCGGTTCGGCCTTCCTCGCCTACACGTTCGGACTGCGCCACGCGGTCGACGCGGACCATATCGCGGCGATCGACAACTCGACCCGCAAGTTGATGCGGCTGGGCCAGAAGCCGGTCGGCGTCGGACTTTATTTCGCCCTTGGCCATTCGCTGGTCGTGGTGCTGCTTGCGATCGCGGTCGGCGTCGCCACGTCCCAGATCAGCGCGCATTTCGAGACCCTGAAGGCGGTCGGCGGCATCGTCGGCACCAGCGCCTCGGCCGCGTTTCTGTTCTTGCTGGCGCTGTTTAACGTGATCGTGCTGATTTCCGTCTATCGGACTTTCCAGGCGGTCAAGCGCGGCGAGCCATTCTCCGAGGACGACTTTGACCTCTTGCTCAACAGCCGCGGCTTTCTCGCGCGCGTGTTCCGGCCCCTGTTCCAGATCGTCAGTAAAAGCTGGCACCTGCTCCCGATCGGCTTCCTGTTCGGCCTCGGTTTCGACACGGCGACCGAAGTCGCCCTGTTCGGGCTGGCGGCGATACACGCCGCCAACGGCGCGCCCATCGGGACGCTGCTCGTGTTCCCCGCGCTGTTCACCGCCGGCATGACGCTCATCGATACGACCGACGGCGTGCTGATGCTCGGCGCTTATGGCTGGGCGTTCATGAAGCCGATCCGCAAGCTCTACTACAATCTTACGATCACGGCGGTGTCAGTGATCGTCGCCCTGCTGATCGGCGGCGTCGAGACGCTCGGGCTGATCGGCGACGCGTTCAAGCTGCGGGGCCCATTCTGGGATGCGGTCGGCGCCCTCAACGGCAATTTCGGCGTGCTCGGCTGTCTAATCATCGGCCTTTTCGGCGGAGGCTGGCTGATCTCGGCGTTGATCTACCGGGCGATGGGCTACGACGCTCTGGATTTCGAGGCGCGTGTCTGACGCGCGCCATACGCCGGCGTCGGTCCGAACAATGGAATCCGCTGAAAAGTGTCACGCCGCAAGACGCCGGCCGCGGTTCCACAGCCAGAACGGGGCGCCCGTGAGCAGGATTTCAAGCGCTTCGGCGCTCTGCCAGCGCCCATTGACCGAGATCCGCGGCAGTTCGGTCAACCGTTCGGCGTGATCGTCAAACACCATGCCTGGGCGCGTGGTCACAGCCGTTTCGAAGCCGATCTCGCGCGCGAGTTCGAACTCGCGCGGCCCCGCGCTGGTCGCGTCGCCGACCGGGTAGGCAAAATGGCGCACAGGAATTCCGAGCCGCGCCTCGAGCGCCGCTTTCGAGCCGGCCATCTCGGCCCTCGCCTCGGACGCTGACCATTGCGCCAGGCGCCGGTGGGTGACGCCGTGCGCCCCGACGGTTACGAGCGGATGGCGGCTCAGCGCAGCGAGCCCGTTCCAGTCCATGAACAGCCCGTCGGCCAGCCTCCGGCATTCCAGGGCGGCGCGGCGGGCCAGATCGGCGATCGCCGCGAGCAGCTCCGGCTCCGGCCGTTGGCGCAGGAGCCAGTAGATCTTGTCGAACGCCGCCGACTTTTCCTCCGGCGTGCATGCGTCGAGCCACAATCGTCTGCCGGCGATCGAGAGTTCGATCGTCTCCAGGCGGCGGATCGCCTCCTCCAGCTCCAGCCACCATAGCCGCGCGGCGCCCTCGATGAAGCCGGTGGCGCAAAAGACCGTGAATGGCGCTCCGTGCGTCTCCATCACCGGCAATGCGACCTCGAGCGTGTCGCGATAGCCGTCGTCGAATGTCGCCACGGCGAAGGGTTCGCTCCTCGGATCGGCGATCCGCCGGCGCGCCTCGTCGAGCGACACCAATTCGAAACCCTCGCGGCCGACGATCCGCAAGGCGAGATCGAGAAATTCCGGCGTGATCTCCAAGTTTCGATTGGGCGCGTAGCGGCGCGCCGCCGACCGCGCGGGCACGAACTCGATGAAAGGTCAGAACGACGCCGCGTCCGCGCGTTGCAGTCTTGGCCAGACGGTGCAATCCGCTGGCGCGAAATCCGGCGAAGCCGGCGCTGATGAGCGTGTTCCTGAGCGGCATGTCGGGTCTCGACGCAGCATGCCCCTGCTTTCCTTTCCGAAAGTTTACCCGCACGCCGCGGCCAACCGCGGCGAAACCGATCGTTGAGGGATTTCGGCGACAGTGAGCGGCGCATCCCGGACAGGGTGAACTTTGACCGCCGCCAGCGCCATCGCAGCCAAAGCGCCCTCCGCGCGAACCGCGACGCCGACCACGCCGGTCGGCGTCGACGAGACGGGGTTCACGCGCGTCGACGTTTTCGCCTCGCTGGCCGAAGCGCGACGCGATTGGGCCGAACTCGAGGCGATCGCCTACGCCTCCCCTTACCAGGGCTTTGGGTTCGCCGAGGCCTGGTTCGAGACCCTCGGCGCCGAGCGCCGCGCCGCGCCGCTCATCGTGGTGGCGCGCGGCGCTTCCGGCGCGCCGCTCGCCCTCCTCCCGTTGGCGCGGTTTCGCCGCGCCGCGCTCGGCGTCGCCGAGTTTCTCGGCGGCAAGCACTCGAACTACAACCTCGGCCTGTTCCGGCCCGGCCGCGCCTGGAGCAGGGAGACGCTCGAAGCCCTGTTCGCCGAAGCCGCGCGCGCCGCCAAGGCGCGCGTCGATCTCTTCGCCCTCTTCAATCAGCCGCGCGACTGGGAGGGTTTCGAGAATCCCCTCGCCGTGCTCGGAGGCCAGCCAAGCCCGAGTTTCGGCTACAAGTCCTCGCTTCCCCTTTCCTTCGCGGCGTGGCGCGACGCCCACAATTCGAAGGCCGCGCGCAAGAAGCTGCGCAAGGGCGCCGAACGCCTTTCTTCCTTCGGCGCGCTCGAACATGTGGTCGCGCGCGATGAGGCCGAGGCCGCCCGGCTTCTCGACGCGGCAATCGCCCAGAAACGGGCGCGCGCCAGCGAGGGCGGCCCCGCCAGCGCCTATGAAGGCGCGGCGGCGCAGGCGTTCCTGCGCCGATTGGCCTCCGACGCGAGCGGCGAAGGCAAGCCGGCGATGGAGATGCACGCCCTGATGGCCGGCGATCGGGCAGTCGCGACCATGGGCCTCCTGCCCGGCCGCGAGCGCCTCAGCGGCCTCCTCCTCGCCTTCGACCCCGACCCGGAGATCGCCCGCTGCAGCCCCGGCAGACTGCTGGCGCAAGAGGTCGTCGGCTCGGCGATCGAGCGCGGCTTCGCCGAATTCGATCTCGGCGTCGGCGCGGCGCGCTACAAGAGCGAATGCTGCGAAGGCGTTGATATATTGTTCGATACGTTCATCGCCGCCAGCGCCCCCGGCCGCGCGGCGGCGCTCGCCCTCAGCCTCGGGCGACGGCTCCACGGCCGCGTCAAAAGCTCGCCGCGATTGATGGCGGCGGCAGGCCGGCTGCGCGGGTTGCGCGGGTAGTTCACGACCCGATTTGATCGAACCGACGCCGTCATCGCGAGGCGCGAAGCGCCGTGGCGATCCAAATCCGCCGCCGCCGTCCCCCTCGCCCCCAGGGCGTTGCGGCGGCAGTTTGCTTTGCCTCCAAAGCCGCTCGTGAATCGCTCCGACGGAAACGTCGCAAAAACGAGTTAGGACTGCACCCCTTTGTTGAGACACAGTTAATTGAGCGACAGGGCGGCGCGGGCGGCTTGCCGGGTTCGCGGGCGGCCGGCGCGGCGCCGCTTTTCGAAAATCAATTTTCTGCGACAATCTCTTTGCGAAAATCAGAAGGCGTGCTATGGTCGTCCTCGTCGCTGGATCGAAGCGCGCCTGGCGCGCCGAGGGCAAGCGGCCGCCTTCGGCTTTCACGCGGGCGGGTTGACACGCTGAACAACGGCGAGGGGCACGAAGACTTAAGCTCTCGGCATGGTTTTGGGGCTGGCGCCATCTCCGCTCGGATTCGAAACCGGAATCGGTTCCGCGCGGCCGCCCATGCCGAAACGTCTTGAGCAAAGCCCAGTCCGGCTCCCGGTCCTTGTCCCCATTCCTTGGGGATGATCCGGGGGCTTAAGCGCAGCTCATAGGTCTCGCGCGGGCAAGCGGCCGACAAATCGGCGCCGAATGGCGCCGCAAGCGATTGATAAGACGCAATCCGCGACCCAAAATGGCGCCAGCCCCTTAGCGGAACTAAAAGGAACGGGCCGGAAGCTTCGGAAGGACGAAGGGACGCAGTAGAGAAGGGATGGGGTAGAGACGCAAGGGAAAGACGCCAAAGTTGCAGAATTTGGCGCCCAAGCGATTGAAAACATTGGATCGCTTACAAATATGCCGCCCGGCTTGGTTTTCCTTGGAGTAATTTGGCGGCGCCGAGATAACCCATTGATCGTCAGTCTTTCGCCGCCGGTCCTCTACGCCGCCTCCTCGAGCGCCGATGGCGACGGCTTGGCCGGGAACGGGACGAATTCGGACGCGACGTCGCCGAAAGCCTTCTTGGCCGCCTCGAGCGCGCGATCCAGCCGGGCCTCCGGCGCGGCGACCACGATTGCATCGGCGCATCTGCCCGCCGTTCGCGCCGCCTCCCTGCGCCAGTCGGAGGCGTGGATGACGATGCTTTCGTAAGCTGACGCCAAAGCGTCAAACACGTCCCTGAGCGCCTCGACGCCGCTCGGATCTCCACCCGAGGGAATGACATCGACGCCCGACGACAGATCGCGGCGGATGATGTCGCCGAAATTCGCCCTGCCGGCCAACAGGTCGGCAAGACCCGCGACCTCGACCTCGCCGGCCTGCTCGCGATCAAGAATGTCGGTGAACCACTCTTGCGTGGCGCCGAGATCGACGAGCAGAGTCGGGTCGCGCGACGAAAGCCTGCGGGCCGTCTGCAAGGCGATGGCCAAGGTCTGGCCACACCTTTGCCCGGTGACCAAGACGACCTGACCGCACCCCGGCGTCCTCGCCCGGATAAGACGATCGGCAAGCGCGTCGATCGGGTCGGCTGCGCCGAACTCGTGATTGCGATTGGGCCCGGGATCGGGCGCTGCTCGCGGTTCGGGTTCTGGCGGCGGCGGGCTTTCGCCGGGCGACGCGTGCGCAGCCGGCGTCGATGGGGACTTGGCCTGGTCGCTCGCCGGTCCAGCTCCCGCCGCGCTCGCGTCGGCTTCATTCGAAAGAAGCGCGGACGCCGCGGCGACGCCGGTCGAGATGGCCAGCGCCGCGAGCGTCGCCAGAAGGATCGTCTGCCAAGCCTTCGGAAACGTCGGCGTTCGAGGCGGCTCGGCGGTGGCGATGACGCGCGCATCCGCGGGCGCCGCATTGTCGGCCTCTCGCGCGGCCGCCTCGCGATACTTCTGCAAATAGGATTCGAGCTGCTCGCGCGCGGCCGTCGCTTCCAAGTCAAGCGCGCGCAATTGCACGTCGTCCGCGTTGCCCGTTGCGACGGTCTTGGATTGCTGTGCGAGAGTCGCGGTCAAAGCGTCGACCTGATCGCCGGCGAGTCGAGCGTCGTTCTCCAGCGCCCGCACATTCTTCTCAGCCGCGTCGCGAATTTGACCGTCGAGCGAGGCGAGCTGCGCGGTCAATTCCTTCATGCGCGGATGCATTGGCAGGAGCGTGCGCGCCGCCTCGGCGATCTGGGACTTGAGCGCAACCCGCTGTTCGGCAAAGCGACGCATCGACTGATCGGTGATCGAATCGGGCGCGTCGTCCAGCCGCCCCTCCTTCTCCAACTTGCGCAGGAGCTCAGCCTTGGCCGTCGCCGCCGCTTGAGCGGAGCGCGCGTTGGCGAGTTGGGCGTTGAGATCAAAAAGCTGTTGAGCCGGGACGGTTTGGCCGCTGGCGCCGGCAAGCAGCCCCGATTGCGCGCGGAAGGCCTCGACCTTCGCATCGTCGTCGGCGACCTTGACGCGCAATTCCTCGATCTTTCGCGACAGCCACGCGCTCGGCTCCCCTCGCCGCGTTCGCCTTCGCCTCCGCCAGCGATTGCAGGTAGACCTCAGCGACAGTATTGGCGCCGCGCGCGGCGAGCTCTGGATCTCGAGAGACGAATTCGATCTCCAGCACGCGGGTCCGAGGCGCCGGAAAGACGGTCAGACGCGACAGGAACTTGTCGACGACCCGCAGGTCAACCTTGCCATCGGGTCGGCTGCTCGCCGAAGCGCTGAATTCGGGGTTCGCCGCGAGCCCGAGCCTGTCGATCGCCTTGCGAGCCAGGTCGACGGTCGCCACCGTCTCGGCCTGGCTCTGAACCGCCTCGGGATCGATCGTCGCCGCCGGATCGTACCCTGTCGCTTTGTCGGGCCGCGTATAGTCGTTCTCATGATCCTCCAGCAGCACCTTGGCGACGCCTGTGTACCGGGGCGTCGCCAGAAGGACGAAGGCGGAGGAGAATACGACCGCAGCCAGCGCCGAAGCGGAGACCCACCGCCAGCGCCGCCTTATTCCCTTGACCAGGCGCGACAGATCGATGGCCTGGTCGCGGCCACGCGCCGCGACCTCCGACCCGCTATCGTCGTTCATGCCCACGCTCCACTCGCTCGGACTCACCCGCGCCCTGATGCCCGAAAATTGCGTCAATATAGTTGCCGCAGAGTTAAAGACGCGCCCCACGCATTCGCAGTTCATTAACCATGCGCCGATAGACAAACACTGTGATCGAATGCTGCTGTCGCGGACTTCGCAATGAGACTTCTCCTGGGCGTTCTGGCGGCGCTCGCGTTCGCGCTCGCTGGCGGTTGCGCCTCAACTGGGTATGAAGCCCCAGCGCCTCCGGCCCCCGCCAATGCGCCCTACCGCTTGGCGAGCGGCGACCGCCTCCGGGTCATCGTGTTCGGACAGGACAACCTGAGCAATTCGTTCTCGGTCGACAGCGGCGGCGTCATCGCGATGCCCCTGATCGGCAGAGTGCGCGCGCAGGGCCTCACCACGGCCGAACTCGAACATGCGATCGCAGCGCGCCTGCGGCAGGGGTATATACGCGACCCGAGCGTATCGGTGGAAGTCGAGGCGTTCCGGCCGTTCTTTGTGCTCGGCGAGGTCGGGATCGCCGGGCAGTATCCCTTCATCACCGGCATGACCGTGCAGAACGCGATCGCCGTCGCTGGCGGCTTCGCGCCTCGCGCGCTCGAGGACAGCGTCGACATCACCCGTATCGTCGACCGGCGCTCGGTGACGTTCCAGGAACCCCTGTCCTTCCCTCTCTCGCCGGGCGATACAATAACAGTGCGTGAAAGGTTTTTTTAGACTATCGCGCTACAGCCTCCGATTGCGGGACAATCGGAACGAGAAATCTTCGACAGCGGCGGGAATCGCCGCCGCGTCGAGCAAACGCTGGCGCAAATCGCGGGCGGTCTGGGGCTCGGCGTCCGGACGACGCCGATCCATCGCAATCCAGCCGGTTCGACATCGCCGCATTCGATACCTCGCTCCGCTACGACATGGGGCGCAAGGCGGCGCTCTACACCAGCTTCGGGGTTCGCGAACTCAGGGTCATCGACGCGGCTCGACTGACGACGCGGGTCTTCCGCGACCCCGCCGCGGACGGCTATCGCAGCGTGCGCGATTGCGGCGCGTCGGTGCGGATCGTCCCCCTGCTTGCGCCGGAGGCCTTCGCGCTGCGGGTCGAGGATCTGGAACTATCCTGATCGTAGGCGCTTCAGGCTTCCGCGCTCGGATACGGCCTGCTCGCCGGCGCCGTTCACGCCGGCTTCTTGAGCTTCACCACATTGTGCAGCGTCGCGTCCGCCCCTTCAAAGAAGCGCCGGACCCCGCGCGCGGCCTGGCGGATGCGCTGTTCGTTCTCGACCAGGGCGAGGCGAACGAAATCGTCGCCGTGCTCGCCGAAGCCGACGCCCGGCGCCACCGCGACGTCCGCCTTCTCGATCAGCAGCTTCGAGAACTCCAGGCTGCCGAGATGGCGGAAGCGCTCCGGCACCGGCGTCCAGGCGAACATCGAGGCGCTCGGCTTGTCGATCGGCCACCCCGCGGCGGCGAAGCTCTCGATCATCACGTCGCGGCGGCGCTTGTAGATCGCGCGCATTTCGCGCACGCAATCGTCCGGGCCGTTGAGCGCGGCGGCGGCCGCGACCTGGATCGGCGTATAGGCGCCGTAGTCGAGGTAGGACTTGACGCGAGCCAGCGCCGCCAGGAGCCGCTCGTTGCCGACCGCGAAGCCGATGCGCCAGCCCGCCATCGAGAACGTCTTCGACATCGAGGAGAACTCGACCGCGACATCGAAGGCGCCGGGCGCCTGCAGGATCGAGGGCGGCGGCTCGTTGTCGAAGTAGACTTCCGCGTAGGCGACGTCGGAGAGAACGAAAATCTCGTGCTTCTTGGCGAACAGCACGAGATCCCGATAAAAGTCGAGCGATGCGACCGCCGCGGTCGGGTTGGAGGGGTAGCAGACCACCACCGCGATCGGCTTGGGGATCGAATGAACGATGGCGCGCTCGAGCGCGGTGAACAATTCAGGGCCCGGGTGCGCGGGCACGGAGCGGATGACTCCTCCCGCCATCAAGAACCCGAACGCGTGGATCGGATAGGAGGGATTGGGCACGAGCACGACGTCGCCCGGCGCGGTGATCGCCTGCGCCATATTGGCGAAGCCTTCCTTCGAGCCGAGCGTGGCGACCACCTGTGTTTCCGGATCCAGCTTCACGCCGAATCGGCGCGCGTAATAGCCGGCCTGGGCGCGGCGCAGGCCGGCAATGCCCTTGGAGGCGGAATAACGGTCGGTGCGCGGCTTGCCGACCGTCTCGACCAGCTTGTCGAGCACATGCTTGGGCGCCGGCAAATCCGGATTTCCCATCCCGAGGTCGACGATGTCGGCGCCGGCGGCGCGCGCCTTGGCCTTGAGCTTGTTGACCTGCTCGAAGACGTAAGGCGGCAGGCGCCGCACCCGGTGAAAGTCGCTCATCGCAGCAATAAACCCTTGGTCCTGGTTCCCGGAGGCGCGTGCGCCGTACCGAGTTCTGTTAGCACCGGCCGGGGGTGTGGAGCAAACCCGTCGCTATTGGCGAACGTCCGGGGCTTTCGATTTCGCCTTGTTGCGCGCCGCTTGCTCCTCGGCGACCGCTTTGGCGGCCGGCGGATAGGCTTGTCGCACCGCGTCGTCCCGCTTCTCGACCGAATCGAGATCCCCCTTGAGCGCTCCGAGGTCCTTGGCGTTCAGCGCCGGCCGCGCGGGCTCGGGCGGCGGCTGGAAGACCGGGATGTAGTCTGGATCGTTGTGCGGCCGGGACTTGATCACGAAATCGGCCGGCGGCCCGACGTCGGTCGCGAAGCCGAGCGCTTTCGCGGCCTTTTTCAGCACACTGTCAGGCTGTTGCGCCAAGCTCGGCGAGCCCCAGGCGCAGACGGCCGCGCAAGCCAGAACCCTAATCGTCGCGCTTGCCGCCGCCATCTGTCCGCCGTCCTCTGCTCTTTTCGCCGCTACGCCCGCGCGAACAAAACCCTTCCTTCAACGAAAGTCTGTTATGGCGCGGCATAGGGGTAGTGACTTATTATGACAAAAACGGGACCGGGTCTCCGCCCGGCGGCGATAGGAGACGCCTGATGGCCAACACTAGTCCCAACGACCGCAAGCGCGCGCCGAAGTCAGATGAACGCGAGCCGACCAAAGCGAGCGCGGCCAAACCGCGCGCCAAGCAGAAGCTCTCGGGCGCGTCGCCGCAAAGCGAAGCGCCCGCTTCGGTCAAACCGCATAAGGGGAGCTCGCCCAAACCGCGCAAGGCTGCGGCGCGGATAGCCGCGAGCGCCGGCTCTGACCGCAAGGCCGCGTCGCCAGTCGCGCGGAACACGATCGCGCCGTCGGCGGCTCCGACGCATGAGAACGCCCCGCAACGAACGACCGCGCCATCCGCCGCGCACCAGCCTGCGAAAAGTCCGGCGCCCACCGCCCGTCCGACCGACGCCGGCGAGGGTCACGACCCCAACGTCCAATATCCGATCCCCGACCCGGAAGCGCTGGCCCACAACATCGCCAACGCCATCGAGCATGGCGGCAAGGCGCTCGCCGCCTATCTGAAGCCGCGCGAGACCGGCGAGATCAAGATGACGATCGCCGACGACATCGGCGAAATGATCAAATCGATTGGTCAGGTGGCCCAATATTATATGTCCGACCCCAAACGGGCGCTCGAGGCTCAAACCGCCCTGGCCACGCAGTTCGTCAATCTCTGGGCCTCTACCCTACAGCGTTTCCAGGGCGCGCCGGCGGCCCCGGTCGCTGAACCCGACCGTTCAGATAAGCGCTTTTCGCACGCTGACTGGCGCGACAATCCGTTCTTCGATTTTCTCAAGCAGGCCTACGTGCTGACCTCGCGCTGGGCGGAGGATCTCGCCAAGCACGCCGACGAACTCGAGCCGCATGAGCGCGACAAGGCGCAGTTCTATTTGCGGCAGGTTTCGGCCGCGTTGTCGCCTTCCAACTTCGTGGCGACAAACCCGGAGCTCCTGCGCACGACGCTCGCCGAGAGCGGCGCGAACCTGGTGCGCGGCCTGAAAATGCTGGCGGAGGATATCCACGCCGGTCGCGGCAGCCTGCGCATCCGCCAGTCCGACGCGCGCGCGTTCAAGCTCGGCGTCAATCTGGCGGCGACGCCTGGCAAGGTGATGTTCCGCAATCCGCTGATGGAGCTGATCCAGTACGAGCCGACCACGGACGAGGCATACAAGCGCCCGCTGCTGATCGTGCCTCCGTGGATCAACAAGTATTACGTGCTCGATCTCAATCCGGAGAAATCCTTCGTCCGCTGGGCGGTGGCGCAGGGCCTGACCGTATTCGTCATTTCCTGGGTCAACCCCGACGAGCGCCTCGCTGACAAGGACTTCGACAGCTATATGCACGAGGGCGTCCTGACCGCGCTCGACGCGATCGAACAGGCCACGGGCGAGCGCGAGGTCGCGGCGATCGGCTATTGCGTCGGCGGCACGCTGCTCGCGGCGACCCTCGCCTACATGGCCGCGGTCGAGGACAACCGCATCTCCAGCGCCACCTTCTTCGCCACCCAGATCGACTTCACCGACGCCGGCGACCTGAAGGTTTTCGTCGACGCGGCGCAGTTGAAAGCGGTCGAGGAACGCATGGCCGAGCAGGGCTACCTCGAGGGCTCGCACATGGCCAACGCCTTCAACATGCTGCGGCCGAACGACCTCATCTGGTCCTACTACGTCAACAATTATTTGAAGGGCAGAGAGCCGATGCCCTTCGATCTGCTCGTCTGGAATTCGGACTCGACCCGCATGCCAGCCGCCAACCATAATTTCTACCTGCGTCACTGCTATCTCCAGAACGATCTCTCGAACGGGCGCATGGTCCTCAGCGGCAAGACGCTCGACCTCGAAAAAGTGACGATCCCCGTCTATGAGCTGGCGACGCGCGAGGATCACATCGCTCCGGCCCGCTCGGTCTTCACCGGGGCGAAGTGCTTTGGCGGCCTCGTGCGCTACGTGATGGCCGGCTCCGGCCACATCGCCGGGGTCGTCAATCCGCCCACCAAGCCGAAATATCAGTTCTGGACGGGCGGCCCGCCCCAGGGCGACTTCGAGAGCTGGGTCGCCGCCGCCAGGGAGACGCCGGGCTCCTGGTGGCCAGACTGGGCGCAATGGGTGACCGCGCAGGCGCCCGAGAAGGTCCCCGCCCGCAAGCCGGGCGACGGCAAGTTGAAGCCGCTCGGCGACGCGCCGGGGGAGTACGTGCGGGTCAAGGCGTGAATGCAGGCGCCGGGCGAACATATCGTCTCGGGATCGAGCGCCGCTTGCGCCGTTCCCCCTCCCCTCGCGACAGAGAGGTCGGCGGCGAGGCGGTCGCGCGAGGCTCACGAGCCATTCGCGCCCAACCGATATGAGAGAGGCTCGAAGGAGTTCCCGATGCTGAAGTCGTCCCGCCCCGCTGGCATGCGCCCGCTCGACCTTGCCCACCGGCCCCGCCGCAACCGCAAGGCGGAATGGGCGCGGCGGCTGGTGTCGGAACATGTGCTGACGACGAATGACCTGATCTGGCCGCTCTTTCTGATCGAGGGCAAGACAAAGCGGGTTCCCGTCGCCGCGATGCCGGGCGTCGACCGGCTCAGCGTCGAGGAGGCGGTGCGCGAGGCGGAGCGCGCGGTCAAGCTCGATATTCCCGCGATCGCGTTCTTTCCCTACACCGAGCCCGATCTCAAGGACGAGCACGGCAGCGAGGCCTTCAACGAGAGCAATCTGGTGTGCAAGGCCTGCCGCGCGATCAAGCGCGAGTTTCCTCAGCTTGGCCTCGTCACCGACGTCGCGCTCGACCCCTATACCAGCCACGGCCACGACGGCCTGATCAGCGAGTCCAAAGCCGGCGAAGTCCGCATTCTCAACGACGAAACGGTCGAGGCCCTCGTGCGTCAGGCGCTCAATCAGGCGCGCGCCGGCGCCGACGTCATCGCGCCCTCCGACATGATGGACGGCCGCGTCGGCGCCATCCGCGAGGCGCTCGACGCGGAAGGCTTTCTCGACGTGCAGATCCTGGCCTATGCCGCCAAATACGCCTCCGCCTTCTACGGACCGTTCCGCGACGCGCTCGGCTCTTCGAGCGCGCTGAAGGGCGACAAGCGCACCTATCAGATGGACCCGGCCAACAGCGACGAGGCCCTGCGTGAAGTCGCGCTCGATCTCGACGAAGGCGCCGACATGGTGATGGTCAAGCCCGGCATGCCCTATCTCGACATCATCCGCCGGGTGAAGGACGAATTCGGCGCGCCGACCTTCGCCTATCAGGTGAGCGGCGAATATTCGATGATCATGGCCGCGGCGCAGAACGGCTGGATCGACGGCGACAAGGCGATGATGGAAAGCCTGATCGGCTTCAAGCGCGCCGGCGCCGACGGCGTGCTGACCTATTTCGCCCCACGGGCGGCGGAGAGGCTGCGCAAAGGGTGACGATCGGGGATTTTGCCGACGGGCCGCCAGGCAAATCCGGCTGATTCGGGCGGCTTGCGCAACTCCCCGATACGGCCGCTCGCGCGCGGCAAAGCTCTTGCTTGCCGATCCGGAATGGAAGACTGTCCAAAACGCGAGCGCCTCCGGAGCGCCCCAGGGTTCCGCTTGTGGCGTCCGGCCATTCGCCCGCCGTGCGCGAGCCGGCGCGGCGTCCAGTCTGTCGGGCGGCGCGGCGAGGAAAGGTTGCCGATGACTGCTTCCGCGCTCCCCGCCGCCTCCCGCCGACCCCTTTACAAATCGCTGTTCGCGCAGGTGGTCGCAGGCCTCGTCCTCGGCGTCGCGCTCGGCGTGGCGACGCCTGATTTCGCCATCGGCCTCAAGTTCTTCTCCGACGCCTTCCTCAAGCTCATCTCGATGATCGTGGCGCCGATCGTCTTCTGCGTCGTGGTGCACGGCATCGCGGGCGCGGGCGACCTCAAGAAGGTCGGCCGCGTCGGCGTCAAGGCGCTCCTCTATTTCGAAGTCATGACCACGGTCGCGCTGGCCGTCGGGCTGATCCTCGCCTATCTCATCCGACCGGGCGAGGGGATGAACATCAATGTCGCGAAGCTCGACGCGCATGCTCTGAGCGCCTATGCCGACAACGCCCACAAGCTGCATGGCGGCGGCGTCGGCGGCTTCATTCTCAACATCATCCCGACCACTCTGTTCGACGCGCTGGCGCGCAACGACGTGCTTCAGGTGCTGTTCTTCGCCATCGTATTCGGCGTCAGCCTCGCCCTTGTCGGCGAGCCCGCCAAGCCGGTCGGGGACCTGATCGAAATGGCGTCGAAAGTGCTGTTCCGCGCCATGGGGCTGATCGTCAGGCTCGCGCCCTTGGGCGTTCTGGGGGCGGTCGCCTATACGGTCGGAGAATATGGCGTCGGCTCGCTCGAGCAGCTCGCCTCGCTGGTCGTCGTGTTCTGGGCGGCGGTGGCGCTGTTCGTGCTCGTCGTGCTCGGCGCCGTCATGCGCGTATCGACCGGACTGAGCATCCTCCAGTTCCTCAACTATTTCCGCGAGGAGCTGACGATCGTGCTGGCGACGGCGTCGTCCGACGCGGTTCTGCCGCAGATCATGCGCAAGCTCGAGCGCATGGGCGTCGACCCGTCCGTCGTCGGCCTGGTGGTCCCGACCGGCTATTCGTTCAACCTCGACGCCTTTTCGATCTACCTCACCCTGGCGACCGTTTTCATCGCCCAGGCGACCAACACGCCTCTTTCCTTCGGCGACCTGCTGCTGATCCTGGCCATTTCGCTCATAACCTCGAAGGGCGCGCACGGCGTGCCCGGCTCCGCGATCGTCATCCTCGCCGCCACCTTGAACGCGGTCCCGGCGATCCCGGCGATCGGGCTCGTCCTCGTGCTGTCGATCGACTGGTTCATCGGCATGGCCCGGGCGCTCGGCAATCTGATCGGCAATTGCGTGGCGACCGTCGTGATCGCGGCGTGGGAGAGCGATCTGGACCTCGCCGTCGCCAAGGAGGTTCTATCGGGCCAGGTCGCCGTGGATCTGACCACCGACACGGAGGTCGTCGTGGCGCCGGCGGCATGAGATGTTGGCAATGGCGCTCGGCGATCAGTTCGACGCCGACAAGGTGCAGCCTATCCGCCCGGGAGCACGTGCGACTGCCAAACGGATAGCAGTCCCATGGCGAAAATGCGCGCGATGGTCGTTCATAAGGTCGGCGGACCGCTCGTAGCGGAGACGCGCGATATTCCCATCCCGAGGCCGTGGGAAATGCGCATTCGCGGCAAAGCCCGCTTCCGCGTCGTCCTCGAGATGAACGCCTGACGCCGCCCGGAGCGCCCGGATCAGCGCGCCGCGCGGGCGAGTTGCGGAATCGGCGCTTTCGGAAATAGCTTTCACAAGCTGCAGGGCGTAACAAGGACCTGAGCCCAATTGCGGAGAATGACATGCCGACGGTCGGCGCGCGTCTTGGCGGCGGCCTGGCGCTTTGCGGTCTCGCCCTCGGGCTGCCGTGGCTGACGGGTCAAAGCGTTGCGCCGGCCTACGGCGCGGTGTGGACGACCTGCAAATATTTCAGCCAGCTGCCCGACGATTGCGCCGGCGCGAGACAGCAAAAATATGAAGGCTTGCGCGGCTATCGTTACCAGGAGATCGATCTGTTCGCCAAAGACGCGCTCAAGAAGGTCTTGTACGTCAGCGTCTACAACACCACAGGCCAGAACGGCGCCGACGAATCGCGAGACTCGGCGCCGAAGCCGCTCAGCGACAAACTCGACCCCAAGCGGATCGCGAAGAAATATCAGGCGCTGGCCGTATCGACGAGTCCTCCCCGCTACTGGACGCTGGACTGGATCGTCGACAGGGTCGGCGCCGTGCGGAATTTCGACGGTCTCGACGCGGCGTGGATGGGAAACAGCCAGGCGCCCGCGTCCAGACTCTCCGCCAAGCCGGGCTCCGCGGCCTATCGCGCCACGCCGGCCGCGAGAACGTCCATCGAAGGATTCAAGAAAGGATCGAAGGTCTATTTGCTCGACGATCCCAAGGGCAGGACCTGGATCATGGCGTCCTACACGGACAAGGACATTCCGGGCCTGACGATCGACAGGCTCGACTCCCTCGGCGATCTCATCACGCCGCCGCCGGGCTGGAAATTCCGCACCGCGACGCTGAGCAAGGACTTGATCCTGGAGCCCAAGGGCGGTTCCTCCGCCGTCACCCAGGACGACAAAGAGAATCTCTATGATCTGACCGGTCCGGGACAGAGCAACTTCGTCCCGTGACCCTGCCCACTCGAGGAGGCGTTCGATGGAGCGAAAAAAGGCGTCCGACTTCCCGCAGGAGCTTCTGAACCTGTTCGACGTCTATGTGCACGGCGGGATGAGCCGCCGCGAGTTCCTCGAGGGCGCCCGCAAGTTCGCCGTCGGCGGCGCGAGCGCGGCGGCGCTGTTCGAGACGCTCAGGCCCAACTACGCCTGGGCGATTCAAGTGCCTCCGGACGACAGCCGGATCAGGGCGACCGTCGAAACCGTGCCCTCCCCGCGACGGCAACGGCGGCATCAAGGGCTATCTGGTCCGGCCGGCGAACGCGGACAAACTGCCGTCAGTCCTGGTCGTCCACGAAAATCGGGGCCTCAACCCGTATATCGAGGATGTGGCGCGGCGCCTGGCGGTCGCCGACTTCATCGCTTTCGCGCCTGACGGCCTGACCTCGGTCGGCGGCTATCCCGGCGATGACGAGAAAGGGCTCGCGCTCTTTCGTGAGGTCGATCCCGCCAAGATGCTGGAGGATTTCTACGCCGCCGCCATGTGGCTGAAGTCCCGCCCGGATTCGACCGGCAAGCTCGGCGCCGTCGGCTTCTGCTTCGGCGGCGGCGTCGTCAATCAGCTTGCCGTGCGCATGGGCGCCGACCTCAACGCCGCGGTTCCGTTCTATGGCCTCCAGCCCAGCGCCGCCGACGCCGCCAGGATCAAGGCGCCGATCGACGCCCAGTACGGCGAACTCGACACCCGCATCACCTCGGGCTGGCCGGCGTTCGACGCCGCGCTGACGGCCGCGGGCGTTCCGCACGAGGGCCACATCTACAAGGGCGCCAACCACGGCTTCCACAACGACACCACCCCCCGTTACGACGAGGCGGCGGCGCAAGAGGCCTGGCGGCGGACGCTGGATTGGCTCAACAAGTATTTGCGGGGTTGAGCCGAGGCCGGAGCCGGGAGGAGGGAACGAGGCGCCCGCGAATGGGTGTTGGGATCGGCGACGACGATCCGTATCGGACACGCGCGATTCGGATTTCTAAACCTGGGGCCGCGCCCTATGATCATTTGGCCGTTCGTCTCGGCGCCGACCCCCAACGGAATCTTTTCGCGTCGCTGTCGAAACGCCGCGCGTTCAATCGTCTTTGCATCGAGCGCGGCGACGCCGCGCCGCTTCAAGGAGCAAAACCATGCAGTACCTGTTGATGATTTACGCGGACGAGAAGGCCATGCTCAACGCGTCGAAGGACGAAAACGAGAAGCGTTTGGCCGCCTATGGCGCCTATATGCAGGCGATGTCCGAGGCGGGCGTGAGCAAGGGCGGCCAGCGTCTGCATCCGACGTCGACCGCGACCACGGTCAGGGTCAAGAACGGCAAGACCTCGGTCCTCAACGGCCCGTACGCCGAGGTCAAGGAGCAGCTCGGCGGCTATTTCCTGATCGACGCCCCCGATCTCGACGCGGCGATTTCCTGGGCTGCGCGCTGCCCCGGCGCGCAGGACGGGGCGATCGAAGTGCGGCCGATCTGGCAGATGTGACGGGAAAACCGCTTTCCGACCGAACCGAAACGTCGTCATCGCGGCGCGCGGCGGACGCGCGCTGCTTGACCCATTGGCGCGCAATCGCTCGCCGCGACGACGACGCGTTTCAGTCGGCCCGATCCGGCAAAGTTTCACTTTTCGAGTTAGTTATAATTTTTCTCTTTCGGAAAATCGAAAGGCATGCTATATTGGTTTTCATCGTCCAATTGCAGCCGCGCTCGACGGCCTCGGCGATGAGGGGCGAGGCGACGCCCGCAGCGGCCCCTGGCCGAACCTCCATGCAGCGGCAAAACCGTCCCGGGCTCCCTGAGCCGCGTTGGCCTGTCGCGGTTGCGGAAAAAGGCGCCCAAGCCATTGAAAAGGCTTGGCCGGCTACTGAAAATGTCGAGGCGGACCCCTCGCTGTCCTTCGTGTGGCTGCGCCGGTGAGCGACGGGAACGCCGCCTCTGGGCGGGACGGCTACTTCGCCTCCGGCTCTCGCCCTTCCAGAAACCGCGCGACCGTGCTTTCAAACGAAAGCTTCACCCGGGTCACGCCGCCGCCGACAAAATTGACGTCCGTCACCGCCTCCCCGGATTTCATGATGCACGACACGTTCGCCGGATTGACGGCGACCGGCACGCCGGTTACGTCCTGGAAAATCAGCAATTTAATGTCCATGGAAGACGTCTCCTGCTTTGCCCCGAGCATATCAGGAATTCGAGGCTCGGCCATCGATCGTCAAGTCGCGCCTGCGCCGCTCGCGGCCGACGCGGCCAGCGATCGTGAAGCGATTCTCGGATGACCGCCGCCGACATCGAGGAGAAGGCGCGCGCCGCCGCGACGCGCGTGGCGCGCGAGAGCTACGGCAAGCTCGTGGCTTATCTCGCGGCGCCGGGGCGCGACGTGCCTGGGGCCGAGGACGCTCTGGCCGACGCCTTCGCCACGGCGCTGACGGTGTGGCCGGCGACAGGCGTCCCGGCCAACCCGGAAGGCTGGCTCGCCAGGACGGCGCGGCGGCGCATGATCGACGCCTCACGCCGCCGCCGCAGCGCCCAGGCGTCTTCGCACACGCTGGCGCTGCTCGAGGACGAACTGAGGACCGCCGCCGACGACGAAGCGTCGCTCCCCGATAGGCGCCTTGCTCTGATGTTCGCTTGCGCCCATCCGGCGATCGAAGAGTCGATCCGGGCGCCCCTGATGCTGCAGACGATTCTGGGCCTCGACGCCGCCGCGATCGGATCGGCCTTCCTGGTCTCGCCGAGCGCCATGGGCCAGCGCCTGTCGCGCGCCAAGGCCAAAATTCGCCTGGCGGGGGTGCCGTTCAGGATCCCCGAGCGCGAGGATTTGCGCGAACGCCTGGACGCGGCGCTGCAGGCGATCTACGCCGCGTTTTCTCACGGCTGGACGGAAACCTTCTCCGACGATCCACGCGGGCGCAATCTCGCCGAGGAGGCGATCTGGCTCGGCCGCGTCGTCGTGGAACTCGCCCCCGACGAGCCGGAGGCCAAGGGGTTGCTGGCGCTGATGCTCTACGCGCATGCGCGGCGGGACGCGCGACGCGATCCTTCAGGCCGTTACGTGCCCTTGAGCGACCAGGACACCGCGCTTTGGGACCAGGCGGCGATCGAGGAAGCTGAAGTCCTGTTGCGCGCCGCCAGCGCGTTGGGCGCGCCCGAACGATTTCAGCTCGAGGCGGCCGTCCAGTCCGCTCACGCGGCGCGGCGACGGACCCGAGAAACGGATTGGGAAGCGATCGCCAAGCTCTACGACGCACTGTTCGAGACCACCGGCTCGCCGGTCGTCGCCGTCAATCGGGCCGCGGCGGTCGCGCACACGCGCGGAGCCGCGGCAGGACTGGCGTTGCTGGAGGAAGTTGGCGCGAAAGGCGGTCTCGACGCATTTGAACCGTATTGGGTCGCCCGGGCGGACCTCTGCGCCAGGGTCGGCGACGTCGATGAAGCGCGACGCGCCTACGGCCTGGCGATCGGATTGCAACCGGACGGGGCGGAACGCGATTTTCTCATTGAGCGGCTCAACGCGCTCAAATGACGGCCAAATTCGCGAGGCTACGGCGCTGGTCGACGCCGCTGGACCTTCCGTCCTCGTCTCCCTACACCTCCTACAGCTTTACCTTCGCGACTTCGGGGGGCAATCTGTCGTTCGCCGACAACGCCGCCGGCAATCAGAATATCGGCAATCTCCTCGACAACGTCAGCCTGAGACCGCCGTGCCGGAGCCGTCGACCTGGGCGCTGCTGCTCCTTGGTTTCGCCGGTCTCGGCTACGCCGCATTCCGCCAGGGACGCCAGTACGGCCGTCTCGGCCGCGTAAGTTCGCGATAGCCCAAGTCTGCTAATGGTCGCCTTCGGGCGGCCTTCGGCTTTGGTCCACGGCGCGCGCCGCCGGCGGGTGGGCGACGAGCGCTCTGCGTGGTAGCCCTTGGCGCCGATCAACTTGGCGAGCGGGCCACGGATGTCGCCCGTCTCGCCGAGGCGTTTCAACACGGACAGAAAATTCCATTTGGGCCGCCAGCCAAGCTCCCGCCGCGCCAGGGAATTGTCGTAGACGCGATCGATGCCGGGAAACATCCGCCATCGGCGTTGCGCATATTCGGCTTCCCAGCCGGGCGCGCGAAGACTGACGACAGCGGGCGCGTCGACCCGCAGGCGCGGGCAGTCCATCGGCAGGAACGGCGTCGTCGCACTGACGATATACTTGCCAAAGCCGATCGACGGCGCGCGTTCGGCGGCCAGCAAATGCGCGTCGACGACGTCCTCGATGGCGACGCGGCGGAACAGATACTCGTTCGCCTTGGCGTTGTCGTCGGCGTAAGCCTCGCGCGTTTCCGGATCGTCGTCCGCTTCGGGAAAGAACCTCGAGGTCCTGAGCACGATGCAAGCAAGCCCCTGGTTGCGATAGAACAACCGGCAAAGGTCCTCGGCCGCGGTCTTGGTGACGCCGTAGATGTTTTTCGGAACCGAAGCGATACTCTCGTCGATCCAGGCCGCCGGTTCGCCCGGCGGGGGCCTGAGCGCGTCGCCGAAGGCGCTGGTCGTGCTGCTGTATACGAAAACCCGCACGCCTGCGCGCGCCGCCTCCTCGAGCAGGTTCAGCGTGCCCATGACGTTGGTCTCGACAAAACCGTCGCGCGAGTGGGTCGCGACATGCGGCTTGTGCAACGTCGCCGCATGGAAGACCGTGTGCACCCCACAGACGCAGCGCGTCAGGCAGGCGCGGTCGGCGATCGAGCCGACCTCGTCGGTGAAGGGCCCGGCGAGGACGTCGAGTCCGACCGCCTCGCGCCCGTCCGCGCGCAGAGCGCGCATCAGCGCCTCGCCCAGATGTCCCGAGCTGCCGGTGACAAGAATCGTCAGTCGCGCCGATCTCCATGGTCGTGAGGCGCACGCATAAAGCGACGCCTCCGCCGGACGGCATCATGTCAGAATCGACGCGGGAGACCAGACCGCGTCAATCGCCGGTCGACGCGGCTCTCGGCCCGATCGCGCTCGCCGCGGTCAATCTGTTCACCCAGGCTGATTTCGACCGCATCAAGGAGGGCTGCGGCCACGCCTGCGGATGGCTCTTCTACGCCTCACGCAAAAACAACCGCCGACGATGGCGCGAAACGGCGGTCTGCGGCAATCGCGCCAAGCAAGGGCGGCTGGCGGCCGGGAGGCGCGGCGGTTGACCTGGCGGCTGATCATTTTCCTCGCCGTGCTGATTCTCCCCGGCTGCTCGCCCGCGCTCGAGACCGACCAGGCGCGGCTCTGCCGCATGGCGCTTCCGGCGCTCATGCCACAAGGCGCGCGCATCGCCATTCTCACTCAAAAGCCAGACGCGGACGGACGGGGTCTCAGCATCGCGTTCACGACGGAAACGCCCGACGCCGAACCTCAACGCCACGCGGCGGCATGCCGCTTTCGCGAGCCGGGCCGGCCGCGCGAGTCGCGCGATCTCACTTCGCTGACGCTCGATAGCCGGCCCCTCTCCGACACCGAGTTGCTGTTTCTCATTCGCTACTGGCTGGCGACGCCCGAAGGGCGTTCGGCCGATCCGGCGCCGCTCGGCGATCTCGCCGGTCTGCCCAAACTTCCTCGTGGGCTTGCCTACGGGCTGCAAATGGCGCTGGACGGACTGCCGCTTTCGGCGATTTACGCGTTGCTGGCGGCCGCCTACTCGCTGATCTATGGCCTCATTGGACGCATCAATTTCGCTTTCGGGGAGCTCGCCGCAGCCGGCGGCTATGCGGCGGCGATGACGGCGGTGGCCTTGGCCGGGGCGCCGCCCGGCCCTCTGCTTGCCGCCGCCTTTGTGCTGGCGGCCGCAGTCGCCTCCGTGTGGGGCCTCGCCTCGGCGCGCTGCGTCTTCATTCCCCTGCGACGCGCGAAAGGCCAGCAGGCGCTGGTGGCGACGGTCGGCCTGGCGCTGTTCTTTCAGGAACTGCTGCGTCTGGCGCAGGGCGACCGATCGAGCTGGATGAGCCCGCAGCTCAACCAACCCTTTGCCCTTGCCCGCGCGGGCGATTTCGTCTCCGTCGCCACGCCGATGACTTTTGTCGTCAGCGCGGTAGCGCTCGCCGTCGGGCTCTGCTTGGTCCTAATCTTTCGTTGGACCCGCGTCGGTCGCGAATGGCGCGCCTACGCCGATGATCCGCTCGCCGCTGAATTGATGGGGGTCAGTCCGGCCGCGATGACCGCCAGGGCGTTTGCGCTCTCTGGCGCTCTCGCGGGCCTTGCGGGGGCGACGATGACGGCGGCCTACGGAGCGGTCGGCTACGGACTTTCGGCGACGCTCACCCTGAAGGCGCTCACGGCGGCGATCGTCGGCGGCATTGGCTCGCTTCCGGGCGCCTTCCTGGGTGGGCTCGTCATCGGCGCGGTCGAGGTAGTCTGGTCGGCTCTGTTCCCGATCGACGACCGCGATCTCGCCGTCTTCGCGCTTCTGGTGATTTTCATCGCCTTGCGCCCTTCCGGATTGCTGGGTTCGCGCGAGGCTGAAACGCACAACCTGTTTCCACGACGCACTTGACTTGACGCCTCCGCGTCCCACATCTTTGCCGCGTGCTCGGGGTGAGACGCGCCCGGAGGTCGAAATGTCCAATTCGCTTGCAGCGACGCCTGTTCAGCCCTTGCGCGGCGACGCGCTGGCGGGCGTGCGCGCACGCCGCATTCTGGCGGTATGCTTTGATCTCGTTCTGGTCAGCATCCTCGTCGCCATTCTCTGGGTCGTATCGATCGTGCTGACGCTGGGTTTGGCGCTGTTCTTCCTGCCGCCGCTGTATCCGATCGTCGCCTTCTTTTACAACGGTTTGTCTGTGTCGGGCGCGAAGATGGCGACGCCCGGCATGAGGGCGATGGACCTCGAAATGCGCATGCACGATACCGGCGCTCGCGTGCCGTTCGTCAACGCGGCGGTCCAGGCGGTGCTCTTTTACGTGAGCTGGTTCTTTCCGCCGATCTTCCTCGTGTCGCTGGTCGACGCGGAAAAACGGTGTCTGCACGACATTATCGCCGGCGTGGTGATTGTGCGCAGGTTATGAAACGCATGGCCGCTCCTCGAATCGGGCAATTCTGGAGCGGCGAGTTCTTAAGTAGGAGTGGGGGAGAGCGTGACGAAGGAAGTGCGCGACGCGCCGCAGTTCTATCTCACTGCCCCGTCAGCGTGCCCCTATCTGCCAGGACAGCACGAGCGCAAGATTTTCACCCACCTCGTCGGCAAGCGCGCGGCCGCGCTCAACGACCTTCTGACCCAGACCGGATTTCGTCGATCGCAGACGATCGCTTACAGGCCCGCCTGCGAAAGCTGTCGCGCATGCGTGTCGGTGCGCGTGCTTGTCGACGATTTTCGTCCCAGCGCCAGTCAGCGCAGAGCGATACGCGCCAACGTCGATCTGTTCGGCCTGTTCGTCCCGCCAAAGCCGACCAACGAGCATTTCGCCCTGTTCCGGGCCTATCTCGACGCGCGCCACCCCGAGGGCGGCATGGCGGACATGTCTTCGCTCGATTTCTCGATGATGGTCGAGGACACGCACATCGACACTCACCTTGTCGAATACCGCACCCGATGCGCGCCCGGCGCCCAAACGCGCGCCGCCCCGCTCTACGCCGTATGCCTGACCGATCGCCTCGCCGACGGACTGTCGCTCGTCTATTCCTTCTACGCGCCCGAGGAGGCGCGCCGGTCGCTCGGAAGTTTCGTGATTCTCGACCATATAGAGAAAGCGCGCCGCCTCGGCCTGCCGCATGTCTATCTCGGCTATTGGGTCGAGGGCTCGAAAAAGATGGGGTACAAAGCCGCATATTTGCCGCAGGAGCGCCTCGGGCTGCACGGCTGGTCTCGGGTCGAGCGGTAGGGCTCCGTCTCTCAGCATTCGACGAAGTTGACCGCCAGGCCTCCGAGAGAGGTTTCCTTGTATTTCGACTGCATGTCTGCGCCAGTCTGTCGCATGGTCGCGATGACGCTATCGAGCGAAACGCGGTGGCGCCCGTCGCCATGCAGCGCGAGCGAGGCCGCGGTGATCGCCTTGACCGCTCCGAAGGCGTTGCGCTCGATGCAGGGAATTTGGACCAGCCCGCCGACGGGATCGCAAGTGAGGCCGAGGTGGTGCTCCATGGCGATCTCGGCCGCGTTCTCGCTTTGCCCGTTCGAACCGCCGAGCGCGGCGCACAGTCCGGCGGCCGCCATGGAAGAAGCGACGCCGACCTCTCCCTGACAGCCGACCTCCGCGCCGGAGATCGAGGCGTTCAGTTTGAACAGGCCGCCGATCGCGGTCGCGGTCATCAGGAAATCCGCTATGCCCGCATGGGTCGCGCCATCGCAATGGTCGCGATAATAGCGCAGTGTCGCCGGAATCACGCCGGCCGCGCCGTTGGTCGGGGCCGTGACGACGCGCCCGCCGGCCGCGTTCTCCTCGTTGACCGCCATGGCGTAGACGCTGACGAAATCCATGATCTCATGCGCGGGGCGCGCATTGCGCAGCGCGCCTTCGGTCAGATGCTGGTAGATCGCCCTGGCGCGGCGCATCACCTTGAGCCCGCCCGGAAGCGGACCCGATCGGGCCAGCCCGCGATCGACGCAATCGAACATGACGCCGATGACGCGACCGACATGCGCCTCGACCGCCTCGGCGGGCCGCAGAGCGCATTCGTTGGCGCGCACGAGATCGGCGATCGAGAGCCCCGAATTCGCGCCCGCGCGCCAGGAGCTCGGCCCCCGAGCGAAACGGATAGGGAACCGGCGCCTCGCCCGGGCCCGCGTCCTCGTCCGCGTCTTGGCGAACGACGAAACCGCCGCCGATCGAGAGCCAGGTCTCGTCCGCCAGCATCGCGCCGCTTGTGTCGCTCGCCATCAGCCGCAAGGTGTTGGGATGGCGCGGCGGCGGCGTTAGAACATCGAACGCGATCGCGGTCGCCGGATCGAAAGCAATGGCGCGCCTCCCACCGAGCCGCAGGCGCTTGCTCGCGCGAATCTCGGCGAATGTCTGCTCCGCTAAATCGGGGTCGACGCCATCCGGCTCGAGGCCGCAAAGGCCGAGCGCCACGGCTTTGTCGGTCGCGTGGCCTTTGCCAGTAAATGCGAGCGAACCGAAAAGCGTAACGGCGACCGCCGCCGCGCGATCGATCGCCCCACTTTCGGCAAGTCCGCCAGCGAACGCGGCAGCGGCCTTCATTGGCCCGACCGTGTGAGACGACGACGGACCTATGCCGATCTTGAACAGGTCGAACAGGCTGATCATCGCTGCGCCATGGCTAAATCGGCGGCTCTACACGCGCCGCATTCACTATAAGCGATATCAGGGTCCCCGTCCGCGCGCGCGAATTTGATTTTTGCGCCGAGGCCGCCCCAAAATCAGATGGATCGCTCGGGCGTCCGACGTCTCGATCCTTGCCTCGGCGCGCCGGCGCGCCTATCTACGGGGCTGGAGGCGCTGACCCCATGTTCATTCAGACCGAATCGACCCCCAATCCTGCGACACTGAAGTTCCTGCCAGGACGCACGGTGATGGACGAGGGCACCTTCGAGGCCCGGGATCCTGCCGAGGCCGAACGATCGCCGCTGGCCAAGGCGCTGATGCAATTGCCGGGCGTCGGCGGGGTGTTTTTCGCCTCAGACTTCATTTCCGTCACCAAATCCGAAGGCGAATGGCAGCACCTCAGGCCCGCCGTCCTCGGCGTGGTGACGGAGTTCTACCTGTCCGGCGCGCCCCTGATCGAGACCGGCGGCGCGGACGCGATTGCGACCGGCGAGTTCTTCGACGCCAAGGACTCGGAGACTGTCGAAGCCATCAAGGAATTGATCGAGACGCGGGTCCGCCCCGCTGTCGCGGGCGACGGCGGCGACATTATATTCAAGGGTTTTCGCGATGGCGTCGTCTATCTCAAAATGAAGGGCGCCTGCTCCGGCTGCCCCTCCTCGACCGCGACTTTGAGGAACGGAATCCAGAACCTTCTGAAGCACTTCCTGCCGGATGTTGAGGCGGTGGAGCAGATCGAAGTCTTGAAACCTCGAGCGAAGCGTTGACGTGATCGCCCCAGCCGGCGCATTGCCGCGGGGTGAATCTCTTGGCGCGCATCTGGCCGTCACGGCGCGCCGCCCCCTAAATCCCCTTACCCCATCTCCTCCACCTGACCGTCGCGGATCGTCACGCGGCGATCCATGCGGGCGGCGAGATCGAGGTTGTGGGTGGCGATGAGGGCGGCGAGGCCGCTCGCCTTGACCAGCGCGGTCAGCGTAGCGAAGACGTGGTCGGCGGTCTTGGGGTCGAGATTGCCGGTCGGCTCGTCGGCAAGCAGCACCCTGGGCCCGTTGGCGACCGCGCGCGCGATGGCGACGCGCTGCTGTTCGCCGCCCGAGAGCTGGGCCGGACGATGCCTCTCCCGCGCGCCCAAGCCGAGATAGCCGAGCAGCTCGCGCCCACGGCTCGCGGCCTCGGCGCGCGACAGGCCCGCGATCATTTGCGGCAGGATGAGGTTCTCCAGCGCCGAGAATTCCGGCAGCAGGTGATGGAACTGATAGACGAAACCGATCTGGGTGCGCCGGAGCGCCGTGCGCTCGTTGTCCGTCATCTCCGACGTCGGCGCGCCGTCGATGATCACCTCTCCCGCGCTCGGCCGCTCGAGCAGGCCGGCCAGATGCAGGAGGGTCGACTTGCCCGCGCCCGACGGCGCGATCAGCGCCACCGACTGGCCGGAGAAGAGCGCGAGAGATGCGCCGGTCAGCACCTCCACCGTCGTTTCGCCAACGCCATAGCGACGCTCGACGCGATCGAGCTCCAGTGTGGTAAAGCGCGCGGCGTCATTCATAGCGCAGCGCCTCGACCGGATCGAGCCTGGCCGCGCGCCAGGACGGGTAGATCGTCGCGGCGATCGACAGGAACAGCGCCAACCCGACGACCGCGATGACGTCCGTCGTCTCCACGCGTGAAGGCAGTTGTGACAGGAAATAGAATTCGGATGGAAACAGGTTGGCGCCCGTCAGCCATGACAGGCCCCTGCGGATCGGCTCGACGTTGTGCGCGACCAGGAGGCCGAGGATGAGGCCGACGACGGTGCCGACGACGCCGATCGTGGCGCCGGTAATGAGAAAGATTCGCATCACCGCGCCGCGCGTCGCGCCCATCGTGCGCAGGACCGCGATCGCGCGCGCCTTGTCCTGCACCAGCATGATGAGGCCCGAAATGATGTTGAGGGCGGCGACAAGCATGATGAGAGCGAGAATGGAGAACATCACATTGCTCTCGACCGCGAGCACGTCGAAGAAGCTCCGGTTGAGCTGGCGCCAGTCGGTGTCGATCATCGGACGCTGTTGCGCGGGTTCGATTCTGCGCCGCATCGCGTCCATGTCGTCGGGATCGGCGACATAGACCTCGATCACGTTGGCCTGGCCCTCGGAATTGAAGAATGTCTGGGCCTCGGCGAGCGGCATGAAAATGAAGGTGTTGTCGAAGGTCGCCATGCCGATCTGGAAGATGGCCGCGACCGTATAGGCCTTCATGCGCGGCGTGACTCCGAACGGCGTCTCCGCTCCGTGCGGCGCGATGATCGTCACCTTGTCGCCCACACGCAGGCTCAGGTGATCGGCGAGCTTCACGCCGACAGCCACGCCCTGACCTTGATCGAAGCCGTCGAGCGAGCCCTGGATGATATGGCCGGCGACGCCCGGAAGGCGCTCGAGGTCCTCGCCGCGGATGCCGCGCACGAGCGCGCCGGACGAGCCGTAAGGGGAACTCGCGAACGCCTGCCCCTCGACCAGGGGCAGCGCCAGCGTGACCCCCGGAACCTTGCTGACCCGCTCCGTCACCGCCGCGTAATCGGTCAGCGGCGTCTCGACCCCCTGCAGGAACATGTGGCCGTTGAGGCCGATCATCTTTTCCATCAGATCGTGGCGGAAGCCGTTCATCACCGACATCACGACGATCAGCGCCGCGACGCCGAGCACGATGCCAAGAAACGAAAATCCGGCGATGACGGAGATCGAGCGCTGCGCATTGCGGGCGCGCAAATAGCGGAACGCGACCATCCATTCGAAGGCCGAGAAGGCCCTGGTCGCCGGCGACTTCGAGGAGGCGGCCGCGTCGAGCGCGGAGGCGGTCAACGCGGGCCTCCGCCGACGGCGCCGGCCGTCGCTGCGAGCGCCGCGAAGCAGTCCAGCTTCGATGCAGCGCTCCGCCGCCGGATGGCGTCGTCGCTCCGCTCCCCGCAATGACGGATGCTCGCCGGCTCCATCACGCGCTCCCGCCCAGCCGCGCGATCGCCGCTTCGACGCTTGCAAGCTCGCGTTCGCCGCCCCGGCGCGTCTTCATTTCGACCTTGCCCTCGGCGAGGCTCTTCGGGCCGACGATGACCTGATGCGGCGCGCCGATCAGGTCCATGGTCGCGAATTTCGCGCCCGGCCGTTCATCGCGATCGTCGTACAGCACATCGATTCCCGCAGCCTCCAACGAAGCATAGATGCGCGCGCAGGCGCCGTCGCAGGCCGCGTCGCCGACCTTGAGATTGATGAGTCCGACGCGGAAAGGCGCAACCGCCTCCGGCCAGATGACGCCGGCCTCATCGTGGTTGGCCTCGATCAGCGCCGCCGCCAGCCTGCTCGGCCCGATGCCGTAAGAGCCCATATGCACGACATGCTCCTTGCCGTCCGGTCCATTGACGACCGCCCGCATCGGCAGTGAGTATTTGGTTCCGAAGTAGAAAATATGGCCGACTTCGATGCCGCGGGCGGATATCCGCGCCGCCTCCGGCAGCCTGGCGTAGACCGCCGGATCGTGCTTCTCCGAAGTCGCGGCGTAGAGCGACGTCCATTTGTCGAACACGCCCTGCATCGCCTCCGCGCTGTCGAAGTCGATCCCCTCCCCCGGCGTCTGAAAGGCGAGATAGTCGCGATGGCAGAACACCTCGCTCTCGCCGGTCGAGGCGAGAATGAGGAATTCGTGCGAAAGATCGCCGCCGATCGGGCCGGTGTCGGCGAGCATCGGGATCGCTGTGAGGCCCAACCGCGCAAAGGTGCGCAAATAGGCGGTGAACATCTTATTGTAGGAGTGACGCGCGCCGTCCTGGTCGAGGTCGAACGAATAGGCGTCCTTCATCAGGAATTCTCTGCTGCGCATCACCCCGAAGCGGGGCCTGACTTCGTCGCGGAACTTCCATTGGATGTGGTAGAGATTGAGCGGCAGGTCCTTGTACGAGCGTACGGAGCCGCGGAAGATCTCCGTGATCATCTCCTCGTTGGTCGGCCCGAACAGCATGTCGCGATCATGCCGGTCGCGGATGCGCAGCATCTCCTTGCCATAATCGTCGTAACGCCCGGATTCGCGCCACAGCTCCGCCGGCTGGATGGTCGGCATCAGCACCTCGATCGCGCCGGCGCGGTTCTGCTCCTCGCGCACGATGGCGCAGATCTTGTGCAGCACCCTGACCCCCAGCGGCAGCCAGGCGTAGATCCCCGCCGCCTCCTGCCGGATCATGCCGGCGCGCAGCATCAGCCGATGCGAGACGATCTCCGCCTCCTTGGGCGTTTCCTTCAGGATCGGCAGGAAATAGCGGGAAAGACGCATGGGCGACGCTCATAAGAACCGAATCGCACGCGAGGCTTCCGCCCGCGCGCGAGGGCCTTATGGCCTCAGTGACAGGAAAAGGGCAAGCCGGACTGAGAACCGCCTTCAGCGCGCCAGGCGCCGCAGGAAATCAAGGTCGACCAGCCCCGCGTGCTGCTTGGCGACCTTGCCGCGATCGAACACGATCAGGGTCGGAATGCCGCGGATTTGATAGCGCCCGGCGATCGCCGGCTCCTCGTCGACATTGACCTTGGCGAAGCGGGCGCGCGGCTCGAGCTCCTTGGCGGCGCGTTCGAAGATCGGAGCCATCGCCCGACAGGGGCCGCACCAGGGCGCCCAGAAGTCCACGATCACCGGCGCGTCGTTGCGCTCGATATGCTTGTCGAAGGTCGCGCTCGTCAATGCGATCGGCTCGCCGGTGAACAGCCTCGCCTTGCAGGCGCCGCAGACGGCCTCGGCGGCCGGACGGTCCGGCGCCACGCGGTTGACGGCGTTGCAGTGAGGACAGACGGTGTGCAGCGGTTCGGACATGAGGACGCCCTTGCTTTCGACGATGCAGATGTGGCGATCCGAGCAACGTATTCAAGCCCTCGAATATATAATATACGAAAGAATAAAGTTTGTTCACGAATTCGTGATCTGGCGCCACGGTAACTGTCACGCGGTCGACGGCGAATGCCTCGATGCAGGGCCGACAGGCCTCGCCGATCGGCCTGGCGCTTCGCCGCCCCCGACGCTAATCCCTTGTCTGAAGACGGAGATTTGACGCCATGAACGCCAAGACCACCATCACCGCCGCCACCCTCGCCGGCTCGCTCGCCATAGCGCTTGCGACCGCCGCCAAAGCCGGCCCCGCCCCCATGCAGCCCGGCGCCGACAAGTGCTACGGCGTCGCCCTCGCCGGCAAGAACGACTGCGCCGCCGGCGCCGGCACGACCTGCGCCGGCACGTCGACCGTCGACTATGATCCCCACCATTGGAAATACGTCAAAAAGGGCACCTGCGAAGAGATCAAGACTCCGAAGGGTCATGGCTCGCTGACGCAGATGTGAGCTGGAAATCTGTTTCGCCAATCACAACACTGGCCGGCGAAGCACGCCGGCCAGGACGCGCCAGTATTCAACCAAAACACAAGAACACAGGGCTTTTAGTTGGTGTGACAAGAAATACTATTGCCGAGCGTCTTACTCGCTGTACGAGCTGCAGGAGAGCCCCAAACTCCACCCTCTTTGAGGGATGCTTCATACAACATTTTGCACTGGTCAGGTTTATTTGGTCCCGTCATGCACAGGGAATAGACGTGAGCGCACGAGTCCGATCCCCAGTGCTTAGCGTCTGCGCTACTCCACGAACCAACGACAAATGATAGCAAAAGAACTGCAATTGAGATTTTCATGATACTTCGCCTCCCCATGACTTTAGTTTACGCAATACACATCTGGTGGCACCTTGGATTGCTAATAATCTAAGGCTTATATCCACTAACCGAGATCGTGGCACAAGATGAGAGTATTTTCAACGATCATCTGAGGAAATCGATCAATACTCGGCCAGCGACAACGCCCTACCCTTCCGGAAAATCCTCGATCCTGAACTCGGCCTCGGCCCGCTCGCCGCGCTCGACGAGCGCGCTCTCCCGCTGGCGCAGTTCGACCCGCCGGATCTTGCCCGATATCGTCTTCGGCAGTTCAAAGAACTCGATCCGGCGCACGCGCTTGTAGGCCGAGAGGCGCTGCGCGCACGTGCTCGAAAATCAGCGCCGCGGTCGCTTCGCTCGCCGCAAAGCCCGGCGCGAGCGCGATATAGGCTTTCGGCGTCGTGAAGCGCATCGGATCGGGCGCCGGCACGACCGCGGCTTCGACCACGGCCTCATGCTCGATCAGCGCGCTTTCGAGTTCGAACGGGCTGATGCGATAGTCGCTCGATTTGAACACGTCGTCAGCGCGGCCGACATAGGTGATGAAGCCTTCGGCGTCGCGAACGGCGACGTCTCCGGTGCGGTAGAAGTCGCCCTCGATCGGCGCGATTTCGCCCTCGCCCACCTGATAGCCGCGCATGAGACCCGCCGGGCGCGGGTGAAGGGGAAGCGCGATCTCGCCCTCGTCGGCTTCCAGCCCGTCGGCGCCGATGAGCGCGACGCGATAGCCCGGCAACGGGCGGCCCATCGAGCCGGGGACGAGTTTCTGGCCCGGCGAATTGCCGACCATCATCGTGGTTTCCGTCTGGCCGTAGGAATCGCGCAAGGTCACGCCCCAGGCGTGGCGAACCTGTTCGATCACTTCCGGATTGAGCGGCTCGCCGGCCGAGTTGACCTCGCGCAACTTGACCTTCCATTGGCCGAGGTCCTGCTGGATCAGCATGCGCCACACCGTCGGCGGCGCGCAGAACGTGGTGACCTCGTGTTCGACCAGCGCGTCGAGCGCGACTCGCGACTCGAAGCGCGCGGCGAGCGCGATGACCGTGGCTCCGGCGTTCCAGGGAGCGAACACGCTCGACCAGGCGTGCTTGGCCCAGCCGGGCGAGGAAATGTTGAGATGCGCGTCTCCGGGCCTCAGTCCAAGGCCGTACATCGTCGAAAGATGCCCGATCGGATAGCTCGCATGGCTGTGCACGACCAGCTTGGAGCGCGCCGTCGTGCCGGAGGTGAAGTAGACCAGCATCGTGTCGTCCGCGTTCGTCGGTCCATCCGGTTCGAAGCGCGGTTTCGCGGTCCTAAGTGAGCCGAAAGGGCGCCAGCCTGCGGGCGTCTCTCCGACCGCAATGCGCTCGACATTGGCGGCGAGTCCGGCGAATTTCGCCGCGTCGGCGCCGTGCGCGATCAGGTATTTCGCCTGGCCGCGCTCAAGCCGGTCGACGATGTCATCGGCGCCGAGCTGCGGCATCGCCGGGATCAGCACCAGGCCGAGCTTCATCGCGGCGAGCATCGTCGCCCATAGTTCGGGCGTCACGCCCAGCATCATCAAAAGCCGGTCGCCGCGCTGGGCGCCGAGCGCGCGAAGACCGTTGGCGAGGCGGGAGGATTCCTCGGCGAGTTCGGCGAATGTCCTCGTCTCCACGCGCTCGCCGACGACCTTCAATGCGGTCCTGGCGCCATGCTCGCCGGCGGCGAGTTCCGCGTCGAACCAGTCGAGCGCCCAGTTGAAGTGCTCGGGTCGCGGCCACGAGAATGAAGCCATGGCGGCGCAATAGTCGTCGTGCAGGTCCAAAAGAAGATCGCGCGCCTCGCGAAACGTCGGCGGCGCCGAGCGATTGCTTGGTTGGGAAGGGACGGAAGACATTTTGGGATCGGCGCCTCGACGTCTGCAAGCCGCGCGGCGCGCCTCACTGGCTCGCCGCGCGCGATTCAACCAGAGGATTGCACAGAAGGCCTATCACGCGCAAAGGCGCGGGCGTCCGCCAAAGGTCAAGCCGCCTCAGCGGCGGCGCACCAGTGCGCGCACGACGGCGCTGTCGCCGACATGCCGCTCGCCTTCGCTCAACGGAACCTCCGCCGCTTCCAAGGTGAGGATGTCGTGCTGGCCAAAATCCTCCCGGACCGCGGCAATGCTGTAGAGCAAGGCGGGGTCGCGCGGGCCGCCGTGCGCGCCCGCGGCTTGGCGCTCGATCTGCTCCGGACGGAAGGCTTCGAGCACGATCAGCCCGCCGGGCTTGAGCGCGGCCAGAGCTTTGGCGTGCAGCGCGCGCCGGTCCGGCTCGATGAGATGCACGAAGATGAGCGCGACGAGGTCGTAGCGCTCGCGCGGCCAATCCCAGGCGAGCGCGTCGGCGTGGATCGCATTGATCGCGACGCCGCGCGCCGCGGCGAGACGTCTGGCCTTGGCGACCCCGATCGCGGACAGGTCGAGCGTGTCGACAGCGAGCCCCTGCTCCGCCAGCCATACCCCGTTCCGCCCCTCGCCGTCGCCGGGAACGAGCGCGCGCATGCCGGCTTTCAGCCGATCGCGCTGAGCGGCGAGAAACCTGTTCGGCTCGGAGCCGAAAACGTAGGTCTCCCCCCGATAGTGCTCGTCCCACCTGACAGTCTCATGCTTGCCGGCGTCGGTCATGGATGCGTCCTGAAATGCGCTCTGAAACTGATCCCGCCGCTCCAATGCCCGATGCCCGACGGCATCGTCAAGGAACATACGGCACGACCTTTGCTCGCGACTTTCGGAGAGCGAGGCGATATTGACGCGCGAGAGAATCACGTGAACCGAGGGCGCAGCAAATGAAAACCGCGATAACCGCCGAGGCGGCCGCCGCCTTGATCCCCGACGGGGCGCGGCTGCTGATCGGCGGGTTCATGGGCGTCGGTTCGCCGCATCGCCTCATCGACGCGCTCGTCGCGCGCGGCGTCAAGGACCTCACCATCATCGCCAACGACACGGCCTGCCCTGGCAGGGGAATCGGCAAGCTCGTCAGCGCGGGCGCGGTCGGCAGGCTCATCGCCTCGCACATCGGGCTCAATCCTGAAACGCAGGCCAAGATGATGTCCGGCGAAATCGAGGTCGAACTCGCGCCCCAGGGCACGCTGGTCGAGCGCATCCGCGCCGGCGGCGTGGGCTTGGGGGGCGTCCTGACCGCGACCGGCGTCGGCACCCAGGTCGAAAACGGCAAGAGGATCGTGGAAGTGGACGGGAAGCCCTACCTGTTGGAGACGCCGATCCGCGCCGATTTCGCCCTCATCGCCGCCAAGCAGGCCGACTATTACGGCAATCTCGAATATTCGCTGACCGCCCACAATTTCAACCCGATCATGGCGTTGGCCGCCGATGTCGTCATCGCCGAGCCGCAGACGATCGTTCCGGTCGGGGTCATTCCGCCCAACTCGGTGAAGACCCCGGGCGTGCTGGTGACTCACCTGTTGGAAAGGGCCTTCTGATGGACGCCAAGGAGATTATCGCCCGCCGTGTCGCCAAAGAGATGAAGGCCGACATGCTGGTCAACCTCGGCATCGGGCTGCCGAGCCTGGTGGCGAAATACCTTCCGAAGGGCAGCAATGTTTTCTTCCAGGCCGAAAACGGCGTCATCGGGCTTGGGCCCCGGCCGCCCGAGGGCATGGAAGACCCGGACCTCACCGACGCCGGCGGCGGCTTCGTCACCGCGATGCCGGGCGCCGCCTCGATCGACAGCGCGATGAGTTTCGGCCTCATCCGCGGCGGCCATCTGCACATGACCGTGCTCGGCGGCCTCGAGGTCGACGAGCGCGGCTATCTCGCCAACTGGATGGTCCCGGGCAAGATGGTCCCCGGCATGGGCGGCGCGATGGACCTCGTTTGCGGCGCACGCCGGGTCGTCGTCGCCATGGTCCACACCGCCAGAGGCGCCCACAAGATCGTGCCGCGCTGCTCCCTGCCGCTGACCGCAACCCGACGCGTCAGTCTCATCGTCACCGAAATGGCGGTGATCGAGCCGACCGAGGCCGGTCTCATTCTGCGCGAGCGCGGGCCGGGCGTTTCGACAGAGGACATCGTCATGGCGACCGGCGCCAAGCTCATCGTCGAGGCCGAGCCGCCGGAGATGGCGTTGAATTGACATTTTGTTCCTGAAAACCAGAATTCGTGCTATTCTGCCTTTTGTCGGCAAGGAAGCGATCCACGGCCGGCGTGCGCTCGAGGACGGCGGCGGCTGCTGGTTCTGGGCTGGCGTTTATATCACACTATGGAACCGTTCTAGGAACGAGCAAAAATTCTCGCCCGATAGGGCGCGGTAAACGCCTGAAAACGTCTCAAAACGGCGATGGGCGTCTATTCCGCCAAGTTCACACGAATGTCGTTCTGGCGCCGCTTCCGCTTCGGATTGGCGCCACGAAGACTTCGGTCGGCGCCGCTGGAACTCCATTCGCCTCGCGCCTGAACAAGAACATAGAGCTTGACGTATAATTACAGGCGCCTGCGAAGGCGCTTCGTAGCGGCCAAGAAGGGCGCCTAACGCCGTGAAATCGCTCGCGCGCTGACAAAACCGCGCCGGGCTCGCGCGCGGAGGGTCTCTCTCGGATCGTCAAAGGTCGGCATTCGCCCGCCGCCCACGGGACGAGCTAAAGGAAGCGGCGAGAATCCGCTTGCCGAACACAGCATGAACGGTTAGGGATTGTTCGCGATTTGTTTACGGTCACGCTGCGATTCTATGCCAGTCTGGCAAATCGTCGCGAGTCGGGTCGGGCCGCTGGGAGAAGTGAAGATGCTGACCAAGAAGCAGAGCGAGTTGTTGCGCTTCATTCATGAGCGCCTTCAGGAGGCGGGCGTCCCGCCGTCTTTCGATGAAATGAAGGACGCGCTCGACTTGCGCTCGAAGTCGGGAATCCATCGTTTGATCATGGCGCTCGAGGAGCGCGGCTTCATTCGGCGGCTCGCCAATCGCGCCCGTGCGATCGAAGTGCTGAGACTGCCGGAATCGGCGACCGTGGCGTCGCCGCGCGCGCAGAAATTCTCGCCGAGCGTCATCCCCGGCAGTCTTGGCCGCCTTCGCGCCCCTTCACGCGAGGCCGACGAGCAGCACCCGGTGATGGTGCCGCTGATGGGCCGGATCGCCGCCGGCACGCCGATTTCGGCCATCCAGACGCGAACGCAGACCTTCGCCATGCCGCCGGAGTTTCTCGGCAGCGGCGAGCACTTCGCCCTCGAGGTGCGCGGCGACTCGATGATCGAGGCCGGGATTTTGGAGAACGACACCGTCATCATCCGAAAACAGGATACGGCCGAGACCGGAGACATCGTCGTCGCGCTGATCGACGAAGAGGAAGCGACTCTCAAGCGGCTGAGAAAGCGCGGCGCTTCGATCGCGCTCGAAGCCGCCAATCCGGCTTATGAGACGCGAATATTCGGGCCGGACCGGGTCCGAGTGCAGGGAAAGATGGTCAGCCTTATACGGCGATACTGATCGGCGTTACGAAATGGACGGGCGCGCTGTCGCGAAAAGAGGCCGGCTGAACGTGGCGCGAGGAGGCCCACTCCAAGCCGCGTTCTAGCCGGCCGGCCTCACGGAACCCAGGAGATGCGGCAGACCCGGGCGACCGCAAGGCGTTGGTTTGGCCTTGTCCTGGCCGATGATCCGGAGAATACCGTCGGACCCTTATATTGCAATGACTGACCCGACAATTGAATCGAGTTCCGCTTATTTACCTAAATGAATATTGTTAAACATGCCGTCGGATGAACCGATTCAGGGCCGGAAGCACGATTACATGGATGGTGGGCGTCTTTATTACCATTATTCGTATACTTTATTTGGTAAATCCGGGCCGGCGCCGATGCTCGGTTCCTCTGTTGACTCCGTTCAACCCGCCCCTTGCCCCCCAAGGCCGGCTGCGTCAGACATGGCGAGGTCCGGCGGAGGTGATTCGTGGCGGGAACGACAGAGTTTGGCGTCGACTTCGACGCCGAGCGGGCGACCGGCGAGCCGGCCTTCACCGTCGATCTCGACGGCTTCGAAGGCCCGCTGGATTTGCTGCTCGAGCTTGCCCGGCGGCAAAAGGTCGATTTGTCGCGCATTTCCGTGTTGGCGCTGGCCGTGCAATATCTGCGCTTCATCGAAGCGGCGCGCAAGCTCAGGCTCGAATTGGCCGCTGACTATCTGGTCATGGCCGCGTGGCTGGCGTTTCTGAAGTCTCGTCTGCTGCTGCCGACCCCGCCGCGAGCGGCCGAACCCGACGCTTCCGTTCTCGCGGAAGCTTTGGCCCAGCGCCTGCGTAAGCTGGAGGCCATCCGCAAGGCGGCGGAGATGTTGATCAACCGGCCGCGCCTCGGCCGCGACTTCTTCGCCCGAGGCGAGCCCGAGCCGGTGGCGATCTCGCGCCGCTCGGTCTACGAGGCCAATCTTTACGACCTCTTGTCGGCTTACGCCCGTCAGGCGCAGAAGCACTCGCGCGCCAGGGTTCGGTTCAAGGCGCGGCAAGTCTGGTCGCTCGCCGAGGCGCGCGAGGCTCTGGCCCGCCTCATGGGCGGCGCTTCCGATTGGACCGCATTCGACGATTGGCTCATCGAGGCGTGCCTGGATCCCGGATTGCGCCGAAGCGCCCGCGCCTCCACGTTCTCGGCCTCCCTCGAACTCGTGCGGGAGGGCAAGATAGAGCTGCGCCAGGAGAAGACTTTCTCGCCACTCTGGATCCGGCCGGCGCCCTCTGTCGAAGGGCGCGCGGCGTGACCCTCCCTCCGTTGCCACGGCGCCATGGGCATAGCGCCCGCAACCGCTTGTTCTTGCACTGTTTCAAACGAGGTGCGCCATGGGCAGGATGACAGCCGCCGGCAACGTCGCGCAATTGTTCGATGCGATCGCGCCGCACACGACGACCGCAGACGTGCGGATCGCCGAGGCGATGGTGTTCGCGTCCGCCGAACCGCTCGACGAATCGGCGATCGCCGCGCGACTTTCGGATGGCGCCGACGTCGGGGCGATCATGGAGGAACTGCGACAGCTCTATGCCGGACGCGGCGTCGTTCTGGCGCGCGTCGCGCGGCGCTGGACCTTCCGCACCGCGCAAGATCTCTCGTGGCTGCTGGCTCGCGAGGGCGACGATAGGCGCAAGCTCTCGCGCGCCGCGATCGAGACGCTCGCCATCATCGCCTACCATCAACCGGTCACCCGCGCCGACATCGAAGAAATTCGCGGCGTGGCGGCGCCGAAAGGCGCCCTCGACGTCCTGATGGAGGCGGGCTGGGTGCGCATGCGTGGCCGGCGTAAATCTCCCGGCCGGCCGATCACCTACGGCACGACCACCGAGTTCCTGGTCCAGTTCGGTTTGGACACGATCGGCGACCTGCCCGGTCTGGACGAGCTCCAGGCCGCCGGCCTGTTTGACGGCAAGTTGCCCGCCGGCTATGGCGTTCCCCAGCCGAACGACGAGCAGGCGCTTAGGGCCGATGAAGACCCGCTCGATGAACCCGGGCCGCTGGAACAGGCCTGGGGGCCCATCGGGCCCGAGGGCAGCCGCTGAGCCGACGTCGTTGCCGGTCGGCGCGATTTCGTCACGAAAGCGCCGAAAAAGCAGACGAATCTGTGCTGCGACGGGAACCCCCGGAGACACAATGGTTTCGAGATTTGTCATCAGCGTCGCCGCATTCCTGCTCGCCCCTTGCGCGGCCTTCGCCGACGCCTCGGCGGTCCTTCCGCTCGCTTCGCATCGCGCGGCGTATGAGCTCTCGCTGACCGACCCGGCGGCGGCTCCGCCATCGTCCGCACAAGCGCCGATCGCGGCAAGCGGCCTGATTGCCTACGAATTTCGCGGCTCGGCCTGCGAAGGCTATACGTCCAATTTCCGCCAGATGACGGATATGCAGCGCACCGAGGGCGAATCGCTTTCGATGCAGGTCAACGCGATGTCGTTTGAGGACGGGAACGGCAAGTCGATGCGCTTCCAGGTCGATTCCCAGGGCTTCCAGAGAACGCCGTCTGTGGCCGGGACCGCGACCCGCGGAGCCGATGACGATCTGCGCGTGGAATTGACCAAGCCGGCGACCAAATCGATCGATTTCGGCCGTGATGTGCTGTTTCCGACCCAGCACATCGAACGTCTGATCGAGGCCGCGAAAAACGGCGGTGGGGTCGTACAGGCGCGCGTGTATGACGGCTCGGATACTGGCTCAAAGATTTTCGATACGATGTCGGTAATTGGAAAGGAAGCGAAGAACCCAAGCGAGGACACCAAAACGGCGACGGAACTGAGCGGCGTGCGCCGTTGGCCGGTCGTCGTCTCTTATTTCGACGAAGCGTCGAAGGACTCGGCGCCGGACTACACCCTTTCGTTCGATCTCTATGAAAATGGCGTGTCGGGCAGCCTGAAGCTCGATTACGGGCTGTTCGCTCTGCGCGCCCGGCTGCGCAAACTCGAGATTCTACCGAAGTCCGCCTGCGCCAAATAACTCGACGAGCGCGCCGAGCGCTCAGCCTTTGCCCGGTGCAGGTCGAAAGGCGAGGCCGCGCTGCACGGCGTCGGCGCCGAATTTGTCGCGCAGGCTGGCGATGGCGTCCTCCCGCGCCTTTTCTCGTTTTTCGCCCATATCGATCAGGTCGTCCTCGTCGCCGTACCCAGCAGGCGTGAGTTCGGTCGCGGCGACGCCAAGAAGGCGATAGGCTGCGCCGTCAGGCTGAGCGTCCAACATGCTCCGCGCGGAGGCGAAGAGTCGCGGCGCGAGCTGCGTCGCTGTTGCGCCGACGCGGCTGCGCGTGCGCAGGCTGAAGTCCGGCAAGCGCAACTTCAGCGTGACGCCGCGGGCCGAGAGTCCCTCCTTGCGCAATCGCGCCGCGACCCGGTCGCACTGGGCCAACAGGACGCGCGTGAGTTCGGCCTTATCATCGACGTCGCGGTCGAACGTCGTTTCGCTCGAAATGCTTTTTACTTCGCGCTCGGCGCACACGCGCCGATCATCGAGGCCCTGCGCTAGACGCCAAAGGCGGCGGCCATCGTCTCCGATGCGCGCGACAGCCTCTCGTTCGTCGACTCCCTGCAAATCGCCGATCAGTCGAAACCCTGTCCGCTCCAGCCGTTGCTGTCCGATCTTGCCGACGCCCCACAGGCGCCCAATGCTCTGTGGCGCCAGCCAGGGTCGCGCTTCCTCTCGACGCATCAAGGCGAAGCCGCGGGGCTTGTCGAGATCGGAGGAAAGCTTCGCAAGAAACTTGCAGTAGCTGAGTCCGACCGAGACAGTCACCCCGATTTCGATTTCCACCAGGCGCGCGAACCGGGCGAGCGTTTCGGCTGCGCTTGCCCCGTTGGTCCCTTCGCATCCGGTGAGGTCGAGAAAGGCCTCGTCGATCGAGAGCGGCTCAACCAGCGGCGTGAGCCGCAGCATCAATGCGCGAATTTCTCGGCCGACGCGCGAATATTTCGACATATCCGGCGCCAGCACGACGGCCGCCGGGCACAGACGTTCGCGCCCGCGCCATTGGCATCGCCGAACGAACGCCGAAGGTTCGAGCGACATAGCAGCACGTCGCCACGACACCGCGCGGCCCGGATCCGCCCACGATCACCGGCCTGTCTCGGAGGCTCGGATCGTCACGCTTTTGGACCGAGGCGTAAAACGCGTCGCAATCGACATGGGCGATCGTTAGACCCGCCGAGGCCTCGAGATCGACGAATCTCGGGGACCCGCATTGCGGACAGCGTGCGGCCTCACGAGAAAATGCCGCCAAACAGTCACGGCAAAGCCTTGGCGCCCGCGCCTCCGTCACGGCTCGCTCGGATGCGGCCGACCGGCCAGCGTCTCGTGAGCCTGAGCAACCCGCTCAGGCTCCAGTCCCGCCTCGACCGCGAAGGCGACGAGAAGCGCCTGGTCGGCGAGCATGTATTCGAGGACGGCGCTGTAAAATCCCGCTTCGTCCGCCGCCTTTCGCAGATTGTGAGGTCCAAGTCCCGTGATCGAGAGGAACTTGTCGAGCCGCCCCGCGTCGCTCGCCAGGAAAGTCACCGCAGAAATCGCAATCGATCGGCCCATATCGGGGCTTGTGGATAACCGCATTTTCGACGGATGACGCATTAACGGTTGGCGCATTATCCGATTCTCCATTCGTAAATATCTCGACATTAGTGTTACTCGGCGAGACGATCACCTCCGCTGCGCCATGGAAAGGCCCAATGCCCAAGACCGTGCTCATTGTTGAGGACAACGAACTCAACATGAAGCTCTTCAACGACCTCGTCGAGACCCGCGGACATCGGATCGTGCAGACTCGCAGCGGGATTGAAGCCGTCGATCTAGCCCGCAAGCACCGGCCCGATCTCATACTCATGGACATTCAGTTGCCCGAGGTGTCAGGCCTCGAGGTAACTCAATGGCTAAAGGACGATGATGAGTTGCGATCAATTCCGGTCATAGCGATCACAGCCTTCGCGATGAAGGGAGACGAGGACAAGATTTGCCAAGGCGGATGCGAAGCTTATCTGTCAAAGCCAATCTCCGTAGCGAAGTTTTTTGAGACCATCGACCGTTTTCTCGAAGACAGGGCCGGAAGATGACCGCCCGTGTGCTCGTCGTCGATGACGTCTTGCCCAATGTCAAATTGCTCGAAGCGCGTCTGAACGCCGAGTACTTCGAGGTTCTCACCGCCACCAACGGCCCGGATGCGATCACGATTTGCGAATTGGGCGGGTGCGATATCGTTCTGCTCGACGTGATGATGCCGGGCATGGACGGCTTTGAGGTGTGCCGCCGATTGAGAGCCTCCCCCCGGACGGCACACCTTCCGATCGTGCTCGTAACTGCGCTCGACCATCCCGCTGATCGCGTGCATGGGCTCGAAGCGGGCGCCGACGACTTTCTAACCAAGCCCATCGACCAAGTGGCGCTCATCGCGCGTGTCCGCTCGCTTGTCCGCCTGAAGTTTTCGATTGACGAGTTGCGCGATCGCGCCGCGCGGAGCGCGGCGGCCGGCGTGGTCGGACCGGTCGAAGCGCTGGGCTCGCGTGCCTCCGGCAACGGACGAATCCTTCTGGTCGACGACCGGCGTAACTCGTTCGAGCGTATCATCCAAACGCTCCGGCTTCATCATGACGTCATCTTGTCCGAGGATCCGAGCACAGCGGTCGGCCAAGCCCGGGAGCAGAATGTCGACTTGCTCATTGTCAGTCTCGCTCTGGCCGGCTTAGACGGCTTGCGGATTTGCAGCCAAGCGCGCTCGCGCGAACGGACGCGCAACCTGCCTATCCTGCTCATCGCCGACCTCGACGATCGGCAAAGAGTGCTGCGCGGTCTGGATCTCGGGGCTAACGACTACCTGACCCGCCCAATAGATCGGAATGAGCTGCTGGCTCGCGTCCGGACAAATATTCTCCAGAAGCGTTACGCTGACCTGCTGCGAGAATCCGTGCGCCAATCGATTGAAATGGCGCTGTACGACCCATTGACCGGCCTCAACAACCGGCGCTTCCTCGAAATTCAACTGCAGGCGATGATCGAGACAGCGCGACAACGCCAGACGCCGCTAACCTTGATGATTCTGGACATCGATCTCTTCAAGCACGTCAACGACCGCTATGGCCACGACGCCGGCGACGAGGTGCTCAAAGGCTTCGCCGCTCGGTTGCAGGCTAACGCTCGCGGCGGCGACGTGCTCTGCCGTCTCGGCGGCGAGGAATTCGTCGCCGTCATGCCAGGCGTCGCGGTCGACCAAGCGTCCAAAATAGCCGAGCGAACACGCGTCTCGGTCGAAAGTCAGGGGTTCGCGATTAACGGCGCCGGCGGCTCGATCCCACTGACGGTATCGATCGGTCTCGCGGAATTGAACGACGGTTGCGACGCCGCCGACCTCTATCGCCGCGCCGATCGCGCCCTGTATCGCGCGAAGTCTCAAGGTCGCAACCGCGTCACCGAGGACGCGGCGTAATTTCGCATTCGTCACCGAACTACGCTGATATTGTCGCACATGGGTGATTCCCAGTTCCCACCTCAATCCTTTCAAACGTGTGGGCCCAGTGACTGCCGCTTCGGTAACCACAGAGCCACTCGCTCCCCTCTGCGCTTATGGGAGGATTGGGCGCACAGTCTCTTCGATCGGGCGCGCTCATCGTCCTGGCCTCCTTCGAACCGATCGGGCGAATTCACGGATGTGGGGAACGGCTTGTCGACTATGTCGGTATCGCGTTGGCGCCGCAGGCGCAGGGGCGCGGATTGGCGACACGCGTTATGGTGCAGGCGCGCGAATTGCCGCGGCGCCTCGGCTTGCCGGCACGGGTTAATGTGCTGGCGCGGAATGCCGTCGTTAAATCTGTGTGAGCGCCTCGGCTTCGTGCAGTCGGGAGACTCGCCGCCGTTCGTGCGGCTCGCATGGCGGGCGTGAGGCGACGCGCTCGAAGCGCGCCGTCCGGTTCAGGCGACGCCGAGTGTCGCGTTGATCGTCGCGAATTCCGCCTTCGCCCCTTCGATGTCGAAGGGCTTCGGCGCAGCGATTGCAGCAAGGGCGGCGTCGGCGCGCCGCAACGCCGGTCCCGAAAGCGCGGGCGTCGCCGCGGCCACGGCGCGAGCCTCGTCGAGTTCGCCGTTGCAGTGCAGAACAATGTCGAGCCCGGCCTCGATAATGGCCTTGGCGCGCTCCTCATACCGACCGCCCAAAGCCTTCATCGACACGTCGTCACTCATGATCAGGCCGTCGAAACCGATCTCTCCGCGCATGACGTCATCGGCAATGATTCGCGAGGTTGTCGCGGGTCGGCCTGGATCTATCGCGCTGTAAACGACATGCGCGGTCATCGCTATCGGTAGATCGTTGAGTTTGACGAAAGGAGCGAAGTCGCGTTTGAGCTCCTCGCGCGACGCGTGCACCACCGGCAGTTCGTGATGGCTGTCCACTCGCGCCCGGCCATGGCCAGGCATGTGCTTGACGACGGGAGCGACGCCCCCGGCAAGAAGTCCGTCGGCGAAAGCCCTGCCCATCGCCGCCACGCGCTCGGGGCGGCGCGAGAAGGCGCGGCTGGCGATAAAGGCGTGGGTCTCGGGCTCGGTAACGTCAAGCACCGGCGCGCAATCGACCGTGATCCCAACTTCCCGCAGATCATGGGCGATGAGCCGGGCAATAAGGAGCGCCGCAGCCTCCGCCCTGGAGGCCTCGAAGTTCTTTTCGAGCAGGCCTACAGCGGGATAGGCCGGCCAGTGTGGCGGCGCCATGCGCTGGACCCGACCGCCTTCCTGATCGACGAGCACCGGCGCGTCCGCGCGCCCAACGCACTCGCGAAACGACCGGGTCAGCGCGCGCAGTTGATCGCGATCGGCGACATTGCGCTTGAACAATATAAGACCCCAGGGGTTGCTGTCACGAAGAAAAGCCCGCTCCTCAGCGTTGAGCGCAAGGCTCGCGCAGCCGCAGATAAATGCCTTCGGCATCGGACTCTCCGGAAAAGGCCGCGCAAACGGGGCGACGGGGCGTCGCTTACTTGTTGGCTGGCGAAAAAGCAGTCGTCATTTGGCGATAAAGCAGTCGCCGCCGTCGCCCTTCACTCGTGCGCAAAGCGCCGCCGCGTCAGCCTTGGAAAGGCCGACCACGCGCAAGCGATAGATGGTCTGGTGATTGACGATCGCCTTATGCACCCCGATCGCGGCGCCGTTAAGCGCGGATGCGTATTTGGCGTTGAGCCGCTCAAGATCGCTTTTGGCTTCCGCCTCTGATTTTGGCGCAGCGAGTTGAACCGCCCACCCGCGAGATGTGGTGGCGGCCGTCGGGTCGACCGGTTGCCCAGGGGATGCGGCGGACGGTTCGGCCGCGGCTTGCTCGGATTTGCGCGCCTTCGCCGACGTCCCGGGCTTCTCCTGCTTCGCCGCGGTTCCGAGTTCGAGGGGCGCGTTCGTCTCCGTTGCGGCGCCCGGCCCGGTCGTATCCGTCTTGGCGACCACGACCCGGGCCGAAGACTTCTCTGAAAGCTTCGTCGGCAAATCGAGTTTCGGCGTCGAGGACTGGGCGACTCCAGCAGCAGCGACGCCCGCCGCCTTCGGCGCGGGTTTGACCAAGGGCTTCGCTGCGTCGCCTTCGGACGACGATTCGCTCGAATTCGCTTCAGACGGGGTGTTCGTCGGAATCGGTGTCCCGTCCGGGCGCAGCGAGACCGTCCGGACAGGCTTGGGGTCAGGAAATTGCAACGCAATCGGCGGCGGGGCATTGACCGGCGGCGCCACGAACGGCGTGTTGGTCGTCGCCGCGACCGGCGTTGCGCTCGCCGCACCAAGCGTCGGCTGAGTTGTTGCGGTCGCCGCAGGTGCGCTCGCCATCTGCGCAGGAGCGTTTGCGAGCGCTGCCTGCGCATTCAAGTCGACCGGTTGCTCCTCCGAATTAACAACCTTGACGTGCGCCAACTGCGTGCTGTCCCTCAATAGAGACGCGCCCGCGTCGTTCGAAGCCGCGACGGTCTCATCGGTGGGTGGCTGCACTTTGGTCGGGCCTTTCGCCGCAGCGATGAAGGGCGGCGCCTTCGGCAACCCGGGTACACCACCCTTGAGCACAAACACCCCACCGATCATGGCGGCGCCGGCCAGCGCGAGTGCCGAGGTTTTGAGTTTCCAGCCTCCGGTGCGGCGCGGCGTCGCCGCTGCGGCCGAGTTCGGCTCTTGCACGTGATGGTCGTCAGCGCCGTCGCCTTGGGGGGCTTCCCCTCCGGCGGCCTCCGCCTCAACGTGATCGACGCGGGTTTCGACGATCGAGGGACGCAACGCCATTTCGAGAGATTCCGCCGGTTCTCCCCCAGCCCGTGCGGGGCCCGAAGCTTTCCTAGCGGACGGCGAACTCGCAGGCGCGGCTCTTGAGGATTCGACAAGCCGCGCCAGTTCGGACAATGGGTCTTCAGCGCCCGGCTGCTGTGAGCCCGCGGCGCGCAATCGGCGCTCAAATTCGTCAAGATTGATTTCTGCGGTCGCTCGTGACCCGGAAACGTTCATTGCATCCTCATTGGTCGCGGATTCCGGCGCGCCTCATGCCCGCCAAGTTGATTGGTTTCGCGCTAACGCATCTCCTCCGGGGCGCTAACCCCTAAAATTGACAATGCGGAGGCCAAAACAAGGCTGACCGCCGCGACCAAACACAATCGTGAATACGTCAAATCTCGATTGATTTCGTTAATGAAGCGCAAATCACGCGAGTTTTTTCCCCGATTCCAGTGCGCATGGAAGCGCGTGGCGAGATCGTGAGCGAAGAACGCGATTCGATGTGGTTCATGAGCGTCAGCGGCCTGAAGGACGGACCGGGGATACTGCGCCAACGCCCGCATCAACTCACGTTCGCCCTGGTCAGTCAACAGCGAGCGGTTGGCCTCAGCGAGCGCCGTCGGGCTGAGATCGAAATCGGGAAAGGCTGCTTTCCCCTGTCTAAGAACACTTCGCGCGCGGGCGTGGGCGTATTGCACATAGTAGACCGGATTGTCCTGGCTCTGCTCAATCACGCTCGCGAGGTCGAAGTCGAGCGGCGCGTCGTTTTTGCGCATCAGCATGATGAAGCGTACCGCGTCCGCTCCGACCTCATCCACGACTTCCCTAAGCGTCACGAAATCCCCGGAACGTTTGGACATTTTGACAGGCGCGCCGCGACGCATCAGACGAACAAGCTGGCACAGGCGCACATCGAGCGCGGCTTTCCCGCTCGACAGCGCCTTGACCGCGGCCTGCATGCGCTTGATGTAGCCGCCATGATCGGCGCCCCAGACGTCGACGAGGGTCAAATAGCCGCGATCGATTTTGGCTTTGTGGTAGGCGATGTCGGTGGCGAAATAGGTGTAGCAGCCGTCCGACTTGATTAGCGGCCGGTCGATATCGTCGCCGAAGGCGCTGGAACGGAACAGCGTCTGCACGCGATCCTCCCAGTCGTCGGCAGGCGCGCCCTTGGGCGGGGGCAGACGCCCCTCGTAAACGAGGCCTTTCGACCGCAGCCAGTCGATCGCCTCGCGCACGCGGTCCGGGCCGCCGTCGGCGCCGGTCAGCGTCCGCTCCGAGACAAAAACCTCATGGGCGATGTTGAGCGCGGCGAGATCGCCCCGGATCATCGCCATCATAGCGTCGATTGCGCGTTTGCGCGCCAATGGCAGCCATTCGGCCTCGGATTTGCCCTTGAGAGTTGGTCCGAACTCGCGCGCCAGCGCCTCGCCGACGGCCTTCAGATAGTCGCCCGGGTAGAGCCCCTCGGGGATCGGGCCAATCTCTTCGCCCAGCGCCTCGCGGTAGCGCAGGTAGGCGGAGCGAGCCAGCACATCGACCTGCGCGCCGGCGTCGTTGACGTAATATTCGCGCGTCGCCTCGCGACCGGCGAATATCAGCAGGTTCGCCAGGGCGTCGCCGAATACGGCGCCGCGCGCGTGACCGACATGCATCGGCCCGGTCGGATTAGCGCTGACGTATTCGACGTTCACGGGTCCGGCGGCACCGGGCGCGCCGGCGCCAAAATTTGCGCCCTGAGTGAGAACAATCCTCAGAACGCGCTCGTAAACCTCTGGGCGCAAAACGACATTGATAAATCCCGGTCCGGCAACCTCGGCTTTGAGAACGTCGGGCTCCTGCGCGAGATCGGCGGCGAGGTTCGCGGCAAGCGCGCGCGGATTCGATCCTGCAGCCTTAATTTCGCCCGCATAAACCATGGCCGCATTTGTCGATAGATCGCCATGCGCGGCCTCGCGCGGGGGCTCGACGACAAAGCGGCTGAGATCGAGATCGCGGGGCAACTCTCCCGCCGCGACGCGCTTCTCGATCAGCGCAGCAAGGCGCGACTGAAAATCCGCAAAAACGTTCATACTTTTCGCCAAGTTTAAGAGTTGCGCGTCTAACGCAAGTCTGTAGGTCCGTCAAAAAGGCGGACGTGCTCGTGAATGGCGAAACGGTCGGTCATTCCGGCGATATAGTCGGCGACCGCGCGGGCGGGCTCGCCTTGTCCGGCCTTGGCCGCCCAGTCGCGCGGCATGACGGACGGATCGTCCAAATAGGCCTTGAACAAGCGACGCACGATTGCGTCCGCCTTGTCGCGCACCTTCCGCACCGTCTGGTGGCGATACATGTGGGCGAATAGGAAGGCCTTGATGCCGCGATCGGCCGCCTCGATCGCGGCCGAATGGCCTACGAGTGTCCGACCCGCCGAGGCGACCGCCGCGGGGCTGTCCACCCTGGCGTCGGCGATCCGGCGCCGACTCTCGCCAATCGCGTCCTCGATGAATTGGGTGATGACGCGGCGCGTCAACTCATGGATGACGCGCGCCTCCTCGAGCCCGGGATACAGGTCTGCGATCTCGCCCAGCAGCCCCTCGATGAATGGGACGGCGACGCGGATCTCGCCGATCGAGAATAGACGCGCGCGCAAGCCGTCGTCGATATCATGCGCGTCATAAGCGATGTCGTCGGCGATCGCGGCCGCCTGCGCCTCGAGGCTCGCGTGAAGACTCAGATCGAGAGGCTGAAGCCGGTCGAATTGGACTATGGACTCTGGAACGCCCCTCAGCTTGTAGCGCTCAGTCGGCGCGCCGGAGGCGTCGAGCAAAGGTCCGTTGTGCTTGACGAGCCCGGCCAAAGTCGATTGCGTCAAATTCAGCCCGTCAAATGCAGCGTAACGGCGCTCCAGCTCGGTGACAATGCGCAACCCGTGGCTGTTGTGCTCGAACCCGCCATGATCGGCCATACAGGCATCGAGGGCGTCCTCGCCGGTGTGACCGAAGGGCGTATGGCCGAGGTCATGTCCGAGCGCGACGGCTTCGGCAAGGTCGTCGTCGAGCTTGAGCGCCCGAGCGAGCGCACGTGCGATTTGCGCCACCTCGATGGTGTGCGTAAGGCGGGTGCGGAAATGATCGCCCTCCTCATAGACGAAGACCTGGGTCTTGTGCGCAAGCCTGCGGAAGGCGGTCGAATGAATGATGCGGTCGCGATCCCGCTGAAATTCGGTTCGCGTCGCTGGCGGCGGCTCGGCGACGAGGCGGCCGTGCGAGCGCGCCGCATCAGCGGCGTAGGGAGCTCGGGTCCCCGCGGCGTGATCGCTTGGCATCGGTCTGCTCAACATTGCGCTTTTCTCTGGCGTCCATATCTTAGGCGCGTAGAATTATGAAGACGCGCCTGCTCGGCGTTAGCAACAGAGGTTATTTGATGAGCCAAGTCGATTCTCCGGAATGCGACGGCGTATCGATCAGCGCCAGCGCCGCGCGGCGGCTCAACGCGATTCTCAAGGGCGAGGATGGCGCGGCTCTGCGCATCTCCGTAAAGGGCGGCGGCTGTTCGGGCTTCCAGTATTCGTTCGACGTCGACAGGATCCGCGCCGACGACGACGTGGCCGTGACGCGCGACGGCGCGACCGTCCTCGTCGACCCGGTTTCGCTCGAAATGCTCAAAGGCGCCGAACTCGACTTTGTCGACGACCTGATGGGCCAATCCTTTCGGGTCAAGAACCCCAACGCGGTATCGTCGTGCGGCTGCGGCGTGAGCTTCGCGATTTAGAGAGTGACGGCGCAAATTCATGGGCAAGCGGGTTGCGTCATGCTCACGGGGTGGAACCATAAATCGTTAACGCGCCAAATCGCGAAATGGATTCAGATCGTCGAATCAGGAGGTTCGACGATGGCATGTGTTCCTGGATCACATCAAGACGGTGTAGAATCATCGCGTTCCCCGCATGATGACCTATCCGTCGGACGAGGCGCCGCCGACGGTTCTGGTTGAGCTGGTGTGTCGGATGGAGGATTTCGACGAAATCGCGATGGTCGGCGAAGAGAAGTTTGATTGGCCGCGCCGTTCTCTGCCGTTTGGCGACAGCGTAGCGCCGGCGTCCTAGATTGCTGGCCTCAAGGCGAGGTTTCCGGCGTCGTCGCGATCGACGGCAAGATCTTGTGCGGCACGAAGAAAGACAAGAGCGGCGGCCGTTACCGGACGCACCCGCAGCGCTCGCTATCGGGCGGCTCGCTAGGCCCTACCCGAGCGGGACCTTCCCCCGCAGAATCGCGCCGACTTCCCCCAGCGCATGCCGACTTCGTCAGGAATCAGCGGTCCTGGAAACCCTTGCGCCTCGACGAAGCTCATGGCGCTCAAGATTCTCTCCCATTCAAGTCCCACCGTGCAATTGTCGACTATCATGCTATTCCTTTGCTAGCAGACCGGTTGCGGTCGAGGAGGCTCGGTCGCCCATCGCAACCCGCCGGAGCCGACTACGTGACGAGTCGCCGCCTACTCGACCCCGACGAAGCAAGACGCCGTCTGGAAACTCGAACTCGGGCCGTTGCACGCACGGCTGCGTCTCGGCATCGAACGCGAGCATGAGGCGCAGGCCTTTGGCCAGGGGCTGAGCTTTCTGCACCTAGAGAACTTGCCCCTCATGCAGGCGATGATCGAGATAGCGCTGCGCGTGACTGGGACCTATTGGCGGGGCAGGGCAAACGCGGGCAAGGTGCAGGTGAGGCGCAACATTGTGCGTCTCCCGAATTTGCCAAGTGCTTTCGATGGTTTCATCATTCTGCATCTGAGCGACCTGCACGCGGACATAAGCGGTCCCGCGCTGCAGCGTGTCGCTGAGCTCGCTCGCGGCGTCGGATATGATCTTTGTGTGCTGACCGGCGATTATCGAGGGCTCACTCACGGCGATTGCGAGCCCAGTCTCGAAGGCGTGGCGCGCTTGCGTGAAGCGTTGCGCGGCGACATCTACGGGGTCCTCGGCAACCACGATTCGATCGCCATGGTTCCCGACCTTGAAGCGCTAGGCATTCGGATATTGCTCAACGAATGCGTCGCCATAGTCCGCGGCTCGGCTTCAATCTATCTAGCGGGGGTGGACGACGCCCATTTCTACCGCGCCGACAACATCGAAAAGGCGGCAGCGGACATTCCGGATGGTAGTTTCTCGATCCTGCTCTCGCATACCCCGGAAATCTACCGGCAGGCCGCACACGCTGGTTTCGACTTGATGCTGAGCGGACATACGCACGGCGGCCAGATCTGCTTGCCCGGCGGCATTCCTATCCTGATCGAGGCCAATCTGCCGCGCGCTTTCGCCGCTGGCGCATGGCGACACGCCAGCATGGCGGGCTATACCTCGGTGGGAGCCGGATCCTCGGTCGTTCCGGTGCGCTTCAACAATCGGCCGGAGATCACCCTGCACCAGCTTGCGCGCGACCCGCTTCAGTAGGGCCGATCCCGTATGCCGAGGGCGAAAAAGAGCCGCGACATCGTCAGCGCTCCGACGTAAAATAACAACACGATCGCCACCACGTCCATAGGATCAAGCGGCAGATAAACGGTGCAAACGAGCGCCGGAAGCAACGATTCGGGAACCTGATCGAGACCGAGCGTCATGCTGCTGGGCTCGAGCCCGAACCGCCGTTTGACAAAGGACGAGAGGCAATCACCCGCCATGGCGGAGGCGCCGCCGAGCGCACCCGCCTGCCAGGGGAGCCTGATGATGATCGCGGCGCAGGTCGCGAGAGCAATAGCCGCGGCGAGCCCGCGCCAGGTCTTGGAGCGACCGAGGAGAGGATGACCGTCGCACAACACTATGCCCCCGTCGATCGGACGAGCAAAGCGCGGTCCCAACAACCGCGCGAACAGGACCGGCGCCCCGTTAGCCGCGCTGATGAGGATAAGACTTTGAAGGATCGCTAGGGCGTGAGCGAACATCTCCATTTTGATGCCCTCACGTTCAGCGTCACCGCCTTGCGTCCAACGCAGCTACGGCGACAAATTCCACTAGTTACCACACTCTCCGCGTTTCAGCGTCGGAATGGAACCCGCTTACACAATCCGATTCTGCGCTTTTATGCGCGGAAACTACAAGTGAAGCCGCATGAACACGCCCGCGCTCGTAAGCGCGCGACGACCCGGTTCCAAGCGCGCGTTCCACAACGGCCAAGCATGGATCATGTGCGGCCAGATTTCCAGAGTTGTACGCACATCGGCGGCCCCGGCCGCAGCGGCGAAGCGGGTTGCGTCGTCGAGGAGGGCTTCGGCCGATCCAACCTGTATCAGCGTCGGCGGTAAACCCCATAGATCGGCATAGAGAGGCGAGACCCGCGGATCCCTCCTGTTCATTCCGGCAGGCAGATAGGCGACGGCCAGTTCGCCGAGATAGTCCTTGTCGATGAGCGGATCGACAGCGCTCTTCGTTCCAAGCGACGCGCCCGACATGGTCAGATCCGTCCAGGGCGAGATGAGCCAGGCGCAGCCGGGCAGGTCCTCGTTGGCGCGCCGGAGTTCACAGATCAGCGCGAGGGTGAGCCCGCCTCCTGCGCTGTCGCCGCCGACCGCGATTTGGGCGGCGGCTATTCCTTGGCTCCGCAAGCACCGCCACGCCGTCAGCGCATCGTCGAAGGCGGCGGGAAACGGATGCTCGGGCGCCAATCGATATCCGACCGCGAGCGTCCGCACCCCTCCTGCCCTCCCCGCCTCGCTCACCATCCGGCGATGGCTCAGGATGGAGCCTGAGCAATAGCCCCCGCCATGGAAAAACAGCAAGACGCGGGAAGCGTCGCTGCCCGGAACGATCGACCATTCGCCCGGCACGCCGGCGAGATCGACCGCCTCGAGCCTCACGTCGTTGGCGACCGGCCAGACCGAGCCGACCTCATCAAGGCGCCGGCGACGTTCCTGCCATCCGACCGGTCGCGGCTTGGAATTCAGCAGCGCGCGAACGACGTCGATTTCGCTTAGAGTCATTGACGATTGCTCTTCCGGAATCGAAGCACTCTAATGCCAGCATCTCGAGCGTTCAAACTGCGATGTCGGCCGCTGCGACGAGCGCGTTGCGCCTCCGCCGACTTTTCCGTCAATGGATCGTGCACCGCACTCCCTTGCTCTCGGCAAGAATTGGCAACAGGCCACGGAACATGATCCCAGCGACCCGCTCGTTGCCTGCTTGGGTGAAATGGACGATGTCGAGATAGAGATCGTCGTCCCACAATCCGTCGACGCCTTTGGCCATATCAATCAGCGGAACGCCCTCTTCCCGACTGAGCAGGCGAACCATGCGGTTGTGGGCGGCGTTGGCGGCGATGATGTCGTCGATCGGCTTGAACACGGCGCCGTAGAAATCCTTGACCTCGCGCGGGCTGTCCTGGTTGACCGCCATGGCTGACGTGCTCAGCACGATTGCCGCGTCGTTTTCGCGCGCGAGCGCAATCAACTTGCGATATGCTAACGCATATCGGCTGTGCATCAGCGCGTCGTCGGAAAAGGGCTTAAAGGCCGCCGCCGGCAGCCGCGGGTCGCGCCGAAACCTCCAGTCGTAGAGCGCATGCTCGATGGTCAACACCGCGCGGCCGATGAGGGGCGAGGCCCGAGGCCTGATGCCTGGCTCGTTGGTCTCGAATTCGACGCCTGAGCCCGAGCGCCAGCAGACCGTTCATTCCGTGCGTGCTGAGGATCAGATCGGGTTTGAGCGGCAGGATGTCGCGACGCATCCGCTCCAGATTGTCCTCGAGCGTATAGGCCTCGGTTCCCGCGTTGACGACCTCGATCGGCCGCCCGCACGAAGCGCGCTGGTCGAAGAGGTCCTGCAGCAATTCGGGCCACGGCTTTTCGCCGTCGCGCAACGTCGGACCGAAGGTCTGTGACTCGCCCAGAGCGAAGATCCTGAAGGCGTCGCCCTTGTCGCGCGGCAGGTCCGGCCCGCGAAAGCCGAGATTGTTGATCCGGATAGTGGTGTCGAACATCCGGCCGGCGCCGCCCGGAATCATGACAAAGGGAAGCTTATGTTGCGGGTCCGGCATTTCAATTGAACGGCGGATGCCGTCCTCGCGAATCCACTCGTTGAGATAATAGAACCACCATATGGCGAAGGCGGTCGGATTCTCATGCGCCGCTCTATAAGAATAGGTCGGTTGAGCCGCCGAGGCCGCGAACGGCAAACCGGTCGAGGTCCTGAATGCGAAATCGGCAAGCGGCAATGCGACCGCGAACAGGAAAAGCGCCCGCGCTGAGGTTCCAAGCCCGTGCGCTAGCGGCGAACGGGCTCTTTCGGCGAGCGCCATAGTCAGGACCGCTGTCGCCACAAGCAGGGCGTAGAATGTATATGGCCTGTTCGCCATAAAGGCGCTGCGGGCGATCGCCGCTGCGCCAAGGACGGCAAGAGCGAGCGCAATCGAAGCCCCCGAGGGACGAAATCCACGACGTTCGCGCGGCGGGGATGAGATCGCGACCGGAATGTCCGATCGATGCGCGCGATATTGAGGTCGCGCTGCCAAAATCGGCCGCTCGAACCCGGACCAGAAGATCGCCGAAAAGGAGCAGATCAAAAAGCAATAGAGCGCGAGCTGGGCGGCGAGGGGCCATGACGCAATCTTCGGCTTCAGCGTCATGACGACAATGATATGAAATAGATAGACCGAATATGATATGCGGCCAATGAAGAAGCTGAACTCTCTGACGATGCGTCCGCGGAAGGCCCTGTCCGCTAGCGCGAACACGCCGACCAGGGTCATGCCGAACAGCGCGGACGAATAGGGGAACGCCTCGCGGGCCGCCGCGCTTCCCTCCAGGGCGACAATCGCGACCCATAGCTCGAGCGTGATCGAGACGGCGAAAAGGGCGGTCAGAGCGATGAGCAGCCTGGGTCCGGCGAGCCACGAAGACGCGAGTAGCGACCAACGCTCGAACGCCAGAAAGAGAAGGAAGCCCCAGACGATCGAGTCGATCCGGAACATCGTGACTCGTCTGACGTTCAAGTCCCAATCGACAGGCGCGAACCTGAACCTCAACCCCGCCACGACAAGGATGAACACGATCGCGAACGTCGCCTCCATCCGCCGGTCGCTTCTCGCCAGCAGCCAACCGACAGCGAACATTATCGGGGCGAACAGAAGGTAGAACCATTCCTCGACGGCGAGGCTCCAGGCGACGGGATAGAAATCGGTGCGATTGGCGAAGGTGAAGAGATTCTCGACATAAAGGAGATAGCGCAGGCAGTCGCGGGTCAGAATATTGCCGGTTAGGATCGCGACGGCGAACAGCGCCACGACATAGGGCGGGATTGTGCGCATCCAGCGCCGGGTGAGAAACACGCCGAGGTTGCGCCGTGGCTCACCGATGACCCATTCGACGATTTGCGGCGCCAGCACGAAGCCGCTCAGCACGAAGAACACCTCGACGCCGGCGATCGCGGAGGCTTCCGCCAGCGGCTGAAACGGCGCGTTGGTCGTCAGGTAATGAGGGATCGCGACCGCGAACGCTGCCGACCCCCGCAAGAAATCCAGCGACGCGCTACGCTTCATCGAGGAGAGTAATAGACGAACGGGGCGTTGATCGTCTGACCCGCGAGCGCGAACAGGACGAGGAACGCCGCAAGGCAGATCAGAGCCGGCGTCGCCCAGGGACGCGCGAATTGTCTTAAAAGAAATTCAGCCATATCCAATGGTGCGACGTGGAGGTGTGCGCGCAAGACCGTCGTCGGCGCGGCAAGTCTTATACTCGTCAGGCCTCAAGCCGCAATCTCGAACAAGCGCCGGCGGAGTCCCATGTTGGCGTCTCGGTTTGACGATTGAGCCCAGCAGCGCATGGTGCGCCGCGCGCCATCCCAAACGGATTTTTGGTAGCGTAGTTAAGATTCAATCTGACAGTTGGCGTCATAGCTGAGGCGGGAGCCGACCCCGACCGCGGAGCGGGTCGCGGTTGGCGAATTCGCTCGGGCTCCGCGTAAGAACCCGAAATACAGGAATGTTCCCGAAACGACGATGTCGCATCACTGCGGCGCGGATAACGGGAAGATGTTCGAAAGCGGCGGGCGTCCCGCCGGTCACTGAGCCGCCGGCGGCGGCGGTGAACCGGCTAGCGTCGGCGCGTCGACAGGCCGCAGGACGTTCGTGGACCTGACCAAGTTCTTCGCCTGATGCGTCGAGCTTTTGGCGCGCTCGTCGAGAAGCGCGGCGGCCATCTGCCGGTCCTCGTCGCTCGCGGCGGCGAAGTCCCGCTGATGAAGCTCGCGAATCCACTCGTCCTTGGAATCCTGCGAGCCGTCTTTGGCGATTTGGAGCCACATCAGGCCCTTCGCGCGCTGATGCGCCACGCCATCGCCGCTAAACAGCATGTGACCGAGCAGAGCCTCTGAAAACCGGTGGCCTTTTGCCGCCGCCAACGCCAGCCAACGAACGGCTGTGACTTTGTCCTTCGGGACTACCCCGGCCCCGACAATATACATGTTGGCCAAATTGTACTCGGCGTTCGGATCGCCGAAGGTTGTCGCCGCGTATTGAAACAACTCGTGCGCCCGCTCCGGGTCCGGCCGCACCTCGCTGTTGGGAATACCCTTCAGACAATAGACGCCGATGGCGACAAAGGCGTTGGAGACCAAGCTCAGGTTTCGTCGGTCCGGCTGGTCCTCGTCGTAGTCTTCGACGACCTGGTTGAAATAATGGTAGGCTTTGAGATCGTCGCGCGCAACGCCCACACCGTCCGCGTACATCTCCCCTAGTTTCCAGCGCGCGGCCGCCTGGCCTCCCTCCGCGGCGTAGGTTAGAGCCGCAAGCGAGGACTCCAGGTCCCCGGCCCTGAGATCGTCGAGACCAACTCGAAGCGCCTGCTGGGCGGTACCGAAATTTTTCAGCGGAATCTTCTCGGGGGCGCTTGGGTTGGAGCCGTCGAAGGCCATAGCGGGCGCGAATGTCAAAATTCCGAAGGTTACGACAGCGGCGCCGCGACGAACCGAGCGTAGCGCGATCCCGATGCAACCCTCAGTACACGCGAACACGCGCATCTTGATCCCGACCGCCCCGACCCGCCATCCGGCCGCGCCGTGGTTCCCCGAAGGAGACGTCTACGACACGTACCACTTCCGTCATTAAGCGATCGCAAACTGCGAGTCGTTTATGGCGCAATCGGGGCGTATAGCGGCCCGAATCTCGGCTGCCGATACTTGCGTCCGCGCTGTTGCCGGAAAGCAACATTTTCGCCTCTTTCCGACTGTTTCAGACCAGTTCGAGCCGCTCGCGCGCGCCGGTAAGCTTAACCAGTCGTTCCTGGAACGTCTCAAGCCGCTCCTCATGTTCGGCGATCACGTCCTCTGGCGCTCGGGCGACGAAGTCGGCGTTGCCGAGTTTTGCTTCGACTTTGGCGATCTCAAGCCGTTCCTTCGCGATCTCCCTGTCGAGGCGGGCTCTCTCCGCCGCCAGATCGACAACCCCGGCGAGTGGCAGCGCCACGACCTCGCCGCGCACCACGAGTTGGAGCGCGCCCGCCGGCGGGGCGTTCGCCGTTTCGACGGTCCGCACCCCTGCAAGGCGCTTGATGCTTTCGCTCCAGGCGATGGCGCTTCTCGCCGCCCGATCGCTTGGAGCCACGAGAACCAAGGGTAACGGCGTCGAGGGCGGCACGCCCATCTCCGACTTCACGGAGCGGACGTCAGTGATCAGGTCGACGACCCAGCCGATCTCGGACTCGACCGCCTCGTCGACTTCCAACCCGTCCCTGCACCAGGGTCCGAGCGCCAACGGGCCCGCGCGCTTCGGCCCGACCTGGCCCATTATCGCCCACAATTCCTCGGTGACGAACGGCATGAACGGATGCAGGAGCGCGTAGATCATGTCGAGGACATGGGCAATGGTCGCTTGCGTCTCGGCTTTGACCGCCGCCTCCCCCTCGCCCTGGAGCAGCGGCTTGGCCAGTTCGAGGTGCCAGTCACAGAACACGCTCCAGATGAAGCGATAGACCGCATTGGCGGCGTCGTTGAAGCGATAGGATTCGATCGCCCCTGCCGTCTCGGCCGCCGCTCTAGCGGCCTCGCCGAGAATCCACCGGTTGAGCGGCTCGCGCGTGTCGGCGGGATCGAAGCCTTCGACGCGGACGCAGCCATTCATCTCGGCGAATCGAGAGGCGTTCCAAAGCTTGGTCGCGAAATTGCGATAGCCTTGGACCCGCGCTTCCGAGAGCTTGATGTCGCGCCCTTGCGCCGCCATCGCGGCCAAAGTAAAGCGCAGCGCGTCAGCGCCAAAGCGGTCGATGAGATCGATCGGATCGATGACGTTTCCCTTCGACTTCGACATCTTCGCGCCCTTCGCGTCGCGCACGAGCGCGTGGATATAGACGTCGTGAAAGGGGACCTCGTTCATGAAGTGGATCCCCATCATCATCATCCGGGCGACCCAGAAGAAGATGATGTCGAATCCTGTGACGAGCACGTCGGTCGGATAGAATCGCATCAGTTCAGGCGTCTCGTCCGGCCAGCCGAGCGTCGAAAACGGCCACAACGCCGAGGAGAACCAGGTGTCGAGCACGTCTTCGTCGCGCCTGAACGTTTCGGCGAGCCGCGCGGAGTCGCTCACCAGCGCGCGCGCTTCCGTTTCGCTGATGGCGCCGCGCTCCACCCCGTCGGCGAGCCCCTCGGCATAGGCTGCCTCTTCCGTTTCCTCAACGTAAACCGCACCCCAGGGCGCATACCACGCGGGGATCTGATGCCCCCACCAGAGCTGGCGCGATACACACCACGGCTGAATGTTCTCGAGCCACTCGTAATAGGTCTTCTCCCAGTTCTTGGGCACGAACTGGGTCTTGCCTTCGCGCACGGCCGCCAGCGCCGGCTGAGCGAGCGTCTTGGCGTCGACATACCATTGGTCAGTGAGCCAGGGCTCGATGACTGCATTTGAACGGTCGCCATGCGGAACCGTGTGCGCATGCGGTTCAATTTTGGCCAGCAGCCCGGCGTGCGCCATCATGACGACGATCCGCGGGCGGGCGACGAAGCGGTCCTGACCGTCGACCGCGGCGATAAGCCGGGCGTGGTCGAGAGCGCTTTCCAAGCCGGCGAAGAAATCGAAATTGTCTTTGAGAGAAACCTTGGCCTCGGAGTCTAAAACGTTGATAGGACGCACACCTTCCCGCTCATGCCGTTTGCCGACTTCGAAGTCGTTGAAGTCGTGCGCGGGCGTGATCTTAACGGCGCCGGTGCCTTTGGCGGGATCGGAATAGTCGTCGCCGACGATTGCGATCAGACGTCCGACCAGAGGCAGGCGGACACGCTTGCCGATCAGATGCTTATAGCGCCGGTCCTCCGGATGGACCGCCACCGCCGTGTCGCCAAGCATCGTCTCCGGGCGCGTGGTCGCGACCGTGAGGCGCTCGCCGGTCTCCTCGCCGTGGGAGTTCACGACTGGATAGTCGAAGTAATAGAGGTGGCCGTTCGGGTTTTTCGCCAGAGCTTTGGCGAGCGCCGCCTCGTCGAGGGGCGGGCCGTGGTCGCGCGACCATTTGAACGATCCCCTGCACTCGACTTGCGCGACCTCCAGGTCCGAGATCGCGGTCTGGAACTTCGGATCCCAGTTCACGAGCCGCTTGTCCTTGTAGACGAGGCCTTCACGGTAGAGCTGGACGAAGACCTTGGCGACCGCGCGCGACAGTCCCTCGTCAAGCGTGAATCGCTCACGGCTCCAGTCACAGGACGCGCCAAGCCTCTTGAGCTGCGCGACGATCGCCCCGCCCAACTCGGCCTTCCACGCCCAGACGCGTTCGAGAAACGCCTCGCGCCCAAGCGTTCGCCGGTCTGGCTCTTGCCGCTCTGTCAGCTGTCGTTCGACGACCATCTGCGTCGCGATTCCGGCATGGTCGACGCCCGGCTGCCACAGCACGTCGCGGCCGTTCATTCTCTGATAACGGCATAAGATGTCCTGCAGGGTGTTGTTGAGCGCGTGACCCATATGCAGATTGCCGGTGACGTTGGGTGGAGGAATCACAAGGCAGTATGGCTGCGCTGTCGCCCGGTCGGCGCGACCCGACCGAAACACGCCAGTTTCTTCCCATAGTCGAGAAATGCGTCCTTCGACCGCGACGGTGTCAAAAAATTTGTTCATCATGGATTTTCGATTTGCGCCACGCCCGGTTTCGGGCGGCCCATCAAGATTGGATTTGAGCATTCCGAGCAGTGCCGAAGTCGCGAACGCCGACAACGACACGCCGCGACGGCTTTAAGCCCATCGCGGCGGCGCAAGTCAACGCACGATCTCAGGCCCCGGATCTGCTACCGAGGCCCGCGAGCGACTCGCTGGATTTCCGCCCGCACGAGCCGCTCGACAATGCTCGGCAGATTTTCGTCGAGCCACTGCTTGAGCATCGGGCGCAGCATCTCTCGCACCATGCCGTCGGCGAGCTCGGCGCTCCGGAGGGCGAGATTGGTCGACAATGCCCCGAACGAGGCCGTCACCGCTTTGTCGGTTTCAGGCGACAACAAGGGCTCCGCTTCGGGCTGGACCGCGGCGCCGCGAAGAATCACGATCGACCGGGTCCCCTTGACGCCAAACCACCTTTGGCAAGTTTGTCTCCGGCGGCGCTTCCGCGCGTTCGGGCGGTTCGGGCGCGACGGGCTGAGGCGCGGGGGCGTCCTTTGAATAGACGATTTGCGGTCCCGTCGCCTGAGCGCCGGATCTCAGCGGCGTCGCTTTCTGTCCCCCCGCCTTCGCGGGTTCTCGGTCGTCCGCGATGATGTTGCGGATCGAGGCGAGTATCTCCTCCATCGACGGCTCGTAGGCGCGCTGCGCTCGACGAAGTGCTTCGAGATCGCGATCATCAGAACTCGAATTGATTGCGCTCATCGCACCGCCCTGACCTTTCTGAGAGGCCTTGTCCCCAGCGCCATTTGCCACACGCGGCGAAATCTACGAACGGGCGGCGATCCCCGCCACCGCCACTCGCGGCCGAATCGAGTCGCGCTCGAAACAAAAGATACGCGCTCAAGGCCTACCCGAGCAAGCGGTCACCGGCCTGGGTGAAAATCTACTTGCCGTCCGGCGTCCTGAGGCCGATCCACTTGCTCTTGACCTGATCGAAATGCACGCGCGGATCGTATTCGGCGACCGCCAGCCCAAGTGTCGGAATATTGAGACGACCGACAGCCGAAAGAAGCGCATAGGAATTCACGACCGCGTCATGTTCGGCGGACACGAGCTGGTTGCGCGCAGTGAGCAGCGCCTGCTGAGCGTTGAGCACGTCCAAGGTCGTGCGTTGGCCGACCTTGGCCTCCTCGCGCACGCCTGCCAGCGCGACTTCGTTAGCCGAGACCGACGCCCTCGCGGCGCGCAGGACGCCGACCGACGCCTGATTTTGGCCCCAGGCGGCCACAACAGCCTGGCGAACGACGTCCCGCTGCTGGTCTGCCGCCAGCTCCTTCTGGGAGACGGTTTCCTTCGCCTGTCGAGTCGAAGCGTACTCGCTACCGCCCTGGTAGATCGGGATCGAAACATTTCCCATTATCGAACCGACTACCGCGTTTATACCAGGGAAGCCGCCGACGTCGTACCGCTGGCTAAACTGGCCGCTCAGCGAGACGGTCGGATATAGCGCCGCCTCGGCAATCTTCACACCCAACTCGGCCGAGTCGACCCCGTGCAGCGCCGCCGTGATCGACGGATGTTCGACCATTGAGATCGTAACCGCCTCGGGCAATGACTTCGGCAACGGCTTCGCGATCGGCTTGACCGGCGCGAGGGTCTTTGGCTCCTCGCCGATCACTTGCCGGTAGGCTGCGATCGAAGCCTGCAGCGTCGCTTGCGCGCTCAATGCGGTCGCTTGCGCGGTGGACAGACTCGCTTCCGCCTGGGCGACGTCGGTGCGGGTGACCTCGCCGACCGTGAACCGGTCCCGGGTTTCGCGCAACTGTTCCTTCAACACCTCGACGTTGTTTCGCTGGAGCTCCAGGATCGCCGTGTCGCGCAGAACGTCCATGTATTTCGTGACGCCGTCGAGGAGCACGTTCTGTTCGGTGTTGCGCAAGAGCTCGCGCTGTCCCAGCACCCCAGATTCGGCGTCGCGGATGGAGTTGACCGTCTTGTTGCCGTTGAAGACGGTCTCATTGACCGTGACGCCGTAGCCGCGGGGATGGATGTTGAACGTTGCCTGGGGCCCGGCGCCTCCGCCGGAGCCGAACGTAGTCGTGGTCGTACGCTCCAGCGCATAATCGCCCGTGGCGGTTACGGTGGGCAGATAGCCCGCATTCGCCTTGGGGACTTCCTCGTCCTGGACGCGAACTGCCGCGCGCTGAGAATTGATTTGGGGATTGTTCAGATAGGCCTTGACGAGCGCGCCGCTGACCGTCTCCGCGCGCCCCGCGTCCGCGCCGATCGCCGCCAGACCCGCTGTCGCGAGAAGTGCGGCGCGCAACGCGCGCGGCCCCCTTGCGCCGCAAGATGTGGTGCGTCGCCCCCGAAATGCGCCAGAGCCCCAACTCATCGCCGCCTCCAAAGGGCCGCGCGCCCCCCGCCGTCGCTTAAGTCGCATGCCGGACGCGAAATGCAAAGACCAACCTCGCCGACTTCCATTCAAGGCGACCGCCGCCGATCCCGCCATTTCCGGCGCGCCGCGAGAGGCATAATAGGCGAAGGCGGTCCCGACGCCACCGAAGCTTTGCGAAGGAGGCTGCGGATTGCCCATTTTTCGACGAACCGTCGCAAACATGAGACACTCGACCCGGAGAGAGCCGCCGAGCCATGGCGCGCCATATTCGTATTTCTAGAAGGCGAAGCTTGCGGCGGGCTGGAAACCGTCGAGAGCGTCGGCCCACGTCTCAAACAGAGCGCGCCGGCTGATCGCTCCGCCGATCTTCTCATAGAGGACGGCTTGCGAGGAGCCGGGCGTCGTCGCGTCGATCCCGACCAGACGCCCGAAGTCCGCAAGCTGGGCGAACAGGGCGTTCGGCGGGATGTGGAACGCTCCCTCGACCACAATAACATCGAACAGTCCGAGACTGGCCGCGCCAGCCGCAAGAGCGCCTTCGACCACAACCACATCTGTCCTGCCCGCCAGCTCGATTCGAGCCCCTGCCGCAGCGCCGGGGTCAGATTCGAGCGCTACGACTTTCGCGCCCATAGCTTCAAGCAAAGCGGCGCCATAGCCCGATCCGCCGCCGACATCGAGCGCGCGCTCGCCCGGGTTGACTCGGGCCGCCTGGAGCATCCGCGCCAGAGTAAGCGGCGGCAGCAGCCGGCGGAACTTCGCCCCGCGCGCCGGCAAATCGCGATCGAGATAGGCGAGCGAGGCAAAAGACGGGGCGACGAATCGCTCTCGCGGCGTCTCGAGGAACGCCGCCAGCACGGCTTGGTCGACGACATCGCCGGGGCGCAGCTGGCCATTCACCATGTTGAGACGCTGCGTTTCGCTCGAAAGGGTCGTGGCCATCGGCTTATGCCCGCCATTCGGGACCGTTCTCGTCCCAGGGTGAAGCAAAATTGGAGGCCTCGCCCGGAATCGAACCGGGGTGCAAGGATTTGCAGTCCTCTGCGTAGCCACTCCGCCACGAGGCCGGCGACAAACGGACGCACCGCCGTAACGGCGGGCCTATAGCAAGAATTCGCACCCCGCGGCAAGGCGACTTCGCGATCTTGCGGCTGGCCGTTCAGGCGTGCGCCCAGGGGGAATGACGCAGGAGCGGCAGCACGAGAAAATAGGCGGCGGTCACAATAAGGCCGCCCTTCACCCAACCCGAAGGCTGCAGCTTCTCGACGATCGCAATCGCCGCGAGCGCGAACCAGGCGATCGTCATGGCGATCGTGAGCCCGCGCAATTTCACGACTCGCATTGGGTGCACGAAGACCAAGGGGGCGAACATCATCGCCGCCGCCGCCAGCAGAAGCCCGGCGCTGACGATCCAGGGTGGCCGCAAAACGAAAAGATAAAGAATAAAGATGTTCCAGGTCGCCGGAAAGCCGCGAAACCAAAGGTCGTCGGTCTTCATACGCGTGTCGGCGAAATAGAGCGCCGAGGCGATCGTAACCACGAGGCCGATCCAGAACGAGACATCGGTCGGCATGAGGTCGGACCGCCAAAGCGCCACGACCGGCACGAGCACATAGGTGAGAAAGTCGATCACCAAATCGAGCACCGCGCCGTCGATCGAGGCGGCGGTCACGTGAACACGCGCCGCGCGCGCCAAAGCGCCGTCGATCCCGTCGATGAAGAGCGCCAAGCCGAGCCATGCGAAGCACACGGAAAAATTGCGCTCTATCGCGGCGTAGAGAGCGAGCAACGCCACGGCCCCGCCTGACGCAGTGAACACATGGACAGAGAATCCCGCCGCCTGGGCTACGCGAACCGGCCGCTTCTCAATCGACATGCCCTTCCCGCCCGTTTTCCGCGACAAAACCGACTTGCCCGGCGACGCCGGCTTGACCTCGCGGCCCTCGCCTTATCAAAGTCAAGCGGCGCCGTCCGGATCACGCGGCGGCGCCGGGCCGCCGCCGGCAACCTACGCGAGTATACGACAATGAAAAGCCCAGGTGAGCCGGCCGATCGCGCCTGCGAAGTTTTGATCGCCGGGGCGGGACTGGTTGGTCTGACTGCGGCGATGGCGTTCGCACGGGCCGGAGTCGATGTCGTCTGCTGCGGCGCGGAGCAGCAAACTAGGACGGGGGCGCACCGTAGCCTTGCTCGACCGCTCGGTCGCCTATCTCAAGTCTCTGGGTCTATGGACGGCGATCGCGCCCGAGGCGGCGCCGATGCGCGGCCTGCGCGTGATCGACGATACGGGCGGGCTCTTTCCTCCGCGGCCGGT